>CAWKOI010000024.1:0-131893 GCA_963851115.1 uncultured Actinomycetota bacterium
GATGATCGACGTGGACCAGGCGCTCAAGGACGCCGGCCTGAAGTCACGGATGCTGCTGCAGGTGCACGACGAGCTGCTGTTCGAGGTCGCGCCCGGCGAGCGGGACGCGCTGGAAAAGCTGGTCAAGGACCAGATGTGCGGCGCCTACCCCTTGGATGTGCCGTTTGAGGTGTCAGTCGGCTACGGCCGCAGCTGGGACTCGGCGGCGCACTAGGGGGGAGACCCGGGCGCTGCGGTACCCGGCCAACATATGCAGCGTTCGCGTGGTGGCCCGCGCCGCATGGACCCCGTACGCCTCCTCTTCTGCAGCGCGAACACCCGCTGGTCGCCGAAGCCCCGGTCGATTCGGTCGTGCACGAAAGCCAGCTCGACCACCTGGTCGGCGAAATTCTTGACCGCCTTGCCGGCGGGCTTTCCGCCGAACCGCCGCCTCGCCGATGGCCAGCTTCCGGTTGCGGATCGAGCCCAGCCAGGTCGCCTCGTTGGGCGTGACCAGGCCGGCCGGCACCATGCCGGGCAGCTTGGCGGCAACGACGCGCTGCTCCCTGCGGCGGCTCGGCGACGCCGAGCCAGATCGCCAGCCCGAAGATCGGCACCATCCACAACAGGTAGACGAGGAAGTAGGCCTCCGTGCTGAGCAGCGACGAGCCGTTCCACAAGCCGTGCATGATCACCGCGCCGATGTAGCCGAGCAGGATGTAGCCGATCTTGGCGATGGCGTTTCGCTGTTGCAGCGCGAAGTACACCCCGATGCCGAACACCGTGGTGAACAGCGAGTGGGCGAACGGCCCCATGATCAGCCGCATCGCGGCGGTGAGCAGCGAATCGCCGAGCGACTCGCCGCCGGCGATGTACAGGATGTCCTCCAGCCAGGTGAACCCCGCCTCGATGAGTCCCGGCGTAGACCAGGCAGTCGGTCATCGAGTTGAGCTCGTTGCGGCGGCGGCCGGTCATCATCAGCAGCAGAAACAGGCCCTTGGCCGCCTCCTCGATCATGGGCGCGCCCAGCGACGACGGAACCGGGCTCTGATCTCCGTCTCGCCGCCATTGATCGCGATTCGAGCGTAGAGCCCAGGATCGCCGAAACGACGACCGCGACCGACGCTCCCCAGAGGAATGCCAGCACCAGCAGCCGCGGCGGCTCCGGTTCCCAGCGGTCCAACCACAGGTAGGCCAGCAGGACGACCGTCATGGCCACGCTGGACAGGACGAACCCGATCGCCGTGCCGACGGGGTTGACGCGGTCAGCCCGATGACGATCAGGCCGGCAACGGTGCCGAGCACGATGATCACGCCGAGCGGCGCCCCGACTTTGCGGACTCTTTGGGCAGCCCGGGGTATGTCACCACCGCAGGGTAGCCGCGCGAATTGGTTCGCCGCGTGTAACACCACGGCGCGATTCGGGGCGATTTTCCGCCTTGGCGTTACTTTTCGGCGCTGATCATGATCCACCAGCTCCGGGGACCGGGTTTGTCCAGCATGTCCACAGTCGAGTAGCCTTGATCAGTACCCGTCTGTGCTTCGATCGCGGGTCACACCAATAACAATTGTCCCTACAACCAAACCTGTCCGGAGCAACCCACCACATGCCAAGTCCCTCCGTCACCTCGCCACAAGTAGCCGTCAACGACATCGGCTCGAGCGAGGACTTTCTCGCCGCCATCGACAAAACCATCAAATACTTCAACGATGGCGACATCGTCGAAGGGACGATCGTCAAGGTTGACCGTGACGAAGTCCTGCTCGACATCGGCTACAAGACCGAAGGCGTCATCCCTTCCCGTGAGCTCTCCATCAAGCACGACGTCGACCCCAATGAGGTCGTTTCCGTCGGCGATGAGGTCGAAGCCCTGGTCCTCACCAAGGAGGACAAGGAAGGCCGCCTGATCCTGTCCAAGAAGCGCGCCCAGTACGAGCGCGCCTGGGGCACCATCGAAGAACTCAAGGAAAAGGACGAGGCCGTCAAGGGCACCGTCATCGAGGTCGTCAAGGGCGGCCTGATCCTCGACATCGGCCTGCGCGGCTTCCTGCCCGCCTCGCTGGTCGAGATGCGTCGCGTCCGCGATCTGCAGCCGTACATCGGCAAGGAGATCGAGGCCAAGATCATCGAGCTCGACAAGAACCGCAACAACGTGGTGCTGTCCGCCGCGCCTGGCTGGAGCAGACCCAGTCCGAGGTGCGCAGCGAGTTCCTCAACCAGCTGCAGAAGGGCGCCATCCGCAAGGGCGTCGTGTCCTCGATCGTCAACTTCGGCGCGTTCGTCGATCTCGGCGGTGTGGACGGCCTGGTGCACGTCTCCGAGCTGTCCTGGAAGCACATCGATCATCCGTCCGAGGTCGTCCAGGTCGGCGACGAGGTCACGGTCGAGGTGCTCGACGTCGACATGGACCGCGAGCGGGTTTCGTTGTCGCTCAAGGCGACTCAGGAAGATCCGTGGCGCCACTTCGCCCGTACCCATGCGATCGGCCAGATCGTGCCCGGCAAGGTCACCAAGCTGGTGCCGTTCGGCGCGTTCGTCCGCGTCGAAGAGGGCATCGAGGGCCTGGTGCACATCTCCGAGCTGTCCGAGCGCCACGTCGAGGTGCCGGACCAGGTGGTGCAGGTCGGCGACGACGCGATGGTCAAGGTCATCGACATCGACCTGGAGCGTCGCCGCATCTCGCTGAGCCTCAAGCAGGCCAACGAGGACTACACCGAGGAGTTCGACCCGTCGAAGTACGGCATGGCCGACAGCTACGACGAGCAGGGCAACTACATCTTCCCCGAGGGCTTCGATTCCGAGACCAACGAATGGCTCGAGGGCTTCGAGAAGCAGCGCGAGGAGTGGGAGTCCCGCTACGCCGAGGCCGAGCGCCGGCACAAGATGCACACCACGCAGATGGAGAAGTTCGCCGCCGCCGAGGCCGAGGAGGCTGCCAAGCCTTCGTCGTCCAACGGCGCACCGCGCTCTGAGGAGCCGCAGGCCGGCGGGTCGCTGGCCAGCGACGCCCAGCTCGCGGCACTGCGGGAGAAGCTCGCCGGCAGCGCCTAACCGGCCTGCCGGATGCTGCGCATCGGTCTGACCGGCGGTATCGGCGCCGGTAAATCGACGGTGTCCGCGACGTTCAACGAGTGTGGCGGCATCATCGTCGACGGGGACGTCATCGCCCGCGAGGTCGTCGAGCCCGGGACCGAGGGGCTTAAGCAGCTGGTCGAGGCATTCGACGACGACATCCTGCTGCCGGACGGCGCGCTGAACCGGCCTGCGCTGGCCGCCAAGGCGTTCGTCGACGACGACCAGCGGGCCAAGCTGAACGCCATCGTGCACCCGCTGGTCGGTCAGCGGCGCCTGGAGATCATCGAATCGGTGCCCGACGACGCCGTGGTGGTGGAGGACATCCCGCTGCTCGTCGAGACCGGGATGGCGCCGATGTTTCCGCTCGTGGTGGTGGTGACCGCAGACCCTCAGACGCGGGTCGAGCGGCTGATCAACCGTGGGATGAATGAGGCTGACGCACGGGCGCGCATCGCGGCTCAGGCGCCGGAGGAGGCCCGCCGAGCCATTGCCGATGTGCTGCTGGACAATTCGGGTTCACAGGATGAGCTCGTCGCGCAGGCACGCGATGTCTGGTATCGACGGGTGTTGCCCCTGGCGGACAACATTCGCAACAGGCGCGCTGTGCATTACCCGTGGAAGTTGGTGCCGTACAACCCCGAATGGCCCGAGCAGGCACAACGAATCGTCAATCGTATTCAAACCGCCTGCGGCCCAAAGGTATTGCGCGTAGACCACATCGGCTCCACAGCCGTGCCCGGCTTGGATGCCAAGGATGTCGTAGACATCCAACTCACGGTCGCGTCGCTCGACGTCGCCGACGAGCTCGCCGGCGCCTTGGCCGACGTTGGCTACCCGCGCGTCGAGCACATCAGCGGCGACACGCCGCACACCGACGATCCGGCCTTGTGGCAGAAGAGACTTCACGGCGCCGCCGACCCCGGTCGACCGGTCAACGTCCATGTACGGGTCGACGGTTGGCCTGGCCAGCAGTTCGCGTTGTTGTTCCGCGACTGGCTGAAGGCCAATCCCGATGTGCAGTCGGAGTACGTCGCGGTCAAGTGCAAGGCGCAGGAGGCCCAGGACTATCCCGAGGCCAAAGAGCCGTGGTTCGACGACGCTTACGTGCGCGCGTGGGAGTGGGCGGATTCGACCGGCTGGCGGCCCTAGCCGTCAGGCCGGTGGCAGGGCCGGGTCGACCGGCGGCGCCGGTTCGCCTGGAGGTGTGCCCTCGGCGGGCGGTGCGGCCGGGTCGGCGGGAATGGTGTTCGCGACGCCGCTCACCGGCGCCTCACAGGTGATTGCGCCGTAATCGGGATCGTCCCGCTGCGGCAGGACACGAGGCGCGATGAAGTCGTCGGCCTGCGCGACCACCGCGTCGTCCACCAGGATCTCGCAATGCAGGTTCGCGGAGTACGGCCACTCGATGGCCACCCGCATGTTCGCCACGCCCGACGCCGGCAGCACCGCATTGGCCTCGAATGTTCGGCCGGGCACCATGGTCGGGTTCGCCGTCTGGACCTGATCGCCTTCGGCGGAGTAGGTGATCGTCGCACCGCGGGACACGCCATCGATGCGGGCGCGGTAGATGATGTTGTGCAGTATCCCTTGATCGGGAGCGGGTGGCAGCTCGGTCTCGGTGGCATCCGGCTCGGCCAGCGCCGTCGGCGGAATTAACTGGGAGCCGACCGCGACAACTGCCACGGCGGCCATTGTCAACCATCCGCGCTTGGTGGAGCTCATGACATCCGACATTACAACCCTCGCCAAATGAGAGTCATGCCGTTGCCGGTCAGCCGCATTTTGTTGCCATCACCAGCAAATCGATGAGGCACGCTCAAGTGTTACCCGGGCTCAGGCACGAAGTTTCGTCAGACGTTGCATCGGGCGCGTAAGCGAGCGGGCGTGCCGGCGCATGTCGGCCCACGGATCGCCCTGCTCGGCAATCCGTTTCGGTACGTCGCGGATCGTGAACCGATCGGCCCGCAGGCCACGGCCGCGCAGCTCGTCCCACGCCAGCGGCGTGGCCACCGGGGCGCCCCGGCCGGCGCGCACCGCGTACGGCGCAACCGCCGTCTGCGCGTAGGCGTTTCGCATCACGTCGAGGTATATCCGGTCGCCGCGTTTGTCCTTGCGCTGCTCGACCGTGCGGTGGGCGGGATCGTCGTCGGCGACGACGCCGGCGACATCGCGGGCGAACTGCCGCGCCGTGTCGAAGTCGGGCCCGCGGCTGATCGGCACCACGACGTGCAGCCCGCGCGATCCCGTCGTCTTCAGATAGGACGCCAGGCCGAGATCGTCCAGCACATCGGCACAAGCCCGGGCAGTCGCCCGCACAGCGGCGAAATCGCTGGTGGAGGGGTCCAGGTCGAAGACGATCTGGTCAGGGTCCTCCAGTCGATCACGCCGTGACAGCCAGCAGTGCGGCGTGACGCAGTTCTGGTTGGCAAGCCACACCACGGCCTCGCGGCGGTCGGCGATCGGGTGCACGACGGTCCCGCCTTCCTTGGCCACCTCTGCCGACCCCATCCAGTCCGGCAACGTGCCGGCGAAGTCCTGCTGGACGAATCCCTGCTGGTCAATTCCGCGGGGGTACCGCCACAGTGTCAGGGGCCTGCCCTTCAGGTGCGGCACCATTACCTCGGCCACTGCGGCGTAGTAATCGACCAGTTCACCCTTCGTGATGCCGTCGGCGGGGAACAGCAGCCGGTCCGGGTGGGTGATGTCAACCTTGATCCGGGGCATCAGCGCGTCTCCCTGACCACCTCGGCGGGGCTTTTGTCCGTGCGCAGGCCCAGGTAGCGGGGGTGGCGCAGCTTGCCGTCGCGCGTCCACTCGCCGAATGCCACTTGCGCGACGAGTGTCGGACGTACCCAGTGCGCGCCCGGCTCGCGCACCCGCCCGCGGGTGATCGGCGACGCATCCTGTTCGGTGCGTGACAGTCGCTTGTGCAGGCTGCGCAGCGTCGCGGTATCGAAGCCGGTGCCGACCTTGCCGGCGTCAACGAGGTCGTCGCCGTCGTAGTAGCCGAGCAGAAGCGCGCCGAGCCCGACCCGGCTGCCCTTGGGCGCGGTGTAGCCGACGATGAGCTTGAGCCAATCCGTCGAGCGCCTGCCCTCGTAGGGAGCCTCGGCCAGCTTGGCGATGACGCCCTGGTCGCCACGCTCGCACGCCGCGCGGTAGGCGGCCTCACCGTCTCGTACCCGGTGCGTGGTGTAGCGCAGCGGATCGCTGAATTGAAACGAGTTGCGCAACAGGCGTTTCCGCCATGTCAACGGCAGTGCGCGGGTGTCCTTCCCGTCGACGTGCAGCAGGTCGAAGATGTTATGGACAGTGTTTAGCATTGACCGTTGACCGCTTGAATAGGTGGGATCGGGCAGGTCAATCATGGGTGTTTCGGGCCGTGATGTTGGTGATTCGGTGAGCTTGCTCAAGTTGTTGTCGTAGCTGGTGGTTGTCGATGGTTAGGCGCGCCATGTTCGCGGCGGCTAGGTCGAGACGTTGACGAACAGCAGATCCGTTTCGGAGGGTTGGCGCCTGCTGGCCGGATAGTGAGCGGAAGTGATTGATACCGCGCGCTAGTGAGCGGTGTCGGTGTGGTGATCGATGTTGATGTCGGTGGTGGCTGCCAGGATGTGGTGCATGGCTGAGGGGCGGTCGCTGCGTCGGATCGGTGATCCAGTGGTGGCGGGCGCTCCGGCGGGGGTGCGGATCCGGACTCGGATACGTCTGACGGTCGAGGAAGCCGAGGCGCTGACCGCGATCGGGGTTCTGTTGGGCGGACTGTATCGCGGTGAGCTGGCCGAGCGGGTTGGATTGGGTCGCCTGGATCGCCCGACCCAGGCACTGTGGCGCGCGGAGCGTAAGCAGGCCGTCACGGCGGCGTCGTCGTCACGGTGGGCAGGGGCGATCACGCGCGCAGTGGAGGACCAGTACCAGCTGGGGACGCGCGGTTTGGCCGCCCGCGTAGGGGATCTGCGCGCCGCGGTGGAGGTGCTCGAGCAGCGGTGCGCACTGCGTCCCGGTGAACTGGCCCGGTCGACGGCGGCGACGAGGCCAACCGGGGCCGGTCGCGGCGCCGGCGTCGTGGGTATCGCAGCGCGGCCGAGCGGTTCGTCAAGACTCGCCGCCTGGCCGTGTTGCGAGGCAGGTTGGCCACCGCCGAGGACGCTGTGACTGCCGGCCATCCGTCGATCACGGTGGGTGGGAAACGGTTGTGGCGCAACCGCAGCCACCTCGATGCCACCGACATGAACGAACAGCAATGGCGCCAGAAGTGGGATGCGGCGCGCATGTTTTTGACTGCCGACGGTGAGTCGGGCAAGGCCGCAGGTAACGAGACCATCCGCGTCGACGAGCAAGGACAGCTGCGGGTCAAGGTACCCGCCGCCCTCACCGCCCAGTTCGGCTCGCACGTCCAGATCGCCGCGCCGGTAGGATTCACCCACCGGGCAGACGACTGGTTGGCGCGGGTGGCGGCGCGGCGGGCGGTGCGTTACGACATCAGCTACGACCCGGATCGGGGCCGCTGGTATCTGGACGCGTCGTGGAAACAGGATGCGACCGCCACCGCGCCCACGATCGACGAGCTGCGTACCGGCCCGGTTCTAGGTATCGATCTCAACGACGGCCACCTGGCCGCCTGTGTGCTCGATGGCTCCGGTAATCCGATCGGTGAGCCGGTCAGCATCGAGGCGGTGACCGCTGGGCTGAGGGCGTCACGGCGCGACGGCCGGGTGCGCGCGGCCATCACCGATCTGCTCGACCGCGCCCAGCTCACCGGCTGCGGTGCGATCGTGGTGGAGAACCTCAACTTCGCTGACCCGCGCGCCACCGGCCGGGAAACCCTCGGCCGCGGGCAACGCGGAAAGCGACTGCGCCGCACGGTAGCCGGTATTCCCACCGCCAGGTTCCGGACGAGGCTGATCAGCATGGCCGCCCGGCGCGGGATCGCGGTGATCGGGGTGGACGCCGCCTACACCAGTAAGTGGGGCGCCGAACATTGGCGCAAACCCTTGCAGCAGCAGACTTCCGACCCGGCCGCCGTGACCCGTCACCACGGGGCGGCGGTCGCGATCGGCAGACGTGGTCTTGGCTTGGCGATCAGGCGACGGCCGGCAGGGCCCCGCAGCGGACAGTGGACCGCTGCGGGCACACCACCGGCCAGGCCTGACCATCAGCCGAGCGCCACACCACGACGGAGCGGTAGTTCCGGCCCACCGACACGCCCACCACGAGGCATGCCGGTCCCCCGGAAAACACCCACCGCCAGCGGCCAACACCGTTCGGGCCGCACAGGACTCACTCCTGCTCAGTAACTAGGAACGGTTGCAATCGTTCGAGTACCCGGATGGCACGGGCCGCCGGCGCGCCGATAACCCATGTCGCCTCGATGCCGCGTGGATCGTCTTCGCCCTTGAAGGCGCGGCTGACGACCTTGTGGCGGTAGACGCTTCCGGCGTCGTCGTGTTCAACATGCAGACACCGGCGCCGCAGGTCTTTGATTACTGGCGGAGTGGACGTAGTCCGTGCGTGCGGTATTCCTGCCAACACCTACTACCCCGAACGGTTTCTTCTCGACGAGAGCAATAACCATCAGCTCACGAAGGTGGGCGGCTTCATGGCGTCGGCGCAGCCGGTGTCGTAGCTGTCCGGTCGACTCAGGAAATCTGCGACGATCTGGCGGCCGCAGTCCGACGCGGAGAAGACGTCGTGACCGAGACCGGGGAATCGCACCACTTTGCCGTGCGGAAGGGTCTTGGCGGCCTCGTCGGCCTGACTCGGCGGCGTGACCGCGTCGAACGTGCCGGTGATCAGCAGCGCCGGCACGTCGCTGCTGGTGGGCCTGTGCACCGCAGGGTCCGCCCGGCCGACATTCCACACCCCGCACTCGTCGATGAACCGGGGACCCTGCGGCTCCAACGACAGGACTTCGGTCGGCAGGTCGGGCAGCGCGTCGCGGGCTGCGGCCAGGATCGCGGCGGGGTCGGTGAAGGCCGCATTCTCGCGGCAGAACACCCCATACGCCAGGCCGTATCCGATCAATCCGGTCGGCGGGATCCCGGCGAGCACGGCTTTGGCCGCGGCGGTTCCGTCGCCCTTCGCGATCGCAGAGATGGTCTGCGGCAGCGCGGCGTAACTGCCCCGTGTCAAGCTTGCCGACAGCACCAGATTGGCCAGTGTGTAGCCGTCGATCACCACCCGTCGTGCCGGCTGACCGTTCCCTGCCGGAAGATCAACGCTCAGCGGCGTTTTCGTCAGGCGCTGGACCGTCGTGGTGAAGTCGTGGGCCAGGTTCGGATGGGCCGCGGCGCACCCGGGCTGTGCCGCGCAGGCGTCGAACAGGGCCCGATAGCCTTCGGCGGCGCTGGGCCACCACTGCGTCATCGCGTTGGTCTGCGGCGGGAACAGGGAGTCCAGCACCACGCTTCGGATGCCGTCGGGGTGGTCGCGCAGCAGTTGCAGCGCCAGGTCACTGCCGTACGAAACGCCGTATACATGCCAGTTGTCGATCTTCAGCGCGGTCCGCAGATCGGCGATATCGGCGGCGTTCTCGGTGGTGTTGTAGGCGCTCAGATCGTAGCCGGCCGAGGCCAGCCGGGTACGACAGGCACGAACCGCGTCGAGGTCTCGTTGCGCCGTCGAAGCCGCGAGAATCGACATGCCGGTCGCCTCATCGACGAACTGGTCGATCTCCGGACAGCTCAACAGCGGATCGGCATGCAGTGTGCCGCGCTGGTCGACAAAGATGACGTCGCGGTCGTGGTTGATGCCCAGCTGCACCAGCGGCGCCGCGGACGCGATCGCCGTCCCACCGGGCCCGCCGGTCAGGTAGATGAGCGGATCGCGGCCCGGGTCTGGTGACTGGCTTTTCGCCCTGGCCACGCCGATCTTGATCGTGCGCCCGTCAGGCTGTGCGCGGTTCTCGGGCACCGTCAGGTAGCCGCAACTGAACTCCGGTCCGAGCTCGAGCCCGGGGATTCCGGCGACGACGGGCGAGGGGCACGGCATCAATTCGAATGACGCAGCCGCCGACCGAGTTGCGGTCGACTGCGATCCGGCCGGCTCGTCGCAGGCAGTCAGGATCAGACCGGCCGCGGCGATGGCAACGGCAACTCGGGACCGGCCGGGCCTCGCGGTTCCCACACCCGAACCCTAGCGCGGCGGGTCAGCGACAATGGTCGTAAGGAGTCAGTTGGTCCGAGGGCCCAAGAGCGCTCACCGCTGATCGATGTTTTCGCATCCCGTATTGATCGGAAAGCCCTGGCGTACAGACTGTTTCACCGCTTTACTGGCGGAGTGGACGTATTCCGAACGTGCACTATTGCCTCGCGTCTCTGTCAGATTCGTGGCGAATCTTCACAGAGGCTGGCCTCCGCCCCCCGCGCCAGTTCCGGCCAACGTGTGACTCCGGGGAACCGGCCGGCCGCGTCGAGGAGAGCCGCGCGGGCGGGCTGTCCGCGAAGGTCGAAATCATCCAGGGCGGCGCGTAGTTCGAAGCGGGTCGCTCCCTGGCGGCGGGCGAGTTCGAGGGCGGCGCCAATGTCGATTTGGCGGGCGTCGGGATCGGTGTGGGTATGGGCGCGTAGCCGCAGCAATTCGGCGTCGTTGTAGTGCATCCCGGTGTCGCGGGAAAGCGCCAGCGCGGCGTCCAGGTGGTGGCGGGCCTGCTTGGGGTGACCGGCGCCGATCAACACCCGGCCCAGGACACTGTCGAAGAAGGGGCGGTAGAGGTGGATGTCGAGCGTGCGGAAGGTGTTGAGGAGCGCGGTGATGGTCTCGTCGTGCGTCCCTCGAACGCCACGATCTCGCCGTCGATCACAACGCGCGTGGCGTCCAGTTTGGCCAATGCGTCGACGCGCTCCGGATACGTGTTGTTCAGCGGCAGGCGATTACGTGACAGCAGCCGCACCTGATCGCCGTCGCGGACCGCCAGGCCGCGCACCCCGTCCAGCTTGCGTTCGAAGATCCACTCGGGATCGGAGAACCGCTTGTCGGTCAACGTCGCCAGCGTCGGGGACCGCCACGCCGGCACCTTCTCGTCGCGCAGCGCCGCCCGTACCTCGTCGGGAAGCGCGGTCCACGTCATATCCGGGGCGTACCCGCGGCCACCTCCGCCTACTCGTCGCGCCAGCGCAGGGTCATGCCGTTGCCGGCCAGCCAGCGGTGCAGGGCGTAATCGTGTCTGGACAGGCCGTCTATGGCCGAGACGGCGGTTTGCACGGCCTGCTCACCGGTCTCGGGGGTCAGTAGGCCGTGCCTGACGGCCGTCAGTAACTCGTCGACGTCGGACAACTCGACCCCGACGCCGGTGCGCACCACCAGGTCCAGGTAGTGATCCTCCGAATGCCATGCCGTCGGGCCCGGTGTGTAGCGGCCCACGTCGAGGTAGTAGTCCTGGTCCAGCTCATGGCCCGGGTTGAAGTGGAAGACGGTCGCGCGCAACCCCAGTGACGGCAGCAGCCACGACTCCATGTAGTGGAATTGGGCTCGGCCGGGGGTGGCCCGCGCCATGTAGAGGCCCCACGGCTCGACGGTGTAGACGTCGACGGCCCGCACGATGCCCTTCGGATCGGTGTTGGTGCGAGCCACCAGGTCGAACGTTTCGTGCTTGGGAGCGTGGATACGCCAAGGATAGGGCCTGTATCTTGGCGCCGAACGTTCCTTACCGCCCGAAAATTTCCGCAAATCTCGAGTGGTAAGGAACGTTCGTCGCGGGACCGCTGGGAATCGTGCATGTCGGTGGCGGGTTCTACCCTGATGAATATGGCTTTCGCTACCGAACACCCTGTGCTTGCGCATTCGGAGTACCGCGCTGTCGATGCCATCCTCCGAACCGGCGGTCACTTCGAGGTGGTCAGCGACCACGAGCCCGCGGGCGATCAGCCGGCCGCCATCGAGGAGCTGGAGCGCCGCATCACGGCGGGGGAGCGCGACATCGTGCTGCTGGGCGCCACGGGCACCGGCAAATCGGCGACCACGGCGTGGCTGATCGAGCGGCTGCAGCGGCCCACGCTCGTGATGGCACCCAACAAGACACTGGCGGCCCAGCTGGCCAACGAACTCCGAGAGATGTTGCCGCACAACGCTGTCGAGTACTTCGTTTCGTACTACGACTACTACCAGCCCGAGGCGTACATCGCGCAGACCGATACCTACATCGAGAAGGACAGCTCCATCAACGACGATGTCGAGCGACTCCGTCACTCGGCGACGTCGAGCCTGTTGTCACGGCGCGACGTGGTCGTGGTGGCGTCGGTGTCCTGCATCTACGGTCTTGGCACGCCGCAGTCCTACCTGGACCGGTCGGTCGAGCTGAAGGTCGGCGATGAGGTGCCGCGCGACGGGCTGCTTCGGCTGCTGGTCGACGTCCAGTACACCCGCAATGACCTGGCCTTTACCCGCGGCTCGTTCCGGGTCCGGGGCGACACGGTCGAGATCATCCCGTCGTACGAAGAGCTGGCCGTGCGCATCGAGTTCTTCGGCGACGAGATCGAAGCGCTGTACTACCTGCATCCGCTGACCGGCGACATCGTGCGCAAGGTCGACTCGCTGCGGATCTTCCCCGCTACGCACTACGTGGCGGGTCCGGAGCGGATGGCGCACGCGATCTCCACCATCGAGGCCGAGCTCGAGGAACGGCTGGCCGAGCTCGAAGGTCAGGGCAAGCTGTTGGAGGCCCAGCGGCTGCGGATGCGGACCAACTACGACGTCGAGATGATGCGCCAGGTCGGCTTCTGCTCGGGTATCGAGAACTATTCGCGGCACATCGACGGCCGTCCAGCCGGCTCGGCGCCGGCCACGCTGATCGACTACTTCCCGGAGGACTTCCTGCTGGTCATCGACGAGTCGCACGTCACGGTGCCGCAGATCGGCGGCATGTACGAGGGCGACATCTCCCGCAAGCGCAACCTGGTCGACTTCGGGTTCCGGCTGCCGTCGGCCATCGACAACCGGCCGCTGACCTGGGAGGAGTTTGCCGACCGCATCGGGCAGACGGTGTACCTGTCGGCCACGCCCGGCCCGTACGAGCTCAGCCAGTCCAGCGGCGAGTTCGTCGAACAGGTCATCCGCCCGACCGGCCTGGTCGATCCGCAGGTGGTCGTCAAGCCGACGAAGGGCCAGATCGACGACCTTATCGGGGAGATCCGAAAGCGCACCGAGCGCGACGAGCGCGTGCTGGTGACAACGCTGACCAAGAAGATGGCCGAGGACCTCACCGACTACCTGCTCGAGATGGGCATCCGGGTGCGCTACCTGCACTCGGAGGTCGACACGCTGCGCCGCGTCGAGCTGCTGCGGCAGCTGCGGCTCGGTGACTATGACGTGCTGGTCGGCATCAACCTGCTCCGGGAGGGCCTCGATCTGCCGGAGGTGTCGCTGGTGGCGATCCTCGACGCCGACAAGGAAGGCTTCCTGCGGTCCACGCGCAGCTTGATCCAGACCATCGGCCGCGCCGCGCGCAATGTGTCCGGCGAGGTGCACATGTACGCCGACAACATCACCGACTCGATGCGCGAGGCCATCGACGAGACCGAGCGGCGCCGGGCCAAGCAGATCGCCTACAACGAGGCCAACGGCATCGACCCGAAGCCGCTGCGCAAGAAGATCGCCGACATTCTCGACCAGGTGTACCGGGAGGCCGACGACGTCGAGGTGGGCGGTTCGGGTCGCAACGCCTCTCGCGGCCGTCGCGCACAGGGCGAACCCGGCCGCGCGGTCAGCGCCGGCATCTTCGAGGGCCGTGACACCACCAAAATGCCGCGCGCCGAACTCGCTGATCTGATCAAGGATCTGACCGATCAGATGATGGCCGCCGCACGCGATCTGCAGTTCGAGCTGGCCGCGCGGATCCGCGACGAGATCCATGACCTGAAGAAGGAACTGCGCGGCATGGATGCCGCCGGGCTGAAGTGACACCTTGCCGGGCTTGACCTCAACAAGGGTTGAGCTCATACGGTGACGGGCGTGACTGACACCGCGACGGTTACCACGGGCAGCTGGCGTGAGCTGTTGGGCCCGAAGAACCTTGGGGCCTCCACCGTGCTCGCCGGCGGTGTGGCGCTTTATGCGACCAACCAATTCCTGACCATCAGCCTGATGCCCAGCGCTGTCGCCGATATCGGCGGCCAGCGGCTCTACGCGTGGGTGACGACGGTGTATCTGGTCGCGTCGGTGGTGGCGGCGACCACCGTGCATTCGCTGCTGATGCGGTTGGGGCCGCGGTGGTCATACCTATTGGGCCTCAGCGTGTTCGGCGCCGGCAGCCTGGTGTGCGCGGCCGCGCCGACCATGGAGCTCCTGCTCGTGGGCCGAACGGTCCAGGGCGCAGCCGGTGGCCTGCTGGCAGGTCTGGGCTACGCGGTGATCAACACCGCGCTGCCGAGTTCGTTGTGGACCAAGGCGTCGGCGTTGGTCTCGGCGATGTGGGGCGTCGGCACCCTGGTCGGCCCGGCGGCGGGTGGCCTGTTCGCCCAATTCAGTTCGTGGCGTTGGGCATTCGGTGTGCTGGTCATCTTGACCGCTGCCATGGCCATCCTGGTCCCGATCGCCCTGCCCGCGCGTCGCGAAACCAGCCGTGTTGACGACGCGCCCACTCCGATACCGGTGTGGTCCCTGCTGCTGCTCGGCGGCGCCGCACTGTCAGTCAGCGTGGCCGGGGTACCGCACGATGCACGGGCTACTGCTGCGCTGCTGGCCCTTGGGGCCGCGCTGATTGCGGTCTTCTTGTACGTCGACCGTCGCCTGCCCGCGGCAGTGCTGCCGCCCAGCGCATTCGGCTCCGGGCCCTTGAAATGGATCTACCTGACGCTCGGTGTGCTGATGGCCGCCACGATGGTGGACATGTACGTGCCGCTGTTCGGCCAACGGCTGGCGCACCTGACACCGGTTGCGGCCGGATTCCTCGGCGCCGGTCTGGCCATCGGCTGGACCGTCGGCGAGATCAGCAGCGCGTCGCTGCGCAGCAACCGGGTGATCGCGCGGACCGTGGCAGTCGCGCCGTTGGTGATGGCCGTCGGGCTGGCGCTGGGGGCGGTGACCCAATACGAAGAGGCACCCCTCGCGCTTGTTGCGGTTTGGGCGCTGGCGCTGCTGATCACCGGCACCGGCGTGGGAATCGCGTGGCCGCACCTGTCCGCGTGGGCGATGAGCTGCGTCGACGACCCCGCCGAAGGCCCGGCCGCCGCCGCGGCCATCAACACCGTTCAGCTGATCTGTGGGGCTTTCGGGGCGGGGCTGGCCGGTGTGGTCGTCAACATGACCGACACCGGCGACGCGACGCCGGCGCGCTGGGCGTTCGCCGCTTTCGCGGTGCTGGCCGCCATCGGAACGGTGGCGTCGTATCGGGCGAGCCGTCGGCCCGCCTGATCGCTATCGCTCGCTGTCGAGCATCGCCATCTGCGTGGCGTCATAGCGATCGCCCGCTGCCGAGCCTTTCGGCACTGCCGACTCGATCGCGGCGAGCTGCTCGGCGGTCAGCTGCATCTCGACGGCGCCGAGCGACTCTGCGAGGCGCTCGCGGGTGCGGGCCCCGACGAGCGGGACGATGTCGTCGCCCTGGGCACCCACCCACGCGATCGCCACCTGCGCCACCGACACGCCGAGCTGCGACGCCACTTCACGCAGCCGCTCGACGAGGGCGAGGTTGCGGTCGAGGTTGTCACCACTGAAGCGCGGGCTGTGGGATCGAAAGTCGTTGCCGCCCTGATTGTCTGGTGACCAGTGACCGCTGATCAGGCCACGTGACAGCACGCCGTACGCGGTGATGCCAATGCCGAGTTCGCGGCAGGTGTCGAGGATGTCGCCCTCCAGTCCCCGGGAGATCAGGGAGTACTCGATCTGCACGTCGCTGACCGGGTGCACGGCATGGGCGCGGCGGATGGTGTCGGCGCCGACTTCGGACAGCCCGAGGTGCCGGACGTATCCGGCGTCGATCATTTCCTTGATGGCGCCGACGGTGTCCTCGATCGGCACCCGCGTGTCGAGCCGGGCCGGGCGGTACACGTCGATGTGGTCGGTGCCCAGGCGCTGCAGCGAATATGCGAGGGACGTCTTCACCGCGGCGGGGCTGGCGTCGAAACCCAGGAACGACCCGTCCGGCTCGCGCTGGCCACCGAACTTCACGCTGATCTGCACGGCGTCGCGGTCACGTCCGCGCAGTGCCTCGGCGAGCAGCATCTCGTTGTGGCCCATGCCGTAGAAGTCGCCGGTGTCGAGCAGGATGATGCGGGCATCGAGCGCGGCGTGGATGGTGGCGATGCTTTCGGCGCGGTCGCTGGGGCCGTACGCGTCGCTCATCGCCATCAAGCCGAGTCCGATCGCCGACGTCGTCCCGAGGGTGCCAAGGTTCGTGGTGTGCATGGCAACAGCATGCGTCGCGGACAAATCGACGACCAGAGACCCGTTGAACCAGGGATCGGGGATCCCTGGCACAGCAGCGGCTGCGGGCCGAAGATGGCGTCATGGATCGCGATGGGCTGGCCGACTTTCTGCGGTCGCGTCGTCAGGCGTTGACGCCGGGCGATGTGGGGCTGACGGCCGGCCCGCGGCGGAGGGCGCCGGGCCTGCGTCGCGAGGAGGTCGCCCAGCTCACCGGGATGTCGGTTGACTACTACGCGCGGCTCGAGCAACGGCGTGGGCCGCAGCCATCGGTGGTCATGCTGTCCGCGCTGGCCCGCACGCTGCGGCTCGGGCTCGACGAGCGGGATCACCTGTTCCGGCTCGCCGGTCACGCGGCGCCGGAACGCACCGGCGGGTCGACGTACGTAGGTCCGGCACTGATCCACGTGCTTGATCAGCTCGACGACTGTGCGGCGTTCGTCTGCTCGGACCTTGAGGTGGTGCTGGCCCAGAACCGACTGTCGATGCTGTTGATGGGAGACTTCCGGCCGTTCGGCACCGGCATCGAAGCCAGCGTCGCGTGGAAGTGGTTCACCGAACCGGCGGTTAGCTCGATGTATCCGCCCGAGGACTGGGAGCGCCAGGCGCGCATCCGCGTAGCGAACCTGCGTGCGACGTGGTCGCGTCGTCGGGGCGACGCCGACGTCGAGGCGCTCGTCGACGGGTTGCTCGCGCGCAGCGAGGAGTTCCGGTTGATGTGGGAGCGACACGAGGTCGGCCTGCCGCGGGAGGACCACAAGACGTTGGTCCATCCCCGGATCGGGCCCATCACCGTCGACTGCGAGATCCTCGCCACCGCGGACGGCGATCAGCGGCTGGTCATTCTCGGCGCGCCGCCGGCGTCGGAGGCTTACGGAAAGCTCAAGTTGCTCGGCGTGCTCGGCGACCAGGAGGTCGGCGCCTGAGCTGGCCGGGCTAGGGTCGGCCTGTGGAGGCGTTCACCGCGGGACGGCTCAGTCGGACGATCGACACTCTTCACTCCATCTCATATTTCGTGCCGGAAGCCGCAGAGCGATTCGGCGCCATCGACATGGTGGGCCGAACGCCGTACTTCGCGGCCCGCTCGGCGCCGATGGGCGCGGTGGGCGCGGAAGTCGTTGCGGCGACGTTTTATAACTTCAACCCCGAGCTGGTGGCGAAGTGCATCCCCGCGGCGTGGACGCTCTCCGATGACGACGGCTTCGAGGTCGCCGCGGTGGCGAAGGCGGTCCGGGAGGCGGTGCCGTCAGCGGGGCCCCGATCGGGGCGTTCGGCCCTCGGTACGGCGAGCACCGCTAGTCGGTGTCGTCGCCCATCTGGCGGATCGCGGTCACGCCGTCGATGCCGGCCAGCACTGTCGGCGCGGTGAGAATTCCTCTGCCTGACAGCGTCAGCATCACGCCGGATCGACCC
Organism: uncultured Actinomycetota bacterium; assembly: GCA_963851115.1. Taxonomy (GTDB): domain Bacteria; phylum Actinomycetota; class Actinomycetes; order Mycobacteriales; family Mycobacteriaceae; genus Mycobacterium. Next base: position 17,828 of record CAWKOI010000024.1, read on the forward strand.
TCACCGCCGAGGTGTTCACCCTGCGCGTCCGCGGCCAGGTCGGTGAGCTGCCACTGGTGCCGGTCGCAGGCCTGCAACAGGCGACTCATGACGCCGCGGCCCTCTTCGTAGCTGAGGTGCACGGTGACCGACCCGCTGAGCCGAGCGGACAGCCGCTTCGCCAGCGGCATGAATCCGACGATGATGAGAAAGTGCATCGCCGTGACCGTGACGGCGAGCAGCAGCAGGCCCGAGCCCGCAGCCATGCCGATCGCGGCGGACTCCCATACCGCGGCCGCGGTGGTCAGCCCGTGTACCGATCCGCGCCGGAAGATAATGATCCCCGCGCCGAGAAAGCCGATGCCAGAGACGATTTGGGCCGCAACACGAGACGGGTCGACGACGACGAGGCCGTCCTGAAGCACATCGGTAAAGCCGTACTTGCTGACGAGCAGGATCAACGCGGCAGCCGTGCCGACGATGGTCTGGGTGCGAACTCCTGCGCTCTTGCCCTGAAGCTCGCGCTCCAGCCCGATCAGCGCGGTCAGGCCGAAAGCGACGAACAGCTCGACGATCTGCCGAGGGCCCTGTCCGGGGCCGCCGAAGAACGGCGGATCCGCTGCCAGCCAGAGATCCATGCGGACAAATTAACCCGGCGACGGTCGTGCGATGACTTTCGGCGCGCCGCGAAGTCCATATATCGAGGCCCAATTCGAGTTTCTAGGAGTGATATCCATGCCCACGACTCCCACCGCCTATCCCGACGTTGCCACCCGCGAGGAATGGCTGGCCGCCCGCAAGAAACTGCTGGCGCGCGAACGCGAGGTCACCCATCTGCGGGACGCCGTCAACGCGGAGCGGCGCCGGCTGCCGATGGTGAACGTGGAGAAGGACTACGTGTTCGAGGGTCCCGACGGCGAACTCCGCCTGATCGACATGTTCGAGGGACGCCCCCAGCTCTACATCCACCACTTCATGTGGATCGACGCCATCGACGAGGGCTGCCCGAGCTGCACGATGGCAGCCGACCTCACGTTCACCGAGAAGGACCGCGCGTTGCTGAATGCCAAGGGCGTGACGTTCGCGGCGGTCTCGCGCGCGCCGTACGCCAGCATCGCCCGCTACAAGGGGAAGCATCCGGAGTGGACGTTCCCGTGGTACTCGTCGTGCGACAACGACTTCAGCTACGACTACCACGTGACGCTTGATGCGAAGCGAGTGCCGATCGAGTACAACTACAAGTCGATCGACGAGTTGCACGCCGCCGGGTTTGGCGACGACGTTCTCCGGGGGGACTGGCCCGGAGCCAGCGTGTTCGTGCGCCGTGGCGACGAGGTGTTCCATACCTATTCGGCCTTTGCCCGCGGCCTGGACCATTCGGCGCCGGGATATCCGTTCCTCGATCTCACGCCGTATGGCCGGCAAGAGACGTGGGAGGACTCGCCTGCGGGTTGGCCACAAGGTGTTGACGCGGTGGGAGTTCCGATGGACGAGACGTCTGAACGGTAGCGATCACGGCGATCAAAACGCTGGGCCGGTGCCGGCCGCCATGGCAGGGTCGTATCCCGTTGCGGGTGTGGCTGAGTGGCTAGGCACCGGCCTGCAAAGCCGATTACACGGGTTCGAATCCCGTCACTCGCTCCGATGTCGGTTTGGCCCCGCCTACCATTTGCGGGTGGCCAAGCTGGAATTGTCGCGTGAGCTGTCGCTGAGTCCCGAGGATGCGTGGGCGCATGCATCCAACCTGTCCGAACTCGGGGACTGGCTGGAGATGCATGAGGGATGGCGAGGCGAGGTGCCTGCCGCGCTCACCGAGGGGGCGACACTCGTCGGCGTCGCCGGTGCCAAGGGTCTGCGCAATCGGGTCACGTGGACAGTGCGGAAACTCGACCCGCCCAGGCTGCTCGAATTGACCGGCAACGGCGTGGGCGGCACCAAGTACGCGCTCAAGATGACGGTCGCGCCGATTGCGTCGGGTTGCGTGTTCACCGTCAAGATCGACTTGGGCGGCCGACCGTTGTTCGGCCCCATCGGCGCCGTGGCTGCGCGCGCGGTGAAGGGCGACATCGAGCGCTCAATTCAGCGGTTCGAGACGCTCTACACCTGAGGGCACGGTTTGCTGGCAAACCGCATTGTGCGGCAACGTATTTCGGTCCGGGACAATCCGAGGCTGGGCCCGACGAACCCCAGGGCGAGGGTGAACGGCTGGAAGTTGCCGACGAACCAGAACGGGCCCTGGTGGCTGACCTTCCCGTGCCGTTCGTATTCCGGGACGTAGTCGATCGACCGGGTTTCGATCAGGGTGGCTGCAGGCGATTCCACGCGTCACACCATCCGCCGCCATCCGCGGCGACACCATGGCGGAAATGTCCAAACCGCCTCATCAGCTTGGACAAAGTGGCCAAGGCGCCGATGGCGCGGTCGTCCCGTAGCCTGTCGATCCATGACCCGGATCGCGTGCGTGCAGTTCGCTCCCACGATCGGAGATCTGGCGGCCAACGCCGACCTTATCGAGGCACAGATTCGTGCGGCTGTCGCCGCGGGGGCCGACGTCATTGTGCTGCCCGAACTCGCGACATCCGGCTACATGTTCGACGGCGCTGACGAGGCACGAGCGGTCGCGCTCAGAGCGAACAACCAGTCGTTCGCCAATTGGGCTGCTGCAGCCGGCAATTCGGTCGTCGTCGGTGGATTCTGTGAGCTGGGCGATGACGGGAAGCTGTACAACAGCGCGGTCATGGTCGACGCGCGGGGCATCGTGGCGCACTATCGCAAGACTCACCTGTGGGACCGCGAGAAGCTGATCTTCACACCGGGCGACGCGCTGCCCCCGGTGGTGAAGACCACACACGGCGATATCGCGGTGATGGTCTGCTTCGATCTGGAGTTCGGTGAGCTCACTCGCCGGGCAGCGCTCGACGGGGCGGAACTGATCGCCGCCCCGGTGAACTGGCCGCTGTTCCCGCGGCCCGAAGGTGAGCGCCCCGGCGAGGTCATCACCGCGATGTCGACGGCGCGCACCAACAAGCTCGCTGTCGCCTGCTGCGACCGGGCCGGCGTCGAACGAGGCCAGCAGTGGACCGAAGGCAGCGCGATCATCGACCCCGACGGATGGGTCGCGGCTGCCGCAGGCCCGGGCACCGCGATGGCCATCGCCGACATCGACCTGACGGTCACACACGACAAGAAGCTCACCGAGCACGTCGACCTGCTCGCCGACCGTCGCGTCGATCTGTACTAACCGCGCAGTGACTCGAAGATCTCCCGGTAGTACAGGTGCGCCATGAAATGGCCACCGTCGCGAATATTTAACGTGGCGCCGGGAATTCGCTTCGCTAGCCGGTGGGGCCAACCGGTATCGACAAGTTCGTCTTGGGTGCCTGCCCACACGTCGACGGGCACCGTGAGGTCTTCCGGGGCGAATCCCCATGGCCGCACCCACGCCCGATACTCCTCGACGGCGCCAGGCAGCTGCCGTGCCGCTTCACGCGACATCCGGGCGAAGGTGTCGAATCCGTCGTCGCGGATCACCGCGCCGTCGGCGGGCCCAAGCTCACGCGCGGCGAGGCGGCCGTAGAACCCGGGCGCGACGCGCGCCGCGAACCGCATCATCCGGAACCACTGTTGCGCCGGCCACGGCGCGCGCTGCGACATTCGCGTGAGGAAGCGATCCATCGCCGGCAGTTCCTCGAACACGCCCGGCTCGGTGAGCGGCAGTGCGCCCGCGATGATCGCCACCCGAGTGACCCGGTGCCGCAGCGCGTGACCGACCGCGGCCGCATACTGTCCGCCCATCGACCAGCCCATCACGGCGAAGTGGTCGACGTCGATTTGGTCGAGCAGTTCGGCGAGGTCGTGTGCCCAGTCCAGCACGGTGCGGCCCGGCTTCGGGTCGGACAGCCCGACGCCGGGCCGATCGGGGGAGATCAGCCGGATGCCGCACTCGCCGGCGACAGGATCGGCGGCGGCGACGTCGAGGCGACACGCAAGACCACCATGCGCGTTGACGACCGGAAAACCCTCGCCGGCGCCGAATTCGGCAAAACCCACCGACCGTCCGTCCCGCAGCCGGACGACCCGATCGACGGTGAGGTGCATCTACACCATCATGTCTTACGCGGCAGCAACCCGGCCGCGAACCGCAGATCCGAAACCAGCGCGTCGAACGCCTTTTCTCGGTCCTCGGGCGGCCCGCGAAGCACCGCCGACGGATGCGCTGACACCACAACCTCGGGATCGATGTCAAGATTCGTCGTCTCTTCGGCCTTCGGTAGGTGCAACGCCTCGCCTCGGTGCGCGGTTAACCGAAAGTCATTGCCCATCAACGACTTTGCCGCTGTCGCCCCGAGCAGAACAACCACGTCCGGCTGCACCGACATCATTTCGGACAACAGCCACGGCCGGCAGGCCACCACCTCGGTTCGGCTGGGTGTCTTGTGGATTCGGCGCTTGCCGCGCTCGGGAAGGGTGAACTTGAAATGTTTCACGGCGTTGGTGACATAGAGCCGGTCGCGGTCGATGTCGGCGGCGGCCAGCGCCTTGTCGAGCAGCTTGCCCGCCGGTCCGACGAACGGCGCTCCGGCCTTGTCCTCCTGGTCGCCGGGTTGTTCGCCGACCAGCATGATTTCGGCGTCCGGTGACCCTTCGCCGAACACCGTCTGGGTGGCGTTCAGGTACAGGTCGCAGCCCTTGCAGCTCTGAGCGGCGGTCGACAGCTCGTCCAGATCGTGTGTGTCGGGGACGAAGTCCGCGGCGCTTTGCGCAGCCATGGCGTGTGGGTACCCCCGACGGCAAAACGGTAACCTGTGCAAACCCTTGGCGCTCGCCGAAAGCCGGTTGCGGCTGTCGTTTTGCACGCCTCATCGGGCCTACGACGATTTCCCTTGGGGCCGTGGTGCGTTCGTCGGCACGGTTGCGTGAGGCCGGATTAGCGCTGTGCCACTGTTGATCTGGGTCACGTCGGCAGTGCCGTTGCGACGCCCGTCGCCGAATTGTCGACCGCGTCACGTCGGTCACTGTGGGGAGGATCGCAGCGGCCCCGCCAGTTACCATCGGTGCCGGTAGAACCTGCTTTGTTTTCGCCAACCGCACGAACGGGTGTCGTGAATCGCACCCCTGGTCGTCGGGCAACGGGTTACTGTCTCGGGTGGCGTGGCAACTGACACTGGGAGGGTATGAATGAGCGGCTATACGACCATCGTGGTCGGCACGGACGGATCGGATTCGTCGCTGCGCGCGGTGGACAAGGCCGGCCAGATCGCCGCCGGGTCGGACGCGAAGGTGGTCGTGGCGACGGCGTATTTCCCCCAGAGTGAAGATCAGCACGCCGCCGACGTGCTCAAGGACGAGGGCTACAAGATGGCCGGAAACGCGCCCATCTACGCCATCCTGCGTGAGGCCCGTGACCGCGCACACCAGGCCGGGGCGAAGAACGTCGAAGAGAAGGCCGTCGTGGGCGCCCCTGTGGACGCGCTCGTCGACCTCGCCGAGGAAGTCAACGCGGACCTTCTGGTGGTCGGCAACGTTGGCCTGAGCACGATCGCGGGCCGGCTGCTCGGATCGGTGCCCGCGAACGTCGCGCGCCGGTCTAAGACCGACGTGCTGATCGTGCACACCACTCCCTGAGCGCCGCGACCGCACCGGCACCGACGACGACCGAGAACGCCAGCCCCAGCACCCAGTCTCCAAGTCGTTGGTAGACGGTGGTCTGCGAGCCGAGCGGAACATCGACCACGAGCACACCGCGCTCGTCCGCCGGGAACCAGCCGAGTTCTCGGCCACGCGCGTCGAATGCCGAGCTGACACCGGACAATCCGGCGTGCACTGCCGGATGGCCCACCTCGACCGCGCGCACGGCGACCATGCTCGCCAGCTGCGGTTGTGCCCAGCTGCCCTGAAACGTCGACGTGGAGCTCTGATACGCCAACATCTCTGCGCCCAGCTGCACTTCCCGGCGGGCCAGGTCCGAGAACGTCGTCTCGAAACTGATCAACGGTCCGACTGCAAGCGAGCCGGCATTCAGCACGACCGGCCCATCGCCCCGGCGCCGGTCCTCGGCCGCCGCCTTGGTGTGCCGGGTGGCCCAGCCGATCAACGGCCGCAGCGGCACGTACTCACCGAACGGCACCAGCCGGGTCTTCGAGTACGAGCCGCGTGACCCGTCCGGCCCGATCAACACCGACGACTTGTAGATTCCGCCGGACGGTGCCGGCGCATCGACGTTGACGAGCACGTCGGCTCCGACCCGCCGGGAAAGCTCGGAGAGGCGGGCCAACACCTCCGGATGGCTGGCGAGATCGACCCCGACGCTGCTTTCACCCCACACGACAAGATCGACGCGGCGGCCGGTGAGCGTCGCGGTGAGCGACTCGCCTGCAGCCTGCCGCGCGGTCGCGTCCTCGATGTCTCCCGGCTGCACGAGTGCGATCCGGACCGTCGAGCCGGCAGCGGCTGCGGGTCCGAACCAAAACCACGCCGGACCGACCGCCGCCAGCCCGACGGCAATCGCAACGGCGACCACCCGACCGGACCGCAGCAGGATTACGCCGACAACCGCGGTGTTGACCGCGACGATGAGGAAGCTGGTCAGCCACACGCCGCCAAACGAGGCCGAGGCCAGCGTCGACGGCTGGTTCCACTGCGATGCGCCCAGCAGCGCCCACGGCCCGCCGAGTCGCTCCCAGGACCGCACGGCCTCGGCGGTCACCCACGCGCTGGGCAGGATCGCGACGGCGGCCAGCATGCGGCGCGTGGTCGCCTGGTCCGACAGCAGCCGATGCGCTGCCCAGCCCCACGGCAGCCATAGCGCGCCGAGTCCAGCGGCGAGCACCGCCAACAGCGGCCCGGCGCTGTCCGACGAGCCAGTACTGGGTGGCCAGCACATAGCCGGCCATGCCGATCCACGCCCGCGCAGCGCCGCCCAGTGCGCGACGGCGCCTTACGAACAACGAGCAGTAACGGGACCAGGCCGACCCAGGCCAACCACCACCACGACGGGGCGGGAAAGGCGAGGGCGGGCAGCGCGCCGGCGATCAAGCGCCGCCGCGGGGCCCCGAACCGAACTCAGGTGCTCGACGCCTTGGCGATCATGGCGATCGCAGCATCCAGCGTGGCGTTGAACTCCTCGTCGCTCTGCTGCGCGGTGAGCCCCTCGGTCAGCGCCCGCGAGAAGCTCGCGATGACGCCGTTGTTGCGGGCCAGTTTCTCGCAGGCCTCGTCGCGGCTGTAGCCACCGGACAGCGCCACCACCCGAAGCACTTTCGGGTGATCGACGAGCTGCTTGTAAAGGTTGTCGGTGTCGGGCAGCGTCAGCTTGAGCATGACGACCTGATCGTCGCCGAGCTGGTTGACGCCCTCGAGCAGCGCGTCGTTCAGTTGGTCTTCGGCTTCCGCCTTGCGCGGGCTCTTGATGTCGACCTCAGGCTCGATGATCGGCACAAGGCCCTTCGCGAGGACCTGCTGCAGCGACCTCGAACTGCTGCGCCACGACCGCGTCCAGGCCCGGCACCGGGCAGTTTGATGACCGACCGCTCCTTGGTGCCGAAGACGCCGTTGGCTACCGCGCGATCCAACAGGTCGTCGAGGCCGGGCATCGGCTTCATCACTCTGCGCGCCGTCCTGCTCGTCGGCCAGCCCCTTGTCGATCTTGAGGAACGGCACGACCCGCTTGACGTTCCACAGGTAGTCGGCGGTCGGGCGGCCCTCGATCTGGCGGTCCATCGTCATCTCGAACAGGATGGCGCCCATGATGCGGTCGCCGTCGAAGGCCGGGCTGGTGATGATGCGGGTCGCGCATCTCGTGCACCAGGTCGAACATCTGCTCGTCGCCGGAGTAGGCGTCCTCGGGGATGCCGTACAGCTTCAGCGCCTTGGGGTGCTGCCGCCGCTCTGGTCGAGCGCTGCGATGAAGCCGGCGCCGCTCTTGCGCCTTCTTGAACTGCTCCTCGTTCATCCTTATCTCCTCACCAACCGACGCGAATCAGCGTAGGGCAGGGGGCGTCATGGCATTTCCTCCGCCCAGTCCATATGTCCCTCGAAACCCAGCGAAGTCGCCATTGAGCGATAGCGATCCCGGTGGTCGCGGTAGCCGGCCTCGTCTCCGCGGGCACGCGCCACAAGAGCGCGCGTTCGCAACAGCCAGACGTCGCGGATGGCCGATCCGTCGGCGGGCGCCGCCTCTAGTCTGGCGATCGCATCCTCGGCTTCGGCTATGTCGCTTTCAGAACCGCGGTCGAGCAGTGTCTCGACCAGCACGCCGAATGCTGGGATGTAGTAGCCGACCTGGCCGCGATTAGCCATGGTGTTCACTGATTTCCGGATTACCGGGATGGCGTCGTCGCGGTCGCCGTCTCTGGCCTCTTCCCGTGCCACGTACACGTCGAGAATCGGGAGTTCCGCCCCCATGATCCGCATGGTGCACGAAGATATTGCCGAGCTGGGGACGCAACTCACGCGCGCGGCGCCGATCACCTGCCGCGCGTCGAAGCAGCAGCACACTGGTCAGCGACCACTTGGCCATGGTTACCGCGTACTCGTCGCCGGACGCCTCGGCGGTCCGCAGCGCGCTTTCGGTCATGCGTACGGCGGCGTCGTCAGCCCGGAGCGCGCCGTTCCAAGCTCCCGTTCCAAATTTCCATGACATGGTCACGGCGAGCGTCAGCGGCTCGGCGCTTTGTTCGGCGAACGCAACTGCCTGGTCGAGGTCTTCACGCCATCCGCGATGGCCGAACCATGATCGAGCGATCCCGCGCATTCCCAACGCCACCGCCAACGGCGATGCAAAAACAAGGTTGCCCTTCGCCGGATCGCCGTCCGCCCAGTTGATGGTGGCTTGTGCCCAGCGCATTGCCTCGTCCATCTCGCCAAATTGCACCTTGACGGCGATCGCGCTGAATCCCGCCTGAGCGGTCAGAGACGGGTCACCGATCGAGTCAAGCAGCGTGATCAGTTCAGACGCCAGTCGCCGCGCCTCAGACACCTCGCCACGCTGCGTATGCACCGCCATCGGCCCCATGATGCCGATGGCCAGGGAGGTCTTGTCGCCGGCGAGCAGGCACAGGTCCCGCAACTCCTCGTAATGGGCACCGGGCTCGTCGGCATGGACTCGCCAATCGGACGCGCACAACATAGTGCGCGGCTGTAGTCTCCGGATCGCTCAACGGCGCGAGGGCCAGGGTTTGTGCTCCTGGCACTTGCGCCAGTGCGCCGCGGTACTCGGGCCGGTAGGTGATCAGCGTGAGCAAGGGCGTCTGCGGAACCACGGTGAGGAAGTCGGCGAACAGTGATTCGCGGGACTCGTCGATCGAATGGGCATCTTCGATGACGTAGACCGCCGGGGTTTGAGTGGCCAACGACGCGGCGTTCACCAACGCAGTCAGCCGCCGTCGACGTGCATCCGGATCGATCCGCGGTAGCTCCGCCTCTGGATCGCCGATGCCAAGGAGGTCCTCGAAGAGCGCGATGTCTTCGGGCTCGGCATCGCGGTTTTGCGTCCGGACGAGTGCGCGGGCGCTGCCCGTATCGAGGCCTTCGACGCCAGTAGCCGCCCGGAACAGTTTCGTGACGACGTGGAACGGGACCTGGCTGGTGTGCGATTCGCAGAAAGCGGTGAAAACCTGTATGCCACGGTGTGAAGCCATGGCCGCAACCTCGCGCGTGAGGCGACTCTTGCCGATACCAGGCGGCCCCGCAATGCCGACGACGGCGCCGTAGCCGTCAATTGCCCTGTCCAGCACCCCCAACGGCGGACATCTCCCATCGCCGACCGACCAGGTTCGATTCAGCACGCCCGACAGCGCGGTCCTGACGAATGCCCAGTAGGCGGCGGGCCGGGACCGGCTCATCGGCACCCTTGATATGAACCAACTCTGGCTCGCCCAAAGCAGCGAAGCCATCGACGAGTCGTGCGGTGGACGAGCTGAGCATCACCCCTCCCGGCGGAGCGACCGATTCCATCCGCTGCGCCAACCCGACGTGCTCACCGATAGTGGTGTATCCAAAAGGCGCCGAGCCGATTTCACCGGCGATCACCTGACCGGAGTTCAGGCCGACGCGTAGTCGCAGCTCGACGCCGTCCCGCGCTGTGACGTCGATGCCAAGCCGTTCCGTCTCCTCTTGGATGGCCAGTGCGGCTAGGCACGCTCGAATCGCGTGATCCTCCAATGCTTTTGGCGCGCCGAATACCGCCATGATGCCGTCGCCGGTGAAACTGCCGACCGTGCCGTCGTACCGTTGAACCACTGAACCGGCACACGTGACGAGCTCGGCCATGATCTCGCGCAGCCGCTCCGCGCCGAGGAGCCTGGCGATGTCCATCGAATGAACGACGTCGGCGAACAGCACCGTCACCTGCTTGTACTCCGCCGCTTGTCCCGCCCGTGCGAGTGGCGTGCCGCACTCGCTACAGAACTTGGCTGTAGCCGCCATCTGAGCACCACACGACCCACAACGTGTGTCGTCCACGCCAGTATCGTGTCACCGCTGGTCAGGTGTCGTCCGTCGAATCGCCAGCCGTCGGCTGGCTGGCCAGCACCTGTAGCTCTTCCCGGGTACTGGTGCCACACTCATGTTGACGGGGAGGTCAGTTATGACGATGACAGTCAACCCGGCCGGTATCGCGCGTCGCAAGAACGGCGCCCCACCTCCCGATGTCCCACTCGCCGACATCGACCTCGGAACACTCGAGTTCTGGGAATGGGACGACGACCGGCGTGACGGCGCGTTCGCGACGCTGCGGCGCGAATCGCCGATCACCTTCTTCGAGGTCCCCGAGTTCGCCGGCTTCGCTGCGGGTGCCGGACATTGGGCGCTCACGACGTTCGACGACATCCACCATGCCAGCCGTCACCCCGAGATCTTCAGCTCGATCCCGACGAGCACGTCGCTCAACGACGTGCCCGCCGAGATCGCGGAGTTCGTGGGCTCGATGATCAGCCTTGACGACCCGCGTCACCTCCGGCTGCGCAAGATCGTCAACCGTGCCTTCACGCCCAAGGTCGTGGCTCGCATCGAGGACAGTGTGCACGACCGCGCGCGCAGGCTCGTGACGAACATGACCGCCCACCATCGCGACGCGCACGCCGACTTCGTCGCCGAGATATCCGGTCCGCTGCCGCTGCAGATCATCTGCGACATGATGGGCATCCCGGAGGAGGACGAACAGAAGGTCTTCCACTGGACGACGGTGATTTTGGGAGCCGGAGACGACGAGGCGTCCGGTGATTTCGACGTGGTGGTCAAGGCAGTCACCGAACTCGCGGAGTACGGCGTGCACCTGGCCGAGGAACGGCGGGCGCGGCCCGGTGAGGACCTCACCACGAACCTGGTTCAAGCCGAGGTCGACGGCGAGCGCCTGACGTCGGCGGAGATTGCCTCGTTCTTCATCTTGCTGTCGGCCGCCGGCAACGAGACGACGCGCAATGCGATCAGCCACGGCATGGTGGCGCTCACCCGCTATCCCGAGGAGCGGCAGAAGTGGTGGTCTGACTTCGACGGCGTGGCCGCCACCGCCGTCGAGGAGATCGTCCGGTGGGCTTCCCCGATCATCTTCATGCGCCGCAATCTGACCGAGGACTTCGAATTGGGCGGCACCAAGATGAAGGCCGGCGACAAGGTCTCCATGTGGTACAACTCCGCCAACCGTGACGAGCGGAAGTTCGGTAATCCGTGGCTGTTCGACGTCACCCGCGACTCCAACCCACAGATCGGGTTCGGCGCGGGCGGGGCACACTTCTGCCTCGGCGCCAACCTGGCCCGCCGTGAGATACGGGTTCTGTTCGAGGAATTGCGCAACCAGATCCCCGACATCGTTGCAACCGAGGAGCCGGCGATTCTGCGTTCGGCGTTCGTGCATGGCATCAAACGATTACCCGTGGCCTGGACTCCACCGGCCTGAGCCGAGAACTACCAGCCGCGCTGTTTCCACTCGTCCAGACTGGGCCGCTCGGCACCCAGCGTGGTGTCGTTGCCGTGCCCCGGATACACGACCGTCGCGTCGTCGTAGACGTTGAACACGCGGCGGGTTACATCGCCGAGCAGTTGCTCGAAGTCGCCTTTCTTCCACGTCTTGCCGACGACCGCCCGGGAACAGGCAGTCGCCGGTGAACAAATGCGTGGCGTCGTCCGCGCCGTCCAAAGCCAGCGCGACGGATCCGGGCGTGTGGCCCTGGAGATGGATGACGTCGAAGGAAAGATCGCCGATCTTGATGGTGTCCCCGTTGGCAAGGATGCGGTCCGGCTTGACCGGAAGCGGATCGGCGTCGAGCTGGTGCGCGGCGGTCGGCACCCCCGTGGCCTTGGCAACCTCGGCCAGCGCCAGCCAGTGGTCCTGGTGCTGGTGGCTGGTGACGATCAGCGACAGCTTCGGGGCGTATCGCTCGATCAGTTCGAGCAGGATCTCGGCGTCGTTGGCGGCGTCGATGAGTAGCGTCTCGCCCGTCTGGGAACACGTCACCAGGTAGGCATTGTTGTCCATCGGGCCCACCGATACCTTGACGATCGACGCGCCAGGAAGGTTGCGACGAGCCGCGGTCCGGGGCTCCACATGGCCGGTGTAGTTGTCGTCGACGACTGTCATGGTGCTCACGGTATCCGGCTTGTCGGTGGGGGCACATAGCATGGGCATGAACTATGTCTGCGGGAAGGGAACCGGGTGGCTGAGCGCCTGATTATCAAGGGTGCCCGCGAGCACAACCTGCGAAGCATCGACCTTGATCTGCCTCGTGATGCCTTGATCGTTTTCACCGGTCTGTCCGGTTCGGGCAAGTCGTCGCTGGCGTTCGACACGATCTTCGCCGAAGGGCAGCGCCGCTACGTCGAATCGCTGTCGGCGTATGCGCGGCAGTTCCTCGGCCAGATGGACAAACCCGACGTCGACTTCATCGAGGGCCTGTCCCCGGCGGTGTCCATCGACCAGAAGTCCACCAACCGCAACCCGCGGTCGACCGTCGGCACCATCACCGAGGTGTACGACTACCTGCGCCTGCTGTACGCCCGGGCCGGCACGCCGCACTGCCCGGTGTGCGGGGAGCGGATCGCGCGCCAGACGCCGCAGCAGATCGTCGACCAGGTGCTGGCCATGGACGAGGGCCTGCGGTTCCAGGTGCTCGCGCCGGTGGTGCGGACCCGCAAGGGCGAGTTCGTCGACCTGTTCGACAAGCTGAACTCGCAGGGCTACAGCCGCGTCCGCGTCGACGGCGTGGTGTATCCGCTGACCGACCCGCCGAAGCTGAAGAAGCAGGAAAAGCACGACATCGAGGTGGTCGTCGACCGGCTGACGGTCAAGGCGACGCGCCAAGCAGCGGCTGACCGATTCGGTCGAGACGGCGCTGAACCTGGCCGACGGCATCGTGGTGCTGGAGTTCGTCGACCGCGAGGACGACCACCCGCATCGCGAGCAGCGGTTCTCCGAGAAGCTGGCCTGCCCGAACGGCCACCCGCTGGCCGTCGACGACCTGGAGCCGCGGTCGTTCTCGTTCAACTCGCCCTACGGTGCCTGCCCGGAATGCACGGGGCTCGGCGTCCAGCAAGGAGGTCGACCCCGAACTGGTGGTGCCGGACCCGGACCTCACCCTGGCGGAGGGCGCGATCGCGCCGTGGTCGATGGGCCAGACGGCCGAGTACTTCACCCGGATGCTGTCCGGGCTGGGCGATCAGCTCGGCTTCGACGTCGACACCCCGTGGAAGAAGCTTCCGGCCAAGGCGCGCAAGGCGATTCTCGAGGGCTGCGACGAGCAGGTGCACGTGCGGTACAAGCAACCGCTACGGCCGAACCCGTTCGTACTACGCCGATTTCGAAGGCGTGATGGCGTTCCTGCAGCGCAGGATGGAGCAGACGGACTCCGAGCAGATGAAGGAGCGCTACGAGGGCTTCATGCGCGACGTGCCGTGCCCGGAATGCGAAGGCACGCGGCTGAAGCCGGAGATTCTGGCCGTGACGCTGACGGCCGGGGGAGCGCGGCGCGAAGTCGATCGCCGAGGTCGCCGAGCTGTCGATCGCCGACTGCGCGGAGTTCCTGAACGCGTTGACCCTCGGGACGCGTGAACAGGCGATCGCGGGCCAGGTGCTCAAGGAGATCCAGTCGCGGCTCGGCTTCCTGCTCGACGTCGGACTTGAGTACCTGTCGCTGTCGCGCGCGGCGGCGACACTGTCCGGCGGTGAGGCACAACGCATTCGGCTCGCGACGCAGATCGGCTCGGGTCTGGTGGGTGTGCTGTATGTGCTCGACGAGCCGTCCATCGGGCTGCATCAGCGCGACAACCGCCGGCTGATCGAAACCCTGATCCGGTTGCGGGACTTGGGCAACACGCTGATCGTCGTCGAGCACGACCTGGACACCATCGCCCACGCCGACTGGGTGGTCGACATCGGCCCTTACGCCGGTGAACACGGCGGCCGGATCGTGCACAGCGGCCCGTACGACGAGCTGCTGACCAACCCGGAATTCGCTTACCGGGGCCTATCTTTCGGGCAAAGAGAGCATCGAGGTCCCCGCGATACGGCGGCCGGCCGACCGACGGCGGCAGCTGACCGTCGTCGGCGCGCGCGAGCACAACCTGCGTGAGATCGACGTGACGTTCCCGCTGGGGGTGCTCACCTCGGTGACGGGCGTCTCGGGCTCCGGCAAGTCGACACTGGTCAACGACATCCTGGCGTCGGTGCTGGCGAACAAGCTCAACGGCGCCCGGCAGGTGCCGGGCCGGCATACCCGGGTGACCGGCCTGGACAAGGTGGACAAGCTGGTCCGCGTCGACCAGTCGCCGATCGGCCGCACGCCGCGGTCGAATCCCGCGACCTACACCGGCGTGTTCGACAAGATCCGCACGCTGTTCGCCGCCACCACCGAGGCGAAGGTGCGCGGGTATCAGCCGGGCCGATTCTCGTTCAACGTCAAGGGCGGCCGCTGCGAGGCATGCTCCGGCGACGGCACCATCAAGATCGAGATGAACTTCCTGCCCGACGTGTATGTGCCGTGCGAGGTGTGCCATGGTGCCCGGTACAACCGGGAGACCCTCGAGGTGCACTACAAGGGCAAGACCATCGCCGAGGTGCTGGACATGTCGATCGAGGACGCGGCGGAGTTCTTCGCGCCGATCACCTCGATCCACCGGTATCTGCAGACGCTGGTCGACGTCGGGCTGGGCTATGTGCGGCTGGGCCAGCCGGCGCCGACGCTGTCCGGCGGTGAGGCGCAACGCGTCAAGCTGTCCAGCGAGTTGCAGAAGCGGTCCACCGGACGCACCGTCTACATCCTCGACGAGCCGACCACCGGCCTGCATTTCGAGGACATCCGCAAGCTGCTCACCGTTCTCAACGGCCTTGTCGACAAAGGCAATACGGTCATCGTCATCGAGCACAACCTGGACGTGATCAAGACGTCCGACTGGATCGTCGACATGGGTCCCGAGGGTGGGGCAGGCGGCGGCACGGTGGTCGCGACCGGAACACCCGAGGATGTGGCCGCCAATCCCGACAGCTACACCGGGCACTTCCTGGCCGAGGCGCTGGACGTGCCGCGACCGACGCGCAAGCGCCGCAACGGTCGAAAGGTCAGCGCATAAACCGGCGCATGCCGGCGCCTTGACAAGAAATGGTTTGCGCCAACGCAGTACGGTTCCGGAGACTGGCTGCCATGGGCCATGTCGCGGTCGCTCATGTCAGTCACACCCTGCCGGACGGCAGGGTGCTGCTTGACGACGTCTCGTTCCGGGTCGGCGACGGCGTCACGGCCGCGCTCGTCGGCCCGAACGGCGCGGGCAAGACGACGCTGCTGCGGCTGATCGCCGGGGACCTCACCCCGCACGCCGGCAGCGTGTCGCGCAGCGGCGGCCTCGGGGTGATGCGCCAGTTCATCGGAGGCATCCGCGACGCGACCAATGTGCACGAACTGCTGCTGTCGGTCGCGCCGCCGCGCGTCCGCGAGGCCGCGGCCGCGGTCGATGCCGCGGAGCTGGCCCTGATGGAGCGCGACGACGAGGCGGCCCAACTGCGGTATGCCACCGCGCTGACGGGGTGGGGCGACGCCGGCGGCTACGAGGCCGAGATCCTGTGGGACGCCTGCTGTGTCGCGGCGCTCGGTATTCCGTACGACTCCTGCCGGTGGCGGCTGGTCAGCACGCTGTCGGGGGGTGAGCAGAAGCGCCTCGTGCTCGAGGCGCTGTTGCGCGGCCCGGACCAGGTGCTGCTGCTCGACGAGCCGGACAACTACCTCGACGTGCCGGGCAAGCAGTGGTTGGAGGATCGGCTGCGCGAATCCACCAAGACGGTGCTGCTGGTGTCGCACGATCGTGAGCTGCTCAACCGGGCCGCCGACCGCATCATCACGGTGGAGTCGCGCCGCGTGTGGATCCACGGCGGCCGGTTCGAGACGTACGTGCAGGCTCGCTTCGACCGCAACGATCGGCTCGACGAGCTGCGCCGCCGCTGGGACGAGGAACACGCGAAGCTCAAACAGCTGGTGGTCACGCTGCGGCAGAAGGCTGCCTACAACGACGGCATGGCCAGCCGCTACCAGGCCTCGGTGACCCGACTGACGAGATTCGAGGAGGCCGGCCCGCCCGAGTTGGCGCCACGGGGCCAGAACATCAGGATGCGGCTGCGCGGCGGTCGCACCGGCAGGCGCGCGGTGATCTGCGAGGCGCTGGAACTGTCCGGGCTGATGCGCCCGTTCGATGCGGAAATCTGGTACGGCGAGCGCGTCGCGGTGTTGGGCTCCAACGGCTCTGGCAAGTCGCATTTTCTGCGGCTGCTGACGTCGGCGGAATCCGTCGCGCACCGCGGGGTGGCCCGGTTGGGAGCGCGGGTGGTGCCTGGCCTGTTCGCCCAGACGCACGCCCGCCCCGAACTGGTCGGCCGCACCCCGTGCGAGATCGTGATGACGGAGCACGCCCGGCTGCGCACCGACGCCATGAATGTGTTGGCCCGCTACGAGCTGCAGGTGTGCGCCGAGCAGCCGTTCGAGACGCTATCGGGTGGTCAGCAGGCCCGGCTGCAGATCCTGCTGCTGGAACTGGGCGGCGCGACGCTGCTGCTGTTGGACGAGCCCACCGACAACCTCGACCTAGCCAGCGCGGAGGCCCTGCAGGAGGGACTGGAGGCCTACGAGGGCACCGTGCTGGCGGTCACCCACGACCGGTGGTTCGCCCGCTCGTTCGACCGCTTCCTGGTGTTCGGGGCGGACGGCTCGGTGTTCGAATCGCCTGACCCGGTGTGGGACGAGGCCAGGGTCGCCCGGCCGATGTGATCAACGGCCTTGTCGACAAGGGCAATACGGTGATCGTCAGCGAGCACAACCTGCACGTCGCTGCCAATCCGGACAGCTAGACCGGGCACTTCCCGGCCGGCGCGCTGGATGTGCCGAGGCCGACCCAGAAGGGCCGCAAGCGCAGCAAGGCGAGCGCCTAGTACCAGCTGGCCGGTATCGAGGAATTCCGGATGGCGGGGCCCAATCCTGGGCGCTAGCTGTGGAGACTTCGGGTTGTTGCGGCGTGATCCTTGTCACATAGGAAATCGAGGCCAGCCGTCCAAGGAGTCCTCATGACATTCATCTTCGCGACATCGGCAGCCGTGGTCACCGGCTTCTTCATCGAGTGGGGTCAACGTCAGTGCGAGGCCTGGGCGTTCATGCGCGACAAGGATCTGTGATGGTTCGCAACATGAACGCCAAGCAGGCCTGGGGTGTGATTGCGGCTGGCGTGCTCGCATACGAGCTTGCATGCAAGGAGGGCGAACTCCTCAGCGAGGGCGTCGACGACTGGGTGGCGACCAAGCCGATTCTGACGAGGACGGTGATTGCCGCACTGGCGCTTCATCTCGGCAACGCAGTTCCCCCGCGCTTCGACCCGGTATCGCTGGGATTTCATGGGATTCGAAGAGGCTCAAGGTATTTGACTGCACTGAAGCGCTGACTAGCCCTTTGACAGCGGCGAAGGAAATCGCGGACTGACGCGCACACCGTCGAGCCATTCGGTCAGCTCGCCGGCGAGCCGCGTCAACGCCCGCTTCGCTTCGCGGCCAACGTCTTCGAGCAGCCGCACTTCGACACGCCCGTCGGCATCCTGGCCCCATGCGCCGACGATCCGGCCGTTCCACCAGGCGGTCGGCCCACCGTTGCCATTCGTGTCGAACACTTGCTTGCGGTGCAAGCCGACGTACCAATCCCGGTCGTACCAGCCCATCGTCGTGACATCCAGGCCAGGCAGCAGCGCAGCCCAGGGCTCGGCGTCGGGCTCGACCTCCAGATCGTCGGGCAGCGCGAAGCCCGGAACGCCATCGAGGTCGACTTCCACCGCGTCGATGTCGTGCAGCGCGCTTCGGGCCCAGGTCAGCGTGTTGCCGAACCACCACTTGATGTCGGTGACCGTCGCCGGGCCGCAGGTGCCCAGCCATCTTCGGACCAGTTCGGCGCGGGCCACTTCGGGCGCCTCGGCGTCGACTGCGGTACCTAGCCAGTCGGCCATTGGCACCCAGCGCGGCCGCGAGACGGTCCAAGCGCCGTCGTTTAGTCCGCGGACGATGTCGCCGCGCACCGATAGTACGGTCAATACCCTTGGCGCCAAAGGCGTTTCGCCGCCCCAGCGCTTTCCGGGTGCGTAGTCGTAGCGGCCCGCCAGCTCCGGCAGGGCCGCACGCAACTCCTTCGCACTGGCCTCTCCGTGCTCGGCCAGATGCCGCAACACCGCCGCGCCCGCCGTATCCAGCCACTTCTCGCCGTCGGCGGTAATCCCGGCCTTCTGGGCGTCGGCCGCCAGCCGCCGGCGTTCGTTGTCGGCCACGCGGTCGCTGGCCCCCGATTGGATCAAGCCCAGGTCTTCGGCGCGCACCATCCACAGCGTGCGACGCATCGCGAGGTGCTTGACCAGCGAGCGGCGCTTGTAGAGCTCGGCGTCCAGGTCGGCGACGGTAAAGCCGGGCAGCCGCGCCCATAGCGACAGATACGGGGTGGCCGGATCGGTTGCATGCAGGCCGACGAGGTCCGCCGTCACACCGCCGATCGAGTCCGCTGCGCGCTCAGTGAGGAAATGCCGGCGCGCGAGGCGGGCCCGCCGCTCGTCAACCGTGAATGACCGCACAGTTTCCGCACCGTACCGGTGCGCACAGACAAAGTTTGGGATCGGTAGCGATTCCGGCCGTCTTGACTTCTCCGTGACGGCGCCATCGAGGCGACGCACGAACGAAGGGAAAGATCGATGAATCGAGTAGTCGCGGGTCTGATCGGACTGGCCGCCGCGGCCACCGTGCTGGTGGGCTGCTCCGACGACAAGGGCAGCGAGCCTGCGCCGGCGCCGGCCACTGCTGCCGGGGGAGCCGAAGTCTCCACGGGCGGCGCCACCGAGGTCAAGGTCGAAGGCGCCGATCTGGCGGGGCTGGACCCCGCGTCGGTCACCTGTGTCAAGCAGGGCGGCAAGATCAACATCGGCAGCGGCGCGGCCGGCCCCCAGCAGGCACTGGGTGTGGTGATGACCGATGAGGCGACCCCGGTCGTCGAGTCGCTCGGCCTGGTGGTCGACGGCAACGCGCTCGCGGTCGCGAACAACATGGGCGTGAAGACCGGCTCGGCAGAGGTGAAGGTCGACGGCAGCAGCTACACCATCACCGGTGAGGCGCAGGGCGCCGACATCAAGAACCCGATGGCCGGCATGGTCACCAAGAAGTTCGAAATCAAGGTGACGTGCAGCTGATCAGTCCACTCTCACCCGCGGCGGGCGTGCCAAGCACGCCCGCCGCTTTCTAGAATTCAGCCGTGACGATCGAAAGCGAGCTCGAGCGCACGCGTCACCTGGCCTTCGCCGCCGAGGAGATCGCGGCGAAGGAGCTGCTGCTGTCGCTCGGGTCAGCAGATCGAGGACGGCGAGCGGGATGACCTGCTGCTGGAGGTCTTCGCGCAGCTCGGTGAGCTCTATCTGGTCCGTAGCGCCTATGACGGTGTCGAGGTGTGCCTCCGCCGCATGCGGGAGATTCTGGCCGTATATTTGGCGATCCGGGCAGGCACCAATCCAGAAGCCGCCGCTAAGGCGACGATGTCCGAGGCCGAAATCGACCGCATGATCTGCCGGTACTCGCGCCGGGCCCAGTTCCTCCAGACGGGGTTGGCCGCCGCGCTCGGCGATCATGAGGCCGCGGAGGTCGGGCTGCTGGTCCTGACGGACGACGCCTCGGCCGGCGCGTTCCCAGATCTCGCCGACGAGCACGCTTACCTGGTGACCTACGCACGGATCATGTGCGCGGTCGCGCTGTGCGACGACGACCTACACGTGCAATCGGTTCAGCTGTGGGAGAAGGTGATCGACGCGCTCGATCGCCCGGACACAGGCAGCGAGTTCGACGACAACCTCCTGGTGCTCGGCGGCACCGCCTACGGGCGGTTCTGCATCGAGACCGGGCGGCTGCCCGAAGCCGAACCCTGGCTCCAGCGTGCCGGGGCGCGCGCTCAGAAGCGCGGGTGGGAGCTGGCAACGGCCAGAACAAAACTCGAGCGAGCGACGGCGTTTTGGTTGGAGCGTGACCCCGCCGAGACCGAGCGACTGCTCCGCGAGGCATATCCACCAATACGCGAGAGCTGGCGGGCACACGACGTGTCGCGGTGCTTGCTGTACTTCGGCCTGACACGCATGTCTGCCGGGGGGCTGGACGAGGCCGACCACTGCTTCGAAAACTCCGAGAAGCACTGGCGGGAGATCGAGAAGCCGCTGCACATTCATCGTATTCTGTTGCAGCGCAGCTGGGTTGATATCTTCCGGGGCGATTTCGACGCTGCGCGTGAGCGGGCGAACGAGGCACGCGAGTTGCTCGACGCGTGGCCACGGCACAGTTGGCTGCAGTACGCCCGGCTCGACGACCACCTCGGCAGCATCTGGCGGGCGGATGCGTTGGCCGACCCCCAGAATGCGAAGACCAAGCTGGAGCGGGCCGCCGAACTCAAGGTGCCTGCCGCCCTTGCGGTCGATTCGGTGCGGCACTCGATCGCCGACGCCGACGCGAGGATGCGCTGGGCGACCTACGTTTCGGCCCGGATCCTTGCCGGCGCCTTCGCCGTCGCCTGGGAGTGGGAGAACACCGAACTGGTCAGCGAGCTGGTCGAATATCACAGTGCGCGCGGCACTTTCAGTGCGGAGCCGGACCGAGAGGCCGCGGAATGGACAGGCACCGCGACGGTCGAGGTTCCGCTCGAGGCCGTCGACGAATACGCACTTGTCGCGTCCGGAGAGTCGCCGTCGGGTGACGGTGTCGCACTCACGCGGCTCGGCCCGCTGCCGCCGCTGCAGATGGACCCAACCACCGCGCCGATCATGATTCGCTATCGCGAGCTGGCGTTCGAACGGTACGGCCGCGACGTCACCGCCGATGGCGCCGGCATGGTCGACGTGGCCGTGACCGACCCGGCGCCGGCGCTGGTCCTGCGGTTCGCCGATGTCGGGATCGCCACCTATGCCAGCCTGCGCGTCGTCGGGGAGCCATCCCGAACGGTGACGTGGGTGGTGGAGGAACCCGTTCTGGTTGAGGCGCTGGACGGGTTGGCCGATGCGCTGCCGGACCCTCGCGAGTCCGAAACCCGGCGTGACGCCGTCGATCGGGCGATCACCAGGGGGCCGTTCGCGACGCCCGAATCCGAACTGGCGATCGCTGAGACGTTGGGTGCCCAGCTTCTCCCGGCGCAGGCTTGGCAGCTGCTGGTCGACTGCGTGTCGTCGCCGCGTGCCGCGCTGTTCGTGTCGCCGAGTGCACGGCTGGCCCGGGTGCCGTGGGGTCTCCTTGCGATGCCCAACGACGAGGGCTATCGCCTCATGGAACTCGTCGACGTTCTGATGGCGGCGCCGCCGAACATCGTCCACTCGTCGCGGACACCGGCGCGATGGCGCGACCGGCGCGATGGCCCGCCGCTGCTGGTTCTCGACCCACGAGTGCCGGGGCAACGCCCGGACTCGCCGTTGGGCTCGGTGCTCGGCAGACCGTCTGAAGAGACCGCTCTGGCAAGGCATTTCGAGGAGTTGATGGCACGCAGGACGGTGCTGCCCGCCGTCGTCGCATCGGTCGAGCTGTTCCGGCGCACGGACGCAGGCCGCACCTGGCTGGCCGACCTGCTGGCGCACAAGCCGAGCAGGCTGCTCTACGTCGGCCACGCGACCGCTGCAGACGGCGATGTGGGCCACGCGTATCGAGCGGCGCTCCATCTGGCCGACGACCGGACGCTGACCGCGTCGGACCTGATGTCGTTGAAGCTGCCGATGCCGCCCCGCGTCGCACTGCTGGCCTGCGCATCGGGTGGCGACTACCAGTTCGACGAGGCGACCGGTCTGGTGGCGGCAATGATTCTCGGCGGCGCACAGCTGGTGACCGCCACGCTGTGGTCGCTGCCGACCGCGGCCGGTTATCGCCAGTTCGCATCAACCGCCGACGATCTCGATCCGATGGCCGACGCGATCATCGCTGTCGACCGCGCTCACGAAACGGCCGACGCCGGGTGCGCCGTCAACACCTGGCAGCGCGAGCAGATGCGGCGGTGGCGCGACGGCGACCTCGCCGCAAGCCCGCTCTACTGGGCGGCGCTGGTCACCTTTGCCGTCGACGGCGCCCGCTGATCGTCAGCTCGGCGGCACGCACACGGCGACCGCGGACTCGTCACCCGGCCGGAAGTACGTGTCGATGACGCTTCCGGGGGAGACGCTGCCCCAGCGACGACGCCGGAATCAGCGCGGTCTCATAGGCGGGAAACTGGCCGCCTCATGGCCTGCTGACCATCACGGCGAGCTCGACCTCGCGATAGTCCTCGCGGGCCGCGCCGGTGGTCCGCATGCCGGTGACGACG
Source organism: uncultured Actinomycetota bacterium (assembly GCA_963851115.1). Taxonomy (GTDB): domain Bacteria; phylum Actinomycetota; class Actinomycetes; order Mycobacteriales; family Mycobacteriaceae; genus Mycobacterium. The sequence continues at coordinate 40,609 of CAWKOI010000024.1, forward strand.
GCCTGGGATTTGGTGCCGTGCCGGATCAAGTCGAGCTGGTCACCGGTGAGCAGGCCCTTGTCGGATGAGCATCTCGTCGAACGCCGCACGAACGGCGAGCATGTCCTCGAGCGTGACGAGCCGCTCATCGGCCTCGTCCATGCCCGGTTCAACATCGCGAACCATGGGTCTCGGAATGAACACCACCGCTGTAGAGCCGCCGCAGACAAACCAAATGATCCCGAGCAACATCGCATATGACATGCCAGTAGTTTCTTTCCCTTTGTTGGCTACCGAACCCAACTTTCTGGCTGTTGGCTGGCGAACCCAACTTTTATCCTGTGTGGATGAGCACGGGATCCGAGGTGGCGACGGCGCTCGCCGTCACCCAGCCGCGCCGGGCGGTGATCGACCGTGCGTGGCGTGCGATCGGACCCGGCGTCGAGGTGCTCAGCGGCGACGACGGCGGGCCATTGCGACGGACCGTCAAGCGGGTCATCGACCCGCTGGTGCTGCGATTGCGATCGAACACCCAGTACTCGGCGCCGTTCGTGGCGTCCGATGTGGCCGAGGCGATGCACGACGTCATCGTCGGGCACGGCCCGGTATTGCGGGCAGCCGCAGCGTGGTTCGAGATCCTCAAACGAGAGCGGCGCCGGTTGCGCATCACCACCGGAAACGCGCAGGAGTTGTACTTCCCGGTGTGCTTCGAGCTGGCGGTGACGAAAGGGGCGCCCGCCCAACAGGATCGCGATGCCGCAGAAGCGGTGCTCCGCGACGTTCACAGCGACCGGGACCGCACGGCGATCGAGGTGCTCAACCAACACGTGGCCGACCGGCAGGTCATCGCCAAGTTGTCGGATCAGCTCGGCGACAGTTGGCGCGACGTACGGGCGGGCAAGGAGATCACCGGCCCCTTCATGGCCGGCCTGACCACCGTTCTGGGCCTGCGGACAGCCACACCGCCGCGGCGGCGCGCCAGCGGGTTTGGCGCGCGCTGATCGCCGACGCGGCGCCGTACAACCTCGGGGCGAAGGCGCACAGTCAGGTGTCGGGGCTGCCGTGGTCGATCGTCGACCTGGGCCTCAGTTCCGTTGAGCCGCAACCACCACCGCCGATCGTCGGCGGGGCCGACCGCGATCGCCCGCTGAACCGCACGGTGGTGGACCGCGTCCGCGGCACCCTGCGTCGCGCCCTGGATCGGGACGAGCTGCCGGACATCCCGCTGTTGTGTGCGGAGGAGGTCGACAGGGCGTGCGCCCCGTGGGGCCTGCTGGCCGAGGACAAGCAGGCCACGCTGATCGCCGGAATCGAGATCGCCGCATGTCTAGCGCCGCTGGCCGACGCCGCGGCGACTCGCTATGCGCTCGCCGGCCAGATCCAGGCCCGGTTGCGCAAGGAGGCGTATGTCTTGCATGCGCGTCGCTATCTCGCCGACGGCGGGCCCATTCACCCGCGGCAGAAACAGGTGATCGACGACCTCGCCGCCTTCGAGCGCCCGTATCTGAGCCGGCTGTGGGCACGGCTGCACGGTCGCGACGTCTGGCAGGAGCCCTGCGACGACGTCGACGACGTGCGGGGCCTGCTCGAAGGGGTGGCGCGGTCGGTGAGCCTCGACCACCGGCAGCGGATCAAGTCGATGCTCGAACTGCAGGTGGCCGGATGAGACTCGTCGCCGATTCCGGTCTGTGGAGCACCGGCCCGCTGGCCGAGCCCACGCCACTGCTTGCCGTGCTCGAGGTGAGCGGGGCCGTGTTGACGTGGACGGTCGACGACCCGTCGGGTGCCGCTCAGATCACGTTCACCGATCTGCCTCGCGCAGACTGGCTCTGGCGCATTCTCGGAGAATCCGGACACACGGCCGTGGCCGCGGCGCTCGGTGGCCGGTCACCCGATGAGGCGCAAACCGTCGAATTGGCCGGCGTCGACGTGCGCGAAGGGTCGCTCGATTCGCTCCGGCGATTGGCGCTCGGGCACTGGCTCCGGCGCTGGTGGCCCGCCAGTCATCGGGACGGCATCGCCGCCCTCGATGCAGCGCTCCTCGACGCCGAGCTGGCGTTGGTGACAGTCGCCGCGCAGGACTTCTTCACCGACGACACGTTCGACTCCGACGTGGCGGGCCTGATCAGGCCCCATGCTGTTGCCCTGGGTTCGCTTGCCCGCGAAGGTGATCCACGAGTCGCCGAGCTTGTGCGGGCGTGCTCCGAGCTCGGCGACGACGTCGGCGTGGAGCTCGACGCGGATCTCGAGGCGGAGCCGGCGGGGGCGGGCCGCCGTGACGACTACGCGCTCGCCGCGGGTCCCGATCTCGGGCAGCGGGGCACGGCGATCGCGAGGGGGGCGAGTTCGATCAACTGGACGGCCGTCCCACCGGGCATCTTCGATGCCGCCGAGAACACCGTCGAGTGGCGGATCGAGGCGGCCGGACCGGTAGCGAAGTCCGTTGTACAGGTGGAGTTGTCGGGAACCGGCTCGCCGGCCGGGATCGCGGTGCGCCTGCGGTCCGGCGGCATTGCCGGAACGGGTGTTCTTGACGCCGACGGGGGCGCGACGTTCCCGCTTGTCGACGGACAACAGCGACCGATGACGGAATCAGCGGCCTGGGACCAGGATTGGCGGTCAACCATCGTGACGATCGGTGTCGATCTGGACGAATCGCCGCAATCTCGTGAGCGGATCCGTGAATTCGCACGGGCGCGGCTGGATCAGCCGGCCAGCGATGCGTTCCTCGCCGAGGTGCTGGCTGCCGAGTCCGACTACTGAGATTCGTCTTCGGGCTTGCCCATGGACTCGCGGATCTGCGCCAGCCGCTGCGCGGCCGCACGTTGACGCGCGTCGTACTGCTCCTCGACGGTGCGGCCCTCCGGTGACTCCGCGTCGAGTTCAGCGGCGCCGATGGACGTTCCGTAGCGGGTCTCGATCTTCTCCCGCACCGACTCGAATGTCGGCACGCCGCTGGGGGTGTAGCCGGTGTCGGCGGGCTCGACCGGTGCTGCGGCAGATGTGGGCGGCGGGGTATCGGGCTGTAGCGCGATGTCGTCCACCACCTCGCCTTCGACGGCGGGATCCGGCTCGGGAGTGGGTTGGTCCGGCATGGCCTCACGGTACCCGTTAGCACTGAAGTTCGGCTTTCTGCGAAGCGCCGTGGATCCTTTCCTGCGGTGAGACACTTGCCTCTATGGTCGGGCAGCCCGACACGCATTACGCAAAGGGTCCGGAAGGCGACGTCGCGTACCAGATCGTCGGTGATGGCCCGATCGATCTGGTGGTCGTTCCTGGCTGGTTTTCCCATGTCGACTTGCAGTGGGAAGACGCTCTGTGGCGTGCGTATATCGGAGAGTTGGCCTCGTTTGCACGAGTGATCCTGTACGACAAGCGCGGCACCGGCCTGTCGGATCCTGTCGACGGAGTGCCCACCATCGAGAACCGCGTCGATGATCTACTAACGGTGATGGATGCCGCCGGAAGCGAACGGGCGGCATTATTCGGGTTCTCGGAGGGCGGTCCGATCAGCCTGATGTTCGCCGCCACCTATCCGGAGCGCGTCCGCGCGTTGGTCGTCTACGGGAGCGGCGCGGGCGGGTCGGCAGATCGCCTTGATGCGGCGACGCGGCAAAGGGCATTCGAAATCTTCGCGCGACTGCGGGCCACGATCGATCACTGGGGCGAGGGACAGACGATCGATTGGGCGGCGCCGAGTCTCAGTCACGACGACGATGCCCGGAAGCGCATCGGCAGATTCGAACGAGCCGCCATGAGCCCGAAGATGGCCCTGATCACCTGGCAGGCGGCGCTCCGACAGCTGGACATGCAGGACATCCTCGGGAGTGTCCGGGTTCCGACGCTCGTACTGCATCGCAAACACGATGCAATACCCATAGAATCGGGCGCGATCTCGCCGCGCGCGTGCATGGCGCACGGCTAGTAGAACTCGACGGCGTCGATCACATTCCCTGGGTCGGTGACATGAAGTCGGTCACCGGCGAGATAGAGGAGTTCCTGACCGGACATCGGCACGAGCACCCACCTGACCGAGTGCTGGCCACGGTGCTGTTCACCGACATCGTGGATTCCACCCGACATGCTGCCGAGCTCGGCGATGAACGCTGGCGCAAGCTGCTTGAACGCCACACTGAGATAGCGCGTGCCGAGATCGGTTCTTTCCAAGGTCGGTTCATCAAAGACACCGGAGACGGGCTGCTGGCGACGTTCGACGGTCCCACGCGAGCCGTCCTGTGCGCCACAGCGCTTGCCGAACGCGTACCGCAGATAGGCGTCGACATTCGCGGCGGCCTGCATACGGGTGAGTGCGTGCGGCGCGGTGGGGACATCGGTGGTATCGCGGTGCATATCGCGGCGCGGATCGCATCAAAGGCGAGCGCGAAAGAGGTCCTCGTCTCGAACACCGTCAAGGACCTCGTGTACGGATCCGGGATCACGTTCGGAGATCGAGGTGCCCACGTACTCAAGGGCGTTCCCGGTGAGTGGCAGCTCTACGCCCCGACGGGCTATCACGATGCCGTGGAGGACGCGCTGGCCGTCGCACTGCAGATGTAGTCGCATCAACGCTACTTCGAGGCCGCCTGTACGTATGGCGCGGACTGCGGCGCCGACGGCAGAGATGCGGTCTGCGGTGGACCGGGCAACGGGATCGCCGGCACGCCAGGCGTGCCGATCTGACTGGCCATCCACGGCAGCGCCGCCGCGAACGCATGCGCGGCGAACGGCCAGTCGTGCATACCGGGCTGGGTGACGACCGCGCACTTGATGCCGTTGGCGCTGCCCAGTGCGCATAGTGAATTGGCCGCCGCCACCTGGTCACTGGCATTGCCGGCCGAGTTGACGTCGAACCAGCCCGTCGTCCCGGTATACGCACCGTGGCGGGTGATGACCGTCGTTGGATCGAAGGACGCGTACGCGGCGGCGTTGCCGCCGAAGAGACGGTCGATGGTCTGGGCCTTGTCACCGGAATTGGGGCTCAGGTCACCGGCGATGTCCTCGAATGCGCTGAACATGTCCGGGTGCATCACGGCCAGGTCCACGGCACACGTGCCGCCCATCGACCAGCCGACGATTCCCCAGTTCGCCGGGTTGGGGCTCGCGCCGTAGTGCGCGATCATGTATGGCACAACGTCTTTGGTGAGGTGGTCGGCGGCGTTGCCCCGGGCGCCGTTGACGCATTCGGTGTCGTTGTTGAACGCGCCGCCGGGGTCGACGAAGACCAGCACCGGCGCATTACCCCCGTGCGCTGCCGCGAAGTCGTCGACCGTCTTGACCGCGTTACCGGCGCGCAGCCAGTCGGCGGGGGTGTTGAACTCGCCGCCGATCATCATCACCGTCGGCAGCCGGGGCGGGGGATCGGTGGCATACCAGGCCGGCGGCAAGTAGACGAGCTCGCCGCGGTGTCTGAAGCCCGACGCCGTGTCGGCGATGTCCACGGACACCAGCGTGCCCTTGGCCGGGATCTTGTGCTGCCTCTGCATCGCGGCCACCGCGACGAGGTCCGTCTGATCGGGCAACGGGCCTGCGGTCAGCTGATTCCATGCGGTCTGCACGGTGGGGAAGTAGCCGACCCACAGATTCAGCGCCAACGCCGCACACAGCAGGCTCAGCGGCAGCGCCAACATCGACGCGCCGCGGCGCCACCACAGGGCCCCGCGCCAGCCCGCGACCAGCACTCCGGCCGCAACCCCCGACAGCGCGATCCAGATCCACAGCGAAGGGGGCGCCGGGTTGTCCGCCAGCCCTTCGGCGGCGACGTACCAATACGCGGCGACTGCCAGGGCGACGCCGACGAGCACCGCCCAGGGCACCCAGACGAACCGCCACCGGCGGGTCCGCCAGCCGATCGCGGCAATCAGCGTCACCACCGCAATGACCTGGACGGTCGTCGGAATCCAACCGTTCATGAGCGACAGGTGATGACGAATCTGTTCGTACAGTGTCACGGCCTTATCGTGGCCGCGAAACCTTGTAGCCAGCTGTGAAGGACCTGTTAACGCGGTTTGGCCAATGGGAAGGGCAGCGTTTCGCGGATGCTGCGCCCGGTGATCAGCATGACCACTCGGTCTACGCCCATGCCGAGCCCGCCGGTCGGCGGCATCGCGTATTCCATGGCCTGCAGGAAGTCCTCGTCGAGCTCCATGGCCTCCGGGTCGCCGCCCGCGGCCAGCAGCGACTGCTCCTGCAGCCGCCTTCGTTGTTCGACCGGATCGGTCAGCTCGCTGTAGGCGGTGCCCAGCTCGACGCCCCAGGCCACCAGGTCCCAGCGTTCGGCGACGCCGGGAATGCTGCGGTGCGGCCTGGTCAACGGCGACACCGACGTCGGGAAATCCTTGTAGAAGGTGGGCTCTTCGGTGCGGTCCTCGACCAGCCGCTCGTAGAGCTCGAGCACCACCGCCCCTTCGTCCCAATGGGTCAGGTAGGGAATGTCGGCGGCATCGCACAGCTTGCGCAGCGTGATCAGATCGGTGTCGGGCCCGATCTGTTCGCCGAGCGCCTCGGACACCGCGCCGTGCACGGTCTTGACGGCCCACTGCCCGGAGATGTCGACCGGTTCGAAGGTGCCGTCGTCGCGGGGCCGCAGGAACACGTGGGCACCGTTTGCGGCCTGCGCGGCGTTCTGGATCAGCTCGCGGCAGCCGTCGATCCACACGTTGTAGTCGGCGTGCGCCTGGTACGCCTCCAGCAGCGTGAACTCCGGGTTGTGGCTGAAGTCCACGCCTTCGTTGCGGAAGGCCCGGCCCAACTCGAAGACCCGTTCGACACCGCCGACGCACAGCCGCTTCAGGTATAGCTCCGGAGCGATGCGCAGATACAGGTCGAGATCGTAGGCGTTGATGTGGGTGAGGAACGGTCTGGCGTTGGCGCCGCCGTGGATCTGCTGCAGGATCGGCGTCTCGACCTCCAAAAACCCCTTGCCGACCAGGGTTTCGCGGATTGCGTGCAGCACGCCGCTGCGGGCCCGGATGAGGTCGCGCGCCTCGGTATTGATTGCCAGGTCGACGTATCGGGCGCGCACCCGCGCCTCCTGGTCGGTCAACCCCTTCCACTTGTCGGGCAGTGGGCGCAGGCACTTGCCGGTCAATCGCCACCGGCGCACCATCAGCGAGCGGGTGCCCTTGCGGCTTCGGCCCATGGTGCCGGTCACCTCGATCAGATCGCCCAGGTCGATGGCGTGGGTGAAGTCGGCCGTGGTGCCCTTCTCGAGCAGCGAATTATCAAGCAGCAGTTGGACTTCGCCGGACCAGTCGCGCAGCTGGGCGAACAGCACGCCGCCGTAGTCGCGAATGCGCAGCACCCGACCGGCCACCGTCACCGCGGCTCCATCAACTTCCAAGGCCTGCGCGACGGTGTGGCTGGGCGCGTGCCCCACGGGGTACGCATCGACCCCGTCGTCCTGCAGCGCCTTGAGTTTGGCCATCCGGACCCGCACCTGCTCGGGCAGCCTCGGTTGATCCTCGTCCTCGGGCAGGTCGGCTTGTAGCTCACTGACGTCCGGCGTGCTCCCGTCGTGGTGCAACAACCCTGTCGCGACCAGATTCTGGGGTGCGGAAATGTGATGTCCGGTATGCGGCTGCTCGTTACGGCGCGAGAACGGCAGCACGAGAAAGCCTTCGGCGATCACCGACGCGACGCCGACCCGCGGGACCAGCCGGGCGTCCTCGTAGCACGCGTAGCGGGGGACCCACTCGGGTTGATACTTCATGTTGGAGCGGTACAGCGTCTCGAGCTGCCACCACCGCGAGAAGAACACCAGCAGACCACGCCAGAGCCGAGCGACGGGGCCGGCGCCGAGCTGTGCGCCCTGTTCGAACGCCGACCGGAACATGGCGAAGTTCAGCGAGATCCGGGTCACCCCAATGGCTTCGGACTGCATGCACAGCTCGCTGACCATCAATTCGATTGTGCCGTTGGGGGATTGGGGCGCACGGCGCATCAGGTCGAGCGAGGCGCCATTGTTGCCCCATGGCACCAGCGACAGCATGGCGACGACTTCATCTTTTCCGGCGGCGCTCTGCACCGCTTCGACCAGCAGGCAGTCGCCGTCGGCCGGATCGCCGAGCCGGCCCAGCGCCATCGAGAAGCCGCGTTCGGTTTCGGTGTCCCGCCAGGCGTCGCCCCGCTTGATCACCTCGGCCATTTCGTCGCTGCCGATGTCGCGGTGCCGGCGGATCCGCACCGAGGCGCCTGCCCGGCGCGCACGGGTCACCGCCTGGCGCACCGCACGCATATCCGGCCCTGACAGCCGGAAGTTGTCCGGATGCAGGATCGCCTCGTCGCCCAGCTGCAGAGCGTTGAGGCCGGCCTCGCGGAACGCCTCGGCCGCCGCGGAACTGGCGCCCATCACACCCGGCGCCCAACCGTAGCTCTGGCATAGCGCCAGCCACGCCTCGATGGCCTGGGGCCACGCCTTCGGGTCGCCCACCGGGTCGCCGCTGGCCAAGCAGACTCCGACCTCGACGCGGTAGGTGATGGCGGCACGGCCGTTCGGCGCGAATACGACCGCCTTGTCACGGCGAGTGGCGAAGTAGCCCAGCGAGTCGTTCTTGCCATACAGCTCAAGCAGACCCCTGATCGCGGATTCGTCCTCGCCGGTCAGTGCGTTCTCGGCGCGCTGCGATTGGAACAGCACGATCGCAGCGACCATCAGCGCCAGCGCACCGAACAGGCCCAGCAGCGCGTTGACGAACACGTGCGGATGTCCGGAGAACGAACTGGAGTCGGCGCCCGCGAAGGCGCTCACCCGGTTCAGCGCGTACAGGAATCGGTCCTCACGGGCCAGCGTGCCGGGGAAGAGCTCCAGCAGACCCCATCCGACGAGCGTGCCGATCGCCATACAGGCGACAAGGGTGGCGGCGGCTTTCAATAGTGCGCCGCGCCGTACTTTGGCCCAGAACTCCTTGCGGGCCATCACCAGGAACACGATCGCCGCGGCGTGGAAGGCGAGTCCGATCACCTCGCCGATTTCTTCCATGATCGTCTCGTCGCCGGTGATCAAGTCGCCGACGTTCCAGCCGATCGCGGCGACCATGTACAGCACGAGAATCAGCCAGGCGATGCGTTTGCGGGCCGCAAGCGCGGCCGCGAGCAGGGCCAGTACGAACGCCCACGCGAAGCTGGTGTCGGGAAAGTTGAAGATGTAGTCGTTGACGAACTCCCGCGGCTCTTTGATCACCCACCGAATCAGCGGCGAGATGCTCGCGAGCAGTGACAGCGTGGCGATGATGCCGACGGTCCAGCCTGCCGCCGCGGGGACCCACCAGTACCGGGATGTGCGTCGGGTCCTCGCGGGGCTAGTCAGGGTCATAGGCCGCGAGGATATTCCCTCAACCAGGGAAATGGGTGGGAGTGACTACCAGACGGGGCCGGTGTACTTCTCGCCCGGGCCTTCGCCCGGTTCGTCTGGCGCGGCGCTGGATTCGCGAAACGCCAACTGCAGGGTCTTCAGGCCGTCACGCACGGGTCCCGCGTGAGGTCCGAGGTACTCGGCCGATGCCGTCACCAACCCTGCGAGCGCGGTGATCAGCCGGCGTGCTTCGTCGAGATCGCGATGCGGGCTGTCGTCTGGGTCCTCCGCGGACAGGCCGAGTTTTTCGGCCGCGGCGCTCATCAACATCACGGCCGACCGGGTGATCACTTCCACCGCTGGAATGTCGGCCATGTCGCGGACCGGCGGCTGAGCCGCCGCAACGTCTTGTGCCGAGTCATCGGTCATGCCTGCTAGACTGGCATGCGCGACCGTCCCGGCGTACGCCAGGGACAGCAAGTGGAGTCCCACTCCCACCGCTGGCCATACCGGCTCAGCGGTCCGGTCACAGACATCCTGGCGGTGTCTGTCCTGGTCGGTATTGGGCCCTGCTTTGAGCAGGGCCTTTCTGCTGATGGTGTGGGCTCCTCGAAGAGGACAACATAGGAGGCCCCATCAGCACTGAGACCCGCGTCAACGAGCGCATTCGAGTACCTGAAGTTCGTCTGATCGGACCAGGTGGCGAGCAGGTAGGCATTGTGCGCATCGAAGACGCCCTCCGCGTCGCCGTGGATGCCGATCTCGACCTTGTCGAAGTAGCCCCGAACGCCAGACCTCCGGTCTGCAAGATCATGGACTACGGCAAGTACAAGTACGAGACGGCTCAGAAGGCACGCGAGTCTCGCAAGAATCAACAGCAGACCGTCGTCAAGGAACAGAAGCTGCGCCCCAAGATCGACGACCACGACTACCTGACCAAAAAGGGTCACGTCATCCGCTTCCTCGAAGCGGGGTCCAAGGTCAAGGTCACGATCATGTTCCGCGGACGCGAGCAGTCGCGGCCCGAACTGGGCTACCGGCTGCTGCAGCGCCTGGGCGCCGATGTGGCCGATTACGGCTACGTCGAGACGTCCGCCAAGCAGGACGGCCGCAACATGACGATGGTGCTGGCGCCACACCGCGGCGCGAAGACTCGCGCCAAGGCGGCGCATGATGCCGACGCACCGGCTGCACAGCGCGCCAGCGCTGCGCCCAGCGAAGAACCAACCGATACACCACAGAACTGAGGACACATGCCCAAGGCGAAGACCCATAGCGGCGCTTCGAAGCGGTTCCGACGCACCGGAACCGGAAAGATCGTGCGCCAGAAGGCCAACCGTCGGCACATGCTTGAGTGGAAGCCCAGCACCAGGACCCGCCGGCTGGAGGGTCGCACCGAAGTGTCGGCCAATGACAAGAAGCGCGTCAAGAAGCTGCTGAACGGCTAGTTACCGACGCATCCGCCCGCACGAGAAGAGGAAGACTTTCATGGCACGCGTGAAGCGCGCAGTCAACGCCCACAAGAAGCGGCGCACCATACTCAAGGCCTCGAAGGGATACCGGGGTCAGCGGTCACGTCTGTACCGCAAAGCCAAAGAGCAGCAACTGCATTCGTTGACGTATGCCTACCGTGACCGGCGTGCCCGCAAGGGTGAGTTCCGCAAGCTGTGGATCTCGCGCATCAACGCAGCGGCCCGCGCCAACGACATCACCTACAACCGGCTGATCCAGGGCCTGAAGGCCGCCGGGGTCGAGGTCGACCGCAAGAACCTCGCCGAGATCGCGGTCAGCGACCCGGCCGCGTTCACGGCGCTGGTCGAGATCGCCAAGGGAGCGCTGCCCACCGATGTGAATGCGCCGTCAACATCGACTAATTCCGGAGAGGCCGCCTGACGCTAACCGAGCGCTCCGCTCGGGTGGCGGCTGCGATCAAGCTGCATCGTCACATCGGACGACGCCGCGCCGCACGCTTCCTCGCCGAGGGGCCCAACCTGGTCGAGGCCGCGTTGCGGCTCGGACTTGTATCGGAGGTGTTCGTCACCGAATCGGCGCTAGCACGTTTCGGTGCGATGCTGACCGGCGTCCCTGTACACGTGGTGACCGACCGTGCCGCAAAGGCGTTGTCGGAGACCGTGACTCCAGTCGGTCTGGTCGCGGTGTGTTCGGTGCCGGAAACCACATTGAGTGATGTATTGGCGAAATCACCGCGGCTGGTCGCAGTGGCGGTGGAGATCTCCGAGCCAGGCAACGCAGGCACGCTGATGCGCATCGCCGATGCGATGGGCGCCGACGCCATGGTGCTGGCCGGGAACAGCGTCGACCCGTACAACGGCAAATGCCTACGCGCCTCAGCGGGAAGCATTTTCACGATCCCGGTGGTGTCCGAGCCCGACGCGGTCGGGGCGGTCGCGGCACTGGGCGACGCGGGGCTACAGGTGTTGGCGACCACGGTCGACGGCGAAGTCAGTCTCGACGACGCTGACTTGTCGGGGCCGACGGCCTGGCTGTTCGGGCCCGAGGCGCATGGCCTGCCGGCCGATCTCGCGGACATGGCGACACATCGAGTTCACATCCCGATGCCCGGCAACGCCGAAAGCCTCAACGTGGCGTCGGCCGCGGCGATCTGCCTGTACCAAAGTGCCCGGACGCTTCTCTAGCGCGAGCAGACGTAAAATGGCCCCTTTTCGCGGCGTGTCGGGGACCTTTTGCGTCTGCTCGCGCTAACTCAGCAGACCCCGGGCCACGTGCGTGATCTGCACCTCGTTGCTGCCCGCGTAGATCATCAGCGACTTGGCGTCGCGGGCGAGTTGTTCCACCCGGTACTCGGTCATGTAGCCGTTGCCGCCGAACAACTGCACGGCGTCCATCGCGACGTCGGTGGCGGCCTGCGAGCAGTACCACTTGATCGCCGACGCCTCGGGCAGCGAGATCTCGGTGCCGGTCTGCGACGCTTCGATGACCCGAAACAGCATGTTGCGCACGTTCATTCGGGCGACTTCCATGTTGGCCAGCTTGAGCTGGATGAGCTGGAACTGCCCGATCTCCTGACCCCACAGCTTGCGGTTCTTGGCGTAGTCGACACACAGCCGCAGGCATTCCTCGATGACACCCAGCGCCATCGCGGCAACCCCGATGCGCTCGGCCGAGAAGTTCGACCGCGCGCTCGCCCGGCCGTCGCTGGCGGCGTCGGTCGTGTCCTTCGGTTTCGCCGAGCAGCCGATCGCGGCCCAGCCGGACATTGTTGAAGAACAGTTCGCCGGTGCGTGAGCTGTGAATGCCCATCTTGCGGAACGGCTTTGACTGCACGAAGCCGTCCATGCCGCGATCCAGCACGAAGGTCAGCACCTTGCGGTCGCGCTTGTCGATGGAAGGATCACCTTCCTCCAACTTCGCGTACACCACGACAACGTCCGCGTCGGGACCGTTGGTGATGAACGTCTTCTGTCCGTTGAGGATGTAGTCATCGCCGTCGCGCACCACGTAGGACTTCATGCCACCGAACGCATCCGAGCCGGAGTCCGGCTCAGTGATCGCCCAGGCGCCCACCTTGTCGTAGGTGACCAGATCCGGCAGCCAACGTTCCTGCTGGGCGAGCGTGCCGCGACCCATGATCGTCGGCACCGTCAGCCCGAGGCTGACGCCCATCCCGGTCACCACCCCCATGGACACCCGGCACAGCTCGCTGACCACGACGAAGCCCATGCCCGCCGACGCGCCGCCGCCGCCGAACATGCCGCCCGATGGCCTGCTGGACGGCTCGCGGCCCTCGCGCAGGCGGTCGAGCCGCTTGTTGAGCGAGTCGCGGGCCATGTCGGTGATGCCGAAAGTGGCGAACAGCTTGCGGATGATGGGATAGGGCTCCATCTCGCCGCTCTCCAGCGCGTCGACGTGCGGGCGGATCTCTTTGGCCACGAACTCGCGAACAGCGTCGCGCACGGCGAGGTCGACGTCAGACCATTCGAGCATGCCGCTAGCCTAGGCGGCTTTGCTGCGGCCGCGGGCAGGGCGTAGGCCGGCGAGCGAGAACGTGGTATGGACAAGGGATCCCGCGCGGTCGAGCAGCGTCTTGCGGCGCGGCACGTAATGCATGGGCAGGTCCCGCCGGTCGCGGGGCGGTGCCATGAACGCGGGCGCCTCGATCAGTGGGGCGTCTTCCGGCAGGCGGCCGTTGGCGCGGCGGTATGCGGCCAGTGCCCGCGGATGGAGCCGGATCTCGTCGGGCACGACGACGAAGGCCATTTCGACCAGCTTGCCGAATACCCGCAGCAGCACTTCGTCACCGGGTGTCCAACGCATGCCGGCCTTTTCGCGCACCGCGGGATCGAACAACCCGGCGGCGATCCAGCGCTGCGCGCCCACCATCGGCTTGAAGATCTGATCCCAGATTCCGGTGGGCATCAGCACGAACCACGGCTTGGGGATCCGGATGGTGAAGATGTCGAGCGTGGCGCGGTTGATCTCCAGCTCGTCGCTGCACTTGCGGTCCCAGTACTCCTGGAATTCCTCCCAGGACTTGGGCACCGGCCGCATGCTCATGCCGTACATCCGGTACCACTGCACGTGCTCGTCGAACAGCTGGTGCTTTTCCGCCTCGGTGAGGCCGCCACAGAAGTACTCGGCGGTCTTGATGATCAGCATGAAGAACGTGGCGTGCGCCCAGTAAAAGGTCTCCGGGTTCAGCGCATGGTAGCGACGGCCGTCCGCGTCGACGCCCTTGATGGTCTTGTGGAAGCCCTTGATCTGCTCACCGGTCTTCGGGGCGCGTTCGCCGTCGTAAACCACACCCATGATCGGATACACCGAACGCGCGACCCGCTGCAGTGGTTCGCGCAGCAGGATCGAGTGGTCCTCGACGCCGGCGCCGAGTTCCGGGTACATGTTCTGGATCGCGCCGATCCACACACCCAGCATCCCGGTCCGGAGGTCGCCGAAGTACTTCCACGTCAGCGAGTCGGGGCCGAGTGGGCCGGCTGTCCTCGCGGTCGTCACGGGCCTTGCAGGTCTAGGGGTCATCGGCTCCTCGCTGAATCCAAACCCACGGTTATGACCACACGATAATGTTGACAACGCACGTTGTCTACGATTTGCCGGGCGTGGCGGGGCAAGTGTTATTCCGCGGCTATCGGTGCGCCATGCGCTCGTGACCAGCCGGTTTATCGGCCAGGTACGCTGGCCGCTGTGGATGTCGAGTCGGCCCAGCCGCGTCGTTCATCCGGACCGGCGGGGTGGCTGAAGAACACCAATCACAGCCCTGATGTCATCGCCTTTCTCCGGCGTGCGCGGCGCCTGCTGCCGGGCGACCCCGACTTCGGAGATCCGTTGTCAGTGAGCGGTGTTGGTGGCCCGAGCGCCGCTGCCCGGGCGGCCGATCGGCTGTTGGAGCGTGACGCCGCGTCACGTGAAGTCAGCCTGGGCGCGCTGCAGGTCTGGCAAGCACTGACGGAGCGGGTGTCCGGCAGGCCCGCGAATCGTGAAGTGACGCTGGTCTTCACCGACCTGGTCGGCTTCTCGGAGTGGTCGCTGCGGGTAGGTGACGAGGCGACGCTGAGGCTGCTTCGGCGGGTCTCGCAGGTGGTCGAGCCGCCGCTGCTCGAGGCCGGCGGGCACATCGTCAAGCGGATGGGCGACGGGATCATGGCGGTGTTCTCCGACGCCGGGACGGCGGTGCGCGCCGCGATCGCCGCTCGCGAGGCGGTGAAAGCGGTTGAGGTCGACGGCCATACGCCGCGGATGCGCGTCGGCATCCACACCGGCCGCCCGCAGCGCATCGGATCGGACTGGCTCGGCGTCGACGTCAACATCGCCGCGCGGGTGATGGAGCGCGCCACCAGAGGCGAGCTTGTGGTGTCACAGGCCACACTGGAACGGATATCCGACGAGGACTTCGATTCGCTCGGCGTGACGGCCAAACGGCTTCGCAGGCAGGTGTTTACGAACAAGCCCAACGGAGTCCCTGCGGATTTCACCATGTACCGCTTGAAAACTCGCAGGCAGTTGCCAGCCGAGGAGGACGAAGCCGGGAGTACAGCGGGCGCATAGTGGTGCCCGATGGTGTTCGGAGTGCTCGCCAGCCTCGCTCGGGTCAGGGTCACCGCGGCGTACGCGGTGATCGTGACCTGCGTGACGACGGCATTGCTGGAGCTTGGGCCGGAGGTGCAGGACCGTGTCATCCGCCATGCCAGCACCAATCTGCACAACCTGAGCCACGGCCACATCGGAACGCTGCTGGGCAGCGCATTCGTCGTCGACGCCGGGCCGATCTATGTGTGGCTGCCCTGGCTGGTCTGCCTGCTGGGGTTGGCCGAGCTGTTGTGGGGCAGTGTCAGGCTGGTGGTGGCCTTCGTCATCGGGCACGTGGGCGCGACCCTGCTGGTCGCGGTCGGCCTGACCGCCGCCGTAGGACTCGGTTGGCTGCCGGTGTCGGTGGGCCGCGCGACCGATGTGGGCATGAGTTACGGCGCCGCCGCGGTGCTGGGCACACTGACCGCGGCCATCTCGCGACGCTGGCGGCCCGCGTGGATCGGCTGGTGGTTGGCGGTCGGGGTCGCGGTGGTCGCGGTCGGTCGTGACTTCACCGATGTGGGCCACGCTGTCGCGTTGGCGCTCGGGATGTTGGTGTCGACGCGGTTCGGCGCGCCGGGGCGCTGGACGCCGGCGCGGTTCGTGCTGCTCGGGGTTGCCGCCGTGTTCGGCTACCTGCTGCTGGCGAGTTCCGGGCTGTCGATGATTCTCGCGACGGTGTTGGGTCTCGTTGTGGCGACGAGCGTGGAGATATGGCACGCGGGAAATGCCTGCGAAGTGCCATCAGGGCATCGCCTATGATCGCCGGGTGGCTGATCAGCCCATAGACCTATCCGAAGAAGCGCTGACCAAAGCGGTCAGCGCGGCCCGGCATGCGTTCGACTTGGCCTCCGACCTCGACGCGCTGGCACGTGCCAAGACCGAGCACCTCGGTGACCGTTCGCCGATCGCCCTGGGCCGCCAAGCGCTGGGCTCGCTGCCCAAGGCCGACCGTGCCGACGCCGGCAAGCGGGTCAACGTGGCCCGCATCGAGGCGCAGCGCAGCTACGACGAGCGGCTCGCCGCGCTGCGGGCAGAACGCGACGCCGCGGTGCTCGTCGCCGAGCGCATCGACGTGACATTGCCGTCGACCCGTCAGCCGCTCGGAGCCCGCCACCCGATCACGATCCTGGCCGAGCACATCGCCGACACCTTTGTGGCGATGGGCTGGGAACTGGCCGAGGGACCCGAGGTCGAGACCGAGCAGTTCAACTTCGACGCCCTGAACTTCCCGCCCGATCATCCGGCGCGCAGCGAGCAGGACACCTTCTACGTCGCACCGGACGGTTCTCGGCAGGTGCTGCGCACCCACACCTCGCCGGTACAGATCCGCGCGCTGCTCGAACGCGACCTGCCGGTGTACATCATCTCGATCGGACGCACCTTCCGCACCGACGAACTGGACGCCACCCACACCCCGGTCTTCCACCAGGTGGAGGGGCTGGCGGTGGACAAGGGCCTGACGATGGCGCACCTGCGCGGCACGCTCGACGCGTTCGCCCGCTCGGAGTTCGGTCCTGCGGGCCGCACCCGGTTCCGACCGCACTTCTTCCCGTTCACCGAGCCGTCGGCCGAGGTCGACGTGTGGTTCCCGAAAAAGAAGGGCGGCCCAGGCTGGGTGGAATGGGGCGGCTGCGGCATGGTCAACCCGAATGTGTTGCGCGCCTGCGGTATTGACCCCGAAGTCTACTCCGGGTTCGCGTTCGGTATGGGACTGGAGCGGACGCTACAGTTCCGCAACGGGATTCCCGACATGCGCGACATGGTCGAGGGTGATGTCCGCTTCTCGCTGCCGTTCGGGGCGGGAGCCTGATGCGGCTTCCCTACAGCTGGCTGCGGGAGGTTATCGCCGCCGGCGCGCCCGGGTGGGAGCCCTCCGCCGAGGAGCTGGAGCAGACGCTGATCCGGATCGGCCACGAGGTCGAGGAGATCATTCCCGTCGGGCCCGTCACCGGGCCGCTGACCGTCGGCCGCGTCGTCGAGTTCGAGGAACTCACCGAGTTCAAGAAGCCCATCCGGGCGGTGAAGGCCGACGTCGGCGAAGGCGAGCCTCGCGACATCATTTGCGGTGCAACCAATTTCGTTGTCGGCGACCTGGTGGTCGTGGCGCTGCCCGGGACGGTGCTGCCGGGTGATTTCACGATCGCCACCCGCAAGACGTACGGCCGAACCTCCGACGGAATGATCTGCTCGACGGCCGAACTCAATTTGGGGACAGACCACTCCGGCATCCTGGTGCTGCCGCCGGGCACCGCCGAACCCGGTACCCCGGCCGCCGACGTGCTCGGGCTCGACGACGTGGTGTTCCACCTGGCGATCACGCCGGACCGCGGCTACTGCCTGTCGGTACGTGGCATGGCCCGCGAAATCGCCTGCGCCTACGACCTCGAGTATGTCGACCCCGCCGACGTCGCACCGTTGCCTGCCGAAGGCGAGGCGCTGCCGCTGACGATCGAGCCGGGCACCGGTGTCATCCGGTTCGGGCTGCGCCCGGTCACGGGCATCGACCCGACCGCGGTGTCGCCGTGGTGGATGCAGCGGCGGCTGCTGCTGTCCGGCATCCGCGCCATCTCACCGGCTGTCGACGTCACCAACTACGTGATGCTCGAACTCGGTCACCCGATGCACGCCCATGACCGCAGCCTCATCACTGGCGGCTTCAAGGTTCGCTTCGCCAAGCCGGGCGAGACCGTAGTAACGCTCGACGACATCGAACGCAAGCTCGACCCGCGCGACGTGCTGATCGTCGACGACGTGGCGACCGCGGCGATCGGCGGCATCATGGGCGCAGGCACCACCGAGGTGCGGGACACCACCACCGACCTGATGTTGGAAGCGGCGGTGTGGGACCCCGCCGCGGTGTCGCGGACACAGCGTCGGCTTCATTTGACCAGCGAGTCGGGCCGTCGCTACGAGCGGACCGTCGACCCGGCCGTTTCTGTTGCGGCGGTTGATCGGGCGGCCACACTGTTGGCCGACATCGCAGGCGGCACAATCGAACCCACACTGTCCGATTGGCGCGGTGATCCGCCGCGCGACAACTGGTCCCCGCCGCCGGTCAGCATGCCCGCCGACCTGCCCGACCGCACCGCAGGCGTCGACTACGCCGAGGGCACCACGCAGCGGCGGCTGACCCAGATCGGCGCCGACGTGGCTGTCAACGACGGGCGAGTGACCGCGACACCGCCGAGCTGGCGGCCCGACCTTCGGCAGCCCGCGGATCTCGTCGAAGAGGTGCTGCGGCTGGAAGGGCTGGAGATCATCCCGTCGGTGCTGCCGCATGCGCCGGCCGGGCGCGGGCTCACGCCGACGCAGAAGCGCTGCCGCGCCATCGGAAAGTCGTTGGCGCTCAACGGCTATGTCGAGATCCTGCCCACCCCGTTCCTTCCCGCCGGAGTGTTCGACCAATGGGGTCTGGCGCCCGACGACCCCCGACGGTCGACCACCCAGGTGCTCAACCCGCTCGAGTCCGACCGTCCCGCGCTGGCCACCACGCTGCTGCCTGGACTTCTTGAAGCATTGGGACGCAACGTGTCTCGGGGCGCGGTCGATGTGGCGCTCTACGCGATTGCTCAAGTGGTTGAGGCAACGTCGGAAACCCGAGCAGTCGACCGTATTCCGCCAGAACGGCGGCCCACCGGTGACGAGGTCGCGACGCTCGACGCATCGCTCCCGCGGCAGCCACAGCACGTCAGCGTGGTGCTGGCCGGGCTGCGCGAACCGGCAGGCCCGTGGGGTCCCGGCCGTCCTGTGCACGCCAGCGACGCCTTCGAAGCGGTGCGCGTCATCGGCCGCGCCGCCGGTGTCGAGCTGACGCTGCGGCCCGCGCAATATCTGCCCTGGCACCCCGGCCGCTGCGCCGAAATCCTCGTTGGAGACACCGTCGTCGGGCATGCCGGCCAACTGCACCCCGCCGTCGTCGAGCGGTCCGGCCTGCCGAAGGGCACCTGCGCCGTCGAGCTCGACCTCGATGCCATCCCCATTACGGAGGCGTTGCCCGCGCCCGCGGTGTCGCCGTTCCCGGCGGTGTTCCAGGACGTCAGCCTCATCGTCGGCGAGGATGTCGCCGCGCAGAGCGTGGTCGATGCCGTGCGTGACGGCGCGGGCGCACTGCTCGAGGACGTCCGGCTGTTCGACGTGTATACCGGCCCGCAGATCGGGGAGGGCCGAAAGTCGCTGACGCTCGCGCTGCGGTTCCGCGCCGCCGATCGCACGCTCACCGAGGACGAGGCATCCGCGGCCCGCGATGCCGCCGTGCAGACCGCCGCCGATCGCGTCGGCGCTGTGCAGCGGGCCTGACGTTCCGCCGAAATGGAATTCCCGGTCGTCAAACGGCCGATTTCACCGCCGTAGCTTTCCCCCGCAAGCGGGAGGTGCCCCCAGTCTCGGCGTGGGACAATCCGGCCATGGCGTGGAAACTACGGGGGACATACCTCGAAACCTGTTCGTGCGAGTTCATGTGTCCGTGCAATTTCGACCTCTCGCACGGCGCGGACTACGACCGCTGCCGCGCCACCCTCGTCTTCAACATCACCAACGGTGAAGTCGAGGGAACCGACGTCGGAGGGCTGGTTGTCGTCGTCATCGCCGATACGCCGAAAGTGATGACGGAAGGAAATTGGCGGCTGGGCACGGTCATCGACGCCAAGGCGTCCGACGAGCAGGCCGAGAAGCTGCAAGCCGTGTTCAGTGGCGAGCTCGGGGGACCGATGGCGGCGCTGGGGCCGCTCATCGGTGAGAACCTGGGCGTCCAGCGCGCGCCGATCGAAGTACGCGACGACGGGCTGCGCCACAGTGTGCGGATCGGCGACGCAGCGGATTTCGACATCGAAGAGGTCGTTCCGTTCGGGGTCGAGACGGGCGAACCCGCCCGTATCACCGGGGTCTTCCACCCCGCCGGATCGGAGTTCCGCGCAGCCGAGGCGAGAGGCGCGAACATCAGCGCGTTCGGCATCGAGTACGAAGGCAAGTCCGCCATCACGGCTTCGCAGTTCACCTGGGCCGCCTGACACGGTGACCGAGACCGCCGACGGCCTGCGGCCGGTTTACACCGCGGCGCGCAGCCGGCTCGGGCTGATCGTCGCGCTGTTCGTGCTGGCCGCCCTGGCGTGGTGGTTCACCGTCGACCGGATGCGCGGCATGGACGCGGGGCCGGGCACCGACCTGGGCACACTCGGCTGGTTCCTTGGCATCTGGCTCGTGATGATGGCCGCGATGATGTTCCCGTCGGTCTCGCCCACCGTCGCGCTGTATTCGCAGATGACCAAGAAGCGGTCGCCGGTCGCGCCGGTCGTCTTCGTGGCGGGTTATCTGCTGACCTGGACGGTCGCGGGTTTGTTGGCGTTCGCGGTGTCCGAACTCGGGGGTCGCGCGTTCGGAGACGCGTTGGCGTGGGATCGCGGCGGTCGCTGGGTGGCGGGCGGCATCCTGGTTGTCGCGGCCGCATACGAACTCACCCCACTCAAGACCGTCTGCCTGCGGCATTGCCGCACCCCGCTCGGCTTCCTGCTGGGGTCCTGGCGCGACGGGCTGTCGGGTGCGCTTCAGATGGGGGCGAAGCACGGCACGTGGTGCGTCGGGTGCTGCTGGGCGTTGATGGCATCGCTGTTCGCGCTCGGCGTCATGAGCATCGCCTGGATGGCGTTCGTCGCCGCGCTGATCGCCGCCGAGAAGACGCTGCCGTGGGGTCGCGCCGTCACCTACGGCACCGCCGCGATCCTGCTCACGCTCGGTATCCTGCTGATTGCCGCGCCTGACGCGATCCCAGGCCTGACCGTTCCCGGCGACCCGGCGATGGACCATACGGACGACATGGGCCCGATGCCGGGCATGGATCACATGTAATTAATTTGCAATGGAATGCATATCCATGCAGAATCACTGCATGGTTTCTGTCGCGGTGGCCGGTGCCAGCGGTTATGCGGGTGGAGAGATCCTGCGGCTCCTGCTCGGGCATCCCGCCTACGCCGACGGACGGCTGACCATCGGCGCACTGACCGCCGCGGCCAGCGCGGGCACCACGCTTGCCGAACACCATCCGCACTTGCTTCCGCTGGCCAGCCGGGTGCTGGAAACCACCGACGTCGGCGTGCTGACCGGCCATGACGTCGTGTTCCTGGCGCTACCGCACGGCCATTCAGCGGCGCTGGCCGAGCAGTTCGGCCCCGACACTGTCATCGTCGACTGCGGCGCCGACTTCCGGCTCACCGACTCCGCCGCGTGGGCGCGGTTCTACGGCTCGGACCACGCCGGCAGCTGGCCCTACGGGCTGCCCGAGCTTCCGGGCGCCCGCGACCGCCTGCGCGGCGCCACGCGCATCGCCGTGCCGGGGTGCTATCCGACCGCCGCGCTGCTCGCGCTCTGGCCCGCCGTCGCCGAAGACCTCGTCGAGCCGGCCGTAACGGTCGTCGCCGTCAGCGGAACTTCGGGTGCAGGCCGGGCCGCCAAAACCGACCTGCTCGGCTCGGAGGTCATCGGGTCGGCCCGCGCCTACAACATCGGCGGAAAACATCGCCACACCCCGGAGATCGCCCAGGGCCTGAAGGCCGTCACCGACAAGGACGTCACCGTCTCGTTTACTCCGGTACTGATCCCGACGTCGCGCGGCATCCTGGCCACCTGCACCGCCCGCACCGCCGCGCCGCTGTCGGAACTGCGCGCTGCATACGAAAAAGCCTATGACGGTGAGCCGTTCGTGCACTTACTGCCCGAGGGCCAGTTGCCGAAAACCGGCGCGGTGATCGGCAGCAACGCCGCGCAGCTTGCCGTCGCGGTCGACGAGGACGCCGAAACGTTCATCGCCATCGCCGCCATCGACAACCTCGTCAAGGGCACGGGAGGAGCGGCCGTGCAGTCGATGAACCTCGCACTGGGCTGGCCGGAGACCGAAGGACTGTCGATCGTGGGAGTGGCGCCGTGACCGACCTGACCGATACGACGCGGCTGGTGCGCACGCAGGGTGTCACGGCGCCTGCGGGCTTTCGCGCCACCGGAATCGCCGCCGGTATCAAGGCATCCGGCGCGCTCGACCTGGCGCTGGTGTTCAACGAGGGACCCGATCACGGCGCCGCAGGAGTGTTCACCCGCAACAAGGTCAAGGCCGCTCCGGTGCTGTGGTCCCAGCAGGTGCTCACCACCGGCCGGCTGCGCGCGGTAATCCTCAACTCCGGTGGCGCCAACGCCTGCACGGGTCCGCAGGGCTTTCAGGACACCCACGCCACCGCGGAGGCGGTCGCCGCCGCGCTGTCCGACTGGGGCACCGAGACCGGCGCGATCGAGGTCGCCGTCTGCTCCACCGGGCTGATCGGCGACCGGCTGCCGATGGACAAGGTGTTATCGGGTGTCACCGAAATAGTGCACGAGCTGGCCGGCGGCCTGACCGGTGGGGAAGAGGCCGCGCGGGCCATCATGACCACCGACACCGTGCCCAAACAGGTTGCGCTGCACCACGCCCGCAACTGGACGGTCGGCGGCATGGCCAAGGGCGCGGGCATGCTCGCACCGTCGCTGGCCACCATGCTGTGCGTCATCACCACCGACGCTGTCGCCGACGCAGCGGCCCTGGATCAAGCTCTGCGGAAAGCCGCCGCGTTGACCTTCGATCGGCTCGACGTCGACGGCAGCTGCTCCACCAACGACACCGTGCTGTTGCTCGCCTCCGGCGCCAGCGAAATCGCGCCCAGCCAAAGCGATCTCGACGAGGCGGTGCTGCGGGTCTGCGACGACCTGTGCGCCCAGCTGCAGGCCGACGCTGAGGGTGTCACCAAGCGCATTACCGTCACCGTGAGCGGTGCGGCATCGGAAGACGACGCGCTGACCGCCGCTCGGGTGGTGGCCCGCGACAGTCTGGTCAAGACGGCGCTGTTCGGTTCCGACCCGAACTGGGGCCGTGTGCTGGCCGCCGTCGGCATGGCCCCGGTCAGCCTCGAACCCGACCGGATCAGCGTGTCGTTCAACGGTTCTGCGGTCTGCGTCGACGGCGTCGGCGTACAGGGCGCACGCGACGTCGACCTGTCCGGCGACGACATCGACGTCACCATCGACCTCGGGGTCGGCGCGGAGCGGGCATCGATCCGGACCACCGACCTGTCGCACGGATACGTCGAAGAGAACTCGGCCTACAGCTCATGACCGCCGCCGTCGATCGTCACGTCAAGGCCGACGTGCTTGCCGCGGCGCTGCCGTGGCTCAAGCAGCTGCACGACAAGATCGTCGTGGTCAAGTACGGCGGCAACGCCATGACCGACGACACCCTGCGGGAGGCCTTCGCCGCCGACATGGTGTTCCTGCGCAACTGCGGCATCCATCCCGTCGTGGTGCACGGCGGCGGTCCGCAGATCAGCGCGATGCTCAAACGGCTCGGCATCGCAGGCGATTTCAAGGGCGGCTTCCGGGTCACCACACCCGAGGTGCTCGACGTCGCGCGCATGGTGCTGTTCGGGCAGGTCGGCCGCGAGCTAGTCAACCTCATCAACGCGCACGGCCCCTACGCCGTCGGCATCACCGGCGAGGACGCCCACCTGTTCACCGCCGTGCGGCGCAGCGTCACCGTCGACGGCGTGGCCACCGACATCGGACTGGTCGGCGACGTCGAACGGGTCAGCACCGACGCGGTGCTGGACCTCATTGCCGCGGGCCGTATTCCGGTGGTGTCGACGATCGCGCCCGACGCCGATGGTGTGGTGTACAACATCAACGCCGATACGGCGGCCGCCGCGCTGGCCGAGGCGCTGCATGCCGAGAAGCTGGTCATGCTCACCGACGTCGAGGGCCTGTATACAAGCTGGCCGGATCGAACGTCTCTGGTGAGCGAGATCGACGTCGCCGCACTGACGCAACTGCTGCCGACGCTGGAGGCAGGCATGGTGCCCAAGATCGAGGCGTGCCTGCGCGCGGTCGGCAGCGGGGTGCCGAGCGCACACGTCGTCGACGGCCGCGTCGAGCATTGCGTGCTGGTCGAACTGTTCACCGACGAGGGGACGGGCACGAAAGTGGTGAGCGCGTGAGTCTTCAGCAGCGTTGGGAAGCCGTGATGATGAACAACTACGGCACCCCACCCCTGGCCCTCGCCAGCGGTGACGGTGCCGTCGTCACCGACGTCGACGGCAAGTCGTATCTCGACCTGCTCGGCGGCATCGCGGTCAACATCCTCGGCCACCGCCATCCGGCCGTCATCGAGGCGGTCACCCGGCAGCTCAACACGCTGGGCCACACGTCGAACCTGTACGCCACCGAACCGGGCATCGCACTTGCCGAGGCGTTGGTCGGCCTGCTCGGCGCCGACGGCGCCCGGGTGTTCTTCTGCAACTCCGGGACCGAGGCCAACGAGGTGGCCTTCAAGATCACGCGGCTCACCGGCCGGACGAAACTCGTTGCCGCCCAAGGCGCTTTCCACGGACGCACCATGGGCTCGCTGGCACTGACCGGCCAGCCGTCCAAACAGGAGCCGTTCGCTCCACTGCCCGGAGAGGTGGTGCACATCCCGTTTGGCGACGCCGACGAATTGGCCGCCGCGGTCGACGACCAGACCGCCGCGGTGTTCCTGGAACCGATCATGGGAGAGGGCGGCGTCGTCGTCCCGCCCGCCGGCTACCTGGTGGCCGCGCGCGAGATCACGGCCAAGCACGGCGCGCTGCTGGTGCTCGACGAGGTGCAGACCGGAATGGGCCGCACCGGAGCATTTTTCGCCCACCAGCACGACGGCATCACGCCGGACATCGTGACGCTGGCGAAGGGGCTGGGCGGCGGGCTGCCGATCGGCGCCTGCATCGCGGTCGGCAAGACCGCCGATCTGCTAACCCCCGGTCTGCACGGCAGCACCTTCGGCGGCAATCCGGTCTGCACGGCCGCCGCGCTCGCGGTGCTGGGCGTGCTGGCCGACGACGACCTGATCGGCCGCGCCGACGTGCTCGGCAAGACGCTTTCGGCGGGCATCGAGTCGCTGGCGCATCCGCTGGTCGACCACGTCCGCGGCCGCGGACTGCTGCGTGGCGTGGTGCTGCGCGCAGAAACCGCCAAGCCCGTGGAGGCCGCGGCCCGCGACGCCGGGTTCTTGGTCAACGCCGCCGCGCCCGACGTGATCCGGCTGGCCCCACCGCTGGTCATCACCGAGGGCCAGATCGACGACTTCCTCACCGCGCTGCCAAATGTTCTGGACGAGGCCGGCTCATGACAAGACACTTCCTGCGCGACGACGACCTGACCCCGGAGGAGCAGGCCGAGGTGCTCGCGCTGGCCGCCGACCTCAAGAAGGACCCGCTGCGCCGCCGCCCGCTCGACGGTCCGCGCGGGGTCGCCGTCATCTTCGACAAGAACTCCACCCGCACCCGGTTCTCCTTCGAGATCGGCATTGCCCAGCTCGGCGGGCACGCCGTGGTGGTGGACGGTCGCAACACCCAGCTCGGTCGTGAGGAGACGCTGGAGGACACCGGACGGGTGCTGTCCCGTTACGTCGACGCGATCGTGTGGCGGACGTTCGCCCAGGAGCGTCTCATCGCGATGGCGTCCGGATCGAGCGTGCCGACCGTCAACGCGCTATCCGACGAATTCCACCCGTGCCAGGTGCTCGCCGATCTTCAGACGCTCGCGGAGCGCAAGGGGACGTTGGCGGGGTTGCGGTTGTCCTACTTCGGCGATGGCGCCAATAACATGGCGCACTCGTTGATGCTGGGTGGGGTGACCGCGGGCATCCACGTCACCGTTGCGGCTCCGTCGGGTTTCGAACCGCACCCGGAGTTCGTGGCTGCGGCGGAGAAGCGCGCGTTGCAGACCGGCGCGACGGTGACGCTGACGGCCGATCCGGAGGAGGCCGCCGACGGCGCCGACGTGTTGGTCACCGACACGTGGACGTCGATGGGGCAGGAGAACGACGGCCTGGACCGCGTGGGTCCGTTCCGGCCGTTCCAGGTCAACACCGAGCTGCTGGGTCTTGCTGATCCGGATGCCGTTGTCCTGCATTGCCTTCCGGCACACCGCGGGTATGAGATCACCGACGATGTTATCGATGGACCGCATAGCGGGGTGTGGGACGAGGCCGAGAACCGGCTGCACGCCCAGAAAGCGCTGCTGGTGTGGCTTTTGGAGCGATCCTGATGACCGCGGGAAAGAGCCCCTGAAATCAGCGCCACCCGCGCCGGCCGGCAGGCCCGCATCGTCACTCTGCTGTCGTCGAAATCCGTGCACAGCCAAACGGAGCTGGCCGCGATGCTGGCCGACGAGGGCATCGATGTCACCCAGGCCACGTTGTCGCGGGACCTCGAGGAACTCGGGGCGGTCAAGCTGCGTGGCGCCGACGGCGGCGTCGGGGTGTACGTCGTTCCCGAGGACGGCAGCCCCGTGCGCGGCGTTTCCGGTGGCACCGAACGCATGTCGCGGCTGCTGGGGGAGCTGTTGGTGTCCACCGACGCCAGCGGCAATCTCGCCGTGCTGCGCACCCCGCCCGGCGCGGCGCACTACCTGGCCAGCGCGATCGACCGCGCCGCACTGCCGTACGTGGTCGGCACCGTCGCCGGCGACGACACCATCCTGGTGGTGGCGCGTGAGCCGATGACCGGCGCAGAACTGGCCGCCACGATCGAGAACCTGCAATAAGAGCCCCATAGAAGGAGATTGGTCAATGTCCGAGCGCGTCATCTTGGCGTATTCCGGCGGTCTGGACACCTCGGTGGCGATCAGCTGGATCGGCAAAGAGACCGGCCGTGAGGTGGTGGCGGTCGCCATCGACCTTGGTCAGGGCGGCGAGGACATGGAGGTGGTGCGCAAGCGGGCGCTGGACTGCGGTGCGGTCGAGGCCGTCGTCGTCGACGCGAGAGACGAATTCGCCGAGGAATACTGCCTGCCCGCCATCCAGTCGAACGCGCTCTACATGGACCGCTATCCACTGGTGTCTGCGCTGAGCCGCCCGCTGATCGTCAAGCATCTGGTGACCGCCGCGCGTGAGCACGGCGGCGGCATCGTCGCACACGGCTGCACCGGCAAGGGCAACGACCAGGTCCGCTTCGAGGTCGGGTTCGCCTCCCTGGCACCCGATCTGGAGGTACTGGCACCGGTCCGTGACTACGCGTGGACCCGGGAGAAAGCCATCGCGTTTGCCGAGGAGAACGCGATCCCGATCAACGTCAGCAAGCGCTCGCCGTTCTCGATCGACCAGAACGTGTGGGGCCGTGCGGTGGAGACCGGCTTCCTGGAACACCTGTGGAACGCGCCCACCAAGGACGTCTACGACTACACCGAAGACCCGACCGTCAACTGGAGCACACCCGATGAGGTGATCGTCGGATTCGAACGGGGCGTGCCGGTTTCGATCGACGGGCGGCCGGTGACGGTGTTGCAGGCCATCGAGGAGCTCAACGAACGCGGCGGCGCGCAGGGCGTGGGCCGGCTCGACGTCGTCGAGGACCGGCTGGTCGGCATCAAGAGCCGTGAAATCTATGAAGCGCCAGGCGCCATGGTGCTCATCACCGCGCACACCGAGCTCGAGCACGTGACGCTCGAGCGCGAGCTCGGCCGGTTCAAGCGGAGCACCGATCAGCGGTGGGGCGAGCTGGTCTATGACGGGTTGTGGTACTCGCCGCTGAAGAACGCACTGGAGTCGTTTGTCGCCCACACCCAGGAACACGTGTCGGGCGAGATCCGGATGGTGTTGCACGGCGGCCACATTGCGGTCAACGGCCGGCGCAGCGCCGAGTCGCTCTACGACTTCAACCTCGCGACCTACGACGAGGGAGACACCTTCGACCAATCGGCGGCCAAGGGCTTCGTGCACGTGCACGGCCTGTCGTCGAAGATCGCGGCCCGCCGGGACCTGCGGTGACGTTTCTCTGGCCGAGCAGACGCAAAAGTCCCTCATTTATGGCGTGTCGCGGTGCTTTTGCGTCTGCTCGCGCAGGGGAGTTGACATGAGTACGAACGAAGGTTCGCTGTGGGGCGGGCGGTTCGCCGACGGCCCGTCGGACGCGCTTGCCGCGCTTAGCAAGTCCACCCACTTCGACTGGGTGCTTGCGCCGTACGACATCACCGCGTCAAAGGCCCACGCGCGGGTACTGTTTCGGGCCGGGCTGCTTACCGAGGAGCAGCGCGACGGTCTGCTCGTCGGCCTGGACAGCCTGGCAGAAGACGTCGCGGACGGGACATTCCTGCCGCTGGTGACCGACGAGGACGTGCACGGCGCGCTGGAGCGCGGCCTGATCGACCGGGTCGGCGAGGAACTCGGAGGACGGCTGCGGGCGGGCCGGTCGCGAAACGATCAGGTGGCCACGCTGTTTCGGCTGTGGCTGCGCGACGCGGTGCGCCGGGTCGCCGACGGCGTGCTCGACGTTGTCGGCGCGCTGGCCACCCAGGCGGCCGCGCATCCGACGGCGATCATGCCGGGCAAGACGCATCTGCAGTCGGCGCAGCCGATACTGCTGGCGCACCATCTCCTCGCTCACGCGCACCCGTTGCTAAGGGACGTCGACCGGCTTGCCGACTTCGACAAGCGAGCCGCGGTGTCACCGTATGGATCCGGGGCGCTGGCCGGGTCCTCGCTCGACCTCGACCCTGACGCGATTGCCGAGGAGCTGGGTTTCGACGCCGCCGCCGACAATTCCGTCGACGCGACCGCTGCCCGTGACTTCGCCGCCGAGGCGGCCTTCGTGCTGGCCATGATCGCCGTCGACCTGTCCCGGCTGGCCGAGGACATCATCCTCTGGAGCACAACCGAATTCGGCTATGTCACGCTGCACGATTCGTGGTCGACCGGCAGCTCGATCATGCCGCAGAAGAAGAACCCCGACGTCGCCGAGCTGGCCCGCGGCAAGTCCGGCCGGCTGATCGGCAACCTCACCGGCCTGCTGGCCACGCTCAAGGCGCAGCCGCTGGCCTACAACCGCGACCTACAAGAGGACAAGGAGCCGGTCTTCGACTCGGTCGCCCAGCTCGAGCTGCTGCTGCCGGCGATGGCCGGCCTCGTCGGAACGCTGCGGTTCGACGTCGACCGGATGGCCGAACTCGCGCCGCTCGGCTACACGCTGGCCACCGATGTCGCCGAATGGCTGGTGCGCAGGGGTGTGCCGTTCCGGGTCGCGCACGAGGCCGCCGGCGCCGCGGTGCGCGCCGCCGAGGCCCGCGGCGTCGGCCTCGAAGACCTCGCGGACGCCGAACTCGCGGAGATCCACCCGGAGCTAACGCCGCAGGTGCGCGATGTCCTGACCATCACGGGCTCCGTTGATTCCCGCGATGCCCGCGGCGGCACGGCTCCCATTCAGGTCGCCAAGCAGCTCGGGGTCGTCCGCGACACGGCCGACCGGTTGCGGCTCCGGCTGCGTCGATAGGCTAATCGCCAGCCCGGCGGCGAGATCATGCGTATCGATTGCGGGCCAGAGGATAATCGCGCGACGCAGCCGGTGAGGGCAACGGATAGAGGGCGCGCCAGTGGCGATTAGCATCGAACGGCATGGATGGTCAGCGACCCGCCGACGCCAGGTTGCCCACCCGGGTATGGCGATGGTTCGCGGGTTTGCGGTTCAGCCAGATGGGCAGTTGACATTGCGCTGATTCTGGTCGCCACCGCGGGGTTCGGCGGCCTCGACACCGTCGATACCAAGGTCACCGAGTTCAAGCCGGGAGAGGAGTTCAGCGACGGCGAGTTCACCGTCACAGTCGAGCGGGCGAGGCTGGTCGACGAGCTGAAACGGTAGCCGCAACGTCGTTGGCCCCGCCAAGCCTGGTCGACGCTATCTGGGCGTGGTGGCGACGCTGCCGAACGACGGCACCGTGCCCGGACGGCTCCGTGACGAATTGGACCTGCTGGATAGCCGGCAGCAGGAGTTCTTCGGCGCATAGCGGTGTCCGGACGGTTCGCCGATCCAGACCCTCGGCCCCGGGCTGACTGAGCAGCTCGTGTTCATCTGGGAACTGCCCGAAACTGCGGCTGCGGCACCGGCGACGCAGTGACGGTGCGGATATGGAAGAAGAAATTCACACAGCTGATGGTCACCTACGGCGGCAAGGAGTGGATCGACAGCCTGACCGAATACGGGCAGATCACCGTGCCGGTGGAGGCACCGTCATGAAGCTGACCCCGAGCCTGCGGTCGGCGCTGCCGGCGCTGGCGTCATGGCCGTCGTCGCTGCGGCTGCCGCGGTGTGGCACAACCTGCCGACCACCACCGATGTCTACGGCGCCTTCGACGTGCACGCCGAGGCGGCGCGCCCGCGACGGGTCGGGGCGTGACCGCCACCGTGACCGGCGTTCGTACTCCGCCGAAGCGTGACTCCGTCGCAAGCGACCGCGGGAGTCTGGGTGGTGGTCGACACGACGCTGGACGCCACGGCAGCACCGAATTGCCGCACAGCGAGCTGATGGTCGGTCCCAACACCTATACCCCCAGACCGGTTCTTCGTCAACACTCTCAAGGCCGAGATCTCTCCCGGGATCTCTCAACGCGGCGCGTGGGCATTCGACGTGGCCCCCAAACTCGTCGCACCTGGCGCTTCGGAACCATTGACGCTGTAGAGTCTGGGTTGGTCGATGGCTGGACTCGCGATTCGCCATTCGGATCCCCACGCGACGGACTCCGCGTCAGCAGGGTCGCACCGTCGAGCTGCGGACACCCGGTGGAGAGCGCGTCATGACGCGCTTGTCGGCGGTGGCAGCGCAACCTGATCGGGACGATCGTTGCGGCCGCCGCCATCGGTGTCTTCGTCGCCGTCGACCTGGGCCGGGACGTGGTGCCACGTATCGCGACACCGGTCGTTCCCGGAACACGTCGTGCCGGCCGGCCAGAGCGGTAACGCCGACGGGCGGACCTGGAAGGTGGACGTCGATCACGGCACCTCGAATCGCAGCCCGTCGAAATACGGACCGCCGCTGCCCGACGGGCACCGTGCTGACCGTGGTCACCGATCGACCGCATCGGGGCCGCTGACAGACCATGATCTGCACGGTATGATCACCGACGGGCAACGCCGGTGGAAGGCCGAGGGCGTCGGCGGATTCAGGTCCTGGCAGCCGACGGCGTCACCACATGTGCAGTGAGCCCGGGCTGCTTCAGTTCACGTTCCTGCTGCCGCACGATGTGGTGCCGACGGCGATGGACGTCGCCCAGTCCGACGGCGGGATCACGGTGCGGTTGCTGTTGTAGTCCCGCGTCCTGCGCGCTGACGTGCTCGAGGCAGTACGCCAAAGTCGGACGCGATCAAGCAGATGCGCAGGGGATCGATGATCAGGTGTGAGACCGGCGGTGATGATGTCGGCGACACCGTTCCAGAACGACAGCGGATGCGGCCCGAAAATCCATGCCATCCCACGAAACAGATGTCGCCATGCTGACCTCGGGCGTGGTAGAAGCGCCGGCCATGTCCAGCCACGCCAGCCCCAGGTAGCCAAGCACGTACAACGACAACCCCAGCACCCCGCCGTGCAGGATGAGTCGCGCCGAATCGGCGATGGTGCTGGAAATTGCCCAACTGCGCGACGGCGCCCACTCGCGGACTCTTCGCGCCAACGCGTCTCGGGATCCGCGAGCCTCGTGCGCTGAATCTGCTTCTGCGTCGGCGGCCGCGCGGTCGAACACCATGTCGGCGCGTTCGCCGGCGACTCGGCGGGCCGCGCCTCGCCAGTCCGGCATGGATGACGCCGTAGATGATGCCGGCGACGGCAAGCCACAGCAGCGGTATCGTTGCGCCACCGAACACCGTCCGCAGCGCCCACATCAAGACGTCCCAAGCGTTTCCAGCGGTTGGAAATGCGAGAACAGCTCGGCGCGAGTCGTCGTTGAACCACACCACGATCCGTCGTTCGGCGATCCAGCTCGTCGGGATTGACGAACAGGTCACACCCTGGTTGGCCGCGAAGCTCACCACCAGGAAGACCCACAGCGCGTCGACGTACACCCGGACCGCGAGCCATCCAGCCCGGCAGGCGATCCTTGAACCTGCCCAGCACGATACCGGATGACCAGTGCGGCCGCGATCGATGACCCAGGTGATGGTGCTGACTCGGGAGTGCATCCGGATGAAACTCGCGTGCCGGTCGCCGGCGGCATCGCCGTCGTCATCGTCGGCGACCCGGTAATCGAGCGCGCGGGTCTCGAACGCGAGCCAGTCCTCTGCGAACAGTTGCCATGCCAGGTAGATCGCGAAGAACGGCACGATGATGTTGGCGAACACGTCGACGCTGTCGCGCCGACCGCGCGGGCAGCGCGGCCAGCGCGGGAATGCGCGGGCCGCAGCACCAGGAACATCGCGACATACGAGCCGAGCCGGGCCAGCCCGGCCAACGGCATGATCAGCGACGCCCAGCCGTCGTTGTCCCAGCCGGCCCACGCCGCGAGTTCGATGGCGCCGCGACGGCCGAGCCAGTCCGAGCAGATAGCACGCAACAAGTTGCGGGAGATAGCGCCACCACAGAGCGAACGGCCGAAGCAGGTAGCGCACGGCACATCGTAAGCAGTGGCCTACTCGTCGGCGGCGCTAAGCCACGCCTCTTCGAGCGATTCCTTGCGTGCCAGTAGCTCATTGAGCTCGGCGTTGAGCTCGCC
Organism: uncultured Actinomycetota bacterium; assembly: GCA_963851115.1. Taxonomy (GTDB): domain Bacteria; phylum Actinomycetota; class Actinomycetes; order Mycobacteriales; family Mycobacteriaceae; genus Mycobacterium. The sequence continues at coordinate 73,455 of CAWKOI010000024.1, forward strand.
GAGCCGGACGTGATCGGCCGCCGCCGCGGCCATCGACTCGTGCAGCGCGGCGATCTGCTCGTCGAGCTTGGCGAGCTGGCCCTCGATGCGCGCCAACTCCTTGCCGGTCGCGTCGCTCCCGCGCCGAGGCCGATCGATCCGCGTGGCGGCTCCGGCGCGACTGGCGCGGTGTCCGGCTGAAGCGGCCGCCCGCTCGGCGAGATACTGGTCGATGCCGCCGGGCAGCAGGTCGCAGCGCCCGCCGCCGGTCAGCGCGTAGGTGACGTCGGTGACCCGTTCCAGGAAGTACCGGTCGTGGGTGACGACGATCAGCGTGCCGGGCCAGCCGTCCAGGTAGTCCTCGATGGCGGTCAGCATGTCGATGTCGAGGTCGTTGGTCGGCTCGTCGAGCAGCAGCACATTCGGCTCGTCGAGCAGGAGCCGCAGGAACTGCAGCCGGCGCCGCTCACCGCCGGACAGGTCGCCAGCCGCGCGGTCAGCTTGTCGCCGATGAACCCGAAGTCCTTCAGCAGCGTGTCGGCGCTGATCTCGCGGCCGCCCGCCAGATCGCGTGACGCGACGGCGGTTCTCGACCGCGTCGATCACCCGATCGGCGCCGTCGAGTCGGCCAGCGCCTGGCTCAGATAGCCGATCTGCAGCGTGGTGCCGCGCTTGATCGTGCCTGCGGCGGGCGTACAGTTCGCCGGCGAGCAGCCGCAGCACCGACGTCTTGCCGGTGCCGTTGACGCCGACGAGCCCGATGCGTGCGCCTGGCCCGATCGACCAGTCGACACCGTCCAGGATCACCGCGCGGTCGCCGACCTCGAGCCGAGCCGGTGCAGGTCGAACACGTCCTTGCCCAGCCGGGTGGTCGCGAAGCGTTGCAGCACAAGCGAATCGCGCGGCGGCGGCTCGTTGGCGATCAGTTCGTTGGCGGCCTGGATGCGGAACTTCGGCTTCGACGTGCGAGCCGGCGGACCGCGGCGCAGCCAGGCCAGCTCCTTGCGCATCAGGTTGCTGGCGTCGGGCCTCGGACGCCGGCCTCCAGCCGCATCGTTCGACGCGGGCCAGCACGTAGGCGGCGTACCCGCCGTCGTAGGCGTCGACTGCGCCGGCGTGCACCTCCCACGTCCGGGTGCGTGACCGCGTCGAGGAACCAGCGGTCGTGGCTGACCACCACCAGCGCCTTGGCCCGCCGCGCGGTCAGGTGCCCGGCCAGCCAGCCGATGCCCTCGACATCGAGATGGTTGGTCGGCTCGTCGAGCACGAGCACGTCGTGGCCGGCCAGCAGCACCTGCGGCCAGCGCCACCCGGCGCCGCTCGCCGCCGCTGAGGCCGGCCAACGTCAGCGTCGAGATCCACACCCGCCAGCAGGTGCTCCACGACTTCGCGGGTGTCCGGCTCGGCGGCCCACACGTGATCCGGCCGCCCGCCGACGATGACCTGGCGGACCGTGCGTCAGGCGCGAAGTCGTCGGTCTGCCGCAGATAGCCCACCGACAGCCCGGAGGTGTGGGTGACACGGCCCGAATCGGGGCTCGCGAGTGCCGGTCAGGACGCAGCAGCAGCGTGGTCTTGCCGTCGCCGTTGCGGCCGACGACGCCGATCGCGTCGTCCTCGTCGACACCCGAGGCTCACCGCGTCGAGCAGGGTGCGGGTGCCGTAGCCGACCGTCGCGCGCTCGACATTGATCAGGTTCGCCATCAGCCGCCGATGATAGGTCGGCTCGCCACGCGAGGTTGCGCAGACGGTCGATAGCCGTTAACCCGCAGTTCGCAATACTCATCTAGACATGTAGATGCCAAAGCGGAAGCAGAGATGGGAAATCGATGTCTGCACGCAGGATGATCGCAGGTGCGGTGGCGGTGTTAACTGCGGCTGCGATCGCGGTCGGTTGTAGCAGCTCGAATCGTCGGACTCGGCGCAGCCCGGCACTGTCCGAATTGCAGTGACCGATCTGCAGGGCTTGGAGGAACTGCAACGCGAGTTCGGCGCCTTCGAGGAGGAGTTCGAGAAGCAGTCGGGGCTCAAGGTCGAGTTCTTCGCCGTGAACGACCGCACCGCGGCGGCGGCAGCGCTGCAGGCTGATCGCGTAGATGTGGTGTTCACCGGCCCCGCCGAGTACGTCGTCATCCACGAGCGGACCGGCGCCGCAGCCGATCGTCGCCATCGAACGCGACGGCTATCACTCATGCATCTACACCAAGGCCGACAGCGGCATCACCGACCTCGACCAGCTGCGTGGCAAGAAGGTCGCGATGACCGACGTCGGGCTCGACCAGTGGCCATCTCGGGCCGTCACAGATGCTCGTCGATGCCGGCCTCGATCCGGCAACGGATGTGAAGGTGCTCACTGTGGGAGATGTGGTGCACGAATCGTTGAAGCGGGGTGATGTGGCGCGCAGTCGGCGATCGGATACCATGACTACGAGGAGTTCATGGACGAGGAGGCCGATCCCGCGCAGTACCGAATCATCGAAGAGGGCCCGATTCTGCCGCCGGATCTGTTGATGGCTCGCGAAGGACTCGACGAGCAGACCGTCACCACCATCCGCGACACGTTCAACGACCACTTCGACGTCCTGCTGCCCGCGATGCTGCGAGGGTAAGGACAACGCGAAGTTCGAAAACGCCAAACTGGTCTCGGTCACCGACAAGGACTACGACAGGTGCGCTCGATGTACCGCGCGGTCGGCGTAAACGACTTCTCCGAATTCCTCGGCAACTGACATGGCCGCACCGGCCACGCGCGCCATCGGCCGCCACGCCGTGCAGGTCGGTACCAGACACGGCGATCGAGGTGACGAATCTGTGTGTGCGCTACCGACGCAAGGGCGCTGAGGCGTTGTCGGGAGTCGATCTACGAGTCCCCGATGGTCAAACGGTGGCGCTGATCGGCACCAACGGCGCCGGCAAGTCGACACTGCTGCGCTGCCTCGTCAGACTGATCGAACCGGCCGAAGGTGCCATCACCATCGGCGGCACCGAGGTCACCGGGACATCACGCCGCAGCTTCGGGAGATCCGCGCAGACGTCGGGTTCGTCTTCCAGGGATTCCACCTGATTCCGCGGCTGACCGCTTTTCACAACGTCGTCCACGGCGCAATGGGCCGGGACGGCACGCGGTGCGCATGGCCGCTGACGGCGCCCAGCGATGTGGGCCGCATGCAATGGAGTGCCTCGACCGGGTCGGGCTCGCACTATGCGCGGCCGCCGCGTGGACACCCTAGTCCGGCGGGCAGCAGCAGCGGGTGGCGATCGCACGCATGCTCATGCAGCGGCCCGGGTCATCCTGGCCGACGAGCCGGTCGCCAGCCTCGACCCGGCCTCGGCGCACTCGGTGATGGATCTGATGTGCTCGATCGCCGCCGAGCGTGGCGTCACCGTCATCATGGCGCTGCATCAGATCGAGCTGGCGCTGCGATACGCCGATCGAGTCGTCGGACTGCGCAACGGAGTCGTGGAGTTCGACCGGCCCGCCCGCGATTGCGATGCCGCACAGCTGGATCCGATCTACGCGGAGGCGGTTTCGTGAGCAACGACGACGCATCGAGACGCCGGCAGGCGCCGAGCTGCCACCCCGGGTGCGTCGGCCCAGCCTGCTCACGCTCGTCATCGTGCTGGTGGTCGGCGGCTGCTGGCACACGGCTGGACCCAGGGCGCCGCCGTGCGCCCGGATTCCCTTGCGACCGGGGTCTTCCGGCTCGGTGAGTTCGTCCAGGACGCCGTCCCGCCGGACGTCCACCGGCTCGGCCCGATCCTCAAGGCGTTGCTCGTCACGGTCGAAATGGCATTGCTCGGCACCATCATCGGCGTGATTCTCAGCCTGCCGCTAGCGGTACTGGCGGCGCGCAACACCACGCCGCATTGGTCGCTGTACGCCGTAGCCGCGCCATCATCACAGTCGAGCAGAACCAATCCCGGACCTGGTGTGGGGATTGATCTTCGTGATCGCCGTCGGACTCGGACCCGAGGCGGGTGTGCTGGCGATCGCCGTCGACGTAATGGGATTCTGCGGCCGGTTCTTCGCGGAGAGCATCGAGGACATCGACCCGGGCCGAATCGAAGGACTGCGCGCACTCGGCGCGCCGCGTTTCGGCGTGCTCGCGGGCGGCGTGATCCCGGCATGCATGCCGTCATTCGTCACGACGTCGATGTTCGCGCTGGAATCCTCGGCGCGCTCGTCGGTGGTGCTCGGGCTGGTCGGAGCCGGCGGAATCGGAATCGAGCTGGCGACCTCGATGACGCTGCTGCGTTACGACGAAGCCGCCACGATCATTCTGGCAATCCTCGGTGTTGTCGTTGTCTTCGAACGGGTTTCCGCCGCCATCCGTCGGCGCGTTCTCGGAGGTTAGAGAAATAGATGAGTAATCTTCTTGACGTGATCAACAGGTACGCCGATCGTCCGATCTACCGACAACTCAGCGATCTGCTCGAGGCCCGATTGGCCGAGAAGGCGCGGCCGGGTGACCGGCTGCCCAGCGAGGCGGAGTTATCACAGGAATTCGACGTCAACCGCCTCACCGTCCGTCGCGCGCTCAACGAGCTCAATCAGCGGGGCCTGATCGAAACCATACACGGCAAAGGGTCATTCGTCGCATCTCCGGTCGTGCGGTACGACGTCTCCGCCGGCCGCGACGCGAGCTTCACCCGCAGCATGCGCGAGCTCGGCCACCAGGTCGGCATTCAGCTGTTGTCGACCGACAGCGTCAAGACCCCTGAGCTGCAGGACGAACTGCGCACCAGCGGCAAGGTACTGGTCTGCACGACGGTCCGCCTCGTCGACGACAAGCCGTGGTCGCTGTCGGTGACTTCCATTGGCGCGGAACGTTTCCCCGGCCTTGCCAAGCAGTGGAGGGGGGAGACGTCACTGTTCGATTTTCTGCTCGAACACCACGGTGTGCGGATGCGGCGTGCCTACCGGACATTCGCGGCGGGGCTGGCCGAACCCGACGAAGCCGGACAACTTCAGGTGCGGGTAGGGCACCGATCCTGGTGATGCGCGGACTCAATGTCGATCAGGACGAGAATCCGGTCGCCTTGGTAGAGCATCGGTTTCGAGGCGATCGCGTGCAGATCACCGTGGACCTGATATGAGGGCAGAACACCGATTCGAGGGCCTGGCAAAGGCCGACGCACATGCGCTCGAGGCGCTGGCTGACGAGATCCTCGCCCGCAGCGTCGATGTATCAGTTGCGGCCGGACCGGAATCGGTGAGCGCACCCGTCAGGGTCGGTATTCCCGGATCCGACGACACCACGCGTGCTCGGCCACGTCGCGCTGACTCGCTGCACCGTTCTGGTCGACGGTACGCGGGGGGACGGCCTTCGCGTCGGCTACGACCTGCCAGCGGCCGTCGCGGCGGCCATCTGTGACGCCGAATCCGAACGGCGCGGAGCACTCTCGGACCGCGTTCACGACCTGTGCCGGGCCGCCCAGCATGCCGATGCGCGCCGCCGTGCTGATCGTGCCGACCTGGTCACGATGACGACGCTGGATCAGCCATGAGGTGGGATTCGGTACACGACGGGCGCACGGCCTTCCTGGCCTGTATGCAAGCAATGTGTTCGCCGGGCACACCGGTCGAGCTTTCGGTCGTTCCGCAGGTGAGTGAGTACGCCGAACTCGACAGTGCTGCAGCAGTTCTGCTCGCAATGCTGGATCATGGACTGACCCTCGGAGTGACGGGCGACGACGCCGCGAACCGAGTGGCTGCGATGGTGATGGGGGCCACCGGCGCGGGGCGCGGAGACGTCGCCGACGCCGACTGGGTGCTGGTCCACGGCGCGGCGGCCGACGCGATCGCCCGCGCCCGCCGCGGACGCGCCTCGCGCCTGAAACCGGGGCAACGCTGGTGATCGCTGCCGCGGGCGAACCGCATCCATGTCGATCGTAGGACCGGGTGTCGCCGGTCAGACCACGGCGTTCGTCCCCCTCGACACGGTCTCCGTGCACGCCTTCACCGCCGCCAATTCGATGCCGCCGTGCGGCGTCGACCTACTGGTCGTCACCGCGAATTGTGTTATCGGGCTGCCGCGCAGCGTCATGGTCGCGCTGCACTCCCGGGAAATGGACGGTGCGTGATGTACGCCAGCATGCATGAGAACGACGCGCTGAGCGCGGCGCGTGCAGTCGCGGGAGCGTCGGCGCGCCCGGGCGAGGCGACGAACACCAGCGCGCTCGAGGAGCAGGTGTGTGCCGAAGCCGGCCTGTGGGAGACGGCCGCTGCCCGGCGCGCACTTGACCAGTCGCGCGGCGACGCCGCGCACGCCGTCTCGATGCTACGTGTCTGGGCGGCCACGCAACCGCACGTTCATGCGCTGCGGGTCCGTCCCGACGATGTCGCAATCGTCCGGCGGCTGTCGTCGGCGTATCCCGGATACCCGGCGGCCAATGGCTGGGACTGGCACCTGATCTCATTCCGCGGCAATTGAATTGGACCGACGACGACCGCCGCGGACGTCCCTGAGTGCTCCGCTGACCTTACGTCGTCAGCGGATCGGCGGCCGATGCGCCGAACCGCGGCACCACGCCGCGTGTCCGGGACCTGATCGACGGGACGCGTGTGGTGCCGGCGCCGGACGATGGTGACGGCGATGATCCGGCGCGAACGGTGTTGATGCCGCCGTTCACCCGGGCCAGCCGGCTGGCCATGCTCGCCCGCGGCGAGACCGGCGCGTTCGTCGCACTCGCCGCCTTGATACTCGGGCGCCGACAAGAAGCGGTCATGGTAGAGCTCACGGTCGGCATCGCCGCCATCCGTGTTCCCGCATCCGCGCACTGGTGTAGCCTGCACGGTGGCCGAGGTGCCGATCACCGAGGTGGAGGTCGTTCTCGACGCGGATGTCGACGGGCGCCCAGGACTCGCGACGGGCTGGGGTGCGACACTGGGAACGGTTGAACGCCGGGCGATCTCACTGGCTCTACTCGATGGCGCGATGCAGGCCGACGGCGAACTGCGGGAACCGTTGACGCTCGACGAGCAGACCGTCATCGCGGCCACCGACGGACCCGCCACCAACGGATTCGTCGAGCACCTCCGGTTGCCGCACTACGCCAGCTTCGCCGCATACATCGCGCTGGGCCCCCGTGCTGGGCCCACGTGAAGGAGGTGTCATGAACCGGGACCGCACCCACCCAAGACGGTGGCGGCGCTCGCGGCCGGACATGGCCGTCCCGAGGCGTACGCGTACCTCGACGAGGACACCAAACGCAATGTGCGCCGGGCGATTCTCAAGGCGCTGGCCATTCCCGGCTGGCAGGTGCCGTTCGCGTCGCGTGAGATGCCGGTGGCGAGAGGCTGGGGAGCGGAGGCCTGCAGGTGACCCTGTCGGTGGTCGGGCCCACCGATGTCGTCAAGGTCATCGACCAGGGCGACGACTTCTCGGCCAACGCCGTCGGAATGCGAAACCTGATAAGCGCCTCAGCGCAGTGCAAGGCGACGACGAGCACCACCGCGGCGACCATCATCCAAAGCCGCCACCGCGTTCCGGAGTTGGATCTGCGACCCGATCAGTTGCTCGTGCTGCAGGTGCCCCATCCGGAGCCGTTACGCCGGGTGGTGCCAGACGACGTCGCAGCACTCGGACATCATGCCGAACGTGACTACACGCCTGCGTGGCTCGACCTGTACGACGCGAGGCCCGGCTCGGCGGGCCGCGGACGGCAGCCGATCATCCTGTGCTGGTTGATGGTTCGCGGTTGATGAGCCCGAGTCCGATACCGCGATATGACGTGTTGCGGCTGAATCAGCGGCCGCATCCGATCCTGCTGGGGGCGGGGCGGCGGGCCCGGATAACGGCGCTGCCGCCGTACACGACGGTGCGCCCGCTGGCTTTCGACGACAGTCCGCTCGAGCCCGAGCGGGCCGGCGACCCATGCCATCGGTGCGGCAGTACGAGTTCGTATCGTGTTCCCGCCGAGGGCCAGTGGTGCTGCAGCGACGTCGACGCTTGCCGGGTTCGGCTTGAGGCGGCAACGCCGTGACATCGAACGCGGTCGCTGACTGGACCGACCGGAATCACTGGTTCCGCCGGAGCCGGTCGTATCGGTGAATGGGCTGACCCACCGTTTCGGCCGTGGCTGTGACCGATGCATCGAACTGACCGGTGAGGCCGCCGGGACCAATCGCTGCTCGGCGTGCGGCGCGGTCGTCGCGGTCTACGACGCGTCGTTCGACGTCGGGCCACACGAGGTCCTCGGCGTGGTCGGCGAATCCGGATCGGGAAAGACCACGTTGTTGCGATGCTTGCACCTCGACCTCATTCCGGACTCGGGGTCGATCACCGTTCGGGGACAGGCGATCGAGCGGTCGACGGTGGTGATGGTGCACCAGAATGCGTTGGCGGCGGGCCTGTACCCCCGGCTGGCCGCAGAGTCGAACGTCGCAGAACGACTTCTCGGCGGCGGGGCGCGCAACTTCGGCGAAATCCAACAACGGGTCGCCGAGCTACTCGTTGAACTCGGCATGCAACCGGAGCGTCACACCGATGCGCTGATGACGTTCTCCGGCGGCATGCAGCAGCGCGTGCAACTCGCGCGGGCACTGGTGGATCCGCCGCAGGTGCTGCTACTCGACGAACCGACAACGGGACTCGATCCGTCGGTTCAGGCCGATCTACTCGACGTGGTTCAGCGGGTCACCGAAACACTCGGGTCGGCGACGATCGTCGTGTCCCACGATCTTGCGGCGGTACGCGTGCTGGCCTCCCGCATCGTGGTGCTGCACCACGGGCGCATCGTCGAACACGGCATCTCCGAGCAGGTGCTGGAGGATCCCCAGCACCCGTACACCCAGCTTCTCGTGTCATCGAGGCTGATGTGATCACCGCGGGAGCGGCCGAGATCGCAGTCGCCGGCCTGTCGAAACGGTTCGACGCGCAGCCGGCGTACTCGACCCAGTGGAACTGACGGCACGCGGCGGCACCTTGTCGCTGATCGTCGGGGCGCCCGGGTCGGGTAAGTCGACGCTGGTACGGTGCCTGACCGGCGTGTATCGCGCCGATGCCGGCGAGGTGACATATCGGCTTGGCGGCCGCGACGCGGTCGACCTCACCAGGTCGGACGCCAGGACGGTGGCGTGGCTGCGGACCACCACATCGCCTCGTTCGACGGACCGCTCGCCGCCGCACCGCGATTGCCTGCGGCGGTCGCGGTGGCCAGGGCCGCGCGATGTAGTCGCCCATCGGCCGTCGCGGCACTCGGGCGCTTCCACGTCGCCAACTGGGCGCCGGTGCCGATCGGGCGCCTGCGAGCCGTGGATCGGCACACGGTCGCGCTCGCCGCTGCACTGCACGCCGAACGGCCGTTCATAGTGCTCGACGAACCCGAGGGATTCGCGGATCCAGCGAGTCTGACCAAATGGCTGCGGCGGCTGACCGAAGAAGGCGCGGCGGTCGTCGCAACGGGGTCACCGGGAAGTCCGCTGGAATCAATCGCGACCGCAACAGGGGAATTAACGAGAGGAAGGATCGAATGGCGCAGACCGTGATCGACGGCGTGACGTTGGTACCCGGCGGTGGAAAGCCCGTCGTTCGAGACGCCGCGGTGGTGCTCGACGACGTCGGCACGATTGTGGAGATCAGCGACGGCGCGCCCGCGGACGACCTGTTCCTCGTCCCCGCAGGCGTCGACCTGCATCTGGACAACCTCGTGCAGCGTCGCAGGCCTCGGGCGACGGTGTCGCTCGACCACGAGGCGGTGATCACTGTGCTCGACGCCGAGTGCGCCGCGGCGGGTATCGCGACGGTATGCGTCGCCGCGCGTTGCGAGGATTCGCCACGCAAAGGCATCGACATCGCCGACGCCGCCGTGCTGGCCGCCGTCATCGAGAAACTGGCGCCGTATCTGTGCTGCGACTGGAGGATTCACGCCCGGGTCGAACTGACCGACGACGGCGCGATCGAGTCGCTTCTCGCGGTATTGGCGGCATCCTCGCGGGTGGCGCTGATTTCGATGATCGAGACCTCGGTGCAGCGCAGCAGATTCTCGTCCCTAGCCGAGACGCGCTCGTTCTATGCGCAGGACTGGGGGTGTCCGAGGCCGAGGTCGAAGACGTGTTCAGTGTCGACGCCGTCCGACTGGCTCTGGTCGACGATCGAAGGAAAGAGGTTGCGGCACTTGCCCTTCAGCGTGGCATCACGTTGGCAAGCCATGACGATAGAACTTCCGAACACATCGAGGAGGCCTTCGACTTCGGCGCACGGGTGGCCGAGTTCCCCCTGACGATGGACGCCGCGCGCCGCGCCGCACGATCTGGGCATGCACGTCGTGTTGGGGGCCCCGAACGCACTCCGCGGCCGGTCAACCTCCTCGGGCAACGTACTGGCCGCCGACGCTGTCGCGGCGGGCTTGTGCGACGTGCTGTGCTCGGACTACCTGCCGTCGTCGCTGCAGGCGGCGCCCCATGCGCTCGCACACGCCGAATCCGCGCCGCTGTCGACGGCGATCGATCTCATCTCCTCGAACCCGGCAGCGGTTCTGGGTCTACCCCCGGTCGCCATCGAGGTGGGCAAACCGCTCACGGCGTCGCTGCGGCGGGTGCGGCAGGACTCGGACGGAGCGCACGTTGGAATGGCGCTTTGGCGCGACGGGCGGCTGGTCTTCGGCCGCGAGTCGCCGGCGTTCCGCATTATGCCCGTCGCCGGCTAGTCGTGGTCGCGACCCCGCCGTCAATCACAGCGGTCGTCCAGGGGCGCCGTGCCATGATGTCGGCGGCAGTCGGGGGACTGGCAAGGCAAAAACGGGAGAGGGTCGTGGTGGACCTGTCGGCGATTACCAGGCCGGTGGGCCGGCTGGTGGCCACCGCGCAAAACGGGCTGGAAGTCCTGCGTTACGGCGGCCTGGAGACCGGCGCGGTGCCGTCCCCGTTCCAGATCATCCAGAGCGTGCCGATGTACCGGCTGCGGCGCTATTTCCCGCCCGACGCCCGCCCAGGCGCGAAGCGGCCCGGACCGCCCGTGCTGATGGTGCACCCGATGATGATGTCGGCGGACATGTGGGACGTCACCCGCGACGACGGCGCCGTTGGCATCCTGCACAGGGCCGGAGTCGACCCGTGGGTCATCGACTTCGGCTCGCCCGACAAGGTCGAAGGCGGCATGCAGCGCAACCTCGCCGACCACGTCGTCGCGCTGAGCGAAGCCATCGACACCGTCAAGGAGGTCACCGGCCGCGACGTGCACCTCGCCGGCTACTCCCAGGGCGGGATGTTCGCCTACCAGACCGCGGCCTACCGACAGTCAAAGGATCTCGCCAGCATCATCGCGTTCGGGTCGCCGGTAGACACGCTGGCCGCGCTGCCGATGAACCTGCCAGCCGGGCTGGCTGCAGGGGCGGCCGATTTCATGGCCGACCACGTCTTTTCCCACATCGATATCCCCGGCTGGTTGGCGCGCGCCGGGTTCCAGATGCTCGACCCGATCAAGACCGCCCAGTCGCGGCTGGACTTCCTGCGCCAGCTGCACGACCGCGAGGCATTGCTGCCCCGCGAACAGCAGCGACGCTTCCTCGCGTCGGAGGGCTGGATCGCCTGGTCCGGCCCGGCGATCTCCGAGCTGCTCAAACAGTTCATCTCGCACAACCGGATGATGACCGGTGGTTTCTCCATCCACGGCGACCTGGTGACGCTGTCCGACATCGACTGCCCGGTCCTTGCGGTGGTCGGCGAGGTCGACGACATCGGCCAGCCGGCCTCGGTGCGCGGGATCAAGCGCGCCGCCCCGCAGGCCGACGTGTACGAATTCCTCATCCGCTCAGGTCATTTCGGCCTGGTCGTCGGGTCGAAGGCCGCCACCCAAACCTGGCCGACGGTTGCGCATTGGGTCCAGTGGATCGACGGCAGCGCCGACATGCCCGAGCATGTCGTGCCGATGGCGCTGCAGCCGAGCCGAACACGACGAAACCGGCGTCTCGTTGAGCTCGCGGGTAGCGCACAGCACCGCGGCCGCGACCGAGATGGCGTTCACCCTGGCCCGTTCGGCGGCCGGCGCGCTGGTGGCGGCCAACAAATCCGCTCGGGCACTGGCCGTCGAGACGTATCGCACCCTGCCGAGGCTGGCGCGGCTGGGTCAGATCAACGACCACACCCGGATCTCGCTCGGCCGCATCATGTCTGAGCAGGCACGCGACCTGCCGAATGGTGAGTGCCTGTTGTTCGACGGACGCGTGCACACCTTCGAAGCCGTCGATCGACGCATCAACAACGTGGTCCGCGGGCTGATCGAGGTCGGCGTGCGGCAGGGCGCCCACGTCGGGGTGTTGATGGAGACCCGGCCCAGCGCGCTCGTCGCGATCGCCGCGCTGTCACGGCTCGGCGCGGTGGCGGTGTTGATGCCACCCGACGTCGACCTGGCGACCGCCGCCCGCCTCGGCGCGGTGTCGGAGATCATCGCGGACCCGAGCAACCTCGAGGCCGCGCGACAGCTCGACATGCGGGTGCTGGTGCTCGGTGGCGGTGAATCCCGCGACCTCCAACTGGCGGAACACGCCGACGTCATCGACATGGAGAAGATCGACCCCGACGTGGTCGACCTGCCCGGCTGGTATCGACCCAACCCGGGCCTGGCCCGTGACCTGGCCTTCGTCGGCTTCAGCTCGATCGGCGGTGAGCTGGTTGCACGCCAGATCACCAACTATCGGTGGGCGTTGTCGGCGTTCGGCACCGCATCGGCCGCCAACCTCGGCCGCGGCGACACCGTCTACTGCCTCACCCCGCTGCACCACCAATCCGGGCTGCTGGTGGCGCTCGGCGGCGCCGTGGTCGGCGGCTCGCGCATCGCGCTGTCACGGGGTCTGCGCCCGGACCGGTTCCTGCAGGAGATCCGTCAGTACGGCGTCACGGTGGTGTCGTACACCTGGGCGATGCTGCGGGAGGTCATCGACGATCCGTCGTTCTCGCCGACCGGCAGCCATCCGGTGCGGCTGTTCATCGGCTCAGGTATGCCGACGGGCCTGTGGAAGCGGGTCGTCGACGTTTTCGAGCCGGCCCACGTCGTGGAGTTCTTCGCGACCACCGACGGCCAGGCCGTGCTGGCCAACGTGTCCGGCGCCAAGGTCGGCAGCAAGGGCAGGCCGCTGCCCGGCGGCGGCGAGGTCGAACTGGCCGCCTACGACACCGAGGACAACCTGATCCTCGAGGACGACCGCGGATTCGTTCGGAGGGCCGACACCAACGAGGTGGGCGTGTTGCTGGCCCATCCGCGGGGCCCCGTCGACCCGACGGCGTCGGTGAAGCGCGGCGTGTTCGCCCCGGCCGACACCTGGGTGTCCACGGAGTACCTCTTCCGCCGCGACGAGGACGGCGACTACTGGCTCGTCGACAACCGCGGCTCGGTGATCCACACCGCTCGTGGCCCGGTCTACGCCTCACCGATCAACGACGCCGTCGGCCGGCTCGGGGCGGTGGATCTGGCGGTCACCTACGGCGTGGAGGCCGGCGGCCATCAGCTGGCCATCACCGCGCTGGCGCTGCGCCCCGGCGGCAGCATTCCGTCGGCCGACCTGACCGAGGCGCTGGCCGATCTGCCGGTCGGAAACCCGCCCGACATCGTGCACGTGGTGCCGGAAATGACGCTCAGCGCCTCGTACCGCCCGCTGGTCAGCCCGCTGCGCGCCGCGGGGATTCCCAAGCCGTCGCGTAACGCCTGGTACTTGGATCCCGATACGAATCGGTACAAGCGGTTGACCGTCGCGGTACGCGCCGAGATCGCCGGCGCTCAACGAGTGACGTGCCTCGCGGCGCACGCACTGTTAGGCTCGCCCGCTGGCGGCAGATGGAGGATTGATGACATCGCAGACCGGTAAGAATCGCCGCGGCTGGCGTCGCGCAATCACCGGCGGCGATGGCCGGCGGCGCGCTGGCCGATCGGACTGCATGGCAGGCTTCGCGGCGCCTACGGCACTGGCCGAACCGGAGCCGACCCCGGTGACCGATGCAGCCGCCGAGGTCAGCAAGCCGAGGCCGCCGGCGAGCGCCGACGATGACGGCCGACGAGGCGCTAGCCATCATCGCCACGGAATACGACACTGGGTGCGGGCGGCGGACAGCTCTCGAACCTGATCCACGACGTGTTGACACTCCGTGCTCAAGGCTTCAAGCCGTCCAATGCGAACAAGATCGCAATCCAGGAGGCGTTGGAGAAACGGCCGAATCAGACACCGCTTGTCGAAGCCCTCGAAGGCAGACGCTCAATTATCAGCTCACGCAGAAGTCGCGGCAGGCTGCCGCGGGTGCACCTCAGGGCGGATTCAACGCCGGCATCAACCAGCTTCCGCCGGGACAGACGCCCGACCCGACCGATCCCGACAACACGGGCATCTTCATCGGTCCGAGCGGCGGCATCACGCAGCCGATCGGCTAGCCGCCGTCGTGCTCGACGAAAAACTGCTGAGCATCCTGGTCTGCCCGCAGGACCGCGGACCGCTACTTCTGGTCGACGACGAGTTCCTCTACAACCCACGGCTGCGGCGCGCGTATCGCATCGAGGACGGCATTCCGGTGCTGCTCGTCGACGAAGCCGTCGCCGTGACCGACGACGCCGAGCATCAGCGGATGCTCGACCGGCTCAGGTGAGTCCGGGTAGGTCGCCGGTCAGGTAGCGCTGCAGGTTGGGCGCGATGGTCTCGGCGATCTGCTCGACCGGCAGCGACTTGAACGGGTCCAGCTCGAGGATGTAGCGGGCCATCACCACGCCGACCAATTGCGACGCCACGAACTGCACCCGGATACGTCCGCTGCCCGGCGGATTGTCGACCCGGGCTCCGACCTCCGCGGCGATGACCTCTTGAAGAAACGAGCGGACAAGCGAGACGTCGTTGCCGGCAAGGATCGATCGCAGGGTCGCGATGAATCCCTTGCCCATCTCGGAGTCCCACAGCGGCAACAGAATCGACGGAAGCACGTAGCCGATCTGCTCCACAGGGATTTGCTGCAGCGGCCCGATGACCTGCATCGGGTCGATCGGAATGTGGATCGCCGCGGCAAACAGCTGAGTCTTGGTGCCGAAGTAATGGTGCACCAGCGCGGGGTCAACACCCGCGGCGGCCGCGACCGCCCGGATCGATGTCTTGTCGATTCCGTTGCGGGCGAACAGATCCCGCGCGCTGGTGAGGATCCGCTCGCGGGTGTCCGACGTCCCGGGCGGTCGTCCGGGACGCTTGCGCTCTGCGTTGGTGGTCAATGCCGTTACGGTGTCCTTCGTCGTAGCGTCGCCGCGGCCAAGCACAGCGCCAGCGACTGCGAAGCCGATGACCACGGCGATGTCGCGCACCGCGATGAACGTCGGCTCCGAGTACGCGCCAACCTGCTGCAGCGCTTCAAGAGCGTAGCTGGCCGGCAGCACATTGCTGATCCATTGCAGCCAGTCCGGCAACAGCGTCGCGCGGGACGATGATGCCGCACAGCAGCAGCTGGGGCGCGATCACCACCGGCATGAACTGCACGGCCTGAAACTCCGTGCGGGCGAACGCACTACACAGCAAGCCCAGTCCGACGCCGAGCACCGCGTTGATGATCGCGATGGTGAACACCAGAATCGGGCTGCCCGCGGTGTCGAGGCCGAGGAACCAGAACGACACAACGCACGCCAGCGTGGCCTGCGCCGCGGCCGCGATCGAGAACGCGGTGCCGTAGGCGGCCAGCAGATCCAAGCCGGCGCAGGGGCGTGGTCAGGATGCGCTCCAGTGTTCCCGAAACCCGTTCTCGCTGCATCGTTATCGACGTGATCAGAAACATCACGATCAGCGGGAAGACGCCGAGCATGATCAGGCACGCGTTGTTGAACGGCGACGGCGCGCCGGGCCGGTGCGGGGCGTTCTGGAACATGAAGTACATCAGCGTGATGATCAGGCTCGGCACGACGAGGATCATCGCGACGCTGCGATGGTCGGCGGCGAGCTGGCGCAGGATTCGCGTGGTGGTGGCGAGGTACGCCTGCGGGCTCAGCCGGCTGCGGCTGCGGTGCTGTGCCGGATGACGGACAGAAACGCTTCCTCCAGTGACTGACATCCTGTGTCCTCTCGTAGCTTCGTCGGTGTGGTGTGCGCGAGCAGGTGGCCCTCGCGCATGAGCAGAAGGTCGCCGCAGTGGTCGGCCTCGTCCATGACGTGGCTCGAAACGAGCAGGGTCGTTCCGCGCCGGGCGAGTTGGTCGAACTGCTCCCACAGGTCGACCCGCAGTACGGGGTCCAGGCCGACCGTCGGTTCGTCGAGCACGAGCAGATCCGGGTGGCATACCAGCGCGCACGCCAACGAGACCCGCGTGCGCTGACCACCGGAAAGGTTGCCGCACAACGCTGTTCGGTGGTCTTCCAGGCCGACCGCCGCCACCGCTTCGTCGGCGGCCTGTGCGTCCGTGCCGTACAGCGCGCCGAAGTAGCGCACGTTGTCGATGATGCGCAGGTCGTTGTAGATCGTGGGGTCCTGCGTGACATAGCCGACCCGGTGCCGCAGCTCCGCCGAACCCGCCGGACGGCCCAGCACCGTCACGGTCCCCTCCGCGATGATCTGCGTGCCGACGATGCTGCGCATCAGTGTCGTCTTGCCGCAGCCCGACGGGCCCAGCAGGCCGGTGATCGTGCCGCGCGCGATCTGCACGGTGACGTCGTCCAGCGCGATGCGCTTTCCGCGGATGACGCGCAGATTCTGGACGTCGATCGCGACGTCGACGCCGTTCCGCAGTAATTCATCACTCGATGAACTCATCATGCGATGAATAATGCTCCCCGCTGGTAGGCGTGTCAAGGGTCGCGGGCAGAATCGCTCGGGTGAGTGCCGAGCTGCTGTCCGTGGACCCGGTGGTCGCGGCTCGGCGGCTGCTGGGAGCGGCGCTGACCGGCCGTGGAGTGAGCGCGATGATCGTCGAGGTCGAGGCCTACGGCGGCCCTGCCGACGGTCCCTGGCCCGACGCCGCGTCGCACTCGTTTCGCGGGCCCGGGCTGCGCAACTCGGTGATGTTCGGCCCGGCCGGGCGGCTCTACACATACCGCAGCCACGGCATCCACGTGTGCGCGAACGTCGTGTGCGCCACTGACGGCGTCGCGGGCGCGGTGCTGCTGCGGGCGGCGGCGGTCGAAGCGGGCATCGACGTAGCGCAGGAGCGCCGCGGCGATTCGGCGCGCCCGGCCGCGTTGGCGCGCGGGCCGGGCAATCTGTGCTCGGCCCTCGGAATCACCATGGACGACAACGGAATTGACCTGTTCGACTCGGACAGTCCGATTCAGGTGATGCTCGGCGAGAAGCACGAGTACGGCTCGACGGCCCGCGCGTCGGCGTCAGCAAGGCGGCCGACCGGCCCTGGCGATTCTGGCTGGCCGGGCGCCCCGAGGTGTCGCTGTATCGCCGCAGTCCGCGGGCACCGGCTCCCGGCGAAAGCGATTAGTACGGGAAGATCGATGCTCATGGGTACGTCCATCCTCGACGAGTTGGAGTGGCGTGGGCTGATCGCGCAGTCCACCGACCGGGACGCACTGGCGGAGGAGCTGGCCGCCGGACCCATCACCGTTTATTCGGGATTCGACCCGACCGCGCCGAGCCTGCACGCCGGGCATCTCATTCCGCTGCTGACGCTGCGCCGCTTCCAGCAGGCCGGGCCACCGGCCGATCGTGCTGGCCGGCGGCGCCACCGGCATGATCGGTGACCCTCGCGACACCGGCGAGCGCACCCTGAACACCGCCGACACCGTCGCGGACTGGGCCGACCGCATCCGCGGTCAGCTCGAGCGGTTCGTCGAGTTCGACGATTCGCCGACCGGCGCCGATCGTGGAGAACAACCTGTCGTGGACGGGCGAGCTGTCGGCGATCGAGTTCCTTCGCGACGTCGGCAAGCACTTCTCGGTCAACGTCATGCTCGACCGCGACACGGTTCGGCGCCGGCTGGAGGGCGAGGGCATCTCCTACACGGAGTTCAGCTACATGCTGCTGCAGGCCAACGACTACGTGGAGTTGCATCAGCGGTACGGCTGCTCGCTGCAGATCGGCGGCTCGGATCAGTGGGGCAACATCATCGCCGGAGTCCGGCTGGTGCGCCAGAAGTCGGGTGCGACCGTGCACGCGATGACGACGCCGCTGGTGACCGACTCCGAAGGCAAGAAGTTCGGCAAGTCCACGGGTGGCGGCAGCCTCTGGCTGGACCCGCGAGATGACCAGCCCGTACGCCTGGTACCAGTACTTCATCAACACCGCCGACGCCGACGTCATCCGCTACCTGCGGTGGTTCACCTTCCTGTCGCCCGAGGAGCTGGCCGAACTGGAGCAGGCGACCGCGGAACGGCCGCACGAGCGCGCAGCGCAGCGTCGCCTGGCCCGTGAGCTCACCACGCTGGTGCATGGCGAGGCGGCGACGGCGTCGGTCGAACACGCCAGCCAGGCGCTGTTCGGTCGGGGCGAGCTGTCCCAGCTGGACGAGCCGACGCTGGCGGCTGCGCTGCGGGAGGCGTCGGTGGCCGAACTGAAGCCCGGTGGACCGGACGCGATCACCGACCTGCTGGTGGCCAGCGGACTGTCGGCGAGCAAGGGCGCCGCGCGGCGCACGATCGGCGAGGGCGGGGCGTACGTCAACAACGTGCGGATCGAGAGCGAGGAGTGGGTGCCGCAGCCGTCGGACTTCCTGCACGGCCGCTGGCTGGTGCTGCGTCGGGGCAAGCGGAATATTGCCGGCGTCGAGCGCGTTGGATGATGTGGTCGGAGTCGACGCACTCCTGTGCGCGCGATAGGTGCTGAATCGAAAGACACGCCCTATCAGGCCATTTGACTCCGAGTTTTCCCTCACGTAACTTGTTGAAGTCGTCGCGACGCGGCCAGCCCGCAGAGCGCGACGGCGTCCCAGAGGGAAGCCCCACTTCGGTGGGTTCCTGACCGTCCGCACTACGAGTACGCGGCAATTGCCGCGGGCTAGTTGCGCGGCCGGGCGGGTGTGTTGTTTGAGAACTCAATAGTGTGTTTGGTGGTTTTTGTTTGTTGTTGTTTTTTGCCATGCCTCTTTTTTCCCGTTTAGGGGTGTGGTGTTTTTTGATGCCAGTTTTTGGTGTCTGGTTGCTTTGGTCAGATTGTTTCTGATTCGAATTCTGGCCTTTGTTAGGGTTTTTGTTTGGAGAGTTTGATTCTGGCTCAGGACGAACGCTGGCGGCGTGCTTAACACATGCAAGTCGAACGGAAAGGCCCTTTCGGGGGTGCTCGAGTGGCGAACGGGTGAGTAACACGTGGGTGATCTGCCCTGCACTTTGGGATAAGCCTGGGAAACTGGGTCTAATACCGGATAGGACTACGGGCTGCATGGTCTGTGGTGGAAAGCTTTTGCGGTGTGGGATGGGCCCGCGGCCTATCAGCTTGTTGGTGGGGTGATGGCCTACCAAGGCGACGACGGGTAGCCGGCCTGAGAGGGTGTCCGGCCACACTGGGACTGAGATACGGCCCAGACTCCTACGGGAGGCAGCAGTGGGGAATATTGCACAATGGGCGCAAGCCTGATGCAGCGACGCCGCGTGGGGGATGACGGCCTTCGGGTTGTAAACCTCTTTCAGCTACCGACGAAGCGCAAGTGACGGTAGGTGCAGAAGAAGCACCGGCCAACTACGTGCCAGCAGCCGCGGTAATACGTAGGGTGCGAGCGTTGTCCGGAATTACTGGGCGTAAAGAGCTCGTAGGTGGTTTGTCGCGTTGTCCGTGAAAACTCACAGCTCAACTGTGGGCGTGCGGGCGATACGGGCAGACTGGAGTACTGCAGGGGAGACTGGAATTCCTGGTGTAGCGGTGGAATGCGCAGATATCAGGAGGAACACCGGTGGCGAAGGCGGGTCTCTGGGCAGTAACTGACGCTGAGGAGCGAAAGCGTGGGGAGCGAACAGGATTAGATACCCTGGTAGTCCACGCCGTAAACGGTGGGTACTAGGTGTGGGTTTCCTTCCTTGGGATCCGTGCCGTAGCTAACGCATTAAGTACCCCGCCTGGGGAGTACGGCCGCAAGGCTAAAACTCAAAGAAATTGACGGGGGCCCGCACAAGCGGCGGAGCATGTGGATTAATTCGATGCAACGCGAAGAACCTTACCTGGGTTTGACATGCACAGGACGCCGGTAGAGATATCGGTTCCCTTGTGGCCTGTGTGCAGGTGGTGCATGGCTGTCGTCAGCTCGTGTCGTGAGATGTTGGGTTAAGTCCCGCAACGAGCGCAACCCTTGTCTCATGTTGCCAGCGCGTTATGGCGGGGACTCGTGAGAGACTGCCGGGGTCAACTCGGAGGAAGGTGGGGATGACGTCAAGTCATCATGCCCCTTATGTCCAGGGCTTCACACATGCTACAATGGCCGGTACAAAGGGCTGCGATGCCGTGAGGTGGAGCGAATCCTTTCAAAGCCGGTCTCAGTTCGGATCGGGGTCTGCAACTCGACCCCGTGAAGTCGGAGTCGCTAGTAATCGCAGATCAGCAACGCTGCGGTGAATACGTTCCCGGGCCTTGTACACACCGCCCGTCACGTCATGAAAGTCGGTAACACCCGAAGCCAGTGGCCTAACCCCGTGTGGGAGGGAGCTGTCGAAGGTGGGATCGGCGATTGGGACGAAGTCGTAACAAGGTAGCCGTACCGGAAGGTGCGGCTGGATCACCTCCTTTCTAAGGAGCACCACGAGACTCAGGCCGGCCCGCAGCGTGTGGGGGTCCGGTGTCCTGGGCGATTCGATGGATGGGCCGCACCTGTAGTGGGTGTGGTTCGGGTGCACAACAAACATTGAGCCGGTGCGGGATTCGCTTCGGGTGCGAGTGCCGGTGACGGAATCGCCAGACACACTATTGGGCTTTGAGACAACAGGCCCGCTATCTCTTCGTCCCGTTGTGGGAAACCGGGGAGTAGGTACCGCCTTTGGGGTGGGTTTGGTTGTTGCTCCATCTTTGGTGGTGGGGTGTGGTGTTTGATTTGTGGATAGTGGTTGCGAGCATCTAGGCAGCGAAGGTGTTCATGCCGCCCGTTTGGGTGGTGTGGTGCTTTTTGGTGTCTGATGTGCAATTTCAAAGTTTTTTTAGCTTTTGGTTTTGTGTTGTAAGTGTTTAAGGGCGCATGGTGGATGCCTTGGCACTGGGAGCCGATGAAGGACGTGGGAGGCTGCGATATGCCTCGGGGAGCTGTCAACCGAGCGTGGATCCGAGGATGTCCGAATGGGGAAACCCGGCGCGAGTGATGTCGTGTCACCTGTCAGTGAATCTATAGCTGGTGGGAGGGAACGCGGGGAAGTGAAACATCTCAGTACCCGTAGGAACAGAAAACAAGTGTGATTCCGTGAGTAGTGGCGAGCGAAAGCGGAGGATGGCTAAACCGTGCACATGTGATACCCGGCGGGGGTTGTGTGTGCGGTGTTGTGGGGTCTGTGTTCTTCTCGCCCGCCGGCTGGGGCAGCAGTGATAAAACAGTGGTGTTAGTTGAAGTGGTCTGGGATGGCCTATTCCGTAGAGGGTGAGAGTCCCGTAGACGAAAACATGCTGTCTGCTGTCGCAGTGTCCCCGAGTAGCAGCGGGCCCGTGGAATCTGCTGTGAATCTGCCGGGACCACCCGGTAAGCCTGAATACTTCCCAGTGACCGATAGCGGATTAGTACCGTGAGGGAATGGTGAAAAGTACCCCGGGAGGGGAGTGAAAGAGTACCTGAAACCGTGTGCCTACAATCCGTCAGAGCCCTCCGTGTTAAAGCGTGGGGTGATGGCGTGCCTTTTGAAGAATGAGCCTGCGAGTCAGGGACATGTCGCGAGGTTAACCCGGGTGGGGTAGCCGCAGCGAAAGCGAGTCTGAATAGGGCGTATCCAATCAGTAGGTGTGTGGTGTAGTGGTGTGTTCTGGACCCGAAGCGGAGTGATCTACCCATGGCCAGGGTGAAGCAGCAGTAAGATGTTGTGGAGGCCCGAACCCACTTAGGTTGAAGACTGAGGGGATGAGTTGTGGGTAGGGGTGAAAGGCCAATCAAACTCCGTGATAGCTGGTTCTCCCCGAAATGCATTTAGGTGCAGCGTTACATGTTTCTTGCTGGAGGTAGAGCTACTGGATGGCCGATGGGCCCTACTAGGTTACTGACGTCAGCCAAACTCCGAATGCCGGTAAGTAGAAGTGTGGCAGTGAGACGGCGGGGGATAAGCTCCGTGCGTCGAGAGGGAAACAGCCCAGATCGCCGGCTAAGGCCCCTAAGCGTGTGCTAAGTGGAAAAGGATGTGCAGTCGCGAAGACAACCAGGAGGTTGGCTTAGAAGCAGCCACCCTTGAAAGAGTGCGTAATAGCTCACTGGTCAAGTGATTGTGCGCCGATAATGTAGCGGGGCTCAAGCACACCGCCGAAGCCGCGGCAATGCGGACGTGTGTTCGTGTTGGGTAGGGGAGCGTCCTGCATCCGGTGAAGCAGCGAAGTGATTCAGCTGTGGAGGGTGTGGGAGTGAGAATGCAGGCATGAGTAGCGATAAGGCAAGTGAGAACCTTGCCCGCCGAAAGACCAAGGGTTCCTGGGCCAGGCCAGTCCGCCCAGGGTGAGTCGGGACCTAAGGCGAGGCCGACAGGCGTAGTCGATGGACAACGGGTTGATATTCCCGTACCCGTGTGTGAGCGTCCCTGATGAAACAGAGGTACTAACCACCCAAAACCACGACCACCTGATCCCTTCGGGGTGATGGGGTTGTGGGGCTGCGTGGAACCTTCTCTGGTAGTAGTCAAGCGATGGGGTGACGCAGGAAGGTAGCCGTACCAGTCAGTGGTAATACTGGGGCAAACCGGTAGGACGAGTGACTAGGTAAATCCGGGTGCTCATATGTCTGAGAGGTGATGCATAGCCGAGTGAGGCGAATTCGGTGATCCTATGCTGTCGAGAAAAGCCTCTAGCGAGTCCACACACGGCCCGTACCCTAAACCAACACAGGTGGTCAGGTAGAGAATACCGAGGCGTACGAGTGAACTATGGTTAAGGAACTCGGCAAAATACCCCCGTAACTTCGGGAGAAGGGGGACCCCACGACCGTCAACACCTTCGCGGTGGGCAGCGGGATGGGGTGGCACAAACCAGTGAGAAGCGACTGTTTACTAAAAACACAGGTCCGTGCGAAGTCGCAAGACGATGTATACGGACTGACGCCTGCCCGGTGCTGGAAGGTTAAGAGGACCCGTCAACCCCTTCGGGGGTGAAGCGGAGAATTTAAGCCCCAGTAAACGGCGGTGGTAACTATAACCATCCTAAGGTAGCGAAATTCCTTGTCGGGTAAGTTCCGACCTGCACGAATGGCGTAACGACTTCTCAACTGTCTCAACCATAGACTCGGCGAAATTGCACTACGAGTAAAGATGCTCGTTACGCGCGGCAGGACGAAAAGACCCCGGGACCTTCACTACAACTTGGTATTGGTGCTCGATACGGTTTGTGTAGGATAGGTGGGAGACTGTGAAGCGGCCACGCCAGTGGTTGTGGAGTCGTTGTTGAAATACCACTCTGATCGTATTGGGCCTCTAACCTCGAACCGTTTATCCGGTTCAGGGACAGTGCCTGGCGGGTAGTTTAACTGGGGCGGTTGCCTCCTAAAATGTAACGGAGGCGCCCAAAGGTTCCCTCAACCTGGACGGCAATCAGGTGTTGAGTGTAAGTGCACAAGGGAGCTTGACTGCGAGACGAACATGTCAAGCAGGGACGAAAGTCGGGACTAGTGATCCGGCACCCCCGAGTGGAAGGGGTGTCGCTCAACGGATAAAAGGTACCCCGGGGATAACAGGCTGATCTTCCCCAAGAGTCCATATCGACGGGATGGTTTGGCACCTCGATGTCGGCTCGTCGCATCCTGGGGCTGGAGCAGGTCCCAAGGGTTGGGCTGTTCGCCCATTAAAGCGGCACGCGAGCTGGGTTTAGAACGTCGTGAGACAGTTCGGTCTCTATCCGCCGCGCGCGTCAGAAGCTTGAGGAAACCTGTCCCTAGTACGAGAGGACCGGGACGGACGAACCTCTGGTCCACCAGTTGTCCCACCAGGGGCACCGCTGGATAGCCACGTTCGGACAGGATAACCGCTGAAAGCATCTAAGCGGGAAACCCCCTCCAAGACCAGGCTTCTCACCCTTTTAGAGGGATAAGGCCCCCCGCAGACCACGGGATCAATAGACCAGACCTACACGCCCAGCAATGGGTTCAGGGAACTGGCACTAACCGGCCGAAAACTTACACACAAACCCCTCGCAACCACACCCTCCACGCGCATCAAACAACCGCGCCCCACCACCAAAACACATGTCGTTGTTCACACAACACAACAAAGTTACGGCGGTACTAGCGGCAGGGAAACGCCCGGACCCATCCCGAACCCGGAAGCTAAGCCTGCCAGCGCCGATGATACTACCCAACCCGGGTGGAAAAGTAGGACACCGCCGAACACAAATTAGGATCACCCCCCACAATTTCGTGGGGGGTGATCCTAATTGCGACAACTGATTCTCGAATTCTCAATTGTCATGTCATCGGGTAGAGAGCAGTTGCCGGTTTTGTTGGCAAGTGGTGGACGGGCCGGAACTGTCGTACCTATCCGGGATGATCGGGGCCATGACGGCGGGGAGGTTGCGGGAGTGGCGTGGGGTGACGCCGGTGGCCGGACCGGCCGGGCTGGCGATCACCACCCGGTTCGAGCGTGCGGACCGGCCGCGGAGCAGCGGACGGTGCGGAGGAAGGCCAAGCTGAACATGGCAATCCGGTCGGCCCTCCCGAGCGCATCGACCTCGACCTCACGGGGTCATCGGCACGTCGGGATGCCCAGGTTCGGCATGCGATCACCCGGCTCATCCACTACGCCCTGCGCCACCACATCACCACCGTCGCGGTGGAGGACCTCGACTTCACCGACGCCCGCACCACAGGCCGGGAAACGTTGGGCCGAGGACGCCGCGGTAGACGCTTCCGTAAAGCGGTGGCGGGTCTCCCGACCGCGGTATTTCGCAACCGCCTCACAGCGCAGGCCCACCGCCATGGCATCGGCCTGTATGCGGTCAACCCGCCTACACCAGCGCGTCGGGGGATCAGCAGTGGCGCATACCGTATGAGAATGTCAGCCGACACGAGGCAGCCGCCACCGTGATCGGCCGACGCGCCCAAGGTTACAGGGCGCGGCGACGGGAAGGTGTGACACGCACGCGACCAGAGGATCGTGTCGTGAGAGCTACCGACCAGGCCGCACCCGATAACCGACCGGCGACTACCAGGAACCGCCACCGACCAGGGACACGGGGAACCAAATCCCGCCCGCCCAGCCTGGCAAGTACGCGGCAACTGGGCCGGGCAACCGTTACCCCGGCACCGGCCAACAACGGCCAACAACATCAGTAACGGTAGAAAGGCATACGTGGTCCAGGACAGGAACGGCAATAGGGGGCGCCCGCGGCGTTCGCCGCCGCGCTCATCGGGTCCGGACAGGGCGCGCCGACAGCAGCCGAAGCCCGACGGTGAGGCGCCACGCCAAGAAGGCCCGCGCATACCTCCGGACATCGAAGCCAAGCAACTGGCGCCCGAGATCCGCGGCGAGCTCACGACGTTGGACCGCAGCACGGCCGACGTCGTGGCGCGGCATCTGGTGGCGGCCGGCGAGCTTCTCGACCAGGATCCCGAGGCAGCGCTGGCCCACGCGCGCGCCGCACGTTCCCGTTCCGGGCGGATCGCCGCCGTTCGCGAGGCCGTCGGCATCGCCGCCTACCACTGCGGCGACTGGGCGCAGGCCCTCGCCGAGCTGCGGGCCGCCCGCCGGATGGGAAGCAAGTCACCGCTGCTGCCACTGATCGCCGACTGTGAACGCGGCGTCGGCCGTCCCGAACGCGCGATCGAGCTGGCCCGCAGCCCCGAGGCAGCCCAGCTCACCGGAGACGACGCCGACGAGCTGCGCATCGTCGTGGCCGGGGCACGATCCGACCTGGGGCAGCACGAACAAGCATTGGCGCTCCTTTCGACTCCGCAACTGGATCCGACACGCACTGGCCAGACGGCCGCTCGGTTGTTCTACGTCTATGCCGAAACTCTGCTCGCGCTCGGCCGTCAGCACGATGCCCTGCAATGGTTCATCAACGCCGCGGCCGCCGATGTCGATGGCGTGACGGACGCCGAAGAGCGGATCACGGAGCTGGCCTGATGTGAGCACCCTTGCGCAGGAACATGATTGCCTACTTCTCGACCTCGACGGCACCGTCTTCCGCGGCCACCAGCCCACACCAGGCGCGGTCGAGACGCTTGCCGTGGTCCGCTCGCGCACGCTCTACGTCACCAACAACGCCTCTCGCGGGCCCGCCGAAGTCGCACAGCACTTGTGCGCCATGGGTTTCACCGCCAAGCCCGACGACGTCGTCACCAGCGCCCAAAGCGCCGCCCGCCTGCTGCAGGAACAGCTTCAGCCAGGCGCGGCGGTTCTCATCGTCGGCACCGATTCGTTGGCCGCCGAAGTCCGAAAAGTCGGCCTCAAACCCGTTCGGCAGTGGTCGGACGGCCCTGTCGCGGTGGTGCAGGGCCATTCGCCGCAGACCGGATGGCCGGACCTCGCCGAAGCGGCTCTGGCCATCCGCGGCGGCGCACTCTGGGTCGCTGCAAACGTCGACCGAACCCTGCCTTCCGAGCGCGGCCTGCTGCCCGGAAACGGCGCGATGGTCGCCGCCCTGCACGCCGCCACCGATCGCATACCCCAGGTGGCCGGCAAGCCCGAGCCCGCTCTGCTGACGGATGCGTTGGCGCGGGGCACGTTTCGAACGCCGCTAGTCGTCGGCGATCGCCTCGACACCGACATTGCCGGCGCCAACGCCGCCGGCCTGCCCAGTCTGCTCGTGCTGTGTGGTGTCAGCACCGCCGGCGACACCGTGCGGGCAGCCGTCGGACAGCGGCCCAACTACATAGCAGAAGACCTCCGCTCGTTGTACGCCCGCGCGGACAGCCTTCGTGTCGGCCCCCACCCGGCGTGGTATGTCGACGTCGGTCCCTCGGCGGCGACCGTGCAGTCAACCGGCCGGGACCCCGGAGACTCGCTCACGGTGGTCCGTGCCCTCGCCAGCGCGGTGTGGAGCGCCCGCCTCGACCAGGGCTCGGTCACGCTGCTGGCGGGTGACGACGCCGCGCGACAGGCCATGGCGCGCTGGTCCCTGCTCACCCCCTCGGATCGACTAGCGTGAATACCGCTATGAGTACCGACCCCGACCAGATCCGTGCCCAGATCGCGGAATTGCTGGCTGATGTGCCCGACCCCGCGGCGGAGGGCTCAAACTTCGCGAATCTCCCCGATTCCGACATCGACACCATCGCGGCTCGGCTCGAGGAGGCGCACGACCTGCTGGTGCGGGCGCTGGAATCGGTCGAGAAGGGGTGACCACACGTGACGCGGCGGGCGCGTGTTGACGCCGAGTTGGTCCGACGCGGGCTCGCCCGCTCCCGCCAGCAGGCCGCTGAGTTGATCGGCGACGGGCGTGTCAGCATCGACGGCATGCCGGCGGCTAAACCAGCGACGGCGATCGCGGTCAGCGCCGCGCTCACCGTCGAAGGCGCCGATGAACGCAACTGGGTGTCCCGCGGCGCCCACAAGCTGATCGGCGCATTGGAGGCGTTCGAGTTGGCGGTGGACAACCGACGCTGCCTCGACGCCGGCGCGTCGACCGGAGGATTCACCGAGGTCCTTCTTGATCGGGGCGCCCGCGAGGTCGTCGCCGTCGACGTCGGCTACGGCCAGCTGGCCTGGTCACTACGCAACGATCCCCGCGTGACCGTCATGGAGCGCACCAACGTGCGGGAACTGACCGCAGACGCAATCGGCGGACCGGTAGATCTCGTGGTCGCCGACCTGTCGTTCATCTCGTTGGCGACGGTGCTGCCTGCGCTGACCTCCTGCGCGTCAGATGACGCCGATATCGTTCCTATGGTGAAACCGCAGTTCGAGGTCGGTAAGGATCGCGTGGGCGCGGGCGGGGTGGTCTCGGACCCGCAATTGCGTGCGGACGCGGTGCTCACGGTCGCCCGCCGGGCGGCCGAACTGCATTGGCACACCGTGGGGGTCACTGCCAGCCCGTTGCCCGGCCCGTCCGGCAACGTCGAATTCTTCTTACATCTGCGTGCGCGTACCGAAAGTCCACTGGAGGGCGAGCGGCTCCAGCAGGCCGTGCGCCAGGCCGTCGCGGAGGGTCCGCAATGACATGCGAACGCACCATCCTGCTGGTGGTGCACACCGGGCGGGACGAGGCCACCGAAGTTGCTCGCCGCGTTGAAAAAGTGCTCGGCGACAACGGCATTGGGTTAAGGCTTCTGTCCGCGGAAGCCGTCGACCGCGGACCGCTGCATCTTGCGCCCGACGACATGCGCGCGCTCGGCGTCGAAATCGAGGTGGTCGATGCCGACGAGCGCGCCGCCGAAGGATGCGAACTGGTCCTCGTCCTCGGCGGCGACGGCACATTCCTGCGCGCCGCCGAATTGGCCCGCAACGTCGAAATCCCCGTGCTCGGTGTGAATCTGGGCCGTATCGGCTTCCTCGCCGAGGCTGAGGCAGACTCGATCGACAGCGTGCTCGACCACGTCATCAAACGGGACTACCGTGTCGAGGAGCGCATGACGCTCGACGTCGTGGTCCGCGCAAAGGGCAAGGTCGTGGACCGCGGCTGGGCTCTCAACGAGGCCAGCCTGGAGAAGGGGCCGCGCCTCGGCGTGTTGGGCGCGGTGATCGAAGTCGACGGACGGCCAGTCTCGGCGTTCGGCTGCGACGGCGTTCTGGTCGCCACACCGACCGGGTCCACCGCATGGGCGTTCTCCGCGGGCGGACCGATCGTGTGGCCGGATCTGGAAGCAATCCTGGTGGTACCCAACAACGCTCACGCGCTGTTCGCCCGGCCGATGGTCACCAGCCCGAACGCCGCCATCGCGATCGAAGTCGAGGCGGGCGGTCATGACGCGCTGGTGTTCTGCGACGGCCGCCGCGAAATGGCGGTCCCCGCGGGTGGCCGGCTGGAGGTGACGCACTGCGGCACCCCGCTCAAGTGGGTGCGGCTGGACAGCGCGCCGTTCACCGACCGCCTCGTGCGCAAGTTCCGGTTGCCGGTCACGGGGTGGCGCGGACAGTAGTGCTATCCGAGATCCGTATCGAGTCGCTGGGAGCCATCAGCACCGCAACCGCCGAGTTCGACCGCGGGCTCACCGTGCTGACCGGCGAAACCGGCACCGGCAAGACGATGGTCGTCACCGGCCTGCACCTGCTGGGCGGTGGCCGCGCCGACGCGACCCGGGTGCGCTCCGGCGCCGACCGGGCCGTCGTCGAAGGCCGTTTCACCACAACCGAACTCGGCGAGGGTGTGGGCGCGCTAGTCGACGAGCTCCTCGAGTCCTCGGGCGCGGAGCGCGACGACGACGGAAGCATCATCGCCGCCCGCTCGGTCAGCCGCGACGGGCCGTCGCGTGCGTACCTCGGTGGGCGCAGCGTACCGGCGAAATCGTTGAGCAGCTTCACCACCGAGCTGCTCGCCCTGCACGGCCAGAACGACCAACTGCGCCTGATGCGACCCGACGAGCAGCGCGCGGCCCTGGATCGGTTCGCTGACGTCGAGCGGCCATTGAAGCGCTACCGCACCGTGCGTGACGACTGGCTGGCCGCCCGCCGTGATCTGGCCGACCGTAAGCAGCGGGCGCGGGAACTGGCCCAGGAAGCGGATCTGCTCAAGTTCGGGCTCAATGAGATCGACACCGTCGCACCGCAACCCGGTGAGGATGACGCCCTGGTCGACGATATCCGGCGCCTATCGGAGCTGGACGCGCTGCGTGAAGCCGCCCAAACCGCGCGGGCAGCGCTGTCGGGCGCACTCGACGGCGACACTGCAGCCGACGAGGTGTCGGCGGCCGACGGTGTCGGGCAGGCCAAGTCGGCGTTGGGGGCGACCGACGATTCCGCGCTCAAGGCGTTGGCCGAACAGCTCGCCGGCGCCTTGGCGGTGATCGCCGACGTGGCGGGCGAACTTGGTAATTACCTGTCCGAATTACCTAGTGACGCCAGTACTTTGGAGACCAAGCTGGCTCGGCAGGGTGAATTGCGCACGCTCACCCGCAAGTACGCCGCCGACATCGACGGCGTCCTGGAATGGGCCCGTGAATCACGTGAACGCCTTGCGCAGCTCGACGTGTCCGAAGAGGCACTCGCGGACCTGGAACGTCAGGTCGAGGAGCTGCAAGCCCAAGTCGTCGCTGCCGCAACTGAACTCACTAAGGTGCGCACCAAGTCCGCCAAGGGACTGTCGAAAGCGGTGACCTCCGAACTCTCGGGTCTGGCGATGGCCGACGCCGAATTCACCGTGTCCGTCGCCCCACTGCAGGCGCGGGCCGACGACACCGCTCCGGTCACGCTACCGTTCGGTGAGACCGTTCACGCCGGCCACGACGGTGTCGATGCGGTTGAGTTCGGCTTCGCCGCGCACCGCGGCACCGACGTGCTTCCGCTGAGCAAGAGCGCATCGGGCGGCGAGCTGTCGCGCGTCATGCTCGCGCTCGAGGTTGTGCTGGCCGCGTCCGCCGAGGGCACGACGATGGTCTTTGACGAGGTCGACGCCGGTGTCGGCGGGCGCGCCGCGGTACAGATCGGGCGGCGGCTGGCCCGGCTGGCCCGCACCCATCAGGTCATCGTCGTCACGCACCTGCCGCAGGTCGCTGCTTATGCCGACGTGCACCTCGCGGTCGACAGCGGCGGCCGGAACAAGGCCAGCGGAGTACGTCGCCTGGACGACGACGACCGCGTCGCCGAACTCGCGCGCATGCTGGCCGGGCTTGGGGAATCCGATAGCGGGCGCGCGCACGCGCGTGAACTGCTCGAAGCGGCACAGCAGGAACGCACGGGCAGCGACTAAGGCGTCACTGCCCCAGCACGGTGTCTATCAGGCTTGTGATGAAGTTCGCGTCGAGGGCGTCGGCGGTCATCAGCCGGCGATAGAACAGCGCACCCGATAGCGCCGCGGATGCGGCCTCCGGGTCGATGCGTTCCGAAAACTGCCCACTCGCAACGCCTGCGGCGATCGTGTCGGTCAGCCGCTGGCGCCGTTGCGCCGAATAGGCGTGGAAGAAATCGCGGACGGCCGACTCGTTTTCGGTGGCGTGAACCAATGCGGGAATACAGGCCGCCACAGGCGAGTCGGTGAGCGCGCGCGCAAGATGTGCCAGTAGCAACTCGACGTGCTGCCTAGCGGTGCCGGCGATGATTTCGCGCTCCGGATCGGGTTGGACGTTGAGGGTCTCCAGCGCATCGGCGATCAGCGCGGCCCTGTCCGGCCAGTGCCGATACACGGTGCTTCGTCCGACCCCGGCCCGCGCCGCGACCGCTTCCATCCGGAAGCCCGCGTAGCCGACGCGCGCGAACTCCTCGAGGGCCGCGCGGCAGATCACCCGGCGGGAGTGGCCGACGCGTGGATCGGGCTGGCATGAATGGGACACTACTGTATCATAAACCCTAGGAGGTGCAAAGATGACTGACATCAGTGTTCGCTACATCGTCGACGATGTCGATGCTGCGGTGGACTTCTACACATCCCAATTCCAGTTCGAGGTGGTGATGCGCCCGGGGCCGGGCTTCGCGATGCTCCGTCGCGGTGAGTTGCGGCTGCTGCTGAATTCGCCAGGCGGTGGGGGCGGCGCGGGCCAGACGCTCGCCGATGGCAGCCGACCAGAACCTGGTGGCTGGAACCGATTTCAGCTGCAGGTCGCTGATTTGGACGCCGCGGTAGCCAGCCTGCGGAAGGCGAACGTGGATCTTCGCGGTGACGTGATCACCGGCAGGGGCGGCCGGCAGGCACTCGTACGCTGATCCGGCCGGAAACCTCGTCGAGCTGTTCGAAGTGTTCGAATAGGCCTGTGGCAGGTGTGACAAAAGGTACTTCTGGGGCTGGTGTTACGGCGCGCCTCCGACGGTTATCCGCCGGATCTCGACAGAATCGCCCCATGAAGATGTCAGCGCTGCTATCCCGTAATGCCAGCTCACGGCCGGGCATCTCCGGCACGGCCCGTGTGGACCGCGACATCGATCGGCTACTGCGACGAATCAACCCAGGCGACATCGTCGTCATAGACGCGCTGGACTTGGACCGGATCACCGCGGATGCGCTGGTCGAGGCAAACGTCGCGGCGGTGGTCAACGCGTCCCCGTCGATCTCCGGGCGCTATCCCAACCTCGGTCCCGAGGTGCTCGTCGCCAACGGTGTGACGCTGATCGACGACACCGGCCCCGAGGTGTTCAAGAAGGTCAAGGATGGAGCGCGCGTCCGGATCCACGAGGGTGGCGTGTACTCCGGCGACCGCCGGCTGATCCTTGGTGCGGAGCGCACCGACCACGAGATCCACGAGCTGATGCATGAGGCCAAGAGAGGCCTCGTCGCTCATCTTGAAGCGTTCGCGGGCAACACCATCGAGTTCATCCGCAGTGAGAGTCCACTGCTGATCGACGGCATCGGCATTCCCGACGTCGACGCCGATCTCAACCGTCGCCACGTCGTCATCGTCGCCGAGGAGCCAACCGCCGCGGCCGACCTCAAGGCGCTCAAGCCGTTCATCAAGGAGTATCAGCCGGTCCTGGTGGGCGTCGGCACCGGCGCCGACGTGCTGCGCAAGGGCGGGTACCGCCCGCAACTCATCGTCGGCGACCCCGACAAGATCAGCTCCGAGGTGCTGCGGTGCGGGGCGCAAGTGGTACTGCCGGCCGACGCTGACGGGCACGCCGCTGGGCTCGAGCGAATCCAGGACCTCGGTGTCGGGGCGATGACGTTCCCGGCCGCCGGCTCGGCCGCCGACCTTGCTCTGCTGCTGTGCGACCACCACGGCGCATCGTTGATCGTCACCGCCGGCCACACCGCCAGCATCGAGGAGTTCTTCGACCGGTCCCGGCAGCACAGCAACCCGTCGACCTTCCTGACCCGACTGAAGGTCGGCGAGAAACTCGTCGACGCGAAAGCCGTTGCGACCCTGTACCGCAGCCGGGTGTCGGGTGGGGCCATCGCGTTGCTGGTGCTGGCGATGCTGATCGCGGTGATCGTCGCGCTGTGGGTGTCGCGTGCCGATGCGGCCCTGCTCGACTGGGTCGTCGACTACTGGAATCGGTTCTCGCTCTGGGTCCAGAGTTGGGTCACCTAAAGGGGTTGGCGATGAGCGCTTGCGCGAAGAGCAGAACACAGTGATTTCCCTACGCACACACGCGATTTCGCTCGCGGCGGTATTTCTTGCGCTGGCCATCGGGGTGGTGCTGGGCTCTGGTCTGCTGTCCAACACGCTGCTGTCCGGCCTGCGGGACGACAAACAGGAGATGCAGAACCAGATCAACACGCTGACTGACGACAAGAACGGGCTCAACGAAAAACTCAGCGCAGCAGGGGAATTCGATGCGCAGATGTCGCCACGAATCCTGCGTGACGCGCTAACCGAGAAATCGGTGGTGGTGTTCCGCACTCCTGACGCCAGCGACGACGACGTCGAGGCGCTCACCCGGCTGGTGGGGCAGGCCGGCGGAACCGTTACCGGAACGGTGGCGTTGACGCAGGAGTTCGTTGACGCCAACTCCGCGGAGAAGCTGCTGTCGGTCGTGAACTCACCGATCGTGCCCGCCGGAAAACAGCTGAGCACCGCGTCGGTGGATCAGGGGTCGCAGGCCGGTGATCTGCTCGGAATCGCTCTGCTGATCAACAAAGACCCGAAGGTGCAGGTGGTTGACGACGCCCAGCGTGACGCGGTGTTGGCCGCGCTACGCGACACCGGGTTTGTGACGTACGGCAACCAGCACATCGGCGCCGCCAACACCGCGCTCATCGTGACCGGTGGGGCACTGGGCGGCGACGCCGGCAATCGGGGCGCCACCGTCGCCCGGTTCGCAGCCGGCCTGGCCCCACACGGCTCCGGCACGGTCGTCGTCGGCCGAGACGGCTCCGCGTCGGGCACTGCGGCCGTAGCCGTGACCAGGTCCGATGCCGCGCTGAGCGCCGCGGTCAGCACCGTCGACGACATCGACACCGAGTCCGGCCGGATCACCGCAGCGCTCGCCCTGAGTGACCTCATCAACGGCGGGCGGGCCGGTCAGTACGGCATCGGCCAGGGCGCGTCATCGGTAACCATCCCGCAATAGTCCCCTCGCTACGCTGGGGCCCCACGCTAGTGGCGTGTCAGCGACGCCTTGTCGGGGTCGGTGTTAAGGTGGGGTTCCGTGGGTCGGCAGGCCCCGAGCTAGGACTCAGCCTAGAAAAGTAAGCCCTGCCCGTCGTCACGGAGGTTGCTCTTGCCAGCGTTACGCAAGCACCCGCAAACCGCCACCAAGCACCTATTCGTAACGGGCGGCGTCGTTTCTTCCCTAGGCAAGGGGCTAACGGCATCCAGTCTCGGGCAGTTGCTGACCGCGCGGGGCCTGCAGGTGACGATGCAGAAGCTCGACCCCTACCTGAACGTCGACCCAGGCACCATGAATCCGTTCCAGCACGGCGAGGTGTTCGTCACCGAGGACGGTGCGGAGACGGACCTCGATGTCGGGCACTATGAACGGTTCCTTGACCGCAACCTGTCCGGCTCGGCGAATGTCACGACGGGACAGGTGTATTCGTCGGTGATCGCCAAGGAGCGGCGCGGCGAGTACCTCGGCGACACCGTCCAGGTCATCCCGCACATCACCGACGAGATCAAGAGCCGCATCCTGGCGATGGCCCAGCCCGACGTGGATGGCCACCGGCCCGATGTGGTGATCACCGAAATCGGCGGCACGGTGGGCGATATCGAGTCGCAGCCGTTCCTCGAGGCGGCTCGCCAGGTACGCCACGACGTCGGCCGCGAGAATGTCTTCTTCCTGCATTGCTCGCTGGTGCCGTACATGGCGCCGTCCGGGGAGCTCAAGACCAAGCCGACCCAGCACTCGGTGGCGGCGCTGCGCAGCATCGGTATCACCCCGGACGCGTTGATCCTGCGCTGCGACCGCGACGTGCCCGAGCCGTTGAAGAACAAGATCGCGCTGATGTGCGACGTGGACATCGACGGCGTCATCTCCACGCCTGACGCACCATCGATCTACGACATCCCCAAGGTGCTGCACCGCGAGGAACTCGACGCCTACGTGGTGCGCCGGCTGAACCTACCGTTCCGCGACGTCGACTGGACGCAATGGAACGATCTGCTGGAGCGTGTGCACGAACCCCACGAGACCGTGCGGATCGCGTTGGTCGGCAAGTACATCGACCTCTCCGACGCCTACCTGTCTGTTGCCGAGGCGCTGCGCGCCGGCGGCTTCAAGCACCGCGCCAAGGTCGAGATGCGGTGGGTGGCCTCCGACGACTGCGAGACCGAAAACGGCGCCGCGGCGGCGCTGGCCGATGTGCACGGTGTGCTGATCCCCGGCGGCTTCGGTATCCGGGGTATCGAAGGGAAGATCGGCGCAATCCAGTACGCCCGCAAGCGCGGGACTGCCGGTACTCGGACTGTGCCTGGGGCTGCAGTGCATCGTCATCGATGCGGCCCGCTCTGTCGGCCTCACCGAGGCCAACTCGGCGGAGTTCGATCCGAAGACGCCCGACCCAGTGATCTCCACGATGGCCGACCAACGCGACGCCGTCGCCGGTGAGGCCGACCTCGGCGGCACCATGCGCCTCGGCGCGTATCCGGCAGTGCTGGAGCCGGGTTCCATTGTGGCGCAAGCGTATGGCGCGACAGAGGTATCCGAACGGCACCGCCACCGCTATGAGGTCAACAACGAGTACCGCGACCGCATCGCGGAGAGCGGACTGCGATTCTCCGGGACCTCACCAGACGGCCATCTAGTGGAGTTCGTTGAGTACGCGGCCGACGCTCACCCCTTCATCGTCGGAACCCAGGCGCATCCGGAACTGAAGAGCCGGCCCACCCGACCGCATCCGCTGTTCGTCGCGTTCATCGGAGCGTCGCTGAATTACAAGGCGGAGGAACGGCTCCCGGGCATGGACATTCCGGAGCATGCGAACGGAGCCGAGCATCCCGACAACGTCGGGCAGCTGCTGCAAGAGCCCGCGACCCGTGGCTGAACACGATTTCGAGACGGTCTCATCCGAAACAGTCTACGTTGGAAAGATTTTCGCGTTACGCGCCGACGAGGTGCGCATGCCCGGCGGCAATATCGCGCGACGAGAAGTGGTCGAACACTACGGTGCGGTGGCTGTTCTCGCGATGGACGCCGACCGCAATGTCATGTTGGTCTATCAGTACCGTCATCCGCTCGGCCGGCGGCTGTGGGAGCTGCCCGCGGGGCTGCTGGACCTGGGTGGTGAACCGCCGCACATCACCGCTGCACGCGAGTTGAAGGAAGAGGCCGGGCTTGCGGCGACGACCTGGCACACGCTCGTCGACCTTGACTCGGCGCCGGGATTTTCCGATGAGAGTGTGCGGGTGTACCTGGCGACCGGGCTGACCGACGTCGGACGCCCCGAAGCTCACGACGAGGAAGCCGACCTGACGTTGCGGTGGTTCCCGCTCGAGGAGGCCGTGCGGATGGTGCTGTCCGGTGAGATCGTCAATTCGATTGCGGTGGGCGGGATTCTGGCCGCACACACCGTCACCGATGTGACATCGCTGCGACCCGTCGATGCGCCGTGGACTGACCGGCCGTCGGCATTCGCGCACCGGAAGGGGCACTGATGACCACCTTCCGCTCCGCTCTCGATGACCAGCTGCAGGGTTACCTCGACCACTTGACCATCGAACGCGGGGTCGCCGCCAACACGTTGAGCTCCTACCGCCGCGACCTGCGCCGCTACAGCGAGCACCTGTCGTCGCGCGGCATCGACGACCTGGCCAAGGTCACCGAGCCCGACGTGAGCGACTTCCTCGTGTCGCTGCGCCGCGGCGATCCCGACGCCGGAACCACGCCCCTGTCGGCGGTGTCCGCGGCGCGGACGCTGATCGCGGTGCGGGGGCTGCACCGCTTCGCGGCGTCCGAGGGCCTGACCGAGCTCGACGTGGCGCGGGCGGTCAAGCCGCCGACCCCGAGCCGGCGGCTGCCCAAGAGCCTGACCATCGACGAGGTGCTGGCCTTGCTGGACGGCGCCGGCGGCGACAGCGAAGCGGACGGGCCGCTGACATTGCGCAACCGGGCGCTGCTGGAGCTGCTGTATTCCACCGGCGCGCGGATCTCCGAGGCGGTCGGACTCGACGTCGACGACATCGACACCCACGCCCGCTCGGTGCTGTTGCGCGGGAAGGGCGGCAAGCAGCGGCTGGTTCCGATCGGCCGGCCGGCGGTCACCGCGCTGGACGCGTATCTGGTGCGCGGACGCCCGGAGCTGGCCCGCCGCGGCAGGGGCACCCCGGCGATCTTCCTCAACGCCCGCGGCGGTCGGCTGTCGCGGCAAAGCGCGTGGCAGGTTCTGCAGGACGCGGCCGAACGGGCGGGCGTCAAAGCAGCGGTGTCGCCGCACGTGTTGCGGCACTCGTTCGCGACCCATCTGCTCGACGGCGGCGCCGACGTCCGCGTGGTGCAGGAGCTGCTCGGCCACGCATCGGTGACCACGACGCAGATCTACACCATGGTCACGGTCCACGCGCTGCGCGAGGTCTGGGCCGGTGCGCATCCGCGGGCGCGTTGAACGCTCGAGCTCTGCTGATCGTTGGACACGGGTATGAGCGAGCACGATGTAGTCGTAATCGGTGCAGGCCCGGCGGGTGTCTCGATGGCCATCAGCCTGAACGACCGCGGAGTGCATCCCCTCCTCGTCGAACGGGCCGATCAGGTGGCGCGGTCGTGGCGAGGGCGCTACGACGCGCTCAAGCTGAACACCGGCAGGCCCTTCTCGCATCTGCCCGGTCGGCCCTACCCGAAGGGGACGCCGATGTTCCCCAGCCGCGACGAGGTCGTCGGCCATCTCGACCGGCACGCGCGGGAGGACGGGATCGAGCTGCGGCTGAACACCGCGGTCGAGAGAATCGACGCGCGGCCCGGCGGGTGGTGCCTTCGGACATCGGCCGAGGACTTGGTTGCGCGGCAGGTGGTCGTCGCGACCGGGAACCAGGAGACGCCGATAGTTCCCGAATGGCCGGGCCGAGACGCATTCACCGGCGAACTCCTGCATTCGGCGGCCTACCGCAACCCCACGCCGTACCAGGACAAGCGGGTATTGGTTGTCGGATCGGGCTCGTCGGGGATGGAGATCGCGTACGACCTCACCGCCGGCGGAGCGGCGAAGGTGTGGTTGGCAGTCCGCACACCGCCGAACATTATGCTGCGCACCGGTCCGGGTGGTCTACCGCCCGATGTCATTGCGACACCGCTGTATCACGCCCCGATCCGGATAGCCGACGCGATCGCGCGGCGCGCGCGTCTGGCAAACGTGGGCGACCTGAGCGAATTCGGGTTACCCATCCCGGCCGAGGGCGTTTTTGCGCGCAACCGGTTCGGCCAGGTGCCCGCGATCGTCGACATGGAGGTAATCGACGCCATCAAGGACGGTTCCATCGAGGTCGTCGGCACCGTCGCATCGTTCGACGGCGGGACCGTGTCGCTGGTGGACGGCACTCGGCTCGAGCCAGACGTGGTGATCTCCGCGACCGGCTACCTGCACGGGCTGGAGTCTTTAGTCGGGCATCTCGGAGTTCTCGACGAACGCGGTATGCCGAAAGCTACGGGCGAGGCACCCGCCGCTGACCGTCTGCGATTCGTCGGATTTGTTACGCGGCCGTCGCTGATCGGTTTCTCGGGAAACAATCGAGGCGGGTCGCCAAACGAATTGCCAAGGAGCTGGTCACCACGTAGCGCGAGCCCTCCGTCGTGCGGACCTCAGCGCAGACTCAACGATCGGAAGCCCGGCCCGCCGAGGGCGCTCTTGGTTTGCGCAAAGCAGCCGGGCCGCCCGGGATGTGGCCACCCTTTTCGAGTCCGATTTGCCATCGCTGCAGGAGTGGCGGTTCGGGGCGGACGAGGCCGCGCGGACCCGACCAGCCGGTGTTCTGCCTGGTCGGGTCCGGGTCGGCGCCCCTGTTCAGCGAAGGCCGCGATCTCGTGCACTCCTGGCTTCCGCAGACCGAGGACGGCGTGCTGCCCGGGGTGAACCACCTGCTGCAGATGCGACACCCGGTGGGGGCCGCATTACTGCTCGCCGACTTTCTCAAGCGCCACCCAGCCTGACGACTTGGCACGCAGATTGCCGACGAGTTTCAGCCGAGGTAATCCGACTCCAGCACGATGTCGGGGACCAGCGTCTGGTACTCGCCGTGCGCCTTGTGTTCGGCGGTGTTGAACAGCTTGCCTTGCTGCTGGTTCATGTACTCGCGGTACCTCGGCGAGCCGGGAATGAGGATGTTGTCGGCGACGACGATGGATCCAGGGTGCAGCCAGCCGCGGTCCAGGATGCTCTGCAGGTCGAGCAGATAGGCGGTCTTGTCGTGGTCGATGAAGAGGAAGTCGAGCTTGCCGGCGGCGAAACCGTGCTCGCCTGCCAGCTTGTCCAGCGTGCGGCCGCCGTCGCCGATGGTGCCGACGACGCACGTCACGCGGTCGGCGACGCCGGCATGCGCCCAGATGCGCCGGGCGATCTCGGCGTTCGCCTCGGCCAGTTCGACGGAGTACACCTTGGCGCCCGGCGCGGCGCGGGCGATGCGCAGTGCGCCGTAGCCGCAGTACGTGCCGAGCTCGAGGGCGAGTCCGGTGTTCGCGCGGCGCACTGCGGCGTCGAGGATTTCGCCCTTCTCGTCGCCGACATTGATCAGGTACGACTTCTCGTAGGCGAACTTGTCGATGGTGGCGATGACGTCGTCGATGTCGCCGTTGCGCGCATTGGCGATGACGTATTCGGCCGCAGCAGCCTCGCGTCCGTCGCCGATCTGGCCGGTCTTTTCGATGTTGCGGGCGCCGACCGAGACCGCCATGCGCAGGACCGACCAGCGTAGAAACGGCATTCGCTGCTTCAAGCTCATACCCGAGGAAGTCTACGCACCCCGCACAGTCAAGTGGTCGCTACGTTGCCCGCGGGTCTGCCAGACCAGGCTGGCGCGCCCCGTTAAACTTGCCCGGATGTTCGCCATGCCCCAGCGGTACCTGACCAGCGGCGGTCGGGCATGACCGACGACGGAGGCGGCGTCGACCCCCGAGAACAGGCTGGATTGACCGGCCGCCCGCCGCGGGCCATTCCCGAGCCCACCCCGAAGAGCGTGCACGGCCCGGCCAAGGTCATCGCGATGTGCAACCAGAAGGGCGGCGTCGGCAAGACGACATCGACCATCAACCTGGGCGCCGGCCTGGCCGAGTACGGCCGCCGGGTGTTGCTGGTCGACCTCGACCCGCAAGGCGCGTTGTCGGCGGGTCTGGGGGTGCCGCATTACGAGCTGGACAGCACGGTCTACAACCTGCTGGTCGAGCCGCGGGTGTCGATCGATGAGGTACTGATCCATACCCGGGTCAAGCACATGGACCTGGTGCCCAGCAACATCGACCTGTCCGCAGCGGAGATCCAGCTGGTCAACGAGGTGGGCCGCGAGCAGGCTCTGGCCCGGGCGCTGTATCCGGTGCTGGATCGCTACGACTACGTGCTGATCGATTGCCAGCCGTCGCTGGGTCTGCTCACCGTTAATGGGCTGGCCTGCAGCGACGGCGTGATCATCCCGACCGAATGCGAGTACTTCTCGCTGCGCGGTCTGGCGCTGCTGACCGATACCGTCGACAAGGTGCACGACCGGCTGAACCCGAAGCTGCACATCGGCGGGATCCTGGTCACCCGATACGACCCGCGCACCGTCAACTCGCGCGAAGTCATGGCCCGGGTGATAGAGCGTTTCGGTGACCTGGTGTTCGATTCGGTCATCACCCGAACGGTGCGCTTCCCGGAGACCAGCGTCGCCGGCGAGCCGATCACCACGTGGGCGCCGAAATCCGGTGCCGCCGAGGCATATCGGTCGTTGGCGCGTGAGGTCATCGACCGGTTTGGCGCGTGAACACCGAGACACAGCCGGAGCAGTCTGAACAGAGCGGCTTCCAGGTCCGGCTGAGCAATTTCGAGGGGCCGTTCGATCTGCTGCTGCAGCTGATCTTCGCGCACCGGCTCGACGTCACCGAGGTGGCTCTGCACCAGGTGACCGACGATTTCATCGCCTACACCAAGGCGATCGGCGTCCAGATGGAGCTGGAGGAGACAACGGCATTCCTGGTCATCGCGGCCACGCTGCTCGATCTCAAGGCGGCGCGGCTGCTGCCGGCAGGCGAAGTGCATCACGAGGAGGACCTCGCGCTACTCGAGGTGCGCGACCTGCTGTTCGCGCGGCTGCTGCAGTACCGGGCGTTCAAGCATGTCGCGGTGATGTTCGCCGAACTCGAAGCCGCGGCGCTGCGCAGCTATCCGCGGTCGGTGTCGCTGGAGTCGCGCTACGAAGACCTGCTGCCCGAGGTGATGCTGGGCGTCGACGCCGAGCGGTTCGCGCAGATCGCCGCTGCCGCGTTCACGCCGCGGCCGGTGCCGATCGTGGCCACCGAGCACCTGCACGAGGTGATGGTGTCGGTACCCGAGCAGGCGGGCAATTTGATGGCGTTGTTGGAGAGCCGCGGAGTGGGGCAGTGGGCATCGTTCTCCGAGCTGGTCGCCGACTGCGAGGCGCCGATCGAGATCGTGGGCCGGTTCTTGGCGCTGCTCGAGCTGTATCGGGCGCGGGCGGTAGCATTCGACCAATCAGAAGCGCTTGGTGTGCTCCAGATTTCGTGGACCGGAGAACGACCAACCAACGATCATCTGGCAACCGCTGAGGCGGAAGAAGTAGACGGTAATGACTGACGACATTCCGACGATTCCGACGGATCTCGACCTGGGCATCGATGTCGCAACCGCGCCGGAACTGGAGGATTCCGAACTCGGCGCGGTGCTCGAGGCGCTACTGCTGGTGGTCGATACGCCGGTGACGGTGGAGGCGCTCGCCGCCGCGACCGAGCAGCCCGCCTACCGGGTGGCGGCCAAACTGCAGCTGATGGCCGAGGAGTTGACCGCCCGCGACAGCGGCATCGACCTGCGGGGAACCGGCGGCGGCTGGCGGATGTACACCCGGGCGCGATTCGCTCCGTACGTGGAGCGGCTGTTGCTCGACGGGGCGCGTTCGAAGCTGACGCGTGCCGCGCTGGAGACGCTGGCGGTGGTGGCCTACCGGCAGCCGGTGACGCGGGCGCGGGTGAGTGCGGTGCGTGGCGTGAACGTGGATGCGGTGATGCGCACGCTGCTGGCGCGCGGCCTGATCACCGAGGCGGGTACCGATCCCGACACGGGCGCGGTGACGTTCGCGACCACCGAATTGTTCCTGGAGCGGCTCGGTTTGACGTCGTTGGCCGATCTGCCCGATATTGCACCGCTGCTGCCCGACGTCGATGTCATCGACGACTTGAGCGAATCTCTCGGTGACGAGCCACGGTTCATGAAGCTCAGCGGCGCGCCGGCGGCCGAGGAGCCGATGGCGTTCGACGTGGACCGGGAGTGAGATGACCGACCCCGAGGGCGTGCGTCTGCAGAAAGTGTTGTCGCAGGCCGGAATTGCGTCGCGCCGCGTCGCCGAGAAGATGATCTTGGACGGCCGGGTGGAGGTCGACGATCGAGTGGTCACCGAACTGGGCACGCGCGTCAACCCCGATATGTCGGTGATCCGGGTCGACGGCGCCCGTGTGACCGTCGATGACACGCTGGTGCATCTGGCGATCAATAAGCCGAAGGGGATGCACTCGACGATGTCCGACGATCGGGGCCGGCCGTGCATCGGAGACTTGGTCGAGCACCGGGTTCGGGGAAACAAGAAGCTGTTTCACGTCGGCCGCCTCGATGCAGACACCGAAGGACTTATGCTGCTGACCAACGACGGCGAGCTGGCCCACCGGTTGATGCACCCGTCGTTCGAGGTGCCGAAGACGTACCTGGCGACGGTGCTCGGCACGGTGCCGCGCGGGTTGGGTCGCAAGCTGCGGTCGGGAATCGAATTGGACGACGGCCCAGCGCATGTCGACGACTTCGCGTTGGTGGACAAGGTCCCTGGCAAGACATTGGTGCGGGTCACGCTGCACGAAGGTCGCAAGCGGATCGTGCGCCGGCTGCTGGCAGCCGTCGGGTATCCGGTGCAGGAGTTGGTGCGCACCGACATCGGCACGGTGTCACTGGGCGATCAGCGACCGGGCAGCATTCGGGTGCTGAGTCAGAAGGAGCTAGGCGAGTTGTACAAAGCGGTGGGCCTGTGACCGACTCGCTTGTCGTTGCCGTTGACGGACCAGCGGGCACCGGAAAGTCCTCGGTGTCGCGGGGTTTGGCACGTTCACTCGGTGCGCGATATCTGGATACCGGCGCGATGTACCGAATCGTGACGCTGGCAGTGCTCAGGGCCGGCGTCCACCTGACCGACACCCCGGCCATCGAAGCGGCCGCGGCGGATGTTCCTCTGTCGGTTGGCGATGACCCCGACGAGGATAAGGCTTACCTTGACGCAGAGGATGTTTCGCGCGAGATCCGCGGCAACGAGGTGACCAAGGCGGTGTCGGCGGTGTCGGCGGTGCCGGCCGTCCGGGCGCGTTTGGTAGGGCTGCAGCGCGAACTCGCCGCGGGGCCCAGCAGCGTCGTGGTCGAGGGCCGTGACATCGGCACCGTCGTGCTGCCCGATGCCGATGTGAAGATCTTCCTGACCGCGTCGGCCGAAGAGCGGGCGCGACGGCGCAACGACCAGAATGTGGCGTCCGGCCTGGCCGACGACTACGAGGCCGTACTTGCGGATGTGAAGCGGCGTGACCACCTGGATTCGACACGCGCGGTGTCGCCGCTGCGGGCCGCCGACGACGCGCTGGTCGTCGACACCAGCACGATGACCGAACCCGAAGTGATCGCGCGACTGCTGGAGCTCGTGCAGCAGCACGCCGGGGCGCGCCGATGAGCGACGGCACCTGGGCCGACGAAGGCGATTGGGAACTCGGCGCCGAAGACGTCGCAGAAGCGATCGAGGAAGCCGCGGCGCCGCCGCCCGTGGTGGCCGTCGTGGGTCGGCCGAACGTCGGAAAGTCGACGTTGGTGAACCGGATCCTGGGCCGGCGCGAGGCGGTGGTGCAGGACGTGCCGGGCGTGACCCGGGACCGGGTGTCGTACGACGCGCTGTGGAGCGGGCGGCGGTTCGTCGTACAGGACACCGGCGGTTGGGAGCCCGACGCCAAGGGTCTGCAGCAGTTGGTGGCCGAACAGGCGTCGGTGGCGATGCGCACCGCGGACGCGATCATCCTCGTGGTGGACGCAGTGGTGGGTGCGACGACGGCCGACGAGGCGGCAGCCCGGCTGTTGCAGCGGTCCGGCAAGCCAGTGTTCTTGGCGGCCAACAAAGTTGACAACGAGCGCGGTGAGGCCGACGCCGCGGCGTTGTGGTCGTTGGGGCTGGGGGAGCCGCACCCGATCAGCGCGATGCACGGCCGCGGGGTAGCCGACCTCCTGGACACGGTGGTCGATGCACTGCCCGCGGTGTCCGAGCTGGCATCGGGCGGCGGTGGTCCACGGCGAGTTGCGTTGGTGGGCAAGCCGAACGTCGGCAAGAGTTCTTTGTTGAATCGGTTGGCGGGGGATGAGCGGTCGGTGGTGCACGACGTGGCCGGCACGACGGTCGATCCGGTGGACTCACTGATCGAATTGGGCGGCAAGACTTGGCGTTTCGTCGACACGGCCGGCTTGCGACGCAAAGTCGGGCAGGCCAGCGGGCACGAGTTCTACGCTTCCGTGCGCACGCACGGTGCGATTGATACCGCCGAGGTGGCCATCGTGCTGATCGACGGGTCACAGCCGCTGACCGAACAGGACCTGCGAGTGCTGTCGATGGTGATCGAAGCCGGCAGGGCGCTGGTGTTGGCATTCAACAAATGGGATCTGGTTGACGAGGATCGCCGCTACCAACTGGATCGGGAGATCGATCGGGAACTGGTGCAGGTGGCTTGGGCGCAGCGGGTGAACATCTCGGCGAAGTCGGGCCGGGCGGTGCAGAAGCTGGTGCCGGCGCTGGAGAAGGCGCTGGAGTCGTGGGACAAGCGGGTACCGACGGGACGGCTGAACACCTTCTTCAAGGAGATCGTG
The DNA here is from genome assembly GCA_963851115.1 of uncultured Actinomycetota bacterium. Classification (GTDB taxonomy): domain Bacteria; phylum Actinomycetota; class Actinomycetes; order Mycobacteriales; family Mycobacteriaceae; genus Mycobacterium. The sequence continues at coordinate 118,440 of CAWKOI010000024.1, forward strand.
GCTGCGACCCCGCCGCCGGTGCGCGGCGGTAAGCAGCCGCGGATTCTGTTCGCCACGCAGGCGACCGCGCGCCCGCCGACGTTCGTGCTGTTCACAACGGGCTTCCTGGAGGCGGGGTATCGGCGGTTCCTGGAGCGGCGGCTGCGGGAGACGTTCGGGTTCGAGGGCAGCCCGATCCGGATCAACGTCAGGGTCCGGGAGAAGCGCGGAGCGAAGTCTCGCTGAGCGACCTTCGGCACGGAGCGAAGTCTCGCTGAGCGACTTTGGGCACGGAGGAAGTCTCTCTGAGCGACCTTCGGCACGACAGTCTCCTGGCGAGAGCGAAGTCTCGCTGAGCGCGTTCTGCGACTAGTCGGCTGGCTGTACTCCGCCGCCCCACAGCCGTGTGTTCCACCTCGTCGAAGTGTCCGTTTTCGCCCATGGCGGCGGCGTGGACGGTGATGATGAGATGGTTTTCGCGGAATGCTGGCGGCAGCCTTAAGGTTCGGCCGGGGGTAGCGATGAGACGGCACAACACCGGGTGAGGTCGACCATCCTCAGCAAGTGGGCGGGGCCGCTCGTGGCCACGTTGGCAGTGGCCGCGGTGAGCGGCGTCATTGCGCTGCTCACCCCGCACGTTCCCGCGCCATACCTGCTGGTGCTCTATGTGCTTGTGGTGATGGCTGTCGCCGTCGTGTGGGGCACCGGGATGGCGGTCTTCGCTGCCGTCCTGAGCGTCGTCCTGTTCAACTACCTGTTCGTCCCTCCGCCGTTCTCGTTCCATTTTGATGACCCGTCAAACATCATCGGCTCGGTCGCTTTCCTGGCAGCTGCGGTCGTCGTCGGCCAGCTGGCGGCGCGTTTGCGGCGGGCGGCGCTGGAGTCGGCGCGCCTCTCGGAGGAGCAGTTAGCACTACGGCGAATTGCGACGCTGGTCGCACAGTCGGCTCCAGCGTCAGCACTCTTCGAGGCCGTCACGCGGGAAGTCGGTCTTCTGTGCGGTGCCGATCTTGCGCGCATGGAGCGTTACGAGGAGGACGCGACGGTGACGGGCATCGCCGCCTGGAGCAGGGTGCCGGCCGAACTCGCCGTCGGGACGCGGTTCTCGCTCGTGGGACCGAGCATCGCCCGCGAAGTCCGGGAGACCGGGGGTCCCGTGCGGGTGGCGAGTTTCGCCGGCGCAACAGGCGCGATCGCCGAGGAGGCGCTCGGGGTCGGTATCCGCTCGTCGATCGGCTGCCCGATCACCGTCGCCGGGCGCCTGTGGGGGGTGATCGCCGCCTCGACGAAGAGCAACGAGCCGTTCCCGGCGAACACGGAATCACAGATCGCCAACTTCACCGACTTGGTCGCGACCGCCGTTGCGAATGCTGAAAGCCGTGAGGAGCTGGCGGCATCCCGCGCACGAGTCGTCGCCGCAGCAGATGAGGCGCGGCACCGGTTCGAGCGGAACCTGCACGACGGCGCCCAGCAACGGCTCGTCTCGCTCGCGTTCCATCTGCGCATGACCCGCGACGCGGTGCCCGCGGAATTACCGTCAGTTCGCGCAGACCTCGACCGGGTAATCGAGGAACTCGTCGCCTCGGTGGAGGACTTGCGTGAGTTATCGCATGGACTCCATCCAGCGGCCCTATCCCACGGCGGCCTCGGTCCCGCGCTGCGGACGCTTGCCCGGCGGTCCTCTGTCCCGGTCGAGGTGCACCTCAATTCCGAGGCGCGGTATCCGCCCACCGTTGAGGTGGCGGCCTACTACGTCGTTTCCGAGGCGCTCACGAACACAGCCAGGCACGCTGCGGCCTCGCGGGTGGAGGTGGTCGTCGACGAGCAAGACAACACACTGTGTGTATCCACCCGCGATGACGGCATCGGTGGAGCAGACCCGCGGCGCGGATCGGGCTTGACCGGGTTGCGTGACAGGATCGAGGCACTCGGGGGGTTGATCGAGGTGATCAGCGCCACCGGCCACGGCACGACAGTCAAGGTTTCGCTGCCGATCGACCAGCAAGTAGGCGAATCAGGCGCCTGATCGCCTCGAGGTCTAACGGACGCCCGATCGACGTTGCAGGGCCGCGCACTAGGGTTGCCAAGTGCCCGTCTCCCACATGATCTTGATCGCCCTCGCGGGCGTTGGGGCGGGAGCGATCAACGCCGTCGTCGGCTCCGGCACGCTGATCACATTCCCGACTTTGGTGGCGCTGGGCTATCCGCCGGTGACGGCGACGATGTCGAACGCGGTCGGCCTGGTTGCCGGCGGTGTATCCGGGACGTGGGGATATCGGCGTGAGCTGGGCGGGCAATGGGACCGGATGCGCTGGCAGATTCCCGCGTCATTGATCGGCGCAGGAATGGGGTCGTGGCTGCTGCTGCACCTGCCTGAGTCGGTGTTCGAAAAGGTAGTGCCGGTGCTGCTGGTCCTGGCGTTGGGCCTCGTGGTTGTTGGTCCACGGATCCAGGAGTGGGCGCGAAGGCGCGCTGAGCAATCCGGCCAGTCCCCGGAACACGTGAGCGGACGCCGGATGGCGGCGCTGGTATTCGGCACATTCTTGATCGGAATTTACGGCGGGTACTTCACGGCGGCACAGGGCATCATGCTGATCGCGGTGATGAGTGCACTCTTGCCGGAGGACATGCAGCGGATGAACGCCGCGAAGAACCTGCTGTCGCTGCTGGTGAACATCGTGGCTGCGGTGGCGTACACCGTCGTCGCATTCGACCGGATCAGCTGGGCGGCAGCGGGATTGATCGCGGCGGGTTCGCTGATCGGCGGGTTCCTCGGTGCGCACTACGGACGGCGGCTGTCGCCGAACGCGCTGCGAGCCGCGATTGTGATGGTCGGCGCCATCGGGCTGTATCGGCTGGTAACCATTTAGGGGGCGGACGTCGGTCTACGGTAGGCTTTCGACCTGCTGCCGGTGATCCTGGCAGCACCGCGGGCTGTGGCGCAGTTTGGTAGCGCACTTGACTGGGGGTCAAGTGGTCGCAGGTTCAAATCCTGTCAGCCCGACACACGAAAACCCGCTCTGACCAGTATCGGAGCGGGTTTTTGTTTGTCTAGGTCGGGTCCGAATCGCCGCGAGCTTGCCAAGAACTTGCCAAGCGTCGGACAGCGTGCCAACCGGATCAGCCGAACAGCGACGCTGCAGCGGCACGCAAGTCGTCGGGCTGTGCCTCGCTATAGATGCTCAGCGACACCGCCGGGTCATGGCCGTGCCAGCCCGCAACGATGTGCACCGGGATGCCCGACGAGAGCATGAGGCTCACGCTGGTGTTCCGTAGACCCTTGAGATGGATACGACGCAGCCCGGCCCGCTCGCGCAACCGCTGGAACTCATCGGAGTACCACTCATGCCGTACCGGTGTCGAGTCCTCGTGCACCGCTATCAGCCGGTCATCCGACCACGCGACGCCCAGCGCCAGCGCCTCGGCCTTCTGGCACGTCTTGAGTGCGCGCAGCGCCTCAGCCAGCTCAGGCGGCGGTGGGAGGTCCCGACGGCTGCGCCGGGACTTCGGTAGCCCCTCCTCGGTCTCGCTGCCGACGGCGACCCGGCCCCGCCGCACCCGCAGCGCATCACCATCGAGCTGAGACCAACGCAGGCCCAGCACCTCACTGCGGCGCAACCCGTAACAGCTCAGCAACCAGCACGCGAACAGGCGCTCATCGCGCACCGACTCGCGGAACGCCTCCACCTCGTCCACCGTCCACGACTTCGCCGTGTCGGCGTCCTCGTCTGTAATCGCGTCGGCGGGTCGCTCGACAAGCGCAATAACGTTGCGAGGCAACATGCCCTGATCCACGAACGACTGCACGACCATGCCGAAGGTGGTGAGGGTGGAGCGCACCGAGACCGGCTTGACGCCGCGAGCGGGCGGGTCCACCTCGGCAGGGCCGGCCAGGACGTACACCGCCCGGCGTGGCCGCGTGACCCGTGCGGCGCGCACCAGGCCGGATAGGCAGGTGTGCACGTCCTCACCAGGGAACGCGGCGGGCCAGCGCCGACGCCGAGATGCCCTCGGGGTGTTGCCCGATCAGTTCGGCGACGCGGCTGGACAGGCTGCCGGGCTGGTAGTGCTTCGGCGACCTGCGGCCTTCGGTCAGCATCAATTCAACGAGGGCGTCGCCGTCGGCCTTGACGATCTGCTGGAGTCTCTTACCGCCGAGGTAGCGGCGTACCGGCTTGAGGTCGTGTCGGTAGCCCTCCAGCGTCACGCGCCGAATGCCGCGCCGTCCGTCTAACCATTGGTCGCATGCGTCGTCAACGGTGATGGCCGTCCGCCGGGTGTAGATGCCCGCAGCTACCTCGCTGGTGATGCGCCGAAACTCGCGGCGCGCCTCCGCCTTGGTGCGGTAGGTGAATCGTCGGCGGTCCCGGCTGCCGTCGGGCTTGGTGCCCACGTCAGCCTGGAACCAGTAGGACACGGTGCCGTTCTTAGCGATGTGCTGGGTTATCGGCTCAGCGCGACGGGTGCGACTGGCCTGTTCGGGCTCGGAAAGCTGTTGTGTCAGTGCTCATGTTGGTCCGTCTCCTCGGGTGGCGGTCGTGCTGTTGGGTGTGGTGGTATCGGCGCTGGCACGCACACGGCGCAGCTCCTCAACGAGTTCTGGCGGTGGCGTCGCGTTGGGTCCGCGCATGTACCTAGTGTTTCCAGTTCCGCCACGTGGTGGCATCGAGAAATGGCTCTACGGCGGCGAACCATTCGATGAAAAATTGGGCGATCGTGCGGGCGATATCCGTACGACCCGGCTCCCGGTCTGCCTCGCGCATCGCCTCCCAGGCCTCTTCTCTGTGGAATAACCACGCTTTGAGATGGTCTGGTATTTGCCTATCGCCGACTCTCTTTCGGGTGCCTCGGAGGCGGTATGTCCGCGTCTTACCCCTTTGGTAGACCGCGCCTGTCACGAGGCGGCCAACTCGCGGAGTGCTGCGGTGACGATGTAGACGCGGCCTCCCAGCCTGCGGGCCGGAAGTTCGCCGGAGGCTACGAGGCGGTAAGCGGCTGCGCGACTGATTCCCAGCAGTTGCGCGGCACGGGGCACCGCCAGCAGCAGCGGGAGTTCGCTAAAGACATTGTTCTCCAATTTAATTCACCTCCCTCACGTATGGATATGAATGACGCGCCTTTCGTTGCGCTTGCGGGTTGCACCGGGGGCAGAACGTGGCTGCTTCGGCATCGCGATCGTGATAGTGCGCGATCGTTCGTCTTCGCATTCGCCGCACCACGCGACTGGCGGGCGGGAGTGCGGAGGCTTGGCGAGAAGGTGCAAGACAACGTTGTGGTCGGTGATCCGATATCTGACTCAGTTGCCCAGTCGAGCGCTTTCCAACTCATGTTCGCGGTGTGGTCAAAGACATCGCGCGGCCGGCCGCGATGTGATGCTCTGTCGTACGCTGCTCCACTCTTGTCACGGTAGGACTGCGCGATTCAACCCGTCTACAACAGCATCGAGATTCGACGAAAGATTGCTCAAAGTCATGTATATTCAACGGTTTTCGTCTGGCCGTGTTGAATATCTGAAAAGTGGCTATCGTCCTCTCGAGCGGGTTCCGGGCGAGAGGACGACGCCCTCGTCAACGAGGGCATAAAGGTCCTTGTGTTCGGTCATATCTCCCACGTGCGTCGCGGCGATAACGAATCCGGCTGCAGGCGTCCCTCTATCTACTATCTAGGGATTAGCAATACTACAAGTCTTGGCAGATCCTGTTGCGTGCTTGTACTCGCTTGAGCGACAAGCGGATTCGACGTTTCGCCGTGCTCGGTAAGGCCGGTCGATTCCTGTCGATTCCCGACCATTTTGGACGAATAAACGACAACTGGAGCGAGCCGCTGATCCGGCTTGCAGCTACAGCTTCCTCGCCGGCGCTGCCTCTAGCGCTTCTGGTGCTGCTCGCTGCTCTCGCCGCCGAGGCGGCGCAGAACACGAAGGACCGCAGCGATCCGCCGTTGGAGGACGGCGAAGACGCTTGGTCGGCGGCCGAATGCGTGGTGTTGGAGATGGTCGCATGTGAGGTCGATCGGAAGGTCGATCTGTCGGCGCGCTACCTGTCCGCCGAAGACGACGCGAAGCTGCGGATCAAGCTGTCGGGGGAGCTGCGGCTACCGGCTTTAGGAGAGCCTGCAAGCCCTCGTCGTGGTGGCTTTGAAAGGTGCTCTGAGCTGGTGTTATAGCGTCATCCGGCACCATTCGAAATCACGGCGTGTCGCGGATTCACCGACCAAGCACCGACCACAGATCGATGTTCGATTTGGGGCTCATTAACGAGCGAAGCCCCCGGCTGCAACCACGGGATTCATCACGGAGGCGTCACGGAGTCCGGTGATGAGCGTGGCCGGTGTGCCGGGTCGGACTGACCGGCAACACCGGGATGAAGGAATTCAACCGGGCCATGCTCGAGTTCTTCGCCCACCCCGGAAGTCGTCGCGGCACGGCCGCCGACTACGCGCGTCGCGTCCTGGACTGCGTCTTGTCGTGTGATGTGCGTCTGCTCATCGTCGATGACCTGCATTTTCTGCAGTGGCGCAACAGCTCCGGCATCGCGATCAGCAACCACTTCAAGTACATCGCCAACGAATTCCCCGTCACGATGATCTTCATCGGTGTCGGGCTGGCGGCGCGTGGTCTGTTCTCCGAAGGCAGCGACTACCAAGATGCTGTCCTGGCCCAAACCGGGCGCCGGACCACCGCTTTGGGCATGGAACCCTTCGCCGTGAACACCGAACGCGGCCGGCGGCACTGGCGCCAGCTGCTGGCCATCGAACAGCGCGTCGTGCTGGCCGACAAGCACCCCGGCATGATCGCCGAGGACCTCTGCGACTACCTCTACGCGCGGTCCACCGGCCACATCGGGTCGCTGATGACGCTGATCAACCGGGGATGTCAACGCGCTGTGCGCAGCGGCGAAGAGAAACTGACCACCGAACTCCTCGACAAAGTCAGGATCGACGCCGCATCCGAAAAGGCCCGCCACGAACTCGAACTGGCGATCAACACCGGAAAGATGAGAGCCCGCCGCAAAGCCGAATAACACGCCACACAACCGGAGGGCGCGGCCATGGACACAGCAGTTCGAACCCTGCCGATGCGCACACAACCCATCGAGACTGAAGCCCTGGACTCCTGGCTCCAAGCGACCAGCCACCGACTCTCCTCGACTGGGGCGATTTCACCGAAGGGTCGGGCTCCGCCGCCGGGGTCGCCACCGCATGCCTAATCCGACGGCCACCCGCAGAGGCTGCCGCGATCAGCGCGGCCACCGGGCAACCAGCCGCTCAACCGTTTGAGACTGAAGCCAGATGACATCGGCTGAGACAGCCCGCATCGCCGTACCTCAGACCGCCGAGAGATGAAACGCAAACTGAGAAGCTACACCTCCTCCTTTTAGGTTCTCATTTCCGATGGCATAGATCTCATCTTGATGGCATCTAGTTGGCAAATAATTCTGATCGGGGCACTACAAAAGCTGTCGGCAACGCCATTCGGGGCCGCATCGTCATCTACACGATTTCCGGGGCGGTGCTCTTGATTTATGTTGCGTCGCTTGCTGTTTTACAGAGCGAACGGCCCCCACCCTGATGCCCATATCAAGACATTCGGCCAAGCCGTTTGGTGGTCCATCACCACCATCACCACGGTCGGATACGGTGACCTCACACCGGTCACCCCGACCGGCCGACATCGCCGCCCTATTGATGATTGGCGAACTCAGCCTGGTCGGCTCCATCACCGCCACCTTGGCCTCATGGATCGTGCAACGTGTCGCCGACGAGGACACCGCAACCCAGGCCGCAACGGCCGCACAAATCGACGAACTCCAGGCCGAAATCCGGCTGTTGACTGACGAGGTGCGGCGCACCGGTGGGCAAGGTGGCGATCCTCAACGCACCCCAGCCGAGTAGGTGGCTGTCAGTTCTCCCACAGTCCGCGGGATTCGATCGGCCACCGCCGCGCCCACCCCGGCTACACCCTGAACTTGCAAAGATCTCGTTTGACTCAATCCGGCAGGATGTCTGTGACCGACACCATCCGCGCTCATTACGTTTGGGAGATCGCGTACTACCCGCAGTACTACATCCCCACGTCCGACGTGCGCATGGAGCTCTTGCACGACGAAAACCACGTCCAGAAGCTGCAATTCGGTTCCTCGCGGCTGTACTCGCTGTCATTGGCCGAGCGCACATGGCCCTCTGCCGCCCGTGTCTACGATTCGGGTCCGGTCGCGGGCAGCGTGCGGTTCGAATGGGACGCACTTGACTGGTTCGAGGAGGACGAACCACTCATCCTTCATCCGCGCAACCCGTACGTGCGTGTCGATTCGCTGCGCTCCCATCGTCACATCAGGGTTGAGCTCGACGGCGTCGTATTGGCCGAGACGCACAGCCCAGTTCTGCTCTTCGAAACAGGTCTGCCGACGCGCTTTTACATCGACCGTACCGATGTAGAGTTCTCGCACTTGGAGCCGAGCAAGACCGAATCCGTATGTCCCTACAAGGGAATCACCTCGGCGTACTGGACATTGAGAAAGGGCGACGCCGTGTATCCGGATATCGCCTGGGCCTACGACTACCCGCTGCGCGAGGTCGCGCCCATCGCCGGGATGATCGCTTTCTATAACGAGAAGCTCGACATTTTCGTCGACGGCGCGTTGTTGTCTCGCCCCAAAACCATTTTCACGTAGCGCGGTATGAAGGGATCTGCTCAGGGGATGATGCGCAGTTCGCGAAGTCTGGTGAGCTGCCGCCGAAAGCTCTGGTGCGTGTCGATGCAATCCGCGAAGCCCGCCTGGCGGATCTTGATTGTGCTCTGGATCGTCTCTTCACCGAAGTTGAGCATCCAGTCCACGAACGCCCAGTTTGCAATCTGGTCATAGGGCGTGGCGTGCAGGCCGTAGCGGGCGACCATTGAATCCCACAACGGAGCCTTCTCGCTCATCTCAGAAACGGTGGACATGGCAAGCGGCTCTGCGACTGGAAGGTTGTAGAAGGCGGCGAGCTCGTTCCAGAGTTGCCTCCAGCGATAGACGTCACCGTTCGATACGTTGAAGATTTCGTTGCGCGCTTTGTCTTCACCCAGAGCCCACAACGTGGCGCGGCCGAACAATTCAGCGTCAGTTGTCTCCTGGAGACTGTTCCAGCCCTCTTTGGTGCCCGGAAAGCGCAACGGCAACCCCAGTTCGCGACACATCGCGGCATAGGTCGCGAGACTGCTAACCAGGTTCATCGGCGAGTTCAGGCTGGGTCCCATGACCAGATGGGGACGCAAGACCGTCCAGCTAGCCCCGTTCTCAGCAGCCCAGTCGGCCAGAATGTCTTCCTGCTGGTGGTAGTGGATTGGCGCAATGAGACGTGGGTCTGTCTCCTTCGCTGGAGCATTGAACGCCCCAAGACTGAAGCCGTAGGACTTGGCGCCGCCGGCAAGAACGACGCGCTGAACAGGCACACTGCCCGCTGCGAGAGCGCCGAGCGTATTCCTCAACATTCTGGCATTTGGCTCAACAGTTTCAGCCATCGTGGGTTTCTCGACATAGGCGGCGAAGACCAGATCGGTCACCCCGCCAAGAGACGAAAAGGCGTTCTTCGTACCCTCGCGGTCCATCAGATCGACGCTGAGGTGAGGGGGTGCGGACTGCGCCCGGTAGGTCGGTGCGGGTCGACGCGCAGCCGTGGTGACCCCCCATTGCGGGTTGTTTGCGACGGCGTCGATAACTCCAGTACCAAGGACGCCGTATGGTCCAACAAGCAGGATCTGGCGTTGCATGACGGGTGTTTCAGAAGTAGTGGACATAGCGGTCATGGTGCATCATTCCTCGTGCGGGCGGCGGCAACGTTGTGGAGTGCGTGGTGTCCTTGTGTGGCTGAATGGGGCCTGCTAGAAAGCGAATGCGTACTAGGCCAGCGCAGGTTCCGCACGAAGGCCGCGACGGCGGTCCCGATCTCGTTGGGACTGTCCTCTTGGACGAAATGTATTCCGCCGACGGTGGTTTCGGTCAGGTTGGGCCAGGTCCGGATGAGCTCCCGGATGCGGCTGTTGATGACGGCGCCCGGTTGGGCATTGATGAACAGCTTGGGCATATCGCTTTCGGCCAACCAGCTACTGTAGGCCTCGACCACCGAGACGACATCGGACGGCTCGCCGTCGATCGGCAGATTGCGCGGCCACGACAACGTCGGCCTTCGGTCTTCACCGGGGTTGGTGAACGGGTGCCGGTAGTGGCCCATTTCTTGGTCGCTGAGCTGGCGCTGTATCTGGGAGGGCAGCACACCCTCGACGAAGATGTTCTGCTCCAGCACCATTCGCTCGCCTGCCGGGGAGCGAAAACCCTGAAACACCGCACGAACGTCGTTGGGAAATTCTGACCAAGTCATCGGCGTGACGATGGCTTCCATGAACGCGACGCCCTGCACGCGGTCGCGGTGCTGGTTGGCCCAGTCGAAGCCGAGCGCCGAACCCCAATCGTGCAGCACAAGTGTCACTGTCCTGTTCGGGCGAAGGCTGCACTGTTCGTGTGAAGGTTGCACCCGAAGTTGCATTGTTCAGTTGAAGGTTGCGCGTCGCTGCCGGGATTGGCTCGGTGTGCGGCCGAGACTGTTGATCTGTGACGGTGTTACATCGAGAGGCGCGACGACCCCCTGACCCGCCGGCCGGCGATGGCTTCGAGGTCAGTTATGTGCTCGACGACGGCGCCGAGCACCGGGTGCCGCTCGCGCAGGCATGGGCGGTGCCGCTCGAGCAGGGCCTTCCGGTTCGCCGGTTCACGTCCCGGAAGGGACAGCGGCATCTGAGCGGGCTGTGGTGGTCAGCCACAACCGGTGGCCATATAGGGTTTGAGTCCTGGTTGGAACGCGATCACGTGTTGCATCTGGATTTCGATCCGTCCGTGGTCGGCATCGCGTCCCAACCGTTCTGGCTGCACTGGACCGCCGAGGCGGGCAAGCCGGTCTCACACGCGCCGGATTTCTTCACCCGCCGAAGGGATGGCTCGGCGGTGGTCGTCGACTGTCGGCCGGTGGAGCGCCGCAGGCCGCGGGACGTCTCGAAGTTCGAGGTGACGGCGCGGGCCTGCGCGCTGGCCGGGTGGGAGTATCGGCTGCTCGGTGCGGCGGATGCGCTCGTGACCGCGAACCTGCGGTGGTTGGCCGGCTACCGGCATCCCCGCCACCATCTGCCTGGGACGGTCGAGGTGCTGCGGCGTGTGTTCGCAAATCCAATGCCGTTGATGGCCGGTGCGGAGGCGGCGGGCGACCCGATCGCAGTCTTGCCGGTGTTGTTCCATCTGCTGTGGTGTCACGAACTCACGATTGACCTGTCGACGCCGTTGCATGGGGCCACGCTGGTGAGCCCGTCGGCGGGTGAGCGGTGACGCTGACCAGGGCGGCGGTGCTTCGGCCGGGTGACCTGGTCCGCTACGACGGCGGAGATCATCAGGTGATAGCGCTGGCCGGCACGTCGGTGCGGCTGCGCTCAGAGCATGGGGCGGAGTCGGTGGTGCTGCTCGCCTATCTGATGGCCTCGCCTGAGTTCGCGGTCATCGACGGCGCGCGGGCACCATCGGTGGAACCGTTCGGGCTGTTGGAAGGCCTGCCAGTGAAGGTGCTCGAGGAGGCGCGCGAGTGGGAGCGCCACATCTTGGAGGTGGAGACGGGGTTGCCGAACCCACTGCCCGGCGCTACGCCCGAGCCGGCTCGACCCGGCGAGCACGACGATCGCCGAGAGGGATCGAGCCAAGGCGGCCGAGTTGGGCGTGAGTCTGCGTACGGTGCAGACGCGGCGGGCGCGTTAGCGCAGCAGGGTCTGTGGGGTCTGGTGGATCAGCGGGCGGTGCGGCTGAGCGCGGCGATCGGACGCGCTGATGCACGGCTGGTCGCAGCGGTCCGGGACGTGGTCGACGCCGAGACGGACACCTCGACCGGAACCCGGTCGCGTCTGATCCGGCGCGTAGTGAAGGCGGTCGAGGCCACCTACGGGCCGGGCGTCGTGCCGCTGCCGGGCAAGACCACGTTCTACAAGGTGATCGATGCGGTCGCAACTGGCCGGCACACGTTCGGTTCGGCGGTCACGCGTCGGCAGACCGCGAACCGGCCGCAGGGCATGTTTACCCCGATGCACGCGGCCCGCCCGGGTGAGCAGGTGCAGATCGACTCCACCCCGATCGACGTGCTGGTGTTGTTGGACTCCGGTGTCTCGGTGCGCGCGGATCTGACGATCGTGGTAGACGTGGCGACCCGCACGATCTGCGCGGCGGTGCTGCGCCCGGTCGGCACCAAGGCGGTCGACGCGGCGCTGCTGCTGGCGCGGATGCTGGTGCCGGAGCCGATGCGGCCGGGATGGTCTGCCGCGCTGCGGATGTCGGCGTCGCGGCTGCCGTACGCCAGACTGCTGGACATCGACGCGCGGATGGAGCTGGCCGCGGCCAGGCCAGTAATCGTGCCAGACACCATCGTGATCGACGGCGGGAAGGTGTTCGTGTCCGACACCTTCACCCGGGCGTGTGACCGGTTGGGCGTCTCGATCCAGCGGGCCCGGCCCCGCACCCCGACGGACAAGGCGATCGTGGAGGCCACGTTCGCGTCGATTAACACGCTGTTCTGTCAGCACGTCGCCGCCTACACCGGTTCGAACACGACGCTGCGCGGCCTCGACGCGACCGGCGCGTGGACGCTGCCGGAGTTGCAGGATCTTTTCGATGAGTGGCTGCTGGTCGGCTGGCAGGCCCGCCCGCACGATGCGCTGCGCGACCCGCTGCTGCCCCGGCGGGCGCTGTCGCCGAACGAGATGTACACCGCCTTGGTCGCCGCGGCCGGCTATCTTCCGTTGACGCTGTCCGGGGACGACTATCTGGAGCTGCTGCCGGTCGAGTGGCGCCAGATCAACGCCTACGGCATCCGCCTCGGCTACCGCACCTACGACTGCCCGCAGCTGAGCCCGTGGCGGCTGCAGCACTCCGGCGTCACTACGCGGCGCGGGCTGTGGGAGGTGCACTACGACCCCTACGACGCCACGCAGGTGTTCGTGCGCACTCCGGATGGATGGGTCGCCGTCCCGTGGACGCACCTGCCGATGGTGTCCGCGCCGTTCGCCGAGTTCACCTGGCGCCACGCCCGCCGCCTCGCCGCCGAGAAAGGCCTAGACGACACCAACGAGACCGAGGTGGCCCGGGTGCTCGACGAGCTGCTCACTCGCGCGCAGGCCGGCCCGGTCGACAAGCTCAGCGATCGGATCATCGGCCGCACCCGGGTGGCTGCCGCGCACCGCCCGCCACCACGCGAGGACGACGTCGCGGCGGGTACGCCAGGGTCGACGGGCGGGTACGGCGGGGACGGGCCGTCGGCCCCGGTGATCCCGTTCGGGATCTTCGACGCCGACGCCGAAGCCGACCGGTGGTTATGAGTCCCGCCGCCGACAGGTGGTCGAATGCCGACGCCGACATCGAGCACAACGTGGGTGCCGATGATCCGCTGAGTACTAAGGAAGGCAGCGATAC
>CAWKOI010000025.1:0-106741 GCA_963851115.1 uncultured Actinomycetota bacterium
ACCGGCGTGCCGCAGGCCTGCGCCTCGATGGCGACCAGGCCGAAGGATTCCGAGTAGCTCGGCACCGCGACCAGGTCGGCGGCGCGATACACGTTGACCAGCTCATCGCGCGACTGAGGCGGCAGGAACGTCACCCGGTCGGTGATACCCAACTCGGCGGCCAGCCGAATCAACGTGTCTGGCGCGGCCAGGCCGCTGCCCGACGGCCCGCCTGCGATGAGCACGCGGACACCGGGCAGCTTCGCCGCGGCGCGCAGCAGCACATCGGGTGCCTTGAGCGGCTGGATGCGGCCGACGAACGCCAGCACTTGTTCGTCGGCAGCCAGCCCGAGCGCCGCGCGGGCGGCGCGCCGATCGCCGGGCGTGAACATCTCAAGGTCGACGCCGGGATGCACGACGTCGATGCGCGCCGGGTCGGCGTGGTGAAGCGAAACCAATTGTCGCGCTTCGTGTTCGGTGTTGACGATCAATCGATCCGCCTCGTCGACCACCTGTTGCTCGCCGACCGCGCGCAGCGGGGGCTCGGGCGAATCGCCGTCGGCCAGTGCGGCGTTCTTGACCGCGGCAAGCGTGTGCGCGGTGTGCACCAACGGCACCGCCCACCGATCGCGGGCCAGCCAGCCGACCTGGCCGGACAGCCAGTAGTGCGAATGCACGATGTCGTAGTAGCCGGGCTCATGGGTGGCTTCCGCGCGCAGCACGCCGGCCGTGAACGCACACAACTGCGTGGGCAGGTCGTACTTGTCCAGACCCTCGAATGGCCCGGCCACGACGTTGCGCACCAGCACGCCGGGCGCGACCCGCACGACGGGCGCATCGGCCGACGACGTGGCGCGGGTGAAGATCTCCACCTCGACGCCGCGGCGAGCCATCTGCAGTGCACTCTGCAGCACGTAGACGTTCATACCGCCGGCATCGCCGGTGCCCGGCTGGGCCAGCGGGGAGGTATGCACCGACAACACCGCTACTCGTCTGGGCAGAACGCCGGTCAGATCGGTGACAAGACGCACCCAGCCATCTTTGCACCGACGCGCAAATGGCCTCGTCAACCCCTCCTAGGCGCTGACTTCGGGACGGCGGGTCGCCGCGCGCCGCATCGCGCCGATCGGATCGGCATAAAGCCCGCCGAGCGAGACCACCCCCGCACCCGCTTCCTGCACCCGGTTGCCGAACGCGGTGACCCGGATGTCGCGGGGCGCCAGCACCGACCGCTCAGTGAACGCGGCCTCGACGAGATCCATGCCCTCCGGATACTCGGTGAAGGCCTGTCCACCGACCACCAAGTCGTCGGGATTGAGCATGTCGCGCAACAGGGCGACCGCCTCGCCGAGCACGCGGGCCCGCTCGGCCAACAGCGCACGCGCCTGCTGGCTGCCTTGCCGGGCCGCCCGCAGCACCGCCGTCATTGTCGACGCCGGACCCTCCGCCGGGATGATCCGGGCCTTGCGCGCAGCGATCAGAACGGCCTCGTCGCTCACGGTGGACTCCAGCTGCCCGCTGCCGCCGAGCAGCTCAGAATGGGCCGGCAGCGCGGAGATGGTGCCCGGCCCGCTGGCCGGCGAGTGCACCTGGCCGCCGATGGACAGCGCGTAGCCGACCGTCTCGCGGGCGTACACGTAGAGGCTGGTCGACGAATGGGTGGGCAGCCGGCGCACACCAAGCAGCAGTTCGGCGCCCGCCATCGCGTCGACGTGCGAGGCGACCGACACCGGCAGGCCGAGCGCCTCGGCCAGCACCGGGCCGACCGGCGCATCCGACCAGCCCAGTCGCGGGTGGTCGAGGTATCCCGTGGTGGCATCGACGACGCCACCGGCGGCTACCCCCACCCAGAGTGGGCGGCGACGGTGCCAGCGACTGAGGTAGCGGCGGGCGCTGTCGGCAAGCGATGCCAGCGCGGCGGCCTGCGGGCCCCGCGGCGTCGGCGTCTCGACCACGTCGAGCGTGCGCCCGAACAGGTCGGTCGCCACGATGCTGGTGGTGCGTGCACCGATGTGGATGCCGAGCGTGAGGAACGGCTCGTGGTTGACCTCGACCGGCACCCGCGGCCGGCCGATCGCACCGGAGACGGCGAGGTCGGCGCGTTCGCGCAGCACCCCGGCGTCCAGCAGGGCGGTGACCTGCCGGTTCACCGTGGCGATGCTCAGCTGCGTGACTTGGGCGATGACGTCACGGGCGATCGGACCGCGCAGCCGCGCCGCTCCGAACACCGAGGCCGCGGCACCGTCAGCGACCCGCAGCGACGGGGCGACGATGTAGATGCGGGCATGGGGGTACCCCCCTCGCAAGCTGGGGCCCGACCCGCTTGCGGGGGATAGCGCCCGCTTGGCGTGGGCGGCAGCGGCGGGCTGACGAAGGATGGCGGTGGAAGTGCGCACGTTGTTGTCCTTTGTTGAAGTCGGCTGGTGGGTCCTGGCCACACCTGCGACTCAACTCAGACAGGAATTATCCGGGGTCGGTCAGGCGCGGCTGATCAGGCGGCGACAACAACAGCTCCGGTACACATGGGTGAACTTAGCACGCCAACTAAAGTTGGGCAGATGACGACGCCTTCAACCGACAAACGGGTCGCAGTGGTCACGGGAGCCAGCACGGGTATAGGTGAGGCAACCGCGAGAACCCTTGCCGCACAAGGCTTTCACGTCGTTTGCGCGGCCCGTCGCGAGGGCCCGATCAAGGCGCTCGCCGGGGAGATCGGCGGCACCGCCATTGTGATGGACGTCACTGACGATGACGCCGTGGCGGCGCTGGCCAACAGCCTGGAGCGGGTCGACGTGCTGATCAACAACGCCGGGGGCGCCAGGGGCCTGGAACCGGTGGCCGACGCCGACCTCGATAACTGGCGATGGATGTGGGAGGCCAATGTCCTCGGCACGCTGCGGGTGACCCGCGCCCTGCTGCCCAAGCTGATCGAGTCAGGCGACGGCTTGATCGTCACGGTCACCTCGATCGCGGCCGTCGAGATCTACGACGGTGGCTCCGGGTACACGTCCGCAAAGCACGCCCAGGGCGTACTGCACCGCACGTTGCGCAGCGAGCTGCTCGGAAAACCGGTGCGGCTCACCGAAGTTGCACCGGGCATGGTGAAAACCGACTTCTCGCTGCGCCGGTTCGACGGCGATGAGGAGCGTGCCGCGAAGGTCTACGAAGCAGTCACCCCACTGGTGGCCGAGGACATCGCCGAGGTGATCGGGTTCGTCGCCAGCCGCCCGTCCCACGTCGACCTGGATCTGATTGTGGTCAGGCCGCGCGATCAGGTCAGCGGAGCGAGTGGGTCCCGCTTCAACCGGAGGTCGAAGAACTAACAGCGCAACCGGACCTAACCGCCGGGCCGCTCGTTGACCGGCTGAGGCGCACCCGACGGCGTCGCCGGCGCGGTGCTGGGGATCTCCGACGGTCCGGGTTGGGCCGACAACGCTGACATTGATACCCACTCCTCCCACGGCACGGCCCAGTCCCAGACGTCGCCGTCCGAATAGGACAGCTGGATACGCGTGCCGGTGACCTCAGCGGGGTCGCCGTAGATCGCGCTATTGAAGTACTGCTGGGCATCATCGATCGACAGGTTGATGCAGCCGTTGGTGACGTTGGTGTTGCCCTGGGCGCCTGAGCTCGCCGGGTTGGCATGGATGAACTCGCCGTTGTTGGAGATCCGCACGGCGAACCGCTCGCGGACGTTGGCGTACCCGGCGGCCGGGTTTGTCATGTAGAAGTCTTCGTACTTCTCGGTGACGACGTGGATGCCGCTGCGGGTGACGTTGCGGTCCAGGTCGCCCTCCCCGTAGCTGCAGGGGAAGTCCATGATGACGGCGCCCTCGGCGTTGAGCACCTGAATGCGGTGCGACGAGGCCTCGGCCCTGACCACCTGGCGGCGGCCGATCTCGAACGTCAGCGTCGAGTCCTGGGCGCCGTACGCGCCGTCGCCGAACAACACCCCGTACAGCTTGGCGTCGACGTGGACCTTGGTGCCGGCCGGGTAGTACTCGCGGGTGCGCCAGTGCGCCCGTGAACCGCCAACCTCGTCGGGCAGCCACGCCCAGCTGCCCTCGACCGGCGGATCGGTGGTGACCTTGAGCGCCTTCTCGACCGAGGCCTTGTCGCTGATCGACGCGTCGAACTGCATGATGATCGGCGCCGCGACGCCGACCACCTGACCGTCGGCGAGCTGGAACTGACCGCTGACCCGGGTGTCGGGGTTGATGGTGGTGAAGTTGCCCTGCACCGGAACGGCCTTGCCGTCGCGGCCGACCACCGAGCCGGCCCAGGTGTAGACGACGCCGTAGCCGAGCGGTTCGGTGGTGTTGAACGCGGTGCGGTCGCGGTTGAGGGCGCCGGCGACGACCTTGCCCTCGGGATTGGTCAGGGCGACCCGCTGGAGCCAGCCGTCCTTCACCTCGAGACCGACCGGCGCGGTCGGGGACACATCGGTGGCTGCGTGGGCCGGCTCGAACGTCAGCGACGGAGCCGGGGGCGTGGTTGCTTCACCGGATGTTTTGCTGGACCTGCTGACGCAGGCGGCCAGTGCGCCCGGCGCGACGACGCCGACCGCAAAGGCGGTCAGCGCCCGCCGTCGGTTGATCGACGGCATTGGATTGGCTGGGCTCACGTGGACCCAGCGTACCTACAGCGCGCACCCGATCAGTGACGGCTCGGGTGTGAGTTGGATCCCGAATGTCGTTCTAACACCGTCACGTACGGTCCTGGCCAGCCCAATCACGTCCGCGGCGGTAGCTGAACCGCGGTTGGTCAACGCCAGCGCATGCTTGGTCGACAACCGGACCGGCGCATCCTCACCCGGGTAGCCCTTGTGAAAGCCCGCCCGCTCCACCAGCCAGCCCGCGGCCAGCTTCACCCCGTCGGGCGCGGGGTAGTTCGGGACCGGCCCGTCGACCTCGTTCTGTAGCCGGTCGAACTCTCCCGTGCTCACGACGGGGTTGGTGAAGAAGGACCCGACGCTCCAGGTGTCGTGGTCGGCGTCGTCGAGCACCATGCCCTTGCGGGTGCGCAGCGACAGCACCGCCTCCCGCACCCGCAACGGGTCGGCGAGTGAGCCGGCTTCGGCGTCCAGCGCGGTCGCCAGCTCGCCGTAGCGCAGCGGAGCGCTGCGCCCCTCGGCATCCAACGCGAACTCCACCTCGAGAACGATCGCGGCCTGCGAATGCTTGAGGATGCTGGTGCGATAGCCGAACTGCAGCACGTCCGGCGAAACCCAGCGATCCTCGCCGCTGCGGCGGTCCAGCAGCCGCACCCGGTGGATGGTGTCGGCGACCTCGGCGCCATACGCGCCGACGTTTTGCACCGGCGTCGCCCCGGCCGAGCCGGGGATGCCCGACAGACATTCCAGGCCGCCGAGACCGTGCGCCAGCGAGGTGACCACGACGTCGTCCCACACCGCCCCGGCCTCGGCTCGCACGATGTTGCCCTCGATGGTGATCTCGGTGTTGGCGAGCAGCACGACGGTCAGGTCCGCGAGGTCGTCGCCCAGCACGACGTTGGAGCCGCCGGCGAGAATCAGCGGGTCGTCGGATCCCAGGGCACGCATCACGTCAACGACTGTCGCGGTGGTTTCACACGTGATCAGGCGGCGCGCAACGGGTCCGACACGCAGGGTGGTCAGCGGCGCGAGCGGCACCGCATGGGCGACGGCCGCACCCCCTACTTCCTCACCGCTCACGGCCGGTAACGGTAGCCTGGCCAGCTATGCCGCGTTCATTCGACATGGCCGCCGAATACGGCGGCAGCGTCGAACAGGTTTATCGGGCATTCTGCGACGAACAGTATTGGCTGGAGCGGTTGGCCGATTCGGGTGCCGACGACTACTCGCTGGATTCAATGACCGTCGACGCGAACGGCATCGGCGTGGTCACGACGCAGACGTTGCGCGTTGACCGGCTGCCCGGTGTGGTGACCCAGTTCCACCGCGGTGACCTGAGTTTCGTCCGCGAGGAGACGTGGAGCCCAATCCGCGACGGCCAGGCCACTGCAATGGTCAAGGGCACGATCCGCGACGCCCCGGCCACCTTGACCGGCCCCGCGGTATTGGCACCGGCAAAATCCGACAGCGGGTCGCGGCTGGAGTTCAAGGCCACCGTCGAGGTGCGCGTGCCGCTTGTCGGCGGCAAGATCGAGAACTTCATCGGCAACCAATTGGTCGACCTGCTGATCGCAGAACAGCGCTTCACCACGGTGTGGATCACCGAGAATGCCTGAACCGTAAGTAAAATTCTGTCCATGTCGCGGCGTATGGACTACACGGTTGCCTTCGACGCACCGCCGGAGAAGATCTATCAGGACTTCACCAGCCGCGAGTACTGGCAAACCCTGATGGATGATTACAGGCTCCTCGCCCCGCAATCACAATCAGAGGTGACGTCCTTCTCGACCGGCGAGAGCGGCACCGACATCGTCTTCGTCCAGGTAATGCCGCGGAGCGAACTGCCGCCGATCGCCCGCACGGTGATACCGGTCGACATGGTCATCACCCGCACGCAGCACTTCGACCCCTACGACCATGCGAACAACCGGGCCGAGGGCACCTACGCCGCGTCCATCCCGCACGGGCCCGGCCGGTTCGGCGGTCAGTACTTCCTCACCGAGACCGAAACCGGCAGCCGGCTGCGGCTGGCCAGCGTCTGCAAGGTGCACATCCCGTTCGTCGGCGGCCCGCTCGAAGACCTGATCCTGCACAACATCAAGAACATCTTCGACAACGAGGAGGCGTTCACCGCTGACTGGATCGCCCGGCATCACTAGGCCCGTCGGTGCAATCACCCGTGGCACCACGGGTCACAACCGGCTGCGCCGCAGCGACCGCTGGCTGGTGCATTCGCGGCGGGTTCGCACCGCACTGCAGGCGGCGGCCGACCCGCTGGTGATCGACCTCGGGTACGGCGCGCTGCCGGTGACCACGCTGGAGCTGGCAGCGCGGCTGCGGGTAGTGCGCGCCGACGTACGCGTCGTCGGCCTGGAGATCCATCCCGAACGGGTGGTGCCCGCGCGCGAGGGCGTGGAATTCGGGCTCGGCGGTTTCGAATTGGCGGGGCGACGGCCGGTGCTGGTGCGGGCCTTCAACGTGTTGCGGCAATACCCGGTCGAGTCGGTGCCCGACGCCTGGTCGCTGATGCAGGCAGGGCTGGCGCCGGGCGGGCTGATCGTCGACGGCACCTGCGACGAACTCGGCCGCCGCTGCAGTTGGGTGCTGCTGGACTCCGACGGGCCGGTCAGCCTGACGCTGGCCTGCGACCCGTTCGCCATCGACCGTCCATCCGACCTTGCCGAACGACTGCCCAAGGTGCTGATCCACCACAACATCGACGGCCAGCCGATCCGCGCGCTGCTGACCGCCGCCGACCGCGCCTGGGCCAGCGTCGCCGGCCACGGTGTGTTCGGTCCGCGGGTGCGCTGGCGCGCCATGCTGGACCTGTTGCGCGACGAGGGATTTCCGGTCGAGCCGCCGCGCCGCCGCATGCGCGACGGTGTGCTCACCGTGCCCTGGGAAGCAGTGGCGCCGGCTTAAAGGGGCTCCGGCTCGGCCCTGCCTGCCAGGACCGGCTCGCCATGCTCGATGGCCTCGACGGTCTCGTCGAGGCCGGCCGAACCGCAGCCGGTAGTAGTCCGGAAACGAGGTCAGCCCCATCCGGTTCATCGGTTTGGCGAAGAAGACGCCGGTGATCGTCAAACACAGCGCCAGGCCCAGCGGCAGGCCCAGCGGCAGGCTGGCCCCGGCCCAGAAGCCGAACTCGAATGCCAGATCGGTGTTTCCCAGGGGTGGCGTTGGTGTCGACGGCGGAGCCCATCAGCGCCCCGCCCACCAGCCAGAAGGGCAGCATGCGCCCGCCGACCAGGAAGTTGGAACTGTCGCCTTCGATCCGTTTGGAAACGTAGAAACCGACCAGGACAACGACAGCAATGCTGATTGCGACACCGAGCAGGATCATCGCGGAGCTCCCTTTGCGTGATGGAGTCTCCCGGGCTTTTGTCCCGCCGTGGAACGGACGCAGCTGCGCGACCGCCTGCGACTCTCGGACCAGACCCGGCGAGCGGCGGAACCCTAGACGCGCCTCACGGTGACCGTGAGTCGTACAAAAGCGAAACTCCGCCTCGTTACGGTGAGACGCGCGGTTGGTTAACGCTTTGTTCCAATACGGGTGGCGAGTTCGTCGAAGCCTGCAAAGAATGGTCCTCAGGAGCCGGCATCGGCTTCCCGGACGAGGTGCGTCGTACCCGGTCAGCGACAAGACGGCGCGTGAGGAGCACCATGACCGACCAGTCCGAGCCGCTCAACTCCGAAGGCGCCTGGGCTCAGCAGGCCGAGGCCGAACTGCCCGACCGCCGGGAACGCGAAGAGATCGAACGATCGCTGACATATGGGCTGGAAGCCGCTCCGACCATCAACGACCGCCGGATCTCCACGTTCGTCCGAGGCGAGCTGCCCCACTTCGCCGGTGAACGCGGAACCTTCCTCAAGTGCCCCTATGTGGAGGACGTCAACCAGGTCGACGATGCCGAGGTGGCGATCTTCGGCGTCCCGCTCGACGCCGGCGCCACCTACCGCCCGGGAACACGGTTCGGCCCTCAGGGCATTCGACGCTCGACGAACCTGTTCGGCACCTACAACTACGAGATGGGTGTCGATCTGCGCGAGCAGCTCAACATGGTCGACATCGGCGACGTGTTCACCATTCCGGGCAACCTGGAGAAGTCGTTCGATCAGATCAGCCAGGCCATGGCGCACGTCGTGCAGAAGGGCGTGATGCCGATCGTGCTCGGCGGGGACCACTCGATCGGCTTCCCGACCATCCGCGGGATCGCACCGTACCTGGACGGCAACATCGGCATCATCCACTTCGACCGCCACGTCGACACCCAAGAGACCGACCTCGACGAGCGCATGCACACCACGCCGTGGTTTCACGCCACGAATATCAAGAACGCTCCGGCGACCAATCTGGTGCAGATCGGCATCGGCGGCTGGCAGTCTCCTCGGGCCGGCGTGAAGGTGGGCCGTGAACGCAAGTCCACGGTCATCACCGTCGGCGACGTGGAACGGGTCGGCGTGGAGAAGATCGCCGAGATGGCACTGGAGATCGCCTGGAAGGACGCCAAGGCGGTGTACCTGTCGTTCGACATCGACGTGATCGACGCCGGCTTCGTGCCGGGTACCGGCTGGCCGGAGCCCGGCGGGCTGCTGCCCCGTGAGGCACTCAACCTGGTCCGAATGGTCTCCGAACCCGGGCTGGCCGGCATCGAGGTGGTGGAGTGCTCGCCGCCGTACGACTGGGCCGAGCAGACCGCGCTGCTCAGCTCGCGGGTGATTCTCGACAGCCTGGCCGCGCAGGTTCGCACAGGCAAACTCGGCAACAAGGCGGCGTCACTGCCCCGTCACGCTTGGGGGCCATAGCCAAGCCCTCCTAGGCTGATGGGCATGCGGATTGCCCTGGCACAGATCCTCGCCGGCACCGAGCCGGCGGCCAACCTCGGCCTGGTCGAGGACTACACACGGCTGGCAGCGGACGCGGGCGCGCGGCTGGTGTTGTTCCCGGAGGCGACGATGTGCCGGTTCGGGGTGCCACTCGCCCCGATCGCCGAGCCGCTGGACGGCTCGTGGGCATCCGGAGTGCGCGCGATCGCCGAGCGGGCGGGCACTGTCGTCGTCGCCGGCATGTTCGTCCCGGCCGACGACGGACGGGTGACCAACACGCTGATCGCGACCGGCCCTGGCGTGGATACGCACTACGACAAGATCCACCTCTACGACGCGTTCGGCTTCACCGAGTCGAACACGGTTGCACCGGGACGCGAGCCCGTCGTCATCAGCGTCGACGGCGACTCGGGACCGGTTCATGTCGGCCTGACCCTGTGTTATGACGTCCGCTTCCCCGAGCTGTACGTCGAATTGGCCCGGCGCGGAGCGCAACTCATCACGGTGCACGCGTCGTGGGGCACCGGCCCCGGCAAGCTCGACCAGTGGACGTTGCTGGCCCGCGCCCGCGCAATCGACACGACGGGCTTCGTCGCAGCGGTCGGTCAGGCCTATCCGGGCGACGAGATCGCCGCCGTCGGGCCCACCGGAGTGGGCGGCAGCCTTGTCGCCTCTCCACTCGGTGAGGTGGTGGTAGCGACCGAAGCCAACCCGCGACTGCTCGTCGTCGACATCGACCTGGACGAGGTCGAGCAGGCCCGCAAGACCGTCGCGGTGTTGCGCAACCGCTCGG
Source organism: uncultured Actinomycetota bacterium (assembly GCA_963851115.1). Taxonomy (GTDB): domain Bacteria; phylum Actinomycetota; class Actinomycetes; order Mycobacteriales; family Mycobacteriaceae; genus Mycobacterium. The sequence continues at coordinate 10,212 of CAWKOI010000025.1, forward strand.
AATTCGCTCATAGGAGTAGGGCAGAATCGCTGGGGTGACCGATCCCTGGGCCCGCCCGGCCAATCAGCCACGGCCCGGGCCCCCGCCGCCACAGTTCCCGCAGGGCCACGGCGCGCCTCCCCCGCCACCGCAGGGCCACCGAGCGCCTCCCGCCGCCGCCGCCCGCCGGGCCACCGCAGGCCGCTCCCCCGCAGAAGGGCTCGTCACCGCTGGTGAAGATCAAGAAACTCTTCCGCGATCCGCTGTCCATCGTGTTGGTCGTCGTCATCGTCGTAGCGCTCGCGCTGGCCGGTCTGCTGGCGGGTGAGCTGTACGCCCGCAGCCGCGCGGACAGCATCGTCGCCCGGGTCACCTCGTGCGTGGTTGAGGACGAGGCCAAGGCGTCCTTCGACGCGCTACCGCCGTTCCTGATGCAGCACATGACCGGCCACTACACGAACATCAACATCGAGACCGCGGGCAATCAGATCCGCGACGCCAAGGGCATGAAGGTCACCCTGGACATCGAGGATGTCCGCCTCGAGGACACCGCGACCTCGAGCGGCTCGATCGGCTCGTTGGTCGCGAACATCACCTGGAGCTCCGAGGGCATCAAGCAGACGATCCAGGACGGGATCCCGCTCGTCGGCAGCTTCGTCACCGGCGTGAAGACCAATCCGTCGGCCGGCACCATCGAGTTGGTGGGTGCGTTGGGCAGCATCGTCGCCAAGCCGGAGGTGGTCGACAACGGGCTCTCGCTGCAGGTGTCGGAACTGACCGGGTTGGGCTTCACGCTGCCCCGCGAGACGGTCCAGCCTGCTCTGGACGCGTTCACGTCGCAGCTGACGAAGAACTACCCGATGGGTATCCATGCCGACAGCGTGCAGGTCACCGATACCGGTGTGGTGAGCCAGTTCTCGACGCAGAACGCCGAGATCCCCAAGGGCGGGGAAGACCCCTGCTTCTCAGGGCTTTAGATCCAGCCCGGCGAGCACCGCGCGGGTGCCCGACAGCCCGAGTCGCGTCGCCCCGGCATTCAGCATGGCGACGGCGTCGGCGGCCGTGCGGATGCCGCCGCTGGCCTTGACCTCTAGCCGGGGTGCGACAGTCGCGGCCATCAGCTCCACCGCGCGGACCGATGCGCCGCCGCACGGATGAAAACCGGTGGAGGTCTTGACGAAATCCGCGCCGGCGTCGTCGGCGGCGCGGCACGCGTCCACCAATGTCTGCTCATCGCCGAGGCTCAGCAGTGCCGCCGATTCGACGATCACCTTGAGAATCACGGTGTCCGGTATGGCTTCACGCACCGCGGCGATGTCGGCGCGCACGGCATCGAAGTCGCCGTACAGGGCGGCGCCGATGTCGATCACCATGTCGACTTCCTTCGCCCCGGCCGCGACGGCGAGCCGGGCCTCTTCGGCTTTCACGGCCGAAAGATGTTTCCCTGACGGGAATCCCACCACCGCGACAATCGTCTGGCCGAGGGAAAGTGATTGCCTTACGACCGGGATCATCGACGGCGACACGCATACCGCGTACACCTCGAGATCCGCGGCTTCGGATGCCAGCGCACGCACATCTGCCTCGGTGGCTTCCGGCTTGAGCAGCGTGTGATCGACGAGCGCGGCCACCTCGTCGCGTCGGTAGTCGTGCACTAGAACGGCTCTTCGGTGCCGCCCGGGTTACACCCCGCGCTCACCATCTCGTTGTCGTCGACCTCCGGTCGCCACGGCTCGAGATTCCAGCTGACCTTGTCGGGATAGGCGAACTCGGCGAGTTGCCAGTGGCAGATGAACTGGGCCTTCATGCCCGGGATGTCGGCGTCGGGCGACAGCGTCAGCACCTCGGTCCATGCCTCGTCGGGGGAGACAAAGTCGGTGGACGCGACCCTGCCTGCGGGCGTCGGGTACACCCTCAGGCTCGACAGGTCGCCCCACTTCGCCCACTCCACGTGGTCGATGTAGGGCGGGGGCAGCGTGGTGTCGGCACTGGCAGGACCGGCAAGAGCCATCGGGACGCTCAAGGCCGCCACCGCGGCGGCGATCGCACGGTGCACTTTGGTCATGTGGGGACTATCGCGACTTTCCCTGGATCTCCAGGAGCTTGGGCCGGACGTCGACGAGATAAATACCCGACGCGACCGCCGCGATCGCTGCCCCGAACGGGTCTCGGAACAACAGCAGGAGAAGGACGCTGACGCCCAGGATCGCGAGCCACACCGGCTTGGTCAGCTTGCCTGCCGCGGTGTAGGCGTCGGGGCGCTGCATCGCTGCGTGCACGAACGAATACACGCCCACGACAAAGGCGAGAAAGACGAGGGCAAGCACAATGACGCCCGCTAGGTCGGCAAGTATCACCTCACCAGCCTAAGCGGGCGCCATCGTTTGCGTCGAATTACTTCTGGGTGACCTTCTTGGCCGCAGCCTTCTTGGCGGGGGCCTTCTTAGCCGGGGCCTTCTTGGCGGGAGCCTTCTTGGCCGGCGCGGCCTTCTTCGGCAGCTCGACACCGACCAGCTTGGCGGCACGCTCGCCGACCGCACGGGTCTGCGTCGCGACGTTGCCCAGCGCTTCCTCGGTCAGCTCGCGGTAGCTCTCGACGCGCTCGCGGCCTTCCTCTAGCGCGGGCGCGGTGCGCAGACGCTCAAGGGCGGCCTCGCCACGCTCGACGAGGTTGTTGTAGGTGGTCTGCGCGGCGTCCGCGTAGGTCTCGGCGAACTTGCGCAGCTCGTCGCTGTTCAGCCGCTCGCGCAGGTCGCCGAACTGAGTCGGCAGGTCTTCCTGCAGCTTGGTCACGCGGGCGCGGGTCTCCTCGACACGTGCCTCGGCGTCGGTGCGGGCCTCGCCGGCACGCTCGCGCAGGGCGGCGACGATCTCGTTGACCCGCTCAAGGGCCAGATCAGCGGCGCCCACCGCGGCAAGCAGCGGGGCCTTGAGGTCGTCAGCGGTCGGCTGGTTCTTCTGAGTCTTCTTGGCCATGTTCTAGTTCCTTTCCGGTGTTCTCTCGATGAATTTCTACGTGAGCTGTTGATCTGGTCTTGGTCAGTCGTCGGCTCCTCACCTGCGGCTTCGTTCTGTTGGCAAAACGACGTGTAAATGTCGAGCAGCACCTGCTTCTGCCGCTCGGTGATCGCAGTGTCGGTGATGATGGCGTCGCGGACTTCGCTGGTATCGCTGGGTTCCAGGATCCCCGCCCGTACGTAGAGCACTTCCGCGGACACCCGCAGCGCCTTGGCGATCTGGTTGAGCACGTCTGCGGACGGTTTCCGCAATCCCCGCTCGATCTGGCTGAGATAGGGATTACTGACGCCGGCCTTCTCGGCCAACTGCCGCACTGACACCTGCGCTGCCTCGCGCTGCGTCCGGATGAAGCTGCCGATGTCCTGCGCAGCGTTGGTGACCACAGCGGCAAGATTTTCGTCCTGCGGCATGCGTAGCCCCCTCGTTGCGTCGGGTATCCGGTGTGCGACAAGCCCAACCGTACGACGGGGTGCTAACTTTTGCAAGCACTAGTTAGCGCAGGTCAGAAGAGTAGCTGGGCTATCGAATAGATGATCAGCCCGGCCAGTGCGCCCACTACGGTGCCGTTGATTCGGATGAATTGCAGGTCACGGCCCACGTGCAGCTCGATGCGGCGGCTGGCCTCGTCCGCGTCCCACCGCTCGATGGTCTCGGTGATGATCGCTGTGATCTCCACCCCATATTCGGCGACCAGGTGTTGGGCGGCTCGAATGATCCAGTTGTCGACCTTGTCGCGCAGGTCGGCGTCGTCGCGCAGTGACTCGCCGATGTGCACCGCCGAGTCGGCGATGCGGGTGCGCAAGGCCGACGACGGGTCGTCGACGGACTCGAGGAAAATCCGCTTGGCGGCGTTCCAGGCCGTCTCGGCGGCCCTGGCGACCTCATCGCGGGCCATGATCTGCTCTTTGACGTTCTCGGCACGCTGAATCGTGGCCTCGTCGTGCTGGAGGTCGTCGGCGAACTCGAACAAGAACCGGGTCGCCGACCGCCGCAGTTCGTGGTCGGGGTTGCGGCGCACCTTGTCGGTGAAGTCCATCAGCTCGCGGTGGATGCGGTCGCCGACGAGGTGGTCCACCCAGCGCGGCGACCAGGTGGGCGAGTCGCGCTCGACCACGCGCTCGATGATGTCGCCTGCGTTGAGCGACCATTGGAAGGCCCGGTCGGCGAGCAGCTGGATCAGCGCTTCCTGCCGGCCCTCGGCCAGCAGTGTTGCCAGCACCCGCCCGATCGGCGGTCCCCACTTCGGTTCGGCGACGCGCTTGACGATCATCCGATCCAGCACGGCCTGAACGTCCTCGTCACGCAGCATTTCCACCAGTACCCGCAGCACGGTAGAGGCCTCGCCGGCCACCCGCTCGGCGTGCGACGGCTCCGAGAGCCATTTACCGAGCCGACCCGCGACCTGCGCGTCGCGCAGTTTGGCCTCCACGACCTGCGGAGACATGAAGTTCTCCCGGACGAAGGCGCCGAGGCCCTCGCCGAGCTGGTCCTTCTTGCGCTTGATGATCGCGGTGTGCGGGATGGGGATCCCGAGCGGATGCTTGAACAGCGCGGTGACCGCGAACCAGTCGGCCATCGCACCGACCATGCCGGCCTCCGCAGCGGCGCGGACGTAGCCGACCCATCCGGGAGCGCCATGGGATTGGGCCCATGTGCAGAACAGGAAAATGATGGTCGCGCCGACGAGGAAGCCAAGCGCGACGACCTTCATCCGCCGCAACCCCCGGCGGCGCTCCTCATCGGCGGCCGAGTCGGCCCCGGCCAGCGACTCTGCGAAACTCGCCCGGGGCGCCGGCGGCCGCGCCGTCATGGCGTGTCCGCCGGCGTTCGGTCTGTGTGCCACTCCTACATCATCCGCTACGTCGGCGGAGGGCCGGTCCCACAAGCCCGGTGTCGCCCGTCGCCGTACTATTCAGAGGGACTAGGGAACGGATCACGGCGATAGTGGCACAGCAGACGCCGCCGGTGGCGGTCAAGACTGACGGGCGCAAACGGCGCTGGCACCAGCACAAGGTGGAGCGCCGCAATGAGCTGGTTGACGGCACGCTTGAGGCCATCCGGCGGCGCGGCAGCAACGTCAGCATGGACGAGATCGCGGCCGAAATCGGGGTGTCAAAGACGGTTCTGTACCGCTACTTCGTCGACAAGAACGACCTGACGACCGCGGTGATGATGCGCTTCGCGCAGACCACCCTGATCCCCAACATGGCGGCGGCGCTGTCGTCGAATCTGGACGGGTACGACCTGACTCGCGAGATCATCCGCGTCTATGTCGACACCGTCGCCGCGGAGCCGGACACATACCGGTTCGTGATGACCAACAACTCGGCCAGCAAGAACAAGGTGGTCGCCGATTCCGAGCAGATCATCGCCCGCATGCTCGCCGTTATGCTGCGCCGCCGGATGGTGGAGGTCGGCATGGACACCAAGGGGGTCGAACCGTGGGCCTTCTTGATCGTCGGCGGGGTGCAGCTGGCCACGCACTCGTGGATGTCGAACCCGCGGATGAGCGCCGATGAGCTGATCGACTATCTGACGATGCAATCGTGGAGTGCGTTGTGCGGCATCGTCGAAGTCGGCGGGTCGTTGGAGAAGTTCAGGCAAGAGCCGCATCCGTCCCCGATCGTGCCGCCGCGGCTGGACGCATGACTAGGCCCGCGGATCTGCCCAAGCTGTGGACGCATGAGCCGCACGACTACTTGGTATTCAAGCCGGGCGACAATGTCGCCAACATCGACACCAGCGCCACTCCCGGCTTCAAGGGCAATAAGAATGACGCCCGCGCACTGCAGCCCGAGCGCAACGAGCGATTCGCGCAGTTGCAGGAGATGCTCTACGCCAATAACAGGGCGGCCGACGACACCCGTTCGGTCTTACTGGTGTTGCAGGGTATGGACACCGCAGGCAAGGGCGGCATCGTCAAACATGTTGTGGGAGCGGCCAATCCACAGGGAGTTAAGTACACCGGCTTCGGTGTGCCGACTGAGGAAGAGCGCAAGCACCACTACCTGTGGCGCATCCGAAGGGCGCTGCCTCCGGCGGGGCACATCGGAGTGTTCGACCGTTCGCACTACGAGGATGTGCTCATAGTCAGGGTGCACAACATCGTGCCGCCCGAGGTGTGGGGCAAGCGCTACGACGAGATCAACCAGTTCGAGAAGAAGCTCGTCGACGGCGGCACGACCATCATCAAGGTGGCGATGTTCGTCTCGCTGGAGGAGCAGAAGCTGCGCCTGACCGAGCGGCTGGAGCGACCGGACAAGTACTGGAAGTACAACCCCGGTGACGTCGACGAGCGACTGCTGTGGCCGAAGTACCAGGAGGCCTATCAGGCGCTGCTGGAACGCACGTCGACGGACTACGCGCCGTGGCATATCGTGCCGTGCGACCGCAAGTGGTACAGCCGGCTGGCCATCCTGGAACTGCTGATCGAGGCGCTAAAAGGCCTCAACTTGTCTTGGCCGCCAGCTGATTTCGATGTGGAGGCCGAAAAGCAGCGGCTAGCCGACGCTTAACGCGGCGACTACGGTTTGATGTTAGCCGAATCGCCGAAGGAGACCGAGCTGCGGCTGCTGCTCGTACGCGACGGACTACCTCGGCCTGCTACCCAAATCAGGGTAGGTCGCCGTCGCATCGATATGGGCTGGCCCGAATGCAAGGTTGGAGTCGAGTACGACGGCGAGCAACATTGGACCGATCCCAGGCGGCACGCCGAAGACATCGAGCGACTGGAATTCCTTGCCGGGCAGGGCTGGACCATTATTCGGGTCAGCGCCCGGCAACTCCGATACGACCGTCCCGGCATCGTGATGCGGGTCCGACGAGCGCTCGCTCAGTATTTGTAGAAGCCCTGGCCCGACTTCTTGCCGAGCTGGCCGGCTTCAACCATCCGAAGCAGCAGCGGCGGTGCCGCGTACAAGGGCTCCTTGAACTCTTCAAACATCTTGTCCGCGATCAGCTTTAGCGTGTCGAGCCCGACGAGATCGGACAACCGCAGCGGCCCCATCGGATGAGACAACCCAGCAACGACCGCCTTGTCCACATCCTCGACGGTGGCGAAGCCCGCCTCCACCATCCGGATCGCCGACAGCAGATACGGCACCAGCAGTGCGTTGACGACGAAGCCCGACCGGTCGGAGCAGCGCACTACCTGCTTGCCCAGCACCGAACTCGCGAACTGCTCGGTGCGCGCCGCCGCCGCATCGGTTGTGACCAGCGTGCTGACCAACTCCACCAGCGGTAACACCGGCACGGGGTTGAAGAAGTGCAGACCGAGCACGCGACCCGGATTCTCGGTCGCCGCAGCAATTTTCATAATTGGGATGCTCGACGTGTTCGACGCCAACACCGCGTCGGGATCGGTGATCAGCTTGTCGAGTTCAGCGAAGATCTTGCCTTTAACGGCGTCGTCCTCGATGACGGCCTCGATGACGAGCTGACGATCCGACAGGTCGGACAGGCTGGTGGTGAACTTCAGCCGGCCCAGCGCCGCAGACCGCTCACGCTCGGTGACCTTGCCCGCGCTGACGCCGCGCTCGAGCGACTTGGCGATGCGGTTGCGCCCCGCGGTGGTCAGCGCCTCGGTGGGTTCGTAGACGATGACGTCGACGCCGGCCCGGGCGGACACTTCGGCGATGCCTGCGCCCATCTGGCCCGCGCCGATGACGCCTACTCGTTCGATTGGATTTCTCACTGCGCAACTTCCTCTCCACACAGCATCAGGCCCCGCCCAACATGGCGGGCGGGACCTGTGCTGTCAACTTCTCAAGGCCCAACGGCTCAGTGGAATTGACCCTCTTCGGTCGAACCGGTCAGGGCCGTCGTCGACGAGGTCGGATCCACCGTGGTGGCGATCCGGTCGAAGTAGCCGGCGCCGACCTCGCGCTGGTGCTTCGTCGCGGTGTAACCCCGCTCCTCGGCGGCGAACTCGCGCTCCTGCAGCTCGACATACGCGGTCATCTGGTTGCGGGCGTAGCCGTAGGCCAGATCGAACATCGAGTAGTTCAGCGCGTGGAAGCCGGCCAGCGTGATGAACTGGAACTTGAAGCCCATCGACGCCAGCTCCTTCTGGAACTTCGCGATCGTTGCGTCGTCGAGGTGCTTGCGCCAGTTGAACGACGGCGAGCAGTTGTAGGACAGCATCTGGTCCGGGAACTCGGCCTTCACGCCCTCGGCGAACTTCTTGGCGACCTCGAGGTCCGGCGTGCCGGTCTCCATCCAGATCAGATCGGAGAACGGAGCGTAGGCCTTGGCGCGGGCGATGCACGGCTCGATGCCGTTCTTGACCCGGTAGAAGCCTTCCTTGGTCCGCTCGCCGGTGATGAACGGCTGGTCGCGCTCGTCGACGTCGGAGGTGATCAGCGTCGCCGCCTCGGCGTCGGTGCGGGCGATCACGACCGTCGGCACGTCGGCGACGTCAGCCGCCAACCGCGCCGAGGTCAAAGTGCGGATGTGCTGCTGGGTCGGGATCAGCACCTTGCCACCGAGGTGACCGCACTTCTTCTCCGAAGCCAGCTGATCTTCCCAGTGCGACCCTGCAACGCCTGCGGCGATCATGGCCTTCTGGAGCTCGTAGACGTTCAGCGCGCCACCGAAGCCGGCCTCGCCGTCGGCGACGATCGGCACCAGCCAGTTCTCCACCGACCGGTCGCCCTCAACCTTGGCGATCTCGTCGGCGCGCAGCAGCGCGTTGTTGATCCGACGCACGACCTGCGGCACCGAGTTGGCCGGGTACAGGCTCTGGTCGGGGTAGGTGTGGCCGGACAGGTTCGCGTCACCGGCGACCTGCCAACCCGAGAGGTAGATGGCCTTCAGGCCGGCGCGCACCTGCTGCACGGCCATGTTGCCGGTCAGCGCACCGAGCGCGTTGACCCATTCCATGTCGTGGAGCTGCTCCCAGAGGATCTCCGCACCGCGGCGGGCCAGCGTGGCCTCCTCGACTACAGAACCCTGCAGGGCCGCCACGTCGGCGGGGGTGTAGGTGCGGGTGATGCCCTTCCACCGCGGGTTGGTGTCCCAGTCGTGCTGGATCTGTTCGGGCGACTTCGGCGTGCCAACGGTCGACATTGGTGCTCCTTCTTTTGCAAGTCGCTGTGGCGTTGCGAGCCTCGTTGGTTGTTAACGCCCCAGCATCTTCACTTGTGTGCTAACTCGAGGATGCACCAACGCATATCCGCAGGTCTACCGTTTCAATTGCCAATATTCGCCAACGCCTCGCCTTAACTTGCGAAGTTTGTGAAGATAGCCATTAACTTAACCGGTTCAGTAGCTACTCGCCGGTAACCGGGTTTACGCAGGTCAGTACGCTCGTACTGTTAAAGGTGAGAGAGTCAGAGGGCGAAGATGCACGCGACGGCTTTGGTCTCGTCGCCGACCGCATATGTGAGCGTTGTAACAGTGCGATCCGCCAGTTCAGGACCGAATTGTTCGGTGGATCCGGCGGGATGCACGTGCGAAATGATCTCCAGCTTGTCGCCGAGAGCCACCGGAGCATCGTGTTCGATCGTCACCCGGATCGGCTTGTGCAGCAGCTCGGGATTGCCGAACAGGTAATCCTCGACCACGCTCCAGTACACGGAGTTGTTCATATGGTCGAAGATGTCGATGTCGGTGACGCGAACCGGGTACTCGCGGATCTCTGAGGCGTCCTCGCGGCCGCCGGCCTTCAGATAGGCCTTCCACCTCAACCGGTCGACGTCCGTCGTGCGCTGCAGGCCTTCGATGAAGTCGTCGGCGATGCGTGCCGGGCCCTGGGTTTCGCGGTTGATGTTGATCCAGAACGCCTCGGATTCCATCAGGCCGCGGCCGCGCCGCCCATCTATGCGTACCCGCATCTCGCACCACCGGTTCGACGTGCCGGAGCACCACCGACGCAGCCGGAGCATGTCCTGGAACTCGATCGGCTTGATCAGGTCGATCATCGTGCGCCGGACGATCCACAGTGGATGGGTTTCCTCGAAGCCGAGTTCGCGCAGGTGGTCAGTGCCGACATCCTGGATGTGGCGAGTGGCCGCGTCGAAGCGCAGCCGGCCTTCGCGGTCGATATCGGCGACCCGCAGCGGCCACTGTTTGTCGAAGACGTCGGGGTGCGGGTCGGGCACAGGCATCATCGCCTTCGCCAAACCGGTGTTACCTGCGATTCCCGCCATGATTGCGTTCTCCCCTGTCACTCAACCGGCACGATCCTGCCACAGCCGTCGATCTGCCAACAATGCGAAGGGTTGCTTCGCATCATTGTTACGCTGGCTGACGTGGCAAAAACGTTTGTCGGCTCGCGGGTGCGCCAGCTTCGCAGCGAACGTGCGTTCAGTCAGGCTGCGCTGGCGCAGATGCTGGAGATTTCGCCGAGCTACCTCAATCAGATCGAACACGACGTCCGGCCGTTGACCGTCGCCGTGCTGCTGCGGATCACCGAGGTGTTCGGTGTCGACGCGACGTTCTTCGCTTCCCAGGACGACACCCGCCTGGTCGCCGAGTTGCGTGAAGTGACCATGGATCGCGACCTCGACATCGACGTCGACCTTGCCGAGGTCGCGGACATGGTCAGCTCGCATCCGGCGCTCGCCAGGGCGATGGTCAACCTGCATCGGCGTTACCGGTTGACCACCACACAGCTGGCCGCCGCTACCGAGGACCGCTATTCGGACGGCAGCGGCAGCGGCTCGATCACAATGCCGCACGAAGAAGTGCGCGACTACTTCTATCAGCGCCAGAACTATCTGCACGAGCTGGACACCGCCGCCGAGGATCTCACCGCCCGGATGCGCATGCACCGCGGCGACCTGGCCGGCGAACTCGCCGACCGGCTGCAGATCGTGCACGGCGTCAACATCGTCAGGCGCATCGATCTGGGCGACACGGTGCTTCATCGATACGATCCCGCGGCCAAGACCCTCGAGATCAGCGGACACCTCTCCTCGGGGCAAACGGTGTTCAAGATGGCCGCCGAGCTGGCCTACCTGGAGTTCGGCGAGCTCATCGACAAGCTCGTCGACGAGGGCAAGTTCACCAGCGAGGAATCGACGACGCTGGCCCGCCTCGGGCTGGCCAACTACTTCGCCGCGGCAACGGTGTTGCCGTACCGGCAATTCCACGATGTCGCGGAGAACTTCCGCTACGACATCGAACGCCTGTCGGCCTTCTACTCGGTCAGCTACGAGACCATCGGGCACCGGCTCTCGACGCTGCAGCGGCCGTCGATGAGGGGCGTGCCGTTCTCGTTCATCCGCGTCGACCGTGCCGGCAACATGTCGAAACGTCAGTCCGCCACGGGTTTTCACTTCTCCTCATCGGGAGGCACGTGCCCGCTGTGGAACGTGTACGAGACGTTCGCCAATCCCGGCAAGATCCTGGTGCAGATCGCCCAGATGCCCGACGGGCGTAACTACATGTGGGTGGCGCGCACGGTAGAGCGTCGAGCGTCGCGCTATGGTCAGCCAGGTAAGACGTTCGCGATCGGCCTGGGCTGCGAACTTCGGCACGCACAACGGCTGGTCTACTCGGAGGGACTGGACTTGACCGGTGACAACGCGACGCCGATCGGCGCGGGCTGCCGGGTCTGCGAACGCGACAACTGTCCGCAGCGGGCGTTTCCCGCGCTGCGGCCGCGCGCTGGACATCAACGAGCACCGCAGCACGGTGTCTCCCTATCTCGTGAAGCAGCCATGAGCGCGCCGGCCCGGATCCCACCGGGCGGCTTCCGCGAGCTGGGACCGATCAACTGGGCGATCGCGAAGCTGGGCGCCCGCGGAATTCGCGCACCGAAGTTCCATTTGTTCAACGTGCTCGGCCAGCACCGGCTGCTGTTTCTGAGCTGGTTGCCGTTCTCCGCCTATCTGCTCTACGCCGGGAAGCTGTCGCGCAAGGACGCTGAACTGGTGATCCTGAGGGTCGGGCATCTGCGCGCCTGCGAGTACGAGCTGCAACAGCACCGCCGGCTGGCCAAGACCCGAGGCGTGGGGTCAGAGCTTCAGGCCAAGATCTTCGAAGGCCCCGACGCCGAAGGGCTCACCGAATGGCAGCGTGTGCTGATCACAGCGACCGACGAGTTCGTGATCACCCGCTCGATGTCACCGGAGACCTGGGCGGTGCTGTCGGGCCTGCTAACCAAGCCGCAGCTCATCGAATTCTGCACGCTCGCAGGGCAATACGATGCGCTGGCCGCCACCATGGCGACGCTGAAGATTCCACTGGACTTCCCGGACTAACTGCTAATTCGCCTAGGTTCGGGCTAGTTGGTTTACCGTCCAGACCCACACGGCGTAGGCGGCGGACATAGCGATGCTGTCGACGTCAGCGTCGTCGCCACCGAGCTCCCGCACTTGGTTTCCGATTGCCTCGCGAATCAGGTCGACGGATGTCATCAGCGGATCGCTCACCGTACGCCTCCACTCCCCAACGGCTTTGATGTAGTTTCGTCGCCGCATGGCAAAGAAGAAGATGTGGGCGACTCCACCTAGCTCGCGCACTGTAATCTCGCTTTTGTTGGCGAGTTCAATATTTTCCAACATCCCAGGCAAATAATTAGGCCAGCTAGTCTATTGGCTCACGGAGTGGTGAGATCGCACATCAAGTTGCGCGAAAGTGACCTGTGCCACACAAATGGGATCGCGGGCCCTACAAATACGTCACACCTAGCACGGTCAGCGACAACAGCACCGGCGACACGGGTAAGGCCCACAGGAACGCCGCCCATACTTCGGACTTGCGTCGGTAGCCCCGCACGCCAAGCACGGCCGACACGGCGCCCAGCACAAACGAAACGGCGGCAACGACCAACACCCAACTGCTGACGGTGCGCGTCGCGCCTGCAAGGGAAATGCCGGCCAGCCACAGGATGTGGCCGACTACCAATCCGCCGATACCGGCGACCCAGATCGCTCTCAAAAGTTGATCATGTGGCCGAGGAGGCCGTGGAAGCACTCCTGCAGCGCTTCGGACATCGTCGGGTGGGTGTGCACGTTGCGGGCCAACTCGGTGGCCGTCAGGTCCCACTTCTGCGCCAGGGTCAGCTCGGGCAGCAGCTCGGACACGTCGTGGCCGATGAGGTGGCCGCCGATCAGCTCGCCGTACTTGCCATCGGCGATCAGCTTGACGAAGCCGCTCGGGTCACCGACGCCGTGCGCCTTGGCGTTGGCGGTAAACGGGAACTTGGCGACCTTGACGTCGTAGCCCTCTTCGCGGGCTTGTTCCTCAGTCAGTCCGAAGCTCGCAACCTGGGGCTGACAGAACGTCGCACGCGGCAGCATCCGGTAGTCGCCGAGCGGCAAAGTCTCTGCGCCACCGATGGTTTCGGACGCGACCACGCCCTGCGCCTCGGCGACGTGCGCGAGCTGGAGCAGCCCGGTGACGTCACCGATGGCGTAGATGTGCGGGACGTTCGTGCGCATGTAGTCGTCGATGCCGATGGCCTTGCCGTCGGTGACCTGCACGCCGGCCTTGTCCAGGCCGTACCCCTCGATGTTCGGGGCGAAGCCGATGGCCTGCAGCACCTTCTCGGTCTTCAGCTCCTCGGACTTGCCGTCCTTGCTGACGGTGACGGTCACGTCGCCGCCGCTGTCTGTGATCGACTCGACCTTGGTGCCGGTGAGCACCTTGACGCCGAGCTTCTTGAACTGCTTCTCGATCTCCTTGGAGACTTCGGCGTCTTCGTTGGGCAGCGCGCGCGGCAGGAACTCGACGATGGTGACGTCGACACCGTAGTTCTTCAGCACATAGCCGAATTCCATGCCGATCGCACCGGCGCCTGCGATAACGATCGAGTAGGGCAGCTCCCGAGACATGATCAACTCTTCGTAGGTGACCACGTTCTCCGACAGCGACGTACCAGGCACCAGCCGGGTGCTGCTGCCGGTGGCGATGATGATGTTGTCGAAGGTCACCGTCTCGGTGCCGCCCTCGTTCAGGTCGACCTCCAGCGCGTGGTCGTCCTTGAACTTCCCGTACCCGTGGATCTCGGTGATCTTGTTCTTCTTCATCAGGAAGTGCACGCCGGCGACGCGGCCGTCGGCGACCTTGCGGCTCCGGTCGAACGCGATCCCGTAGTCGAACGTCGCTTCACCGCTGATGCCGAACTGCTTGGCTTCCTTCGTGAAGATGTGCGCGAGTTCGGCATTGCGCAGCAACGCCTTCGACGGGATGCAGCCGACGTTGAGGCATACCCCGCCCCAGTACTTGGGTTCGACGACTGCGGTGTTCAGCCCGAGCTGGGCGGCGCGAATGGCCGCGACGTATCCGCCGGGGCCGGCTCCGAGAACGACGACGTCATAGTGGGTCACCCGGCCAACCCTAGTAGGGGATCAGGCCCACCAGACAGCGACCCACTCGATCGCAGAAATAGATGCCGTGCAGCACCGCGGCACCGCCGACCGCCGCGAACGGTGCCGACATCAGCGCGACCGACACCGCGGACACCAGTGGTTTGTCCTGAACCATCGCGGTGATCAGGCTGGCGACGGTGCACACGACGAGGAAGATCAGCACCACGAAGGCGGGCGGCGTCTTGTTCAGGGAGTGGAACCACCAGTAATAGAGGCCCAGCCCGATGGCGGCCGCGACGATCCACACCCCGGCCACGACGAGGACGAACGTCCAGCGCTTGAGGTACTGGTGCGCGCCCGGCACGACGACCGGTTGGACCGGGGCGGGTAGCGGCTCGGATGGCGCGTCCTCGGTGACGACGGAAGCGGACTGAGCGGGCAACTCGCCGGTGAAGGTCGGCGGGTAGGGATGGGTCGGCTCGCCGGACAGCGTGTCGCGGCCGGTATCTGTCGTCTCCGGCTCCATTGGCGTGGGATGCCACCCCACGGGTGCGCGATGGCGATGCGTTCCCCGGTACGGCTGATCAGGCACTCTGGACCACCTGGATTGCGACAAGCACGCCGAACCACCCCGGCGCGATGGCCAGGATGAAGGCGCCCAGCGTCGTCACCCATCGTCGCCCGGACAACAAGATCATCAACATCCCGATCGCGCTCGGCACACCGACGACAAGGGCGATGACGACATCGGGCCGAATGGTGGCCTTCACCAGCACGGTCGACGCGATTCCGACGACCAGCCCGACCGCGGTGCCGACAAGCATTGCGCTGGTCAGCAACCACGCACGCGGTAGGGGTATCACATTTCGACGATAACGCCGCGCCCTGCCCGGGCGGCGTTACCCGCGCGGCGTGCCATCAGGTATTGGGCAAGCATCGACGGCTTCGGCGACGATGTGCGTACCCGTCCGAGGCGGTCGTTGTCCGTTGGCGTAGCCGGCTCCCGTGACGGGCGGATGCTCGGTCAGCGTCTGGTTCTCGGCGTCGGTGAAGGCGCGGCCCCGGGACAGAAACCGCATACCCTCAGGTGCTTCGAGGCTGAACCCGCCGCCGCGTCCGGGCACGACGTCGATCACCAGCTGGGTGTGCTTCCACGCGTCGAACTGCGGTCCCGAGATCCACACCGGCACCCCGTCGTCGCCGACGTCGAGGATGGCGAGCAGGATGTCACGGTCCCCGACGATGAATTCACCGTCGGGGTAGCACATCGGCGAGGACCCGTCGCAGCAGCCGCCGGACTGGTGGAACATCAGCGGGCCGTGACGCGCCTGCAGCTTGCGCAGCAACTCGACGGCGGCCTCGGTGATCAGCACCCGCGGTGGACCATTCATCAGAAGAATCCTAGGGTCCGGCCGAGCCCTCGCCTAGGCTCGCGGACGTGAGCGATTCCGCCCCGCGTGTCGGGTCGCCGACGGAACTGACACAGGCGCTCGAGGCCACCGGCTACCTCGCCGACGACGGCGTCGCGATGGCCGCGTTCCTGGCGCTGCGCATGGGTCGACCGCTGTTTTGCGAGGGTGAGCCGGGCACGGGCAAGACCTCCCTCGCGGCTGCCCTGGCGGAGGCGTTCGGTCTGCCGCTGATCCGCCTGCAGTGCCACGAGGGCATCGACGCGGCGCAGGCGCTCTACGACTGGGATTTCCCCCGCCAGCTGCTGCACCTGCGCACACTGGAGGCAGCGAGCGGCGGTCACCTCGAGGCCGACACGGCTGAACGCTCGCTGTACACGGAGCGGTTCCTGCTGGCGCGACCGCTGCTGCAGGCGCTCACCGAGGCGCCGTGCGTGCTGCTGATCGACGAGATCGACCGCGCCGACGACGAGTTCGAGGCCTTCCTGCTGCAAGTGCTCGACGAGAACGCCGTCACCATCCCCGAACTCGGCGAAGTGCGAGCGTCGACACCGCCGATGGTCGTGGTCACCTCCAACCGCACCCGCGAGGTGCACGACGCCCTCAAGCGGCGTTGCCTGTATCACTGGCTCGAACATCCCGACCTGGCCCGGGAGGTCGCGATCCTGCGCCGCCGCATCCCGGGCATCGGTGCCGCGCTCGCGGAGCAGGTCGCGAGCGCGGTTCACAACCTTCGCGGTATGGAACTGCTCAAGCCGCCGGGTGTCGCCGAATCGCTGGACTGGGCACGCGCGCTCCTCGAACTCGATCGCGATGTGCTCGACGCGCAGACCGCGGCGGCGACGCTCGGCGCGGTCCTCAAGTACCGAGAGGACCTCGAGCGCGTGGCCAGGGCCGGACTGGACCGGCTGCTGGCCGGGTGAGACGCATGTCCACCGACCCGCTTGTGGGAGTGGTCGGGTTCGCGCATGCACTGGCGGCCGCGGGGCTGCCGGTTGCTTCGCACGCCGTCGAAACGTTCACGCGGGCCCTGCGTCAGGTCGATCTGAGCGACCCAGGACAGGTGTACTGGGCCGGTCGCGCGACCCTGTGCCGCAGTCCCGACGACATCGGCCGCTACGACATGGTGTTTGAGAACTGGTTCGGGCCAACCGTTTTCGCCCGCACGCCGCAGCGCGTGCCGCAGCCACGGCGCGCCCGCATCGCTGCGCTGAATGCCACCGGCGCCGCCGACGCCGGTGGGGATGCGCCACGACTGCGGGTCGCGGCGGACGACACCGAGATACTGCGGCACCGCGACATCGCTGAACTCACTGCAGCCGAACGCGCGCACCTCGCCGAGCTGATCGCCGCTCTTCACCCACGCCCACCGACTCGTCCCGCATTGCGGCTCCGACCCTCCCGGCGCGGGCCGGTCGACCCGCGGCGCACGCTGCGCCACATGCTCGCCGCCGGCGGCGAACCGGTGCGGCCGAGGCACCACCGCAAGGCCACCCGGCCCCGCCGCACGGTGTTGTTGCTCGACGTGTCGGGGTCGATGAGCCCGTACGCGGACGCCCTCCTTCGCTTTGCACACGTCGTCACCCGAAGCAATCCCGCAGGTACCGAGGTGTTTTCGCTCGGCACCCGGATGACCCGGCTGTCGCGAGCCCTTCGGGTCCGCGACCCTGATCTGGCGCTGGCCGCTGCGGGCCGGGCGGTGCCCGACTGGGCCGGCGGCACCAGACTTGGCGAGACACTGCGCGCGTTCCTGGACCGCTGGGGCCGACGCGGCCTGGCCCGTGGCGCCGTCGTCGTGATCTTCTCGGACGGCTGGGAGCGTGGCGAACCCGCACTTCTGGCCGAGCAGATGGCCCAGCTGCGGCGTCTCGCCCACGCGGTGTTCTGGGTGAATCCGCACGCAGGCGTGGACGGCTACCTGCCGGTGCAGTCAGGGATCGCGGCGGCCCTGCCATACACCGATCGTTTGCTCGCCGGGCACAGCCTGGCGACGCTGCAGGAACTGCTCGACGAGATTCGCCGCGCATGATTGACCGTGGCAGTGACATGCCTGAGAACCGGTTTCGCAGTTTCGGGCGTTCATCGGCTCCCGTCGGAGCAGAGTAGGCCTATGCGCATCACTGTCACCGTCGACGGAACGACTTATACCGACGACGTAGAGCCCCGGCTACTCCTCGTGCACTACCTGCGTGACCGGCTCGGAAAGGTCGGCACCGTGGTCGGCTGCGACACCAGCAACTGTGGTGCGTGCACCGTTCACCTGAACGGCCACAGCGTCAAGGCCTGTTCGGTGCTCGCCGTGCAAGCCGACGGCGGCGACATCCTCACTGTCGAAGGCCTGTCCCGGGACGGGAGGCTGCACCCGATCCAGGAAGCCTTCCGCGACAACCATGCATTGCAGTGCGGCTTCTGCACCCCCGGCATGATCATGCAGACGCTGGACCTGCTGGCCGAGGAACCCGATCCGGACGACGAGACGGTGCGGCACGGCCTGGAAGGCAACCTGTGCCGCTGCACCGGATACCAGAACATCGTGCGCGCGGTGCAGGATGCGGCGCAGCGGCTGCGCGGCGGCGCCAATACCGAGACCGTCACCGAAGCGCCAAGGGTCGAGACGGCAGGGGGCGTGCGGTGACCGCCACCGCCGAACCGGAAGTCGGAAAAGCCCGGCGGCGCAAGGAAGATGAGCATCTGATTACCGGGCGGACCCGATGGACCGACAACCTCGTGCTGCCGGGGATGCAGTATCTCGCGATTCTGCGCAGTCCACTCGCGCATGCCCGCATCACGGGTATCGACACGGACGAAGCGCGCAGCATGCCCGGTGTCGTCGCGGTGTTCACCGGCGTCGATCTCGCCGCCGAGCAGGGCAGCCTGCCGTGCGCTTGGCCGATCACCGAAGACATGAAGGCGCCGCCCGCCCCGTCCCTTGCGGCGGACACGGTGAACTTCGCCGGTGAAGCCGTCGCTGTCGTGGTGGCACGCAGCGCCTACGAGGCGCATGACGCGCTCGAGGCGATCGCCGTCGACTACGACGAACTGCCGATCGTGCTCGATCTCGCGGGCGCGGTCGCCGACGGAGCCGACCTGGTGTACCCGGATCTCGGCACCAACGTCAGCGCTGTCTGGACGTTCGACTCGGCGGAGTCCGGCACGGGCGGCGACGTCGAACAGGCCATCCGCGACGCCGAGGTCGTCGTGCAGCGCACCTTCCGACAGCAGCGGCTCATTCCGGCGTTCATGGAACCCCGCTCGGTGGTGGTCGACCCGACGGGCCCGCAGATCACGGTCTGGTCCGCCACCCAGATCCCCCACATCCTCAAGCTCATGCTGGCGATGACGCTGGAGATCCCGGAAACCAAGCTGCGGGTCATCGCCCCGGATGTCGGCGGCGGCTTCGGCGGCAAGCTACAGGTCACGCCAGAAGAAGTGATCGCCTTGCTCGTCGCGCGGCGGCTCGGCAAGCCGGTCAAGTACACCGAGTCGCGCAGTGAATCGATGCTCGCCGCACACCACGGGCGCGACCAGATCCAGAAGCTGACGCTCGCCGCCATGCGCGACGGCACCGTCACCGGCTTCAAGGTGGAACTGCTCGCCGACATGGGCGCCTATCTGCGGCTCGTCACCCCGGGCATACCGATCCTCGGCGCGTTCATGTTCAACGGCATCTACAAGTTCGGTTCGTATCGCTTCACCTGCACCAACGTCTTCACCAACAAGGTGCCCACCGACGCCTACCGCGGCGCCGGACGGCCGGAGGCGACATTCGCCGTCGAACGGATGATGGACGAACTGGCCGTTGAACTTTCCCGGGATCCGCTCGAGCTGCGGGCGCAGAACTGGATCACGCATGACGAGTTTCCGTTCGACACCGTCGCGGGGCTGACCTACGACTCCGGCAACTACGAGGCCGCCACCGCGAAGGCGCGGGAGATGTTCGACTACGACGGGTTGCGGCGCGAGCAGGCCGAGCGCCGCGAGCGCAGAGACGCGGTGCAACTCGGCATCGGAGTGTCGACGTTCACCGAGATGTGCGGCCTGGCGCCGTCGCGCACGCTCGGTGCGCTGTCCTACGGCGCGGGCGGATGGGAGCATGCGGCGATCCGGGTGCTGCCGACCGGCAAGGTCGAGGTGGTCACCGGCTCGTCGGCACACGGACAGGGCCACGAGACGGCCTGGAGCCAGATCGTCGCCGACCAGCTCGGAGTGCCGTTCGAGGACGTGGAGGTGCTGCACGGCGATACCCAGACCTCGGCACGTGGCCTTGACACCTACGGGTCCCGGTCGCTGGCGGTCGGTGCGATCGCGGTGGTGAAGGCCGCCGAGAAGGTGATCGCTAAGGCGAGGCCCATCGCGGCGCACCTGATGGAATGCGCGGACGACGACGTCGAGTACACCGCTGGGCGGTTCCGGGTGAGGGGCACCGAGAAGGCCGTCGGGGTCTCCGATGTCGCCATGGCGGTGTTCGCCGCACACGACCTGCCCGACGGTGTCGAACCGAACCTGGATTCGGAGGCGACGTACGACCCGGACAACTTCTCGTTCCCCCACGGCACGCACCTGTGCGCCGCCGAGGTCGACACCGAAACCGGGCAGGTGCGGATTCGGTCCTATGTGTGCGTGGACGACATCGGGCACGTGGTCAACCCGCTGATCGTCGACGGCCAGGTGCACGGCGGGCTCGCCCAGGGCATCGCGCAGGCCCTGTACGAAGAGGCCGAACACGACGAGTCCGGCACCCTGCTCTCCGGCTCGTTCGCCCAGTACTTGGTGCCGTCGGCGGCCGACCTGCCGTCGTTCACCACGGGACGCACCGAAACCCCCGCCACTGGAAACCCATTGGGAGTCAAGGGGGTTGGCGAGGCAGGCACCATTGCATCCACGCCGGCCGTCGTCAACGCGGTCATCGACGCGGTGCGGCACCTCGGGGTGCATGACATTGAAATGCCCTGTTCCCCAATGCGCGTCTGGCAGGCCATCCACACCGCAAAGGGAGGTGCGCAGTGATTCCCGCCGAATTCGACTACGTAGCCCCAAAGACAGTCGACGAAGCAGTGGCGGCGCTCACGCAGGCCGGGGAGGACGCGAAGGTCATCGCGGGCGGGCAGAGCCTTATGCCGCTGCTGCGGCTGCGGCTGGCCGCGCCGACCACCCTCGTCGACCTCGGCCGGATCGACGAGCTGCGCGGCGTGCGCGAGGACGGCGACACGCTCGTGATCGGTTCCATGACAACTTATTACGACGTATTGCGAAATCCGCTCGTCGGTCAGCATGCGCTGCTGATCAGCGAGGCCACCCGCACCGTCGCCGACCCGCAGATCCGGCACCGCGGCACGCTGGGCGGCGCGCTGGCGCACGCCGATCCGGCGGGTGATCTGTGCGCGCCGGTGCTGGCGCTCGACGCGACGCTGACGGTTGCGGGCCCGTCGGGCCGACGCAGCATCCCGGCCGCGGAGTTCTTCGTGGACTACTTCACCACAGCGCTGCAACCGGACGAGATCCTGACGGAGGTGCGGATTCCCAAGCACACCGACTGGGCGGCACGGTACGAGAAGTTCAATCGGATCGCGCAGGACTGGTCGATCGTGGCGGTGGCCGCGACCGTCGAAGTCGACGCCGGGATGATCCGACAGGCCCGCGTGGCATTGACCAACATGGCGACGGTGCCGGTGCGCGCCCGCGGCGTCGAGGAGGCACTGATCGGCCAGCCCGCGAGCGAGGATCTGATCCGAGCGGCAGCCGAGCACGCCGTCGAGGGCACTGAACCCATCTCCGACGGCAATGCCGACGCCGAGTATCGCAGCCACCTTGCGAAGGTGCTGACGAGGCGGGCGGTTGCGACAGCGGCCGGCGTCTGAAAGACCGCTACCTGGAGGACATCTCATGCAGTTGCAACACCACGTGTCCGTACCCGCCCCGATCGACGTGGTCTGGGAGGCAGTGCTCGATCCCGAACGGGTGGCACCGTGCATGCCCGGTGCCACCCTGGATGGCGTCGACGGTGACTCGTTCACCGGCACCATGAAGGTCAAGCTCGGTCCCATCGTGCTGCTGTACAAGGGCACCGGCACGTTCACCGAGCGCGACGAGCAGTCGCGGCGCGCGGTGCTCAAGGCCGCCGCCAAAGACTCGCGCAGCAACGGCACCGTCAACGCGACCGTCACCATCACGCTCAGCGAGCAAGGCGATCACACTGCGGGTGCCGTCACCACGGACCTGTCCATCACCGGCAGACCGGCCCAGTTCGGCCGCGGCATGATTGCCGACGTCGGCGGGAAGATCCTCGAGCAGTTCGCCTCGTGCCTGTCGGACAAACTCGCCGCGCCGGCGCCGGTCGCTGCCGCGGAATCCGAGCCAGCGCCCGTCACGCCGGAGACTTCGGAGGCTGAGGCTGAGCCGCTCGATCTGATGCGCTACGCGCGGGGCTCGGCCCTGAAGCGGGTCGGCCCGATTGTTGCGGCGGCCATGTTGGTGCTACTCATTGGCGCCGTGGTGCGACGCCTGCGATCGCGCGACTGACCGGCCCGATAAGAATAGGTCCGTGGACGACGACCCCTATCTCTGGCTCGAGGACATCACCGGCGACGACGCGCTGGACTGGGTGCGGAAGCGCAACGAGCCCACGCTCAGCGAGCTCGGCGGCGAACGGTTCGAGCAGATGCGCACCGAGGCTCTCGAGGTCCTCGACACCGACGCCCGGATCCCTTACGTGCGTCGCCGCGGCGATCACCTCTACAACTTCTGGCGCGACGCAGCCAACCCACGCGGGCTATGGCGCCGCACGACGCTGGAAAGCTACCGCACCGAAGAACCGGACTGGGACGTGATCATCGACATCGATGCGCTCGCCGCGGCCGATGACGAGAACTGGGTGTGGGCCGGCGCCAAGGTCATCGAGCCAGACCACACGCTGGCGCTGGTCAGCCTGTCGCGTGGCGGCTCCGACGCCGCGATCGTGCGCGAATTCGATATGCGCACACGTGAATTCGTAGCAGGCGGATTCGAGCTGCCCGAGGCCAAGACGCAGATCACCTGGGAGGACGAGAACACCGTCCTGCTCGGCACCGACTTCGGCGAGGGTTCGCTGACCGATTCTGGCTATCCGCGGTTGGTCAAGCGCTGGCGGCGCAGTGAGCCGCTGGAGGATGCCGAGACGTTGTTCAGCGCCGCGAGCACGGACGTCATCGTCGCGGCATCGGTAGACCGCACACCGGGTTTCGAGCGAACGATGCTGCGACGTGCCGTCGACTTCTTCAACGACGAGGTCTACGAGCTACGCGGCGGCGAGTTGATCCGCCTCGACGCGCCGACCGACGCCACCGTCTCGGCGCACCGCGACTGGCTGCTGATCGAACTGCGCACCGACTGGTACGCGGGCACCGCCGAGTACGCGGCCGGCTCGCTCCTGGCCGCCGACTACAACGAATTCCTCACCGGCACAGCGCAACTGCAGGTGGTCTTCGAACCGGACGAGCACACCTGCCTGAACCACTACGCGTGGACACGCGACAAGCTGATCGTGGTCACCCTGGCCGATGTCGCCAGCCGCGTCGAGGTTGTCACGCCGGGATCGTGGGCCGCCGCGCCGGTGTCGGGCGTTCCGGAGAACACCAACACGGTGATCGCGGCCGCCGACGAGGTCGGCGACGAAATCTTCTTGGACTCAAGCGGATTCGATACCCCCTCGCGACTGCTGTACGGGACCGCAGGCGATGAGTTGCAGGAGATCAAGCGGGCGCCCTCATTCTTCGACGCCGCGGATCTCGTCGTCACCCAGCACTTCGCGACGTCCGACGACGGCACCGCGATCCCGTACTTCGTCGTCGGTCATCGGCACGTTGAGACTCCGGGGCCGACATTGTTGGGCGGCTACGGCGGATTCGAGGTAGCGCGGACGCCGGGATACGACAGTGTGCTGGGCAGGCTGTGGCTGTCGCGGGGAGGCACCTATGTGCTGGCCAACATCCGGGGCGGTGGCGAGTACGGGCCGACGTGGCACACGCAGGCGATGCGGGAGGGCAGACACCTGGTCGCCGAGGACTTTGCGGCTGTGGCAAGGGATCTGGTGAAGCGCGGCATCACCACGGTCGACCAGCTGGGCGCGCAGGGCGGCAGCAACGGGGGTCTGCTGATGGGCATCATGCTGACGCAGTACCCGTCGCTGTTCGGCGCGCTGGTGTGCAGCGTGCCGCTGCTGGACATGCGACGGTTCCATCTGCTGCTGGCCGGTGCATCGTGGGTGGCCGAGTACGGCGACCCCGACGATCCCGACGATTGGGAGTTCATCGCCGAATATTCGCCGTATCAGAACATTTCAGCCGGTCGGCGGTACCCGCCGGTGTTGATCACCACATCCACCCGCGACGACCGGGTGCACCCGGGGCATGCGCGCAAGATGACGGCGGCGCTGGAGGCGGCCGGCCATCCCGTCCATTACTACGAAAACATCGAGGGCGGGCACGCCGGCGCCGCCGACAATGCACAGACCGCGTTCAGGTCCGCGCTGTCATTTGAGTTCCTGCATCGGACACTTGGAGGGTAGGCGCATGGCCAATGTGCGCAATACCTGGAGCGAACGGATCGTCGGTCGGCTCGGCGGTGCCGCCTATGACTATGTCGTGGAGCGGGAGTGGCTGGCCAGACCCGGCGGTCTCGCGCTGTGGGGCACCGACACCACGCTGCTGTTCGACAGCATCCAACTGGTGGGCGACCTGCCGAACGGCTCGGCGGTGCTGGACGTCCCGTGCGGCGGCGGGCTCGCGTTACGAGGGCTGGGTAAGGACCAGCAGGTGCGCTATGTGGCTGCGGACATCTCGCCGGACATGCTCGCCCGGGCTCGGCGACGGGCATCCGCGCTGGGCCGCAACGACGTGGAGTTCGTCGAAGCCGACATCGAACGGATGCCGTTCGGCGACAACGAGTTCGACATGTGTGTGTCCTTCAACGGCCTGCACTGCCTGCCCGACCCGGCGGCCGCGGTCCGGGAGATAGTGCGCTGCCTGAGGCCGCACGGCCGCCTCATCGGCGACGCCGTCGTCCGCGGCGCCGGACTGCGTCAGGACCTGATCATCGGGGCGTTCCAGCGCGCGGGGCTCTTCGGGCCCGGCGGCACCGTGGACGACCTTCGCCAGTGGCTGACCGGCGCGGGGCTGCGGATCGATTTTTTCCGGCGATCAGGAGCCTTGGTCCACTTCCGCGCGGTGCGCGACTGACCCGATCGTTCAGCGACTCGCCAGAACACCCCGGCCGGTGATCATCGGGAGGTCAAGGAAGGTGCGGATTCCCGGCGCAGCCGCACACACCGGCGCGATCGCGTGTACGGCGTGCATCGCGGTGCCAAGGCAGCCCTGATCGGTCTCTTCCTCCTCCCACGTTCTTTCCCGAGGTCAGCAGCCGGCAGATGTCGTCGACGGCGCCCATCGGGTTCATCTCGCCCTGCGGCATGTATAGGACGCAGTCCGCGTCGAGGGCGACGATGTCGTCGGGGTTATCGGTGGCGACGACACCGGTTTCGCCGATCCCGCAGATGTCGCCGACGTCGCGACGGGCCTTGGCGTCGCTGTAGACGAACGCTCCGACGAGCTCGAGATCGGGGTGACCATACACGGCCGCGGCGGCGTGACGGCCGACCGATCCGGTTGCCCACTGAATGACGCGCAGCATGCTGTTGAACTTACGGTAAGAGCAACAATATGTCGGCCTTCTTGACTTCTGAGGCAGAAGTGACTCGACTGCTGCTATGCCGACGACGCATGAGTTCGAGACGCTGCTCTTCAAGACCGAGCCGCCCGTCGCCACCATCACCCTGAACCGGCCCGAGCACCTCAACACCATCGTTCCGCCCATGCCCGACGAGATCGAAACGGCCATCGGCCTCGCCGAACGTGACCCCAACATCAAAGTCATCGTGCTGCGCGGCGCCGGCCGCGCGTTCTCTGGTGGCTACGACTTCGGCGGCGGCTTCAAGCACTGGGGCGACGCCATGAACACCGACGGCCGCTGGGACCCAGGCAAAGACTTCGCCATGGTCAGCGCCCGCGAGACCGGGCCCACCCAGAAATTCATGGCCATCTGGCGCGCATCCAAGCCCGTCATCGCGCAGGTGCACGGCTGGTGCGTCGGCGGAGCCAGCGACTACGCCCTGTGCGCCGACATCGTGATCGCCAGCGACGACGCAGTCATAGGCACGCCCTATGCCCGCATGTGGGGCGCCTACCTCACAAGCATGTGGCTCTACCGCCTGTCCCTGGCCAAGGTGAAATGGCATTCGCTCACCGGTGAACCGTTGACCGGAATCG
The DNA here is from genome assembly GCA_963851115.1 of uncultured Actinomycetota bacterium. Lineage (GTDB taxonomy): Bacteria > Actinomycetota > Actinomycetes > Mycobacteriales > Mycobacteriaceae > Mycobacterium. The sequence goes on from CAWKOI010000025.1 coordinate 36,174, forward strand.
AAGCCGCCGCAATCGAACTCATCAACGAATCCGTCCCGTTCGACAAGCTCGAAGCCCGCGTCGCCGAGGTCGCCGCGAAGCTCGCGACCATCCCCCTCTCACAGCTGCAGGCGCAGAAGCTCATCGTCAACCAGGCCTACGAGAACATGGGCCTTGCCTCCACCCAGACGCTCGGCGGGATCCTCGACGGCCTGATGCGCAACACCCCCGACGCGCTCGAGTTCATCGACACCGCCGCCAACCAGGGCGTGCGCGCCGCCATCGAGCGCCGCGACGGCCCGTGGGGCGACTACAGCCAGGCCCCGCCGGACAAGCGGCCAGACCCCTCGCACATCATCGAGCCCTAACCAGATGCAAGGATGCCGTCTGTGGAACAGCAGGTCATGAGCCCGACAATCGGGGCGACGAACCCCGGGTCCTGGTCGACACGATTGTGGACCGACATCGAGTCCACATTCGCCGCGATCCTTGCCCACCCATTTCTGACCGGGCTCGCCGACGGCAGTCTCGACGAAGGCGCGTTCGCGCAGTACGTCGCTCAGGATGTGCACTACCTGCGCGACTATGCACGCGCGTTGGCCATCGTCGGGGCCAAGGCTCCCACTTTGGTCGACACAGCGATGTTCGCCCGTCACGCCGCAGAGGTGTTCGACGTGGAACTCGCGTTGCACTCCACACTGTTGCCCGAACTCGGTCTGGATCCCACCCGTCTGGGCGCGACCCCACCGACTCCGACCACCCGGGCATACACCAGTTATCTCCTGGCCACCGCCTATGGCGGCAGCTTCGCCGACGGGCTGGCCGCGGTTTTGCCGTGCTACTGGATATACGCCGAGGTCGGTGCTGCGTTGCTCGCGCAGGGTTCGACGGATCGTCGCTATCAACTCTGGATCGACAGCTACGGCGGAGACGAATTCGCAGCCACTGTCGCCCAGGTTCTGGAACTGGCCGACCGCACCGGACCGACGCTGACCGAGGCCGCGGAGACCGCCGCTCGTGCCCACTTCGCGACCACCGCCCGCTACGAGTGGATGTTCTTCGACGCCGCGTATCGACGTGAGGAGTGGCCAGTCTGAGCCCGGAGTAGGTCGGCGCTCACTCCCGCCGGCGCAGCCCGCCCAGCATCGACACGATCACGCCGAACACCACGAGAACACCGCCTGCGGCCAGCGTCAGGTTCAGCCACTGATGCAGGCTGTCCTCCGCGTGGATGACCATCACGTCGGCGACCTGTCGGATGTCGCCCGTCGTGCGGTTCAACGCATCGTTGATGTAGCGACGCGCGACCTCCAGCCCCGCCCAGCCGGCTGCGCCCACCAGCAGTGCCGAAACACCCAGCGCTGCAAGCGCTTTTCCGCGCGTCCGCGCCGAAGCCAAGGTCAACAACGCGAAGACGCCCGTCAGAATCGTCGCGCCGACACTGACCCACGGACCCCACGTGGACAGGGAACGCAGCTGTCCGGGTTGCAGTCCCGCTGTCTCGGGAACCGTGATCGGCACCGTCAGCGTCTGCGGCACCTCGAGATTGAGATTGCCGAGGGTCTGCTTGAGCGACGAATCGTTGAGCATCGGAGCGATGTCGATCAGCCACCGCCCGTCGGAGCCCTCTTCGCGCTGAATCGAATTGGTGAACATCCAGCGGTGTGCAATGCGGTTGGCCTGGGCGAACTGGCCGGGGAATCCCGCGTTGGCGGTGTAGGCAACGGCCACGCCGCGAACGAGATCGCTGTTGAGATCGTAGCCATTTTGGGCCGCCAAAGCCGTTATCTGCGTGGTCAACTCGGACGCCATCGCGCTCTGCAGTTGCGGGTCCTTCGCCGCGGACGCCGCCAGCGCGGCATAGCCGTCTTCGCTGACGACATTGCGCTGCGCCCACATCGTCGGTACCGCCACCGCCAGCGCGACCGTCGTGACGAGCCACAAGAACACGGTCGCCACCAACCGCACGCGCGTCCTCCTTCACACAGGGACGCGCAGCTTCAGTCGGTCAGGGCGCGTCCCACGATGAGGGGGTCCGGTCGACCGACCACCTCATGGTCCTTGTTGTCGTAGTCGAACTTACTCAGTACGTGCCGCATCGCGTTGACGCGGGCGCGCTTCTTGTCATTGCTCTTGACCACGGTCCACGGCGCCATCTCGGTGTCCGTCCACGCGAACATGTCTTCCTTGGCCGCGGTGTATGCCTCCCATTTGTCCAGCGAGGCCCCTTGCCTGCGGGGTCGCGACCCTCGAACACGATGACGTGCCGGTGGCCGTGGGCCTGGCTCCACTTCTGCAACTTCAGCAGTTCGATCTGCAGCAGTCGCTTCTGCTCCTCGTAATCCTCGCGCTTCATCCGCTCGTCGTACGGGTAGTTCTCCCGCCAGGTGTCGACGGCCTGGCCGCCCGGTTGGATCAGCAACTCCGGATCGTCGTCATCGTCGTCGCGGACGCTATACGTTATGGTTCTCGTTTGCCAGGCAGCACCGGCAAAATTTATCGACCCGCGGGTACAGCCAGGTGACGCGCCGGTGAACGGCTTGTGCGTTACTTCGCGGTGCGTCGTGGGCGCGCCAGCGCCAAGCGTGTCATCAGCTTGTTCATCCGCTTGAGCGCCCTTGGCGAGTTGTTGTAGTACGTACCGCCCGCGCCGACGTTGGTGCGCGGTGCCACCACCGCCTCCTGGCGGCAGTACTTGCGCAACCCCTCAGCCCCGCCGAACCGCGCGCCCGGGCCCGACGTCTTCCAGCCGCCCATCGGCGCCGTCGTACACATCAGGTTCGAGATCACGTCGTTGACGTTTACCGCACCGCAATCCAGTTGCACCGCAACCGCTTTAGCGCGTTCGACGTCCTTGGAGAACACCGCACCGCTGAGCCCATACGGGCTGTCGTTGGCCAGCCTGATCGCCTCGTCGACCGTCGAAACCCTCATGATCGGCAGCGTCGGGCCGAACGTCTCCTCCGTCATGCACGTCATCGAATGGTCGACGTCGACCAGCACCGTCGGTGGATAGAAGCTGCCCGTACCGTGCGGGCGCTTGCCCCCGGTGAGCGCCTTCGCGCCGGCGGCCACGGCGTCGCTGACGTGGCGCTCGGTCACGGCGACCTGGCTCTCGTCGATCAGCGAGCCGAAGTCGTAGCCCTCGCCCGCGCCTACTTTCAGCTTCTCGACGTCGCGGACGACGGCCTTGACGAACTGGTCGTAGACCGGCTCGAGCACGTAGACCCGCTCCACGGACACGCACGTCTGACCGGCGTTGAAGAACGCGCCCCACACCGCGGCATGTGCGGCCAGGTCGATGTCGGCGTCGTCCAGCACGATCATCGGATCCTTGCCGCCCAGCTCGAGGCTGATCGGGGTGAGCCGGCGGGCCGCCCGCTCCATCACCTTCGCGCCCGTCGCACTGGAGCCGGTGAACTGGATGTAGTCGGAGTTGTCGACGACGGCCTCGACGGCCTCACGGGCGCCCTGGACGATCGCCAGCACCTCGGGCGCGCCCGAGTCCAGCCAGCCCCGCAGCAGCAGCTCGGCGGTCAGGGGCGTGCGCTCGGACGGCTTCAGCAGCACCGCGCAGCCGGCCGCCAGCGCGGCGATCGCGTCCATCAGCGCGTTGGCGACGGGGTAGTTCCACGGCGCGATGATGCCGACCACCGGACGCGGCCGGTAGTGCACCTCGACCTTCTTGATCGCCAGGAAGGGCAGCGAAGCCGGGCGGGTCTCCGGCGCGAGCGCCTTCTCCATCGTCTTGATGTAGTACGACGCGATCATGATCAGCAGCGGCACTTCTTGCGCGGCGTCCGTCGCCGACTTGCCGGTCTCCTTGATCAGCAGCGACTCGATCTCGTCGCGGTGTTCACCCATCCACACCGCGTAGCGGGCAAGCACCTTCGCGCGCCCCTTGGCGCCGCGGGCCTCCCACTGGATCTGCGCCTGCCTCAACCCGGCCGCGATCCGCGGCACGTCGGCGGGATCGGTCCAACGCACCTGCCCCGCCACCGCGCCGGTCGCAGGGTTGCGGATGGTGGTGACGTCTGGCGAGTCAACTTCGGGCGTCGCTGTCATTGGGTCATGCTAACTCCCGCTGTGACGTAGATCGCACGCGGGGTTGACACCTGTCAAGTCGCACGATCTGCGCGGCGACGCACACGATCGCCGTGCCGAGCAGCAGCGCACCGACGGTGTCGGTGAAGTAGTGGTAGGTGACGGCTTGGCCCAGCATGGCCAGGAGGACTGCTGAGGCGGCGACGAGGACCGCCCACAACGCAGCGCCGGCAACCAGCACGAACATTCCCAGCACCACCACCGCCACCGTGGCATGTCCACTCGGATACGCGACGACACCGTCCTTCTGGCGGTCGAACAGTCGCTTGAGCAGTCGAGTTAGGACGATTCCGACCATCGGAGATGCGAGGGCGACGACCGCCAGGCGCCACCGTCGTCGATACAGCGCGACGGCGAGGACCGCCGCCAGCACCAACGCGAGTACCCGCGGATCGGTGAAGAACAAAAGCCAGTGGGCGGGGCTGTTTCGCTGCCGTTGGAGCCAGTCGTCGATTGGTGTGGAGCGCTTGCCGACCGCCCAGCCGAGCAGCAGCATTGCCGCCACCGCGATCGGCGGCCACATCCGAACCCCGCGGTTCAGGCGATGCCCCGGATGTAGGCGGCCTGGCCCAGGTGCTGGGCGCAGTCGTCGATGATGCTGACCAGTCGCGCGCTAGCCGTCACCGGCGGGTTCCAGCGCTTGTCGACGATACGGCTCAACTCGTCTGCCGTCACCGAGGCAATGTACTCCAACGTCACCTTGTGCACGGCGTGGTAGTAACCGGCGAGCAGGTCGGCCGACGCGCGGACCTTGTCGACATCGTCGGGGCCGTGGCCGTAGCCGGTGTCATCGCGCGGGAGGTCGAGGACGAATCGATCGACCCACCCGCCGCGGGTCCACACCTCCTCGATCCCGGCGATATCGCAGAGCTGAGCGTCCTGCACGCGGGCGCTGTGCCAGATCAGCCAGGCGATGCTGTTGGCGGTCGAGGTCGGTCGAAAGATCGCGATGGCATCGGTCAACTCGTCGGTGAGGTCCTCGACGTGCTCGATGAGCCGGGTGAACGAGTCGCGCAGCAGTTCTCGAGCCGCCGCCACATCAGAGTCAGCCATGGGGCCTGACGCTACCCCGACGGCACTGACATAACTTGACAGTTATATGAAGCAGTGGTGATATGAAATGGTGGACGCATTCGCGGTGATCGCCGACCCGACCCGTCGGCGCATCCTCGACACGCTGCGCGACGGCGCGACAGATGTCGGCACTCTTGTTGAGCGACTTGGCATTTCGCAGCCGCTGGCGTCCAAACATCTCGGGGTGCTGCGCGACGCCGGTTTCGTCGACGTGCGGGTCGAGGGCAAGCGGCGTATCTACCGGCTGGCCGAGGATCCCCTGCCGGCGGTGCTGGCCTGGGTGACGCCATATCACCGCAAATGGTCCGCGAGCCTGGACCGGCTTTCCCAACTCATCGACGAGGAGCAGTCATGACACAACCACTGGCGGGCACACTGGAAAATCGCGACGGCGCTTAGGTTTTGACGCCATTCCCGACCGCGCCTTCGATTCCGTTGGGCCGCGCCTGGCTGGCACATCTGCCTCAGCGTGCTCGACAGCGCACTGGCGGGCACCGCATCAGGACGCGTGGTGGGCCAGGACGCGGAACAACACGGCTGCGCGACGTCTACGCCGAACTACTCGGGATGTGAGTCAGCCCTGCGGCTGAGCGCCGTGGAAGACCGCCTCGACGTTGTTGCCGTCGGGGTCGCGTACGAACGCCCCGAAATAGCCGGGGTGATACTCCGGCCAGAGCCGCGGCGCATGCAGCGACTCGGCGCCCATTTCCAATGCGGCGTCGTAGAACGCCTTCACGGCATCGCTATCGGCGGCCTGGAACGCGAAGTGAATCTCCCGGTTGGGGCCGGCCGCGTCGCCGACATTCATGTCGGCGATCCAGAAGTCGGGTTTGCCGTCCTTGCCGTACCCGATGGCGACCTGGTAGTCCATCTGCCGCGTATAGCCGAGAATCCCGAGGACCTTGTCGTAAAAGGCTTTTGACTTGTCCCAATCCGCGCAGTTGATTCCGAAGTGGTCTATCACGGGCTCATCCTGGCATGTCGCCCCGACACAGTCGTAGATTCATTAGATGAGCTACGACCTGGTCATCCGTAACGGCACCATCGTCGACGGACTTGGCGGGGAACCCTACGTCGGCGATGTCGCGGTCTCCGATGCGGTCATCGCGGCGGTCGGGACGGTCGACGGCTCCGGAGGCCGAGAGATCGACGCGTCCGGGCTGCTCGTCACGCCCGGCTTCGTCGACCTGCACACGCACTACGACGGGCAGGCGATCTGGTCGGATCGGATGAACCCGTCGTCGTCGCACGGCGTCACGACCGCCGTGATGGGCAACTGTGGCGTCGGCTTCGCGCCGTGCCGGGCCGCCGATCACGACGTGCTGGTCGACGTGATGGCCGGCGTCGAGGACATCCCCGGTGTGGTGATGGTCGACGGCTTGCCGTGGGACTGGGAAACCTTCCCGCAGTACCTCGAGGCCCTCGACGCCGGTAAGCGCGACATCGACGTCGCCGCCTATCTGCCGCATTCGCCGCTGCGGGTGTACGTGATGGGTCAGCGCGGTGCCGACCGCGAGCCCGCGACCGCCGAGGACCTCGCCCAGATGCGGGCGCTGGCCACCGAAGCGATCGAGGCCGGGGCGCTGGGCTTCGCGTCGTCGCGGCTGGCCACCCACCGCACGGAGGGCGGTCAGCAGATCCCCAGCTACGACGCCGGGCCGAACGAGATCCTCGAGATCGTCCGCGGCATCGCCGACGGCGGCGGGGGGTTGATCCAGTTCGTGCCCGACATCCCGGCGGGCGGATACCAACCGGTGCTGCAGCAGGTGTTCGACGCCGCGACAGATACCGGGCTGCCCGTTACGTTCACGCTGCTTGTCCTGAACGCAGGTGACCCGCTCTGGCAGGACGCGATCACGATGGTGGAGAAGGCGAATGGAGCAGGCGCCGACATCACCGCGCAGGTGTTTGCGCGGCCGATCGGGCTGATGATCGGTCTGGAGCTGACCGCAAACCCGTTTGTGCTGTATCCCAGCTATCAGGAGATCGCGCGCCTGCCGCTGGCCGAGCGGGTAGCCCAGATGCGCAAACCCGAAGTGCGCGCACGCATCTTGGCCGACAAACCGGGAGGTGCCCCGGCGAATCCCCTGGTGTACATGGCCCAGGCTTGGGAGTGGATGTTCCCGCTCGACGACCGCGCCGACTACGAACCGGACCGCTCGAACAGCATCCTGGCCCGGGCCGAGGCGCGTGGCGTGTCGCCGATGGAGGAGGCGTACGACCGGCTGCTCGACGACGACGGCCACGCCATGCTGCTCGGTGCGATGGCCAATTTCGAGAACAACTCGCTGGACACCGTCGGCGGACTGATGCGCCGTGACGACGTCGTGCTCGGTCTCGGCGACGGCGGCGCGCACTACGGAATGATTTGCGACTCAAGCTTTCCGACGTACCTGCTGACGCATTGGGCGCGCGACCGGGCGAGCGGCCGGCTGAGCGTGGCCGAGGCGATTCGCGAGCTGACGTCGGTGCCGGCCCGGGTCGCGGGCCTGGCCGATCGAGGGCGAATCGCGGTGGGCTGCAAGGCCGATCTCAATGTCATCGACCACGCCGCGATGCGGCTGCACAAGCCCGTCATCACCTATGACCTGCCCGCCGGTGGCCGCCGCCTGGACCAGACCGCCGACGGCTACGTCGCGACGATCGTCTCGGGCGAGGTCATCGCCGAGAACGGCGTGCCCACCGACGCCCGTCCCGGCAGGCTGGTCCGCGGCCGCCAACCCGCACCCGCGGGTGTAGCCACGTCATGAGCGTGAAAGTGGATCTCGACCAGTTGGCCGGCGCGCTGGACGATTTCACGTTCGCCTATCTGGTGACGGTCGGCGACGCCTACCACGCGCATACGGTTGCGGTCGATCCGCTGTTCGCCGATGGCATCCTCGACGTCGGTACCGTCGGCGAGCGCACACGCAAGAATCTCGCGCAGCACGGCGACGTCACCCTCGTCTGGCCGCCGAGTGAACCCGGCGGCTACTCGTTGATCGTCGACGGCCGAGGTCAGCCTGTTGCCGACGACGGCCGGCTGTGGATCGTGCCCACCCGCGCGGTCCTGCACCGGAAGGCCGCGCCGGACTCCCCCGCGACGGCCACCGGCTGCCTGCACGACTGTGTGCCACTCGAAGGCTAAGTTTCCTCGCGGCGAGTGGCCGTTCGAACTCCACTCTTCGTCCGCGGGGACGTATTCCAGGCCAAGCGTCGAGTGTGAACTTGTGTCACGCTTTGCGCGAAAAGGCGTGACTTAACTACACACTCGACAGCCCCAGATACGAAAAAGCCCGGCTCCTTTTGGGAGCCGGGCTTTTTCGTCGACCGGACTTAGAAGTCCATGCCGCCCATGCCGCCGGTCGGGTCGCCCGCACCAGCGGGCGCCTTCTCCGGCTTGTCGGCGACAACCGCCTCGGTGGTCAGGAACAGCGCCGCGATGGACGCCGCGTTCTGCAGCGCCGAACGCGTCACCTTGACCGGGTCGGCCACGCCTGCCTTCAGCAGGTCCTCGTACTCATTGGTCTGGGCGTTCAGGCCGTGGCCGGCGGGAAGGTTGCGGACCTTCTCGGCGACGACGCCGGGCTCCAGCCCGGAGTTGAAGGCGATCTGCTTCAGCGGCGCCTCGAGTGCAACGCGCACGATGTTCGCGCCCGTCGCCTCGTCACCGGAGAGCTTGAGCTCCTCCAGCGACAGGAGCCGACTGCAGCAGGGCCACGCCGCCACCGGCGACGATGCCCTCCTCGACGGCGGCCTTGGCGTTGCGGACCGCGTCCTCGATGCGGTGCTTGCGCTCCTTGAGCTCCACCTCGGTGGCAGCTCCGGCCTTGATCACCGCAACACCGCCTGCCAGCTTGGCCAGGCGCTCCTGCAGCTTCTCGCGGTCGTAGTCGGAGTCGCTGTTCTCGATCTCGGCTCGGATCTGGGCCACCCGTCCGGCGATTGCGTCGGAATCTCCGGCGCCCTCGATGACGGTGGTCTCGTCCTTGGTGACGACGACCTTGCGGGCCTGGCCCAGCAGGGAGACGTCGGCGGTCTCCAGCGAGAGGCCGACCTCCTCGCTGACGACCTGGCCACCGGTGAGGATCGCGATGTCCTGCAGCATCGCCTTGCGACGGTCACCGAAGCCGGGAGCCTTGACGGCAACCGACTTGAAGGTGCCGCGGATCTTGTTGACGACCAGGGTGGACAGCGCCTCGCCCTCGACGTCCTCGGCGATGATCAGCAGCGGCTTGCCGGACTGGATGACCTTCTCCAGCAGCGGCAGCAGATCCTTGACGGTCGACACCTTGGAGCTGACCAGCAGGATGTACGGATCCTCGAGGACCGCTTCCTGACGCTCGGCGTCGGTGACGAAGTAACCCGAGATGTAGCCCTTGTCGAAGCGCATGCCCTCGGTGAGCTCGAGCTGCAGGCCGAAGGTGTTGGACTCCTCGACGGTGATGACACCCTCGTTGCCGACCTTGTCCATGGCCTCGGCGATCAGCTCGCCGATCTGGGTGTCGCCGGCCGAGATGGCTGCGGTGGCAGCGATCTGCTCCTTGGTCTCGACCTCCTTGGCCGACTTCAGCAGCACCTCGGTGATCTTCTCGACGGCCTTCTCGATGCCGCGCTTCAGGGCGAGCGGGTTCGCACCGGCCGCCACGTTGCGCAGGCCCTCGCGAACGAGCGCCTGGGCCAGCACGGTGGCGGTGGTGGTGCCGTCGCCCGCGACGTCGTCGGTCTTCTTGGCGACTTCCTTGACCAGCTCAGCGCCGATCTTCTCGTACGGGTCCTCCAGCTCGATCTCCTTGGCGATGGACACCCCATCGTTGGTGATCGTGGGGGCGCCCCACTTCTTCTCCAGGACGACGTTGCGGCCCTTGGGGCCCAACGTCACCCTTACCGTGTCGGCGAGGGTGTTCAGGCCCCGCTCGAGGCCGCGGCGGGCCTCTTCGTCGTACGCAATTGTCTTGGCCATTGCGAAGTGTTCCTCCGGATTGGGGATGGCACGTCTGTGGTCGGGTGCAGTGCCCGCGACGGACGACCATGAGCTGTGCGGCTCGGCCTCACCGTCCCGACCTAGCACTCACTGGTCGCGAGTGCCAACTGCATTTCTAGCACTCGGCCATGGCGAGTGCAAGGTCGCTCAAGACGCCCGCAGGCCGTCCAAGACCACCTCTGTCAGCCGATCGGCCGCGTCGGGGCTCGCGGCCTGCATCGCCTGGCATCCCACCACGATCGCCTTGACGTCCGGGACGTCGACATCACGCCGCACAGTCCCGGCTTCCTGCGCGGCGCGCAGCAGGTCACCGAGCAGCCCGAAGGAAGGCGTCCTCGGCTTCCGGCATCGCGGTCTTGATGTCGATTCCGAAACCCGCGAGCGCGTCGGCCAGACCACGATCGGTCGCGCCCCACTGCAGCACCATCGACCGCAGGAACGTGAACAGCGCTTCGCCGGAGTCCTCGGCGGCCAGCAGCGCGCGACCGCTCCTCGACGATGCGGCGGATCCGGTCCTCGACCACCGCCAGGAACAGGTCGTCCTTGGTCGGGAAGTGGCGGTAGACGGTGCCGGCGCCGACGCCGGCCCGCCGGGCGATCTCGTCGATCGGCACCGACAGCCCTTCGGCCGCGAACGTTTCGTAGGCGACCTGGAGCACGCGAGCACGGTTGCGGGCCGCGTCCGCGCGCAGCGGCCGTGCCGGTTGAGCCAAGTCACACCACCTCGGGAATTGACAAAGCGGGGCGCGCGTTCCGTATAGTCGTGATCAACCGGGGCGTACGCTCCGTTTAGCCATTCATCCAGGAGACTCACATGTCCAAGTGGACCACCGCCGACATCCCCGACCAGACCGGCCGCACGGCCGTCATCACCGGCGCCAACACCGGGCTGGGCTACGAGACCGCCGCCGCGCTCGCCGCCAAGGGCGCGCATGTCGTGCTCGCCGTGCGCAACCTCGACAAGGGCAAGGAAGCGGCGCGCCGCATCGAACAGGCCACCCCGGCGCCAGCGTCGCGCTGCAGGAACTCGACCTGACGTCGCTGGACTCGATCCGCGCCGCCGCCGACCAGCTGCGCTCGAACTACGACGCCATCGACCTGCTGATCAACAACGCCGGAGTGATGATGACTCCGAAGTCGACGACCAAGGACGGCTTCGAATTGCAGTTCGGCACCAATCATTTGGGCCACTTCGCTTTCACCAGCCTGCTGCTTGATCGAGTGCTGGCCGCGCCAGGGTCACGGGTAGTGACCGTCAGCAGCACCGGCCATCGCTTCGTCCGCGCGGATCCGCTTCGACGATCTGCAATGGGAACGCGACTACAGCCGGGTCCGCGCATACGGTCAGTCCAAGCTGGCCAACCTGATGTTCACCTATGAACTGCAGCGCCGGCTGCAGGGCATCGACCACCATCGCCGTCGCCGCACACCCCGGCGGCTCCAACACCGAACTGGTGCGCAATCTGCCCGTCGCGATGCGCGGGTCGCGACCGTGTTGGCGCCGCTGTTCCAGGGCCCGGACATGGGTGCGCTGCCGACGTTGCGTGCGGCAACCGATCCCGGCGTGCTCGGCGGGCAGTACTTCGGCCCCGACGGATTCGGCGAACAGCGGGGCTACCCGAAGGTCGTGGCGTCCAGCGCGGCGTCCCACGACTTCGACGCGCAGCGGCGGCTCTGGACGGTGTCGGAGGAGCTGACCGGGGTCGCGTTTCCCGTCGGCTGAATGTGGAAGGCTGGCAGGCATGTCACTCTGGGATCCCCGGAACGTGCCACCGTATCCGCCGGCCCGCTACACCAACGACGAACCGGAGGTCAGTGCCTGGCTCAGGCGGGGCACTGACCCACCGGACTCGACTCGCCGGTCCGCTGAAGTTCCACTACCTTGCCAACCAGCAAGCCACCGGGGGCGACTACGGCCTCTACCGCGCCGACATCGCACCGAAGGCGGCGGGGCGAGCCCACACTTTCACCGCACGATCTCCGAGGCCTTCTTCGTCCTGTCAGGGACGCTGCGGCTCTACGACGGAAACGAATGGATCGACGGACATCCGAACGACTTCCTCTACGTCCCGCCCGGCGGCATCCATGGCTTCCGCAATGAGGCCGACGAGCCGACCTCGTTCTTGATCCTGTTTGCTCCGGGCGCGCCCCGTGAGGCCTACTTCGAAGGGATGGCCCAACTGGCCGACCTGACCGACGACGAGCGCAAACAGTGGTTCATCGACAACGACAACATCTTCCTGGACTGACACGCCAGAGCCGACACGCCGAAACGTGCGCCGTCGTAATCCCTTGCGCTAGGCTGCTCCTCGATCAGTGAGGAGCTTTGGGTGCGGGCAAATGCAGCGCCCGACACCCAGGCTTTGCGGGGCTGGCAGCGTCGGGCTTTGGTGCGGTATCTTGGCGCGCAACCGCGCGATTTCTTGACCGTCGCGACACCTGGTTCGGGCAAGACAGCGTTTGCCCTGCGCGTCGCCGGTGAGCTGTTGGCCGACGGCACCGTCGAGCGCATCACGGTCGTCGTACCGACCGAACACCTCAAGACCCAGTGGGCGCTGGCCGCCGCGAGCGTCGGGATGGCGCTCGACCCGAAGTTCTCCAACTCGTCGGCGCAGACATCGTCGGAGTACCACGGTGTCGTCGTCACCTACGCCCAGGTGGCCAGCCACCCGGCCCGGCACCGGGTGCGCACCGAGAACTACCGCACGCTCGTCGTCTTCGACGAGATCCACCACGGCGGCGATGCGAAGAGTTGGGGCGAGTCGATGCGCGAGGCGTTCACCGACGCCACCCGTCGGCTGGCGCTGACCGGCACCCCGTTCCGCAGCGACGACAGCCCGATACCGTTCGTGAGCTACCAGCGCGACGGTGATGGGCTGCTGCGCTCGCAGGCCGACCACAGCTACGGCTACTCGGACGCGTTGGCCGACGGCGTAGTGCGACCGGTCGTCTTCCTGGCCTATTCCGGCGAGGCCCGCTGGCGCACCAGCGCTGGCGAGGAGCACGCCGCCAGACTCGGCGAGCCGCTCAATGCCGAACAGACCGCCCGCGCGTGGCGCACGGTGCTCGACCCGAACGGCGACTGGATCCCTGCGGTGTTCCAGGCCGCCGACACCCGGCTCACGCAGTTACGCAACGGTGGCGTGCCCGACGCCGGGGCCATGGTGATCGCGTCGGATCAGAAGGCCGCCCGCGCTTACGCTGCGGTGCTGACGAGGCTGACCGGTGAGACACCGACGGTGGTGCTTTCCGACGACCCGGGGTCGTCGAACCGCATCGCCGAGTACTCGGCGGGAACCGGCCGGTGGATGGTCGCGGTCCGGATGGTCTCGGAAGGCGTCGACGTGCCGCGGCTGGCCGTCGGCGTGTATGCGACGAGCGCCTCGACGCCGCTGTTCTTCGCCCAGGCGATCGGCCGATACGTCCGGTCCCGTCGGCCTGGTGAGACCGCGAGCATCTTCCTTCCGTCGGTGCCGACGCTGCTCGACCTGGCCAGCCAGATGGAAGCCCAGCGCGACCACGTGCTCGGCAAGCCGCACCGCGAGTCGCTTGGCGACGACGAGCCGGTCGAACGACGCCGCAGCGAGCCGACCGAGGACGACAACGGCTTCGAGTCTCTCGGTGCAGACGCCGAGCTGGACCAGGTCATCTTCGACGGCTCCTCGTTCGGCACCGCGACGCCGGCCGGCAGTGAGGAGGAGGCCGACTATCTCGGCATCCCCGGTCTGCTGGACGCCGAGCAGATGCGAGACCTGTTGCGGCGCAGGCAGGAAGAGCAGCTGACCAAACGCACTGCCACCGGTGAGGTGCCACGGGTCTCGACGCATGGTCAGTTACGCGAACTCCGCCGCGAGCTCAACACGCTGGTCTCGATCGCTCACCACCGCACCGGCAAGCCGCACGGCTGGATCCACAACGAGCTGCGCCGCGTGTGTGGTGGCCCGCCCATCGCGGCGGCGACGACGGATCATCTCAAGGCCCGTATCGAGGCGGTGCGAAGCCTGAACGCCTAGCTGCTGCCCTCGGCCAGCTCGGCCAGATGCTTCAGCGAGTTGTCGAGGTGCTGAGCGTCGAACGGCGGAAACTGGATGTGCTCCCGCAGCATCGGCGGCACCTTCGACCAGTCGTAGGACAGCGTGACCTCCGTTTGGGCCGGCCCGACCGGCTTGAGGTCGTAGCGCCAGAACCATCCGCCGAATTCGAGATTGGCGTCGTCAGGACCTTGGCCGGGTTGCCATGCGACAGCCCGCGGCGGGTCGAGTACCTCGACCCGGTTCGCCATTTCGTAGTCCTTGTCGGGGTGGTTGTCGTGGTACATGGCCATCCGGAAGATCTGACCGGTTTCGGTCAGGCGCTTCCCGTCAAGGGATTCCCGGACCCAACCCGTGCCGTCGATCGCCTCATGGGTCGATGGGTCTGCCAGCACCTGAAACACGGTTTCGGCCGGCGCGTTGATGGTGGTCGTTACGACCATGTGTTCTTCAGTCACGCCAATACAGACCGCCGTCCGCGCGAAAACTCATCGCGGAAACCGCCGATGCCGAATCGGTTCGCCGCATGCCCGCCACGGAAGCGATCGCCCTGCGGCCGGCCACAGACGCCGACCTCGACTTCTGTTTCCGCGTGCACCAAAACCGCGTTCCGCCCATCCGTGGAGAAACGATGGGGCTGGGACGAGGACGACCAACGCGAGATCCACGCCAGGAATTTCAAGCCCTCTCAGGTGCAGATCGACACGGCCGACGGCGTTGACGTCGGCCGCCTGGACGTCGATGACCGCGATAACGAGCTCTTCATCCTGCTCATCGAACTGCTGCCCAGCCATCAGGGACGCGGCATCGGCGGTGAGCTGATCCAATCACTTCTGGACCGGGCAACGGCCGATGGTAAGCAGGTCGCCCTTAATGTGCTCACCGTCGACCCGCGCGCTTATGAGTTGTGCTGGCGGCTCGGTTTCACCGAGGTCTCCCGCATCGTCGAGGCCCCCGCAGTCAAGATCCGGATGATTGCGGGGTCATAACCCGAGCAGATCGGGCAGGTCGGCCACCGAATCGATCACGTGGTTCGGCTGCATCGCGAATTCGTCTGCAGCCCAACGGTCCAGCGTGTCCTGGCGGAACTTGCCCGTCCGCACCAACACGCCGATCATCCCGACCACCTGGGCTGCCAGCACGTCATTGTTGAGATCGTCGCCGACCATGTACATCTCGTCGGGCTCAACGCCCAGCCGCCCTGCGGCGGCCAGAAAACCCTCCGGGGCCGGCTTGCCGACGGCGGTGGCCTTGCGACCGGAGGTCTCCTCCATCCCGATCAGATACATGCCAGTGTCCACCCGCAGCCCATCCGTCGTGGTCCACGCCGTGCTGCGGTGCATGGCGACGACCGGCACGCCCTGCGCCATCCAGTCGTAGACCCAGGACAGCGTCAGGTGGCTGTACTCCGGGCCCGCACCGCCGAGCAACACGACATCGGGGGTTTCGGGTGCCTTGGGGCCAGTGAACTCGTTCGAGTAGACGATGTCGATGCCGGGCATGTCCTCGGCGATCTGCCCGCTGTTGACCAGGAAACATCGGGCGTCCGGGTAGCGGTTGCGCACGTACTCCGCGGTCAATACCGCCGCGGTGATGACCTCATCGGGACGCACCTTCATGCCGGCCTCGGTGAGCAGGTCGGCGATCTGTACCCGGGTGCGGGTCGTGGTGTTCGTCAGATACGAGCACGCAATCTGATTGTCGGACAACGTCCGCAGCGCTTGTGATGCCCCGGGAATCGGCTGCCATGAGGTCACCAAGACGCCATCGATGTCGAACAACACTCCACCGATAGCCATGCGCCGACAGTAAACGGCAGACGCCTGTCCGCAAGTCGGACCCCGGCTATTGACGGGCCCACTCGGTGTCGGCAACCCACGGCGACGCAGCCGCGGCGATCGTCCACGCCAGCTCCGCCGGAACGTCGATGACCTGATAACGCTTCACCCCCGCAGCGGTGGCCGCGATCAGCGTCGCCACCCCCACTCGCCGCTGCAGCAGCGTCTGACGCACCGTCCAGCCGATGATCCCCGGCGCGGCGATGCAGTCACGGCGGCGCTCGGCGCTGCCGGCCCGGGCGACCAGCCAGCCGTCGCCCACCCGATGACCCAGCGACCGCGACCTGTCAGCGGCCAGCAGCGCGCAGCATACTGTCAGCACCACCCACGCCGGCCACATCCAGACCGGCACCGACACGGTGAAAGCCAAGACCAGGAGCACCGCCAAGAGAACCGCGGGCAGCGCCAGCGCCCGTGTCCATCTCCGACGGGTCGCCGCCGGACCATGCGCGCGCAGCGGACCCATGACGGCGTCCGGCCGGGCGATCAAATCGGTCAGCACAGTCTCCGCCGTCTCCTTCGGGCACGCCGGCAGCAGCAGCGACGCTTCACCGGCGCCGTCGACACCGGTCATCACCGCGTCCAGCCGGGCGCCGCCGAACAGCCGAACCAACAACGGCTCCCGCAGCGTGCCGCCGCGAAGCCGGCGCATGTCGAAGGTGTGCTCCCGCACCCGCAGCAGGCCGTGCTCCAAGTTCAACACGTCGGCATCACGGCGCAGCACCAGATTCCCGTACGTCAGCAGCGACCGCATCACCGATAGCACCACCGAACCGACCAGCACCACCACCGCCGCGATCACCACGCTCGCGACGACACCGAGACGTTCCGCAGCGTCGATCCACGACTGCGCAAGCTGCGAATCCCTCACGGCCGCACCGGCTCCCACCTGATACACCAGTCCGACCGCGGCCAGGATCATCGCCAGGCCGGTGAAGCTCAGCGGGCTGTACCGGAGCCAGGACGGTTGCCAGCGAGCCAACTCCCGGCCCGACGGCGCCTCGGCGTCCTCCTCGGAGACCGCCAGCGAGTCGGCCAGCAGGATGGCCCGCAGCCGCGGCACCTGCTCGGCCTCCACCGCGTCGAGCGCGAACGCGGCGTCACCCTTGGCCTCCTGCCCGGTGCTCAGCCGCAGCACCGTCAGCCCGAGCAGCCGGTGCAGCAGCCGGGCATCGGTGGAGACCGACCGAATCCTGTTGCGCGGCACCGAGAGAACCTTGCGCTGCAACACGCCGGTCCGGAGTTGCACCTCGTCGGGCTCGATGCGGTAGGCCGTGGTGAACCAGCGCGCGATGCCGTACCCGACCGTCAGCACCAACGCACCCACCGCCCACATCGGGTTGCCCGTCGCCGAACCCAGCACCAGCGATCCGATCAGCACCGGGATCTGCCGCAGCACCTCGTGCACCGGATGCACCAGCAGCATGCGCGGGCTGAGCCGATGCCACACGGCGTCCCGGGCAGTCGTCACGTCGCGTCCTCGGCGCCGAGCGCGGCGATGTCGGTGAGCTGCGCGACGACGCGGTCGGCGACCTCGGAATCCAGCGCCACGATGCGCACCGCACCGGCCGACGACGCCGTTGTCACCGTGACATTGGCCAGCCCGAACAATCGGTCCAGCGGGCCGCGGTAGGTGTCGACGGTCTGCACGCGGGAGATCGGCGCGATGCGGCGTTCCTGCACCAGCCAACCCGTTCGGGTGTATACGGCCTGCGCGCCGATCTCCCAGCGGTGCACGCGGTATCGCCACATCGGGACCACGACGACGAACACCACGATGCCAATCACCGTGACCGCCGCCGCAACCCAGTGCAGCCATAGCTGGGGGTACCACCCGCTTGCGGGGGACTGACGGCCGATCGCGAACCACACCAGCTGGCCGATCACCAACAGAAGCCACGGGATCGCGGCGCCGATCGCCCACACCAGCGGCGCTTTTCGGCTCGGCGGATAAGCGGGATCGGCGAGATTCGTCACGTCGACGACGATTCCCTTTCCAGATGCAAACATTCGTCGACACCGAACAACCGCAGGGTCCGCAGCGTCCGACCCGGGATGAGGTCGGCGACGTCCGCGGTGGCGACGATCGTCGGCTCGCCGACGGCTAGGCGTTCACCATTGGTGACTACGGTGGCCGCCCGGGCGGCGAGCACGTTTCGCAGCCAATCGGCCTGCGTTCCGTACGGCAGTCCGACGAGGAAGCCGGTCCTGGTCGGCACGATGTCGACCGGCGTCTCATACGCCCGTCCCGACTTCCTTCCGATGTGCTGGATCACCGACGTCTGCGTCCCTGCGGATCCGGCGGTTCGCATCACCCGCGGGTTCGTCACCGAGCGGTTGATGCGCCGGACTGCATTGAGCACCGGCTGCAGCTTCCACCGCATTCCGACCACCAGCAGTGCCAGCGGCACAGCGACCATGCCGGCCACCAAGCCGGCGATCCGTTTCGACATGAAACCTCCCATTCGCGTTCCAGCCTAAGTAACAGCTGGCCTCCTACGCCCTGAGTATGTTGAACGCATGACTGCCAAATGGACCACGGCCGACGTGCCGGATCAGTCCGGCCGGGTCGCCATTGTCACCGGCGCCAATTCCGGCCTGGGATACGACACCGCAGCCGTTCTTGCCGAGAAGGGTGTACAGGTCGTGCTGGCGGTGCGCAATCTCGACAAGGGCAACGAAGCCGCCGACCGCATCAAGAAGGCGAGCCCGAACGCGGTCGTCTCGTTGCAGGAGCTCGACCTGACGTCGCTGGACAGTGTCCGCAAGGCCGCAGACGAATTGCGCGCAGCCCACCCGCGCATCGACTTGCTGATCAACAACGCGGGCGTGATGTACGTGCCGACGCGGGAGACCACCCAAGACGGCTTCGAGATGCAGTTCGGCACAAACCACCTCGGCCACTTCGCGTTGACCGGTCAGCTGCTCGACAACATTCTGCCGGTCGAGGGGTCGCGGGTGGTCACGATCAGCAGCGTGGGCCACAAGATCCTGGCCCGGATCCATTTCGAGGACCCGCACTTGGAGCGCAAGTACAACCGCGTCGAGGCCTATGGGCAGTCCAAGCTGGCCAACCTTCTGTTCACCTACGAACTTCAGCGGCGGCTGAAAGCCAAGGGAACGACGACCGTCGCGCTCGCCGCTCACCCCGGTTTTTCGGACACCGAACTCATGCGGTACCTGCCGGGCTTCATCCCCGACATCCTGTGGAAGACCTTCACGCAGCCCGCCGACATGGGCGCGCTGCCGACCCTCCGGGCGGCCACCGACCCCGGCGCACAGGGCGGCCAGTACTTCGGACCCGACGGCATCGGGGAAGTGAAGGGCCACCCGAAAGTCGTTCAGTCCAGCGCACAGTCGCACAACGAGGACATCCAACGTCGGCTGTGGACCATGTCCGAGGAGCTGACCGGCGTCACCTATCCGGTCTGATGCGCTCCGTCGAAGAGCACCGGCGCGTCGTCGCCGGTCTGATCACCCGCCGCCCGCCGGTCACCCTGCCGCTCGCCGACACGCTGGGTCTGGTGCTGGCCGACGATGTCGTCGCCCCGCTGTCGCTGCCCGGCTTCGACAACTCCGCGATGGACGGGTACGCCGTCGTCGCCGACGACGTCGCCACCGCGACGCCCGAGCAGCCCGTGCTGCTGCCCGTCGCCGAAGACATCCCGGCCGGTCGCACCGACGCGCTCACGCTCAAACCCGGTACGGCACACCGGATTATGACGGGCGCGCCGCTTCCCGCGGGTGCGACTGCGGTCGTACCGGTCGAGGCCACCGACGGCGCCACCGAAACCGTCACGATCCGCTCCAGCGCGAAACCCAACCAACACATCCGGCGCGCAGGCGAGGACGTCACCGCCGGCACCACGGCCCTGCGGGCCGGGCACCCAATCACCCCTGCGGCACTGGGCCTGGCCGCCGCGCTCGGCCTTGGCGAGCTGACCGTGATTCCCCGGCAGCGCGTTCTGGTGATGTCGACGGGCACGGAGTTGGTGGCTCCGGGAACCACGCTACAGCCGGGCCAGATCTACGAATCCAACGCGGTGATGCTGGCGGCCGCCATCCGGGATGCGGGCGCAGAAGTCGTGGCCTCCCCGATGGCCGGTGACGACGTCGACGTGTTCCGTGACGTACTGGGCCGCCACGTCGGACAGGCCGACCTCATCATCACCACCGGCGGTGTCAGCGCGGGCGCCTATGAGGTCGTCAAGGATGCCCTCGGTGGGGAGGTCGACTTCGTCAAGGTCGCCATGCAGCCCGGCATGCCGCAGGGCGCGGGCGCGGTGAACGGGACCCCGATAATCACCCTGCCCGGCAATCCGGTCAGCGCACTGGTGTCGTTCGAGGTGTTCATCCGCCCGCCGCTGCGCGCCGCGATGGGGCTGCCGAACCCGGAGCGCCCGCGGCGCACGGCCGTGCTGACCGAGGACCTAACCTCGCCGCGCGGCAAGCGGCAGTTCCGTCGCGGCGTGCTCGACGACGCCGCGGGCACGGTCACCAGTTACGGGCCACCCGCGTCGCACCATCTGCGCTGGCTGGCCGCAGCGAACTGTCTGCTGGAGATCGACGAGGACGACGTCGAGGTGGCCGCCGGGTCGCAGGTCCAGGTGTGGGACCTTGGCTAGGGTCCCCAAAGGCCCTGACCCGTAGAATCGCTGCACGATGGCCAGACGCCCCGACCTCAGATCAGGCCCCGCGCGGCTCGTGGCGCTGGTGCGCTCCGCTATACCCCCGATGCACCCTGCGGGCCTGCCGTTCGTCGGGGTGAGCCTGGCGGTCGCGCTCGCCGGACGCAGGAACCGATGGCTGCGGCGCGCGGGGCTGACGTCCGCGGCTGTGAACGCCGCGTTCTTTCGGCACCCACCGCGGGTGCCGCCCACCCGGCCCGGCGTCGTCGTCGCCCCGGCCGACGGGCTGATCTGCCTTATCGAAGATGCGACGCCCCCGGCCGAACTCGGCCTGCCCGCAACGCCGTTGCCACGCATCAGCATCTTCCTGTCGGTGCTGGACGCGCACGTGCAGCGCGCTCCGATCGCCGGCGAAGTGGTCGCCGTCGTGCATCGGCCCGGGCGGTTCGTCTCCGCGGACCTCGAAGCGGCCAGCGAGGACAACGAACGAAACAGCGTGGTGATCCGCGCCCCCGACGGCGTCGAGGTGATCGCCGTGCAGATCGCCGGTCTGGTGGCGCGCCGCATCGTGTGCGAGGCAAAAGTCGGCGACAAGCTGGCGATCGGCGACACGTATGGCCTGATCCGATATGGCTCGCGGCTGGACACCTACCTGCCCGCCGGCTCCCACATCCTGGTCGAATCCGGACAGCGTGCCGTCGCCGGCGAAACCATATTGGCCGAGCTGCCGTGATAAAACCCCGGATCAAGAAGCCGGTCGTCAGCCTGCGCATCCTGCCCAGCGCGATGACGGTAGCCGCCATCTGCCTCGGTCTGAGTGCGGTCAAGATGGCACTCGACGACCGACCGACCGAAGCGATGGCGTTCCTGGCGGTCGCCGCGATTCTCGACGCCCTCGACGGCCGCATCGCCCGCGCTCTCAAGGTCGCATCCCGGATGGGCGAGGAGCTCGACTCGCTCGCCGACGCGGTGAATTTCGGTGTCGCACCCGCGTTCATCATCTATGGCACGCTTCTGTCGCAGTCGCGTGTCGGCTGGATCGTGGTGCTGCTCTACGCCGTCTGTATCGTGCTGCGGCTGGCCCGATTCAACGCGCTGCTCGACGTGGTTCAACCCGCGTACGAGAAGAAGTACTTCGTCGGCATGCCCGCCCCTGCCGGCGCCATCGGTGCGATCGGCCCGCTGGCCGCCAAGATGCAGTTCGGCGAGGGCTGGTGGACATCGGAACTGGCGGTCGTGATCTGGATGATCGGCGTCTCGCTGCTGGTGGTCAGCACCCTCCCGATGCGCAAGATCCACACCTTCTCGGTGCCTCCGAACATGGTCGTCCCGCTGCTGGCGCTACTGGCCATCGGAGTCGCGGCGTCAATCCTCTACGGGTACATCGTCATCCTCGTCGTCATCGCCGCCTACGTCATCCACATCCCGTTCGCCATCCGCACCAGGCGCTTTTTGGCGGAGCATCCGGAGGTCTGGGACGACAAGCCACGGCAACAGCGTGCGGCGCGACGGGCGATTCGCCGGGCGCAGCCGCACCGTCGGTCGATGACGCGGCTCGGGCTGCGCAGGCCGGGCTCCTGACGTGACCGGATTCGACGTGTCCGAACGGCCTACTCCGAAGCAACAACTCACTTTGACGGCGCGCCTCAACACATCGGCGCTTGACTCCCGCCGCGGAGTGGTTCGGTTGCATCCGGAAGCCATTGCCGCGCTTGGTATTCGGGAATGGGATGCGATTTCGCTGACCGGTTCGCGGACGACCGCCGCGGTCGCCGGGGTGGCGCCAAAGGGAACGCCTGCGGGCACCGCGTTGCTCGACGACGTCACGATGTCCAACGCCGGGCTGCGCGAGGACACCACGGTCATCGTGGCACCCGTGACGGTGTACGGCGCCCGCTCGGTGACGGTGACTGGCTCGAATCTGGCGACCCAATCGATATCGTCGGCCACACTGCGTCAGGCCCTGCTTGGCAAGGTGATGACGGTCGGCGACACGGTATCGCTGCTGCCGCGTGAGCTGGGTCCCGACATCCCGACCTCACGCGCCACTTCGGCACTGGCTTCGTCGGTCGGCATCACCTGGACTTCTGAACTGCTCACGGTCACCGGCACCGATCCCGCCGGACCCGTTAGCGTGCAGCCGAATTCGTCTGTTAGTTGGGGCAATGGCGTTACCCCGACGCCGTTGTCGACCGCGGGCAAGGCCGTCGTCACCACGCCGGCGCATTCGACGACCAAACCGACCGTCAGTATTGATGACCTCAAGGGTTCTCAGGCCCAGGCCGAACGCCTCACCGAATGGCTCAAGCTCGCGCTCGACCAACCCGAGCTCCTCAAAACCCTGGGCGCCACAGCCAATCTCGGCGTCCTGGTGTCCGGACCCGCGGGGGTCGGCAAGGCCACGCTGGTACGGGCGGTGTGCGCCGACCGGCGGCTTGTCGAGCTCGACGGCCCCGAGGTGGGCGCGCTGCGCGCCGAGGATCGCCTCAAGAGCGTCGCGTCCGCGGTGGCCACCGTGCGCGAAGGGGGCGGCGTGCTGCTGATCACCGACATCGACGCGCTGCTGCCATCCACCGCCGACCCGGTCGCGACCTTGATCCTGACCGAACTGCGCACCGCGGTCGGCACCCCCGGCGTCGCGTTCGTCGCCACCTCGGCGGTGCCCGACAGCGTGGACACGCGCCTGCGGGCGCCCGACCTGTGCGACCGGGAACTCGGGCTTAGCCTGCCCGACGGCGCGATCCGCAAGCAGTTGCTGGAGGTGCTGCTGCGCGATGTTCCCGCCAACGACCTCAATCTTGACGAGATCGGCGAGCGTACACCGGGTTTCGTGGTTGCCGATCTGTCAGCGTTGGTGCGTGAGGCGGCGCTGCGGGCGGCGGCGCGTGCCAGCGCCGACGGCAAGCCTCCGGCCCTGACGCAGGACGACCTGACCGGTGCGCTGACCGTCATCCGCCCGCTGTCGCGGTCGGCCACCGAAGAGGTGTCGGTCGGCGCGGTCACGCTCGACGATGTCGGCGACATGGCGGAGACCAAACAGGCACTCACCGAGGCGGTGCTGTGGCCGCTGCAGCATCCCGACACCTTCGAGCGGCTCGGCGTCGAACCGCCACGCGGTGTGCTGCTGTACGGGCCGCCCGGCTGCGGCAAGACGTTCGTGGTGCGAGCGCTGGCCAGCTCGGGGCGGCTGTCGGTGCATGCGGTCAAGGGCGCGGAGCTGATGGACAAATGGGTCGGCGCCTCCGAAAAGGCGGTGCGCGAACTGTTCCGCCGCGCCCGTGACTCTGCGCCGTCGCTGGTCTTCCTCGACGAGATCGACGCGCTGGCGCCCCGGCGCGGGCAGAGTTTCGATTCCGGCGTCACCGATCGGGTAGTGGCGTCACTGCTGACCGAGCTCGACGGCATCGACCCGCTGCGCGATGTGGTCGTGCTCGGCGCGACGAACCGGCCCGACCTGATCGACCCCGCACTCCTGCGGCCGGGACGGCTGGAGAAGCTGGTGTTCGTCGAACCTCCCGATGCCGCAGCGCGCCGCGAAATCCTGAGAACCGCAGGCAAATCCATCCCGCTGTCCGGCGACGTCGACCTCGATGCGCTGGCCGATGGGCTCGAGGGCTACAGCGCCGCCGACTGCGTGGCCTTGCTGCGCGAAGCGGCGTTGACGGCGATGCGGCGGTCCATCGACGCGGCCGACGTCACCGCCGCCGATGTCGCCAAGGCTCGCGAAACGGTTCGCCCGTCGCTGGACCCGGTTCAGGTCGAGTCGCTGCGCGCGTTTTCCGCCGCGCGCTGATCCGGCAGTCGGAACCACATCTCGACGGTTGTTCCCGTCGCAGCGCGGTCCAGTTCGACCCGGTCGCTCACCGCGTGCATCAAAGGGATGCCGCGACCACGAAACGGGTTGTCCCCGCTCGGCGGCTTCCAGGTGCCGAAATCGACTATCTTCAATACGATTTCGCCGCCGCCCAGCTGCGCCTCGACCCTCATCGTGCCGACGTCGCCGCCGCGGTAGGCGTGCTCGGCGCTGTTGGTGCAGGCCTCGTTGCCAGCCAGCACGATGTCGGCTGCAAGCGATTCAGGAGCGCCCGCCCCCGACAGCCATGCGGAAAGCTGGTCGCCGGATTTCGCTCAGTCGATCCGGGTGTGCGGGCACCTCGACCTGAAGGGACGACGGCGGGCGCCGGTAGACCACGATCGCCACGTCGTCGTCGTAGCCCTTCAGAGGGGCGAGTTCACCCAGCACCGCATCGGCGATTGTCTCGGCGGTGGAACCGAGCGTCGTGGTCAGCACCTTCGCGGCACTGGCGATCCCTGTGTCGATCGCGTGTTCCTTCTGCTCGACCAGGCCGTCGGTGAACAGCATCAGGGTTGACCCGGCAGGCAGCTCCTGGGTGGCTTGCGGGCGGGGTTGGGATCTCTGCACCGACAGTGGCACAGAGACCGCGCCGTCGAGCGCGATCGGCACCGAGTCAGGCCAGGCGAGCAGGGCAGGCAGATGCCCGGCACTGCTGTATTGCAAAGTGCCCGAATGGGTGTCGAGAAGCCCGACGAACACCGTTGCACAGTACGCACCCGGAATGAGGGCAGCCGCCGAATCCAGTTCGTCGAGCAGCCGCCCAGGCTCGGCACCGGTGAGCATCAGGGCGCGCGCCGAGCTGCGCAGTTGCCCCATGACGGCAGCCGCAGGCAGACCGCGGCCTACGCAATCACCGACGATGATGGCCATCAGGCCATCGCGCACCTCGAGCACGTCATACCAGTCACCCCCGATCTCCAACGGCGGCACAGCAGGCTCGTAACGGACGGCGAAGCCGGCCGGAGGCTGCATGGTCGGCAGCATGGCGCGCTGCAACGTCAGCGATGTCTCACGTGCGGTTTCGAACTGCCGGACATGGTGCATGGCCAGGCTCAAGTGCGCGACGAGGGCCCTGACGAGCAGCCGATCGTCCGCGTCGACCCGTCGAGGAGCGTTGTGCTCCAACCAAAGTGACACGTCGCCCCCACCCGAGAGCACGGTGATGATCCCGCGCGCACGCCCCGGCGAGTCGGCCACGTCAACCGGCTGCACCGTCAGCGGCTTCCACTGGCGCGCATCCGACAACGTTTGGCGCAGCTGCGAATCGAGATCACGCCAGCTCGCGTCGGGTGGCTCACCCGCCGACTGAATGGCCGGATCACCGCCGTTCTTCGGCCACATGACGGCCACCACCCGCCGCAGATCGATGGCCGATCGACACTCCTCGAGCAGGATAGCCAGCACCTCGGCCACGCTTCGCGCTACACCGGCCGCCGTGGCCAGGCGGACAACCGCACCGTCCCTCACCGCGGAGGCGCGCGCACCGGTGATGTCGCGGATGGTCCCGACGTAGACGCCTCGCTCCGCGCCGTCTTCGATGACGGCGTTGACGCTGATCGCCACCCAGGCAAGGTGGCCATCGCTGTGCCGGATCGGGGTCTCGTAGGCGACGTTTCCCGTTTGCACCAACTCAACTAGCTGCTCACCGGCCATCTGCTCGTCGACCACCCATGGATGACGCCACCGATACGGCAAACCCTCGGCCTGATAGCCGGTGATCTCGGCGAAGGCATCATTGATCTCAATGACAGTGCCATCTCGATCGGCGACGAAGAATCCCTCCTGCAGCGAATTCACCAACGCGCTGCGAAACGCGTCGCGGTCGGCGAGGTCTTCGGCGCGGGCCCGCTGCTCCGCGTAACGCCTTGTGCCATCAAGGAATCCGCGGGTGGCGACATCGAGGGGCACCAGCGTCTGCAGTAGGAAATGCAGCGCGGCCGAGCCGTCGTGAGTCCCCTTGGAGGCGAATTCGTCGACAAGCCGGGAATGGTTCTCGATGATCTGGAGCATGCTGATCTGTTCCAGCAGCGCCTGCCGGCCGAGCTCATACCCGACTGCCAGGCTCGCCTCATCGTGCTGGGTCAAGTGGGTGAGCAGTGCTGCGGCGTAACGACTCTGGAAGTCTTCGTCGGGCGTCGTCACGAGAAGCCCCGATGACGGGCGACGAGCACCAACGCGTCATCGGTCTCTCTGCCGTGCTCGCGCAGGATACGCTCGGCGATCACGGCGGCCGATGCCGTGAAATCGACACTGTCCAAATGCCCTTCGGCAACGCCGTCGCTGGCGATGACGAGCAGGTAGCCGGGGCGGATCGGAATGCGGTCCGGGGGTGAGATGTCGGGCATCTGGTACCCGACGATCCCGCCGGCCAGGCGCGCCGAGGATCGGGTCTCTAGGCCGCGCGGGGACTTGGTGAGCAGGTTGGCGATGACGTTTCCGACACCCATCCATTGCAGAGTCTCGGCACCGAAATCGATGCGGGCCAACGTCATCGCGGCCCCGCGGGTGGTGACCAGCCGTCGATGGCACAACCCGATCAGCACGTCCAGTGGCTCAGCAGCGGCACGGTTGATCACGCCCGCGGCGCTTGTTGCGGCAATCTCCGCCGCCGCACCGTGGCCCAATCCGTCGATCACGCCGAATAAAGCGGCGGCGCCGAGCACATCCACCGCGACCGGCTGGTCGCCGCAGACGTCCTCGCCGTCCACTGGACGAGATGCCGTCGCCCACTCGATCGGCCCGAGCCGACCATGGTCATTCATCGGACGGAGTCCACTTCCACATCTCGACGATGGTGCCCTCGCCGGGGGTGGACTCCACCACGAGCCGATCCATCAGCCGGCGAGCGCCCGGCAAGCCGAGGCCAAGCCCGCTGCCCGTAGAGTATCCGTCCTCGAGCGCTCTCTCGACGTCACCGATCCCCGGGCCGTCGTCCTCCGCGCGCACCACCAGCGCTCGTCGACCATCGCGGTATTGGACGCCCACCCGAACCTCGCCCTTGCCTGCGTAACTTGTGATGTTGCGGGCGATTTCGGAGATCGCCGTGGCGATCATGGTGACGTCGGTCAGTGAGAATCCGAGCCGGCGGGCGAGTTCGTGGCCTGCCTGGCGTGCGATGACGATGTCGTCGGGATGGTTTACGTCGACCACGAAGTCAGTCGTCACTTTCGCGCCCGATCGTCGGCTTTCGTGGCGCCAGTTGCCGAGTTGAGCAGCGCGAGTCCCTCTTCCAAATCCAGAGCGGTGTGCATGCCGTCGAAGGCCAGCCCCAGCTGAACCATCGCGAAAGCGACCTCGGGCTGGAGTCCGACGATGACGGTGTCCGCGCCACGCAGTCGGGTCATGTGCGCGACGTTGCGTAGTGAACGGGCAGCGTAGGAGTCCATCACGTCAATAGCGGTGACGTCGACAATGATGCCCAGGGCGCGGAACCGACTGACGCGTTCCATGAGGTCCTGCCGCAACCGTTCGGTGTCGGTGTCGGTCAGCGCGGACTGCACGCTGGCGATGAGGATATCGCCCTGTTTGAGGATGGGTACTGGCATGGCTGGCTGAGCCCGGTCAGCCGTTCGGCTCGCCAGCGCGGGTGACCTCGTAACCCAGGAGGCGTTCGGCTTCTTCGATACCGCCCTGGAGGTCGCCGACGGCGTTCATCTTCGACAGGTCAAGGCCGATGGTCACCAGCGTCAGGGCGATCTCCGACGACAGGCCAGTGATGATCACGCTCGCGCCCATCAGTCCGGACGCGTCGACAGTCTGCACCAGGTGGTTAGCCACCGTGGAGTCGATCGTTGGTACACCGGTGATGTCGATGACGACAACCTTGGCACGGTTGGCCCGGATGGCGCGCAGTAGCTGCTCGGTGACCTGCCGGGCACGCTGGCTGTCGAGGATGCCGATGATCGGCAGGATCAGCAGCTGCTCGCGCACCTGCAGCACCGGCGTGGACAGCTCGCGAATCGCCTCCTGCTGCTGGCGGATGATGCGTTCGCGTTCCTGGACGAAGCTGACGGCCACGGTGTTGGCGATGCGGTTGGCCGCCGGTTCGTACGCGTCGAGCACGCGGTTCAGGAGGTCGAAGTCCGACTGGTACTTCTCGAACAGCGACCGCGCCAACACGTCACGGAGCAACAGCACGATGCCGACGACCTCGTCCGTTTCCACGCCTCGCGGGATGATGCGTTCGGAAAGATCGCGCGCGTAGGCCTGCAGAGCCTCGACGCTGCCGGTTTCGAGCACCTCG
Source organism: uncultured Actinomycetota bacterium (assembly GCA_963851115.1). GTDB lineage: Bacteria > Actinomycetota > Actinomycetes > Mycobacteriales > Mycobacteriaceae > Mycobacterium. Next base: position 64,890 of record CAWKOI010000025.1, read on the forward strand.
ACGTAGTTGTCATACACCGCTGTTGCTTCGGAGAACACTTCCTCGGGCGTCATCGCCGTGAGCAGTTCCGCCTCGGTGATCCTGCGAGCCCACTCCTCGCGCAACGCTGTTCGGTTTTGGCTAAGGTGTTTGACCAGTTGCGGCAGCAGGCCCTCGGTGGAGATACCGGCTGGCGGTGCGGCAGCGCTGGTCGCGGCGAAGTCAGTCGACGAATCGGACATTTGATCTCCCGGCTCACGCTCGCGCTGCGGAGGGCGCGGGTCGCTATGGGTGAGATTAGCTTGCGTGTCTGGCAGGAATCCGGCGAAGTTTCATTATCGATGGATGCGTACGCAGGTTAGGCTCGCGGTGTCCGCCGTACGCGGTGAGCTGCCGGATAAGGAATGGGCATTGTCTGAAACCGACGCGATCACCACCTCGGTCGAGCACCGCGATGACATCACGTTGCTCACCGTCGGTGAGGTAGTCGATTTGGCGACCGCACCGACGCTCGAAGAAGCCATCGACGGATTGCTCGCCGAAGGACCGAAGGCACTGATCGTCGACCTGTCCGGCGTCACGTTTCTGGCGTCGGTGGGTTTGAGACTGTTGGTGAGCACTCACGAGAAGGTGAGCCAATCGGGTCAATTCGCCGTGGTGGCAAGCGGTCCCATTACCAGTCGGCCGATCCAGCTGACGAAATTGGACCAGGTTTTTGCGATGTATCCCACGCTCGGCGAGGCGTTGACGGACGTGCGTAAACGCCTGCTCAACGGCCAATAATTCCCGACTGGAAATAGATCTTGACAGTGACAAGTTTAGGGTGCATAGTCTGCCATAGAACTAGGCACTGTCAAGATCCAGCACGGGAGGAACCATGACCGCCCCAACCGCCATTCGCGCAGGCGATCGCGAGCGTGAGCGGACCGCGAATCAGCTCGGCCAGGCGCTCGCACAGGGCTACCTCGCGATGGACGAATACGAGTCGAGGCTGCAAGCGGCGTTCGCCGCCCACACCACCGCGGACCTGCATCAACTCGTCGCAGACTTGCCGCTCGCGCACCTGCGCCGCAACGATCCGAGGCGTCAGGCCGCCCGGCGCGCCGCCGCGCGGCGAGGCGTCCAGATCCACCTTGCCGGCTACCTGGCGATGGTCGTCATCGTCCTGACGGTGTGGCTCGCCGTTGGTCTCTCGGCGGGCGCCTGGTACTTCTGGCCGATCTGGCCCATTCTCGGCGCCGGAATCGGGGTCATCGGCCACGCCCTACCGATCCGTTTCGCAATGCCCGATCCGTGCCGCGCTCGTCACGGCTCGATCAAACCGGCGCGGATCGCGTAGCGCGTCAAGGCAAGTCGGTCGCGAAGGCCAAGTTTGGCCAGCGTGTTCGTTCGATGCCGATCCACCGTCTTAACGCTGATGCCGAGGGTGGCTGCGATCTCCCGAGCCGAATAACCCTCGGCGATCAGCTTGAGTACCTCTTCCTCACGCGGCGTGAGAATCGTCTCCGGCAGGTCATCCCCCTGCCGGGCGCGGTGCAGATAGTCGCGAATCAAGGCGGTCACCGCTCCGGCATACAGGAACGGCTCCCCACGCAAGGTCGCCCGGCACGCCTCAAGAAGGTCACGGTCGGCCACCGACTTGAGCACGTACCCTGACGCGCCCGCCTTGAGCGCCTCGAAGAAGTACTGCTCGTTGTCGTACATCGAAAGGATGAGGATCCGCACGTGGGGATGCGTGCGGTTCATTTCCCTTGCGGCCTGCAGGCCGGTCATGCGGGGCATCGCGATATCGAGAATGGCCAGATCTGTCGGGGTGTGATCGAGCGCGGCCAGCGCCTCGTGTCCGTCGGCGGCCTCGGCGACGACATGCAGATCGGGTTCGGCATCGAGAATCATCCGTAGCCCGCTGCGGACCAGCGCATGGTCGTCGGCGAGCAGGATCCGCGCCGGCTGCGCGAGCATCAATCGCCCCGTCCGTGCAGTGGGACGGCGAGCCGCACTTCGGTGCCCTCGCCCTTCGGCGACGCGATCGTCAGTGTCGCGTTCACCAGAAGTGCCCGCTCCCGCATGCCGTTGATGCCGGCGCCCTCGACCGTAACGCCACCCGCGCCGTCGTCGGCGATGCGCAGCGCGACTTGGTCGGCGGTGGCGTGCAGGTCGAGCCACACCTTGCTGGCGCCGGCATGTCGCGCGACGTTCGTCAGGCTCTCCTGCGCGATCCGGTAGCAGACCAGCTCGATGTCGGGCCTCAGCCGATCCGATTGGGGTGCAACATGTTTGACGACCGAGATCCCGGTCGCCTGGGTGAACTCGCTGCACAGCGCGTTCAGCGCGCTGTGCAATCCGAGGTCTTCCAGAGCATCGGGGCGGAGCCGCCGCGCGATGCCGCGAACCTCGTCGAGGCTGGCACGGACCGTCTCCTGCGTGTCTTCGAGTTCGCCGCGGATGGCGGTCGGGGCACGGTCGACCGCGCGCTTGAGCGTGAGCAGCGCGACGGTCAGGCTCTGGCCTATCTCATCGTGTAGCTCGCGCGCGATGCGCTGACGCTCGTTCTCCTGCGCGGCGAGCGCCGACGCGCTCGCCGTCGTCCGCTCCGTCTCGAGCCGATCCAGCATGGCGTTGAACGACGTGATCAGGTTGTGCAGGTCTCCGTTACCGCGGTCGTCAACCCGGTCGCTGCGCCTGGGCGGATCGACCCGCCGCATTGACGCGGCGAGCCGATCCAGGGGGGCAAGACTCGTTCGCAGCAACAACGCATTCGCCGTCAGGATGACCGCCAATCCCACCACCAGCACCGGGATTTCGGTGAGCTTGATGCGGGCAGACACCGTCGCAGGAGACAGCGCCAGGATCAAGGTGCCGAGCGTGAAGATCAGCCCGTTGATCAGGAAGACCCGCCGGAACAGCGCGGCGGCGGGCGTTCGCGCGCGGTTCATAGGTACCAGAGTGGTCCGCCGCATACATATTTGTCCATACAGGTCATACCCCCCGCCGAATGGGTGTCAGACCCGATAGTCAACAGGCGATCCGCCGCAGAAACTGTTCTCAACTGCGGTAGGAGCGGTAATGCATATCGATCGGACGATGGTGCCCGGCAGCGGAGTCCTGCACCAGATCGTCACCAGGGACGGAGAGAGGTTCTGCCTGCTAGTCGACGCCTCCCACAACAGGCACCTGTTCACCTACGACGGCGGCGAGCTCGATGAGCCCACCCGGGCGATCGTGCTCGAACCCGACGAGGCCGATCAGGTGGCCGACCTTCTGGCTAGCCGACCCGTTGCCGATCGCCTCCTCTCGCTGGAACGACGGGTCGACGAACTGATCGGAGAACGAGGACGATGACAGTTACCACGAGCGCTGCCGGTACCCAACGGGACGAAATCATGCAAGCACACGAGATCGCCGTGACCCCGCCGACGGTCCGGATCGACGACCCGGTCTCCAAGGCCGTGCAACTGATGGTCGTTAACCGGCTGCCCGGGGTCGTCGTGGTCGACGAGTCCGACCACCCGGTCGCGGTGCTGCCCGGCACGCAGGTTCTGCGCCTGACGATTCCGGAGTCGTATCGCGACGACCCGGCACTGGTGCGCACCGTCGATGAGATCCACGCGGATCTGTTCTGGCATGGACCCGGCAACCTGACCGTCGGGGACTGCCTGCCCAACCCGGTTCCCAAGCCCGCCACGGTGGCACCGGACGCCACGCTGCTCGAGATCGCCACCGTGATGGCCACCAAGAGAAGCCCGTTGATCGCCGTTGTCGACCGTGACGGGCGACTCACCGGAGCCGTCACGCTCGAGCGGCTGCTCACCAGCCTGGCGGTAGCCGGCCCCAACGACTGAACCACCGACCCCGTGCTGGCTCCGCTGTTGGCGCTAGCGATATTCGTTGTCGCCTTCTGGTTTTTGGCCACCGAGCGCGCCAACAAGGTCACAACGGTTCTGGTCGCCGCGGGCCTGATGACCCTTCTCGGTCTGACCCCCGGCGAGAAGGTGTTCTATTCAGAGCACGAGGGCATCGACTGGAACGTCATCTTCCTGCTGCTCGGCATGATGGTCATCGTCGGCGTGATCAAGCAGACCGGCGTTTTCGACTTCCTGGCGATCTGGGCTGCAAAGCGGTCCAAAGGCAAGCCATTTCGGCTCATGGTGATGCTGATGGTGATCACCGGGGTGGCCTCGCCGGTGCTCGACAACGTGACCATCATCATGCTCGTCGCGCCGGTGACGCTGGTCATCTGTGACCGGCTCGAGATCGCGCCCCAGCCGTTTCTGATCGCGGAAGTGCTGGCGTCGAACATCGGTGGCGCGGCCACGCTCATCGGTGATCCGCCCAACATCATCATCGGCAGCCGGGCCGGCCTGACCTTCAACGACTTCCTGATCAACATGGCACCCGCGGTGGTGGTCATTTTCGTGCTGTTCGTGCTGTTCACCAAGGTGTTGTTCCGAAAGGACCTGCGCAGCAACCACATCCGCCTCGACAAGGTGATGGCTCTGCAGGAGAAGCGGGCTATCAAGGACAGGCGCCTGCTGGTGCGGTCGATGGCGGTACTGGCGCTCGTCATTACCGGATTCAGCCTCCATTCGGTGCTGCATGTGGCCCCGTCGATCGTCGCGCTGCTCGGAGCAGGCACGATGCTGCTGGTCACCAACGTCGACGTCGCCGACGTGCTCCCCGAGGTGGAGTGGCCGACGCTGGTGTTCTTCATGGGCTTGTTCGTGATGGTCGCCGGGCTGGTGCATACGGGGGTGATCGGGTGGATCGGCGATGCCGCGGTGGAGATCTTCGGCGACAACTTCTTCCTCGCTGCCACCGGATTGCTGTTCGGGTCCGCCGTGCTCGGCGCGTTCGTCGACAACATCCCCTACACCGCCACGATGGCCCCCGTGGTCGAGAGCATGGCGGCACAGGCGCCCGACGCGGAGACCGGCCGGGCGCTGTGGTGGGCCTTCGCCCTGGGCGCCTGCTTTTCCGGCAACGGCACCGCGATCGCGGCCAGCGCCAACGTCGTCGCCATCGGCATCGCGCAACGCGCGGGCCACGCGATCAGCTTCTGGCGGTTCACCCGCTACGGCATCGTCGTGACGCTACTGTCCACCGTGCTGGCGTGGATTTACGTGTGGCTGCGCTACTTCTGAGGGCTCCAGTGGTCGATCGCCGCAGCCAGTTCGGCAGCGCTCGGCATCCGTTCGCTCGCCCACGCGACGTAGCCGTCGGGACGGACCAGGATCGCATCCGGGAGTTCGGGATGGGTGTCGACCGTGTGCACGATGTCGTCTCGGTTCAACTCGATCGGAACGGCCGTCACCAACACGAACTTGCATTCGCGCAGCAGTTCGTAGAGCCGCTTCCCCTCGCAGTCGATGTCCGGCATCCGGCGGCCGACCATCCAGTCTTCGTCACGCGAGCGCGGATAGGCGATGCCGATGCCGCTGATCCGTTCGGCCACCAACTTGCGGCTGCGGGGTATCCGAAGAAACGTCCCGAGCAAAACGCTTCGCACCGCCCGTCGCGCCGCGGACGTGCCGAGCACCAACTGGTTGAACGCATCGGTCATCCGCAGCACGCCGGCACCGACGGGATGGCGCTCCTTCTCGTAGGTATCGAGCAGCCAGTGTGGGGCCGACCCGCGGCTCGCGGCGGCGAGCTTCCAGCCCAGGTTCATCGCATCGCCGAGCCCGGTGTTCATGCCCTGGCCACCGAGCGGTGAATGCACATGCGCCGCGTCGCCGGCCAGAAAGGCCCGACCGGACCGGTAATGCCTCGCCTGCCTCCGTTCACTGAGAAACCTTGAACTCCAGCGCATCTCGTTCATACCGAAGTCCTCGCCAGCTATCCGCCGGAATGCGTCGCGCATCTCGTCGAGCGTCACTGGTTCGCGCAGCGGTGCCTGCTCGCGCAGCCGGTCCCACGCGATGGCGCGGAACCACCCGTCGCCGAACGGCACGAAGAGCACCACACCCTGCGGACCCGTCTTGGCGAACAAGGTCTCGGCGGGCGGGGAGGTGAGCCGGACGTCGGCCAGCAGGATGTGCGTCTCGTACTGTTTGCCGACGAAGTCGATGCCGAGCAGCCGACGCACGGCGCTGTGCGCGCCGTCGCAACCGACGACATAGCCGGCGCTCACCGTGTCACCTCCGGCGAGTTCGAGGGTGACGCCGTCGTCGTCCTGCGTGAGCCCGGTCACCTCGGCGCCGCGGACGATCTCGACGCCGAGTTCGTCGGCACGGGCAGCCAGCAGATGCTCCGTCCCACTTTGCGGGACGATCAGCACCATCCCGTAGCGGGTGGGCAGCTCACGCAGGTCAACCGTCGCGCCGCCCGGCGGCGCCAGTTCGTGCACCGGCATGCCGCGCCCCATCAGCTCGTCGGCAAGCCCACGCGCGTCGAGCAACTCGAGCGTGCGCGCATGCACGGCGAAAGCCCTGGTGATGTTGGGTATGTCGGTGCGCTCTTCGAGCAGCCGCACCGTAACCCCGCCGAGAGCGAGCTCGCACGCAAGCATCAGCCCGGTCGGGCCCGCACCGACCACCAGAATTTCGGGAGTGCCCACGACGCCGGATGTTAGCTGCATCCGCCCACGTAGAATGCATTTAGCCCAAAGCCATTGACACCGGCTGACACCCCGACCACGAGATCCGATCGGAGTGCCGTGCTCGCCATCCTTTTTGCCCACGCGGTCGCCACCGCGTTGGCTCCCCTGCTGGTCTACCGGTGGGGCCGGATGGCGTTCTACCCGCTTTCGTTGGTGCCGCTGGGTTCACTGATCTGGGTCGCGCTGAACTGGCCCGGACCTGGCAGGGCGACGACGGCCAACATCGAGTGGCTGCCCGAGCTGTCGATGGACATCACGCTGCGCTTTGATGCGCTCGCCGCGATCATGAGCGTGCTTGTCCTGGGCATCGGCGCGCTCGTGCTTTTCTACTGCGCCGACTATTTCCACCACCCCGACGGGCACACCGAGAGACGCCTGCCCAGTTTCGCCGCCGAGCTGGTCGCCTTCTCCGGCGCGATGTTCGGCCTTGTGATCAGCGACAACATGCTGGTGCTCTACGTGTTCTGGGAGCTCACCACGGTGCTGTCGTTTCTGCTGGTGGGCCACTACGCCGAACGCGCGACCAGTCGGCGCGCCGCCACCCAGGCGCTACTGGTGACGACATTCGGTGGGCTGGCCATGCTGGTCGGCATCATCGTGCTGGGCAACATGGCCGGCACCTATCTGCTGTCCGAGTTGATCGCCGCGCCGCCGACCGGGGTGGCCGCGTCGATCGGCGTGGTGCTGGTGCTCGTCGGCGCGCTCTCCAAGTCGGCCATCGTGCCGATGCACTTCTGGCTGCCCGGCGCGATGGCCGCGCCCACCCCGGTCAGCGCTTACCTGCACGCGGCGGCCATGGTCAAGGCCGGTGTGTACCTCATCGCGCGGATGACACCGGGCTTCGCCGACGCGCCACCGTGGCGGCCGTCGGTGGTGATCCTCGGCGTGCTGACCATGCTGCTGGCGGGCTGGCGCGCGGTGCGGGAGTACGACCTGAAGCTGATCCTGGCGTTCGGGACGGTGAGCCAGCTCGGCCTGATCACCATGATGGTCGGAACCGGCGGCGGCGATCTCATGCTGGCGGGGCTGGCCATGCTGTGCGCCCACGCGATGTTCAAGGCCGCACTGTTCATGGTCGTGGGCGTCATCGACCACACCACCGGTACTCGTGACATCAGGCGGCTGGCCTGGCTCGGCGAGCGCAGCAGGCCGCTTCTCGTCATCGCGGTGGCCGCGACCGCGAGCATGGCGGCGCTGCCGCCATTCTTCGGTTTCGTCGCCAAGGAGGCCGACTTCGAAACCGTGCTGCACAGCCCGACTCTCGGCGCTGCGGCACCCTTCGTGCTCGCAGGCATCGTGCTCGGCTCGGTGTTCACCACGATCTACAGCCTGCGTTTCCTGGTGGGCGCGTTCGGACGCAAGGGGAAGCCGGAGCCCAGCAAGCTGGTGGCCGAAATGCACCGCCCGGCTACGACTTTCCTCATCCCTTCGGCACTGCTGGCCGCGGCGGGGCTGTTGTTCGGGTTGTGGCCTGACCGACTCGACGCCGTCCTGGATGGTTACGCCGATACGGTGCCGGGCGGCGAGGACTACGATCTGGCGCTCTGGCACGGTCTGGGCCTGCCATTGCTGTTGTCGGTGCTCGTGCTCGCCGTCGGCACGGCCGCCTACTTCGGGCGCGACCGGTTGCGGCGGATCCGAACGGCTCGCGCCCCGTTGGGCAACGCCGACCACATCTACGATGCCGCGCTGCGAGGTCTTGACCGGCTTTCGGTGCGGCTCACCGCGGTCACGCAACGCGGCTCGATCCCTGCGACCCAGTCGGTCATTCTGTGCACCCTCGTGCTGGTGCCGGTGATCGTGCTCGCCATCGGCGCGCGCGACCGTCCCGACTTCGCCATGTGGGACTCACCGCTGCAGGTGGTGGCCGGCTTGGTGATATTGGCCGCCGCGCTCGGCGCGACGGTGATGCGCAACCGGTTGGCGGCGGTGCTGCTGGTGGGTGTGACCGGATACGGCTGCGGCGCCGTGTTCGCGTTCCACGGCGCACCCGATCTGGCCCTGACTCAGTTTCTGGTGGAGACGCTCACGCTGGTGGTCTTCGTCCTCGTGCTGCGGACGCTGCCCGCGGAGGCCGACCGCACGTACATCAACCGACACCGGCTACCGCGCGCGGTGCTGGCACTCGCGGTGGGCACCACCGTCACGACGCTGGCGGCGTTCGCGATGGCCGCACGCACCACCACCCCGATCGCCGAATTGCTGCCCGACGCAGCGTATTTCCGCGGACACGGTGCGAACACGGTCAACGTCCTGCTCGTCGACATCCGGGCCTGGGACACCATGGGCGAGATCTCGGTGTTGCTGGTCGCCGCGACCGGGGTCGCGTCATTGGTGTTCCGGCACAGGCGTTTTGGTAGTGCACCGCGCGTTTCGGATGCGGGCCAGCCCGACATCGGACGTCTTCCTGCCAGCGCGAGCGTCAGCCCCGCCGTCGGCGACCGCACGTGGCTGCGGGGCAGCGAGCTGCGCGACCCGAAGCACCGGTCGCTGGTGCTGGAGGTCGCCACTCGCATGATCTTCCCACTGATCATGGTGCTGTCGGCGTACTTCTTCTTCGGCGGGCACAACACCCCAGGCGGCGGTTTCGCGGGCGGGCTGACGGCGGGTCTGGCGTTGGTGTTGCGTTATCTCGCAGGCGGGCGCTACGAGCTCGGTGAGACGCTGCCGTTCGACGCGGGCAAGATCCTCGGCGCCGGGCTCGGGCTCTCCGCAGGGACGGCGGTGGCCTCGCTGCTGCTGGGTGCACCGGTGTTGTCGTCGGCCCTGATTGAGGTGGACCTACCCGTGCTCGGCACAGTCAAGTTCGTCACCGCGCTGTTCTTCGACCTCGGCGTATACCTGATCGTCGTCGGCCTGGTGCTCGACGTGCTGCGTAGCCTGGGCGCGCGGGTCGACGTCGAGATGTCCGAGCAGCGGGCCAACGGCCGGTCGGCGGTGGTGTTGCCATGACCACCTACCTGATTCCCCTGATTCTGATCGGCGGACTCATCAGCGCGGGTGTGTACCTGCTGCTCGAACGCAATTTGACCCGAATGTTGTTGGGTCTGTTGCTGATCGGCAACGCGATCAATCTGCTGATCCTGACCGTCGGCGGCCCGTCGGGCAACCCGCCGATCCGCGGCCGCACCAGCAACGGTGAGACCACGACGGCAGATCCGTTGGCCCAGGGCATGATTCTGACGGCCATCGTCATCACGATGGGCATCGCGGCGTTCGTGCTGGCGCTGGCCTACCGGTCATACCGGTTGACCACCGAAGAGGAAGTCAGCGACGACCCCGAAGACACCAGGGTCTCTCAGTTGTCGGGCGAGGAAGCCAGTGCGCTCGACGCGGACCGTCCGCAACAGGTGCCTGCGCGCGACACCGACCTGCCGGACGAACTGGACGCACTGCCGGGGCTGGACGGTTCGCGGTGACAGGCCAGCGAGAAGCGAAGGCGGGTCGCGCATGAACGTCGCTTCGGTCTTGACGCCCCTGCCGGTGCTGATCCCGACCTTGGGTGCCGCGCTGACGCTGGTCGCCGGCCGCAGGCCTCGACTTCAGCGGTCCATCACGCTGGCCGCGCTGTCGGTCGTCGTCGTGGTGTGCGCAACGCTGGTCTATTTCGCTGATCGCGACGGCACCCTGGTCCTGAACGTCGGCGGTTGGGGTCAGACGGTGCCGGGCATGGGGCCGCTCGGCATCACGTTGGTGGTGGATCGGCTTTCGGCGCTGATGCTGGTGGTGTCGTCGATCGTGCTTCTGGCGGTGGTCTTTTACGCCATCGGACAGGGCATCCGGGACGGCGACGAGCGCCAACCGGTCTCGATCTTTTTGCCCACTTATCTGGTGCTGTCGGCAGGCGTGTGCACGGCGTTCCTCGCAGGCGATCTGTTCAATCTGTATGTCGGCTTCGAAGTGCTGTTGTCGGCGAGCTTCGTGTTGCTGACCATCGGCGCCAGCAAGGACCGGGTCCGCGCAGGCATCTCCTACGTGATGGTGTCGATGGTGTCGTCGCTGGTGTTCCTGTTCGGTATCGCCCTCGTCTACGCGGCGACCGGCACGCTGAACTTGGCGGAGCTGGCCGTCCGACTCGACGGCGTGTCGGATGGCACCCGCAGCGCGTTGTTCGCGGTGCTGCTGGTCGCTTTCGGCATCAAAGCGGCCGTTTTCCCGTTGTCGACATGGCTGCCCGACTCCTACCCGACCGCGCCCGCCCCCGTCACGGCGGTGTTCGCCGGCCTGCTGACGAAAGTCGGTGTGTACGCGATCATCCGGGCGCACTCGTTGCTGTTCCCCGCCGGAGGGCTTGACCCGCTGCTGCTGGTGGCCGCCCTGCTGACGATGCTGATCGGCATCCTCGGCGCGATTGCGCAAAGCGATATCAAGCGGCTGCTGTCCTTCACGCTGGTCAGCCACATCGGCTACATGGTGTTCGGCATCGCGCTGTCCAGCGAGCTCGGTATGTCCGGTGCGATCTACTACGTCGCGCACCACATCGTGGTGCAAACCACACTGTTCCTGGTGGTCGGGCTGATCGAACGCCAGGCGGGCGCATCGACCATGCAACGGCTGGGTGGCCTGGCGGCGACGAGTCCGCTTCTTGCCTTCGTGTTCGTTGTTCCTGCGCTCAATCTCGGTGGTATACCCCCCTTTTCCGGTTTCATCGGCAAGGTGGCGCTGCTGGAGGCCGGTGCGCAGGATGGATCGGCGCTGGCCTGGGTCCTGGTGGGCGGCGGTGTGATCACCAGCCTGCTGACGTTGTATGTCGTTGTCCGCGTGTGGACGAAGGCGTTCTGGCGGTCCCGGGAGGACGCCCCCGAGGGCCACCTGTCCGGCGCAGCACCCTCGGCGCTCCTCGACGAACCGGAAGACATTCAGTTCGTCGACCGCGACCATGTCGGGCGGATGCCGGTCGGGATGGTGGCACCGACGGGCGCGCTCATCGCGGTCGCCATGGCATTGACGGTGCTGGCGGGCCCGATCTTTGCCTACAGCGGACGCGCGGCCGACGCGGTGCTCGATCGCGGCCAGTACATCTCGGCGGTCTTAGGCGGTGAACGGCGATGAGCGCTCCCGCGAAGAGCGGAGTCCAGTTGAGGCGGATAGTGCTACGCGCATGGATACTGTGCTGGCTCACCCTCGTCTGGATCCTGCTGTGGGGCACCGTTTCTGCGGCCAACATCCTGTCAGGCTTGACCATCGCACTGATCATCACGCTGCTCCTGCCGCTGCCGGCGGTGCCGATCGAAGGCCGAGTGCATCCGCTGTCTCTGCTGCGGCTGGCCCTCCAGATCGCCGGGTACCTGTTGATGTCGTCTTTTCAATTGGCATGGCTGGCAGTCAAACCCGGCCCACCGCCGCTGTCGGCTGTGCTTCGGGCCCATTTTGCGGTCAAGTCCGATCTGGTGCTGGCGTTGGCGGTCAACATCGTCAACCTGACCCCGGGAACGATCGCGCTGGAGATCGACCAAGTCCGTCGGATGGTCTACGTCCACGTCATCGATGTCGGCTCCGAGCGTGCGGTCAATCGGTTCTATCGCCAGATCGCCGAGATCGAGCGGCTGCTCGTCAGGTCCTTCGAGCGCGACGCCGACTGGAGGCCGTCGGCGGCGAAGGAGAACGCATGACGATCGTGTGGATCATCGCGGCTGTCATGCTCACCGCGGCCATTGTCATCACCATGGTCCGGCTGCTGGCCGGGCCGAGCACGCTGGACAGGCTGGTCGCCCTCGACACCTTGGTGGCAGTGACGATGTGTGCGATCGGAACGTGGGCGGCCTTCAGCTTGGACACCACCGTGACCTACGGCCTTACCGCACTGGCGTTGATCGGCTTCGTCGGCTCGGTCAGCGTCGCGCGGTTCCGGGTGCCTGACATCGACAAGCCGCGCGCCGCACGGAGATTGCGATGAGGACCGCGCTCGACATCGTTGCCGGCGTGCTGATCCTCGGCGGCTCGACCCTCGCGTTGACCGCCGCGATCGGCGTGGTCCGATTCCCGGACACGCTGACGCGGATGCATGCGGCGACCAAGCCTCAGGTGCTGGGCCTGCTGCTCGTCTTGGCAGGCGCAGCAATCCGGCTGCGCGGCAACGCCGACGTCGGAATGCTCATCCTCAGCGGCCTGTTCACCGTGATCACCGCCCCTGTGGTGGCCAACCGTGTCGGCCAGCTGGCATACCGGGAGCAGAACGTCCGGGATGACCTGCTGACCAGGGACGAAATGCGTGAGTCCGACGAAAACGGGGAACCCGGTGGCAATGGCGCGAACTGATGGCGACAGCTGGGACATCACCGAAAGCGTGGGTGCGACTGCGCTGGGTGTCGCCTGGGCGCGCTCGGAAGAGGCGTCGTCGCAATGCCCGCTGTTCACCGATCCTTACGCGCACCTGTTCGTCGACGCGGCCAAGGAGCGCGGGTGGCGGCTGCCGCCGAAGTACATGCTGGAGCGGATCCGGGCAATCTCGGGCTACGCCGCGTCACGCACGAAGTGGTTCGACGAGTTCTTCATCGCGGCCGGCGCCAGTGGCAGCGAGCAGGCCGTCATCCTCGCGGCCGGCCTGGATGCCAGGGGGTGGCGGCTGCCGTGGCTGGACGGGACTGTGCTCTACGAGATCGACCAACCCGAGGTCCTGGAGTTCAAGACCAGGACACTGATTGAGAATGACGCCAAGCCGACCGTCGCGCGCTATGTCGCGGTATCCGTGGATCTCAGGCAAGATTGGCCGAAGGCATTGCGCGAGGCGGGATTTGATCCGGCTGAGCCGACGGCATGGGCGGCCGAAGGTTTGCTTCCCTATCTGCCGGCCGACGGCCAGGACCTGTTGTTCGAGCGATTGCACCAACACAGCGCCAGGGGCAGCCGCGTTGCGGTCGAGTCGTTCGGCGCCGACTTCTTCGACCCCGAGTATCTCGCCAGCAGGCGCGAACAAATGCGCAGCATGCGCGAAGCGGCCGGCGTCGCCGACGACGAGAATGTCCCGGACGTCCAGGATCTGTGGTTCATCGAGGATCGCGCCGACGTGGCGGACTGGCTGACCGAACATGGTTGGGAGATCGCGTCCTTCGAGGCGGCCGAACTGATGACTCGGTACGGCCGGTGCTCCCCAGGGCAGGCCGACGACGCGTCGCCGCGCACGGTGTTCGTTGACGGCAAACTCGTCTGACAGGCGGTTGACCCGAGGAACTACCGTCAGGACCGGTGACCGAGATCGGGTAGGTTCATGAACATGCAGGACGGAAGCAAGCACGTCAGGTTGCCGTCGGCGTCGTAGTGATCCTCGAATGTCACGACGGCTCCTGAAACCGATGAGCGCGCGCTCGAGCGGCTACGCACCGAGCAGTTCGTCCCAGAGTAATCAGCGCCGAACGTTCCTTACCGCTCGACATTTCGGCGAATATTCGAGCGGTAAGGAACGTTCGACCCGAACTACTCCGACAGCTGAAACTCGACCATCGCCGTGACCGTGTCGACGGCGTCGCTCAGCGCCGCCAGCCGCGCCGCCGCGGTCGGCGCGGAAAGCACCGCGTACCGGTCGGCCTGGCCCATCGGAAGCCGGGAGGCCAAGGCGTACAACCACATAGCGGCGTCCCCCGACGCGTCGGCGCCCACCACGATGTCTCGCCCGTTCACCTCCGCTCCACGCGCGGCGGCGATGCGCTCGAACAGCGCGATCATGCGGCCCTCGACATCCTTGATCGCGTCCACGTCGACGGTGTCACCGGGCTCGTCGGGCCAGGGCTCAATCTCGGCCTGCGGGTAGGGATCGTCGGGGTGCCAGTCCAGCACCCGGATCCGCTCGCCCATCACGCATCGCAGGCGGTAGCGCCCGTCGCCGAAGTCGGCGCACTCGGTGATGTGGGCCAGCGCGCCGACGTCGCTGCGGGTGTCCCCGCCGCCGACCTCTCGGCCCGCGGCGATCAGCACCACCCCGAACGCCGGGTCCTCGGCGGCCAGGCAGTGCTGCACCAATGCGGAGTAGCGCGGCTCAAAGATTCTCAGCGGCAGTTCCTCGCCGGGCAGCATCGCCACCTCCAGCGGGAACATCGGCGTGACAGGCACTAAATATCCAACTCGCCGACCAACGCGTCGACCACCGCGCGTAAATCGCCGTCGTGTTCCTCGGCGACTCGTCGCTGACGTTGGTACGACGCGCCCATCCGGTAGATGTCGGCGACGCGGACCAACTCGTCGGCGCAGGACAGCGACTTGGCCACCGGCTCAAGGCGGTTCAGCAGCTCGTCGAGATCCTCGGTGACCAGCCGCTCGTTGCTGTCGGCATCCAGGATGATGACCGCGTCAAGGCCGTAACGGGCTGCGCGCCATTTGTTTTCCTGCACATGCCACGGCGGCATGCTCGGCAGATGCTCGCCCGCGTCGAGGCGCCGGTCCAGATCGACGATCAGGCAATGTGTCAGGGCGACCATCGCGCTCAGCTCGCGAATATTGGAGACACCGTCGAAGATCCGGACTTCCACAGTGCCCAAATGCGGTGAAGGCCGGATGTCCCAACGGATTTCGTTCATGTGGTCGATGATGCCGGTCTTCTTCTGGTCATGGACGAAGCCTTCGAACTCGGCCCACGTATGGAAGTGGAACGGCAGGCCGGCGGTCGGCAGCTGCTGGAACATCATCGCGCGGTTGCTCGCATAGCCGGTGTCCTCGCCTGCCCAGAACGGCGACGACGCTGACAATGCAAGCAGGTGCGGGTAATGGTTGAGCATCGAGGTGATGATCGGCATCACCTTGTGCGCCGACGAGACGCCCACGTGCACATGCACACCCCAGATCAGCATCTGCCGACCCCACCACTGCGTGCGCTTGATCAGCTCGGCGTAGCGCGGCGCGTCGGTCAGCTTCTGAGCCGACCATTGCGCGAACGGATGAGTGCCGGCACAGAACAGTTCCATGCCGCGGTCACGCACGATCTTGCGCGTGGTCCCCAGCGTCGACCGCAGATCGTCCATCGCCTGAGGCACCGAATCGCAGACGCCTGTGACGATCTCGACTGTGTTGCGCAGCAATTCCTTGTGCACACGAGGGTTGTTCTCGCCGAGTTCCAGGATGACCGCGGCGGCCTCGTTGCTCAGGTCGCGGGTCTCGGTGTCGACTAGCGCGAACTCCCATTCGACACCAACGGTCGGCCGGGGCGAGCCGGCGAAGTCGATGTGGCTGCTAACCGGTGCCGATAACACCGCAGGCCACGCGCTTTCCGGCGTCGCCGGTGGCTAGCGTGGTCTCGTCCGGCGGCGGCGCGCCGTTGACCTGCTGGTAGCGCTCCGGCGGGATGTTCGCGAAGTTGTCGGCCTTCTCGTGGATGATGATCGACGTCTTGGCGCCGCCGAGCAGGTCCTCCTCGGTGAACGCATCGGTCGTCGTCACTAGATTCGCCGAGCCGTCCTCGCGGACCTGCAGGGATGTCAGATCGCCGCTCGCGGGGTGGCCGGTGTGGCCCGCCGCCTGGAAATGCCCACCGGCGGAATTGAAGTCAGCGGGCGCACCACCGGTCGGGGCGACCGAGTTGGCCTCACACCTACCGACCGAGTGGATATGCAGGCCGTGGAATCCCGGCGCCAGCTCACCCGGTGCGGTGGTCTGCACCGTGACGGTGGCGTAGCCGTTGGCGAACTCGAAGTCGGCGGTGGCCACCGTGGTGCCGTCGGCCAGTTTCAGCTGGGCCGTGAGCTTCTCACCGCTGGCGGCCTCACCGCCGCCGTGTCCACCCTCGCCTTCGCCGGGCGGCGCGGACGGCGACGGCGAGCCGGTCCAGATCGGCGGGGGGGTGCCCGGTTGCGTCGCCACCGGCTCGTTGGGGCTGCAAGCGCTCAACGCCAGAACTGGGACAGCGAACAAGGAAGCGGCGGCAACGGTCTTGAGCATGTGCAAGAGCCTAGCCGGTGACCACCACGACCACGCCCGGCGGTTGCTCGACCAATCCGGGCACCCGCGGCTCCACCGGCGCCTCGAGCAGCCTGCCCACTTCGTCAGCCGCCTCCCGCTCGCCCGGGGCATCGCTGAAATACACCGTGGTGGCAGTCACCTCCGGCAAGCTCAGGTCGCCGGTTTCGGTGACGTTCCAGCCGGCCTCACGCAATCTGTTGGCCGTGCCTTCCGCGGCACCTTCGGTCTCCGAGATGTTGTACACCCGCACGTCGGCCCTGGCCGGTTCTGGCGAAGGCGATGGCTTCGCAGAGCTGGTGGCAATGGTGGTGGTCGCGATCGGCGCCTGCTCATCGGCGGAGTCGCCGCCCGAACCCATCGCCTGGAATCCGACCAACAGAAACACCACACCCAGGAACAGCAGCACCATCACCATGGCGCGCAAGGGCAGCCCGGAGGAATTTCGCTGGTTCATTACCGCCCACTGTATCGAGCGGGCCCGCTCGGCCCGAAAACCTCAGGTGACGTCGAAGCCCAGCCGACGCGCCGCCCGGGCCTTCTGCCGGCTGGCCCGCAGCCGCCGCAGCCGCTTGACCAGCATCGGGTCCGCCACCACCGCCTCAGGGCGGTCGACCAGCGCGTTCAGCACCTGGTAGTACCGCGTGGCCGACATCGAGAACAGTTCCTTGATGGCGTCTTCCTTGGAGCCGGCGTACTTCCACCACTGACGCTCGAACGCCAGGATGTCGTGCTCGCGCCGGGTCAGCCCATCGCTGAGATCAGAGTCGTCCCCGGATTGCTCAGTCCGCGCAATCGCGCCGTCCATCTCGCTCCTGGACCCTTCCGACACTCGAAATGACATCGCTGTGTTTCGGCGCTCATTCAACCACGGGTTGGGAAGCTGAGGCGTCAGCTAGCCCCGCGAGTCGGGTGATAAGGATTGCCGCCTTAAGCTTTCCCGCGTGGCTGTCGTACCCATCCGAATCATAGGAGATCCCGTCTTGCGCACCGCGACCGAGCCGATACCGGTCGGCGACGACGGTTCGCTGCCGGACGATCTCGCGGACTTGATCAAGGACCTGTACGACACGATGGACGCCGCCAACGGGGTGGGGCTGGCCGCCAATCAGATCGGCGTCTCCAAGCGCGTCTTCGTCTACGACTGCGCCGACGCGCGCGGACGAACCACCCGCCGGCGCGGAGTCATCGTCAACCCCGTGCTGGAAACCACCGACGTGCCGGAGACGATGCCCGACCCTGACGACGATGACGAAGGCTGCCTGTCGCTGCCCGGAGAGTCGTTTCCGACCGGCCGCGCGGACTGGGCGCGAGTGACCGGCCTGGACGCCGACGGCACGCCCCTCACACTGGAAGGCACCGGGCTGTTCGCGCGGATGTTGCAGCATGAAACCGGCCATCTCGATGGCTTCCTGTATCTGGACCGTTTGGTCGGCCGGCATGCCCGCAGCGCCAAGCGTGCGGTGAAGTCGAACGGCTGGGGTGTGCCCGGGCTGTCGTGGACGCCCGGCAAGGATCCCGATCCGTTCGGCCACTAGCTCGTGGATCGGCTGCCCGCGGTCGGAACTCGGGTCGCTCTGCGCTACCGACTGCCCGCCGGATCGGTGCCGCCACTGACCGACGTCATCGGGCACCTGTTGGCGGTCGAGCCTCGGCTGAGGGTGCAGACGAAAACCGGTGCGGTCGTCGAGGTCTCGCCCGACGACGTGGTGGCGGTGAAGGCGCTCACCGCAGCGCCCGTGCGGAGGTCGCAGATCCGGGCGACGGAGCACGCCGCCGCTCTGGCGTGGCCGGGCACTGAGCGTCAGTGGCTGAACGGGTGGCTGCTGCGCGCCGCGGACGGGCACACGCATCGCGGCAATTCTGCTGTACCGCTTGGGGTTGACGCCGACTTTGGTGCGGTGCCTTCGATCGTCGAGTGGTATGGCGCGCGTGGGTTGACGCCGTGGCTGTCCGTGCCGGACCGGCTGATTCGCCTTCCTGTCGGCGTCGAGCCGCACCTCGAAACGGTGGTCATGGTCCGCGAACTGACGTCAGGAGAACCGGATTCGGCAGTGACGCTTGCGACGCAGCCGGATGATCAATGGCTTCGGCTGTATCAGCGCGACGTTCCGGTCGACGTCCTGACCGCGGTGGTCGACGGCGAGGTGGCCTTCGCGACGATCGCGGATGCCGCAGTGGGAAGGGGCGCCGTCACCAGTGCGCCCGACGGCGGTCGGTGGCTGGGTATGTCGGCAGTGCGGGTGGTCGAGGAGCAGCGCCGCCGCGGCCATGCACGAACACTGTGTGCGGCGCTGCTGACGTGGGGCGCCGAGCGCGGCGCCACCCGCGCCTATGTGCAGGTCTTGGTCGACAACGCCGCGGCGATCACGCTTTACGAGTCGATGGGTTTCACCATCCAGCACCGGTCGCGCTACGTCGATGCTCGTAGCCTGTAGGGCATGCGGCTGGCCACGTGGAACGTCAACTCCATCCGCGCCCGCGTTGACCGGGTCACGGATTGGCTGGAACGCGCCGACATCGACGTGCTGGCCATGCAGGAGACGAAGTGTTCCGACGACCAATTCCCGACTATGCCGTTCGTCGCCGCTCGGCTATGACGTCGTGCATTGCGGGTTCAACCAGTGGAACGGGGTGGCGATCGCGTCGCGGGTCGGCCTCGACGATGTCCAGGTCGGTTTCGACGGCCAGCCCACGTGGAGCGACAAGCCCGACGTGCAAGCCGCCGCCGAAGCGCGGGCACTGGGCGCCACCTGTGACGGTGTGCGGGTATGGAGCCTGTATGTGCCGAACGGTCGATTCGTCGGCTCACCGCACTATCTGTACAAGCTGGAATGGCTTGCCGCGCTGAAAGTTACAGCGCACAAATGGCTGGCCGGCGATCCGTCTGCGCAGATCGCATTGGTCGGCGACTGGAACATCGCGCCCACCGACGAGGATGTCTGGAGCGTGGAGTTCTACAAGGACAGCACCCATGTCACCCCGCCCGAGCGAGCGGCGTTCAAAGCAATCGTCGACGCCCAATTCAGTGACGTGGTACGGCCTTTCACACCGGGGCCCGCCGTCTTCACGTATTGGGACTACACGCAGCTGCGGTTCCCGAAGAACCGGGGCATGCGCATCGACTTCATCCTCGGCTCGCCCGCGCTGGCCGAGAGGGTCACCCACGCCGAGATCGTGCGTGAGGAACGCAAAGGCAAGGCGCCTAGCGACCACGCCCCAGTACTGGTCGAGTTGAACTGACGCGCCTGAGCGCCTGTGGACAACGCGGTCGATTTGTGTCAGTGCGAGTCCAGCTGACATCGAACACGTCGAGTCGAACGCCGCGGTGACCGCCGACGTCTGATCACCGAGATCGAGGCGACACATCGACAGCCGATGGCGATGGCTCATGGGCCCGCGCGCAAGCTGGCGGCGATCGGAGAAGCTATTGGCGGCGTCGCATCGCCGACGGCCGTAAGACACCGACCCTGGTACGCAGATGAGCACCGGCATGTCGCGCGAACGATGCCCGAACTATCGGTGCGCGATCGAACGCCGAGGCGCTGGAAGTAGCGGCCGCTCAGCGGGATGGACATCAACGCCGTCATGTGCCGACTGCATGAGAACAGGCCATCGTCGTCGGCGCAACCGACGCCGCCACTGAACGGCGACGGTCCACGCGTCCCACACGAACGGCGCACCCGAGTGGATGCCCACCAGCAGCACGGGCGGATCGGGCAGGTTTTCCCAGCCGTCGAACTCCATCCGTCCGCGCGTTGCGTCGGCGTGTTGCTGAGCCTGCTGGCGAATCGCACGTGGCCTGGTATCGAGGGTGGTACCCATGTGGCCGGGGTACCCCGACGCAGCGGGGTGTCACACCTCGGTCGCGTAGCGACCCGGGTTGAACAGCGACGCGATCAAGCCGATCACCATCATCACCGTCGCAGCACCGAACACCACCACGAGGCCGGTGTGGAACGGCTCGGTGATCAGGTGCGGAAAGAATGTCTGGCCGGTCAACACCTCGGCGTTCACACCGGGCTGCTGCAGGGCGTGGTACGGCTCCAACAGCTCGGCGATCGGGTTGTAGCCCAAGAAGGCCGCGAACAGGCTGCCGACCGGCGGCAGGTTCGCCACTTCGTGTGCCACTGACGCCGACACGCCCTGCTCTTGCAGCCCGGCGCTCATCGCGCTCGGCAACGTGTTGGCCAGGCCGATGATCATCAACGAGAAGAAGATGCCGATCGACAGTGACGAGCCCGCGTTGAAGAACGTTGCGCGCACCCCCGACGCGGCGCCACGTTCGGCGGCCGGAACGCTCGACATGATCGCCGCGGTGTTCGGCGCGGTGAAAATGCCGCCGCCGAGGCCGTTGAGGAAGATCAGCAGCGCGAACAACCAGTAGTCGAAGTCGACGGGGATCATCATCAGCGCGACGAACGAGCCCGCCATCAACACCATCCCGCCGACCGTGAACGGCCGGGCGCCGAAGCGGTCCGACAGCGAGCCCGCGAGCGGGCCGCCGACGAGGAAGCCCGCAGTGATCGGCAACATGTAGATCGCCGCCCACAGGGGCGTGGATTCAAAGTCGTAGCCGTGCAACGGAAGCCAGATGCCCTGCAACCAGATGATGAGCATGAACTGCAGACCGCCACGGCCCACAGACGAGACGAGCCCGGCGAGGTTGCCCATCCCGAACGCGGTCGAGCGGAACAACCGGATGTTGACCATCGGCTGGGCGACGCGCAGTTCGATGAAGCAGAACGCCACCAACAGCAGCAGCCCGGCGCCGATCGCGCCGAATACCCACGGGTTGGCCCATCCGGTAGTGGAGTCGCCGTACGGCTGAATGCCGTACGTGATGCCCACCAGCAGCACTGTAAGCCCGACACCGAAGGTCACGCTGCCCGCCCAGTCCAGCTTCCCGGGCGTGCGGACCCCGAGTTCCTTAAGCGAGCGCACGCTCCAAATGGTGCCCAGAATGCCGATCGGCACGCCGACCCAGAAGATCGCCCGCCAGTCCCACTCGGACAACACGCCGCCGATGAGCAGGCCGAGGAACGACCCGGCCACCGCGGCCACCATGTTCACGCCCAGCGCCATGCCGCGCTGGTTGGCCGGGAAAGCGTCGGTCAGGATCGCCGACGACGACGCCATGAGCATCGCCCCGCCGACGCCCTGAACCACGCGCCAAGCGATGAGCCACAGCGCGCCGCCATCGCCGTGCAACGGGTCGAAAGACAGCGCGACCGCCGCGACAGTGAAGACGGCGAAACCGATGTTGTAGATGCGGACCCGGCCGAAGATGTCGCCGAGACGGCCGAACGGGACCACCAGCACGGCCGTGACCACCAGGTAGCCCATCAGCATCCACAGCAGGTAGCTGACGTTTCCCGGCGCCAGCGGGTTGAGTCCGATGCCGCGGAAGATGGCCGGCAGCGATATCAGCACGATCGAGGCGTTGATGGTCGCCAGCAGGGTGCCCAACGTGGTGTTGGACAGCACGATCCACTTGTAGAACGGGTGATCGTGATCCATGCGCCTGCGGCGGCGAGCTGTCGCGGCTGCGGCCACATCGGCGTCCGCCACAACCGGGGGTTTCGTCGGCTCAATCTCAGTTGTCATCTATTTCGCTTACGTATCCAGAGGCGCCGTCACGGCACAAAACACATATATTAGCTATGTAAAGCATCTCCGGGCAATTCGGTATTCCCGCGCACCGCTCCGCTGCGCTAGCGTGGCAAGCGTCCGAACGCGGGAGCGCACACCGAGCGCGCTGAGAGGACGGCTGGGGCCGTCGACCGTACGAACCTGACCGGGTAATGCCGGCGTAGGGAGATGCTGAGAAATGCTGCAGTGTGATGATTCCGCTTCAATCCATCCGTCTGTGACCACTGGCCCCATCGCGGGCAGCACGAAGACCTACCGGGACGTCGACCTCGACCTCGAGGGTGTCCCGCGCGCCAAAGTGCCGTTTCGGCGGGTGGACCTGTCGAATGGTGAGCATTTGGACCTGTATGACACGTCGGGCCCGTACACCGATGCTGACGCGGTGATCGATCTGCATGCGGGTCTGCCGCCGCGGCCGGGTGTGGTGGGTGATCGCGGCACCCAGTTGCAGCGTGCGCGTGCCGGTGAGGTCACCGCGGAGATGGCGTTCATCGCCGCCCGTGAGGGTGTGCGGCCCAAGCTGGTGCGTGACGAGGTGGCCCGCGGGCGTGCGGTCATCCCGGCCAACCACCATCATCCCGAGAGCGAGCCGATGATCATCGGCAAGGCGTTCGCGGTGAAAATCAACGCCAACATCGGGAATTCGGCGGTCACCAGCTCGATCGCCGAGGAGGTCGACAAGATGGTGTGGGCCACCCGCTGGGGTGCGGACACCATCATGGACCTGTCCACCGGCCGCGACATCGCGCTGACCCGGGAGTGGATCCTGCGCAACTCGCCGGTGCCGGTCGGCACGGTGCCGATCTATCAGGCGCTGGAGAGGGTCAACGGCGACCCGACCGCGTTGAGCTGGGAGGTCTACCGCGACACCGTGATCGAGCAGGCCGAGCAGGGTGTGGACTACATGACGGTGCACGCCGGGGTGCTGCTGCGCTACGTTCCGCTGACCGCCAACCGGGTGACGGGCATCGTGAGCCGCGGCGGGTCGATCATGGCGGCCTGGTGTTTGGCGCATCACAGCGAGTCGTTCCTCTACACCCACTTCGCGGAGCTGTGCGAGATCCTGGCGCGCTACGACGTGACCTTCTCGCTGGGTGACGGGCTGCGGCCCGGCTCGATCGCCGACGCCAACGACGAAGCCCAGTTCGCCGAGCTGCGCACGCTGGGCGAGTTGACCAAGATCGCCACATCCCGGGGTGTGCAGGTGATGATCGAGGGACCCGGTCACATCCCGATGCACAAGATCGTGGAGAACGTGCGCCTGCAAGAGCAGCTGTGTCAGGAGGCGCCGTTCTACACGTTGGGCCCGCTGGCCACCGACATCGCGCCGGCCTATGACCACATCACCTCGGCGATCGGCGCGGCGATCATCGCCCACGCCGGCACCGCGATGCTGTGCTACGTGACACCCAAGGAGCATCTGGGCCTGCCCGATCGCACCGACGTCAAGGACGGGGTGATCGCCTACAAGATCGCCGCGCACGCCGCCGATCTGGCCAAGGGCCATCCGCGCGCGCAGCACCGTGACGACGCGCTGTCGCGGGCGCGCTTCGAGTTCCGCTGGAACGACCAGTTCGCGCTGTCGCTGGACCCCGACACCGCGCGCGAGTTCCACGACCAGACACTGCCCGCCGAGCCGGCCAAGACCGCGCACTTCTGCTCGATGTGCGGACCGAAGTTCTGCTCGATGCGCATCAGTCACGAGGTTCGCGACGCAATGGCGGACAAGTCACGCGAGTTCGCCGAACACGGAAACCGCGTCTACCTCCCTATCGCGCAATGACTTTCCTGCCGCTGACGCCACCGGGCGAAACCCCGCTGCGGGTCATGACGATCGCCGGATCCGATTCCGGCGGCGGTGCCGGCATCCAGGCCGACCTGCGCACCTTCGCGTTGCTCGGTGTGCACGGTCTGGTCGCCGTCACGGCGGTAACGGTGCAGAACTCGGTGGGCGTCAAGGGCTTTCACGAGATTCCCCTCGACGTCATCGCGGGCCAGATCGAAGCCGTCGCCTCCGACATCGGCCTCCAAGCCGCCAAGACCGGCATGCTGGCGTCGTCGGCGATCATCGACACCATTGCCGAGGCCTGGCGGAGTCAGGGCCTGGCGGGCACGGTGCCGCTAGTCGTCGACCCGGTGTGCGCGTCCATGCACGGCGATCCGCTATTGCACCCGAGCGCGTTGGATTCGCTTAAGGGGCAACTGTTCCCGTTGGCCACGCTGGTGACGCCGAACCTCGACGAGGTGCGGCTGCTCGTCGATATCGAGGTCATCGACGACGAGTCTCAGCGCGAAGCCGCGCGAGCACTGCACGCGCTAGGTCCCCAGTGGGCGCTGGTCAAGGGCGGGCACCTGCGGTCGTCGTCGCACAGCCCGGACCTATTGTTCGACGGCACCGACTTCTACGAGTTCGACGCGACGCGCATCGACACCGGCGACGACCACGGCGCAGGGGACACGCTCGCCGCCGCGGTGGCCAGTGCGCTCGCCCACGGCTACGAGGTGCCCGACGCGGTCGCATTCGGGAAGCGCTGGGTCACCGAGTGTCTGCGCGCCGCATACCCGTTGGGCCACGGTCACGGCCCGGTATCGGCGTTGTTCAGACTGGGCTCATGAACGTCGACCAGATAGCGGGCATCGCCCACGAGCCCAAGGGCAAGGCCAAGGGCGTCGTCGTGCTGACCCACGGGGCCGGCGGCAGTCGCGAATCGCCGCTACTGAAGAAGATCTGCGACGAGTGGGCGAGCCGCGGTTGGCTCGCGGTGCGATACAACCTGCCGTACCGCAGGCGGCGGCCGAAGGGCCCGCCGTCCGGGTCCGCGACGAAGGACCAGGCCGGCGTCGTCGAGGCGATCGAGCTGGCGCACACGCTGGCCGACGGACTCGTCATCGCGGGCGGCCACTCCTACGGGGGGCGGATGACATCGATGGTCGCCGCCGACAAAACTGCCGAAATCGATGTCCTGACGCTGTTCTCCTACCCCCTGCATCCGCCCGGCAAGCCGGAGCGCGCCCGCACCGAACACCTGCCCCTGATCGCGGCGCCGACGGTATTCACGCACGGCACCTCCGATCCATTCGGGACCATCGACGAACTGCGCCCCGCCGCGGCGCTGATCGCCGCCCCCACCGAGATCGTCGAGATCACCGGCGCCCGCCACGACCTGGGCTCTAAGACGCTCGATGTTCCGGTGCTGGCGGTCGACGCGGCACTACGCTTGCTGGCGTGACCGCGTGGGAGCGCGCGAGAGTGATTGTGCCCTGTGCGGTCGCCGCGCTGATCGTGCTCGGGACTTCGCGCCGCCGGAGGGACCCAGGTTCCATGTGGCCGTGGCGTACCCACCCGCTGAGGTCTGGGCGAACGGCAAGGTCGGTCGTCTGCGCGGCGGTGACGAAGGGCGAGCGCTGGTCACCGATCCACAAGTGAGTCTGTGGGCGTGAAGTTTGCTGCTAAGGTCACCGCGTGACCATGCCGCCGGGCAATCCCCCGCCATACGGAACACCTCCGTCAGGGCCCTAAAACCAGCCGCCGTCGGCCCCGTACCCGCCTCCGCCCGCGCGGCCGCCCGGCTATACGCCCACCGCCGACCGCCGCCGTATCCTCCGGGACCGGTACCCGCCGCCCGTACCCCCAGCGCCAGGCCCTACCCGCCGCCGGCGGTGAAGAACGAACGTGTGGGCGATCCTCTCGCTGATCTTCGGCATCGTCGGCCTACTGGTCAGCGTGGTCTGCGGCATTGTCGGAATCAAGAGGGCCAAGCAAGGCCATGGCGGACGTGGACTGGCTATCGCCGGGCTGGTGCTGTCCGGTGTATGGGTGGTGGTGCTCGCCGGAATCCTCGTCGGACTCGTCGTGCACTTCCTCCTGAGCGTCAACGAGAGGGGCCCAGCGTCGTACTTCAAGCCCGGCGACTGCATTACCGACATACCCGAGCGGCGCTCGTCGACGGTGGCGATCGTCGACTGCACAGAGCTCCACGCCGGGGAGGTGTTCGCGGTGTTCATGCTGCGCGATGGCGACTTCCCCGGGCAGGCCGCGATCAGGGAGTATGTGAACAAGTGTGACCAGGAGCTGGCCACCTACTCGCCCTCCGCGGCGGACGACCCTTCGGTCAGCGTGACGAAGCGCTACCCGACCGACGAGTCTTGGGGCTTGGGCGATCGGTCGGTGACCTGCATAGCCACACTGGACCCGCCCAGGACCGGGTCGATCAAGGGCTGAGTCGGTCGGCAAAGTTTCCGGTACCTGAGGTACCGTCTGGGCATGACTTCGGAGCAATTCGAGGCGGTCATCGTGGGGGCCGGTTTCGGCGGGATCGGCGCAGCCATCCAGCTGAAGCGGATGGGATACCAGAACTTCGTGATCCTCGATCGCGAGGATGACCTGGGTGGGACCTGGCACGTCAACCGCTACCCCGGCCTGGCCGTCGACGTTCCCACCACCACCTACTCGTACTTCTTCGAGCCGAACCCGAACTGGTCGCGGCTGTTCACCCCGGGCCCGGAGATCAAGCGGTACGCCGATGACGTCGCCGACAAGTTCGACGTGCGCAGGCACATGCGCTTGCGCACCGTCGTCGAGGGTGCACGCTGGGACGAGGAGGCGGGCGTCTGGCGGGTCGCGGTGGCCGGTGGTGAGACGCTGTCCGCGCGATACCTGATCACCGCGACAGGCTTCCTTTCCCAGCCGAAGGTGCCAGATATCCCGGGGGTCGCCAGCTTCGAAGGCAAGGTCATTCACACCACCGACTGGGACGACGAGTATCCGTTCGAGGGCCGCAGGGTGGCCGTCATCGGCACCGGTGCCACCGCGGTTCAGCTCATCCCGGAACTCGCCAAGAATGTCGCCGACCTCACCGTCTACCAGCGCACACCGATCTGGGTGGTGCCCAAGATCGACGTGCGCTTCGGGGAACGAGCCAAGCGGCTCTTCGCCCGGATTCCCTTGACGCAGCGCGCCATCCGCTGGCTGACCGATTCGATCTACGAAGTCATGATCAACACCGGGGTGATTCACCACCGGTACTTCCGGCGGCTCAACATCGCCGCAGCGGACCTGTCGAAGATGCACCGCTTCGCGTCGATTCGCGACAAGGAATTGCGCCGTAAGCTCACCCCGGATTACGACTTCGGATGCAAGCGCCCGACATTCTCCAACGGCTACTACCGCGCATTCACCAAACCGCACGTGCACCTGCAGGTCGACGGTATCGCACGCATCGAGGCCTACGGCGTTGTCAACGCGGATGGCTCCAAGACCGTCATCGACACCTTGGTACTGGCCACCGGGTTCGACCTGTGGGAGGCCAACTTCCCCGCCATCGAGGTCATCGGGCGGGAGGGTCGCAACCTCGGAAAGTGGTGGCGCGACACCAGATTCCAGGCTTACCAGGGTGTGACAATGCCGTACTTCCCGAACTACCTGAGCCTCGCCAGTCCGTTCGCTTTCCTCGGGTTGAACTTCTTCAACACGATGGAGTACCAGATGCGTCACATGGACCGGTTGTTCGGTGAGGTCAAGCGGCGCGGTGCCATCACGTTCGAGGTGACCGAGGACGCCAACACGAAGTACCGGGACCGGATGACCGAACTGCTCGGCGATTCGCTGTGGACGATCGGCAATTGCGCGACGTCCCGGTCGTACTATTTCAATCCTCAAGGTGAGCCGACACTTCTACGGCCGATGTCGACCCGCATGGCGGTCAAAGAGGCATCCCAATTCCCGTTGAGCGACTACCAGATTGCGTGACAGGAGAGGATCAGCAGTGCCGAGAAAGAATTCGCGTGCCGCTAAGGTCGCCGGGCTGGCGGTCGCCGGTGTCGGGCTGGCGCATTTCACAAGTCCTCAGCTGTTCGACGGGATCACCAAACAGGCGTTCCCGCGTAACAGCCGCCAGCATCTTTACCTCAACGGCGGCATCGAAACGGCACTCGGCCTCGGACTCTCCGCACGGCAGACCAGGCCCCTGGCCGTCGTCGGGACGATCGGCTATCTGGCCTACTTGGCCGGCAACTTAGCGCGCAACCGGTAGCGGCCCAGCAGCGTCAGATCCAGCAGCCGTTGCACCGTCGCGCGGGTCTGCGCCGAGTTCCGTAGCGCATCAGCCGGCCGAGATCGATCACCAGCGACATCGCGGCGTGGACGGCGAACCGCGCCTGGCCGGGTGTCCACTCCGGCCGGACCGACACCACCAGTTCCACCCACGACTCCACGGTCGACCGCTGCAGGTTGCGCAGGATCTTCTGGTCCGCCGGTGTCATGTTGAGCCGCTCGCTGTAGTAGACGTAATCCAGTTCCGGTTGATCGAACGACCTTCTCACGTACGCGTCGATCACCGCGGTCAACGCGTCCTCACGATCGGGAACGGTGGTCACGATCGTCGACAGGTCGGCCGACAACCGGTCGGCGGCCCGCCGGAACGCCGCCGCCAGGATGTCGCTCTTGCCGGAGAAGTACTTGTAGATTCCCGACGCCGGCATTCCCACCGCGGTCGCGATGTCCTCCATGCTGGTGTCGCGATAACCCTTCAGGTTGAACAACCGCATCGATTCGTTCAGCAGCGCTTCGTATTTGGACGTCTCGGACGACGGTGCTGCCGGACGGGCTTGAATCGCCAACGCCATCCTCAACGTCGGGCAGCTCGGCGGCCAGCACCGCGTCGGCCAGTTCGGCCAGCAGCGCGCGCACTTGGATGGCTGGCAACTTGGCCCGGTGATCGACGATGCTGCCGATCACGGAAAGCGTCGCCGTCGACAAAGTCCAGCGTTGACGCGACGTCAGCTCAGGACGAATCCTGCTGAGCGGCAGCTGGATTCGGTGGTGAACGGTGCGCATCTGCGCGATCAGCGTGGCCTGGTCATCGCCCCGGAGATAGCGGCCTTCCCAGCGGTACAGCCCACCCGACTCGCGGTTGGCCATCGCGGTGTCGACGAGTGCCGCCACCATTTTGTACAGGGTCTGCTCCGGTTCGTCGGTTGCAGAGCCACCGGCGAACGCCGTGCATTCCACCAACTGCTGGCCCAGCCCGAGCACCGCGTCCCGGAACAGTTCGTACTTGCTCGAGTAGTGGCGGTACAGCGCAGTCGCGGAGATTCCGACGCGCGACGCGATCGTCTCCATGCTGACGCCGTAGTAGCCGAGCGCGCTGAACGCCTCTGCCGACGCCCGGGCGATCTGAGCTTTACGATCCTTGGGGCGGCGCCGGACGTCGTCACCGCTGGTGGGCCGGGTGCGCGCCATGGCCAACACCATATCGGACCAGCCACACACATAGGTGCCCACTTCGATTGAAAAATCGAGAGAAAGTGCTCGCCTTCGTATGAATCGCCGTTAACATAGGGTGAGTGTTCGGCGCCTTGCGCGGCTCTGGGCTTCGGGTGACGATCGGTGAGCTGATCGTCGTCGCGCTGATACTCGGCACGCCGTACCTGATCGTCGGTGCCATTTGGTCGAGCACCCACACGAGCATCTGGAAGCATGGCCGGTGTCGACCTGGTGGTGTCCTACCTCGGGTCGATCGTTCGTGGCCGGTGCTGCTCTTCGCCAATATCTGCATGACCTGAACGGGGGAACCTTTGCACCATTATCACCACCGCGCGTTCTACATCGGCGTCCTGAGCGTCGTCCTGATTGTCGTCGGGCTCTTGGCGCTGAACTTTCCGGTCTTCATCGACGCCTACGACCAGTGGGGGTGGCAGATCAAGTGCGGCACGGGTTTCAGCTCGGACCTGACCCAGGCTGCCGAGGCCAGCGCCGGCAACTACGTCGATCAATGCGGCACGGCACTGATGCTGCGCCGGATCTGGGCGATTCCGATGGTGGCGATCGGGTCGATTGTGCTCGCCGGTGCGGTTTTCGTGGCGGCCACCGTTTGGGGCCGCGAATCGGTGTTCGGAGAAGACCAAGCCGCCTGACATACCATCACCGTGTGAGTCCGCCGGACGGCCCAGCGCTGCAACGGCGGCTCGGAACCTTCGACGCCGTGACGATCGGGCTGGGCTCGATGATCGGCGCCGGCATTTTCGTGGCACTGGCCCCGGCGGCCGCGGCGGCGGGGTCGGGTCTGCTGATCGGGCTGGCGGTCGCCGCCGTCGTCGCCTATTGCAACGCAACCTCATCGGCGCGACTGGCGGCGCTGTATCCGCAGTCCGGCGGCACCTACGTGTACGGCCGCGAACGGCTCGGCGAGTTCTGGGGCTACACCGCGGGATGGAGCTTCGTCGTCGGCAAGACGGCGTCGTGCGCGGCGATGGCGCTGACCGTCGGCTATTACGTATGGCCGGACTGGGCGCACGCGGTCGCGGTCGCCGCCGTGGTGGCGCTGACGGCGGTGAATTACGCCGGCATCCAGAAGTCCGCTCTGCTGACCCGCATCATCGTCGCCGTGGTGCTGGCGGTGCTGGCGGCGGTGGTGGTGGTCATCCTCGGCTTCGGCGACGTCGACGGCGCTCGGCTGGCGTTCGGCGATGACGTCACGCGTCGGCGGCGTGCTGCAGGCCGCGGGCTTGCTGTTCTTCGCGTTCGCCGGTTACGCACGCATCGCCACCCTGGGCGAGGAGGTGCGCGATCCCGCCCGCACCATCCCGCGCGCCATACCGATCGCGCTGGGCATCACGCTGGTCGTGTACGCCGTGGTCGCGATCGCGGTGCTGAGCGAATTGGGCAGCGCCACATTGGCTTCGGCGACAGCGCCGCTGGCCGAAGCGGTCAGCGCGGCGGGCCTGCCCGGCCTTGAACCGGTGGTTCGCGCGGGCGCGGCCGTCGCCGCGCTCGGTTCGCTGCTGGCGCTGATCCTCGGAGTTTCCCGAACCACGTTGGCAATGGCGCGCGATCGGCATCTGCCGCACGCGTTGGCCGTCGTGCATCCGCGGTTCGGCAGCCCGTACCGCGCCGAGCTTGTGGTCGGCGTCGTGGTCGCCGCGGTCTCGGCGGTCGTGGATGTGCGCGGCGCGATCGGCTTCTCATCGTTCGCGGTGCTGCTGTACTACGCGATCGCGAATGCCTCGGCATGGACGTTGGGCGCCAGGGTGATTCCCGCAGTCGGGTTGACGGGCTGCCTGCTGCTGGCGTTCTCACTGCCGATCACCTCGGTGCTCGTTGGCGCGGGCGTGGTGCTGGTCGGTGCGCTCGTTTACGGTGTGCGCCGGTTGCGGTAGGCCTCGACCGCGGTCGGCAGGGTCGGGAAAATCCGGTCCTCGCCGATCTTGTCGAGCAGGCCAGCGGCCTCGAGTTCATCTCGCAGGTCCTGCTTCACCCTGGCCATCGCGAAAACTATTCCACGCCTTTTCAATTCGGCCCGCAGCTGATCGAGGGCGTCGAGCGCGGTCAGGTCGACCTCGACGTTGGCTTCGGCGTTGAGCACGAACCATTCGACGGGTCCGGAAACCTCGTTGACTGCAGCGAGCGCGCGTTCGCGGAAGTTCTCGGAGTTGGCAAAGAACAACGGCGCGTCGTAGCGGTACACCAGTAGACCGGGTTCCAATTTGGCGTTCGGATAGTCGTCGATGTCATGCATGCCGGCGACACCCGGCACGAATCCCTGTATCGCATCGTGTGGCCGTGCGACGCGCCGCAGCAGGTCGAGGATCGAGAGCACTATGGCAACAAGTACGCCGTAGAGCACACCGAACACCAGCACGGCCACGGTGGTTGACAGGGCGAGAATAAATTCGCTGTGCCGAAATCGGGCCAGCCGCTTGAACTCTGGCACGTCCACGAGGCGTAGCGCCGCATAGACCACCAATGCGCCCAGCGCTGCGGTTGGAAACGTTGCGAGTAGCTCTCGGCCGAACAGCATCACCGCAAGGGCGACCACCAACATGACGACCGAGTAGAGCTGGGTGCGGCTGCCGACCGCGTCGCCGAGCGCGGTGCGGCTTCCGCTGGAGCTCACCGGAAAGCCGTGCATCAGACCGGCACCCACGTTGCAGACGCCCAATGCACGGAGTTCGGCGTTGGCGTCCACGTCGTATCCATTGCGGACAGCGAACGTCCTGGCGGTCAACACGTTGTCGGAGAATGCGACGATCGCAACGCCGGCGACCGGAATCACCATGGCCGCCAGATCGGCCAGCGGGATGGCGGTGAAGCCGGGCATGGGCAATCCGCTCGGTATGTCGCCTACCACCTTGATTCCGTTGCGGTCCAACGAAAGCAGGCTGACCACCAGAGCCGCGCCGAGTATCGCAATCAGCGGACCCGGAATCCGCGGCGCAAGCCGCGCGAGGACGAGCAGCACCACCAGAACCGATACCGCCAATGCGATGGTCGGCCAGTGCACCCCGTCCACCCCCGAGATGAATGACCGCATCTGATCGAGGAATTCCTCGCCCTCCACCTCGACCCCGCTGACCTTGCCGAGCTGGCTGGCGATCATGATGGCCGCCACCCCAGCCATGTAGCCGATCAGCACCGGGCGGGAGAGCAGCTCCGCAAGGAAGCCCAGCCGGACCAAGCCGGCGACGAGGCAGATCACTCCGACAAGCAGGGCGGCCGCCGCAGCTAGAGCGGCGTAGCGGCCGGGGTCGCCGGCCGCCAGTGGCGCCAGCGCGGTCGCGGTCATCAGCGCCGTCGTCGACTCGGGGCCTACGGACAGTTGCCGTGAGGAGCCCAGCACCGCGTAAACGGCCAGCGGTGCCAGCGCCGCCCACAGCCCGACGACGGGCGGCAGCCCGGCCACCGTCGCATACGCCATCACCTGCGGCACCAGATATGCCGCAACGGTGACACCGGCCACCACGTCGCCGCGCAGCCAGGACCGCTCGATAACCGCGGAACTGCGCGAGTCCCGGCGCCCAGTCGCGGATTAACATGCGCCCCTCGCGGTGGTGGTGTGTAGTCGGACCCGTGATCCAGTTGACATGGAAGCACGTTGAGGCACGGTCCGACCCAGACTTCGTCGTCGCGCCCGACGAGCGGCTCGGCTGGGCCCGCACCGTCGGCCTCGGCGCCCAGCACGTGGTGGCGATGTTCGGCGCCACCTTCCTGGTTCCGGTGCTCACCGGCTTCCCGCCGGCCACCACCCTGCTGTTCTCGGGTGTCGGCACAATTCTGTTCCTGCTGATCACCGGCAACCGACTGCCCAGCTATCTGGGGTCGAGCTTCTCGGTGATCGCGCCTGTGACCGCAGCGGTCGCCTCACATGGCACGGGTAGTGCGCTGGGCGGGTTGGTGGCAGTCGGCGTGATCCTGATCGTCATCGGCGCGGTCGTGCACCTGGTCGGCACCCACTGGATCGACGTGATTTTGCCGCCGGTGGTGACCGGGGCGATCGTCGCACTGATCGGTTTCAACCTGGCACCGGCCGCGAAGACGAACTTCGAGAAGGGCCCGCTGGTCGGCCTCGTCACGCTTGTGCTGCTGGTCGCGGCGCTCGCGTTCTTCCGCGGCATCATCGGTCGGCTGGCGATCTTCCTGGCTGTCGTCACGGGATACGTCCTGGCGCTGATCCTCGGCGACGTCGATACCTCGGCCATCGCGGCCGCAGCGTGGGTCGGCCTGCCCGAGTTCCAGACCCCGACGTTCACGTTGGCCGTGCTGCCGATGTTCCTGCCCGCGGTCATCGCACTGGTCGCCGAGAACATCGGCCACGTCAAGTCGGTCGGCCAGATGACGGATACGGACGTCGACCCGGTGATGGGTCGTGCGTTGGCCGCCGACGGGGTGGCGACGACGTTGGCCGGCTTCGGCGGCGGGTCGGCAACTACCACCTACGCCGAGAACATCGGCGTCATGGCGGCCACCCGCGTCTATTCGACGGCCGCGTACTGGATCGCCGCAGCGGTGGCCATCGCGTTGTCACTGTGCCCGAAGGTGGGTGCGGCGATCTCGGCAATTCCGCCGGGCGTGCTGGGCGGCGCGACGATCGTGCTATACGGGCTGGTCGGTGTGCTCGGTGTGCGTATCTGGCTGACAAACCATGTCGACTTCTCCAAGCCGCTGAACCAGATGACCGCGGCCATCCCGCTGATTATCGGTATCGCCGACTTCACCTGGCAGGCAGGCGATCTGACGTTCACCGGCATCGCACTTGGCTCGATCGCCGCCCTGCTGGTCTATCACGGCATGCGGCTGCTGGGCACCGCTCGCGAACTGATCCCGCAACGCGGCACGTAAGGTCCCGCCCCTGACTACAGTTCCAACCGATGCGTCGCACCTGGACCTGGACGTTCGACCTGCCGCCGGATCGGCTCTGGCCGGTGCTGGCGGATACCGACCGGTTCAACGAGGCGATGGGCCTGCCGTCCTACACGCTCGAGCAGACGCCGCAACCAAACGGGACGGTCGTTCGGCGCGGGCGGGGCAAGGCCGCGGGCTTCACGCTCGAGTGGGAGGAGAAGCCGTACGAGTGGATTGCCGGTCGGCACTTCCGCCAGTCGCGCGTGTTCACCAAAGGCCCGTTTCGGCGCTTCGGCCCGGTCTTCGATCTCAAGCCCGACGGCAAAGGCGGCTCGCACGTAACCTACGCACTCGAGTGGGAGCCGTTGAGCTTGGTCGGCCGCGCGTTCGGCGCGCGGCTCGCGGCCCAGGCGGGTGAGGCGGTGAGCAAGCGCACCCTGGAGGCCGTCGCCTTTACACGAGGGGATCATGCGGGCGAGCGCATGACGCCGTTCGAGCTGCCGCCGCCCGAGCTGCCCCGCGGCGCACGCGAGCGGGCCGAGGTGCTGGCCCGCGAGATCGACCGCAGCCCTTACGGCAACGGGCTCGGCTCGCGGCTCGCCGACATCGTGACACAGAGCATGGCCACCGACCTCGGCCATCTCAAGCCGAAGGCGCTGGCGGGCGATCTCGGCGTGGCGCCGCGGGCGGCGATCGAGGCCTGTCTTGCCGGCGTGAAGGCGGGTCTTCTCACTATGAAATGGGGTCTGCTCTGCCCCAACTGCCGCGGTGCCAAGATCAGCGTCGCCGCCCTCTCCGAGTTGCCACGTGGCGCGCATTGTCCCTCGTGCAACATCGATTACGACCGCGACTTCGAGAAGAACGTGGAGCTCTCCTTTGCCCCCGCACCCGCTGTGCGGCCGTTGTCCGACGGCGGCTTCTGTCTTTCCGGCCCGATGGGGACGCCGCATGTCGCTGTGCAGGTGTTACTGGATCCGGGAGAGCGGCGAAACGTAACCGTCGATCTGTCGCCGGGGTCATATCGTCTGCGCACCCTGCATCCCGGCGTGTTCGTCGACGTCGACCACGAGTCCGGGCCTTTCCCTGGTTTGCGGATCACGGCGTCGGGCGTGGAGGTGCTGAAGGCCACGGACGACGGAGAGGCGGGCAGCGTCGCGTTCGTGAACGACGCAGGCTTTGAGCTCGCAGCCCTGATCGAGGACCGCACCTGGGTGCGAGATGCGCTGACGGCACCCGAAGTGATCTCGCTGCAGGCCTTCCGCGATCTGTTCGCCGAGGCGACCCTGCGGCCGGGCGACGATGCGGGCGTCAGCCAGGTCGCGCTGCTCTTCACCGACCTGCAGGGCTCGACAGCGCTCTATGAACGTGTGGGCGATTCCGCTGCCTACAACATTGTGCGCGAGCATTTCGCGCTGCTGGCTGCAATCGTGCGTGACCATGACGGTGCGGTGGTCAAGACGATTGGCGACGCGGTGATGGCCGCGTTCAGCGATCCGGCGCAGGCGGTGCGCGCGGCGCTTACCATGCAGGCCGAGATCGGCTCGTCTGCACACGGAGTCCGAGACCTCGTCCTCAAAGTGGGCGTCCACGCCGGCCCCAGCGTGGTCGTGACCTTGAACGACCGCCTCGACTATTTCGGATCGACCGTCAACATGGCCGCCCGCCTCCAGGGCCAGAGCACTGGCGGCGACATCGTGCTGTCGTCCCCCATCGCCGACGATCCCGCGGTGCGCGAAGTAATTGCCCCCATACCGAAGCGCCGAGAGACGGTCGCGCTCAAGGGTTTTGCCGAGCCCGTGGGTTTCATACGCCTGCTGAGCCGCGCGTCGTAATATGCGCCGATTTCTGCATGAGGGTCGCAATCCGAGCCGACCCACAGCCCTCATGCAGAAATCGCTGGCGTTCAGGACGAGTCGAGTAACGCCGACGGACCGCGCGTCATCAGCTGACGCCCCACGATGATCCGCTGGATCTCGCTGGCGCCCTCCCAGATGCGTTCCACCCGAAGCTCCCGGAACATCCGCTCGGCCACGTTCTCCCGCATGTAGCCCCGGCCGCCGAAGATCTGCACGGCGCGATCGGCCACCCGCCCCGCCATCTCCGAGCAGTACAGCTTCGCCATCGACGCCTGCCCGTGCAGGGTCTTGCGGTCATGGCCGGCATCGATTGAGCGCGCGACCTCATAGAGCATCGTGCGGGCGGCGAACAGTTCGGTCGCGCTGTCGGCCAGCATGCCCGCCACCAACTGGTGCTCACCCAACGGTCGGCCGTCGACCACGCGGGTCTGCGCGAACGCCGTCATCTCGTCGACCAGTCGCTGCGCGGCGCCCACGCACCGCGCGGCCACCATCATCCGCTCGAACCGGAACCAGTCCTGGGTGAACGTCATCGGGCCGCCCTCGGACCCGACCAGGTTCACAACCGGAACACGGACATCGTTGAACGCCACGATCGGATGCTCGTCGGCGATGTGGTGCGAATATTGCGGCGTCCGTACCACTTCCACACCCGGCCAGGGCAGATCGACCACCAGCAACACATGGTCACCGCCGTCCAGCACCCCTTCGACGAACACATAGTCGGCCAGATTGAACGACGTCACGTGCCACTTGGTCCCGTTGATCACGTACTCGTCGCCGTCGCGACGAACCGTGGTCTGCAGCGCGGATACGTCCGAGCCGGCGAACTCCTCGGTGATCGCGTACGCCTCATGCTTCTCACCGCGCACCGCTGGCAGTAGCCATCGCTCCCGCTGATAGTCGGTAGCGACGTCGACCCACCACTGCGGTGGCGTCGCCATCACCCAGCCGAGCCCATTGGTGACACGCCCGCACTGTTCCTGCACCAGCACCTGCTGCAGCGCCGTACAACCTGGACCACCGACCGAAGCCGGCATATTCGTGGCGTAGAGGCCCAATTCGATTGCGCGGGCTTGATGCTCGGCCGTCAACTCCTTGGGCAGCATGCCGCCCGCGAGCTCGGCCTCCACCTCGTGGGGGATCAGCGTCTCGACGAACGCACGCGCCGTATCCCGGATGCGCCGATCCTGCTCCGTCAGACCGTACATCCGCATCTCCACACTCTTGACTGAGCGTTCAGTCTATGCCAGCGTTTTGTAGTATGACCAGCTTCCGCAGCGCCGACGTCGTGGTGGTGGGTGGTGGAACGGTCGGTGCATGGACGGCCGTCCAACTTGCCGAGCGCGGCGTGGAAAACG
This sequence comes from uncultured Actinomycetota bacterium, assembly GCA_963851115.1. Classification (GTDB taxonomy): domain Bacteria; phylum Actinomycetota; class Actinomycetes; order Mycobacteriales; family Mycobacteriaceae; genus Mycobacterium. Next base: position 102,336 of record CAWKOI010000025.1, read on the forward strand.
TCGTGCTGCTCGAAGCGAGAACGCTGGGCGACGGCGCCAGCAGCCGGGCGGCCGGCATGGTGCGCGCACAGGGCGGCACTGAAACCGCCATCGTGCTTGGCCTTCGGACCCAGGAGTTCTATGCGGCCAGCGGGGATCGCTTCCCGCTCGACTGCGGTTTTGTGGCACAGGGTTATCTGATGCCGTGCTTCAGCGACGCCGAGGTGCAGCAGGCCCATGACCGTATCGCGCTGCAACAGCGACTCGGCCTCGAGGTGCAGTGGTTGTCCGCGTCGGAGATCGACGACCGCAACACCGGTCTCGCACCGGGCGTCACACTCGGCGCGTCCTATGCGCCCGGCGACGGCTACATCGACGCACCGCGCAATGTGCTGGCCTACACCGCTGCGCTCACCGCCCACCGCGTTGACATCCGGGAACGCTGCAGATTCGCCGGACTGCGCACCGCCGGTGGTCGCGTGGTGGGCGTCGACACCTCGGACGGGCCGATCGACACCGAACGCGTCGTGCTGACCGGCGGCCCGAAGCTCGCCGAAGTCGGTGCGACGGCGGGAGCGAGAGTTCCGGCGGGCGGCGCGCGCCACCAGGTGGTGGTGACTGCACCCGTCTCGGCGTTCGACGTGCACGAAGTCCCGATGGTGTTCGACATCACCTCCGGAATCTATTGGCGCCCAGGCGAAGCGGGCGGCCTACTCTGGGGAATGAGCAATCCCGACGAGGCGCCAGGTGTGGCCGCCGACTTCGACGACGTCTACTACCGCAAGGCCCGCGACCGCATCGAGGAACTGCTGCCCGGACTGAAAGGCCTCGGCCTGAGGAGATTGTGGGCCGCCACGATCGACTACACGCCGGACCACCTGCCGATACTCGGCCCCCTGCTCACCGAGGACGGTCCGGTCGAGGGCACCGTCGTGGCCAGCCCGGCGGGCCACGGCATGATGTGGGGTCCCGCGGTGGCCGAGGTCGCCGCCGACCTCACGACCACGGGCGAGTGCAGCTGGCTCGACCTCACCGACCTCGGGCTGGACCGCTTCGACGCCGACGGCAACAGCCGGCTGGCACCCGAGCCGATCTCACTACCGTTTCCGAAAAGCGTTGCAGACGAGAGGATTTCTCAATGACCCAAGCCGTGATCACGTCGATCCTGGCCGATGCCGCCGACGCGGAGCTGGAAGACTGGGGACCGCTGCCCGAGGCAACTGCCGATCCGATGGCCACCCATGGCCTGGAGATGTGGGTGGACGGCGAGAAGTCAGCGGGAATTTGGCAGTGCACGCCGGGACCGTCGTACTGGGTGCAGGACGAGAACGAAGTAATCTATGTGCTGTCCGGACGGATGACCGTGACGCCAGAGGGTGGCGAGCCTGCCGAGGTCGGCGCGGGCGACATCGCGGTGTTCCCCGTGGGGTGGAAGGGCACATGGGACATCCACGAGACCGTCCGAAAGGTCTATTCGATTTTCTGACCGCCAAAGGCGTGTCGAGTGGGAAGTTGATGCACGTTTCGCCGACTGATGCGTGTCTTAACTGGCCACTCGGCGGGCGAGCACGAGAGCGTCGACCGCAACCACGCCGTGCGGTGACGCGATAACCGGATTGGCCTCCACCGCATCGAGGACATCGCCCAGTTCGATCGCCAGGTCCGAGAACCGCACGATGACGTCCGCCAACGCGTCGATGTCGGCTGCGGGCCCGCCGCGCCAGCCGTCCAATAGCGGCCTGATGCGCAGACCATCAAGCAAGCGCAGTGCCGTCAGGTGCGATACCGGAGGGCAGGCCACTACCGGGTCGGCGAGCAGTTCGACCAGCGTGCCGCCGGCCGCGACGACCACCAGCGCTCCGAAGCCCTCGTCACGAACGACCCCGACCGAGACCTCGACGCCGCCCTCGACCATCGGCTCCACCGCCACTGCCGGGCCGAGCGAGTGCGCCATCACCGTGTACGCCATGCCTAGCGCCGCGTCGTCGGCAAGTCCGAGAGCCACGCCGCCCACATCACTCTTGTGCAGAGCACCAATGGTTTTCAGCGCCACCGGATAGCCAACCGCATCGGCCGCAGCCAACACCTCCTCGAGCGAACCCGCGGTGCGGGAATCCACCATGGGAACCCCGTAGTCGGCCAGCAGCTCGACGGCCGGGGCCCCCTCGGCGATCCGCGCGCGCCATCGGTCACGCCGCCCGGCCCGCACCGTGAGGTCCGAGTGATCGACGGACAGGGGCCAACGGACGAGATGCCCCAGCGCCGCAATCCCGCTGCGTGTCCCTTCCAGCACGGGGATGCCGTTGTCGCGCAGCCGGTCCGCTGTGGGGCGGTCGATCGCCGACGACACCGACGTCAGCACCGCCAACGGCGTGTCGGTGCGCTTCGCGACGTCCAGCACGGCATCGGCGTACGCGGTGTCATCGTCGAACTCGGTGACCAGGTCGACGGCGAGCGCGGCGACGCCGACCCCTGGATCGTCGGCCATCGCCTGCAGGCAGGCGCCGAACAGGTTGCGGGTGTCAGCGCCGGTCCCCCACACGTCCAGCGGATTGGTCGGCACGAGGCCGTCGTCCAGCAGCGCGCCGATGCAGGTCAGCGTGTCGTCGGCCAAATCGGCGAACTCCACGCCTAATTCGTGTGCAAGGTCGGCCGCGAGCGCGCGCTCGGCGCCGGAGTCGTGCACCGTCGCGATCGCGCCGCCGCGGGCGCGCCGGCCTGCCGAGAACAGTTCGAGGGTGTCGGTGAACTCCGCCAGATCGCTGACGTGCACCGCGCCGGTGGCCGCGCAGAATGCCTGCCACGCGGCCTGTTCACCGGCCAGCGCACCCGAGTGCGCGGCGACCATGGCCCGCCCCTGCGGCGAACCCCCGATGGTGAGGATCACGACCGGCACGTCCTGCTCGGCGGCGCGCAGCACGGCTTGCCGCAACCGCGGGACCGAGCGCGGCGTCTCCATCAGCAGCGCGATGAGCCGCGTCTGCGGGTCATCGAGCGCGTAGTCCACGTAGTCGGCGGTGTCGGTGACGAGTTCCTGTCCCGACGACACCGCGAGCCGGAAGCCGAACCCGCGGCGGGCCCGCAACAACGTCGAGAACGCCGATCCGGAATGGGTGACCAGGCTGATTCCCCCGGCCGGCAAGGGATCTGGCTCCAGGTATCCAAGCGCCCGCACACCGAGTGCGTTGTTGACGAACCCCATGCAGCCCGCGCCGCACAGCGCCATCCCCGCATCGGCGGCCGTCGTCGCGATCTTCTCGCGCAGCCCGTGCGCCGAACCGAACAGCACCGCCGACCGCGCCTTGGCGGCCACCGCGGATTCCAGCTGCTCCAACAGCACCGTGTAGGGCACACCGAGCAGGACCAGATCGACGGCCTCATCCAGATCGGCCAGCGTCGGCGCACACGGCACGTCGCCGATGCTGTCGTAGCGAGGGTTCACCAGATGCACACGCGCCGAACCGCGTTGCGCCTCGATGACCATCCGCGAACCGAAGCTGTCCGGGCGCGGGCTGGCACCCACCACCGCCACCGACCGGGCACCGAGCATCGCGGCGACCGCAGCCCGGCGCGCCTCAATCATCGGCGGCGCCAGCGCCGTTTCCTGTCGGCGAGCGCCGCGCGGGCCGCCTGCCAACCCGGTATACCGCACACGCCGCCGCCGGCATGCGTGCCGGACCCGCCGTTGTAGAGCCCGGCGATCGGGGTCCTGTAGTCGGCGTAGCCGGGAGCCGGCCGCATGTGGAAGAGCTGTTCGAGCGACAGTTCACCGTGGAAGATGTTGCCGCCGATCAAGCCGTACTCCTGTTCCATGTCGTACGGGCCGACGATGTCCCGGTGCGTGATGGACGACTTGAAGTTCGGCGCCACCTGGTCGTAGAGGTCGATCAGCCGGTCGGCGTAGGCGTCGAGTTCCTCGGTGTGCGGCGCGGTGGAGAAGTCCGCAGGCACCCACTGCGTGAACAACGACATGGTATGCGTGCCATCGGGATTGAGCGTCGTGTCCAGCGTAGTGGGGATCACGCCGTCGCTGAACGGCGCGGATGCCGGACGTCCCGCCCGGGCATCCTGGAACGCGGCTTCGATGAACTCCATCGTGGGCGCCATCTCCACCGAACCGGTATGATGCTCTGCCAGTCCGTCGCTGGGATCCGCGGTGAAGTTGGGCAGTTCGCCCAGCGCGAGGTTGATCTTCACTACGCCGCTGCGGGTCTTCCAATGCTCGATATCGGTGACGAAGTCTTCTGGCAACTCGGTCCGCGGAATATGCTCTAGGAAAGCGATTTTCGGGTGCAGCGTGGTGACAACCAACGGAGCACGAATCTCCTCGCCGTTGTGGAGCACTGCGCCCTGGACCCGCCCGCCGCGAACGATGAGCCGGTCCACCCCGGCGCCAGTACGAATCTGGGCACCGAAGCTGCGCGCCG
>CAWKOI010000026.1:0-146417 GCA_963851115.1 uncultured Actinomycetota bacterium
CCGCCACAGGCGGTCAGGGTAATAGCGGCGGCGGCGGCCGCCACGAGTCCGGTGCGTAAACGGGTGTGACGGGAAACGGCGTTGGTCACCATCAGAAATTCACTCCTGCATCGTGTGATCGGGGTTGCACAGGGCGACCAATGTGGCCGCCATCACTCAGACGGTAAAGACCAGAATGATGCCTGTCCAGCACCTAATTCGCATCGTCTGATACCTTGTATGCATGACGGTGACGTTGGATCAGGTGCGCTGTTTCATCGCGGTCGCCGAGGAACTGCACTTCGGGCGCGCCGCCGAGCGGCTCGCGATGACCCAGCCGCCGCTCAGCCGCCAGATCCAGAAACTGGAACGTGCCGTGGGCGCGGGGCTGCTCGACCGCGACAACCGCCGGGTGCTGCTCACGCCCGCGGGCACCGCATTCCTGGTGGACTGCTACCGCGATGGTCAATACCCTCGACGCGCGACGGCGCACGCCCAGCAGGTGGAAAGCGGCTCGGCCGGCACACTACACCTGGGCTTCACCGCCGTCTCCGCGATCGGCATCCTCGGTCCACTGCTCGTCCTGCTCGGGAATGAGTTACCCGATATCGAAGTCGTGCTGCACGAGCGCGTGACCGGTGCGCAGGTGGAGGGCATCCGACGCGACGAGCTCGATATGGGCCTGGCGCGTCCACCGTTCGACACCTCTCTGCTGTCCTCTCGGATTGTGGCTCGCGAGCCGTTGCGCGCCGTAGTGCCACGGGCCACCGCCTGGCCGCGCCACCGGCCCCCTCGGCCCCGAGGACTTCGACGGGCTGCCGGTGATCAGTTATCACCCCGTCCAGGCGCGCTATTTCCACGAGTTGACCGCGCGATTTCTCTTCAACGGCCACGCGCACATCAAGCAGCATGTCCAGCAGATCCTCACCGCGGTGCTGCTGGTGGCTGCGGGCGAGGGCGTTGCGCTGGTACCGGCGAGTGCGACCGCATTGCGGGTGGACGGCGTGGTCTACAAGTCCCTCACCGATATCGCCGGCGGCCACCCCGACAGCGACCCGGCACGCCCGGTCGAGTTGCACGCAATCTGGCCGCGGGGCAATCTAACGCCGATGCTGCGGAAAGTGCTGCACCTGGTCCAGCGGTCCGCAGAGCACCTAGACGATCTGATCTCCTGACCGCAGAACTCTCGCGGTGCCGGTGGTCGACCTTCCAGCGCCCGACGTCAACAACTCCGCAACACATTTCACGGCCGCGACGACGGGGCCGGGTCGCCATCGACTCTTGGGCAACGCACCCGCAGCTATGGGCCGCTGCCCAACTATCCATGCTCCGCGAGCATTAGGGCATGCACAGATTGACTTGGTGCGCATCGTCGAACGCTCCTAACATGACAAACCGTGACAGCCCCGACAACCAACGCGGTGACGGCTGAAATTATCGGCCGCCTAAAGGACGTAGTCGGACCCTCTGGAGTCGTCACCGACCCCGCCGAGATGGCCGGCTATCTCACCGACTGGCGAAATGCATACGCGGGCACCGCGGCGGCCGTCGTGCGGCCCGCCAGCACCGACGAGGTCGCTCGGGTAATGCGGCTGTGTAGATCGGGCGGGTGTAGCCGTCGTTCCGCAGGGCGGGAACACGGGGATGTGTGGCGGGGCCGTCCCTGACGCCTCCGGACGCCAGCTGGTGGTGTCGCTGACACGCATGCGTCGCATCCGGGGCCTTGACGTCGCCAACCAAACCATCACCGTAGAGGCCGGGACGATCCTGCAGGCGGTGCAGGAAGCCGCGGCAGGCAGCGGCAAGCTGTTCCCTCTTTCCCTTGGCGCGCAGGGCAGCTGCACGATCGGCGGAAACCTCGCGACAAACGCGGGCGGAACGGGCGTGCTTCGCTACGGGACGATGCGCGACCTTACCCTCGGGCTCGAGGTTGTGCTCCCGGACGGCCGAATCTGGAACGGGCTGCGCGGACTACGCAAAGACAATACGGGCTACGACCTCAAACAGCTGTTCATCGGCGCGGAGGGCACACTCGGAATCATCACCGCCGCCGTGCTCAAGCTCTTTCCGGCGCCGCGCAGCCGTGCCACGGCATGGGTCGCCCTGCCCGAAATACAGGCCGCGATCGACCTCATCGGCATGGTCCGCGACGTCGCCGGCGACCGGTTAACCGGCTTCGAGATCATGTCCCGCCAGAGCGTGGACTTCGTCCTGCGCCACTCACCGGCCGCGCGAGACACCTTCGGTGATCGGCATCCGTGGTATGCACTGGTCGAGCTCAGCGATTCGCTGCCGGCCGCCGGGCTCGACGAGGTAATCGAATCGGTGCTGGAGAGTGCGGTCGAGCGTGGCCTAGTCGTGGACGCGGTGGTCGCCTCGTCAGCCGCTCAGGCCGCCGCCCTGTGGGCGCTGCGGGAAGGCATCTCGGAGGCGCAGAATCACGAAGGCCCCAGCCTGAAACACGACATCACCGTCCCCATCAGCAGCATCCCCGCTTTTGTGCAACGCACCGACCAAGCGCTCGAGGAGGCTGCCCCGGGCATCCGAATCGTGACGTATGGCCACGCCGGCGACGGCAACCTGCACTACAACGTCAGCAAGCCGCTTGGGTCCGACGACGACGACTTTCGCGCACAAGCGGCTGATCTCGCGCGCATCATCTACGACCAGACGTTGGCCTTCAACGGCAGCATCAGCGCCGAACACGGACTGGGACAGTCGAAGCTCGGCATCATCGCCGACTATAAGGACAGCTGCGAGCTCGCCCTGATGCGTGAAATCAAGCAGCTATTCGATCCTCGCGGGCTTATGAATCCCGGAAAGGTGGTGCGTCTGACCGTCCGGCCTAGAACCAGGCGTCACGCATCTCCAGCGTGGTGCGGTCCAGGCTGGCCAGCAGGTCGAGTTGCGGTGCGGTCCTGGGCAATTCGTAGCGGAAGAAGTAGCGCGCCGCCTGGCGCTTGCCGTCGTAGAAATCGCCCGTTCGGCCCGTCGGCGGCGACGAACTGCTCCAGCCACATCCACGCGACGACGATGTGGCCGAACGCCTCGAGGTAGGTCACGCTGTTGGCCATCGCGGCGTCGATGTCGCCGGAGGCGAACATCGCCGTCGTGACGCCGACGAGACGCTGCCACGCCGAATCCAGCTGTGCGGCGAGCTCGGCCGGCTCACCACCCGCGGCCCTTGCGGCGTCGATCGTTCGGCTGATGGCCTTGCCCAGCTCGACGAGGCTGGCGCCGTTGCGTTGAGTCACCTTGCGGCCCAACAGATCCAGGCTCTGTATCCCGTGGGTGCCCTCGTGGATGGGGTTGAGCCGGTTGTCGCGGTAATGCTGTTCGACGTCGTACTCGCGGGTGTAGCCGTACCCGCCGTGCACCTGGATCGCCAAGTCGTTGGCCGCCAGGCACCACTGCGAGGGCCAGCTCTTACCGACCGGCGTCAAGATGTCCAGCAACAATGTCGTCGCATCCCGCTCCTCGTCGGACTCGGCGCTGTGCTGGATGTCGACCAGCTTCGCGCAGTACAGCAGCAAGGCCATGCCGCCTTCGACATAGGCCTTCTGCGCCAACAACATTCGCTTGACATCGGGGTGCTCGATGATCGGGATCTGCGGCGTCGACGGGTCCTTGGCCGTCACCGGGCGGCCCTGCGGTCGTTCGCGCGCGTACTCCAGCGACTTGAGGTAGCCGGTGTAGCCCAGCGATACGGCGCCCATCCCGACACCGAGGCGCGCCTCGTTCATCATGTGGAACATGTAGGTGATGCCGCGGTGCGGCTCGCCGACGAGATAGCCGACCGCGCCGGCCGTTCCGCCGGGGCGGAACTTTCCCTCGCCGAGGTTGAGCACCGTGTTGGTGATGCCCCGCTGGCCCATCTTGTGGTTCAGCCCGGCCAGCACCACGTCGTTGCGTTCGCCGACCGAGCCGTCGGCGTCGCCAGGAACTTGGGCACGATGAACAGCGAGATGCCCTTGGTGCCGGGCGGTCCGCCGGGAATCTTGGCGAGCACCAGGTTGACGATGTTGTCGGTGAGCTCGTGCTCGGCACCGGAGATCCACATCTTGGACCCGAACAGCCGGTAGCTGCCGTCGTCCTGCGGTTCCGCGCGGGTGAGGATGTCGGCCAGCGACGAGCCCGCCTGCGTCTCGGAGAGCGCCATCGTCCCGGAGAACCGGCCCGCCAGCATCGGCTTCACGAAGGCGTCGACCTGCTCCTGGCTGCCGAACTTGGCCAGCAGGTTGGCGTTGGCGATGGTCAACATGAGGTAGCCCGCGGTGCTGACGTTGGCCGCCGAGAACCAGGCGAACCCGGCTTCGGCCACGGTCATGGGCAGCTGGGCGCCGCCGATGGCCTGGTCCATCCCCATGCCGATCAGGTCGGCTTCCGCGAAGGCGTCGAGGGCTTCCTTGACCTCGGGGATGACCGTCACCTTCTCGCCGTCGAAGCTCGGCTCGTTGGCGTCGCTCTTCTTGTTGTGCGGTGCGAAGTACCTCGTGGCCAGCTGCTCACACAGATCGAGCACGCCGTCGAACGTCTCGCGGGAATGCTCGGCGAACCGCTCCCGCTTGGTGAGCTCGTCGACCCGCAGCCACTCGTACAGCAGAAAGTCGAGGTCGCGCCTCGAGAGCAGGGTGGATTTCACCTCTCTATCTTCGCCTCGATGGTCGCCGTCGAGCGGCGTATGGGGCATCCGTGACGCCCGCGAACTCGAGACCGTGGAATCCGCGGCTGCGGTTCCTCGAGCAGACCTCCGCGCTGGCGGGCTACGAGAGGATTCAGGAGAAGCCGCAGCGACAGGCCGTACCGGCTCGTGTACGCGACGCCGTTCCGCCGCTACGACGTGCTGCCCAACCGCTTCGCGTTCCGAGCTACTTGGCCGATGCCGAGTCCGGTTCGCCGGGCAGCGCGCCGACGTCGACACCCAGCGGTGAATCCGCCCGCACCGCTTCGTCGCGGATCAGGCCGCGCAGCAGCGCGGTGCTGAACTCGATTGCGATCTCCTGCGCGGTGCGTCTGCCGTGCGGGCGCAGCCAGCGATAGGAGCCCAGCGTCATTCCGATGTAGCCCAGCGCCAGCACGTGCGAGTCGCAGTCGTAGAACTCGCCGCTGGCGATGCCGCGGTCGATGACGTCGCGAATGTGTTCGTAGACCTGGGCCTCCGCCTGCCGGATGTAGGCGACCTGGTCCTCGGTGAACCACTCGGTGATGTACGGGCCCTCCTGGAAGTACACCGCCGCACGCTCGATATTGTCTGCGATGCCGACCAAGCAGGCGCCGGGTGAAGTGGTAGATCGTCTCGCGGGCCGACGCCGACGGGTCGTCGTGCACCGCATCGACGGTGAAGTCGGCGGCGCCCTTGTAGATGTCGTAGAGGATCAGCGACTTGCTGGCGTAGTAGTGGTAGACCGTGGCCTTGTTCAGGCCGACCGCGTCGGCGACGTCGTCCATCCGCGTGCCGTGATACCCGCGGGCGGCGAAGAGCTTGGTGGCGACGGCCAACAGCTCCTCGCGGCGGGACATCCCGTTGGTGGCGGATTCCGGAGACGTGGGGGGCATGGCGACTCACTATATGCAGGCCCGGACCCCGTCCGGGCATCAATCAACTGGTTGGCAGTTTAGGTCGTCGGGCTGTTGTCACCCAGGTGCCGGGTCTAGACTTCACCGAGAACCAGACGTACTCGAGAGGTGATGACATGGATCCGAATCCGGACTATGACGCGAGCGACGAGATCGAGTACGGCGACAACTGGTGGGCCTGGATTCTGCGCGGCGTCTATCCCCCGCCCGCCTATCCGCCGGTCTAGCCCTCAAGTACTAAGCGGCCGCCGCCTTAAGGCGCGGCCTACTTCAGCGCGCAGTTCGGTGTATTCGGGTGAGCGACGCAGTTCATCGGGGTCGACGCCGGTGCGCGGCAGGTCGACGGGCAGGTCCAGCGCCACCTGGCCCGGCCGGCGGGTGAGCACCACGATCCGGGAGCCGAGGAAGGCTGCCTCGTCGGCGCTGTGGGTGACGAAGACCGTCGTCCGGCCGGACTCCGCGCTGACCTGGCGGACGTCCTCCTGCAGCCGCTCGCGGGTGAGCGCGTCCAGCGCCGCGAACGGCTCGTCGAGAAGGAACAGCGGCGTCTCGGCCGCAAGCGCCCGCGCGATCGCGACGCGCTGCTGCTGGCCGCCGCTGATCTCCCAGATCTTGCGGTCGGCGGTGCCTTCGAGACCGACGCGGTCTAGCAGCTAGATTCGCGCCGTTCGGTGCGACGCTCGCGCGGCACCTTGGCGTACTTGAGCGCCAGGTCGACGTTGCCGCCGACGGTGCGCCACGGGAACAGCCGCGGCTGCTGGAACACCACACCGGCCGTGACGCCGGGCGTCGGCGGCGTGCCGGACACAGCCACCGAACCCTCGCTGGGCGCTTCGAAGCCGGCGAGCAGCCGCAGCAGCGTGCTCTTGCCGCAGCCGGACGCACCGACCAGCACCAGGAATGAGCCGGGGTCGACGGTCAGGTCGACCGGGCCGAGCGCGGTGACTTCGTTGCGCCCGTGGCCGTAGCGGTGTGACACACCGCTGATGCGAATCGACCGCGTTGTTGCGATTGCGGGACATGCGGCTTTGACATCACTGAGTGATGGACACTCGGCAGTCCCTTGGTGTAGATGGCGTCCTGGAAGGTCTGCAGCGACGCCGCCGACGGAATCTGCTTCTGGTCGGCGAGGAACTGCGACGGCGCTCTGCAGGTTGGCCGCGATGTTGCCCGGCTTGCCGTCGGAGCCAAGCCATTCTGGCGACGCGACCTGCTCGGGGTGTCAGGTAGACACCTTGCTTGAGCTGGCCGGCCACCTCCTCGGGGCTCAGCCCGATCTCGGCGGCGATGGCCTTGGCGGCCGCGGCGGGGTCGTCGTGAATGAGCTTGAGCGCGCGGGCCTCGTGCTTGACGCCAGGGTCGACCACCTCGGGGTGCGCGTTGGCGAACTCGTCGGATACCGCGCCGAGGTCGAGGTCGGCTTGCCGTCGATGGCCAGTTGGCGGCTGGTGATCAGGTCCTTACCGGTCTTGCGGAGCTTGATCGAGCGTGGGGAGCCAGGTGTAGGCGGCGTCGATGTCGCCGCGGTCCCACGCCGCCAGGATCGCCTGCGGCTGCAGGTCGACGAGCTGAACATCGCTGGCGAGACAACCCGTTCTGGTTCAGCGCGGCCAGCAGACTGTAGTGCGCGGTCGACGCGAACGGGGTAGCGATCCGCTTGCCCCGCAGGCTCGGCGATCGTGTTGATGTCGGCGCCGTTGCGGGCGACCAGCGCCTCATTATCACCGGCGACGTCGAGCACGAACGCGACCTTGTACGGGATGTTCAGCGGCGCCGACAACCCGCGCGCCACCGGGCTGGAGCCCGAGCGCGCCGAAGTCTAGCTCCTTGGCGATGAATGCGGTGTTGACGTCGGCACCGGAGTCGAACTTGGTCCACTTGATGTTGTAGTCCGGTAGCGACTCTTCCAACCAGCGGTTGTTCTTGACGATCAAGTCGCCGCTCGGAAAGCTCTGGTAGCCAACGCGAATCGTCGGTTTGTCGGGCTGCTGACCCGGCTGGTCGACAGAGCAGCCCGCCAGCGCCAACGTGGTCAATGCAAAGGCAACAAGGCCGCGCCTGAATGTCGCCGCCAGGGCGGCTCCAATGAGTTTCATGGCAGTCTCCTTCGGTTGGAAACCCGGGACTTTGGTCCGGGGACGGAGCCGATCCCGGGGGGTGTGCGTGTGCTGGGGGGGATGTCGGTGTCGGCGGTTACGGTGCGGATATGTCGCGGTTTCGACTGTTGCCGACGCCTGAGCAGGAGCAGGCAGTGTTGGCGCACTGCCGGGACGCGCGCTATGTGTGGAACTTGGCGGTGGAGCAGCAGCACCGGCAACTGGGCCGCCGCGTCGGTCGGGTGTGGGTGCCCAAGGTCGGGTGGGCGCGATTTCGCCTGTCGCTGAACCGCGCGATCAGCCGAAGTGGCCGGGGACGATGCTCCGCGTGCGGGCACGTCGCACCCGAAAACCGCAAGAGCCAAGCGGTCTTCGAGTGCCAAGCCTGCACCGCCGGCCAGTGCAACGCCGACGTGAACGCCGCACGCAACATCGCCGCCGGGCGGGCGGTGACCGCACGGGGAGACCTCGCCGGTGGGCGGTCCGCGAACCGTGACCCTCAACTCTCTACTCCTGCCGCGTAAGTCGATGGGATGGCGATTGGAATCCCCGGACCTCAGTCCGAGGAGGACGTCAAATCTTTCCTCTCCAGGGGACAGCGCGCCGTTCGACAGCGCGAAGCAGACCGTCGATGACCAGGCCGGAAATGCCGATGGCGAAGATGCCGACCAGGACGACGGGGGTGTTGTTGTAGTTGCTGGCGTCTTTGACGAAACCGCCGATGCCGGGGATGCCCGTTGAACAGTTCCGCGGCCACCACCGAGGAGTAGGCCATGCCGACCGCCAGCCGGATGCCGGTGAACGTCTCGGGCAGCGCCGACGGGACGACGACGTCGCGGATCACCTCGGTGCGCGACGCGCCCAGCGCCCGGGCGGCCTCCTGCAGCCCGACGGGTGCGGCGACGACGGCGGCGGTGGTGGCGACGGCTGCGGGCGGGAGCGCGGCCAGGGCCAACAGGGTGATCTTCCGGGCCTCATCGATGCCCAGCCAGATGACCAGCAGGAAGAAGTACGCCAGCGGCGGCAGTGCGCGCAGGAACGTCAACCACGGTTCGAGGACGCTGCGCACCGAGCTGATCGACCCCATCACCAGACCGAGCAGGACACCGAGTGCCACGCCGATGACGACGCCGGCGAGCACCCTGCGCAGCGTCATGTAGAGGTGTTCCCACAGTAGATATCCCGCGTAGCCGCGAACCCCGCCGTGGGTGGTGGCGATATCGAGGAACGCGCGCCACACCGGTGCTCGGGTACGGCACGAACGTCTGGTTCCAGATGCCGCTGGCCGCAGCAAGCTGCCACACGACGAAGAAGACGATCAGCGACAGCACGGGCAGCGCCGCGCGGGTCAGCCGGCCGCGCCATTTGCCAGGCGGCGCGACGGTGGCCGACGAGTCGAGAGGCGACTCGTCGGGGGCGATATCAACAAAGACGGACACTGCGCGACTTTCTGCTGGCTGAAACGCGGTGGAATGCTTCAGCGACAGCAGGAGTCGTCAGGCAGGGTCGCGCTCACCTGGGTATTGGTACCGGCCTGCGGTGATGGCGTAAAGGGATGCGCTCACCGCGAGCGAAAATCGTCGATCGGGCCGACGAGCAGAGCCGCGCCCATGGGTATACGCCCGCCCTTGAACGCGGCACTGGGCACGGCGGAGCGTCATTTGACGCATCCGTTGATTACGCATTCCCCTCGATGGCGCGACTGAAACCGCCGGGGTCGCGTAGTGCGCGAATGGCAACTCGGATGGCGAAGTAGGCCGTCATCCGATCGAGGGTACTGACGTGGCACTATTCGGGTTCGACACTCGATGCAAGCTGGGTCACTGCCGGGCCATTGTGGCCGATGAGCCGGTCCGCGACGAATGTTGCTGCCTGGCTGGTCAGTCCGGCCTGCACGTAAAGGCTGTGCGCTCCCACGTCGTCACCGTCGGAGCAGACCGGGTCCGCACCGTTGCACAGCTCGATGGTCTTGGCCCCGTACAGCGGACTCGCCGCCGTGAGCGGACGGCCGATCCGGTCGGAGGGATTGCCGAACACGGCGACGGCGGCGACGTGGTCTGCGACGTCGGGCGGCATGAGATTGGTGAAGTCGAACATCGGTCCGGGAGCCGCGGTGATGAAGTCGACCACTGCCGCACCCTGCGAGTAACCACCGAGCACGATGCTGGTGGCCGGGCAGGCGGCCGCGGTGGCCTGCACGTGGGCGCTGGCATCGTTGGCGCCGTCGGCGGCCTTCAAGAAGTCGTATGAGGCCGGGTAATTCACTGCGTACACATCGACGGTCTTGCCGTGGAGTTCATTTTGAAGCGCGTCGACGAACGCCTGTCCCACGCGGCCTACACCTGCGGGCTCATTGGTACCGCGAGCGAACACTACTTCCACGTCCGGGCACGCTTCCGCTGCGGAGGCCGTCGGTGCCAGACCGATCAGGCTTGCCGCACCCAACAGGCATCCACTCGCCGCGGCCAGCACGCGCGCGGGTGTCATCTGAACGGGCATGGTCTGCCTCCTATGTAGTCGCCTGTCGCTGCATTCCACCGGACAAGGCCGTCGGCAACCAATGCCGCTAGCGGCCGGGTTTCATACCTGCTAGCCGGTAGAGCCCGGGCGTCCCCGACAATCAATGCGTGCGCCATGTTCCGGTCGGAGCCTTCGACGCGACCACAGGCCAGTGGACGGATATCGACGCCGGCGGTGGCGTCGACCGCGACCAACTGACCTTGACGACGTTCAACATCTGGTTCAACTCCTACTTCGCGGACGAGCGCTATGGCGCGATCGCGGAGCTGCTGTCCCGAGACTTGCCGGACGTCATGGTGTTGCAGGAAGTCACTCCGTCCGCGCTGACACTGTTTCTTGCTCAACCGTGGATTCGGCAGCACTATCTCCGCGCGGCGATCGTCGGCGATGGCGTCGGCAACTACGGCATGTTGATGCTGTCCCGGCTGCCGATCACCCGTGTCACGTACACGCGACTTCCGACCCGCCTGGCGCGCGGATACCTCCGAGCCGAACTGTCGATCAACGGCAGACCACAGATGATCTGCTCCGTGCACCTCGAAAGCGGGAAGGCGGCGGCGCGCTTGCGGGGATGGCAACTCCGCAGGCTCTTCCGTGCTCTGAGAACGGCGGAAGACGCGGTCCTTCTCGGCGATTTCAACATGCGCGACAACGAGAACAGGCGGATCGCGGCGGACTACTGCGACGTTTGGCCGGCTCTGCGGCCGCGTGAAGAGGGCTTCACCGAGGACACGTCCATCAACCTCATGCGTTTCGACAGCAAGAACAAGCACAGGCAGGTTCGCTTCGACCGCGTGCTCGTCAAAGGTCCCGCATGGACGCCCCGCCGACATTGAGTTACTGGGTACCGCACCGGTGTCGACTGCGCTTCCGCGAGTGTTCCCGTCCGACCACTTCGGGGTGCGATGCCGCTTCGTCCGCCGTCCGGTCGAACCCGGCAAGCAGCGACGCCGCCCCTGGCTTCGGTGGCTCGTGCCCCGTCGAAGAACGGCCGCGAACCGTAGAGAAAGAGCTCTGCGCGGGCAGACGTAAAGTGCGGCGCCCTACCACGTCGGGCCGGTGAAGAATCCGTCGAACCGGATCCGCTGCCGGTTCAGCTCCTCGACGTCAGGCGACGCCGTAGGAATCGCCAGGTCCTCGGTGGAATTCGGTCGTACATCCACCTCGTCGCTCATCGTCAGTTCCATGCATCCATGGTTTCGCGCGTATACCGAAGTGGCTTACGTAGTGCAGTACTTCAATTTGCGCCGCCCGCGCTACGCGGTACGCACCGACCGCGCCACAGCGGCTTGAGTTCCCCGCCCTCACGGTATTTCACCGCTGTCGATGAGCCCATTGATGAGGAAAACGATCCACGCGACCGTTAGGACGAGGGCCAGCGCGCAAAGCACGATGCCGACGATCGCCATGACTTTGCCAGATCGGCGTCCTTTCCTCGCATCCTTCAACGCGACGATGCCAAGCGCCAGGCCGACGGCCATGACCGGAATGATGAACAATCCGAAGCCGACCAAAGTGGCGAGCGCATCCGACGACACCAAGGATTACCGAGGCGATCGAGAAGCCATTGCCCTGGGACTGTTTGCGCTGAATGTACGGTGACGGCTGTCCGTAACCATCGGGTGGCCGCCACCCTTGTGGTGGAGGTTGATAAGACACGCTGATTTACGCTCCTTTGCGTTTGAAGCGTTCTTAATCCGACCCAACGGCTTGCGCCAGCGAGCGGTTCAATCAACAACTGAACCACACGCCTCGACTGAGGCTTACAGCGCCTTGAGCTCGTCGGCGACCTCGGTGACCGACTTCTTCGCATCGCCGAACAACATCGTGGTGCCCTCGGCGTAGAACAGCGGGTTGTCGATGCCTGCGAAGCCGGAGTTCATCGAGCGCTTGAGCACGATGACCGACCTGGACTGGTCGACGTTGAGGATCGGCATGCCGTGAATCGGGCTGGACGGGTCGTTGCGCGCCGCCGGGTTGGTGACGTCGTTGGCGCCGATGACGATCGTGACGTCGGTGCGGCCGAATTCGTCGTTGATGTCGTCCATGTCCTTCATGGCGTCGTAGTCGACCTCGGCCTCAGCCAGCAGCACATTCATATGCCCGGGCATCCGGCCGGCCACCGGGTGGATCGCGTACTTCACCGGAACGCCCTTGTCCTCGAGCAGGCTCGCCAGATCCTTGACGGCGTGCTGGGCCTGCGCGACGGCCAAGCCGTAGCCGGGCACCACGATGACCTGGTTGGCGTAGGCCATCTGGATCGCCGCATCGGCCGCAGAGGTGGACTTGACGTGCTTGTCGCCGTCGTCGCCGCCACCGACCGCAACGCCGCCACCGCCGAAGCCGCCGGCCACGATCGCGGGAATCGAGCGGTTCATGGCCTTGGCCATCAGGTTGGTCAGGATGGAACCGGAGGCGCCGACGATCATGCCGGCCACGATCATCGAGGTGTTGTTGAGCGCCAATCCGGCTGCGGCGGCGGACAATCCGGTCATCGCGTTGAGCAGCGAGATGACCACCGGCATGTCGGCACCACCGATCGGCAGCACCACCATCAAACCGAGGACACCCGCCGCGGCCAGCAGCCCGATCATCCACCACAGCGACGCCCCACCGCTGCCGGGATGAGCGGCCAACCCGATCACCACCGCGGCCGCGACCGCCCCGATCAGCAGCAGCAAGTTCAACGCCTGCTGTCCCTTGCCGAGGCCTATCGGCCGGCCGGGCAGGATCTCCTGCAGCTTGCCGAACGCGACGATGGATCCCCAGAACGAGATCGAGCCGATGATCGCGGCGAACAACGACGCCACCACGATGTGCGCCGTCGGCGACTCGCCGTGCTTGAAGGCCGAAAAACCGCTGGTGTCAATGAACTCCGACAGTGCGATCAACGCGACCGTGCCGCCGCCGACGCCGTTGTAGAACGCCACCAGCTGCGGCATCGCGGTCATCTTGACGAGCCGGGCCGGCGGCACGCCCAGCGCCACACCGACCAGCAGGCCCGCGATGATCAGACCCCAGTTCTCGGTGTCGCGGATCGCGATCAGAGTGGCGATCACCGCGATCGCCATACCCGCCGCGGCAATCCAGTTGCCCCGCACCGCGGTCTTCGGCCCGGTCAAACCCATCAGGCCGTAGATGAACATCGCGAACCGACAGAGGTACAGCAGGACGACGAGATAGTTCATCGCGCTTGCCCATTCGTCTCGACGGGCACAGCCTTGGCGGGCTTCTTGCCCTTGAACATGCCCAGCATCCGGTCGGTCACCACGAAGCCGCCGACGACGTTCAGCGTGCCGAACACCACCGCCACGAACAGGATGATCTGAATGGCCAGCGACGGGTGCTCGACCCTGCCGAGCACCACCAGCGCACCGATCAGCACGATGCCGTGAATGGCGTTGGTGCCCGACATCAGCGGCGTGTGCAAGGTGTTGGGCACCTTGGAGATCACCGAGAACCCGACGAACCCCGACAGCAGCAGGATCGCCAGATTGGCCAACAACTGGTCATACATAGGTCCCCCTAGCTTTCTGCGCCGCCCGCGGCGCGTCGCGTGACGCAGGACTCTGCGATCACTTCGTCGTCGAAATCCGGTGCCAGCGCGCCGTCTGTGATCAGCAGGTCCAGCAGCGCGGTGATGTTCTTGGAGTACAGCTCGCTGGCATGCTCGGGCATGGTCGCCGGCAGGTTCAATGGCGAGGCGATGGTGACGTCGTGGCGGACGACGGTCTGCCCGGGTTCGGTCAGCTCGCAGTTGCCGCCCGTCTCCCCCGCCAGATCGACGACCACGCTGCCGGGCTTCATGCCTTCCACCGCAGCGGCCGTCACCAACCGCGGCGCGGGCCGCCCCGGCACCAGCGCAGTGGTGATCACCACGTCGAAGCCGGTGATGGCCTCCTCGAGCTTCTTCTGCTGCTCGGCCTGTTCCTCCTCGGTCAGCTCACGCGCATAGCCGCCCTCGCCGGCGGCCTCGATACCCAGATCCAGCCACTGCGCGCCGACCGAGCGCACCTGATCGGCCACCTCGGGGCGCACGTCGTAGCCGGTGGTGCGCCCACCCAAACGCTTGGCGGTGGCCAGCGCCTGCAGGCCGGCCACCCCGACGCCGAGCACCAGCACGCTGGCCGGTTTCACCGTGCCCGCCGCGGTGGTCAGCATCGGGAAGAACCGGGTGGACTCCGACGCCGCAACCAGCACCGCCTTATATCCGGCGACATTGGCCTGCGACGACAGCGCATCCATCACCTGCGCGCGCGAGATCCGCGGGATCGCCTCCAGCGCGAACGCCTGCACACCCGCCTTCTTCAGCGCCTCGATCTGGTTGTCGGCATTGCGCGGCGCCAAAAAGCCGATCAGCGTCTGCCCGCTGCGCAGCTTGCCGACCTCGTCGGCGCTCGGCGGCGCGACCTTGACCACCACATCGGCCGCCCATGCGTCGCCGATCGTGGCGCCGGCCTCGGTATAGAGGTCGTCGGGCAGCAAGCGCCTGCTCCCCGGCGCCGGACTCCACCACCACCGCTACCCCGCTGTTGACCAGCGCGGCCACCGCTTTCGGCACCAGCGCCACCCGCCGCTCGTCGGCGCCGGACTCCCGGACCACCCCGACCACCGGAGCCGCCCGGCCGGCGACATCCGAATTCGTCTGCGTATCTGTCATGACGTGACCGTCAGCTCCCTGCCCCGTGTGGATACTGCGAGAGACACCTTAACCGCTACCGGTAGTCACAGCTAAACGGAGGTGGTGACCGCCGCTACAGTGCTGACCCATGGCGGTCGACCGGTTGTTGCCCTCACAGGACGCAGAAGACCTGATCACGCTCACCCGCGCCATCGCCGACAAGGTGCTCGACCCCATCGTCGACGCGCATGAGAAAGCGGAAAGTTACCCCGAAGGGGTGATGGCACAGCTGGGTGCCGCCGGCCTGCTGAGCTTGCCGCAGCCGGAGGAGTGGGGCGGCGGTGGCCAGCCCTACGAGGTCTATCTGCAGGTGCTCGAGGAGATCGCGGCGCGATGGGCCGCGATCGCGGTCGCGGTCAGCGTGCACAGCCTGTCGTCGCATCCGCTGCTGGCCTTCGGCACCGAGGAGCAGAAACAGCGCTGGCTGCCCGGCATGCTGTCGGGCGAGCAGATCGGCGCGTACAGCCTGTCCGAGTCGCAGGCTGGTTCCGACGCCGCGGCGCTGCGGTGTTCGGCGACCAAGGCCAGCCCGGACGATCCAGCCGGCGGATATGTCCTCAACGGCTCGAAATCGTGGATCACACACGGTGGGCGCGCGGATTTCTACACGTTGTTCGCCCGCACGGGCGAAGGCTCGCGAGGCATCTCATGCTTCCTGGTTCCTGGCGATCTGCCGGGGCTGAGCTTCGGCAAGCCGGAAGAGAAGATGGGTCTGCACGCGATACCGACCACCGCGGCGTTCTACGACCACGCCCATATCGACGCCGACCGGCTGATCGGCGAGGAGGGCCAAGGCCTGCAGATCGCGTTCTCGGCGCTGGACTCTGGACGGTTGGGAATCGCCGCGGTGGCGGTCGGACTGGCGCAGGCTGCGCTGGACGAGGCCATCGCCTACGCCAACGAGCGAACGACCTTCGGCCGCAAGATCATTGACCACCAGGGGCTTGGTTTTCTGCTGGCCGATATGGCCGCCGCGGTGGCCAGCGCGAGGGCGACCTACTTGGACGCGGCGCGCAGACGTGACCTGGGCAGGCCGTACTCGGCACAGGCCAGCGTCGCCAAGCTCGTCGCCACCGACGCCGCGATGAAGGTCACCACCGACGCTGTTCAGGTATTCGGCGGCGTCGGCTACACCCGCGACTACCGCGTCGAGCGGTACATGCGCGAAGCCAAGATCACTCAGATCTTCGAGGGCACCAACCAGATTCAGCGACTGGTCATTGCGCGGGGCCTGACGACGAGCTAGCCGGCTCCGGCGGTGACGTCACGGTCACCTGGGTTCCGTAGCCGATCTCGGAGCTGACGTCCATCGAGCCGCCCATCGCGTCGAACCGCGCCAGCAGCGAGCCCAGCCCGATGTGGCCGTCGGCGACATAGCGTTCCACGATGGCCGGGTCGAAGCCTGTTCCGTCGTCGGCGATCGTGAGGACGATGCGGTCGCCTTTCCGTGACAGTCCCACCCGTACGGTTGTTGCGCGGGCATGCTTGTGAATGTTGGCCAGCAGTTCCCGCGCCGCTCGGTACAGCAGCTGCTGCGACTCAGGTTTGCCGACGTCCTCGAGTTCGGCGTCGACGGTGTAATCGCCGCGACTTTCGAACTGCCGCAACAGTTCCCGGATAGCAGGTGTCAAGCCGAGCTGGGCAAGCACCTGCGGATGTAGTTGCGTCACCGTCGAGCGCAGCGCGGCCGCGGTCTCCTGCAGCGCCGCATGCACTGTCTCCAGCGCGGGATCCGAGGTCCGTTCGCGCGCCTCGTCGAGGTCCAAACGGGCGGCGAGCAGCGTTTGTAACGGACCGTCGTGCAGGTGCTCGGCCACTTCCCGGTTGTGCCGTTCGTCGGCCTGCATCGCTTCGGAAACCAATTGGCGGCGCACGTTCTGCAGGGCCGTGACGCGTGCGCGCCGGCGCGCGAGCACGAGGCACAACGCGGTGGTGGCCACTGCCGCCCACAGCAGGAAACCGAAGTGCGTGTACACGATGTCCGGAAGGCCGACGGAATCGTCTCGTTTGGAGTAGACGATCCATACCGCCAAATAGCAAGTGGCGGTGCTGGTTCCGAGGATCGCCGTCAACGTTGGCCGGTCCTGGAACGCCACCGAGATCGGCAGGAGGAAGAACACCGGCAACAGCGCCGCCGTCGCACCGCCGGAGACCAGGCACAGCACCACCATCACCAGCACGTCGACGGCGGTTGATGCCCAATCCGCCCAGCGTGGCACCGGACCACGCAGCACGACGATCACCCACACCACCGCCGCGACCGCGTAGAGCCCCAGCACCACCGCGTAGACACCGGGCAACCAATGGTCGACTTCCCAGATCCACACCAGCAGGGCGATCAGCCCGATCAGCGGCAGGCGCAGGAATGCGGTGACGCGCACCGGTTCCGCCGCGAAATACTCCGAGATCCGGTTCAACGGACGAGTCACGTTATTCCAGGAGCTTGCGGCGCATCGCCTCGGCGACGGCGGCGCCGCGATCGCTGACACCGAGTTTCTCGTAGAGCCGCTGCACGTGGGTCTTGACCGTCGACGGCGCGAGGAACAGCTCCTTGGCCATCGCGGGAATACTGCTGCCGGCGGCGATCATCGTGAGCACCTCGCGCTCACGCGGGCTGAGCACCGGCCCCTCGGGCTCGGCTCGCTTGCGGATCTCGCCCACCAGCCCGGCCGCGAGGCTGGGCGCCACCACGTCGCGGCCCTTCGCGCAGTCCAGCACGGCATTCACCAGCTCGCTCCTGGTCGACTCCTTCGGCAGAAAGCCGGCCGCACCTTCCTGTAGCGCCTTGTAGACGATCGCCGACTCGTCGTGGGCCGAGAGCAGCAGCACCCGGGTCGGCAGCTCGTCGCGCTTGACGGCGGCCGCGACCTCGGCGCCGTCCATGCCCGGCATCCGGTAATCGAGCAGCGCCACCTGCGGCAAGTGGGTCCTGATGGCGTCGAGCGCTGCCACCCCGTCGTCGGCCTCGGCCACCACCTCGACGGAGCCGCTCGACGTGAGTGCGCGAACCACCCCGTCGCGAAACATCGGGTGGTCATCACCCACCACCACCCGCACCTTTTCGCTGGTCACGCCTCCGACCACGACTTTCAGCTTTCCACAGCCATCGCTCCGATTCCCCCCTTTGGAGGACAAGCGATTCATCCGGGTCGCCCTCCGATTGCCCGACATACAACGCAGGTCAGACGCGGCACTCTTATCTCATCGCCGGAAACGCCGGCGCAAGGATCGAAAACCTCACTCACACAGGAGAATTGAAATGAGCACCACCATCAAGCGCTTCGCCCGCTACATCGCACTGCCGGCCGTCTCTGCCGGGATCATCGCCGGGGCTGCCCTCGGCCTGGCCGGCGCGGCCAACGCGGGCACCTACAGCGCGCCGTCTCCCAGCATCGTCGCGACGCCGGACGTCCACGCCCACCCCGCCCCCAATGCGGTTCCGGGCCATCACTGGCACCACGGCGTGTGGCACCTCGAAACTCTCGTGCCCGGCTACACCCGCTGATAACCGCAGACCAGAGGCCCTCCCCGTCGACCCCGGGGAGGGCCTCTTCTTTGGGCGTATCCACCGATTGGGGGACACGCATTTCCACCGGTTCAACCGCCG
This sequence comes from uncultured Actinomycetota bacterium, assembly GCA_963851115.1. Taxonomy (GTDB): domain Bacteria; phylum Actinomycetota; class Actinomycetes; order Mycobacteriales; family Mycobacteriaceae; genus Mycobacterium. The sequence continues at coordinate 18,461 of CAWKOI010000026.1, forward strand.
ATCACCCGACAGACATCGCCGTTGCGATGCGAGACAGTTATATCAACGCCGGAGAGACCGGCCAGGAGAACCGAAAACCTCCACCAGACAGGAGAATTCAATGACCACCACCACCCGCCGCTTCGCCCGCTACATCGCCCTGCCCGCTGTCTCCGCCGGAATTCTCGCCGGCGCCGCCCTCGGCCTGGCCGGCATGGCCAACGCCGGCACCTACTCGTATCAGCCGACACCGCGGCCGGGCATCGTCGCCACGCCGAACACCATCGCCCGTCCGCCGGTCGTCGTGGTGCCCGGCCACCGCTGGCACAACAATCACGGCGGCGGCTTCGTCATCGACCTGCCTGCCGGCGAATAACCGACCACCTCCACAGAGGCCCTCCCCGGGCGGCGTATTCCGGGGAGGGCCTCACCTATGTGTGCAGTGGTCACCACAGCGGGATGTCTTGGCCGTACTCCGACTCGGGCGGGGCCGAAACAGCGCCGCTCCGATTCGTCGATCTTCACGTCGTTGATGCTGGCTTCGCGGCGTGACATCAGCCCCTCGGGAGTGAACTCCCACAACTCGTTGCCGTAGCTGCGGTACCACTGCCCGTCGGCATCGTGGCACTCGTACTGGAAGCGAACGGCGATGCGGTTGCCGTCGAAGCTCCACAGGCTCTTGCGCAGCACATAGTCCAGCTCGCGCTGCCATTTCTGCGTCAGGAACGCGACGATCTCCTCGCGTCCGACAACGTGCAGGTCGCGGTTGCGCCACTGCGAATCGGGCGTGTACGCCAAGCTCACCCGGCGCGGGTCGCGGGTGTTCCAGGCGTCCTCGGCGGCCTGAACTTTCTGAATCGCGGTCGGGAGGGTGAACGGCGGAAAGGGCGGACGACTCTCGGTCATAAGCCCATTCTCATGACCGTTTAGTGTGGCTGGCATGGACTTCGCGATGTCGGCCAAGGCGCAGGACTACCACAAGCGGCTTTCCGCCTTCATGACGGAGTTCGTCTTCCCGGCCGAGGAGGCCTACCACCGCTATCGCGTCGAGGCGGGCCCGAACGACCACACCGTGCCTCCAGTAGTCGAGGAGCTCAAGGCGCTGGCCAAGGAGCGCGGGCTGTGGAATCTGTTCCTTCCGTCGATATCGGGGCTGAGCAACCTCGAGTACGCGCCGCTGGCCGAGTTGAGTGGGTGGAGCCTCGAGATCGCCCCCGAGGTGATCAACTGCGCCGCCCCGGACACAGGCAACATGGAGACCCTGCACCTGTTCGCCACCGAGGAGCAGAGCAAGCAGTGGCTGGAGCCGCTTCTGGCCGGCGAGATCCGGAGCGGGTTCTCGATGACCGAGCCCGCGGTGGCCTCCAGCGACGCCCGCAACATCGAAACGACGATCACCCGCGACGGCGGCGACTACGTGATCAACGGCCGCAAGTGGTGGACGACCGGAGCGTCCGACCCGCGCTGCAAGATCCTCATCGTGATGGGCCGCACCAACCCTGACGCCGCCAGTCATCAGCAGCAGTCGATGGTGCTGGTGCCGATCGACACCCCCGGGGTGAACATTCTGCGGTCGACGCCGGTGTTCGGCTGGCAGGACCAGCACGGGCACTGCGAGATCGTCTACGACAACGTGCGGGTGCCGGTGGAGAACCTGCTCGGCGAGGAGGGTGCCGGCTTCGCGATCGCCCAGGCCCGGCTGGGGCCGGGCCGCATCCACCACTGCATGCGGGCGCTCGGCGCGGCCGAGCGGGCGTTGGCGTTGATGGTGGATCGGGTGCAGAAGCGAGTCGCGTTCGGCAAGCCGCTGGCCGAGCAGGGAGTGGTGCGCGAGCAGGTCGCCAAGTCGCGCAACGAGATCGACCAGGCGCGGCTGCTGTGTGAGAAGGCGGCGTGGACCATCGACCAACACGGCAACAAGGAAGCCCACCTGCTGGTGTCTCAGATCAAGGCGGTCGCTCCGAAGGTGGCGTGCGATGTCATCGACCGCGCCATCCAGGTGCACGGCGCCGCCGGGGTCAGCGACGACTTCCCGCTGGCCCGGCTCTACAGCTGGCATCGGGCGATGCGGCTGTTCGACGGCCCGGACGAGGTGCACATGCGCACCGTGGCCCGCGCAGAACTCGGTAAAGAGAAGTCGGCGTTCGCTGCGGCGGTGACCAAGTAGTGGCCGTCGGTCTCGGGGAACTGTCGGGGGCGTGGAACTTTCGTGATGTCGCTGAGGAAACGGGCGTTCGGCCTGGCCGGTTCTTTCGGTCCAGCGAGCTGAGCGGCTTCGACGACGGGGGCGCGACTGCTGCGTCGGCTCGGCATCACCGATGTCGCCGACCTGCGGTCGCCTCGCGAGGTCGAACGCCGCGGACCCGGGGCGGTACCCGCAGGCGTCGAGGTGCACCTGCTGCCGTTTCCTGACGTGTCGGCCGTCGACGGTGAGGCGCCGCACGAGGCCACCTTCCAGAAGATGATGAGCGAGAAGCCCGACGACGAGGACGTCGCCGTCGCGGCGGGGCGCTTCATGACCGAGGAGTATCTGCGGTTCCCGACGCTGGGTGGTGCGCAACGCGCTGTGCGGCAGGTGATTACGCTGCTCGCCGACGAACGGCCGGTGATCACGCACTGCTTCGCGGGCAAGGACCGCACCGGTTTCACGGTGGCGACCGTGCTCGAAGCGATCGGCGTCGACCGCGACGCGATCCTGGCCGACTTTCTGCGAAGCAACGACGCGGTGCCGCAGCTGCGCGAGCGAATCCTGGAGTCGGTCCGCGACCGTTCGGAGACGCCCGAGGTGGTCACTTTCGCCGAAGCGCGGCTGACCGAAGAGGTGCTCGGCGTGCGGGAGGACTACCTCGCCGCCGCCCACCGGTCAATCGAGGTGAACTACGGCGGGCTGCGGGGCTACCTCACAGCGGCCGGGGTGACGAAGAGGACGTCGCGCGGCTTCGCGCCGCCCTGGTCGACTAGTCCCCATCCTCGGCTGAAACTCCATGAACTTTTCGACTGCCTCCTGAAAGCACTCCGTGAAATTCACTCCACAAGCAACACCCTGAAAGGTTCCGTGATTACACCGGATGGAACACACCATCCACTGATCCCAGTCGAAGTTCACTCCCGGTGAACAGTCCAGAAGCACTCCCGCGTCATACTTTTCGCTGGTTTCAGGGTCGACCACCATGAAGTGAAACATGGCACTCATGGGATCGTCAGGACAGCGATGGTCACTCATACGGGGCCAATCCACTATTGGGTCAGATAGACCCCGGCCACCCAGGCCATGGTCGCGAGCAGCGCCCCGGCCAGCTCGACACCGACCGACAGCGCGACGCCTTTCACAGCGTGTTTCGTCGACGTCCACGCCAGCCGCTGGTCTCGGCGGTTGCGCCAGCTCAGCCAGGTAGACGCCCAGCACGAAACCAATCACCAAGCCCAGCACCGGGATTACGAAGAAGCCGATGATGCCGAGCACCGCGCCCACCACCAGACTCAACGTGCGCACGTCGGCCGCCCGCATGCGCCGCATTGGCCACATGTACTTGATCAGTGTGGCTGCCCCTAGCAACAGGGTCACCACGCCGAGCGTCACCCACGCGGTGAGATTGTTTTCCATGACGGCCCACACCGCGATCGCAGCGAACACCAGCAGCGTGCCCGGCAACAGTGGGACGACGATGCCGACCAGTCCGACCGCGATGGCGAGTGCAACAAGGACGATGCCGCCGGTGCTCACGGATCGAATCTACGGCGTCAGGGTCGTTTCGCGCGCACCCACTGGAAGTTTGCCGAAACTCTTCGTGCGCACGCTGACGAGGCCGAGGTCCTCGAAAATGTCGCCGAGCTCGTCTTCGCCGAAGAAGTGGGCTCCTCCATGAGCCAGCAAGCGGAACAACGCGGGGAGACGTCCCGCGGTGGGCACCATCACAGCCATCCGGCCGCCGGGGCGCAATACCCTTGCTATTTCGGCCAGGGTCGCCGACGGATCCGGTATCAGCTGCAGCACCGCGATGGAGACCGCCGCGTCCACGGTCTCGTCGCGCAGTGGAAGCTTCTGTGCGTCCGCCCGAAGGAAGCCGACCTGCGGCCCCGCCTGTGCGCTGACGGCCCGGGCGAGCATCGGTTCGGAGATGTCGACGCCCAGCGCGAGACCGTCCGGACCTGCGGCGCGGGCCAGTGACGCGGTCACGTTGCCCGGGCCGCTACCGACGTCGAGGGCCACGCCGCCGGATGGGATGTTCAGCCAGTCGGTCGGTAGCTGCCAAATGGTCGTCAGCCTGCGTGCCAGCGCCTGTGCGTTGTCGTAGAGCATCGAGCCGAGGCCCGAGGCCCAGGCCGCCTGGATGCCACCGGTGTTCCTCGGCGGCGTGTCGTCGGTCGGCGGACCGTCTGCCAGCAGGTCGAGGTAGCCCTTGCTGACGTCCGGGTGCGCAGGCGGTTCGGCGAGCAGTTCCAGCGCCCTGCCCAATGCGGGCGGCAACGCGGTTGTCACTTGATCGGTCACACTTCCACGCTACGCCGCGAATTCAGGCACCCAGCTGCTCGGCGAGGTCGAGAAAATCCGTTGCTGTGAAATCGAATTCGCCATCGTCCATCCTGTGAGGTCGCTGATCGGGGCCATACTCCAGCGGCCTGACGACGTACCCGGTCATCAGTCCCGCACCACGCGCCGCCCGCAAGTCTCCGGGATGAGCGGCGACGAGCATCAGTTGATCCGGCGGAACGTCGAGCAGATCGGCGCACCCGAGGTACGGCTGCGGGTCGGGCTTGTAGTGGCGGAAAAGTTCGGCGGAAATCACGCAGTCCCACGGCAGGCCGGCTCGCTTGGCCATGTTCGTCAACAGCGAGACGTTGCCGTTCGACAGCGTCGTGATGATGAACCGCTCTTTCAAGCGGCTGAGCCCGCGCACCGAGTCCGGCCACGGGTCCAGCCGGTGCCATGCTCGGTTGAGATGGTCGATCTCCGTGTCGCTCATGGACGTGATTCCAGCGGAGTCAAGCAATTCCTCGAGAATTCCGCGGTGAAGATCGTCGATTCTCGTCCACGGAAGTTCGCCACGACGTACTCGATCCATCGCTGGGGCATAGCCGGCGCGCCAGTTGTCGGCGAAGGTCGGCCAATCCTGTTGTATCCCATGGCCCGACCGAACTCCTCGAGCTCGCGGATGATGCTGGAGCGCCAGTCGACCACCGTCCCGAACACGTCGAACGCCAACGCCCGTGGCGCGATCACGGCTCCAGCACAACCTTCCCGAGCACTCCGCCGTCGGCCAGGCTCTGCAGCGCGTCGGCGCCCTTCGACAGCGGGAAGCGCACCGGCGGTGGTGGTCGCAGGCCGGCTTTGACCAGTTCGGCGACGCCGAATTCGAACACTGACTGGGACCCCGGCCTGCGGTTGACGAACTCGCCGTATCCGACGCCGATGACTGCGACGTTGCGCAGCAGCAGCCGGTTGACCTTGACCGATGGGATCCCGCCCGCCGCAAAGCCGATCACCAGCAGCCGGCCCTCGGTGGCCAGTGCCCGGATCGCGTCGTCGAAGGGCTCGCCACCGATCGGGTCCACCACGAGATCGACGCCGCGGCCGTCGGTGTGCTCGAGCACCGTCTGAAGCCAGCCGTCGGCCAGGGGCAGCACCACGTCGGCACCCAGCGACTGCACGAAGTCCATCGCCTGCGGCCGGTGGACCATCGCGATCACCTTGGCGCCCAGCGCTTTTGCAATCTGGACGGCGGCCGTGCCGACGCCGCCCGCCGATCCCAGCACCAGCACCGTCTCCCCGGGCCGCAGCGCGCCACGGCGTGCCAGTGCGAAATACATCGTCTGGTAATTGCCCAGCAGCGCCACGGCCTCGGCGTCGTCGATGTCATCCGGCGTGCGCCTGAGGTTGGCCTCCGGCACCACAACTCGGTCCGCCCACCCGCCGAGCATGGCAAGCGCCGTCACTCGTTGGCCCTGCTTGAATTCGGACTCGTACGGCGCCGACCGCACCGTGCCGGCGACCTCCATGCCGGGGATGAACGGTGGCTCGAGCCGCAGCTGGTACTCGCCGCGCAGGAGCAGCAGGTCGGGAAAGCTCACCCCGGCCGCACCGACGTCGACGATTACCGCCTCGTCGCCGCCGACGACGTCGTCAACGTCGGTGTATGCCAGTCCAGAGGGACCGGAGAGCTCCTGCGCTACAAGCGCTTTCATCGAGGTCAGCCGAGCGCTGAAGGTGGCCCGCTGCGCCGCCGACAGGTCGGTGATCTCGGCCCACTTCGCGGCGACGTCGTCGACTGACGGCACACCGTCGGAGAACGTCACGCCGTCGTTCTGGAACAGCGCGGTGCGTTGCACCTTGCCGCCACCGACGATGAACACCGACGCGGTGTCCGGGAGCTCCTCGGTGCACAGGTAGGCCACCACCGGCGCCACGTACTCCGGCGTCAGCTTCTCGAAGACCTCCGGCGGCAGGATGTCCTGCGTCATCCGGGTGGCGGCGATCGGCGCGACGGCGTTGGCCTTGATGTTGTACTTCGCGCCCTCCTGGGCCAGCGTGTTGATCAGCCCGACCAGGCCGAGTTTCGCTGCGCTGTAGTTGGCCTGGCCGAAGTTGCCGAACAGACCACTGGTCGAGGTGGCGACGACGACGCGGCCAAAGCTGTTCTCGCGGAAGTGCGGCCACGCCGCGCGGATCACGTTGTAGCCGCCGTACAGGTGAACCTTGAGCACCGCGTCCCAGTTCGCGAACTCCATCTTGTGGAACGTGCCGTCGCGCAGGATGCCCGCGTTGCTCACCACGCCGTCGAGGGTGCCGAACTCGTCGAGCGCGGTCTTGATGATGCTCTCGGCACCCTCGGACTCGGCCACGCTGTCGTAGTTGGCGACTGCTCGGCCACCCGCTTCTTTGATCTCGGCGACCACCTGGTCGGCCATCTCCGAACCGGCGCCGGTGCCGTCACGCGCTCCGCCGAGGTCGTTGACGACGACGCTGGCGCCCTCCTTGGCGAGCGTCAACGCGTACTCGCGCCCGAGTCCGCCTCCGGCCCCGGTGACGACGACAACGCGATCCTGCACTCCTGGCACTGGTGTTCCTCTCCTGAAGGGGCTGGGCTCGGGCCGACGATCAGGCTAGATCAGCTTGCGCGCCAGCTTCCACGCCTTCTCTGTATACGGGGGATACATGAAGCCGCCGATGTCGGGTCGGGTCGGCTTGGTCATCACGGCCTTTCGGTGGCTGAACTCCTCGAACCCGAACTTGCCGTGATAGGCCCCCATGCCCGATGGCCCGACGCCGCCGAACGGCAGCTTGTTGGTGGCGAAGTAGAAGACGAGGTGGTTGACCACCATGCCGCCCGCCGACACCTCCTTGATGACCCGCTCGCGGACAGCCTTGGCCTTGGTGAACAGGTACGCCGCCAATGGCTTCGGCCGTGAGTTGACGAATTTGATTGCCTCGTCGAGGGATTGGACGGTGACCACCGGCAGGATCGGGCCGAAGATCTCGTCCGTCATCAACGGCTCGTCCAGATCGGGGTCGACGACGACGGTGGGCTGGATCTTCAGGCTCGACGCGTCCGAGCCGCCACCGACCGCGACGGTGCCCTTGGTGGCCGCCAGCGACGTGGTCAGCCGATCGAAATGGCGTTGGTTCACGATGCGTTTTCCGCTGGGGTCGGCGGACTCGAATGTGGTGACCGCTTCCTTGATCTTGCTGACAAGGTCGTCGCGGATGCTCGCGTCGGCCAGCACGTAGTCCGGCGCGATGCAGATCTGCCCGGAGTTGAGCAGCTTGGTGAAGGCGATCCGCTTGGCGGCGACGTCGATGTCGGCGTCAGCCGCGACGATCACCGGGCTCTTGCCGCCCAGTTCCAACGTCACCGGCGTCAGGTGCGGCGCCGCGCTTTGATACACCTTGCGGCCGATCTCGGTCCCGCCGGTGAAGCACAGTTTGTCGAAGCCCTGCTCGATCAATTCCTGGCTGACGGCGCCGTCACCCTCGATCACCGCGATCGCGTCGTTGTCCAGATACCGCAGAACCAACTCGGCCATCAACGCCGAGGAGGCCGGTGTCACCTCGGACGGCTTGAGGACGACGGTGTTCCCGGCGGCGATGGCACCTACGGCGGGGCCGAGCGTCAAGACGAATGGGAAGTTCCATGCGCCGATGATCAGCACCGTGCCGTACGGTTCGTACTCGATCCAGCCGCGGCCGGGCAGCTGCGAGAGCTCCAGCAGCCGATACTTCCGGCGCATCCACTTGCCGACGTTCTTCGCCGCGTCTTTGGCCTCGCCTGCGGTGGGGGCAACGTCGGTCAACCACGCCTCGAAAGGCTTGCGTCCGAGGTCCGAGGCGAGCGCCTCGGCGATGGCCGGCTCGTTGTCGATCATCAGCTTCTCCAGCGCGCGAAGCTGCTGCTTGCGCCAGTCGATGCTGCGGGTACGGCCAGTCGCGAACGTGTCGCGCAGTCGACGAACGGTGGCCGCAATGTCGGGTTTCGGGGTTGTCGCGACAGCAGGGGCGACGGATTCGGTGGTCATGGTGGGTGTCCTTCCTGACCCAGGAGGAATACCCGATCCTAACCAGTTGGTTGGCCCGCCCAGAAGGGTTCAACTTTCATGCGCGAACTGGGCCCACGCTGGCGAGTAGCTGGTTATCGCTTCTCGGCAGTGACGAACGTCGAGAAGGCGTCCTCGTCCGGGTTCGCCACCTCGACGAAGCGGCCGAGTCGGCGCATCTCGTCCTGCGAATTCAATGCTGCCGAGCGCCAGCCGTGCTCCCGAAGCCATACCGCGACATCGGCTCGGTCCGGATCGTTGTAGATCAGATCCTGAATATCGAGGCTCTGTTCCACGCCCATCTTTTCGGTGATGCGTGCGAACCGCTCCCGCATCTCCTCGCGCCGATCCTCGCTATGAGTTCCCATCGCCTCGACCGCGATCCTGCTGCCGGCGACGCTGAGTTCGGTGATCTGCTCGAAGAGTCGGTCCTGGGCCTCGGCCGGCAGGTACATCAGCAGGCCTTCCGCCAGCCAAGCCGTCGGCACGCTGGCGTCAAAACCGGTTTCGCGCAACGCTTTCGGCCAATCGAAGCGCAGGTCGATGGGGACCTCGCGGCGCAGCGCCGACGGTGTCACCCCATGCTCGGACAGCGTGGCCGACTTGTACTCGAGCACCCTGGGCTGATCGATCTCGTACACCGTGGTGCCGGCCGGCCACTGCACGCGGTAGGCGCGGGAGTCCAGACCGGAGGCGAGGATGACGATCTGGCGGATGCCCGCCGCTGCGGCCTTCGCGAAGAACTCGTCGAAGAAGTGAGTCCGCACGGCCTGGTAGTTGCCCATGTGCTCGAAGATCGCGGCGGCTTCGGCGTCCGCGTCGGCGAGCTTGGCGGCGAACTCGTCGTCGAGCATGAACTCCCACACGCCGGTCCCCGCGCCGGCGACCAGAATCTTGGCGTACGGGTCGCGGATCAGCGGGTCGACCCGTTCGGTCTCGCCGGCGCGAGCCGCGGCGACCATCACCGCGGTGGTGCCCACGCTGGTCGCGATGTCCCAGGTGTCGTCGTCGGTGCGCAGTGCGCTCATCGCGGCTCTCCATCCAGTCCGGCGCGCAGCAACACGCTGTCCATCGCTTCGTCGACGAGGTCGTCGGTGGCCCGTGCGGCCGCGACACCGAGCGCCGTCGCGCCCACGCTTTCCGTGATGCCCCAGCTGTCGCCATCGGTGCGGGCCAGGCGCGCCTCACTCAAATCAGTCATTTCGTCCGCAATGCTATCTAATAACTTAGCTGAGCTATACGAAATGTGGCCTACATCACCGCAGGTAGATCCGCAGAATGTGGACAGCAAACACTCAGGAAATGACTACTTGGAACGCGTTACTCATGCAGATTCCAGAGCTTGTTGGCCATCAGCAGTTCGAACTTGTGCACAACAGCCGCGAGTTCGTCATGGGTGCCGACGAAGCCCGCGTAGAAGCCCATCCCCCACATCACCGCCACCAACATCTCGACGAGGTGGTTGACGTCGGTATCGGTCGTGAGCTCGCCCCGCTCAATCGCGTCGTTTACGGCCCAGGACACGAACGCGCGCGAGTTCTTCAACGAGTTGTGTTCGTCGCCGCTCAACTCCGGGTGCCGCTGAGACTCCAGCACTGAGGTGACGAGAAAGGCTGCCGCAGAACGACCTTCGGATTCAGCCTGCATCGCCGCGCTGAAGAATGAAGTCAGCCGGCCGAGCAGACCGGTCTCGCCCTGCACCCGCGCCATGCCCGCGCTAACAACTTGCGCGTTCGTTTGCTCGACGACTTCACCCCACAACACGCGCTTGCTCGCGAAGTAGTGGTTGATCGCGGGCCGCGTCAGATCGGCGCGGATGGCGATCGCCTGGAAGGTCGCGGCGTCGTATCCGAGTTCGCTGAAGACCTCGCGGGCGGCTTGTATGATGCGCTCCCGCGTTTCAGCGGCCTTCGCTGCAGGGGGACGACCCGGTCCTCGACTCGCCGTATGTTGCGGCACGGTCAAAATTGTGCCACAGGTCACTGGCCGGTCCGTCCGGTATTTGGCCTTCGGAAACATCGGCAAGTCTTTCCAGCAAATTGTTCGGCTGGCCGGGCCGGATTTCGTCGTAGAGATCGGGCGGGGTAACGAACTAGGGTGCCGTCCCATGGCCAGTCGTTTCCCGCGAGGCGTACTTCGAGACCGGACTCGATGTGCTGTCCGACCTGGGCTACGGCGGATTGAAGCTGGCCGAGGTGTGTAACCGCCTCGGTGTCACCACCGGCTCCTTCTATCACTGCTTCCCCGGTTGGCCGGCCTACACCAGGGAACTGGTCGGGTTGGGCCTGCCGCACGGGGCGGAGGCCGCGATCAGGGTCTGGAGTTCGGTCGATTCCGAGGTGTACTCCGTGCAAGCCGCGGTCGACCGACAGCGCTTCGACATCATGTTCGAGTCCGCCTTCGCGATCCTGCAGAACAAGCGACAGGCGCAGCTGCTCGACGCACTCGACTCCGGCCGGTTCGCTTCGGTGCCCGACGGTGACTAGCGCGGCGAGGAAGGCGGCGGCCAGCGAGCCGGTCGAGCACGTCGTCTCCCTGCTGCGCGAACGCCTCTACGGTGCCATCTCCTGCCTGGCCACGCTTGCCGTGCTGGCCCGATACACCACCGAAGAGACCAGCGCGTGGGCCAGGATCCTCGACGTCGCGGTGGCCACCGGCGGCCTGTGGGCCGCCAGCCTGCTCGCTGATTGGGTGGCCCACCTCGGGGTGTACCGAACGGCGCCGCGCGGGCGGGCCGCGTTGCGGATGCTGCAATCGTCCGCCCAGATTCTGGAGGCGGCGTTCCTGCCGATCGTCGTCCTGGCAGTGGCCGGGTTCGGCGTACTCGACACCGATACCGCGACGTGGATTGCGGCGTGGACCCTGGTCGGCGAGCTCGGGGTGATCGCATTGCTAGCCGTGCGCAGAACCGAGCTGCCGTGGTGGCAGCAGGCACTCGCGGTCGCCGGACTTGTCGGTGTCGGGGTTCTCGTGCTGGGGATCAAGATCCTTGCCCACTGAGACCGCCGCGGTGTTGCGCCACGTGCTGGAGCGGGTGCGTGCGCGTGACCCCGAATTTGACGCGCTGCGGCGTGCGGCGCGCGCGGCGATCGTGCTGCCCATCGCCGCCGCGGTCAGCTTCGCCGTCGGCGGCGGCTCGCAGACGCCGCTGTTCACCATCTTCGGGTCGGTGGCGCTGCTGATACTGGTCGACTTCCCCGGCAACCGGCAGGCACGCGCGCTGGCGTACGGCGGCCTGGGGTTCAACGGCGCCATTCTCATCACGCTCGGCACGCTGGTCGCGCCGCATCCCTGGTTGAGCGTCGCGTTGATGTTCGTTCTGGGTGTGGCGGTGATCTTCGCCGGGGTGCTCAGCGAGATCGTCGCCGCGGGCCAGCGCGCCACGCTATTGATGTTCGTGCTGCCCGCCTGCACACCCGTCGGACCTCTGCCCGAGCGGCTGCTGGGCTGGCTGATCGCATTGGCGTTGTGCGTCCCGGCGGCGTTGTTTCTCTTCCCGCCGCGTCATCACGACGACCTGCGCAGGTACGCGGCGCGGGTGTGCAACCGGCTGGCCGATCGGTTGGAGGGCACAGCGTCGGGTCGTGACGTCACAAAGGCAATGAACGCGCTCTACGAAACCTTCCTCGGCGCCGACTATCGGCCCGTCGCCTTGACGGCCGGCAGCCGGGCGCTGGTGCGGGTGGTCGACGACCTCGGCTGGCTGTCCGATCAGATCACCGACGACACCGGCCGGCTGCTGGGCGCGATGAAGCAGCCGGCGGTGCGGGTGCTGCGGGACTCGGCGGCGGTGCTGCTGCTGCGCAATGTGGCCGAGCGAGCGGCACGCAGCGCCGATCTTCGCGAGGCGCTGGCCGAGCTGCGGGCGGTGGCGCAGGGCACGTACCGCGAGGACATTGTCCAGCTGCTACGCGAGGCCGAAGATGCCGCCGCGGTCGAGATGGGTCGCAAGCTGGTGAACCGTCGCACCATCACGGCCACCATCGCGGTGACCGGCCGGATCATCCGCAACGCTGCGGCGGCGGACGCCCGACCGGTGTGGGCCCGGGTGCTGGGCCGGCGGCTGCCCGAGACCGGCGCCGCCGACTGGGTGATGCCCGAAACGGTCGCCGTCGCCGCCATCACCAAGGGGTTCCTGGCCACCAGGGCGGTGGTGCTACGCAACAGCCTGCGCACCGGGCTCGGCCTGGCGCTGGCCGTCGCAGTGACACACGTGTTCCCGGTGGAGCACGGGTTCTGGGTGGTCCTCGGCGCGATGTCGGTGTTGCGCAGCAGCGCACTGACCACCGGCACTCGGGTGCTGCGCGCGGTGGCCGGCACCGCAGTGGGCTTCGTGCTCGGCGCAGTCGTCATCGAACTCCTTGGCGTGGACCCCCTGGTCCTGTGGATGTTGTTGCCGCTCACGGCTTTCGGCTCGGCGTATGTGCCAGAGGTGGCGTCGTTCGTCGCCGGGCAGGCCGCGTTCACGATGATGGTGCTGATCAACTTCAACCTCATCGTGCCGACGGGCTGGCAGGTGGGACTGATCCGCGTCGAGGACGTCGTGGTCGGCGCGCTGGTGGGCGTCGTGGTGTCGGTCTTGCTGTGGCCGCGTGGCGCAACGGCTCGGGTTTCCAAGGCGATCGACGACGCCAGGGCGGTCGGCGCGAAGTTTCTCAAGGCGGCGGTGCTGCGGGTCACCCGCGGCGCATCGGAGGCGGCCACCGATCGCGTGATCGCGCTCAGCCACGACGCAATGCAGGCATCGCGAACGGTGGACGACGCTGTGCGCCAATATCTTTCGGAGACAGGCGGCGCAACCGACCTACGGGCGCCGGTGGTGCGGGCAGCGAACCGGGCGATCCGGCTGCGGGCCGCCGCAGAATTGATCGCGGATATCGTCCCGCCCCCGCTGGGTGTGTATCCGCGGACCCGCGCAGTGCTAGAAGCCCACGCCGAAGTGATCTGCGCGCGAGTGACGGGCGATAGCAGACAGCCACTACCGTCGATCACTGACGACTTCGTGCCCGCACTGCGCGCGGATGCTCCCGACAACGATCTGGCGGTTTCCGCGGCGCTGCCGCTGACCGCCGCGGCCGCCCATCTCGGCGAGCTGGAACTGCTCTACCCGAAGGCCGCCGAGACGGTGTTGACCGGAAAGGAGTAAGCGGTGCCTAGCGCCAGCAGATCATCGCGCGGCATTGCGGTAGGACTCCGTCAACTGCACGATCCTGCTTCGGATTTCACCGCTGCCGGCGATGCGGACGAATGGCACTGCGCGGGTGAGGAAGAACTCGTCGAGTTCGGCGGCGCGACGGTGTTCGGCTTTACGGTAGGCGGCGAGCACCTGGGATCCCAGGGTGGCGCCGTCGGGCACGAACCGTCCCGTCGCCACGTCGTAGGCGTCCTGCTCGCCGCACTCGGCGCCGACCGCGGGCATGTCGGCCACTGCCACCCACAACAGTTCGTGGCGGCCGGTGAGGCGTTTGATGACCTCGTCAAGGCGCGACGTGATGTCGGGTTCGTCGGAGACGACGACCAGAAGCAGCCGCCGGCGGTGGCTGTGGGCGACGTAGTCGAGTTGGGTGACGATGTCGCTGGTGCCGACGTCGCCGCGGCTGTGTGTGTAGAACTGTTCGAGCATGCCTTCGATGTGGTTTTCGCCGCGGCGGCTGTGCACGTTGGCGCTGCCGCGGGCGTCGCCGTAGACCATGCCGATCTCGTCGGTGCGCCGCATGCCGATCAGTCCAATGGCACCCATGACGGTGGTGGCCACATCGCGTTTGAACTCGCCGCTCGGCGTCAGGGCGGACATGTTGCGCCCGGCGTCGCACACGAGCAGGATCTTGTGGTGTTTTTCGGTGACGAACCGTTTGACGAGCACGTCGCCGGCCCGCGCTGAGGCGCGCCAGTCGATATCGCGGATCTCGTCACCGGGGACGTAGGGACGCAGGTCGTCGAATTCCAGGCTGCGGGTGTGCAGCAGCGCGTAATGGCCGCCCTCGAGCATGCCGCGGGTGTCGGTGCCGAAATGCTGGATGGCACGGTTGAGGTGTCTGCCCATGAGCGCGCCTCAGGGCACCCGCACCGATTGCAGCACCGCGTCGATGATGTTCTCCGATGTCACCCCGGCGCTGATGGCTTCGAACCCAAGGATGAGCCGGTGCCGGAGCACGCGGTAGGCGAGGTGGCGGATGTCCTCGGGCAGCACGTGGTTGCGCCCGGCGAGCAACGCGGCCGCCCGGGCTGATCGGGCGAATGCGATAGTGGCCCGGGGGCTGGCGCCGTACTCGACCAGCCGCGCCAGTTGCGGCGACAGGACCTTGTCGAGGTGGCGCGTAGCGTGCACCAGTTGCGTCACGTAGTGCACCAGTACGGGGTCGAGGTGGATACTCGCTGTGACTCGCTGCAGGTGGCGCATGTCGTCGAGGGTGATCACCGGTTTCAATGGCGCCGAACGGTCATACACGCCGGCGTCGATGCGGAAGATCACCTCGGCCTCCTCCTGCGGCGAGGGATAGCGCAGAACCTCCTTGAGCATGAACCGGTCGGTCTGGGCTTCCGAGAGCGGATAGGTGCCCTCCTGATCGACCGGGTTCTGGGTGGCGATCACCAGGAACGGTTGGGGCATGGGGTGGATCTTGCCGGCGATCGTGGTCTGCCGTTCCTCCATCGCTTCGAGCATCGCGCTCTGGGTCTTGGCGCTGGACCGATTGATCTCGTCGAGCAGAACGATGTTCGTGTGCACCGGACCGAGTTGGGTGACAAAGGAATTGGTGTTCGAGTCGTAGATCTGGGTGCCGAGGATGTCGCTGGGCAATAGGTCGGGGGTGCACTGAATGCGTTGAAAGCCACCCGATATCGATTCGGCGACCACCCGCGCGGCGGTCGTCTTGGCCAGGCCGGGCACCCCTTCGAGCAGGATGTGCCCACCGGTGAGCAGACCGATCAGCAGAGTTTCGCGCAGGTCGTCCTGTCCGACCACCTTGGTGGCGAAGGACTGTGCGATTGCGTCCACCACGCGGTGTGCGCTTTCCATGTCGGCCATGTTGGGCTGAAGGCGGCTCGTGGTGGTCATTTCTCCCTGAGGGTTGTCCTGACTGTCATATCGACTGTTCCCGGAGTCGGGCAGCCTGAAATTTCCCTGATAGATCCTTCCATTGGACAACAGGTAGCGTCATCCGAATGAGCGAGGTCGTCGTGCTCGGCTCGGGTTTCGCCGGCCTTTGGGCGGCCCTCGGTGCGGCCAGGCGACTCGACGAACTCGGCGTCGCGCACGGCGACGTGAAGATCACGGTGGTCAGCTCGCGGCCCTACCACGACATTCGGGTCCGCAACTACGAGGCCGACCTGACGAAGTGCCGCATTCCGCTGCGGGATGTGTTGGAGCCGGCCGGAGTTGGGCACATCGCCGCCGCGGTGACTGCGATCGACCCGAAAACGCACACCGTGACCACCTCTCTCGGCGCCCACACCTACGACCGTCTGGTGATCGCGCTGGGCAGCCAAGTGGTCAAACCCGACATCCCTGGTCTGCGTGAGTTCGCATTCGACGTCGACACCTACGACGGGGCAATGAGGCTGCAGCGGCACCTGGCGGCCCTGGCCGATGGCCCCCGCACGGCGGCGGCGGGCACTGCCGTCGTGGTGGGCGCCGGACTTACCGGCATCGAGACCGCCTGCGAGCTGCCGGCACGGCTGACCGCGCTATTCGGTGACATCGAGCCCCGGGTCATACTCGTCGACCACAACCCGCACGTCGGCTCGGACATGGGTACCTCGGCGCGGCCGGTGATCGAGGCCGCGCTGGCCACCAACGGAGTACAGAGCCGGCTCGGGGTGAGAGTCGAGGCGGTCGACGAGGGCGGGGCGAGGCTGTCGACCGGCGAAAGGCTGTACGCGTCGACCGTGGTGTGGTGTGCGGGCATGCGGGCCAACCCGCTGACCGCGGACCTGGGTGTCGCGCGTGATCGTCTTGGCCGCGTCCCGGTCGACGGCTACCTGCGTGTCGACGGCGTGCAGGACGTGTTCGCAGCTGGGGATGTCGCGGCCGCGTGGATGGACGACACGCACGTCTCGGTGATGTCGTGTCAGCACGGCCGACCCATGGGCCGGTTCGCCGGATACAACGTCATCAGCGACCTGCTTGGCGAGCCGATGCTACGGCTCCGAATCCCTTGGTATGTGACGGTTCTGGACCTCGGGCCCGCGGGTGCGGTCTACACCGAGGGCTGGGACCGGCAGGTGGCATCCAGCGGTGCCGAAGCCAAAGCCACCAAGCAGATCATCAACACGCAGCGAATCTATCCACCGCTCAACGGAAACCGAGACGAGATCCTGGCCGCGGCCGCACCGACGGTGCAATCGCGACCGGCTCTCGATCATTAGCTCAGCGGCCGGTGTGGCATCAACGCATTTGGCGGGATGGTGCCGAACTTGCCGGCGTTGAAGTCCTCGAGCGCCTGGATCAACTCTGACTTCGAGTTCATCACGAACGGGCCGTACTGGAAGACCGGTTCGCGGATCGGCTTACCGCCCAGGATCAGGACCTCCATCGCGGGCCGCCGGGACTCTTGCGTCGGCTCAGCGGCGACGCTGATCCGGTCGCCGGGGCCGAACACTGCCAGCTGGCCCTCGTGGATCGGATGACCGACAGGCCCGACCGAGCCGCGGCCGGAGAGCACGTACACCAGCGCGTTGAAGTCGCGGTTCCACGGCAGGTTCAACTGCGCTCCTGGCTCAATAGTGGCGTGCGCCATGGTGATCGGCGTGTGCGTGGCTCCGGGTCCATGGTGGCCGTCGACGTCGCCCGCGATGATGCGGACCAACGCTCCGCCGTCGTCGGATGCCAGCAGCTTGACCTGGTTGCCCTCGATGGCCTGATACTTCGGCGTCGCGAACTTGTCCTTGCGCGGCAGGTTCACCCACAGCTGGATGCCGTGGAACACGCCGCCGCTTTCCACCAACTCGGCCGGCGGGGTCTCGATGTGCAGGATGCCCGACCCGGCGGTCATCCATTGAGTAGCGCCGTCGGTGATCAGCCCGCCGCCACCGTGCGAGTCCTGGTGTGCGAAACGCCCGTCGATCATGTAGGTGACGGTTTCGAAACCACGATGCGGATGCCAGTCGGTGCCCCTCGGTTCGCCGGGCTGGTACTCCACTTCGCCCATCTGATCCATGTGCACGAACGGGTCGAGGTCGGCGGCGCTGACTCCGGCGAAGGCGCGCACGACGGGAAAGCCTTCGCCCTCGTATCCGTGCGGTCCGGTGGTGATCGATCGAACGGGCCGTTCCGTGTCAGACGGCGCAGGCGCGGTGATCCGCGGAAGCGTGAACGTGTCGGCTGTGATGGCAGGCATGCCTGATGTAACCGGACTGCGGTCCGGATTATTTCAATCCGATCGTGGCCGGCAGCACTTCTTGTACTTGCTGCCGGAACCGCACCAACAAGGTTCGTTGCGACCTAGTGCCTTAGACGTCACGAGTTCTGCGAGCGGCATCCGCCGAACGTATCGCGCACCAGACGGCGCTGCGTTCAGGACGCGCCGACCAGACCAGTGTTATTGCCTCGCAAGAGATTCCTGGCGGCGAGTAGACGCAAAAAGCGCCCAGAATGCCGTTTTTGGGGGCAGTTTACGTCTGCTCACCGAAGGAACTCAGCCCAGCACGGCGAGCGCTGCCGCACGCGCGTCTGCTGCGGACGCCGTGGCCAGCACCGCCTCGGCCGCGTCGCGGCACTGCTGCAGCGTGACCTGCGCCAGCTTCGCACCCACTCCTTGAATCGCGGCCGCCGCGGCCGACAGGGACGTGACACCCAGGCCGGTCAGCACGCACGCCAGCAACGGATCGGCGGCGGCCTCGCCGCAGACGCCGACCGGCTTACCCGCCGCAACACCCGCTCGGACCGTCATGGCCACCAGCGCCAGCACGGCGGGTTGCCACGGATCGGTGAGCGTGGCGAGGTCGGCCGACATCCGATCGGCGGCCATCGTGTACTGGGCCAGGTCGTTGGTGCCGATCGACAGGAAGTCGACGTGCTCGAGGATTCGGTCGGCCAGCAGCGCCGCCGCGGGCACCTCGATCATCACCCCGGGCGTCAGGTCACGCGAACGAGCCTGTGCGGCAAAGCGTTTGGCCTCCTCCGCGGTGGCGATCATCGGCGCCATCACCCACGGCGGGTTGCCGGTGCGCTCGGCCGCGGCGGCGGCCGCGTCTAATTGCCGCTCGAGCAGCCCGGGATTGCCCTCCGCGATGCGGATACCCCGGACGCCGAGGGCCGGGTTGGCCTCGTCGGGATGCCCGGCGAACTTCAGTGGCTTGTCGGAACCGGCATCGAGCGTCCTGATGACCACCTTGTGGCCGGAGAACGCGTCGAGCACCTCGCCGTAGATGGCGGCCTGCTCGTCGACGCTCGGCTCGGTGTCGCGGTTGAGGAAGCACAGTTCGGTGCGGAAGAGGCCGATACCCTCGGCCGGGGTTTCGCGGGCGGCGCGAGCCGCGGCGCCGTCCTGGACGTTGGCGAGGATCGAGACCGCGTGCCCGTCAGCGGTGGCGCCGGGACCCGACCAGTGCGCCGCACGTTCGGCGTCCCGCTGCGCTTGCGCAACAGCTTCCCCGGCGACCGACTCCTCCGGCGACACGGTCACCGTGCCGACGGTGCCGTCGACGAGCACCATGGTGCCGGCGGGGACCGCGTCGAGACCGTCGACGGCGACCACGCACGGGATGCCGAGCTGGCGGGCGATGATCGCGGTGTGGCTGGTCGGTCCACCCAGCGTGGTGGCCAGCGCGACGACAAGATCGGGATCCAGGCCGGCGGTGTCCGCAGGCGCGAGGTCTTCGGCGCACAGGATCGACGGAACGGCAGGCAGGGGGACGCCGGGCTCGGGCAGTCCGCTGAGTTCTGCCAGCACACGGTCGCGGATGTCCTGCAGATCGGTGACCCGTTCGGCCATCAAGCCACCGAGTTGGGTGAACATGCTCGACGAACTGCTCGACCGCCAGCTTCACCGCGCGCACCGCCGGCGCTCCCCCTTTGATGTGCTTCTCGGCGGCGCCGAGCCAGGCCCGGTCCTGTGCGAGCGTCGCGGTGGCGGCCAGCACCTCCGACGCGGCGCCCGTTGCATGCGCGGCGCGGTCACGGAGCCGGTTGGCGACAGCGGTGGCGGCCGCCGCGAACCGCGCGGCTTCGGCCTGGCGATCGCTTTCCTCTATGTCTGCCGCTGACGCGTCGTCGACGACAGGCAGTCGGCCGGGCCGGATCGCCGGCGCGTACTGAACACCGGCGACCACCGGCACACCACGAAGAACAGTGCCCGCCGGGTGCTCGGCGGACGCGGTTGTCGGGCGGAAGTGATGTGGTGCGGAGATGACGTGGTCATGTGAAGTCAGATTACAAGAAAATCTTGACAAGTCAACACGAACAGGAGTAAAACCAAATATAACAACATACAATCGGGCCGATAACCACACAAACGGAGCTTCATGTATGCCGAAGAGCGTCAGCAAGCGATCGCCTCGCTGGTGATCGCGCAGGGCCGTGCCTCGGTCGCCGAACTGGCGCAGGCCTACGACGTGACCACTGAGACGGTTCGGCGTGATCTCGCCGTTCTGGACAGGGCGGGCGTGGTGCGCCGGGTGCACGGCGGTGCGGTTCCCGTTCGGGCACTGCACCTCGTGGAGCCCGCCGTCGGCGAGCGTGAGACCACCCGCGCGGAGCACAAGGACGCGATCGCGGCGGCCGCCACAGAGTTCTTCCCCCTCAGCGGCGCCAGCGTTCTGCTGGACGCCGGCACGACCACGGCGCGGATCGCGGCCCACCTGCCCGCAGACCGCGAACTCGTCGTCGTCACCAACTCCGTGCCGATCGCCGCCCGGCTCGCGGCCATGCCGTCGGTCTCCCTGCAGCTGCTCGGCGGTCGTGTCCGCGGCCTCACCCACGCGGCGGTCGGTGAACAGACACTGCGTGTGCTCGACACCCTCCGGGTGGACATCGCGTTCATCGGCACGAACGGGATCAGCGTTCGTCACGGCCTGTCCACCCCCGACAGCGACGAGGCCGCCGTCAAGCGGGCCATGGTCAGTGCCGCGAATTACGTTGTGGTGGCCGCTGATTCGTCGAAGGTCGGCCGCGAGGAATTGGTCAGCTTCGCCCCGATCTCCAGCGTCGACACGCTCATCACCGATTCCGAGATCAGCGACGCCGATCGCAAGCAGTTCACCACTCAGGGCGTCGAGGTCGTCGTCGCATGATCGTCACAGTCACCCCCAACCCGAGCATCGACCGGACGGTCACGCTCACCGCGCCCCTGACCCGCGGCGCCGTGCACCGCGTCACCTCGGTGACGACCGAACCCGGCGGCAAGGGCGTCAACGTCGCGCGGGCGTTGACGCTGGCCGGTCTGGAGGCCGTCGCGGTGCTGCCGGCCCCCGCCACCGATCCGTTGGTGGACGCGCTCCAAGCCAGCGCGGTGGCGTTTCGCTGCGTGCCCACCACGGAGGCGGTGCGCACGAACCTCGCGATCACCGAACATGACGGAACCACAACCAAACTCAACGAGCCCGGGGCGGCGCTGGACGTCCTGGCGCTCGACGCGCTGACCCGGTCCGTGATCGCCAGCGCCGAGACCGCCTCGTGGGTCGTGCTCTCGGGCTCACTGCCGCCCGGTGTGCCGGACGCTTGGTACGCCGACATCGTCGCGCACCTCGCGCCCTACCCGTGCCGGGTCGCGATCGACACGTCCGAGCGCCCACTCGCCGCACTGGTCGATTCGCTCGATCGGGCTGCCCCGGATCTGATCAAGCCGAACGCGGAGGAACTCGCCGGTGTGCTGGGCTACTCGCCGCAGGCACTGGAATCCGCTGTCGCCCAAGGCGATCCCGAGCCCGTCGTATCGGCAGCCCATCAGCTGGTGGATCGCGGCGTTGGTGCGGTGCTCGCAACGCTGGGAGCCGCCGGCGCCGTGCTGGTCGACGGGACCGGCAGCTGGATGGCCACTCCGCCGCCGATCGTGCCGCGAAGCACCGTCGGCGCCGGCGACGCGTCACTGGCCGGATACGTCCGGGCCGACGTTGGCGGCGCCGTTCCGCCGCAGCGACTCCAGATGGCCGTCGCTTACGGCAGCGCCGCTGCCGCTCTGCCCGGATCCGCCCTGCCCACTCCAGCACAGATCGACCTCAATGCCGTTCGGGTGACCCCGATCTCGTGGATTTCACCGACTCCCGCCACCTCGTAACAACCAACCCGAAAGTATCGCCATGACACGCTCTACACATTCGATCATCAACGCCGATCTGGTGTTGCTCGACGTCGACGCCGGCGGCGACAAGCAGGCAGTGATCGGCAGGCTCGTCAACCGGCTCGCAGACGCCGGACGCACCAGCGACACCAACGGGCTGATCGCCGCAGCGATGGCGCGCGAGGAGCAGTCGGCTACCGGTCTGCCCGGCGGCATCGCGATCCCGCACTGCCGATCGCCGTACGTCGACACGGCGTCGATCGCGTTCGCGCGGCTCGAAGCCGGCCGTCGACTTCGGCGCGCCGGATGGGCCTGCCGACCTGGCGTTCCTGATCGCGGCCCCGGAGGCCGGCGGCGCCGAGCACATGAAGCTGCTGTCCAGCCTCGCGCGTGCCCTGGTGCGCAAGGACTTTGTCGAGTCGCTGCGCAACGCGTCGACCCCCGACGAGGTGGTCGAGCTCGTCGACAGTGTGGTCAACCCGGCCCCGGCGGCCGAAGCGCCGAAGCCCGCACCCGCAGCGGAGCCGGCCAAGGAGCAGCCGAAGACCCTCGTCGCGGTCACCGCGTGCCCTACTGGCATCGCGCACACCTACATGGCCGCCGACTCGTTGGTCGCGGCGGCCAAGAAGGCCGGCGCCACATTGCATGTGGAGACGCAGGGCTCGTCGGGCAGCACACCGCTGGACCGGCGGCGACGATCGCCAACGCCGATGCCGTCATCTTCGCCACCGACGTCGGTGTCAAGGACAAGCACCGGTTCGCCGGCAAGCCGGTCGTAGCCTCGGGCGTCAAGCGCGCCATCAACGAACCGGACAAGATGGTCGCCGAAGCACTTGCTGCCGCAGCCGATCCCGCGGCGCGCCCGCGTGCAAGGGGGCGGGGCGCCCGCCGCCGCCGCGCCGTCAGCGGCAGGCGGTGTCGGCTGGGGCACCCGCACCCGGCAGATCCTGCTCACCGGCGTGAGCTACATGATTCCGTTCGTCGCCGCAGGCGGCCTGCTGATCGCGCTGGGCTTCCTGTTCGGCGGCTACGAGATCGCGAATACACCTGAGGGCGAACGCAGTCGCTCGGCAACATCATCGCGCTGAACAACTCGCTGTGGAATCTGCCCGGCGGCGGACTAATGGCCCAGTACATCGGCGCGGTCCTGTTCAGCCTTGGCGGGCTGGCGTTTTCGTTCCTGGTTCCGGCGCTGGCCGGCTACATCGCGTTCGCGATCGCCGACCGGCCCGGCATCGCACCGGGATTCACCGCAGGCGCGGTCGCAGTGTTCGTCGGCGCCGGGTTCATCGGCGGCATCGTCGGCGGCCTGATCGCCGGGTTCGCAGCGCTGTGGATCAGCAAGCTCGCAGGTCCCCAAATGGTTCCGAGGCCTGATGCCGGTTGTGATCATCCCGCTGTTCGCCTCGCTCGCAGTCGGTCTGTTGATGTTCATGCTGCTGGGCCGCCCGCTGGCCTGGGTCACCACCAGCCTGACGAACTGGCTCAACGGGATGAGCGGGCACCTCGGCAATCGTGCTGGGAATCATCCTCGGCCTGATGATGTGCTTCGACCTGGGCGGTCCGGTCAACAAGGCGGCGTACGCGTTCGCCACCGCAGGACTCACAGCGGCCACGACGGCGTCGTTCGAAATCATGGCGGCGGTGATGGCCGCCGGCATGGTGCCGCCGCTGGCGATGGCGCTGGCTACCTTTGTGCGGCCCGGCCTGTTCACCGAACCGGAGCGGGAAAACGGCAGGGCGGCTGTACTTCTCGGTGCATGCTTCATCTCCGAGGGTGCCATCCCGTTCGCGGCGGCCGACCCGCTGCGCGTCATCCCGTCGATGATGTTCGGTGGCGCGATCACCGGCGCGCTGACCATGGCGACCGGCGTGACCCTGCGGGCGCCACACGGCGGCATCTTCGTGTTCTTCGCGATCGGCAACCTGGCGTGGTTCGTGATCGCCACCGTGATCGGAGCCGTGGCGGGCGCGCTCGCCGTCATCGCCGCCAAACAGTTCCACCGGCCCAGCGTCAAGGCCGACGAGACCCCCGCGCTGGCCACCGCCTAGCCTGTCCACCCACCACTCAAGGAGAACCAACAATGCCCACCAAGACCGTCATCGTCGGCTCGGCCATCGGCCTGCACGCCCGGCCCGCAGCCATCATCGCCGAAGCCGTCGTCAACGCCGGCGTCCCGGTGACCCTTTCGCTGGACGGCGGTGAACCGGTCGACGCCGGTTCGGCGCTGATGATCATGACGCTGGGTGCCGGCAACGGTGCCCAGGTGACCGTCTTCTCGGACGATGAGGAGGCGCTCAAGACCGTCGCCGAACTGGTGCAGCAGGACCTCGACGCCTGACGCCGACGTCGGGATCCACGACCGGATGTCGCGATTTGCGCGTAGCCCGAACGTACGACCTGCGATAAGGGCACGCCGACCCCTTGGCCGGGCAAGAAAGCGGAACAGCTACCTCCTGAGCCCCGGCTACGATTGCGGGCGTGCATTCGGCCAATAGGCTTGACGTGACTTTTTGTGCCGCCCGAGGGGCGGCGCTTGGTTTGCCGTGGAAGTGCCAGCACACTGGACGCCGGCCTGCCATGTCGGGGGGTGAGCGCGCGTGCACCGCATCGGTGTGCTGCTGGCAGCGCTGATTCTGGCATTGGTGAGCGCTCCCCCCGCCGGAGCGGTCGAGCCTCCCACAATCGACGCCGCCGCCGTGCCACCCGACGAGACGGGTCCGGACCAGCCGATGGAACAGCGCCGCGTTTGCGCGGCCCCGACGACGTTCCCGAACTCGAACTTCGCCGACAGGCCCTGGGCGAACGACTACCTGCGCCTCAGCGAAGCTCAGAAGTTCGCAACCGGCGCCGGGGTAACTGTCGCTGTCATCGACACCGGCGTGAATGGCTCAGCGCGGGTGCCCGCCGAGCCGGGCGGGGACTTCGTCGACGAGGGCGCCAACGGGATGTCGGATTGCGACGCGCACGGCACGTTGACGGCGTCGATCATCGCCGGCCGGCCTGCCCCGACCGACGCGTTTATCGGGGTCGCGCCGGATGCGCGGATTCTGTCCCTGCGTCAGACGTCGGACGCCTTCCAGCCGGTCGGCGCACGTACAGATCCGAACAACCCGAACACCACACAGACGGCCGGTTCCCTGCGGAGCTTGGCGCGCGCGATCGTGCATGCCGCCAACGTCGGAGCGCAGGTCATCAACATCAGCGAAGCGGCGTGCTACAAGATCACCCGGCCGATCGACGAGAGCGGCGTGGGCGCCGCGATCAACTATGCGGTCAACGTCAAGGGCGCAGTGGTCATCGCGGCGGCCGGCAACACCGGTCAGGATTACGACACACCACGAAGCGCACCATATTGCCACCCCGGTCGCGGCGCCACCACCGGCCTTCGAGCAAGCGATCGGAGCGGCTTAGCGTGTCGACCATGGCGGCGACCTCGGGGTGCGGTTCACCGAACGCGTTCAGCACTCCTTGCGCGGTCAGATCGCGCCCGACCTGGTCCCATACGATTTCCCGCAGGTCCAGCTGGGGAATGTTCGGGCGGATGCCGAGGGAGATCGGAAAGTCGACCAGATGGAGCCGGTCTGCGATGACAAGCATTCCATCGATGGTCACCTCGACGCCGACGACGTCGTCGTAGTGGGTAGCGCCGCGGTCGGCGGCGGGCGAACTGGACATGATCACCGGGGCCGCATCTCTTGGTCGAGGCGCCCGCCGATGGCACCGTCCATTTGGTCGTATTGCGCGGCGGCGCCGGCGAGGTTTTCGCTCATGCCGTTCGAGGCCGCCGCCATTTCGTTGCCTGCGGCGCGACGGGCATGCTGAATGGCCTCCACTGCGCCTGCCGTGGACCAGGCGATGACTCCGTGACTTATCCGCAGGGAGGTGTCGACGCCGTCGACCACTTCGGTGGCCGAAGTGATTTCGGCAGCCGCCTGTGCCTGCTTGGTTGCCAGCTCGCGTAGATGGGCCGTCGTGACCCGCAATGCCTCGCCGGACATCGAATCCTGGTCTCCTGTCCTTTACTCTGGCCGGGTCGTCGCGGCCGGCGGCGTGGGTGGACGGTCCGGATCAAACCTAACCGTCAGCGTCGCGCCCGCATCGTTGAACCCGGACCACCCCTGACCGAACCGATCGCCGTTCTCGGGCTCGCCCACGCCCGTGGTGAGACGCATGCCTTCGATGACCAACTGTCCCGCGTCGAGAATCTCGGATCCGGTGACGTCTCGGAGCAGCTTGGAGTGGGACAGCTTCTGGCCCAGTCCGGCAATGCGTTGCCCGACGTTGACCATGTTGTCCAGGCCGGCGAGGTCGCCGGTGCTTCGGACGAACTCGCCGACACCGTTCAACCCATTGACCCCAACGTCCCAGAATGCTTTGCCAAGACCTCTCAGCTCTCCGGATACTCCCATACGCGCATACCCCTTCGCCGGACGCGAGCGTACCAGCGAATCAACTACCTCCTGCGCACGAATTTGGCTGGTGAGCGTCCCCGCGACAGTCCCCGTCCGTCATCCCGCCAGCAATGTCGGCGCAATTGTAGCGTTGAACGCTAAATGCCTGTTTCTACCCTGTCAAGTCGGCTCGGCAGCGAACTCAAATGACAGATCGGGGCGGGCGCGCAAGCCACGAAGCGGCCGCCGCGCGCTAGCAGCAACGTACATGAGATGACCGCCTCGACCACCGGCATCGTCGACGTCGATCCGGTGCGTCGACCGGCCGGCGGATCGTCGGCGGACGTGGCAATCGAGTTTGCTGCGGGGCGCACCGGCACCCCTCGGCCGTCGCATCCGATGGGCGAGGCTTGCCGTAGTTGATACTTGAGAAGGGCCGAAAGCTCGCGTCGCACGACATCTGGAGGAGAAAAGCAGTGACCGACCGCGATGACGCGTTGCGGAGAGAGCTCGGCTGGACTGGCCCAGAGGAAACCAACTACGAGCCGGATTCCGCCGAACCGGAACCTCTCGCTCCCCCAAAGCCTCCCGAGCCTGCCCGGCCTCCTGTCGAATTCGTGGCACCCGACCCAGTCGCAAGCCCGGCAGACGCGCCGCCGAGACAGGCCGACCAAGCGCCTCCCGGAGCAAGTCACGTGCCGCCGGCGCCAGGGCCCGAGCCGAGCGAGCGTGGCGGTCCAACCGACGGTCCGCCTCCGTTCCGGGAGCCCGACCGGCCGGGCGGGAGTTTCCGCCAGCCGCCTCCCCGGCACGGCCCTCCGCCCGGTTCGCCCCGCGACACGGGGCCGCTTCCCAATGCCAACCGTCCGGACAACGCTCCATTGGGTCAAGGGCCGAGCTGGCAGCCTCCGGGCGCACCGAGGCACACCATGCCGGCGGGTCAAGCACAGCAGCTGTACGGCGGGCCGACCAGTCAACCGTCGCCGGCCGAAGGCTACGGACCGGAGGGCCGCATCGCGCCACCTGCGCCGACCGGGTCCTATGCCGAACGAATTCGGGTCAACGACTTGGTTCCGGCCCGCCCGGTCCCACCGGGTGGCGGTTGGCGCCTCGCGCTGTATAAGGCCACCTTCGGCCTGGTCAATGTCGGACCATCACCCGATGAGATCCGCCAGGCCGAGCTCGAGGCCAAGATCAAATCGGTGCTGCGCGGCCATTACAAAGTCGGCGTGATGGGCAAGGGCGGGGTCGGCAAGACGACCGTTTCGGCCTGCGTCGGATCGGTGTTCGCCGAGCTGCGCCACGACGACCGCGTGGTGGCCATCGACGCCGACACCGCGTTCGGCAAGCTGGGCATTCGCGTCGACCCGAAGGCCCAGGGCTCCTACTGGGAGCTGGCATCCGATCAGCACCTGGAGACGTTCGCCGACGTCCGCAGCCGGGTGGGCAACAACGCCGCCGGCTTGTTCGTGCTGGCGGGTGAAGCGACGCCCGCTCGCCGTCGGGTGCTGGATCCGGCGATCTATCGAGAAGCGACCTCGCGGCTGGATCGGCATTTCACGATTTCGATCATCGACTGCAGCTCGACCATGGACAGCCCGGTCACCCAGGAGGTGCTGCGGGATCTCGACGCACTGATCGTGGTGTCCTCGCCGTGGGTGGACGGCGCGGCCGCCGCGGGCCAGACGCTGGACTGGTTGGCCAGCCGCGGGTTGACGGGCCTGCTGCAGCGCACGGTCATCGTTCTTAACGACTCCGACGGACACGCGGACAAGCGGACGCGTTCGATTCTGGCGCAACAGTTTTCGAGTCAGGGCCAGACCGTGATCGAGGTGCCGTTCGACGGGCATCTGCGGCCCGGTGGCGTCATCCATCGGACGACCGATATGTCAGCGGCGACGAGGCGCCGCTTCATCGACATCGCTGCGGCTTTGGCCGACCACTTCCCGACGCGCGACGATCGGAGCCGAGAGCGGTACTGACGGGTCGACGTCAGGCGATCTGCTTGATCAACGCTTCGATCTCGCGAACCGCAGCGGCGGGCACCGGCTCCTCGGCTTCGGCTCGCACGATGGTGTCCTCGGAAACGCCTGCGGCTTGGGCGGTTTCGAGGATCGAGAGATTGGCGCCTCGGCGTGCGGCATACAACCGCTGACCAAATGTGGCTCTCGGTGCCACCGCGGCGAGCATCATGAGTTCGTCGTAGCGGCCGCGCACGGTGCTCAAGGCCTTGATCAGGGCCGGCGTCACCCTGCTGATCCGGGTGGCCCGGGCCGCCACCGCCTCGAGCTGGCGCAGGTCGGACAGGATCGCCGTGATGCGCGGCGTGAAGTCGGGATCCTCGACAGGCGGCAGGGACTGGATCGCCGAGCCGAATGTGTTCACCGCGGTGACGACCGCTTGGGCGATCAGCGGCACCTCGTCGCCGCCCGATACTTGTTCGGTGTCGTCCTCGGTTCCTACGGGCTCGCCTCGCCGCAGCCGGGCGATCGTGCCGGGCGGCCATCGTAGGACTTCCTCGAGCTTTGCTCGGGTCCGCTCCCGCGGCCAGCTTCTGCCCTTCTCGAACGCGATCAGCGCGCCGGCGTTCATGATGCCGTCGGCCGCCAGACTTCGTTGGCTGATGTTGAGCTCGCGCCGGCGCGCGGCGGCCGCAGCCCCGGCGCGGACCATCCCCGGATCCAGCACGTCCGTCGCCTCATCGGTCGACTCCGCGTTGGTCATGTAGGGCGATTCCTCGGGGAATTGGTGGTCGGACCGGCGACGCAATAGTAACCAGCGCAGCGGGCATTGCTACGCCTTAGCTCCGTGTCGCTGCGCAATCGATCCGTGTCAAAGCTACATCTTCGCAGCCGACTGAACCGCATCAACGCTATGTTTTGTGCGGTGCCTGGTCGGTCGATCGGCACCTGGTGGGAATTATATATGCAGGTGACACGCCTGCTGCGTCCGCTGCGTTCGGATCGGTGGCTCACTGTATCGGCACCCTCCTGCGTGCTTGACGTAGCAGTAACTGTTGCATCGCTACGGTTTCTGCGATACGTTCTCCCCATCGCGGCGAAACGGCCGCAGAGCGTGCAGAGGAGCAACAGTGATGGATGCAGCGCAATGGGATGAGATGCCGATCGGTGCGTGCACCCGAGATCCCGAGCGGTGGACGTCGTCGGCTGACGAGGAAGCGAAAGCCATCTGCCGAGCGTGCCCGCGTCGATGGCTGTGCGCCCGCGACGCCTGCGAGTTACCGCGTGCGGAAGGGCTGTGGGCCGGCATCGTGATTCCCGAGGGCGGCCGGGGGCGCATGTTTGCCCTGCGGCAGCTGCGTTCGTTGGCCGAGCGCAACGGGTACCCGGTTCGGGATCGCCGACTCTACGCCGAGTCCGCCTAGCGCGCTGTCCGCTCGCCGCCGGGTTCGGGGGGGTCGACAGCGAGCGGGCGGCGCTAGGAATATCCCGTCCCGGCACTCGGTTAAGAGATGCGACGGTGCCGGACATGCCCCGGGCCCCATCCAAAACCGTCGCCTAGAGCGACCCCTCGCCGAGAGGCGCCATGGCGGCACCGTCCCTACTTCCTCACAATCGCGCGGCTACCAGGTATCGACGAATCGCGGCCGCGGCCGCCGACGTTCACGCATCGTGGCAGCCGCGAGCGTGTCGGCAATAAGGCGACGCGTGTCGGCGGGGTCGATCACGTCATCGATCTCGAAGATTTGAGCGGCGTTGAGCGCCTTGGCGTTCTCGTGTGCGGCCGTGGCCAGCACGGTGTAGTCGTAGGACAGGACAGCGCAGGCACTGCGCTCGTCACCGAAGAGCTCACTATTGATCCGCGCAGTCCCAGCAACCAGGCCGTCCGCCGGCGTGCGCGCGATCAGGTCATCCAGGTCGCGGCGGAAGCGCTGCGCGGCGATGGCGAACCGCCCGTACTCGACGAACGACTCCGCATCGACGAGATCGGCGATGTTCTCTCGGGCAGTCCTTCCGTTCGCGGCACGGCGCCGTTCGACGGTGTCGGGGCGCGCTGCGTCCTCGGTGAGCGCACGCCGCCGCAACAGCTCGGCGTAGTCGTCGGTCATCCCTGGTTAGCGAGGTTCTCGATCGTCGCGGCGATCTGGTCGAACAGCGCGTCGACCTCGTCCTCGCTATAGCCTCGCTTTCCGAACGGCGGCTTTCCGAACCTGACGCTGCGGACATCGTCAGCCGTGAGGTGGCCGCGGCCCTCGAGCCGGCGGGCCACCAGTTGCAGGAAGTCGTTGACCGATTTCTCGTCATAACCGCGCTTGCCCCACGGCGGCTTCTCAAACGTTGCGCTCCGAACATCCTCGGCCGTCAAGCCACCGTCACTCATGGCGTCAGATGCTAACTGCCTGAAGTTATCCACAGGCTGTTGGCGGCCGTCGCCGATCTGTCGGCCTTCGCGCTTAGCGTGCGAGTCATGACCACATGGATAAACACAGTCAGCCGTGACCATGTCGAACGCGGGGTGCGAGGCCGCTTCACCCAGGCCAACCACGGCAAACCGAACATGCTGCGCAAGATGGCCCGCGGTGACTGGATCATCTTCTACTCGCCGAAAACCGTGTACCCCGACGGTGAACCGCTCCAGGCCTTCACCGCCATCGGTCAGGTCGCCGACCATGAGCCGTACCAGGCCGAGATGTCGCCCGATTTCCAGCCGTGGCGACGCAACGTCGACTTCCTGGACTGCACCGAAACGCCGATCCGCCCGCTCATCGATCAGCTGGATTTCATCGAGGACAAATCGCGGTGGGGTTACAAGTTCCGCTTCGGCGTATTCAAGATCGACGAGCACGACTTCGATCTGATTCGCTCTGCGATGGGGGCTACTGTGAGTCCATGAGTAATGTCGACACCGCTCCGGCCGAAGTCGCCTGTGCGGCATCGCCATTCGCCGGTGTGCTGCATCCGCGTGAGGTTCCGCTCGGCGGGCCCCGGGCGATCCGCGTGCGACGCACGCTGCCGCAGCGCGAGCGGTCGCTGATCGGGGCGTGGTGCTTCGCCGATCATTACGGCCCGCATGACGTCCGCGGCGGGCCGGGGATGGACGTTCCGCCGCATCCGCACACCGGGTTGCAAACCGTCAGTTGGCTCTTCGATGGCGAGGTGGAGCACCGCGACAGCGCGGGCGTGCACGCAATGGTGCGGCCCGGCGAGCTGAATCTGATGACGGCGGGTGCGGGCATCTGCCATTCCGAGGTGTCCACCCCGTCGACCAGCGTGCTGCACGGCGTCCAGCTCTGGGTCGCGCTACCCGACTCCGACCGTGACACCGGCCGCGACTTCGCCCACTACGCACCGCAGGCCCGAGCCCTCACCGGCGCGACACTGCGGGTGTTCCTGGGTGAACTCGCCGGCGACCGCTCGCCCGTGCACACGTTTACCCCACTGCTCGGTGCCCAGATCGACCTCGAGCCGGGTACCCGCCTGACGCTGGACGTCGACCCCGCCTTCGAGCACGGGGTGCTGCTTGACCAAGGCAGCGTCGAGGTCGCGGGCACCGCGCTCGCGGTGGCGGATCTGGCATTCCAGGCGGCCGGTAGCGAGGATCTGGAGGTGGTCAACCGCGGCCAGAGCCCGGCGCGTGTCGTTCTGCTTGGCGGTCCGCCGTTTCCCGAGCAGCTGGTGATGTGGTGGAACTTCGTCGGGCGCAGCCACGAGGACATCGCGTCCTACCGGCAGCTGTGGGAGGACCACGACGACCGCTTCGGTGCGGTGCAGGGATACCGGGGAGCGGTCGCGCGCCTACCGGCCCCGCCGTTGCCAAATGCGACGTTGCGTCCGCGGCCCAATCCCGGGGTATAGAGGACTCATGACCATCGACAAGACCGGCGCGCCCACTACGGTCACCGCCGAATCCGACCGCTTCAGCATTTCCGTCGAGGACCAAAAGGTCGGGTTCACGGAGTTCACCGATCGCGACGGCCAGCGCGTGTTCACCCACACGGAGGTGCTCGACGAATTCGGCGGGCGCGGTCTGGCAACGATTCTCGTCAATGAGGCGCTGCAGGCGACGCGCGAGGCCGGGCTGCGCATCGTCGCGGTCTGCCCGATGGTCGCGAACTACGTCGAGAAGCACGCGGAGCTCTCCGACGTCGTCGACCCGGTCGACAGCGACATCAAACGCTGGCTGGCGAATTCTTAGATGAGCTAGCCCGCTATCGTCGGTCGCGATGACGACACAGGATCGTGCGACCCTAGCGCGGCTGCAGGACCACCACCGGGATCTCGCGCTCGGTACAGCTCTGGTAGTTGTCGAACTCCGCGTAGGCCTCCACGAGTTTCGGCCTCAGCCGTGCCCGCTCCCCCGGATTGGCGGTGACGTACCACTGCGGGTGCTCCCGGCGCCCGCCCTGCGACGCGCCGGGCACCGTCGGCGCCGTGGAGCATGTAGAGCAACGGCGTGACGAAGATGTTGCCCGACTTTCGGCCGCGGTGTTCGAGCAGCAATGTGGGCACCGGCTTGCGGAAGCCCGCGCCGATCCGCCAGTTCCCGCCGATCTTTCCGCCGGTGCGGCGGCAGACGCGGACGTGCACCTTGCCGGCGTACTTGAAGATCTTGGGCAGCAGCGGAGAGTCCAGCTGCGCGGGACGTTTCTGCGGCATCAGCCGATGTACTGCGCTGTGCTGCCGCCCACCGGCATCGCCGGCATGCCGAGCTTGCGGTGATCCCAGCTGCGCATCCGGCGGGCACCACCCGCACGGCGATGCGGTTGTTCATCATCTGGTCGACGAAGGGGCGCATCTCGTCGGTGTACGGGCCGGTGTAACGCTCCCACACGCTGATCCCCACGCGCAGAATGGTTTCCGGGTCATCGACGATCTCGGCGTGGCCGTCGATCGACACCCCGCGCAGCGTGTCGTAGGTCTGCCCGTCCTCGATCATCACCGTGATCGTCGGGTCGCGGCGCAGGTTGACGGCCTTCTGCGACTTGGCTTTCGTCTCGAACCAGATCTCGCCGTCGACCACCGCGTACCACATCGCGACCAGGTGCGGCCGTCCGTCGGGCAGCACCGTCGCCATGGTGGCGGTGCGGCTGCGTTCGATGAATTCGGCGATCTCCTCGTCGGTCATGACGATCTTCGCCCGTTCGTTCTTGCCCACGCCGAGATACTTTCAGGTCGTCACAGCAGCGACCGTCACCGGGATGCCGTTCAGCGCCCCGTTGCCGGATGGCTCGTCGATGAATGTCGGCGGGGACAGGATGTTGGTGTTCACGCCCGGCGAGTCATTCGCGACAGCCATGCGGGTGCCCGCCTTGCCGTGGCCCCAGCCGTGCGGCATCGACACCACGCCCGGCATGATCGCGTCGGTCACCTCGACGGGCACCTCGATGTGCCCTCCTGCGGAGGTCACCGTGACGAGGTCTCCCGTCGCCACTCGCCGCTTGGCCGCGTCGTCGCGATGCATGAGCAGCGTGCAGCGATCCTTGCCCTTCATCAGCGGCGCGACGTTGTGCAGCCACGAGTTGTTGGACCGCAGATGCCGCCTGCTGACCAGGACCAGCTCGTCGGGTGCGCGGTCCAGCCGGTCCGACGAGACGCGGCAGGTCGTCGAGCAGATACTGCGGGGCGAGTCGGATCTGGCGGTCCGCGGTGCCTAGGACCTCCGGAACCCGGGGCACCATCGGCCCGAAGTTGATCCCGTTCGGGTGGGCCTTGAGCTTGTCCAGGGTCAGGCCGTCGGGATTCTCGCCGTACCGGTCGCCGAACGGACCGGTGCGCAGCGTGAGGTCCAGAATGCGCTCGGGTCCGCCATGGTCGTAATGCGTGCGGATCTGTGCCCCGTCCAGGCCCTGGGTGAAGGCCATGTAGTCGAAGAACCCGTCATCGATCGCCGCGACGTCGACATCCTCCGCCGGTGTGCCGGTGCACAATCCGGTCAGCCTGATCAGGATCTCCCACTCCTGCGGCCGGTCCACGTCGTCGGGCTCGAAGACCGGCGGCGAATAGTTCGCAATGCTGTTGATCGCGAAGTTGAGGATGAGGTCGTCGTGATGCGGCTGTTCCAGTGGCGACGGCGCCGGCAGGATCACATCGGCGTGCCGGGTGGTCTCGTTGAGCCACAGGTCGACGGCGATCATCGCGTCCAGTGTCGGCAGCACCTCGTCGAGCTTGTGGCCGGCCGGCGTCGACAACACCGGGTTACCTGCCACCGTGATGAGCGCCTTGATCTGGCCCTCCCCCGGCGTCGCGATCTCCTCGGCCAAGCACGACACCGGTACCTGGCCCAGCACTTCCTTCGCGCCGCGCACCCGGGTGTGGAAGCGGCCGAACTCCGGTGCACCGTCCTCCAGGCCGGGTATCGGCTGCACGGTGACCGACCACGCCGTCGCACGCGGGAACATCGATCCGCCGGGGACGTCGAAGTGTCCGGTGAGGATGTTGATCGACGTCGACGAGCCAGCTGGCCAGACTGCCGAATTCCTGATTGCACAAGCCGATTCGGCCGTACACCACGGCTCGCTCGGTGCCGGCCAGCTCGCGGGCCAACGCACGGATGCGTTCGGCCTCGATGCCGGTGACGCCGGCGACCCGTTCCGGCGACCACTCGGCGGCCACCTCGCGCATGCGGTCCAGCCCGTCGATGTGCGGGCCCCAGGTCACCGAGGGACGACCAGGTTCTCCGCGAACAGCGTGTGCGCGACAGCGAGCAGCAGCGCCGCATCGGTGCCGGGCGTGATCGGCAGCCACTCGTCGGCGCGGGCGGCGGTGGCGGTGCGCACCGGGTCGACGACAATGACCTTGCCGCGCTTACGAATTCCGTCGATGATGCCCATCACGTCGGGGGCCGCGAGCAGCGAGCCCTGCGACGCGGCGGGGTTGGCGCCCATCACGACCAGTAGGTCGGTGCGCTCGATGTCGGGACCGGGAACGTCCACCATCCGCCGTACATCAGGTGCGACGACAGGTTCTTCGGCCATTGGTCGACGGTGCCGGGTGAGTAGCTGAGCGGGATGCCCGACATGCCAAGCAATACGCCGGTGTAGCGGCCCAGCGAGAAGGAGTGTGCGAGCGGGTTGCCGGTGTAGCAGGTCACCGCGCCGATCCCGTACTTCTCGATCACCGGGGCCAGCAGTTCGGTGCACCGCCGGAACGCCGCCTCCCAGCTGACTTCCTGCCATTGCCCGTCGACCTTGATCATCGGCCGCCGGATGCGGTCGGGATCCTCGTGCAGCGACCCCAGCGTCGCGCCCTTCGGGCAGATGTGGCCGCGGCTCCAGGTGTCGTCGCGATTGCCGCGGATGCCGGCCACCCGCCCGCCCTCGACCTGAATCTCCAGGCCACACATGGCTTCACACAACGGACAGGTGTAGAGGTGGCGGCCGTCTTCGCCGATACCGGCCAGCGGTTTGGTGAGCCCGGCGGTCATCGATGCCTCCCTCGCGATGTTCCATTTCGGCGCGACTTCGCGCGTGTTGTTGTGACACACTGTAACGACAAAATCGGCGAGGGAGGTGCGAATCGTGAAGGCCGCGACGTCACGCCACCGGCGTCAGGGCTCGCGTCGCGATCCGTCCATCGACGCGGCTGTGCTCGCCGCGACGCGCCGTCTCCTGATCGACCGCGGCTACTCGGCGACGACGATCGACCTGATCGCCACCACCGCCGGGGTCAGCAGGCCCGCGGTGTATCGCCGGTGGAGTTCGAAGGCGCAATTGGTCCACGAGGCGCTCTTTCCCGACCTCGGCCCCGACCCGCCCGAGGACGACTTCGCCGCCGAGATCACCCGCCTGTGCCGCGGGGCACTGCGGATGTACGCGGACGCCGCGGTGCGCGAGGCAATTCCGGGTCTGCTCAACGACTTACGGTCGGATCGCCGGATGCGCCGGGTGCTCAGCGACCGCTTGGAGGCCACCGCGCGCAGCCAGCTCGCCGCGAGGGTCGGCAATGCAGTCGCCGACGGTACCGCGCGGCCCGGCATCAGCGCCGACACCGTCATGGACGTCATCGCCGGGGGCGCCTGGTACGCGGTGTGCGTGCGCCGCATCAATGACGTGGACACCGCGGCCAAGGAGCTCAGCGAGCTGGTGCTTCGTGGTGTGCTCAGCCGCTCATCAACATGACGTACTGGGCCGCGACCTGCTGCTGGGTGTCCAACAGGTTCGGCCCGCTGGTTTCGATCGCATACCGGTCCGCGGTGGCCAGACAGTAGAAGGCCTGGTCTTCGAGTTGCAGGCAGCGGCTGTCCGGCATGTTCTTCACCGGGTTGGCCGGTTTCGAGGTCGGCTCCAGCTCCGCGTAGAAGCCGTCGACGATCCCCGCCGCGCCGTCGGCGTCCTTGGTCTGATAGACATTCGTTTTCGCCATGGCCACCAAATCTGTTCCGGTGTCCGTGAACAGCTTCGCCGACCGCACCGGATCGCTTTGGAACTGCAACGCGCCGCGCTGCTCGTAGGTCGCGTTCTGGGCGGTCGAGGCGTCCTGCTCGGGTGCCGGGAGCGTGCGCGCCAACAATCCGGTCGGGTCGATCGAGATATCGGCGAACTCCGACGGATCGGTCGCCCGGAAGTCGTCGATGGCCGGCCCTTGCAGCTCAATCGCTTTCGCAACCAACGCGAGTGCCGGGTCGAGGCCCTCGGTGGCCTGCGCGAGTTGCATCAGCACGTACTGGCCATGGGCTGTGAAGGACCGCACCGCGGTCCACTTCCCGGCTATGCGATCGACGATGGTGTATTGATTCGCCTGTGCGTCAGGGTGATTCGGGATCGGCACCGTTTGCGCAGGGCCGTCGACTCCCTGCTGCTGGAGCGCGGTCTTGCCCAAATCGGCGGCCGCGGCGGCGGCCGACCCTTCATCGCCGAAGCGCAGCACCGCGTTCAACAGCATCTTCTTGTTCTCGGCCACTCGCGCCGAAGCGAACCCGTTGATCAAGCCGTGTCCGCCAGCCACCGCTGCAAGTTCCCCGGGCCCGATCAGCGTCAGAGCTTCAGCGCTGGGCAGCACCATGGCGCCGAATCCGAACGACGCCGTCAGCGTGGAGTCGACCTCCCACGGTCCGACGACATTGTTGGCCATGCGCTGCGCCTCGATCACAACGCCCCTGCGCGGGTCACCCGCGACCCCAAGCGGCGAGCTCGGCTCCGTCGGGTAGGGCCCGACGTCGAGCTTGTCGACGTCGATCGCTCCTTGTGGCGGCCCGCCCTCGGCCTTCACCGGTGAACCGCCGACGTTGGACGTACACGCCCCGATGAGCATCACCGTGAATAGGAGCAAGGCCGACTTTGATCATTTGACGTCCGACACCGTGCCGCATTTGAAGAAAACTACCGTGCGCGGCGCCGTCAATGCTTCGACGCATTAGAGGCGAGTCATCGAAAAGGGATGACTCGCCTCTACAAATTTGTGGGCGAAGGGGGACTTGAACCCCCACGTCCCGAAGGACACTGGCACCTGAAGCCAGCGCGTCTGCCATTCCGCCACTCGCCCCAACAACCGGGGGAGCCTATCACGCTCGGCGCCCCGCTCCTCAACCGTACAGATCGTGCGCGGGACGCCGCTGAGCCCATCAAGATCGGCCAGCTGACCTGCCCCAATTCGATTCTCAGAATTCTGTTGGTCCCGCAGCGCTGCGCTGGGCCGATACCATGCAGGGAGCAGTGTGGCCAGGCGACACGCGGGCCCGCAGCCGCGTGAGCAGGACCGACGGACAACGACGAGTGAGGCGGGCGGTGATATGGGTCTAGTCGACCGCTTCGAGCGCAAACTTGAATCCACCGTCGGCGACGCATTCGCCCGCGTTTTCGGCGGATCGATTGTGCCGCAAGAGGTCGAGGCGATGCTTCGGCGGGAAGCCGACACCGGCGCCCGCGAAGTGCTCGGCGGCCGCATTTTGGCCCCGAACGACTACGTCATTACCCTCAGTGTGCCTGACTATCAGAAGGTGAGCGCCGACCCGGACCTCACATCGACGACTTTCGCCAAGCACTTGGAGGGTTACATCCATGAGCAGGGGTGGCAAACGTATGGTGATGTGGTCGTCAGATTTGAGCAGTCACCGAACCTGCACACCGGACAGTTTCGCGCGCGTGGTGCGGTCAACCCCGACTCGACCACAGGCGAACCCGCCCCACCTCGAGAACTCTCGTCCAACGCAGAACCAGGAGTACCACCGATGACCGACAACCCGAACTACCGCGGCGGCCAGGGACAGGGGCGGCCAGCCGACGAGTATTACGACGAGCGGTACGGCCGCCCAGAGGACGGCGCGCCAAGATCCGCGCGGCCAGCACCCCCCGCAGGAAGGCGGCGGTTACCCGCCGCAGGGCGAGCCGGCCTACCCGCCCCGTCAGGGTTACCCCGACCAAGGCGGCTACCCGGACCAGGGTGGGTTATCCCGACCAGGGCTACCCGCCACAGTCATATGAGCAGCGCCCGCCCGCCGGCTACGGCCCGCCGCAAGGCGGCGGCTACCCAGACCAGGGCTACCGGCAGGCCCCCGGCGGCTACGGCCCGCCGCAAGGCGGCCAGCAGGGCTACGGCGCACCGGCCGGCGACTACGACTACGGACGTCAGCCCGCACCGGGCCGTCCCGACGAGGGTGGCTACGGCCGGCCCGAGCCGCGCCCGGCCTACCCGGACCAGGGCGGCTACCCCGACCAGGGCGGCTACCCGGATCAGGGCGGCTACGGCGGGCAGTCATACGGCCGTCAGGAATACGCCCAGCCCGATTACGGACGCTACGGCGAGCCTGGCCGGCGGCGGATACGCCGAACCCGGCTATGCGGAGCCCGCAGGCGGCGGATACGACTACGGCCAGCCGGCCGGCCCGGCAGGTGGCTACGGCGGCGGCTACGGCCAGGCCGACTACGCGGCCGGCGGCACCGCCGTCACGCTGCAGCTCGACGACGGCAGCGGCCGGACCTACCAGTTGCGTGAGGGCGCGAACGTGATCGGCCGCGGCCAGGACGCTCAGTTCCGGCTGCCCGACACCGGTGTGTCCCGTCGGCATCTGGAGATCCGCTGGGATGGCCAGGTCGCGCTGCTGTCCGACCTCAACTCCACCAACGGCACGACGGTGAACAACGCGCCGGTGCAGGAGTGGCAGCTGGCCGACGGCGACGTGATTCGGCTCGGCCACTCCGAGATCATCGTCCGCGTTCACTGAGGGGCGACGGCCGGTCGCAGCCTGGGGAAGCTGTTCGCTTCACCCTCACGTCGATCGCCGTCCAAGTATCGTGACGTTGCCGAAGGTGGCTGACCGTCCGGCGGGCAGGAGTGCGAAGCGACCCGCCGGGGGAACGTTACGTGTTGCCGACGCGACGAGAACGGAACGGGGACGGAGAGGACGTCAGATGCAGGGGTTAGTTCTGCAGCTGACGCGCGTCGGATTCCTGCTGCTGCTGTGGCTGTTCATCTGGTCGGTGCTACGGATCCTGCGGACCGACATCTATGCACCGACCGGCGCGGTGATGGTGCGACGCGGACTGGCGCTGCGGGGCTCGCTGCTGCCCAACCGGGGCCGCCGCAATGTCGCGCGTCAGCTCGTGGTCACCGAGGGCGCGCTGGCCGGCACCCGCATCACGTTGAGCAGCCAGCCGGTGCTGATCGGCCGCGCTGACGACTCGACGCTGGTGCTCACCGACGACTACGCGTCGACGCGGCACGCCAGGCTGTCGCCACGAGGCTCGGAATGGTATGTCGAGGACCTAGGATCGACCAACGGCACATACCTTGACAGGGCGAAGGTGACTACGGCGGTACGGGTTCCGATGGGCACGCCGGTTCGAATCGGCAAGACGGTAATCGAGTTGCGCCCGTGACACTGGTGCTTCGATACGCGGCTCGCAGCGACCGTGGGTTGGTCCGCGCGAACAACGAGGACTCGGTGTACGCCGGTGCGCGGCTGCTCGCACTCGCCGACGGGATGGGCGGCCACGCCGCAGGCGAGGTCGCCTCGCAACTGGTGATCGCCGCGTTGGCCCACCTCGACGACGACGAGCCCGGCGGCGACCTGCTGGGCAAGCTCGACGCCGCGGTGCGCGAGGGCAACTCGGCCATCGCCGCACACGTCGAGGCCGATCCCGAGCTCGAGGGCATGGGCACCACCTTGACCGCAATCCTGTTCGCGGGCAACAGACTTGGCCTGGTGCACATCGGAGACTCGCGCGGCTATCTGCTGCGCGACGGTGAGCTCACCCAGATCACCAAGGACGACACGTTCGTCCAGACGTTGGTCGACGAGGGTCGCATCACTGCCGAGGAGGCGCACAGCCACCCGCAGCGATCGCTGATCATGCGGGCACTCACCGGCCACGAGGTGGAGCCGACGCTGATCATGCGCGAAGCACGCGCCGGCGACCGATACCTGCTGTGCTCCGACGGCCTGTCCGATCCGGTCAGCCAGGAGACGATCCTGGAGGCGCTGCAGATTTCCGATGTAGCCGAAAGTGCCGACAGGCTCATCGAATTGGCGCTGCGCGGCGGCGGGCCCGACAACGTCACGGTCGTGGTGGCCGACGTCATCGACTACGACTACGGCCAGACCCAGCCGATCC
Source organism: uncultured Actinomycetota bacterium (assembly GCA_963851115.1). Classification (GTDB taxonomy): domain Bacteria; phylum Actinomycetota; class Actinomycetes; order Mycobacteriales; family Mycobacteriaceae; genus Mycobacterium. The sequence goes on from CAWKOI010000026.1 coordinate 59,090, forward strand.
TTGCCGGAGCGGTCAGCGGCGACGACGACGAAGCCGCACCTCCCAATACGGCCGCGGGCCGCGCCTCGGCGTTCAACCCGCGCCGCAATGTCGCCAAACGCGTTGTGCCGCAACCGGAAGAGCCGGCGCGGCGGCCGCGGTCGCGGCGCCGGACGATCATCGCCGCGGTGTTGCTCGTTCTCGTGGTGCTGGCCGGACTGGCCATCGGCCGCGAGATCGTACGCAGCAACTACTACGTCAGCGAGCATGCCGGCACCGTCTCGATCATGCGGGGTGTTCAGGGTTCCTTTCTAGGTGTCGCGCTTCAGGAGCCCTATCTGTTGGGCTGCCTCAACGCCCGAAACGAGTTGTCGCTCATCGGCGCCGGCCAGTCCCGGGACAATCTGGACTGCCGGATGCTGAGCGTCAACGACATGCGGCCATCGGAGCGGGCGCAGGTGGTCGCCGGACTCCCGTCGGGCACCCTCGACGAGGCCATCTCCCAGATCGAGGAACTCGCGCGCAGTTCGGTGCTGCCGGTTTGTGCGCCACCTGCGCCAAGGACCACCCAGTCGCCGACGCCGACACCGCACCTCCCCGGATCGGAACAGCCTGGAGCGAGCGGGGATCCACGCCTACCGGGCATACCTGCCCCGGAAACGCCGACCACGGTGACCGCCCCGCCCCCGGCCCCGGCACCTGGTTCCCCTCCCCCTCCCCCTCCCGCTCCGCCGTCGCCGTCACCTTCGCCGTCGCCTTCACCGACTGTCACCGCGCTGCCGCCCCCACCACCGGAACCGGGAACCAACTGCCGGGAAGTGGCATGACGACGCAGCCGCAATCCCCCGTCGCCGTCATGCCGCCGCTGCCGAACCGGCGCAACGCCGAGCTCTTTCTGCTCGGATTCGCCGCGGTCATCACCACGGTCGCGCTCTTGCTGGTCGAGGCGAACCAGGAACAGGGCATCCACTGGGACCTGGCCCAGTACGCCGTCGCCTATCTCGCGTTGTTCGCCGCTGCGCACCTGACGGTGCGCCGATTCGCGCCGTACGCCGATCCACTGCTGCTGCCCGTCGTCGCGCTGCTCAATGGCTTGGGCCTGGTCATGATTCACCGGTTGGACCTCGCTTCGGGTGAGCTGACGTCACAGGGCCTGGGCGGGACCGCCAACCAGCAGATGTTGTGGACGTTGGTCGGCGTCATCGGGTTCTCGCTCGTGGTGATCTTTTTGCGAGACCACCGGCTGCTGGCGCGGTACGGCTACGTCTGCGGGCTCGTCGGGCTGATCCTGTTGGTGATCCCGGCGGTGCTGCCCCGGTCGATGTCCGAGCAGAACGGCGCCAAGATCTGGATTCAGTTGCCGGGCTTCTCAATTCAGCCCGCTGAGTTCTCCAAGATCCTGCTGCTCATCTTCTTCGCGGCAGTGTTGGTAGCCAAGCGCAGCCTGTTCACCAGCGCCGGGAAGCACTTCCTGGGCATGGACCTGCCGCGGCCCCGCGACCTCGCTCCCCTGCTGGCGGCGTGGATCGCCTCGATCGGCGTGATGATCTTCGAGAAGGACCTCGGCACGTCGCTGCTGCTGTATGCGTCCTTCCTGGTGCTGGTGTACGTCGCCACCGACCGGTTCAGCTGGGTGGTCATCGGCCTGGCCCTGTTCGCCGCGGGAAGCGTTGCGGCGTATTACGTTTTCGACCACGTTCAGGTGCGCGTACAGACGTGGATGGACCCGTTTGCCGATCCCGACGGCGCCGGTTATCAGATGGTGCAATCGCTGTTCAGCTTCGCCACTGGCGGGATCTTCGGCACCGGACTCGGCAACGGACAACCCGGCACCGTGCCCGCCGCATCGACAGACTTCATCATCGCCGCGGTCGGCGAAGAGCTCGGATTGGTCGGGCTGGCCGCCGTGCTGATGCTGTACACGATCGTCATCATCCGTGGCTTGCGCACCGCAATCGCCGTGCGGGACAGTTTCGGCAAGTTGCTGGCCGCGGGCCTGGCGTCGACGCTGGCGATCCAGTTGTTCATCGTGGTCGGCGGCGTCACCAGGCTCATCCCATTGACCGGGCTGACCACGCCGTGGATGTCGTACGGCGGTTCGTCGCTGCTCGCCAACTATCTGCTGCTGGCGATCCTGGTGCGGATCTCGCACTCGGCGCGCCGCCCGATCGTCACCCGCCCGCACAACACGACGTCGATCGCGGCCGCCAGCACCGAGGTGATCGAGAAGGTATGAACACCTCGCTGCGACGCATCTCCGTCACGATCATGGCGATGATCGTGCTGTTGTTGGCCAACGCCACGTTCACCCAGGTGTTCACCGCCGACGGGCTGCGCTCGGATCCGCGCAACCAGCGCGTCCTACTCGACGAGTATTCGCGCCAGCGGGGCCAGATTTCGGCCGGCGGCCAGCTGCTCGCCTATTCCGTGTCGACCGAGGGACGGTTCCGCTTCCTTCGCGTGTATCCGAATCCGATGTCCTATGCGCCGGTCACCGGGTTCTACTCGCTGCGGTATTCGAGCACGGGGCTTGAACGCGCCGAAGACACCATCCTCAACGGCTCCGACCAACGGCTGTTCGGGCGGCGGCTGGCCGATTTCTTCACTGGCCGCGATCCGCGCGGCGGCAATGTTGCGACCACCATCAATCCCCAAGTGCAGCAAGCGGCTTGGGACGCGATGGAGGACGGCTGCAACGGGCCGTGCAAGGGCTCGGTGGTTGCGCTGGAACCGTCGACCGGCAGGATCCTCGCGATGGTTTCGGCGCCGTCATATGACCCGAACCTGCTGGCCACCCACGACGTGGAGGAACAGTCCACCACCTGGCAGCAACTGCGCGACAACCCGGACAATCCGCTGTTGAACCGGGCGATCTCGGAGACCTACCCGCCAGGCTCCACCTTCAAGGTCATCACCACCGCCGCGGCACTGCAGGCCGGCGCGACGGAGAACACCCAGCTCACGGCCGCGCCTCGAATTCCGTTGCCGGACAGCACCGCAACGCTGGAGAACTTCGGCGGAACGTCGTGCGGCGGTGGACCGACGGCGTCGTTGCGCGACGCGTTCGCGAAGTCCTGCAACACCGCCTTCGTCCAACTCGGCATCGACACGGGTGCGGACCCGCTGAGGTCTACCGCGCAGGCATTCGGATTGGACGTCACTCCCCCGACGATTCCGCTTCAGGTCGCCGAGTCGACGGTCGGTTCCATCCCCGACGCCGCCGCCCTGGGGATGTCGAGCATCGGCCAGAAGGACGTCGCACTGACTCCACTGCAGAACGCGTTGGTCGCCGCAACCATCGCGAATAAAGGGGTAGCGATGCGGCCGTACTTGGTCGATAGCCTGAAGGGACCCGACCTGGCCAACATCAGTACGACGTCTCCACGCGAAGAGCGCCGGGCGGTGACCGAACAGGTCGCGGATACACTTACGGATCTGATGGTCGCCGCCGAGCAGGTGACGCAGCAGAAGGGAGCCATCGCCGGCGTGCAGATCGCATCCAAGACCGGCACAGCGGAGCACGGTACCGATCCGCGCAACACCCCGCCGCATGCCTGGTACATCGCCTTCGCGCCAGCACAGGCCCCCAAGGTCGCGGTCGCGGTGCTGGTCGAGAACGGTGGCGACCGGCTCAATGCCACCGGCGGCGCGCTGGCCGCGCCCATCGGACGGGCCACCATCGCCGCAGCGCTGCGGGAGGGATCATGAGCCCGCGGGTGGGAGTGACGCTGTCCGGCCGCTACCGGCTGCAGCGGCTGATCGCCACCGGCGGCATGGGCCAGGTGTGGGAGGGCGTCGACTCCCGGCTGGGCCGACGCGTCGCGATCAAGGTGCTCAAGGCCGAGTACTCCGAGGACGCCGAGTTCGTCGATCGGTTCCGTGCCGAAGCGCGCACCGTCGCCATGCTGAACCACCCGGGGATTGCCAGCGTCTACGACTACGGCGAAACGGATATGGACGGCGAGGGCCGCACCGCGTATCTGGTGATGGAACTGGTCAACGGTGAGCCGCTGAACTCGGTGCTCAAACGCACCGGCCGGCTGTCGCTGCGGCACGCCCTTGACATGCTCGAGCAGACCGGACGCGCGCTGCAGGTCGCACACACGGCCGGCCTGGTGCACCGCGACGTCAAACCGGGCAACATCCTGATCACGCCGACGGGACAGGTGAAGCTCACTGACTTCGGTATTGCCAAGGCCGTCGACGCCGCCCCTGTCACCCAGACCGGCATGGTGATGGGCACCGCCCAGTACATCGCGCCCGAACAGGCACTTGGCCACGACGCGACCGCCGCCAGCGACGTGTACTCACTGGGAGTCGTTGGCTACGAATCGGTTTCGGGCAAGCGGCCGTTCACCGGCGACGGCGCCTTGACCGTCGCGATGAAGCACATCAAGGAAGCCCCGCCGCCGCTGCCGGCCGACCTGCCGCCCAACGTTCGCGAACTGATCGAGATCACCCTGGTGAAGAACCCCGGGATGCGTTACCGGTCCGGCGGGCCGTTCGCCGACGCGGTGGCCGCGGTGCGTTCCGGTCGACGGCCACCGCGGCCCAACCAGGCGCCGTCCATCGGCCGGGCGACGCCCGCTGCCGTGCCGTCAGCCGCGCAGGCCCGCGCCGCCGCAGACGCCACCGGCCGCGCCCCCATGACCGCTGCGCGACCGCGACCGGCCACCGGCAGCCACCGCACTCCCATGCCGCCGCGCCGGACGTTCTCCTCCGGACAGCGTGCGCTGCTCTGGGCGGCGGGTGTGCTCGGCGCCCTGGCCATCGTCATCGCCATCCTCATCGTCCTGAACGCGCAGGACCGCAAGGACCGCGAGCCGCCGGCGCCGACGGTCACCAATACGATTACCGAGACGACACCGTTCGAAACGCCGACCGCGATGGCGCCGGATTGGACCGACATGGGTCCGATCGGTCATGGTGGAGGAGAAATCGGGGTATCCCGAATCGACGCGGTCGCGTCGCCCGCATCGGTGCAGGTGACGCCCTCGACCCCAGAACGAACATGGCAATGACGACCCCCCAGCACCTGTCCGACCGGTACGAACTCGGTGAAATTCTCGGCTTCGGCGGAATGTCCGAAGTCCATTTGGCGCGTGACCAGCGGCTTCACCGCGACGTCGCCATCAAGGTGCTGCGCGCGGACCTGGCCCGCGACCCGAGCTTCTATCTGCGGTTTCGCCGCGAAGCTCAGAACGCCGCCGCGCTGAACCACCCCGCCATCGTCGCGGTGTACGACACCGGCGAGGCGGAGACGCCGGCGGGGCCGCTGCCCTACATCGTGATGGAGTACGTCGACGGGGTCACGCTGCGCGACATCGTGCACACCGAAGGCCCGATGCCGTCGAAGCGGGCCATCGAGGTCATCGCCGACGCCTGCCAGGCGCTGAACTTCAGCCACCAGCACGGCATCATCCACCGCGACGTCAAGCCGGCCAACATCATGATCAGCAAGACCGGCGCGGTGAAGGTGATGGACTTCGGCATCGCCAGGGCGCTGTCCGACGCCAACAGCGTCACCCAGACCGCTGCGGTGATCGGCACGGCCCAGTACCTGTCGCCCGAGCAGGCCCGCGGCGAGAAAGTCGACGCCCGTTCGGACGTCTATTCGCTGGGCTGCGTGCTGTACGAAATCCTCACGGGTGAGCCACCTTTCATCGGCGACTCGCCGGTCGCGGTGGCGTACCAGCATGTGCGTGAGGATCCGGTTCCGCCGTCGCAGCGGCATAACGACATCTCCCCCGAACTGGACGCGGTCGTGCTCAAGGCGCTGGCCAAGAATCCCGACAACCGCTATCAGACGGCCGCGGAGATGCGCGCCGACCTTGTTCGGGTGCACAGCGGCGAGGCGCCTGACGCTCCGAAGGTGCTCACCGACGCCGAGCGCACCTCACTGCTGTCGTCGCCCCCATCGCACCGGGAGCGGACCGAACCCATCGACGACGCGCCGCGCCAGGAGCCCGCGTATGCCGATCGGGAGCGGGCTGCATCGGTGGGCCGCTGGCTCCTCGCGGTCGCGGTGCTCGCCGTGCTCACCGTGGTGGTCACCATCGCGATCAATATGTTCGGCGGCAACACGCGCGAGGTGCAGGTGCCCGACGTAGGGGGCCAGGACCGGAACGAAGCGATCGCCGCGTTGCAGAACGCTGGCTTCAAGACGCGCGAACAGCCGAAGTCGGATTCCGAAGTGCCGCCCCAACACGTGATCGACACCGAGCCTGCGGCGGGCACTTCGGTCGGCGCTGGCGACGAGATTGTGATCAACGTGTCGAGTGGCCCGGAGCAGCGCGTGATTCCGGACGTCAGGGGCGGGACCTACGAGCAAGCCGTCGACAAGCTCAAGGACGCGGGGTTCGAGAACGTTCGGCAGTCCCCAAGCCCGTCGACGCCCGAGCAAAAGGGCACGGTGTTACAAACCAACCCGCAGGTCAATCAGACGACCGCTGTCACCAACGAGATCACGATCATCGTGGGCTCCGGGCCCGACAGCAAGATGGTGCCGGATTGCGTGGGTCTGACCGTCGATGACTGCCGGACGATCCTCAACCAGTCCGGCTTCCAGAACACTGTCCCCGTCGAAGTGGACAGCACCCGGCCTGCCGGTCAGGTCATCGGTACCAGTCCTGCTGCGGGACAGAACGTTCCGGTGGACACCGTGATCCAGATTCAGGCGTCCCGAGGCAATCAGTTCACCATGCCGAACCTGAGGGGAATGTTCTGGGACGGAGGCCGAACCGTACCTGCAGAGCCTCGGCTGGACGGGCGGTCTGATCAAGCTCCCGAACGCACAGAACAGCGGTGTCCCGACGAACGGAGTGGTCACTCAGGCCCCGGCGCCGGGCACCCCGATCAACTTCAGCGCCTCGATCACGCTGAGCTTCGCGCAGTAGCGGCCTGCACGGCGTTGGCGACCTCGTCCTCGAGCTGTCGCACCAGCGACTCGGCCGGGGCTGCACCGCAGTAGGCCAGCCAGTTGGCCAGCATCCGGTGTCCGCCCTCCGTGAGGATCGACTCGGGGTGGAACTGAACGCCGTGGATCGGCAGCTCGGTGTGCCGCACGCCCATGATCACGCCGCCCCGGGTACGCGCGATGACCTCGAGGGCGGCCGGCACGGTATCGGGCAGGATCGTCAGCGAGTGATACCGCGTCGCGGTGAACGGGTCCGGAAGCCCTTGCAGCACACCGGCATTCGAGTGGTAGACGGTGCTGGTCTTGCCGTGTAGTAGCTCGGGTGCACGGTCAACCGTGCCGCCGAACGCCACCCCGATGGCCTGGTGGCCCAGGCACACACCCAGCAGCGGGGTCTTCGCCGCGGCGCAGGCATGGACCAACGGAATGGACGCCCCGGCGCGTTCGGGAGTGCCCGGTCCGGGGCTGAGCAGGACGCCGTCGAACTCCTCGGCGGCCTTGGCGACGTCGGCGTCGGTGGCCAGGCGCACGTCGTCGTTACGCCACACTTGCGCGTTCACGCCGAGCTGGCCCAGGTACTGGACCAGGTTGAACACGAAGCTGTCGTAGTTGTCGACGACCAAGACCTGCATCAGGCCAGGCTACTGGGTTTTCGCGGTCACTCTGCGGCGAGGTGCGTCATGGTGCGGTAGCAGTGGCGATCAATGCCGTTGCGGGAAAGCGGACGCGGCCGTCGTCGCCGACAAATCTGCCCAGCACGGCGCTAGCCCGTTGACACAGCCGGGCGAATTGTTCGTCGTCGACGTGCTCGGCCAGCGTCCACCCACGAATCTCGGTGTGCATCCAATCGTTGAGCGACGCGAAGCACGCTTGGCCTTCGTGGCGTTCGACAGTCACCGCGGGGAATGACGTCCGCAGCAGATCGCCGAGTTGGGCGGGCGTGCCGATGCAGAAGGGTGCGCGCGTTGCCTCAGCTGCCCACTCGCCGATCTCGTCGCCGAGCAGGTCGACCATCGCGGCATAGCCAGGCGATTCCTCAACCGCCGCCCACGTGGCTACCGCCACTCGGCCGCCGGGTCGGGTGACGCGGGCGATCTCGCTGATCGCGCGAGCACGATCTTGGAAGTACATCAGGGCGAACTGGCATGTGGCGCAGTCGATTTCGTCAGTGCCGATTGGCAGATGCTCCGCCGTACCCCGGCGCAGGTCCAGCTCGGGGTCAGCCGCTTAGCGACGGCGAGCATGCCGTCGTTGGGATCGACAGCGACAACGGAACCGCCAGCGCCCACTCGACGCTGGGCGGCGCGGGCAACCACGCCCGTGCCGGTACCGATATCGAGTAAGCGGTCTCCGTCGACAACGTTCACCGCGTCGAGCATCGGCTCGACCCACTGGCCGAACAACGCCGGCACGAAGAATTTCTCGTACACCTCCGCGGCCGTCGTCGAGACCTGGCCGGTTGAGGCGTCGGCTGATGCATCTGTCTTCATGGCGCAATGCTGCGCCCGAAAGATCGGCTCGTGAAGTTCGAATTTAGAACTCGGCCGGCGGCCCCACGGTGGGACGATCATTGCATGGGCACGTACCGCCAGTACTGTCCGATCGCACGGGCGTCGGAGATACTCGCCGAACGGTGGAACCCCCTGATCGTGCGCAACCTGATGTTCGGTGCGGACACATTTTCGGCCATCGCCGGGGGCGTTCCGACGATGTCGCGCTCGATGCTGTTCAAGCGGCTTGACGAACTCGAACGCGCGGGACTCATCCAGTCCCGACTGAAACCCGGCGGCCGCGGCCACCTCTATGAGCTCACCGAAGCCGGCGCCGATCTCGCCGGCGTCCTCGACGGGCTCGCGGAGTGGGGCGAGCGCTGGGTGGAGGTCACCCCCGACCGCTCCGATCCCGGTTTCGCGCTGTGGGCGTGGTGCCAGGTGCAGCTCGACCGATCGGCGCTGCCCGCCGGCCGAGTGGTCGTCGCGTTCACCTTCCCCGACGAGCGTCCAGGCAATCGGCGGTACTGGCTTCTGGTCGAGCACGGCGACGCCGAGGTCTGCTACACCGATCCCGGCGGGGAACCAGACCTGATGATCGAAGCGCGCTCGCTGGCGTTCGTGGACTGGCACCGCGGCGAACGGAGCTGGCGGGATGTACTGCGGTCGGGGGACGTCAGGCTGATCGGGCCGACGTGGTTGCGTCGATCCTTCCCGACCTGGAACCGGCATGCGCCGGTACTCACCACGTGATGGCCTCAGTAGCCGAGAGGCCCGATCGGCTTGGCGAACTGCATCCGCACCGGCTCGGTGTGCCCGACCAGTTCGAGCGCGGTACGGGGTTCTTCGGTGTAACCCAACCCGAACCGCACCACGTATTGCTTGTAGAGCGTGACCAACGGGGACGCTGTGAGCGCGGCCTGCATGGCGGCCGGGTCGCCGATCGCGGTGACGACGTACGGCGGGCTGTAGGTGCGGCCGTTGAGCAACAGCGTATTGCCGACACATCGGGGCGCCGAGGTGCCGATGATGCGCTGATCCTGCACCTGGATTCCTTCGGCGCCGGCACTCCACAACGCGTTGAGCACCGCCTCGATGTCCTGCTGATGCACCACGAGGTCGTCGGGGGAGGCGTCGCGCGGGAAGCGGCCCTCAGCGTCGCGCTGGGCGTCGTTGAGCGTCACGACCAGGCCGGGCCCGCGCATCGGGTCAAGGCCGGCGTCGACGGCCAGCCGGGCGCTCTTGTCGGTGATGGCGGCCAGGGCCGCGTCGGCTCCGGGCGAGCCGCCGTGGTGGGTGTCGAACTCTGTCACCAGCGAGTCGCGCTGGGCGGTGAGCCGATCCACCGACTGCTGTGCCTCGCGAACCAGGTCGACCAGCCGGGGCGCGTCGCTGCGCCGGATCTCGCCGCCGCCGGACACACCGTAGGTGGCCGACAGCAGTAGCCCCGCCAGCAGACACACCACCGGGACGCCGAAGCGCCAGGCGGTGCTGGGCCCACGCGCACGCTGGGGACGAGACTGGTTCATCGGCTCCTCTTCTGAGGATTCTGGGCTGGCGGGGCTCCTACGTTAGGCTTGTGTGTACATCCTGCTTCATCGTCGCACCGTGTGACGCCGACTGTCGCGAAGGTAGCCATGCCCAAGTCCAAGGTTCGCAAGAAGAACGAATTCACCATCAACCCGGTGAGCCGGACCCCGGTCAAGGTCAAGGCTGGGCCGTCGAGCATCTGGTTCGTGGTTTTTTTCGTCGGCTTGATGCTGATCGGCTTGGTCTGGCTGATGGTCTTCCAGCTGGGCATCCGACGGCCATCCCGTTCCTGCGCGGAGCTTGGCGCCGTGGAACTACGCGATCGCGTTTGCTTTCATGATCACAGGTTTGTTGCTCACGATGCGCTGGCGGTAGCCCTACCGACCAATGGTATGAATTTATCTTGGACTCCGCGCGTTACCCGTTTAGCAACCTTGTGGTCATAGGATCACACCGTTGTGATTCATCCCCATTGGGGATAGCACTTGTGGATAACCTCATTAGCAACGGTAAAAGGGTGTGCGTACCCCATGCAGCAAACTGAGTGGAGTCCGCCCACGTTGGGAATTGCAGCTTGCGGCATATTCGGACTTATCTTGGCTATGGCCGCTGTGACCGTGATCACAGACCCGCCTGGACGCATTCTGGTGGGCATTGCCGCGGTGGGACTGCTTGTGTTTGCAAGCCTGTCGTGGCGTGCGCGGCCGAAACTGGCAATCACCGACGATGGGCTACGTATTCGCGGCTGGTCACGCACACAGGCGCTGCGGCGCAGCGATATCAAGATCATCCGCATCACCGAGTTCCGCCGCCTGGCCCGCAAGGTGCGCCTGCTCGAGGTCGACACCGTCGACGACCGGCTGCTGGTCTTCACCCGTTGGGATCTGGGTACCGACCCGCTCGATGTCTTGGATGCGCTTACTGCTGCCGGCTATGCCGGCTCGTCGCAAGCCCCTTAGGAGACGGTGATCGACTCGATCACCACCGGATCGGTCGGCCGGTCACTTCGGTCGGTGGCGGTGGTGGCGATGGCGTCGACCACCTTCTGCGACTCGGGGTCGACGACCTCGCCGAAGATGGTGTGCTTCCGGTTCAGGTGCGGCGTCTTGCCGACGGTGATGAAGAACTGCGAGCCGTTGGTGCCCGGGCCCCGGTTGGCCATCGCCAGCAGGTAGGGCTTGTCGAACTGCAGCTCGGGGTGAAACTCGTCGGCGAACTCGTATCCGGGGCCACCGCGCCCGGTTCCGGTCGGGTCACCGCCCTGGATCATGAATCCGTCGATGATGCGGTGGAAGACGACGCCGTCGTAGAAGGGTCCGGAGGTGCTGCCCGACGCGTTCTCGCCGCTGTAGTCCTTGGTGCCCTGGGCCAATCCGACGAAGTTGGCGACGGTCTTGGGGGCGTGGTTTCCGAACAGTGCGATCTTGATGTCACCGCGGTTGGTGTGCAGGGTCGCGGTCGCTGTCTGAATGGGGCTCGTCACGGGATGCCAGTGTGCCACGCTCGCTTCGGTGTCCAACCGGGCACCGGTGGGTAGCCGTTGGTGGCAGGCTGGATGGCGATTCCATTCAGGCAGCAGAGAGGTGGGACATGAGCTCGAAGACGGACGCCCGGTTGACCCCGGGCCAGCGATTGACCCGCGGCCTGAAGTACTCCGCAGTCGGTCCTGTCGACGTCACGCTGGGCACGGCGGGATTGGGCTGGCAGGGCGCACAGTCAGCCGCCGGCAGCGTTCGTCGGCGTCTCGACAAGAGCAGGCTCGCCCAAGAGCTCGGGGACGCACAGGACACCATCGCGCAGGAACTCGCCGCCGCTCAGGAGGTGCTCGCGAACCTGCCCCAGGCGATCGCTGAGGCACGCAAGCCCAAACGGCGGCGTCGGCCCCTGGTGCTGGCCGCGGTTGGCGCCGTGGTGCTGGCCGGGGGAGCGGTGGCGTTCTCGATCATCCGACGCTCGTCGCAGCCGGAGCCGTCTCCGCGGCCGCCCAGCGTCGACGTAACCCCAAAACCCTAGTTTGCTGAAAGCTGACTGCGATGGCCGTATCCGTCTTTGATCTGTTCTCGATCGGAATCGGGCCGTCGAGTTCGCACACGGTCGGGCCGATGCGGGCCGCAGCTCGCTTCGTCCGCCATCTCGTCGACGACGGGCTGCTGCCGGAAGTCGCCCGTGTGCGCATCGAGCTGTACGGCTCGCTGGGTGCCACCGGCGCCGGCCACGGCACGCCGGGCGCGGTCATGCTCGGCCTGGAAGGCTGCGCACCCGAGACGGTCGATCCCCGGCGTTGCCCGCGCCCGCGTCGAGGAGATCAGCGGCGGCCGGAAGCTGCTCCTCGCCGGCACCCATACTGTCGACTTCGACGACGCCGCCGATATCGTTCTGTCGTTGCGCGCCATGGAGTTTCACAGCAACGGTCTTGTCTTCCTAGCACTCGGCGAAGACGGCGCGGTGTTGAGCCGCCGCGTCTACTACTCCGTCGGCGGCGGGTTCGTCGTCGACGAGGACGAGGCCCAGTCGGGCACCCGCGAAGACACCGTCGTCCCGTATCCATTCAGCACCGCGGCCGAACTCGTCGCGCTGGCGACGGAGAACGACTGCAGCATCGCCGAACTGATGGCCCGCAACGAAGCCGCGCTTGACCGCGAACCGGATCTGCGGGCCGGGCTGCTGCGGATCTGGTCGGCGATGCGCGAATGCGTCGACGCGGGTCTGAATGCCAGCGGAACATTGCCCGGTGCTTTGCATGTGCGGCGCCGGGCCCGTTTGCTGGCCGAGAAGCTGGACCCAGATGACCCGCTCTACGCGATGGACTGGCTGACGGCGTACGCGCTGGCGGTCAACGAGGAGAACGCCGGCGGGGGTCGGGTGGTCACGGCGCCGACGAACGGCGCGGCTGGCGTGATCCCGGCGGTGTTGCATTACTACTGGCGGTTCGTGCCCGGCGCAAGCGACGACGGCGTCGTCGAGTTCCTGCTGACCGCGAGCGCGATCGGTCAGCTGTTCAAGGCGAACGCCTCGATCTCGGGCGCGGAGGTCGGGTGCCAGGGCGAGGTCGGGTCGGCGTGCTCGATGGCGGCGGCGGGGTTGGCAGCCGTTCTGGGCGGAACACCGGCGCAGGTGGAGAACGCCGCCGAGATCGGCCTCGAGCACAACCTCGGCCTGACGTGTGACCCGGTCGGCGGTCTGGTGCAGATTCCGTGCATCGAACGTAACGCCGTGGCATCGGTCAAGGCGATCACCGCGGCGCGAATGGCGTTGCACGGGGACGGAACTCACTACGTCAGCCTCGACACGGCCATCAAGACGATGCGCGACACCGGCGCCGACATGAAGGACAAGTACAAGGAGACGTCGCTCGGCGGGCTCGCCCTCAACGTCGTCGAGTGTTAGGTCATTGGCCGTAGGTATAGCGCAGGTTGGCGTTGATACAGCTCGTTCATTCGTTTGCGCATGTGGCCGGTGAGAGCGGGATCGGGAACCGGCTCGTCGACGTAGAGAGTCCAGCGCAGATCAGTGCCTCCGCTGGCGGCCTGCAGGTCGAAGTGCGCGCGAGCATCGGGCCGCTTAACCCACAGTGATGACCAGACGACATGGTCAGGTCGGTTGGACTCGACGACTGTCGGTGCCATTTCGTCGTCGAGGAGGTGCAGCCACGGCCGGACGGATTGACGATGCGGATCGCAGAGATCCTCGAAGATGGCCCATGGCGGGGCAGGCTGGTTGCGTTTCCGCGAGCCGATCGCTTGCATGCGAAGAACGTAGATCGACGTGGAGCCTAGGGGATTCGAACCCCTGACTTCTGCCTTGCAAAGGCAGCGCTCTACCAACTGAGCTAAGGCCCCTGTCCCGATCAGGAAGGCGCGTCGGCTGCTGCATGCCACACCTCGACGCCGTGCCGGGACCGCCAGACGATCACCGCAGCGGCCACCGCAGCGAGCACAACCACCAGCCTCATGGTGTGTACCTTTCCGTGGGGCTAGGAGGACTCGAACCTCCGACCTCTTCGTTATCAGCGAAGCGCTCTAACCGCCTGAGCTATAGCCCCGTATGCCGCACGGGCCGAGCGACGAGATTACCGCAATCGTAAGCCGCCGCCCAAACTCAGTCCCGATCCGCCAGCGTCACCTCGACACCACCGACGAGATCGGTGGTGAGGTTGTAGATGAACGCGCCGACCGTCGCCATCGCCGTCAGCAGCACGATGTTCACCAGACCGATCAGCGCGGCGCCGCCGAAGATCGTGCCGCTGGATACCAGCTCGCCGCCGGTCTGCCGCTGGCGCTGGTGAGCAGGTCGCCGACGTTGCTGTTCAGCTTGCTCCACACGCCCATACCGCCGAGCACGAGATACAGGAATGCCACGGCGATCATCCACACGAAGAACAGCGCGACGGACAACACCAGCGACACCTTCAGCGCGCTCCACGGGTCGACCCGACGGATCTGCATGCTGGCCCGCACCGGGCCTTTGTGGCGGGTGCCCACCTGGATGCGGCTGGTCGGCCGGCGCGGCGCGGCTCGCTGGTTCCTGCGCGGTGCGCTCCGGCGCCGGCTTGCGCTGCGCGCCGGGCGCGGCGTCGGACCGGAGAGGTCGGGCAGTTCGCTGGCGTAGGCCTCGGGGCGCGGCGCCGTCGGTGCGCTCGCCGCGTCGGGCGCGGCCTGTTCGCGCCTCGGCGTCGGCGCCGGGAAGCAGATCCGCCGGAGATGAAACGGTTCAGCCGGGCGTCCAGCCCGGCCGTGTCGCTAGGGGAGTGGCCCGCAGCCGAGCCGGCCCGCGGCGTGTCCGTGCGTGCCGGCGACTCGCTGCGGTTGGCGGTTGCGGCGGCCTCGCCGCCCGCGCGGCCGGCCCCGCTGCCACGGCGGAACGTCGCCGGAGTCGGCGGCAGTGCCCAGCGGAGAGCCCGCCGACAGCGGCCCGGTGACGGAGCCGTTGGCGCCGGGGCCGTCACTCGCGCGCGGGATACCCCGGCTCGTTCGGTGAACTCACCTACGGCTCCTTAACGTGGTCACGTCGCTCGTCGGCCGCGGCGGTCGGCCTCGTCGGCGTCGCCTTCCTCGGCGTTGCGCGCGATAGCAATCAGTGTGTCGCCCTCGACCCAGGTTCATCAACCGAACGCCCTTGGTCTGCCGCCCGGCCTTGCGAACCTGGCGAGCCGCGGTCCGGATGACGCCTCCGCCCGAGGTGATGGCGTACAACTCGGTGTCGTCGTCGACGATCAACGCCCCAACCAGGGTGCCACGCCGCTTGTCGAACTGGATCGTCAGCACCCCTTTGCCGCCGCGGCCCTGCACCGGGTACTCCTCGATCGCTGTCCGCTTGGCGTACCCGCCGGACGTCGCGACCAGCAAATATGTGTCCTCGCGGACGACGTTGAGCGACAGCAGCCGGTCGTCGTCGTTGAACCGCATGCCCTGCACACCAGAGGTGGCCCGGCCCATCGGGCGCAGCGCCTCGTCGGTTGCTGAGAACCGGATCGACTGCCCTTTCGCCGACACCAGCAGCAGGTCCTCTTCGGCCGAGCACAGCACCGCGCCGACCAACTCGTCGCTGTCGCGCAGATTGACCGCAACGATGCCGCCGGAGCGGTTGGAGTCGAAGTCGGTCAGTTTCGACTTCTTCACCAGGCCGTTGCGGGTGGCGAGCACCAGGTACGGCGCGTCCTCGTAGCTCTTGATCTGGATGACCTGGGCGATGCGCTCCTCCGGCTGGAACGCCAGCAGGTTCGCGACGTGCTGACCGCGCGCGATCCGCGACGCCTCGGGCAGGTCATAGGCCTTGGCCCGATAGACCCGGCCCTGCGTGGTGAAGAACAGGATCCAGTCGTGGGTCGAGCAGACAAAGAAGTGGTTGACGATGTCGTCCTGCTTGAGCCCGGCGCCCTGCACCCCCTTGCCGCCGCGCTTCTGGCTGCGGTACAGGTCGGTCTTGGTCCGCTTGGCGTAGCCGGTCTCGGTGATCGTGACGACGACGTCCTCGCGGGCGATCAGGTCCTCATCGGTGACCTCGCCATCGGCCGCGACGATGCGGGTGCGACGGTCGTCGCCGTGCTTGTCGACGATCTCCTTGAGCTCGTCGTGCACGATCGCGCGCTGACGCTCCGGCTTGGCCAGGATGTCCTCGAGGTCGGCGATCTCGGCCTCGATCTTGGCCAGGTCGTCGACGATGCGCTGCCGTTCCAGGGCGGCCAGGCGGCGCAACTGCATGTCGAGGATCGCCTGGGCCTGGATCTCGTCGATGTCGAGCAGCTCGATCAGGCCCTGCTTCGGCGACGTCGACCGTCTCCGACGCCCGGATCAGCGCGATGACCTCGTCGAGCGCGTCGAGCGCCTTGACCAGACCGCGCAGGATGTGGGCGCGCTCGTTGGCCTTGCGCAGCCGGTAGGTGGTGCGCCGCACGATGACGTCGAGCTGATGGTTGACGTAGTGCCGGATCAGCTGGTCGAGCCGCAGCGTGCGGGGCACGCCGTCGACGATCGACAGCATGTTGGCGCCGAAGCTGGTCTGCAGCTGGGTGTGCTTGTAGAGGTTGTTCAGCACCACCTTGGCCACGGCGTCGCGCTTGAGCTCGACGACGATGCGCATGCCGACGCGGTCACTGCTCTGGTCCTCGATGTTGGAGATGCCGTCGAGCTTGCCGTCGCGGACCTGCTCGGCGATCGAGGTGATGAAGTTGTCGTGGTTGACCTGATACGGCAGCTCGGTGATGACGATGCCGGTCCGGCCGCGGTAGTCTTCTTCGATCTCGACTACGCCGCGCATCCGGATCGACCCGCGGCCGGTCGTGTAGGTGTCGTTGATCCCTTGCGAGCCAACGATCAAACCGTGGGTGGGGAAGTCGGGGCCCTTGACGCGCTCGGTGACCGCGGCCAGCGTGGCCTCTTCGTCGGCGTCATGGTTTTCCAGGCACCAGTACACCGCTTCGGCGAGCTCGCGCAGGTTGTGCGGCGGCATGTTGGTGGCCATGCCGACGGCGATACCGCCCGAGCCGTTGGCGAGCAGGTTGGGGAACCGGCTCGGCAGGACGGTCGGCTCTTGCACACGGCCGTCGTAGTTCGGGATGAAATCGACTGTCTCCTCGTCGATTTCACGCAGCATCTCCATCGCCAGCGGCGTGAGCCGCGCTTCCGTGTTGTGGCTGACGAAGCCGTTGGTGATGAAGGCGTGGTCGGCGGTGTCCACCCGCAGGCTGTACACCGGCTGCACGCCGGCATCGGTCACCGACGCGACGCGCGCGTAGTAGAAACGGCCGTCGGTCAGCTCCGTCGCGATCGCGCGGACATCGGGATCGGCGATGCGGCCGAGGATCTCGGCGCCATCGCGCTGCCATCGGGACAGCCGGTCGATGTTGTGCTTGCGCAGCCATTCTTTGTCGACCCAGCGACTACCGCTGTGCTTGCGGATGAAGTCGGCCAGACCCGGAACGTGATCGCTGTCCAGGCCCGCGGCCGTCTCGGGCAGCGCTGCCAGAATGCTCGCGCAGCTTCGTCCTGCTTGCGCCCGCCGAAGCCGACCTGCGTCGCGAACAATTCCGCCTGGGCGCGGTTGGTGATGACGACTTTGTATTCACCGACGTCGCGTGCAGGTAGCGGCGCGAGATCACACCGAATTCCAGCAGCATCTGCTGGACGTCCTTCGCCAGCTGTTCGCTATCGTGTCAGTAGGAGATCTGAATCGTGTTGCGCGGCAACGCAGAACAGGACCGTCACCTTCGAACAGAGCCTGTAGGAAGACGCGCTTGACGGCAGCTGGAGAGTGCCAGAGCCATTCCGGCACGACGCTTGTCCGCCGACCGTTGCCCCACCATATCCCGAGGCGGCTATGTCTTGAGCGCCGTCATGTTCTGGATATCGAGCTCGTGCAGCCGCGAACCCGAGGCGATCGTCCGTCTGGTAGACGTATCGCTTGCCGCCGACCACCGCGTCGTAGGCGGCGACCACCATCGTTGAAGTAGTCGCGGTCGAGGTTGGTGAACCCGGCGCGCGTCTCTGAGACGAACCCTTCGCTGATGAATGCGCCCAGCAGAAGCGCCTCCATGTGTGTCATGCCAGTCGGCGGGACCGAACTCCGTCGGCGGCGTGCGCTGAATCACAACGTAGTCGTCGGGTCGCATCTCTTCGATCAGCTTCCACAGCAGCGTCGGCACACCGCCGACGTCGACCAGGCACAACAGCGGGTGGTTCGCCGTCCCGGTGACTTCGTAACCTTCGGCGGTCGTCGGACGGTGTAGGTCTGGTGCTCGCCGGAGTGGAACAGCCGATCGGCAACAACCGGATTGCCGTGCCGGTCAAGCACTTTGAGCGTCGACGACATTGTCGGAGTTCGGCCGCGCACCGGGAACGATGTCGGCGATCCGCACCGATTGCCCAAAAGGCAAGCCGCACCAACGCATCTCCGGAGATGCAGTAGCGCATCGCGGCCGGCGGGTCGTTGCCCGGCGAGCCGAAGTTGCCCTGGCCGTCGACCAGCGGGTAGCGCAGCGACCACGGCTGGGCCATCCGGACCAGGGTGTCGTAGATCGACGCGTCGCCGTGCGGGTGGTAGTTACCCATCGTCTCGGCCACCGAGCGCGCCGACTTCGCGTGGCTGCGGTCGGGCCGGAAGCCGGAGTCGTACATCGCGTAGAGCACGCGGCGGTGCACCGGCTTGAGGCCGTCACGAACCTCGGGCAGCGCGCGGCCGACGATCACGCTCATCGCGTAGTCGATGTAGCTGCGCTGCATCTCCTGCTGGATGTCGACCGGCTCGATGCGGTCTCCTGCTTCGTCGCCGGGCGGCAACGTGGTGTCAGTCATTGAATTCGGTCCTAAACTTCGCCGTTAAACATCAAGGAAGCGAACGTCTTTGGCGTTACGGGTGATGAAGCTGCGGCGAGCCTCGACGTCCTCGCCCATCAGAATCGAGAACAGCTCGTCGGCGGCTGCGGCGTCGTCCAACGTCACCTGGCGCAGCACCCGCACCGACGGATCCATCGTGGTCTCCCACAGCTCCTTGGCGTCCATCTCGCCGAGGCCCTTGTAGCGCTGGATGCCGTCGTCCTTGTTGATCTTCTTGCCGGCCTTCTGCCCGGCTTCGAGCAGGCCGTCGCGCTCACGGTCGGAGTAGGCGAACTCCGGTTCGCTGCGCTGCCACTTCAGCTTGTACAGCGGCGGTTGCGCCAGGAAGATGTGCCCGTTCTCGACCAGCGGCTTCATGAACCGGAACAGCAAGGTCAACAACAACGTCGAGATGTGCTGGCCGTCGACGTCGGCGTCGGCCATCAGCACGATCTTGTGATAGCGCAGCTTGGTGAGGTCGAACTCGTCGTGAATACCGGTGCCCAGCGCGGTGATGATGGCCTGGACTTCGGTGTTCTTCAGCACGCGGTCGATGCGGGCCTTCTCGACGTTGATGATCTTGCCGCGCAGCGGCAGGATCGCCTGGAACATCGAGTCCCGGCCGCTCTTGGCCGAGCCGCCGGCCGAATCGCCCTCCACCACATACAGTTCCGACTTGCGCGGGTCGGTGGACCGGCAGTCGGCCAGCTTGCCGGGCAGCCCGCCGATGTCGGTCGCGCTCTTGCGGCGCACCAGCTCACGGGCCTTGCGAGCGGCGATGCGGGCCTGCGCCGACGAGACCGCTTTGTTCACAACCGTTTTCGCCTCGGCCGGGTTGGCCTCGAACCAGTGGCTCAGCTGTTCATTGCAGATCTTCTGCACGAACGACTTGACCTCGGTGTTGCCGAGCTTGGTCTTCGTCTGGCCCTCGAACTGCGGTTCGGACACCTTCACCGAGATGACCGCGGCCAGGCCCTCGCGGATGTCGTCGCCCGTGAGGTTCGGGTCCTTCTCCTTGAGCAGCTTCTTGTCCTTGGCGTACTTGTTCACCACGGTGGTGAGCGCCGCCCGGAAGCCCTCCTCGTGGGTGCCGCCCTCATGGGTGTTGATGGTGTTGGCGAAGGTGTGCACCGACTCCGAATAGCCGGCGTTCCACTGCATCGCGATCTCGACCTCGTGGCCCTCGCCCTTGCCGGAGAAGTCGACGATGCTCTGGTGGATCGGCGTCTTCGTGCGGTTGATGTGCTTGATGTAGTCGACCAGCCCGCCCGGGTAGTGGAACGTGCGGTTCTTCACCTTGTGCGGACCGGCGGCCTCCGCCGCCTTCTCCTCCGCCGACTTCGGTGCTTCGGCGGTATCGCTGACAACCTCGTCGACCACCTCTTCGGCGGTCACCCGCTCGTCGACCAGCGTGATGGTCAGCCCCTTGTTGAGGAAGGCCATCTCCTGCAGCCGCCGGGCCACCGTCTCGAAGTCGTACGTCGTCGTCTCGAAAATCGTCGAGTCGGCCCAGTACCGCACCGTTGTTCCGGTCTTCTTGGTGGCCTCGCCCTGTTTCAGGGTGCCCGGCTCGGAATGGTCGTAGTACTGCGACCACTCGTAGCCGTCGCGGCTTGATCTCCACTTCGAGCCGCTCGGACAGCGCGTTGACCACAGAGACACCGACGCCGTGCAGGCCGCCCGACACCGCATAGGCACCGTGTTCGCTGTCGAACTTTCCGCCGGCGTGGAGCTGGGTCATCACGACGTCGACCGTGGGAATGCCCGAGGCGTGCATGGCCACCGGGATGCCGCGGCCGTCGTCGGTGACTTCGACGCCGCCGTCCTCGAGGAGTTTCACGTCCACCCGGGTGGCGTAACCGGCCATCGCCTCGTCCACTGCGTTGTCCACGACCTCCCACACGAGGTGGTGCAGACCGCGCTCACCGGTGGAGCCGATATACATGCCCGGACGTTTGCGGACGGCCTCCAGCCCCTCGAGAATCGTGATGGATTGGGCGCCGTACTCCTGTTGTGCTTTCTTCTTCGCAGCAGCCACGGGTGGAAGGTTCCCTACTCTCTGATGGGGGTCGGGGCTCGGCGGTAGTGGTTACCGCCGGCAAGTCATGAAATCAGTCTACCGTCAGATCGCGACAGCACCGACTCTGAGGCGGCGTTTCTACACACCTATTCGCGCCGTCTGTGGAATTTTTCGATCCGAGGTGCGTCAAGACGCTTAAGAGGTAGAGTCGCCGCCTTGTCGTGGCTCTCAGCCAACCGCCGGCCGTCGGGTCATCCGTACGTGTCGCGGGGCCCCCGGCCGGCGATGTGATACCGCCCTTTGCGCCACGATGGGGCCATCGGTCCGACGATTTTCAGCGAGGTCACCACCCCGTCCCCGACGGCGGCCGCGATCTTGGCCAGTAATTGCGCCTGCACCATCCTCAGCTGCGTCGCCCACGCCGTCGACTCGGCCGAGATGGTGAGCACGCCGTCGTTCAACGACGTCGGTGTCGCGTGCGCGGCGATCTGCTCGCCGACCACCCCCGACCATCGGCCGAAAACCGATCCTTCGGCGACTCGCCCCGACCAGCCCCGGTTGCGCGCGACATCGCGCGTTACCGCCCCGAACAACTGCGGATCACGCGAGTCCGGTCCCGGCCCCGACCAACGCCGCCGGCTTGTACCGGCGACTCGCCGCGCGGGAGAGCTGCGGCCGCGCCCGACATCTTTTCCCTGCACCCGTGCCGCGCCACGCGCCTCTTCGAGCGTGCGGCGCACGATGTCCTTGTACGCCCCGAGGTCGAGGTTGTCGTCGTCATGCCTCACTGCGCTCGACTCCCGCTCGTGCTCCGGTCCTCGCTTCGGGCGGGAGCTTGCGGTCCGCCCCATCGAACTCGGTCTCGCTGCGATCCTCACTCGCGATCGTCTTCGGGTGCTCATGCCTGCACCTCCGAGATTCGGCCGGCGTCGTCGTCGCGCATGGTGATCTCGATCCTTCGTGCATCCCAGTCGGCCGGGATGTCCTCGTTGACGGCCGCGGTCACCAGAACCTGTTCGGCTGACGCCGCGACGTTCGCCAAAGCTTGCCTGCGCGCGTTGTCCAGTTCGGCGAACACGTCGTCGAGCAGCAGCACCGGATCGCCGCCGTCGGCGCGCAACAGCTCGTAGGCCGCCAGCCGCAGCGCCAACGCCATCGACCACGATTCCCCGTGGCTGGCAAAGCCTTTCGTGACTTGGTCGCCGAGCCGCAGTTCGAGATCGTCGCGATGTGGGCCCACCAGGCAGAGGCCGCGTTCAAGTTCGGCGTCGCGCCGGCGCGCCAGGGCGTCGAGCAATGCGGCCTCGAACAACTCCACACTGTCGGTACCGGCGGCGGCCTCGTTCTCGACGACTTCGACTCCGCTGCGGTAGCGGATCGACGCCGGTCGCGACGCCGGCGCCAGCAGTTGGTAGGCCTTCTCCACCTCGGGGGCGAGCTGATTGACGAGCTCAACCCGCGCCGCGACCAGCTGCGCGCCATGCGCGGCGAGGTGGCCGTCCCACACATCGAGCGTGTCCAGCACGCTGCGATCGCCGCGGTGCCGGGCGCCGGCTGCGGTCTTCAACAACGCGGTGCGCTGGCGCACCACGCGGTCGTAATCGGCTCGCACCGCGGCAATACGGGGTCGTCGAGTCGTCGCCAGTTCATCCAGGTACCGGCGCCGCTCTCCGGGATCTCCGCGGACCAGCGCCAGATCTTCCGGGGCGAACAGGACCGCTCGCAGCACGCCCAGAATTTCTCGTGCGGCGCGCACGGGGGAGCGGTTCAGCCGCGCCTTGTTCGCCCGTCCGGCGTTGATCTCGACGTCGATCGCAAGTTCGCGGCCCTCGTTGACGACGATCGTCGACACCACCGCGCGCTCCGCGCCGGCTCGGATCAATGGCGCGTCCGTCGCCACCCGATGCGAACCGAGCGTGGACGAATACCAGAGTGCCTCAACCAGATTCGTCTTGCCGAAGCCATTCGGGCCGACGAACACCGTCCGGCCGGGCTCGAGGTCCAACTCGACCCGCGGCCACGACCGGAAGTCGGTCAATCCGAGGCGGCGGACGTACACCTATCCGGACTCGCTGACCCGCTTGACCGCATGGCCGCCGAACTGGTTCCGCAATGCTGACACGGCCTTCATCGTCGGCGAATCGTCCTGCCGCGACAGGAACCGGGCAAACAACGATGCCGCAATGCCAGGCACCGGGACCCGCAGCCGGATAGCTTCTTCCACCGTCCAGCGACCTTCGCCGGAATCCTCGGTATAGCCGCTGATCTGGGCGAAGTCGGGATCTTCCTTGAGCGCCTTGGCGAGCAGCTGTTGCAGCCAGGACCGCACAACGGTGCCGTTGGACCAGGCTTGATAGACGGCCTGGGGGTCCGTGATCAGATCCTCGGCGGCCAACAATTCGTAGCCTTCGGCGTACGCCGTCATGAGCGCGTACTCGACTCCGTTGTGCACCATCTTGGCGAAGTGACCCGCGCCGACCGGACCCGCATGGACGAAGCCGTCCTCACGCGGTCCCGGCGGCCGCAGGGTGTCGAAGATCGGCATGGCCCGCTCCACGTCGGCGTCACTGCCGCCGACCATCAGGCCGTAGCCCTCCTTCAGACCCCAGATGCCGCCCGAGACGCCGGCGTCTATGAAATTAATGCCCTTGTCGCCCAACAGTTTTGAGTGTGGACCATCCTCTGTGTAGCGCGAGTTGCCGCCGTCGATCACCAAGTCCCCGGCGCTCAGCTCGTCGGCCAGCGTGGTGATGGTCTCACGCGTGATCGGACCTGACGGCACCATCACCCACACCACCCGCGGCGCGGCGAGCGCGTCGGCAAGCGCACCGAGTGTCGGCACATCGGTGACCTCCGGCCGTGGGTCGTAGCCGACGACCTCGTGCCCACCCTCGCGCAGACGCTCGCGCATGTTGAAGCCCATTTTGCCCAGGCCAACCAACCCCAGTTGCATGTGCGCCTCTTTCGTGGCGGTAGGGCCGGTCAGCCCGGAAGCCGCACCGGCATCAACAGATAGACGTAGTCGGTTTCAGCGGCCGGGAACGGACCTGTGGCACCGACATCCCCATCATCCTCACCTGCCGGGCGCAACACCGCGGGACGACTGGGTGTCGTGAAGCCGAACGTCACTCGCTCCGAGTGCAACGAGCCCAGGCCGTCCGTCAGATACGTCGGGTTGAACGCGATCGTCAACGGGTCACCCGAGAAGGAGACGGGAAGATCCTCTTCGGCGCGGCCGACGTCGTCGGCGCCGGCGGACAGCCGCAGCACATCGTCGGCGAATTCCATCCGCACCTGCGCACCGCGGTCCGCCACCAGGGCCACACGTTTGATCGCTTCGGTGAGCTCCGCGACCCCGATGGTCGCGACCGCGGTGTGCTCAGCGGGCAGCAGCTGTCGGAATTTCGGGAACTCCGCGTCGAGCAACCGCGTGGTACTGCGCCTGCCGTCGCTGCGGATACCGAGCAACCCTTCCTTGCCGACCGCCGATCCGGCGCCCAACGACAAATGCACGTCGCCGCCGTCGGTGCCGGCCTTGGCCGCTTCTGCCAACGTTTTGGCCGGCACCAGCACCGCCGCCTCGATGTCTGCGGATTCGGTGGACCAGGTCAGCTCGCGAACCGCCAACCGGAACCGGTCGGTGGCCGCCAAAACGACCTTCTCACCGGAAATTTCAACGCGGATACCGGTCAGCATCGGCAGCGTGTCATCTCGGCCGGCGGCGACCGCCACCTGACCGATGGCCTCGGCGAACAACTCCGCGGAAACGACACCTGTCTCGTCGGGAAGTGCCGGCAACGCGGGATAGTCCTCCACCGCCAGGGTGGGCAAAGAGAACCTGGCGCTGCCGCATGTCAACGACACCCGGGTGCCCTCCACGCTGACGTCGACGGGTTTGGCCGGCAACGCTCGCGTGATATCCGACAACAGCCGACCGGACACCAAAACGCTTCCCGGCGAGGCGATTTCGGCTGCAACCTGTACTTCCGCCGACACTTCGTAGTCGAATCCGGAAACCGTCAGCCCCTCGTCGGAGCCGGTCAACAACACGCCGGCCAGGACGGGAACCGTCGGTCTGGTCGGAAGGTTTCGGGCAACCCACGCGACGGCGTCGGCGAAGTCTTCGCGTACCAGGCGGAATTTCAGATCGGTGAGACCAACTGTTGTCGTCGCCACGTCCATAGGGTCCCTTCGATCAACACCACAACAAGGTCTAACCAGCGGTTTCCCGGTGTCACACCACGCGTCTCGGCGATGCGTTGGGACGACCGTAACGGCTGTCGATGAACCACCGTAGAGCTTTCCGCCTCAACTTGAAAGCTAATCGATCGTGCCGACATCGAAGGTTGTAAGCCGACTGGAGGCGGTCTGTTCGGTGTGTCCCCAAGCGCCTTCTTCGAAGAAGAATCTACGGAGATATACGAGCAACAGTATTAGGGCCTGTGGATGTTGGGGATGAACGGGTGTCCGCCCTGCGTGGCATGCGTATCAGGTTGTGAGTGAACTGTGGATGGTTTCCGACTTCTGTCGTCGGCGCTGTGGACGTCGAGCGGACTGTGTAAGAAGCACCGCATCGCCGGGAGGTTGGTACCAAGTTGTCCACATCGGTGTTCACACCGCATCGGTGTGACAAGTGATACCGCCGGTGCAGAAGTTTTTTCGAACTTTTTTCGGCTGTGAGTGGGAGACGCCTACACGAATCAGCGCTTGGAGCGTTGGCGGATTCGGGTGGTGAGTTCCTTGACGTGATCGAACACCTCACGACGTTCGGCCATCTCGCCGCGGATCTTCTTCTCCGCGTACATGACGGTGGTGTGATCACGGCCGAACGCCTGCCCGATCTTGGGCAGGGACAGTTCCGTGAGCTCTCGGCAGAGGTACATGGCGATCTGGCGGGACTGCGCCAGGGCGCGGGTCTTGCCGGGTCCGCGGAGTTCTTCGACGCTGGTTTCGAAGTACTCGGCGGTGGCCGCCATGATCGCCGCGGTGCTGATCTGCATGGTGGTCGCATCGGAGATCAGGTCGCGCAGCACGATCTCGGCCAGTGCCTTGTCGATCGGCGTCTTGTTGAGAGACGCGAACGCGGTGACGCGGATCAGTGCGCCCTCGAGTTCGCGGATGTTGCGTTCGATGCTGCTGGCGATGAGTTCGAGCACGTCACCCGGCACGTCGAGCCGATCCATCTGGGCCTTCTTGCGCAGAATCGCGATGCGGGTCTCGAGTTCGGGGGGCTGAACGTCGGTGATCAAGCCCCACTCGAACCGCGTGCGCAGCCGGTCTTCGAGGGTCGCCAACTGTTTGGGGGGCCGGTCAGAGGAGATGACGATCTGCTTGTTCGCGTTGTGCAGCGTGTTGAAGGTGTGGAAGAACTCCTCCTGGATGCCTTCTTTGCCCTCGATGAACTGGATGTCGTCGACGAGGAGCACGTCGATGTCGCGGTAGCTGCGTTTGAACGACGCTTTACGGTCATCGCGAAGCGAGTTGATGAAGTCGTTGGTGAACTCTTCGGTGGAGACGTACTTGACGCGCATGCCGGGAAAGAGGCGCTGGGCGTAGTTCCCGGCGGCGTGCAACAGGTGTGTTTTGCCGAGGCCGGATTCGCCCCAGATGAAGAGGGGGTTGTAGGCACGGGCCGGCGCCTCAGCAATCGCGAGCGTCGCGGCGTGGGCGAACCTGTTGGAGGCGCCGATGACGAAGGTGTCGAAGGTGTAGCGACGGTTGAGATTGACGGCGGTGTGCTCGGCGGCCGACGAATTGGGGGCCCGGCTCGAGAAGTAGGTGGGCCAGCTTTCCTCGGCGCTGGCGAGGGCCTCGGAGTCCTCGTCGACTTCGTCCGGTTCGAGCGGGGCGGCCGCGTCGGCTAACCCGTTGAGCCCTTCGTCGGGTTCGTCGGGACCGGGCGCCGCGATGCGGACTCCGAGCTCGACGCGCTGACCCAGCTGACGGCTGAGGGCGGTGATGATCGGCTCGCGCAGATGGCGTTCGATCTCGTTCTGGACAAACGGCGTCGGCACCGACAGAAGGGCAAACCCCTCGGTGATGACGAGCGGCTTGACCAGCTTCAACCACGCTCTTTGCTGGGGGGTGAGGGTGGGGACGGCGATGTCGCCGTTGACGGCCCCGGAAGGCTCGGTGTCGCCATTGAGTTCGGCAACGACGTTGTTCCAAACGGCGACGAAGGGGGGGTCGGGGTCAGCTGTCAATGACGAGTACCCCCTCGAGGCCGGTCCGAGAGACGACCAAAATGAACGATGACGATCTGTCCACATAGTTATCCACAGGTTGTGGAGACAGGACAGCCGTCGTCGTTCTGTTGTCTACCGGCGAGGACGCCGCGGGCCGGGGCTCGTCACAGCGGTGGTGCGATCTGTGGGCTCGCGACGTGTCGGGCATCCTCGCTTCGTTGTCCGTCGCCGTTTCGTTATCGAATCGGTATTGGCAGAAGCTAACAGTTTTCTGTCCGGGTGCCAACCGTTCTGCAACATTGCTCACGGGTTCCTCGGCGGGTCGTGAAGACGGCGTGACGGCTGTGGCGTCTGTAAAGCGTCTGGCCGCGACTCCGGCAGGCGCAGGCCAGGTTTGACCCAGGGAAATCTCGTCAGTACCCTCGAACAGTCGCCCACAAGTGGCGATACGGCTGCGAACCAGGACGACTGGAGACCGCGCCGGCTAGCAAGCGAGACGGACGAGCTTACCAACGGCAACCGCGTCCCCACCGGCACGAGCATTCATCGGCTGGGTTTGCGGATGTCATACGCAACGAGGAGAAACAGCCGTGGCCAAGGGCAAGCGGACCTTTCAGCCCAACAACCGTCGCCGCGCACGGGTGCATGGGTTCCGGCTGCGGATGCGGACCCGCGCCGGCCGGGCGATCGTGTCGAATCGGCGCGGCAAGGGCCGCCGCAAGCTGACTGCGTGATTCGACGCGGGATCTAGCGCGGTGCTTCCGGCGCGGTACCGGATGACGCGGTCGACGGAATTCGGCGCCACGGTCAGTCAAGGGGTGCGGGCGGTGCAGCCCGACCTCGTCGTGCACGCCTTACGCTCCGACGGCGGAGACCGCGAACGCTGGGCCGAGGATCGGACTGGTGGTCGCGAAATCGGTCGGCAGCGCGGTACAACGGCACCGCGTCGCGCGTCGGCTCCGCCACGTCGCCCGCACCATGATCGATGAACTCGACCCCGCTGATCGCGTGGTGATTCGGGCTCTGCCGAGCAGCCGCCACGCCATCTCGGCGCGTCTCGAACAGGAACTGCGCACTGCGCTGCGCCGCACCCGGTCGGGAAGCGGGGCGCGCCAGGTGAAGCGATCTGTGGGCTCGGCCGCCGCGCGCGGGGCGATCTACCTCATCCAGCTGTACCGGCACACGGTGTCTCCGTTGCGCCTACCGACGTGCCGGTTCACCCCCACCTGTAGTCAGTACGCGGTGGACGCGTTGAGCGAGTACGGCCTCTTCCGCGGGGGCTGGCTGGCGACGGTGCGACTGCTCAAGTGCGGACCGTGGCATCGGGGGGGATGGGACCCGATACCCGAGCGCCGCGGCACCTCGCGCCCAATGCGCGGGGACATAAGCGAGAACGCACAATCCGAAGACGAACTCTGGAGCGAGTCGCGTGTTTAATTGGTTCAGCCTCGACATCATCTACTACCCGGTGTCGGCGATCATGTGGGTCTGGTTCAAGGCGTTCTCCTTCGTGCTCGGGCCCGTCCAACTTCTTCGCCTGGGCGCTGTCGGTGATGTTCCTGGTGTTCACGCTGCGCGCGATCCTCTACAAGCCGTTCGTCCGGCAGATCCGCACCACGCGGCAGATGCAGGAGTTGCAGCCCCAGATCAAGGCGCTGCAGAAGAAGTACGGCAAGGACCGGCAGCGGATGGCGCTGGAGATGCAGAAGCTGCAGCGCGAGCACGGGTTCAACCCGATCCTGGGCTGCCTGCCGATGCTGGCGCAGATCCCGGTGTTCCTCGGGCTGTACCACGTGCTGATGTCGTTCAACCGGACGCAGACCGGTATCGGCCGGCTGGGGCTGTCCGTGGAGGAGAACCGCAGCCTGGGCAACTACGTGTTCAGCGCGACGGACGTCGGGCACTTCCTGGACGCCAACCTGTTCGGTGCTCCACTGGGCGCGACGATGATCCAGAAGCATGGGCTCGAGGCGTTCACCGAATTCCACCGCCCAGCCGTCATCGCCGTTGGCGTGCCGTTCATGATCCTGGCGGGCATCGCGACCTACTTCAACAGCCGGGCGTCGGTGGCGCGGCAGAGCCCGGAAGCCGCCGCCAACCCGCAGACCGCGATGATGAACAAGCTCGCGCTCTACGTGTTTCCGCTCGGTGTCGTTGTCGGCGGTCCGTTCCTGCCGCTGGCCGTGATCATGTACTGGCTGGCCAATAACATCTGGACCTTTGGCCAGCAGC
Organism: uncultured Actinomycetota bacterium; assembly: GCA_963851115.1. Taxonomy (GTDB): domain Bacteria; phylum Actinomycetota; class Actinomycetes; order Mycobacteriales; family Mycobacteriaceae; genus Mycobacterium. The sequence goes on from CAWKOI010000026.1 coordinate 88,252, forward strand.
ACTACGTGTTCGGCAAGATCGAGAAAGAGGAAGAAGCCAAGAAGCTCGAGGCGCAGGAACGGCGCGCGCAGAACGCACCGCCGCCCGGGGCCAAACCCAAGCGGCCGCCCAAGACAGCGCCCGCAACGACGGATGGTGCGGTCGAACCGGAGTCGTCGGCGATCGAGCTGGGGACCGATGGCAACGGGGCGGAATCCAGCGGGAGTAAGCCGAGCGCGGGCGGCACGGCGGGGAACCGCACACCGCGCCCGGGAGCGACGCCCCGCCCCGGCGCGCGACCGAAGAAACGCAAACGTTGACCGGAGCAATACCGGTGGATGAGGGAGAGACAGAGATGACCGACGCTGAGACAACCGAACGTCCAGAAGAGTTGACGGACGAGGAGGACGGCACGGAGAGCGCCGCCCCGGCCGGTGCGGAGGATCTGGAGGAGCGCTTGGTCGCCGAGGGTGAGATCGCCGGCGACTACCTCGAGGAGCTGTTGGACCTGCTGGACTTCGACGGCGACATCGATCTGGACGTGGAGGGTGACCGCGCGATCGTGAGCATTGACGGCGGCGGGGATCTGACGAAGTTGGTCGGCCGCAAGGGTGAGGTGCTCGACGCGCTGCAGGAGCTGACCCGGCTGGCGGTGCACCAGAAGACGGGTGAGCGGAGTCGGCTGATGCTCGACATCGCCCGGTGGCGACGGCGGCGGCGCGACGAGTTGGCCGCCCTCGGTGACAAGGTTGCGCGGCGGGTGCTCGAGACCGGCGATCGGGAGGAGCTCTCTCCGATGACACCGTTCGAGCGCAAGATCGTGCACGACGCAGTGGCAGCCGTCGACGGCGTGCACAGCGAGAGCGAGGGCGTCGAGCCGTCGCGTCGCGTCGTCGTCCTCCTCGACTAGGACCAGAGTTACACGAATGTAGTTTGCGTCGCGGCGCCGCTAGCGCGAGATCCGGAGGATGTTTCACGTGAAACATGTCGAGGTGTCAGCGGCGCCGCAAGGTGCCGACGCCTTCTTCGGCGCGAGCCTGGAGCGCGCCCAGCGGTACGCGGAGATGTTGGCCGGCGCGGGCGTAGAGCGGGGACTGCTCGGCCCTCGGGAAGTGGACCGGCTGTGGGACCGCCACCTATTGAATAGTGCCGCGGTGGCCGAATTGCTCGACGACGGAGAGCGTGTAGCCGACATCGGTAGTGGAGCGGGGCTGCCCGGGATACCGTTGGCGTTGGCCCGGCCGGACCTTCGGCTGACACTCATCGAACCACTGCTCCGCCGTAGCGAGTTTCTGCGCGAGGTGGTCGACGAGCTCGGCATCGACGTGACGATCGTCCGCGGCCGGGCCGAGGAATCGACCGTGCGACAACAGGTGGGGGAGATGGACGCGGTTGTCTCGAGGGCGGTGGCTTCGCTGGACAAGCTGACCAGATGGAGCATGCCGCTACTGCGGGTCGACGGTCGGATGCTGGCCATCAAGGGCGAGCGCGCCGAGGACGAGATCCGTGAGCATCGGCGTGTGATGGCTTCGCTGGGTGCAGCCGATGAGAGGGTGATGAGATGTGGCGCGGGCTTGTTGAATCCACCCGTCACCGTCGTCGTCGCTCGACGCGGGGAGCCGAAGCCGGTCTCGAGCCGGCGGGGACGAGCGGGCAGGAGAAGCAGATGATGCCGACACCGGACGCGGGCGGGCCCGTCGCAGAGGGACCGCCCGGAGGGCCGCCCGCCGGTGCGACAGAGCCCGCAGATGTTTCACGTGAAACATGGAACAGCGCTCCCGCCGAAACGTGGAACGATCCGGCCGGCTTCGACACCCCGATCGGGGCGGAGGCCGAGCGCGCCGTTCGTCTGATGCACGGCGCGCAGGGTCGTCTGCCGCGACCGCGACAGCAGCGTGTGTTCACCATCGCCAATCAGAAGGGTGGCGTCGGGAAGACGACGACGGCCGTCAACGTCGCGGCGGCGCTGGCATTGCAGGGACTGCGGACCCTGGTGATCGATCTGGACCCGCAGGGCAATGCCAGCACTGCGCTCGGCATCGAGCACCGTCCGGGCACGCCGTCCTCCTACGAGGTGTTGATCGGCGAGCTACCGTTGCAGTCCGCGCTGCAGCGGAGCCCGCACAGCGAGCGTCTGTTCTGCCTGCCGGCCACCATCGACCTCGCTGGGGCAGAGATCGAATTGGTGAGCATGGTCGCCCGCGAGGGTCGGCTCCGCACAGCGCTGGCCGGACTGAATGACCACGACTTCGATTACGTCTTCATCGACTGCCCGCCGTCGCTCGGATTGCTGACCATCAACGCGCTCGTCGCCGCGCCCGAGGTCCTCATCCCGATCCAGTGTGAGTACTACGCCCTGGAGGGGGTGGGGCAGCTGATCCGCAACATCGAGATGGTCAAGGCACACCTCAACCCGGAGCTGAACGTCTCGACGTTGATCCTGACGATGTACGACGGCCGAACCCGCCTGGCCGACCAAGTCGCGGAGGACGTCCGGTCACATTTCGGCGACAAGGTGCTGCGGACCGTTATTCCGCGCAGCGTCAAGGTGTCCGAGGCGCCCGGCTACGGCATGACGATCCTCGACTACGACCCGGGCTCGCGGGGCGCGCTGAGCTATCTCGACGCCAGTCGCGAGATAGCCGAACGAGGCGGATCCGAGGAGGGACAAGGCCGATGAGCGCTTGCGTGAAGAGGAGACAGCAGCGATGAGCGCTTGCGTGAAGAGGAGACAGCAGCGATGAGCGCTTGCGTGAAGAGGAGACAGCAGCGATGAGCGCTTGCGTGAAGAGGAGACGAGCGCTTGCGTGAAGAGGAGAGAGATATGACCCAACCGACACGTAAGCGAAGCGGCCTCGGTCGTGGCCTGGCGTCCCTCATCCCGACCGGACCGGCCGACGACGCGGCTGTGGTGCCCGGCCATCGGATGGGTGACGCGGCCGCCGACGTCGTTCTGGGCGGCCCGGTGGTATCGAACACCAACAGCGTCGGCGCCGTCTACCGAGAAATCGACCCGTCGGCGATCGATCCGAATCCGCGGCAGCCGCGCCAGGTCTTCGACGAGGAGGCGCTCTCGGAGCTGGTGCACTCCATCCGTGAGTTCGGCCTCATGCAGCCGATCGTGGTCCGCGCGGTGCCGGGCACGCCGCGGTTCCAGCTCGTCATGGGGGAGCGCCGATGGCGCGCGGCACAGCAGGCCGGCCTCGCCACCATTCCGGCGATCGTGCGCGAGACCGCCGACGACAGCATGCTGCGGGACGCCCTGCTGGAGAACATCCATCGCGTCCAGCTGAACCCGTTGGAAGAGGCGGCCGCCTACCAGCAGCTGCTCGACGAGTTCGGCGTCACCCACGATGAACTGGCGGCGCGCATCGGGCGGTCGCGGCCACTCATCACGAACATGATCCGTCTGCTCCGGCTGCCGATCGCGGTGCAGCGCCGGGTGGCCGCAGGCGTGCTGTCGGCCGGCCACGCCCGTGCGCTGCTGGCGCTGGAGGGGACCCCCGAGCAGCAAGAAGAGCTCGCCACGCGCATCATCGCCGAGGGTCTCTCGGTGCGGGCCACCGAGGAAGCGGTCACGTTGGCGAATCGCAGCGACGCGGCAACGCCAACGGCGCCGCGGCGCAAGCCGATCCATATGCCGGGCCTGCAGGACGTTGCTGAACGGCTGTCGACGGCGTTCGACACCCGCGTCACCGTGAGCCTTGGCAAACGAAAGGGCAAGATCGTCGTCGAGTTCGGGTCGGTCGACGACCTACAGCGGATTGTCGACTTGATGAACTCGTCGAAACCCTGACCGACGACACGCGGTAATTACGTCACTGTGACACATACCCCTGTTCAGGTGCCGCGCGCGGCAGCTCATCGAGGAAATCCCATGTGTACCAACAGGATTCGACCGAACGGCGGTCACCGGTGACCGAAGGCGGCGAAAGCGGGCGTTCAGCGGCACGCCCTTCTATCCTGGAGTGGCAGCCGTGCACGTCAGCACCGCGCGGAACCCGGGGAGTCTAGTGGCAGCGCGAATCACGCCTCTGCGGCTCGAAGCTTTCGAGCAGCTGCCCAAGCACGCACGCCGGTGCGTGTACTGGGAGGTGGATCCGTCGACGCTGCGCGCCGACGATCACCTCTCCGATCCGGAGTTCGAGAAGGAAGCCTGGCTGTCGATGGTCATGCTCGAGTGGGGGTCGTGCGGCCAGATTGCGGTGCAATGCCCCGACGGGGGCCGCACCGACGGTGCCGACGAGATCCCCCGGGGCGACGAACCGTGCCTGGGCTACGCGTTCTACGCCCCACCGCGCGCCGTGCCGCGGGCAGCTAGCTTTCCCACCGCGCCGGTCAGCGCCGACGCGGTGCTCCTCACCTCGCTGGGGGTGGAATCCAGACACGGCGACGAGGGACTCCCGCGGCGCCTGATCGCCGCGGTCGTCGGTGATCTCGTCCGCCGCGGTGTACGTGCCCTCGAGGCGTTCGGGCATACGGCTGAGGTAACCGAATTGCTCGACCCGCGTACGGTGCCGCCCGACCTGCGACCGGCCGTCGAGGTGCTCGGTGACTGCTCGGTCGACCAGTGCGTGCTCGACGTGGATCTGCTGCAGGATGCCGGCTTCGTCGTGGTTGCCCAGCATCGGTACTTCCCGCGGCTGCGGCTGGAGCTGGAGCAGGGGCTGGGCTGGAAGGCCGACGTCGAAGCGGCATTGGAGCGGCTGCTGGAAACCGCCCAACTGCAGCAGCCGGTCGGCGCGGGATCAAGCCCCTGCTACTAATCGGGACGGTTAGGTCGGGCTGACCCGCCCGGCCTGCTCGACAGACAGTTCGTGGGCGAGCAGTTCGGCGAACGTGAATGTGCCCGTGGGGCGGTCGTTCTTGCCGAGCAGGTAAAGCCGCTTGACCGCGGCCAGGATGCCTTCGGCGATCGAGTCGCGGGTCTGGGCGGACACCAGCATGGCGCGGTCGCGCGGGTTGGTGATGTAGCCGGCGTCGACCTGCACGGTGGGCATCCGGGTGAGGCGCAGCAGGTCCCAGGTTCGCCCGTGGGCCCGACAGTCGCGTAATCCGGTGCGCGCCACCACTTCTCGCTGAATGAAGTCGGACAGGTTGCGGCCGATGGTGGACACCGATCCGTGCGAGTTGCCGAAGTGGAACGATGCCACACCGTTGGCGGACGGGCTGGCCTGGGTGGCGCAGCGCAGGCTGATCATCAGGTCGGCGCCGACGGTGTTGGCCGTCGCGGCGCGTTCGGCGTCGGACGGCGCGCGGTTGGACGGCCGCGACAGGAACGTCTCCATGCCGATTGCGGTCATCCGGCCTTCGAGCCGACTTGCCAAGTCCCACAGGATGTCTGCTTCGCTGATCGGACCGTCCGGCCCGTTCATGATCAGACCGTGGTCGGCGCCGCCGCGGCCCGGATCGATGATGATCCGCTTACCCGACAGCCGCGGACCCGAGCGGCGGACGAGTTCTTCCTCGCGGATCGCGTGGGGAGAGCCACCGGTGACCCGCGAACCCAGAAAGTACAAGGAGCGCAACGTCTCCGGGCCGCAGATGCCGTCGGGGTACAGTCCGTACTCACGTTGATACGACATCAGCGCGTTGTGCGTTTGCAATCCGAAGTGGCCGTCCACCAGGCCGGTATAGAAACCGAGGTCCTGCAGCCGCGCCTGCAGAGTCGCGACATCGTCGCCGTACATCGGCGCGCCGAACTGGTGGTTGAGTGTGCGTGCGCCAAGGCGATACGAAGCCTCTTTCAGCGCACGGTAAGTCGCTTCACCCACGATGCCGTCGACGAGCAGTCCGCGGTGCTGCTGGAAAGCGCGCACGGAATGGTCGAGGGCGTCGTCGAAAACATCCACAGCGACGTGCTTCCCGGTGGTCAGGTCCGCATCAGGGCTGTCGATCAGCCCCAACGCCGCCAGTGCCGCCCGGATCTCGGTGACCGCACCCCCGCGGTCACCGCGACGCAGACTCGACATACCAGGCCTTCCGGTCGGTTGTCAGCGGTGATACGGCGCTGACGAAACAGAGATCGGCTAGGCAGCATTGTCGCAGACGGCGCGTGGATTCGGGAAAACCCCAGGCCGAGTGTCAGACCGCCGGATTGCGGCGTTAGACCACGTCAGCGAGTTCGCGCAGCAGCGCGGCCTTGCCTTTCGCGCCGACGATCCGCTTCACGGGCGCGCCGTCCTTGAACAGGATCAAAGTGGGGATCGACACCACCTGGAAGTCGCGCGCGGTGGCGGGATTTGCGTCGACGTCGATCTTGGCCACGGTCAGTGCGCCGGCCTTCTCGCTGGCGATCTCCTCCAGCACGGGAGCGACCATCTTGCACGGGCCGCACCAGGTGGCCCAGAAGTCGACCAGCACCGGGGTGCTGCTCGACAGTACGTCGTCGGAGAACGAGTCGTCGGTTACGGCGACGGTTGCGGTCGTTTCGGTCATGGTGGCTCCTATCAGATTGGTGTCTCGGTGGTCTCATCGCTTGGGCCAGAACCGGTTTCGGCCAGCCAACGTTCGGCGTCGATGGACGCCGAACAGCCGGTGCCTGCGGCCGTGACGGCCTGCCGGTAGGTACGGTCGACGAGGTCTCCTGAGGCGAACACACCCTCGACCGAGGTGCTGGTGGTGCGACCTTGCACCTGCACGTAGCCGTCGGGGTCGAGCTCGACCTGCCCGCGCACCAACTCGGAGCGGGGATCGTGGCCGATGGCGACGAACACGCCGGTGACCGGGAGTTTGGATTCCTCACCGGTGACGGAGTTGCGCAACTGAATACCGGTCACCTTCGGACCGCCCTCGATCTCGGTGACCTGGGTGTTGGTGAGGAAGGTGATCTTCTCGTTGGCACGTGCCCGGTCGAGCATGATTCGGGAGGCCCGGAACTCCTCGCGGCGGTGGATGATCGTCACACTGCGGGCGAACCGGGTCAGGAACGTCGCTTCCTCCATCGCCGAGTCGCCGCCGCCGACCACCGCGATGTCCTCGTCGCGGAAGAAGAACCCGTCGCAGGTCGCGCAGGTGCTGACGCCCATGCCGAGCAGTTCGTCTTCGCCGGGCACGCCGAGGTGCCGGGCCGCGGCACCCATCGCGAGGATCACGGCGCGGCCCTGATGAGTCTCGTCGCCGACCGTGACGGTCTTGATATCGCCCTCCAGCGAGACCGCGTCGACGTCTTCCATTCGCAGGTCGGCACCGAACCGCAGCGCCTGTTCGCGCATCTCGTCCATGAGTTCGGGACCCGTGATGCCGTCGCGGAATCCGGGATAGTTCTCCACCTCGGTCGTGGTCATCAGCGCGCCGCCGAACTGCGTACCTTCGAATACCAGAGGTTTGAGCTGTGCACGGGCGGCATAGATCGCGGCGGTGTATCCAGCCGGCCCAGAGCCGATGATGATGACGTCATGAACGGTCGTTGTGGCTGTCATGCGACCCTTTCTCCTGCGGCATGGGTACAAACACCAGGGTAGGCCCGGGTGTTCCCGCGGACCCTCTGGGACAGATTACGGACGAGTGACCACAGTGTTGGCAAGCAGGCCGGTGTGAGCTGAACTGCAATCCGGCTCGACCACCAACGCCACGACCCTTGTGGGTGTCTCGCCGGGCAACAGCATCAACACCGCGGGCTGACCGTACATGTCGACGGGCTGTGCGCCCAGGACCCGCGTCATTGCCGAATAGCCCAGACCGTCGAGGCAGGAGGCACGCCGCTGCGGGTCCGCGAGCGGCCCGTAGTCCGGGCTGCGCGACAGCAGCGCTACGAGCTGCGGATCGGACAGCGGGATGTCCCGCGGCGGCCGCGACACCGTGATGCTCTCGGCGGTCGGCCCGGCGGACGTCGGGGGAGGGTTCCCGCGGATCAGCGTTGTCCCGCCCACGACGACGCCCGCTATGGCGGCGCCCAGCCCGACGGCCAGGCCGAAGAGCTGCAACGGGCGCAGACGCGGCCGTCGTATCGAATGGGCCGGACCGGACTGTGCCCGGAGCGCAGCCACCACCCGCGCGGTCACAGCAGGCGGCACGTCGGGTGCGGACGCCTCGTCTACACCCAGCTCGGCCAGGTCGCGGCGGACGCGGTCGAGCGCGGCAGGGTCGGGTTCCTGGCCCGCGCCGCTGTCCATCGCTGCTCCCGCCGGTCGTCCGTGACGCTAGCCAGTCTCCATCACGCAGGGTTGGACGGCGACGAACCGGTCGCGGTTCCGTCATCGGTTGCTGCGAAATACTCGAGAGCCTCCGCCAGCTTGGCGCGGGCCCGCGCGCAGCGGCTCTTCACGGTGCCCTGCGCGACTCCGAGTATGCGGGCCGTCTCGGCCACCGAGTACCCCTGCATGTCGACCGCGACGACCGCCGCACGTTGCTCGACCGGCAGCCGCATCAGCGCGCGTTCCACGACGATCGCGGTGTCCACCCTCGGCGTCGGATCGCCGATGTGGCAGACGTCGTCGAGCAGTGCGGTGGTCGGATGCGTCTTGTTGCGCCGCAACCGGTCCAGGCATGCGTTGACCACGATGCGGTACAGCCAACTGCTGACGGCGGCGTCGTGGCGGAAGGCGGGCGCGTTGCGGTGGGCCGACAGCATCGCGTCCTGCAGGGCGTCGGCCGCATCGTCGGGACTGCGGCTGGTGATCTGGGCCAGCCGGTAAAGCTGACGGTGGTGGCGGTAGAACAGCTCCTCGAACGCGTACTGATCACCGGCGACGTGTGCGGCGAGCAACTCTGCGTCGGTCCGCTCACCGCCAGCCCCGAAGCTCCCCACAGCCGAACACTAAACGGCGCCAGGGGTGCCCTCTGACACAAGTTTGCCGACCTGGGGATGGAGCCGGCTAGGACAGCCGGCTAGGACGCGGCCTTCAGCGTGATCTCGGCGATGTCGGAGCGGCTCTCGCCGTTGACCTGTGCCCAGCGTGGAGACCCACACCAGCACGTTGGACGTCGGACTCGCATTGTCCACCTTGATGGTGTTGGAGCCGGGCTTGAGCGTGGTGGCCGGCGTCAGCACGGTGGTGTCCTCCAGCGAGGACGGTGTCGGCGTCTCCGACGAGCGGATCTCGACGGCGGTGCCGGTGCTGTTGAGGTTGATAGTGACCTCGCCGATCGTGGCGGGTTGCGATAGCTGCAGCATCAGCCCGACGCCGTTCTTGAAGTTGGGGAAGGGCACGGCATCCGTGTAGGTGTCGATGGGCCACACCGTCGACTGATTGCCGTCGATCGCCAGCCCCGCCTGATCGGGCGCATCGGCCTCACCCTCGGGCGAAAACACTGTGGCGCGAACAGGTTTCACGACGTTGCCGCTGGAGCCGTCGCCTGACTCGGCAGACGTCGTTGGTGCGTTCAGGCCAAGCTCGTCGCCGCCAAGCCCTCCGCCGACGTCGCCGAAGATCCGGCTCAGCACCGAGGCCAGCACGATCAACGCAACGATGAGGATGGCGCCGCCGACACCCAGCCCGATCATCAGTCCCCTGCGGCGGCGCGCCTGTGCTTCCGGGTCGTCGACCGGCGCGCCGCGGAACCGCGACGGCGCTGGTTCGGGTTCGTCGACCGGGGAGATGGTTTCGGTGCGGTCGGCGATCGCGGTGGCCTGCTGAAGCAGGTTCAGCAGTGTCGGGGCGCTGCGGATGCCGCCGCCCTCCTGTACGGCCCGCGCCGCGGCCGCCGAGATCTGGAAAGGGATGTCGCGGTCGACGGCACGGGGCTCGATGGGCTGGCCTGCGGCGTCGAGGTCAGCGGGCGCCAACCCGCTGCGCACCCCGGCCTCGGGCAGGGGCCAGCGGTTGATGAGCAGGGCATACAGCGCCGCCCCGATTCCGCGGATGTCGTCCTCCGGCGTGGCCTCGGGCAGGGTCGCCGGGAAGGCCAGCGCAACGTCGCCCTCGATGCTTACCCGCACCCGGCTGGGGTGGTCGATTGACAGCGCGACTCCGGAGCGGTGGGCGGCCTCTGCGGCCGCGGCCAGCGACTGGATAGCGCGGGCACCGCCGATCGGCGAGGGCGACGTGTCGGCGACCTCCGTCAGCGAGCCGCCGCGGATCCATTCCGATACCACCAGGCCACCGGACCCGGTGCTGGCGACATCGAGCACCCGGGCGATACCCGGCATGTCGATGCGGCTGAGCTTCGACGTGCGCGACAGAATCTCTTGCACCTGCTCGTCGGGCAGCGCGGCGTCGGGGTCGACGAACGTCAGCGCCACCTGGCGGTCCAGCGCGGTGTCCAGCGCCTGCCAGAACTGCAGGTTGGGCGGGCCGCCGTGGAACACCAGCAGCCGGTACCGGCCGCCGGCGATCGTGGCGCCGGGGATCAGGTGGACGTCTTCGTCGGAGGTCGCCGCCTCGATCGGCGGCTCCCGGGGGATATCGAAGGGCAAAGACTCGCGGGTGGGGTCGCCGGCGTAGTCGGCGGGCGGGCGGCCGGACACCGGCATGGGCGTGGTGCGGTTGGTTACCTCGGAGGCCTCCTCCGTGACATCCGGCCTCTCCGGAACGTCCGGCATGTCGGGCTTGAGGTCGTCGGCCGGCACGTCGGGCTGGAAGTCATCGGCGGGCGGGCGCGGGATCTTCGTCGTCGCCGTGCTGTCAGGTCCCGTTGCGGAGCCGCCTGCGGGTTCGTCGGTCACCGCTGGTCCTTTCCGCATCCAGTCCCGGGCAACTTCTGCCGGAGGCCCGCGCCGCGCGGTCGTCGGGACGTGACGCTGCCGTGACGCGGACGAATTCCTCTGATCAGCGTACGTGAGGGGCCTGCCGGGCCGTGGCCGGTCCGGGCGCAAAGTTGCAGGCACGGCTACCGTCCCCTGCCCTTCGGGCGTGGGCCCAGCGCGCCTGCTGAGGCGGCGCCGGACGGCGGCCAAAGCGGCCTGGGCGTCGGGCACCCGCGCGGCCAGCATGACCCCGGCGATGATCGGCACCATGATCAAGCCGAGCACCACCAGCCGCAGCAGTGATCCGGCCCCGCCCCAGTTGCGGGTCAGCGACTCCAGGCCCAACAGTTGGTCGACGATGTGCGCGATGAGCCCGGCGGTCAGCGAGGCCGCGATGGTCACCAGGATGGTCCGCACCACCTGCAGGCTGATGAGGCGGCCGCCCGGCGGGTTCAGGTTGGCGCGCAGCAGGAAGTACCCGACCGTGGCGCCGGCCAGGAACCCGAGGCCGTTGGCCAGACCCAGGTAGCCGGCCACCAACTCGGGGTCGTCGGTCATGTAAGGCGCAGCCAGCGAGGCGGCGATCTTCACGATGGTGATCACGACGATCAATGCGATCGGGGTCCACGGCTGCTCACGGGCGTAGAACACCCGAAGGACAAGCAGCACAAGGGCATACGGAATCAACGTGAACGCCGAGAGGGTGATCGCCATGCCGAGGTAACCCGCGTCGACCTCGCCGAAGTTGCCGTAGGCGAACAGCGCGCTGCCGATCGCAGGGCCCCCGACGGTCATCATCGCCACGATTGGAATCAGCGCCACCATCGTCAGCCGGGTGGCCAGCGACAGGTCGGCCAGAACCGCAGGGGTGTCGTTGGCCGCGGCGTTTCGGCTCAGCCGCGGCATCACGACCGTCAGCACCGTCACGCCGATCATGCCGAACGGCAGCATCAGCACCAGCCAGGTGTAGTTGTAGATTGCCGGGCCGGAAGCCGCTGCGCCGCTGGCGATTCGGTTGCCTACGATCAGGCCGAGCTGGCTGACGAAGACGTAGAGCACCATCGCGGCGGCCATCGCGCCGAACTGTTTCAAGCGGTCGTCGATACCCCACAGCGGACGCAGGCTGATCCGTTCGCGGTGGATCGCGGCCACCAGCACGGCGACCTGCGTCGCCACGCCGAGCGTCATGCCGATGCCGAGCACGAGCAACTTGGCATCGCCCATCCGCACTGGATCGACCGAAAGTTCGCCCGGCACAAGCACATACAGGCCGAGCGTTAGAATCGCGACCACATTGTTGCAGACTGGCGCCCAGGCCGGTGGCCCAAACACGTTGCGCGTGTTCAGGATCGCCATGAATACCGACGACAACCCGTAGAAGAGCACTTGGGGGAGGAGCAGATAGGCAAACGCCGTCGTCAGCTCCCTATTGACCTGCGGGTCGCTACCCAGCATGAGCCGGACGAGCAGCGGCGCCAACGCCACTGACAGCACCGTGGTGATCAGCAGCAGCGTCGTGGCCAGGGTGACCAGGCGCCTCACGAAGGCGGTGCCGCCGTCGGGGTCGTCACGCTCGGCGCGGGCCAGCACCGGTACGAAGATCGCGGTGAACGTCGCCTCCAGCACCAGCGCGGCGATCAGGTTTGGCAGCTGATAGGCCACCGAGAAGGCGCTGGAGAGCGCCGCACCCAGGATGGTGGCCAGCAGCACGATGCGGGCGAAGCCGGTCAGACGGCTGATCAACGTCGCGAACGCCATGCCCCAGGACCGCGACACCACTGCGGCGTCGGACAGTTCCGGGCGGCCTGCTCGCCGCCGAGGCGCCGGACTGCGGGGGATCCGCTGCGGAGGTGGCCGCGGGGGGAGCCGACGCGTCTGCGGTGGGGGAGCGGGTCGTGGAGGGTAGTCGCGCGGACGGACCCGTCCCGGTGGCACCTGACCGACCGGTGGTCGGGGCCCACGCGGGGTGCTCATGGTTTCTCGTCGCCTGACGGAGTCATCGCGCGCGGTTCGTCGGCTTCTTTCGCATAGGCGATCGCCACGTCGATGGGATCGGGCCGGTCCAGGTCCGCGCGGTCGGGCTGACCGCGGAACCGGTGCCATAGCCGCCGACCGGCGAGCAGGACCAGCACCGCGCCCGCCGAGAGGGTGATGAAGAACAGCACCTTGCCGTAGGCGTTGGAATGCACCGAAAGCCGAACCGGCTCGCCCAGGGGCAGCCCGTCGGTGGTGCGGAGCGCGACGTCCACCGCGACGCGCTGAGTGAAGTGCACCTCGATCGGCACCCGCAGTGGCAGGTAGCCCGGCGGCAGCTCGATCTCGCCCATATCGGTGACGGACATCCCGGGTGGCGCATCGACTTCCAGCCGGACCCGGATCGGCACCGGCAGGTCATTGCGCAGGGCCAACGGCAGCGGGCTGCGTTCAGTGGCCAGCGTGTACGAACCGCCTGGATTGACGATGGTGACCGCGCCCAATAGGTCGTCGACCGTGCGGCCGACCGCGGTAAGTCGCTGCTGGGCCAGCCCGTTGCGGGCGTCGGGCGGCACGGACTGGCTCAGCGCGCGCAGCATGTCCTCGCGCAGCGGCGCGGTGTACTGGAAGCCGGTCAGGCCGGTGCGCGCGTCGGTCGTCAGCGCCGCCGTCAGCGCCCACAGCCGACCAGTCACCGACGCGATGCCCGAGACGACGCCGTCGTCGAAGCGCCCGCGCGGGTTGCCCAGGTTGCCGTCGGGTAGTGGCGCCAAATCCTGCGGCGCCACCGCGTTGCCCTCGGCGATCACCGCGGTCAGCGGCCGCGGCACCGCCAGGCCGGCGTGGATCGCGGTGGCCACCGCGGTCAGGATCGACTGCGCGTCTTCGGGTTGCAGACTCCACGCCAGCGGCGGCATCAGGATCTGGGTGCGCGGTTCGGTGTCGGGGTGCAGGCCGCGCCACAGCAGCGAGCCCAGCGCGTCCTGGCGTCGCGCCATTGCCGAATCGTGTTTGAGCGCGATGTCCAGCGAGGGATCCAGGTACGACGGCGACGCCGGTTCGGTGCCTGCCCCGGCGAGGGCAGCGCCGACGGCCGGGTCGAACGGCGCGGCGACGAGCTGCGGGGTGTAGCGCACGGCCGTCAGGTCGGCGGTCGCCGGCTCGCCGGTAGCCGAATCTTGAGCGGGGAAGTTGGCGGCGCCGATCGCCACTGTCGGCCCATGCGCCGACAGCAATTCGACCGCGGGGCCGGTCAGCGGACCGTCGCCGACCAGACTGGCGCCGCGGGTCGACACGATGCCGAGGATCTGGTCGACGATGTCGCCGGCGCCATTGGTCGCGATCGCGCTCAATCCCGGATCACCGACGCGACGCAGCGCGTCGAGGTCGGCCTGCGCGTACGTCGTCGGCGCGACGCACATCCGCCGGGCCAGCGCCTTGAGCCGGTTGAGCCAGGCAACAGCGGCGTCCTGGCCTGCACCCGGATGCGTCGGCGTGCCGGGGCCGGCGTCGGGTGCATCGTTGACGACGTAGCCGCCAGTCATGGCGTTGACAGTGACCAACAGGTCGGGGTCGACGGCCAGACACAGCGCGGTGCCGACCTGACCGCCGGGGTCGACCTGCGGGCTGGTCGCGAAGTCGACCGCCGACAGCAGCGTGTCGAGTCGTCCGCCGGGCGCCAGAGAGGTCGCGAGATCATCGTCGACCAAACGCACCGGTGTGGCTGCACCGGGCGCACCAGCCGCAAGGCGCGGCCGGTCGGCGATCGGCCAGAACATCGTGAGCCGCACCGGCTTGGAGGTGTCGGGTGCCACGACCGACGTCAGCGTGTCCGCGGCGGAGTCGGCACCCGAGTCGGGCGGCACGCCGAGCACCGGCAGCAGGAAGCGGGCGTCGTCGAGGCGGGCCGGCTCGCCGTAGTCGGGGGTGCCGTTGACGTTGACCATCACCGGATACACACCGGGCTGCTCGATCTGCAACGACGACAGCTCCGAGGACCTCAAGGGATACCCGAGGGTGAACGGAACATCTTGTCCGCGAAGCAATTCCGGTGCAAGGGTGATGAAGTCAGCGACCGGCTCGAATTGGTCGACGTTGCCGGCGAGGTTGGTGCGCAGGCCCGCAGAAGAGGTGACGGCGCCAGCATGTTCGAGGCGAACCATGACATCGCGCACCGGACGATCGCCGACGTTCAGCACCGCGCCGGTCACGGTGACGACCGGTTCGCTGGTGGTAGTGACCACCTCCGGGGTGACGCGGTCGATGCGCACCTGCAGGAATGGCACCGACCCAGGCTCGCCCGCAGCGGCCGGAGGCGTAACGGGAGCGGCGATCAGCGTCAGCAGCGCAATGGCGGCCAAGAGACGAGGAAGCACCACTCGGCGCTTCCTGCGGCCTTTCACGGCCCTTGTCCGCAGCCGTTCGTCCGCCGGCCGGGCTGGGGTTGTGCGGATTCGTCGGGACGACGGTTACGGGTGTGCGAGTGCGTTTGGGCCCGCCGCCGCGGTGAGGTTTGTGGCAGCGGCGGCAAGGAGGCCGGCCCGTCCGCGTGCAGCTTGTCGATCAGCTCCCCGGCCACCTCGGCCAGCCGGCGTTCGTCGGCGTAGGCCAGCCGCGCCGGCAACTCCGTCAGCGGCACCCAGGCCACCTCGCTGACTTCGACATCCTCGTCGGAGAGCTCGCCGCCGAGAAAACGCATCAGATAATGGTGCACCGTTTTGTGCACGCGGCGGCCCTCGGTGACGAACCAGTAGTCGATGCTGCCGAGCGCGGCCAGCACACTGCCCTGAATGCCGGTCTCCTCGGCGACCTCCCGGATCGCGGTCTGCTCAGCGGTTTCACCGAGTTCGATGTGGCCTTTAGGCAGCGACCACAGCATCCGGCCGCGCCGGTCGATGCGCCCGATCAGCGCTGCCACCTGGCTGTCCTTTGGCCCGTCGAGGCCGTCGATGACCAGCCCGCCCGCCGACGTCTCGTGCACGGTGCGCAGGCGATCAGGGGAGCGTCGCGACCGCGATTTCTGGGGCTTGGGTTGGCCGCCCGGCTGTTCCTTCTTGTCTTTCTTGGCCGGCAGGGCGGTGTTGTTGTGGTGGACAGAGTTGGCTTCGGGTGGACCGGCCGCGCGTCGGCCGCGGCGCCGCCCCCGGCGCCGTCGTGGTTTGGCCTGTTCGCCGTCCGACACCCAAGCGATAGTAGCTGCCACGTAGATTCGCTCCTGCCGCACTCACCGGTCGTGACTGAGCCGTTGCACATTAGGCTGTCCGAACGTGGCCGATTCAGCTGCTGATGCCGAACTGCTGGCCCGCGCCGCGGTGGCCCTCAACCGGCATGCCGACGTCTTGCGCGATCTCGGCGCGGTGTTCGCTGAGGCCGGTCACGAGCTGTACCTCGTCGGCGGCAGCGTGCGCGACGCGTTGCTCGGCCGGCTGACCGATAAAGAGGATCTGGACTTCACCACCGACGCCCGCCCCGAGCAGATGCAGAAGATCCTGCGGCCGTGGGCCGAGGCCCTGTGGGACACCGGCATCGAGTTCGGCACGATCGGCGTCGGCAAGGTCGGTCACCGCTTGGAGATCACCACCTTCCGCGCGGATACCTATGACCAGGTGTCGCGCAACCCGGAGGTGCGGTTCGGCGACCGGCTCGACGACGATCTGGTGCGCCGCGACTTCACCGTCAACGCGATGGCGGTGCGCATCACGAAAGACGGCCCGGGCGAATTCCTCGATCCCCTAGGCGGTTTGGCGGCGCTGCGCGCCAAGGTGCTCGACACGCCGTCGGCGCCCGAGGTCTCGTTCGGCGACGACCCGCTGCGGATGCTGCGGGCGGCGCGGTTCGTCTCGCAGCTCGGTTTCAGCGTGGCGCCACGGGTGCTCGAGGCGCTCGATGGAGATGGCGCCACAGCTGGGCCGGATCACCGCCGAACGCGTCGCCGCCGAGTTGGACAAGCTTCTTTTGGGTGGGGATCCCGTCGCGGGTATCGACCTGATGGTGCAGACCGGGCTGGGCGATGTGGTGCTGCCGGAAGTGGGCGCGATGCGGATGGCCATCGACGAACACCATCAGCACAAGGACGTCTATCAGCATTCGCTGACGGTGCTGCGGCAGGCGATTGCCCTTGAGGACGAAGGCCCGGATTTGGTGCTGCGGTGGGCGGCGCTGCTGCACGACATCGGCAAGCCCGCCACCCGCAGGCACGAACCCGACGGCGGCGTGAGCTTTCATCACCACGAGGTGGTCGGCGCGAAGATGACCCGAAAGCGCATGCGCGCGCTGAAGTACTCCAAGCAGATGGTCGACGACGTCTCGCAGCTGGTGTATCTGCATCTGCGGTTCCACGGCTACGGCGACGGCAAGTGGACCGACTCCGCGGTGCGCCGCTACGTGACCGACGCCGGACCGCTGCTGGGAAAGCTGCACAAGCTGGTTCGGGCCGACTGCACGACGCGCAACAAGCGCCGCGCGGCCCGGCTGCAGGCCAATTACGACGATCTGGAACGACGGATCTCCGAGCTCGCGGCGAAGGAGGACTTGGCGCGGGTGCGGCCCGATCTGGACGGCAACGAGATCATGGGAATCCTCGGCATTCCGGCGGGCCCCGAAGTCGGCGAGGCGTGGCGGCACCTCAAGGAGCTGCGGCTGGACCGCGGGCCGCTGTAGCCACGAGGAGGCCGTCGAGGAACTGATGAAGTGGTGGAACTCCAGGCGGTAGCCGGGCGTCTGATCCGTCATGGAGTACTGCTTAGGCGCCGACGACGGTTCGGCCACCATGTGGACCGCGGCGCCCGATACCGATGTGGACGGCGACGGGCAGCTGGACGCGGTCGGCCTGGACTTCGACGGCGACGGCCTGCTTGACGACGCGATGGCCGACCTCGACGGCGACGGCGTGGCCGACCATCTGGTCCGAGATCACGCCGCCGAAGCGGCCTATTTCACCGACGACGGGACCGGCACCTGGGCGGTCAGCGTCGACCGTGCCGGGCAATTGCGGTGGTTCGGCCTCGACGGCGTCGAGCACACCGGCGGTCCGCTGGTCGATCTCGACGGTGACGGGCAGGCCGAGCGACCGGCTGCTCGATGCCGACGGCAACGGGCTGGCCGACCGCGCGTTGGGCGGCGAAGTCGCCTACGTCGACGTCGACGCAGACGGGCGCTGGGACGTGAAGCTGACCGACAGCGACGGTGACGGTAGGGCCGACGCAGCGAACGAGCTGTAGCTCAATTGCGCCCCGGGCCGGGCGGTCCCGCGAACGCCTGCGCGATGCCCAGCCACTGCTCTGCGTCGGCGCCCTCGGCCGTCACATTCAACGCGGATCGCGGCCGCCGCTGCGTGACCAGCATGCAGAAGTCCTCCGCCGACCCGGTGACCCGCTGCGGGGCGTCCTCCGGCCCCCACGACCACGTCGAGCCGTCGGGCGCGCGCAGCTCCACCCGGAACGGCTCCGGCGGGGGAGTCAGCCCGTTGATCGCGAACGCGTAGTCGCGGGTGCGCACCCCGATGTGGGCGATCGAGCGCAGCCGCGCCGTCGCGGGCCGCTTCACGCCGAGCGCGTCGGCCACGTCGAGGCCGTGCGCCCAGGTCTCCATCAGCCGGGCGGTGGCCATCGACGCGGCGCTCATCGGCGGCCCGAACCACGGCAGCTTGCGACCGTCGGGCACCGTGAGCAGAGCCGTCGTGCAACCGGCGTCTGGTGCGACGCCAGTCGGCCAGCAGCTCAGCGGGCGGCGGCGGCGGCGATGTCCTCGGCGCCCTGGTCGACGAACCCAGTCGGATCGGCGGCCGCCGCCCCGAGCACCGTCGGCGAAGCCGGCCTCGTCGGTGACGGACGGTCAGCGCGACGCGGTCGGTCCACAGCAGGTGGGCGATCTGGTGCGCGATGGTCCAGCCCGGCGCGGGCGTGGCCTCCGCCCAGCGCTCGGCGGGCAGCTCGGCGACCAGCGCGTCGAGTTCGTCGCTTTCGGCGCGGAGGTCGTCCACGATCGGGCCCGCTGTCGCCATGCCGGTCACCTTAACTCGGCGCTTGGGTGCGCCTTGCGACGCTGGCATGCACCGCCAGCCCGACGAGATAGACCGCCGACCCGGCCAGGATGAGTCCGGGCGATCGGCCGTCGGCGGGGATGACCATCGCCGCGGCCGTCATCGCGACGATGAACGAAATCCAGAACAACGCGTCCTGCACCGTAAACACATGGCCGCGCAGCGCGTCGTCGACGTCGATCTGCATGGCGGTGTCGGCGCATAGCTTGACCACCTGACCGGCCGCACCGAGCAGGAACCCGCACAGCATCATCACCGGCAGGTGCAGTCCGGCACCACCGAGCTGAATGAGCGCCGCGAGCAGCAGCGCTCCGTTGGCGGTGCGGTAGCGACCCCACCGACCGATGGCGCCCGGCGTGATGACATTCGCCAGAAATGCTCCGGCGCCGGTGGCGCCGAAGAAGGACACCGCGGTGGTGCCCAGGCCCGCGACGCTCTGGGTGTCGCCGTGCCGCACCATGACCAACACCAGCATGAGTGTTGATGCCGAACACCATCCGATGCGCGGCCAGCCCGGCGAGGGTGCCCGCAACGGTCGGCACGGCCAGCACCGTGCGCGCGCCGTGCAGCCAACCGGTGGCCACCGCGTAGGCCACCGAGCCGTGAATCGCCCGCACACTCTCATGCGGACCCAGTACATGCGGGGGGAAGCGCACCGACAGCAGCAACGCCAGCGAAACCGGGATCGCGACGATCAAAATGATTGCGGCAGCGCCGGCGTCGTCGGCGCCGAACAGCCAGCGGGGCACCAGCATGAAGGTGGCGCCGAGGAACGCCGCCGCCCCGCCGGTGGCCGTCGCGACCGCGTTCATCGTCACCACCTGGTCGCGCGGTACCACGTCCGGCAGCGCCGCCGACAGACCCGACGAGACGAAGCGGGTGAAGCCGTTGACGATCAACGCGCCGAACAGGATCGGCCGATCGTCCGCGCCCGACGGCGAGCAGTGCGGCGACGCCGAGCACCAGCACCAGCCGCCCGAGGTTCGCGCCGATCAACACCAGCCGCCGGTCCCAGCGGTCCAGCAGCGCGCCTGCGAACGGTCCGAGCACCGAGTACGGCAGGTACAGCACGGCGAACGAACCGGCGATCTCCCACGGGCCGGCGGCGCGGTCGGTACTGAACAGAAGCCCGCCCGCCAGACCGGCCTGGAACAGGCCGTCACCGAACTGGCTCACCGTCCGCAGTTCGAGCAGTCGCCAGAATTCGGGCAGGCTGCGCACCGACCGCCAAAGGGCCATCGGTGCGTGTGCGTCAACCACGGGAATTCACAGTACAAATATCCCGGCGGGCCGTGCTTGTTCGCCACCTTGATCGTTCGCTGGTGACATTATGGTGGGGTGGCTCACTCAGAGGATCCTGAGGATTACGTCGCCCCGACGGCGCACCGGGTGCGGGCCGGAACTCTGCTGCTGGCCAACACCGATCTGCTCGAGCCGACCTTTCGGCGCAGCGTCATCTACGTCGTCGAGCACAACGACGGCGGGACGCTCGGGGTGGTGCTGAACCGGCCGAGCGAGACCGCGGTGTACAACGTGTTGCCGCAGTGGGCCAAGCTGGCCACCAAGCCCAAGACGATGTTCATCGGCGGGCCGGTGAAGCGCGACGCCGCCCTGTGCCTGGCCACCCTGCGTGTCGGCACCGACCCGAACGGGGTTGCGGGGCTGCGCCATGTGCAGGGCCGGATGGTGATGGTCGATCTGGACGTCGATCCCGACGCGATTGCGCCGATGGTCGAAGGGGTGCGGATCTTTGCGGGGTATTCGGGCTGGACCATCGGCCAGCTCGAGGGTGAGATCGAGCGCGACGACTGGATTGTGCTGTCGGCGTTGCCATCTGATGTTCTCGTCGGACCCCGGGTCGACCTGTGGTCACGGGTGCTGCGTCGCCAGCCGCTGCCGGTGTCGCTGCGGGCTACTCACCCGATCGACATCAGCCGCAACTGAATTCAGTTGCAGGACAGCGTGCAGGTCCCGCACGCGCCGCCGCAGTCCCCTCGCAAGCGAGCTGGGGGCCCAGCCGGCGGCGGCCGAGCCCGCCTGACCGCGCGCGACCGCCTTGGCGCTCTGCCAGCAACCGGCCGCGACCGTGCTCACCGCGCCGACGACGCAGACGATCACCACCAGCAGGCCCGTCTCGGGACGGGTCGACAGCGCGACCACACCGCCGGCGGCGAGCATCACCGCGGCGGCCAGCTGGGTCGGTGCGACGGCCCGCAGCACCAGCCGGACGTAATCACCGGAGCGGGGACGGGTCAGCAGCCAGAGGCCGACGGCGGCGGTCGCGGCCGCGGCGCACAAACAGAGCACCGCGGCGATCAGCATGCGCCACACAATACGAGGCCCGCACGCATCGCGCGATTGGGGCGTCCCCCGGGCGCCAGGCTTCGCCCGGGGGACGACGCTTATCCCGGTTGTCCCAGGTGGGCCCCCAGCTCGCGAGGGGACTGTGGCGGCGGCGGCAGGCCCGGCGACCTGGGCTGGGGGAGGCGGGGTGGCGGATGGCGGGGCCGGCGAGCTGACCCTGAAGCCGTTGATGATCGCGTCGGTCGCACCGCCGGCCGCGACTGCCTGGTCGACGCTGGTGGTCACCGACAGCGAGACCAGATACCTGTCCGGACCCGATGTGGCGATGACGTGCCGGCGGGACGTGTTGAGCGTCATCGACGAGTTCTCGCGGTAGGTGCCCTCGATTCGCGACGACGGCATGCCGCCGTAGTCGGCCAGCGAGGCGTCGGTGGACCGCCAGGCGGGCAGCTGTTGGCTGTCGATGAAGCCGTGGCTGATGGCCTCCTTGGGGTCGAATTCGCCGACGAGCCTGTAGACCACGACCTGCGCGTTCGATGAGTAGAGGCCGTTGCCGCCGACCCGGTCGGCGATCACCGCGAACGCGTCGGGGACGTTGGGATCGGGCACGTGCGCCCAGCCCTGCGGCATCGGCAACACGATGGTGAGGGCCTTGAAGTCGCGGCTGGCCTGGGGCTCGAGCTTGACGCCCTTCTCACCGAAGAAGTCGGCCAGCGTTCCGGACGAGGCAGGGGTGATCATCACCGGTGGCGGTGCGGGGACCGCCGGTGTCGCGATTCCGACCGGCGTCGTACCCGCTGCGGGTGTCGCACCAGTGGCGGAGGTCACACCCGGCTGGCCGATCGCCTGCGGAGCGGTCGCCGCAGCGTTGGGCATCACCGTGGCGGTCTGCGTCACCGTGGCCGGCGAGGGCAGCGGCGGTTGCGGGAACACGGGCTCGGCCGAGGCGGTGGCACCCGCGAAGCCGAGGACACCGGCCACGGCGGCGGCCACACCTGTTGCCAGAACCCGCCAGCGGCGGGCGATCTCGATCATCGACGTCGGTCCTTCCGAAACAAAGCGGGGCTCGTCACGCCCCTGGTCAGGCGCCGACTGTATCCAGCTGGAAGTCTTAGCCACCAGGGCCGGAACCGACCTGGAATCAAGCCCTGACTTCCCCGCAACGGAACCGAGACCAACCCGTGGCCGACGAAACCCCGATGAGCGTGCTTATACCCTGTTCACGTGACAGAATCGCCGACCGCTCGGTCCGACGGGGCCACTGACGTAGAGGTGGAAGCCGCCGACACCCCGCAGCACCGCTACACCGCGGAGCTGGCAGGGGAGATCGAGCGCGCCTGGCAGCAGACCTGGGCGGACTCGGGGACATTCAACGTGCCCAACCCGGTGGGCTCGCTGGCGCCGCCGGACGGGGCGCCGGTGCCCGCCGACAAGATGTTCGTGCAGGACATGTTCCCGTATCCCTCGGGTGAGGGCCTGCACGTGGGACATCCGCTCGGCTACATCGCCACCGACGTCTACGCCAGGTACTTCCGGATGACGGGCCGCAATGTGTTGCACGCGTTGGGCTTCGACGCGTTCGGCCTACCAGCCGAGCAGTACGCGATTCAGACCGGCACGCATCCGCGCATCCGCACCGAGGCCAACATCGTCAACTTCCGCCGCCAGCTGGGCCGGCTGGGGTTCGGACATGATGCGCGGCGCAGCTTCTCCACCACCGACGCCGACTACTACAAGTGGACGCAGTGGATCTTCCTGCAGATCTACAACGCGTGGTTCGACCCAGCCGTGAACAAGGCCAGGCCCATCGCTGAGCTGGTCGCTGAATTCGATTCCGGCGCACGGACTCTCGACGACGGCAGGGCATGGTCGGAGTTGTCGGCTGGGGAACGCACCGACGTGATCGACTCGTATCGGCTGGTGTACCGGGCCGACTCGGTGGTGAACTGGTGCCCCGGGTTGGGCACCGTGTTGGCCAACGAGGAAGTCACGTCAGAGGGCCGCAGCGAGCGCGGCAACTTCCCGGTGTTCCGGAAAAGGTTGCGCCAATGGATGATGCGCATCACCGCCTACTCGGATCGGCTGCTCGAAGACCTCGAGGTGCTGGATTGGCCGGAGAAGGTCAAGACCATGCAGCGCAACTGGATCGGGCGGTCCACCGGAGCATCGGTTTTCTTCCACACCGACGCCGGCGACATCGAGGTGTTCACCACCCGCCCCGACACGTTGTTCGGCGCCACCTACATGGTGCTCGCACCGGAGCACGCGATGGTGGACAAGTTGACCGCGGCGCAGTGGCCGGCCGACGTCGACCCCCGCTGGACATTCGGGGCGGCCACGCCGCGTGAGGCCGTCGCCGAATACCGCTCCACCATCGCCGCGAAGTCCGATCTGGAACGCCAGGAGAACAAGGACAAGACCGGTGTGTTCATCGGCGGGTACGCGACGAATCCCGCTAATGGTCAACAGGTCCCGGTCTTCATCGCCGACTATGTGCTGCTCGGCTACGGCACCGGCGCCATCATGGCGGTGCCCGGTGGCGATCAGCGGGACTGGGACTTCGCCAACGAGTTCGGCTTGCCGATCGTGGAAACGGTTGCCGGCGGCGATATTTCGCAGGCGGCGTACAGCGGCGACGGCGAGGTGGTCAACTCCGACTACCTGAACGGGCTCAGCGTCGCCGAGGCGAAGGAGGCGATCACCCGGCGGCTGGAGGCCGACGGCCGCGGGCGGGCCCGCGTCGAGTACAAACTGCGGGACTGGCTGTTCGCCAGGCAGCGGTACTGGGGTGAGCCGTTCCCGATCGTGTACGACGCCGACGGCCGGGCACACCCGCTACCCGGAATCGGCGCTGCCAGTTGAACTCCCGGATATCCCCGACTACTCGCCGGTGCTGTTCGACCCCGACGACGCGGACAGTGAGCCGTCACCGCCGCTGGGCAAGGCCACCGATTGGGTGCACGTCGAACTGGATCTCGGGGACGGGTTGCAAGCCGTACACCCGCGACACCAACGTCATGCCGCAATGGGCGGGCAGCTCCTGGTACGAGCTGCGCTACACCGACCCGTACAACAAAGAAGAGTTGTGCGCCAAGGAGAACGAGGCCTATTGGATGGGCCCGCGGCCGGCCGAGCACGGGCCGAAGGATCCGGGCGGCGTCGACCTGTACGTCGGCGGCGTCGAGCACGCCGTGTTGCATTTGCTATACGCCCGGTTCTGGCACAAGGTGCTCTACGACCTCGGGCACATCAGCTCGCTCGAGCCGTTCCGCCGGCTGGTGAACCAGGGCTACATCCAGGCCTACGCGTACACCGACGTCCGCGGTGCCTACGTGCCCGCGGCTGAGGTCGAAGAGCGAGATGGCAAGTTCTACTGGGCATCCCCCGACGGCGAGATCGAGGTCTTCCAGGAGTTCGGCAAGATCGGCAAGAGCCTGAAGAACTCCGTGTCGCCCGATGAGATCTGCGACAACTACGGTGCGGACACGCTGCGGGTCTACGAGATGTCGATGGGCCCGCTGGATGCGTCGCGACCGTGGGCGACGAAGGACGTCGTCGGTGCGTACCGGTTCCTGCAGCGAGTGTGGCGGCTGGTCGTCGACGAAGAGACCGGCGTCGAGCGCGTAGCCGCGCACGAGGCACTTGACACGGACACGCTGCGGCTGCTGCACCGCACGATCGCCGGGGTGGCCGACGATTACGCCTCGCTGCGCAACAACACCGCGGCGGCCAAGCTCATCGAGTACACCAACCACCTGACCAAGCAAGGCGTGACCGCGCGGGCGGCACTCGAGCCGCTGGTGCTGATGGTCGCGCCGCTCGCGCCGCACCTGGCCGAGGAACTGTGGCGGCGACTCGGCCACGACACCTCGCTGGCGCACGGGCCGTTCCCGGTGGCCGACCCGCAGTACCTCGTCGAGGACACGGTCGAATTTCCGGTGCAGGTCAACGGCAAGGTGCGCGGCCACGTCACGGTGGCGGCAGACGCCGACGCCAACACGTTGGAGGCCGCTGCGCTGGCCGACGAGAAGGTGACGGCGTTCCTCAACGGCGCCACGCCGAAAAAGGTGATCGTGGTCCCGGGCCGGCTTGTCAACATCGTCGTCTAGTGGGCGATTTCGGCGTGCTTACCGTCGCTGAGCGACCGAAACCACGCCGAAGTCGCACCGACTGGAACGGCACAGCGGGCGCCCGCGTCCTTTGGAGATGCTCGACGAGTATCTGCGTCGCCACGACGGTGTGCTAACCCTGGCTCACGCGCGCCAAGCCGGACTAAGCCCGCAGGCGGTACAACGACGGCTGCGGGCCGGCCGCTGGCTTCGATGCGCTCGCGGCGTCTACTTCGTCGCCGACCGCCCATTCACCGACGCTGCTCGTATCCGCGCGGCCGTCTGGAGCTTCGGGGATCGCGCAACCGCAAGCGGGCGCGCCGCGGCCTGGTGGCACGGCCTGACACGGTTCGCGCCGGATATCGTCGAGGTGACGGTGCCGCGTGACAGCAACGGGCGCACCCGTCCGGGATCACGAGTGCGACGCCGCGACTTAGCGCCGGCAGACGTCGTGGAGCGGAGAGGGCTACGCGTCACGGCGCTACCTCTGACGGTTGTCGAAGCGGCGGTGCGCGGACGCGGCGGTGCCAAACTGATGGATTCGGCATTGCAACGCGACATCGAACTGCGCGAGCTGTGGCGAGCGCACCTCCGAAACAAGGGTCGTTACGGATCACCGGCCGCTCGACGACTTCTACAAGCGGCAACTGACGGAGCCCGCTCGGAGGCCGAGCGATTGTTTGTGAAACTGCTGCGGGAGGCCGGCATCACCGGGTGGCGGACGAATTACCCGGTTGGCGGATACAAGGTTGACGTGGCCTTTCCGCGCCAGAAGGTTGCTGTCGAAATCGATGGCTGGGCATTCCACAGCGACCACGAGGATTTCCAACAGGATCGCGTTCGTCAGAACAACATCGCGCTGCTCGGCTGGCAGGTGCTGCGGTTCACCTGGCTGGACTTGGTCGAGTATCCGCAACGCGTGATCAGTGTCTTACGCGCGGCGATTTCGGCGTGCTGAGCGTCGCTGAGCGACCGAAACCACGCCGAAATCACCGGGGGCGGACGATGACCTCGTGGATGTGGGCGTCCGGCGGCGCATTCACGGCGTCGGCCGTCACCTTCGCGACGGTCTCCGGGCTCAGAAAGTGCGACGGCTTGTATTCGCGGCCCTCGTAGGCGATCAGCCCTTCCTGCATGACGGTGGCGATGCGTCCGGGAAAAACCGAGGTGACCCGCAGCGACGGTTCGTCGTTACGCAGCGAATCCGCAAACCCGCGCAGTGCGAACTTGCTCGACGTATAGGACGCCAAGCCGGGTGAGGCGTCGATGCCCGCGCCCGAGTTGATGAACACGACGTGACCGCCAACGCTGCGCAGCGCTGGTAGCAGCGGCAACGTAAGGGCAACCGCCCCAATGACATTCACCTGCATGGTGGCTTGCCATTCCTCGACCGATGCCTCAGCGACACGTCCCGGAAACGCCACTCCCGCATTGTGGATCAACACGTCGAGCTCGACGATCGGCTCGACGACCGCCGGTATGGCGTCGAGATCCCCGAAATCGATCGGCCACGTGGTGGCGCCGAACGTCTCGGCAAGCTCGTCGAGCCGGTCCGACGGCCGGCCGGCCAGGAACAGCGTGTGGGTGGGCGCCAACGCGGCGGCGAGGGCCGATCCGAGCCCGCCGGCCGCCCCGGTGATCATCGCGGTCGGCATGTCGCCACCCTATCGACCTGCGAGTCCCGCCGACCCGTCGCATCATGGAACGGATGCCCGACCACAACTTCGCTCCGACACAGCTCGCGGCCCGCGCCGCATACCTGCTGCGCGGCAACGACCTGGGCGTGATGACCACCGCCGCGCCGTTGCTGTACCCGCACATGTGGAGCTGGGACGCTGCCTTCGTGGCGATCGGGTTGGCGCCGCTGAGCGTCGAGCGGGCCGTCGTCGAACTCGACACCCTGTTGTCGGCGCAATGGACCAACGGGATGATCCCGCACATCGTCTTCGCCAACCGCGTCGACGGATACTTCCCCGGTCCCGCCCGGTGGGCGACCTCGGCGCTGGCCGCCAACGCGCCGCGCACCCGGCACACGTCGGGCATCATGCAGCCGCCGGTGCACGCCATCGCGGTGCAGCGCATCCTCGACCATGCCCGCACCCGCGGTCGGTCCACCCGCGCCGTCGCCGAAGCGTTCCTCGACCGCCGATGGGCCGACCTTGTCCGCTGGCACCGATGGCTGGCCGAAGCACGCGACCAACACGAACACGGCCGGATCACGCTCTACCACGGCTGGGAATCCGGCATGGACAACTCGCCGCGCTGGGATAGCTCCTACGCCCACGTGATTCCCGGCAACGTGCCGGAGTATCAGCGTGAGGACAACGCCATCGTCACCGATGCCAGCCAGCGGCCAAGCGACGGCGAATACGACCGTTACCTGTGGCTGCTGGAGGAGATGAAGGCCGCCCGCTACGACGACGAGTTGCTGCCCAAGGTGATGAGCTTCGCCGTCGAGGACGTGTTCGTCTCGGCGGTCTTCTCGGTGGCCTGCGACGTGCTGGCCGAGATCGGCGAGGACTACAAGCGGCCACACGCCGACGTGCGCGATCTGTATTCGTGGGCGCAGCGGTTCCGCACTGGAGTCGAGGAATCCACCGACGAACGCACCGGCGCCGCAAGGGATTACGACGTGCGCACGGATAGATGGGTGGCCACCGAAACCGTCGCGCAGTTCGCGCCGCTGCTGTGTGGCGGGCTCCCGCACGCCAAGGAACGGGCACTCCTGAGGCTGCTGGAGGGCCCGCGGTTCTGCGGGCATCCGGATCTCAAGTACGCGTTGATCCCGTCGACGTCGCCGGTGTCGCGTGACTTCCGTTCGCGTGAGTATTGGCGCGGGCCGGTGTGGCCGGTGATGACCTGGCTGTTCTCCTGGTGTTTCGCCCGACGCGGCTGGGCCGAACGATCACTGGCGCTGCGGCGCGAAGGCCTGCGGCAGGCCAGCGACGGCACCTTCGCCGAGTACTACGAACCGTTCACCGGCGAACCGCTGGGCAGCATGCAGCAGTCGTGGACCGCCGCAGCTGTGCTCGACTGGCTGGGCTAGTCATTCGGCGAGACGCTCCAGCGGCGCGAGCGCCTTGGTCAGCGTCTCGAGGTCTTCCTCGCTGAGCTTGGACAGCAACGCGGCGAGCTGCGCGCGGCGGGCGGCCAGCGCCTCCCGATGTTGAGCCAGGCCGCGCGGCGTGATGTCGACGAGCACGGCGCGCAGGTCGGACGGGTCTCGGGAGCGCTTGACCAGGCCGAGTTTCTCCAGCCGCCGGATGGCCACCGTCGTGGTCGGCGTGCGCACGCGCTCGTGGGCGGCTAGCTCCGTCATCCGGATCGGACCCTGGTCGAGCAACGTCAGCAAAATCGACAATTGGGCGAGTGTGAGGTCGCCGGTTTCCCCCCGGGTGGTGTCGCCGCGGCGCAGCACGGAGAACACCCTGGAGAGCACACGCTGCAGCTCACCGGCCAATTCGGTGGCCTGCGGTTCTGTCTCCACCATAATTCGCCAGTCTAACCTGTCCGGCCCTGCCAGGATGATGACAACTCACAGTTTGCCCCCTACAGAACCTGTGACAAGAACCGGCGTAACCGGTCGGTTGCAGCGGCGTCAAATATTTGCTCGGGCGGACCCGACTCCACCACCTGGCCGTGGTCCATGAACACCACGGCATCCGACGTCGATCGGGCGAATCCCATCTCGTGGGTGACCACAACCATCGTCATGCCGTCCTCGCCGAGATCGGCGATGAGCGCCAGGATGCCTTTCACCAGTTCGGGATCCAGTGCCGAGGTGGCCTCGTCGAAGAACATGATTTGCGGCGCCATCGCGAGTGCACGGGCGATCGCGACCCGCTGCTGTTGACCGCCCGACAGGGTGCCCGGCCGCACATCGGCCTTGTGCCGCAGCCCAACTCGATCCAGCTGGGCCAGCCCAAGCTCGCGCGCCTGTTCGGCACCCAGCCGCTTGAGCCTGCGCGGCGCCAGCGTCACGTTGTCCAACACGCTGCGATGCGGGAACAGGTTGAAATGCTGGAACACCATTCCGATGCGTTGCCGCAACTGATCGGGGTTGTCCTTGAGCACCGAGCGGCCGTCGAGCAGGATGTCGCTGCGACCGACCTGGAACAACTCCCGCTGGTTGGCCACCAGGCCGAGGAAGTACACCAGCGACGACGCCTTCAACAGCGAGATGAACTGGTTCATCAACGCCGGCAGCACCCGGCGGACACCTTGCGGCACCGACCACCAGCCGCATCGAGGCGGCATAGGAGAAGCCCAGCGCCCGTGACGCTTCGAGCTGCCCGGCCTCGACACTCTGGATGCCGGACCGGAAGATCTCACCGACGTAGGCCGCGGCCATCAAGCCCAGCGCCGCGATGCCGAGCGGAAACGGGTTGTTGCCGGTCAATCCGCCGACCACCGGCCCGACACCGAGCCCGATCAACAGGATGATCACCACCTCCGGCAGCCCCCGGAAGATGTCGGTGTACACCCGCGCCGGCCAGCGCAGCCAGCGCGACCTGGAAATGCCCGCGACGGCCAGCGCCATGCCGAGGACCAGGCCGATGACCGAGGCGCTGACGGTCAGGATCAACGTGTTCGGCAGACCGGTCTTGAAGAGGTCCGGGATGGCCTGCTTGTAGAGGTCCCAGTCGAGGAACGAATCGGCCAGTTGCGACAGCGTCGACTTCGGCTGCGACGGGCCTGTCGGCGGGGCCGCGCCCGCCTGGTTCTCGGCGGCGATCGCGTCGAAGTCGGGCAGCTGCGGCGCAGGCGCCGCCTTCGATCCCGGCTTCCAGCCGGGCGGCAACGCGCGCGGCACCCAGTCGGAGTACAGCCGCGACCAGGTGCCGTCGGCGATGATCGCGTCCAGCCCAGAGTTCAAGGCGTCGATCAGCGGCTGGTTGTCCTTGGCGACGGCCCAGGCCGACGAAATTGTCCAGGCTGAAGGTGTTTTCGATGATCTCGGCGGGGTCGCCGGGCTGCACGGTGCCCGACGCCTGCTGCGACGGGGCCACCCAGGCGTCGATCTGGCGGGTCTTGAGGCTGGCGTAGACGGTGTTGTAGTCGGGGAACTTCACCGGCTCGAGGTGAAGCGTGTCGACGACGTAGGCCTCCTGCACGGTGCCCTGCACGACGCCGATCCGTTGGCCCGCCGCCAGCTTGTCGAAGCCGGTGATCGCCGACCCGGTCGGGGACGACCAGCGAGAAGTAGCCGAAGTCGTAGCCGTTGGTGAAACCGACGGTGCGGCGGCGCGCCTCGGTGGTGGTGATCGACGACGAACCGACGTCGAAGCGCCGCGCCGCCACCTGCGCGAGCAGTCCGGAGAACTCGGTGCCGACGAAGTCGATCTTCAGGCCGAGCTTCTCGGCGATTGCCCGCAGCAGCTCGTTGTCGAAACCGGTGAACTGGCCCTGCGAGTTGATGCAGATGCTCGGCGGCGCGTCGGACAGCGTGCCGACGGTCAGCGCGCCGGGCGCGCTCAGACCCGAGCGCGTTCGACGTCGACGGCGCTCAGCGGCTCGACGGTCGGCGTCGTGTACCTGTCCTCGCCGGGGCCTTGGGCGGCGGCCGCGAGGTTGGTCGGCAGCGCGCTGGCGCTCTCGACTCCCGGCGGTGCGCACTGGTCGACGTTCGCGCCTGCCGGCGCCGCCAGGCCCAGGCTGCAGATCAGCAGGGCGGTGAGCGCCACGACGAGCGCCTTGCAAAGCCGCGGGAATCCGATCACCCAAAGCAACGTAGTGGCAGCGGGCGCTTCGTCAGCGGCTTCAGCTCAATCAGAACGCAACCGATGGGCCCAGCGCCGCGCCGGACGGCTTGAGTACTCCGCGCCGGACCAGCTCGGTGAGCATGATCCGGCCCATCACCTCCGCGCGTTCGACGCACGCGGCGCGCGCAGTGTCGGGGTCGCGGCGGATGGATCGCGGCCGACCTCCGCCTCGTAGAACGGCAGCATCTCGTCGTGGTTGTTGAGGTAGGCCGACCAGAAGGTCCGAGGAATGAAGCTCTGCGACGCGCGGATCGCCGCCTGCAACCGCGGCCCCGCGTATTCGTCGTTGATGATTTGACGGAATCGCCAGGCCGTCTCCTGGAAGGCGCGCGACTCTTTGCTGCTGCGCATGATGTCGATCAGCGCGCCGAGCTGTTCGAGGAACTGCGGGTTGGCGTCGGCGGCGGCACGGGCCGAAGCGATGCCATTGAGAAGGCCGTAGAGCTCGTGGTGTTCGCGCACGACGGACTCGTCGAAGCGCTCCACGTAGGCGCCGCGGTGGTACTGCGTCGACAGGATGCCGTCGTGCTCGAGCTGTACCACGGCCTCCTGGATCGGCACGCGGGACAGCCCGAGTTCATGCGCGATCTCGTTGCGGTCGATCCGATCCCCCGAGCGCAGTTTGCCCGTCAGTACCAGGTTGACGACATGCGAGACCACGAGGTCTTTTTCCTTGACCCCATACTTCTTGGGCATGGCGGCGACAGTCATCTCACGCTACACCGGTCGCAGCGGGAGCCGTTCCGCCAGCTTCAGCTTCCATTCGTTTGGCGGCGGTCGCGCCAGCGGCACAGCGCCTCGGCCTGCGTCAGGTCGTAGTCGGGCCCGTTGACGCCGACGGTGAGCAGCGTGACGCCGAGGCCGGCCAGCGCGTCGGCCTCCCCCAGCAGTGCGTCGAGGTTGTCGACATCGATACCCGCCGCATGCTCGATGGTGTCGGGGTCACGGCCGACCGCCGCGCAGTGTTGTGCGAGCACCTCCGCTTTGTGGCGGTAGGTCTCGGCGTCGAGGAAGTAATGCCAGACGTCGCCGTACTCGGCCACCTGGCGCAGCGTTTTCTTCTCACCCCCACCGCCGATCAGGATCGGGATGTCGCGGGTGGGCGCCGGGTTCAGCTTGCTCAGCCGTGATTTGATCCGCGGCAGCGACTCGGCGAGATCGTCGAGCCGGCTGCCGGCGGTGCCGAACTCGTAGCCGTACTCGTCGTAGTCCTTCTGCTTCCAGCCCGACCCGATGCCCAGAATCAGCCGGCCGTCGGAGATGTGGTCAACGGTGCGCGCCATGTCGGCGAGCAGTTCCGGGTTGCGATACGAGTTGC
This sequence comes from uncultured Actinomycetota bacterium, assembly GCA_963851115.1. Taxonomy (GTDB): domain Bacteria; phylum Actinomycetota; class Actinomycetes; order Mycobacteriales; family Mycobacteriaceae; genus Mycobacterium. Next base: position 120,365 of record CAWKOI010000026.1, read on the forward strand.
AGGTAACCAGCGCGCCGATCTCGATGCGCGAGGTCTGCTCGGCCCACGCGCCGAGCATCGTCCAGCATTCGTAGTGCGCGCCGTCGGGATCACCGTAGAGCGGGAAGAAGTGATCCCAGTTGAAGGCGACGTCGACACCGATGTCCTCGCAGCGGCGGACCGCGTCGCGGATATGGCTGTATTTCGGGGAATGCTGCGGCTGCAGCTGCACGCCGATGCGAATTGGGAAGACTCACGCTGTAACCGTACGTGCGGTCTAGACGCCGATCTTGCCGTCGGTCCTTCCACACCGCCACCACCGACGGCCGCGCGGTGCCGTTGCCGCCTTCGGGCCACCGCGACAACGGGTTGTCGACGCTGTTGTCGTCGTTCTCTCCCGGGTGCTGCACGCACACGGTGACCAGATCGTCGGTGACGACGGGCCCACACGTTTCGGCACCGAGCGGCACGGTGAGGAACTGCTTGGTCTCGCCGCGGTTAGCCCCGTCGAGCGCGACGGCGAACAACCCGTCGTTGGAGTCCAACGCATTGCCGTCCGTCGAGATCCACAGATTGCCGTGGCTGTCGAACGCCAAATTGTCGGGGCACGAGATCGGGCTGACCTTCGTCTTGTCGAACCCGGCGAAGTAGGTGTCGGCGGCCGCGGGGTCGCCGCACACCAGCAGCAAGTCCCAGGTGAAGTCGGTGCCGGCGTGGTTGTCGGTGATCTCGAGGACCTGTCCGCTCTTGTTGTCGTTGCGCGGGTTGGCCGCGTCGGGCGCCGCTTCGCCGGGCGCGCCACGCTCGTCGTTGTTGGTCAGCGCGACGTACACCTTGCCGGTCTTGGGATTGGCCTCGAAGTCCTCGGGCCGGTCCATCTTGGTGGCGCCGGCCTTGTCGGCCGCTAACCGGGTGAACACGGCCGCCTCCTGCGCGGTCACTCCGTCCACCAGCGACTCGGCCTGACCGTTGGGGCCCGAGCGCAGCAGCGGGATCCAGGTGCCACTGCCGCTGAAGGAGCCCTTCGCCGGCAGCTTGCCCGAGCCGTCGATCTCGTTGGCCGCGATGTCGCTGGACAGCTTGGCGACGTACAGCGTGCCCTCGTCGAGCAGCGTCAGGTTGTGCGCCATCGCGGCGGGATCCCTACCCGGCTGCATCTTCTTGCTCGAGACGAACTTGTACATGTAGTCGAAGCGCTCGTCGTCGCCGGTGTAGACCACGACGGTGCCGTCGTCGGTGATGTAGACGTTGGCGCCCTCGTGCTTGAGCCGGCCCAGGGCGGAGTGCTTGATCGGCGTCGAGTTCGGATCCCACGGGTTGAGCTCGACGACGTAGCCGAACCGGTTCGCCTCGTTCGGCGTCGTGGCGAGGTCGAAGCGGGGGTCGAAGGTCTCCCACAAGAGCGCGGACGGCTCCAGCGAAACTCCGTAGCGGTCCATCCGGTCGGCGTCCACGGGGCCGGGGGCCGGTGAGCCTTCGGCGGCGCCGAAGTACTCGTGGAAGTTTTCCTCACCCGACAGCACGGTGCCCCAAGGGGTTACACCGCCGGCGCAGTTGGCGAAGGTGCCTGCGATGGTGCGCCCCGTGGGATCGGCGGCCGTCTTCACGAAGTCCGTTCCGGCGCCGGGTCCGGTCAGCGTCATCGGGGTGTCGGCGGTGATGCGGCGGTTGTAGCGGCCCATCACCGGCTTCAGTCCCTCCGGCGTGCGCTCGACCTCCACCACGCCCATGCCGATCGCGGCGATCTCGACGTCGAACTGTTCGCGGGTGGGGGCGTCGGCGTTGTAGCCGGGGAACATGAACTGCGGCGAGACGTACTCGAAGTTGGTCACCAGCAGGAACCGGTTCTGCTGACCGTCGATCGGCAGCAGCCCCGCGAAGTCGTTGTTGAAGCCGAACTGGCCACGCTGGGCGGCGCCGCTCTGCTTGGTGACGTCGAACTTCGGCGCGTCGGGCAGGACCGGGTCGCCCCAGCTGATCACCACCCCGTGCTCGTAGCCGTCGGCGACGACCACGACGTCCTCGCTGTTGGGCGCGACGGAGGCGAACTTCATGCCGGGCGGCGTCTCGGCGGGCGCCTCGGCCGACGAGGTGGGTGTGGCGGCGGGCTGCTCGCTTCCCCCACATGCGGCCAACACCGAGCCGGCGCCGACGGCCAGCACCGCGACGCCGCCGGCCTGCAGCATCGAGCGTCGCGACACCGCCTTGGCGATGTCGCCGAAGTACTCGTTGTCGCTGGTGTTGGGGACCGGCTTGGAGCACGCGTCGCCGCATTTGTAGAGGCACGTCACATGCTGACGCTTGGACTTTCCGTCATGGGTGACAAAGAGATTCAACGGCATGAGCGCCATGGGTGCGGGTTCCTTCCGACACGAATCCGGCCGCGGGCTGGGCGGCCGGGACGGGCGGAAACCTACGGCAGCCGGGCTAGCAGGAAGCAAGCAGAAGGTTAACAGGAAGCGACGGCGTCATCCGATTGCGCTGTCGCGCAGGGATTCACTCAACACGGCCAGGTTCATCCGCAGGACTTGTTCAGCCAGTCCGGGGTCGAGGGTGTCCGCCGTGTCGCCGGCGGTGTGCACGGCGGTATTGGTCTGATCCTCGGCCTCGATGGTCAGGACTGCCGGGACCCCCGCATCGATGAAGGGCACATGGTCGCTGGCGAACGGGTTCAGTGACGTGGACACCGCCAGATCGGTCCAAGTGGCGGCGGCCCTCGCCAGGCTCTCGATCAGGTGCTGCGAGACTGCGGCTCCCTCGATGAGGACGCCTCGCGTTGCAGTGTTGCGTCGCCCGATCATGTCCATGTTGATCACCGCACGGATTCGCGTGCGTTCGCTGGCCGACAACGTCGCCACATAAGCCTTGCTACCGAGCAAGCCCTGCTCTTCGCCCCCGAACAGAATGACCCGTAGGTCGTGCCGCCACGCCTGGGTCGCCAGCACCGTGGCGAGTTCCAGCGCACCGGCCGACCCGCTGGCGTTGTCGTCGGCGCCGGGCGCCGGGGCCGCAGGCCCGTCGCGATGATTGACCGAGTCAAGGTGCGCCGTGACCAACACCACGTCGCGGTTGGCCGCGGTCCCCGCCTTCTCGGCGATGAGGTTGTCGCAGAGCCCATTTCCGACCGCAACGGCAGACCAGGTCACGTGGAACCTGGCCGCCTGCAGGCATGCCGCCGCCAGCTGTAGTGCCTCGGTGTATCCGGCTGACAGCGAATGGCGCGAGGCGGGACCGGTGATCTCGGTCAGGTACTCCAGGTAGCGGGCCTGCGACAGTTGGTCGAGCAGGGCCGCGGTGGCTGGATCGCGCGCACCCGGCGTGATGTCGGTGCGAGCCGTGATCGCGGCGCGTTCTAACAGGGCGGCCGCACCCCGGCGGCAGGTCCACTGGTCGCTCATCTGGTCATGCACGGGAGTTGTCACGGCGCGTCTCCGATCCGCAGTTCCAATTTGTCGGGCTGGTGGGACACGACGTCCACGACGCGGTGCCGATCGCCCACGGTTACTTCGAGTCGCTCGAGCGTCTCGTCGGCCACCCACGATCCGGGGGTGGATTCGGGTGCGTCGGCGGCGCCCGGGCTCCAGTCGAGGAACCGGCCGTCCGGCCCGAACTCGACGCTCCCCCGCCCGCGGGCGGGCGGAAAGTCATACGTTTCAGGGCGATACACCTGGATTCCGTCGTGGTCTTCCTCGAAGGAGTGGTACCACCGCCCGCGCAGGTCTGTCATGGCGGAACGGCCTAGGGCCGACCGATCGACTGCCAGCCGGTTTGCGACGGTTCCCAGGTGCTGCCGTCGAACCACTTGTGATAGGTCTGGCCGTCATCGCCGAGGAGGATGACGTCGATGCGGGAGCCGGACGCGACGACCGCCGGTTCGTGACCGTTGGTGCGGACTGCCACCTGGCCGTTGGGGACGGCCGGTTGCCACAGTGATCGGCGCGCGACGTCCAGGCAGGCTCGCATCCGAGCCACCTGCCCGGCGGTGAACATCACCATCGCGTCGTCGTCGACGTAGTCCATGTAGTCCATGAACAGGTCGCCATGTGGGGCATTGTTGCAAGTCACGCGCGGGAATCGAGGCTTGCCCGTATTCGGCCCGGCCTGGTTCGGGGTGTCGTCGATCTCGTCGCTACCGCCGCAGCCAGAGCCGTCGTCGCCCCAGATGTGAAAGAGGTTGAGCCAGTGGCCGATTTCGTGCGTGGTAGTCCGCCCGAGGTGGAACGGCGCTGTCGCTGTACCGGTGGTGCCGAACCCGGTGTAGGTGATGACCACCCCGTCGGTGTCTGCCGGGCCGCCAGGGAATTGTGCATAACCGAGCAGTCCGCCGGTGAGTTTGGCGACCCAGATGTTGAGGTAGCGATCGGCCGGCCAGGCGTCGGCGCCGCCGCGTGCTGACGACTTGACTGCGTCGTCCGTGCCGAACCCGGCAACCCGGGTCCGGGTTCGGGCGATCCCGTCGGTCGGGTTGCCGTCGGGATCGACTGTCGCCAAGGTGAACTCGATCTCGGCGTCCTCGACCAGATCCGCAAACGCGGGCGGCACCGTGGAGACGTCGAGGTTGGTGGCGCGAAAATCGCGGTTCAGCACCTCGATCTGGCTGTGGATCTGTTCATCGGAGATGTTCTGCTCCGCGGTGTTGTGTACGACGTGCACGACCACGGGAATCCGGACGGTGCCGGTCAGCACCCGGCCCAATGCCTCGAGTTCGATGGTGGCGTTTTCGAGCTCGGCACGTGAAGTCCGGTAACTCTCGGACTCGGTGAACAGCCGGCGGTGGATTTCCATCGCCCCGCAGTTGCGGGTGGTGGGTGCGTCGTTGGTGGCCATGATGGTGAACTCCCTTGCAGTAGTGTCGGATTCGTTGGATACGGATCAGAGGATGATGTCGTGACCACGCAGGATCTCGCGCGGCAGCGTGGTGGCTTCGACGCTGCTCGAGTGGATCGGCGGCGATCTAGTGGGCCGAGCTCGCAGCCGGTGAGGTCGGCGATCCGTCGGACCGGGACCTGGAAGGTGCGGTAGGCGCCGTAGGAGAACTCCTCGCGGCCGAGCGAAATCGTCGAGCAGCGCGGTCTGGCTGAGTAGGTAACCGGTGAGGAAAGCTGCGCCGTGCGGGTGACGATCGTGACGATCTTCCAGAACTGTCGGGGTAGCGCGAAGCCGCGGTACGGCGGATCGTCGGCGGCCAGTACCGGACCGCAGAACACGCTGACTTTCAGGCCGTTCGATTGAGGCGTTACGCAGCACGTAATCCTCGAGCCCGAGCCAGAGCGTGCTGCCCGGCATTGAAATCATGGTGCTGCGGAGTGCAATTGGTGAAGTGAAAGGTGTCGTCGTTGGCGGCCTTCGCGGCCGGACCCCACGCCGGGATCGAGCCGCCGGACGAGATGTCCGCGATCGAGCGGGTTGTCGCATAGACGGCTTCATCGGTCTGCTCGTCGGCGGCGATGCGGGGATCACGGATCCAGCGGTCGCGTCTCGCGGCCGGTGCGTATCGGTCGGCGCCGCCGTCGATGTTGACGGCGGTGAACATGCGCCATCCGGCGTGGCTTGGTGCATCACGAACGCTGAAGTGGTGATACTGCAACTCTGGCGAGAGCGCGGCGGCGATCGCGGAGGCCGATTCGGGAAGCGGCAGCGAAGTGCCGAGGAATGCGGGATCGTAGCCGCCGCGCGTCGTGTAGTCGGGGTCGATCGTGAGGCGCCTCGGTGGCTGCCGGTGCGTGCTCTGCGGCTCGACGTGCCGAGAGCGTGCACGACGGGTGCCGCCGAATCGCACGGTGATCTCGACCCGCACGGGCACCGCCGCGGTCGCCTTCTGACGGCGCGGGCTGCGCTGGTGTCGGTGTGCGCCTCGAGCGGGACGATACCGGCCGGCCGCGGCGAGTTTCAGGCAGTTCCTGACGACGATCGTTCGCTAGTCGCGGCGGAAGTCGATGACGCCTGCAGATAGCCGAGAATACGGCTGATCCTGATGCCTTCGTTCAGGAATCCGCCGAACTGCTCGTTGCTGCGGGGCGGGGACGCTGGCATGATGCAGCGCGACGACTTCCCATTGATCGTTGAAGACCGGTGAGCCCGACGAGCCGGGTTCGGTGTCGGCCGAGTAGTGTCACGTGGACGTTCGGGAATGTCGATGACTCTTGTTCTCGCGCAGCACGATCTGCTTCTTCTCGCCGCGAGGGTGTTGCACGATGGTCACGAACTCGCCGATGAGCACGGTGCCCTGCGCGCCGGTGAGATGGTTGAATCCGTAGCTCGTCAACAGTCTCGGCTCGGACCGTCGACGGCCACGAGGGCGAAATCGAGGCTGCGATCGGCGATGAAGAAGCGATCCGGGCGCGAACGCAGCGTGGTTGGCGTGAGCGCTGTGCCCACCGATCCCGTCCTGATAGTCGAACTCGATCGAAGCTAGTCGCGCGCGGTATGCGAATCAGGCAGCACGTGGTGGTTGGTGAGGAGCAGACGCGGTGAGACGAGGGAACCGGTGCCGAAGCCGCGAGCGCCGTCGGGGCTCGTGATATTGATGCGGCCGACTGAACGAGCCGCCGCGGCGCCCTCCTCGAGGTAGCGGACCTTGAGGAAGTCGGGGACGTTGATGATCTTTTTGAGCTGGGCTTCGGCAACGTGTGCCGGTGCCGAGAGAATCTCAGGTGCGGGGACCGCCGCGCGGGTCGGCTCGACGTTCTCCTGGTAGCACGTCACGCGGCTCACCCGCTTCGCCACCCGATCGGGTTCGTTGACCTTCACCATGCCGTCGGGGCCGCGGAGCGCTTCTTCGTTGGCGACCCGGGTGGAGTGTCGCTGGGCCATCCGGTCGCGGGCCGCGTCCTCCTGGCGAAGCCGTTCATCTGCGAACGATGACTCACGATCGGCCGATGCCGACACTGTGTCGATGATGGTCATCTGGCGCTCCTCCCCGGGCCGTAGCGTCGACGATCGCACTACGACAGGCGGGGATCACGAGTAGTGGACTACTCAAACTCCCAGGGGGAGCTACTCAGGCCGCGAAGTCAGGCGGGGCGATGCAGCACCTGACGCAGGATGTCGATCAGCACCCGCGGCTGATCGCTCTGCACGGAGTGCCCGGAGTTCTCCACCATGTGCACGCCCTGGAAACCGGGCGCGGTGCGGGCGAACTCGTCGGCGTCCTCGTCGTTGACGAATGCCGAATTGGCGCCGCGGACCAGCGTGGTGGGCGCCGTCAGCCGCGGCACGTCGTCCCACAGTCCCTCGAAGCCCTCGCCCTTGCGCATCGAGTCGTAGCGCCACGTCCAGGTGCCGTCGTCGAGGCGCTTCGAGTTGTGAAACACGCCGCGCCGCAACGATTCTCGATCGCGATGCGGCGCGGCGGCGACGGTGACGTCGAGCATGGCCTGAAAGCTGGGAAACGTGCGCTCGCCCTGCACGAGCGCGACGGTGCCCTTCTGCGCGTCGGTCATCTGGGTGTGCCGTTCGGGCGCCGACGGTGTCACGTCGACGAGCACCAGCTTGCGCACCACGTCCGGCGCGGCCACCGCCAGCCGGATCGCGGTCAGGCCGCCCAGTGACATCCCGACGACGAGGTCGGCGTCCGGCGCGAACTCGCGCACCACCGGTTCGACCGCGGTCGCGTTGAGCTTCGGCCCGTAGTCGCCGTCGTCCCGCCAGGCCGAGCGGCCATGGCCGGGCAGGTCGATCGCCAGCGCCGGCTCGCCGAGCCCGACGACCACGGTGTCCCAGGTGTGTGCGTTCTGACCGCCGCCGTGCAGGAACACCACTCGCGGCGGGCCATCGCCGAACTTCAGCGCACTGATCGGACCCGACTCGATGCGCTCGACGGTCGGCAGCGGTCCGTTGACGCCGGCCTGCCGGGCGTTCTCTTCGAGGAAGATGAACTCGCCCAGCGAGGCCAGTTCGTCGTCGGCGGAGATCTCGGTCACGCCGTTGACTACCGAGCGTGACGTCCGGCCTTGCGGAACGGCCCTCAGCGCGAGTCGAGACTCAGCCCTCGATGAAGTCCTCGAGCTGCGTGCGGGCGACGTCGTCCGGCAGCTGCTTCGGCGGGCTCTTCATCAGGTACGCCGACGCCGCCATCCACCGGGCCGCCGATGCCGCGGTCCTTGGCGATCTTCGCCGCGCGCACCGCGTCGATGATGACGCCGGCCGAGTTCGGCGAGTCCCACACCTCGAGCTTGTACTCCAGGTTCAGCGGCACGTCACCGAACGCGCGACCCTCGAGCCGCACGTAGGCCCACTTGCGGTCGTCGAGCCAGCCGACGTGGTCGGACGGGCCGATGTGCACGTCCTTGGTCTTGAACTCGCGCTGCAGGTTGCGACGTGACGGCCTGGGTCTTGGAGATCTTCTTCGACTCCAGCCGCTCACGCTCGAGCATGTTCAGGAAGTCCATGTTGCCGCCGACGTTGAGCTGCATGGTGCGGTCGAGCTGCACGCCGCGGTCCTCGAACAGCTTGGCCATCACGCGGTGGGTGATGGTCGCGCCGACCTGGCTCTTGATGTCGTCGCCGACGATCGGCACGCCGGCGTCCTCGAACTTCTTGGCCCACACCGGGTCGGACGCGATGAACACCGGCAGCGCGTTGACGAACGCCACCCCGGCGTCGATGGCGCACTGGGCGTAGAACTTGTCGGCCTCCTCGGAGCCCACCGGCAGGTAGGACACCATCACGTCGACCTCGGCGTCCTTGAGCACCTTGACCACGTCGACCGGGTCGGCGTCGGACACCTCGATGGTGTCGGCGTAGTACTTGCCGATGCCGTCGAGGGTCGGGCCGCGCTGCACCGCCACGTTGGTGGGCGGCACGTCGGCGATCTTGATGGTGTTGTTCTCCGACGCGAAAATCGCCTCGGACAGGTCGAAGCCGACCTTCTTGGCGTCGACGTCGAACGCGGCGACGAACTTCACGTCCCGAACGTGGTACTGGCCGAAGCGCACATGCATCAGACCGGGAACGGTCACGTTCTCGTCGGCGTCCTGGTAGTACTGCACGCCCTGCACAAGCGAGGACGCGCAGTTACCGACGCCGACGATGGCGACCCGAATTTCGGACGCCGCTTTGCTCTCACTCATGGTCGATCTCCTTCTCTCTACTGATTGCGTCGTGCTCGTGCTTAGGGCTGCTCGGCGTGTCCCTGCGCAGTCCGTTCCGCCGGCGATCAGCTCGTTGAGCCATTTGACTTCTCGCTCGCTGGACTCCAGGCCGAGCTGATGCAGCTGGCGCGTGTAGCGGTCGATCGAGCTACTGGCCCGCGCCACTGCTTCACGCAGGCCTTCACGGCGTTCCTCCACCTGACGACGGCGGCCCTCCAAGATCCGCATCCTGGCCTCGGCCGGCGTGCGGTTGAAAAACGCGAGGTGAACGCCGAACCCGTCGTCGGTGTAGTTCTGCGGGCCGGTGTCGGCCACCAGTTCGGTGAAGCGCTGCTTACCGGTCTCAGTGAGCCGGTACACGCGGCGCGCGCGGCGCATTTTCGGGATGCCGTCCGGCGCGGCGTCCTCGACGATCAGGCCGTCGGCCTGCATGCGCCGCAGCGCCGGGTACAGCGAGCCGTAGGAGAACGCCCGAAAAGCTCCCAGCAGGCCCGTCAGCCTTTTGCGCAGCTCGTAGCCGTGCATGGGGGATTCGAGCAGAAGACCCAGGATGGCGAGCTCCAGCATCGACACACCCCCTTTGCTCGTCCGTTACGACGGTTCGACACCTCGCGTCATAGTATCGCGCCGATATATTCGGCGCTACATCGGTGCGGTCGGACGTGGCACCACGCGCCGGTCAGCTGTTGTTGGGATAGTTGATGTTCTTGATGTTGCCGGCGCCGTCCATCTCGATGTAGCCGCTGCCGTAGTCACTCGACACATAGATCGACACCTCGAGCGCGCCCGGGGTGGTCGGATCGCTGGCCGGGTCGATATTCAGGTAGGTGCTCGTGACGTCGGCCGGTTTGATGTCGAGGGTTTCCGGGGCGCCGCGCAGCACGCCGACGACCGTCTTGATGTCGAACTGGCTGAGGTCGATCTCCGTCGCGTCGAAGGACTTCGAACTCGTCGACGGATCGTCCCACCCGCCGCGGTAGATGTAGTTCAGCTCGCGGCGGTCTTCAGCGGGGTCGGGCCGGGTGAGCGAGGCGTAGTCGGGGTAGACCGAGAGCCGGTAGCCCATGGTGTCGCCGAACTTCTGCTTCATCTGCCAGGCCTTCGCCCGCGTTCCTGCTCTCTGCCTGTGTCGCCACGACAGAGATCGTAAGAGTTTGGTTGCCATAGCCATCAGCCGCAGACCAGATGCCCAACCCGCAGGCGTCGCGGTGCCGTCACGCCTCGGCGGGCACATGGCCGACGTACTCTGGTCTCCGTGCGACTGCAGCGACAAGTGGTGGACTATGCGCTTCGGCGCCGGTCCCTGCTGGCCGAGGTCTACTCGGGACGCACCGGCGTCTCGGAGGTCTGTGACGCCAATCCCTATCTGCTGCGAGCCGCGAAGTTCCATGGGAAGCCCAGTTCGGTGATGTGCCCGATCTGCCGCAAGGAACAGCTCACCTTGGTGTCGTGGGTGTTCGGTGATCACTTGGGCGCCGTGTCAGGATCGGCGCGCACCGCTGAGGAGTTGGTCTTGCTGGCGACCCGCTACGACGAGTTTTCGGTACACGTGGTGGAGGTATGCCGCACCTGCAGTTGGAATCACCTGGTCAAGTCGTATGTGCTCGGCGCGGTCCGGCCGCCAAAGGCGCCGCGTCGCACCCGGACGGCGCGCGATGGCGCGCGCACGGCCAGTGAATAACGAAGGGCGCCACGACCGGTCAGCCAGTGATGTCCGCAGGGGACGCGCGGCTGAGGGTGCTGGCGCGGGCGCGCAACATCGACCGGACGACCCGCCGCGGCAATCGGACAGCGGGCGGCGCCGGCCGCCTGCGTCTGACGCTCCGCGTCACCGGCCCCCGGCGCTCCACCCGATGACGGGCTCACCGCCGTCATTCCCGCCGTTCGCAATGCCCCGCCGGCGCATCTGCGAGATCCGATCGACGTCGTCAAGGCGGCGCTCGACGGCACGCCGGCCCCGAAGCAACCGCCCCCTCCTCCACCGCGCCACCCGCCGGGGCGCGGGGGGCCACCGGGCGGTCCGCCCCCGCAGCGTCCGAGTTTCAGCGAGCAGATCAACTGGAAGTGGGTGCGCCGGGGGCTATATGCCACGGTGGCCGTGTTGGTCGTGCTGCCGCTCGTCACGTTCGGGATGGCCTATCTGATCGTCGACGTGCCCAAACCGGGCGACATCCGGACCAGCCAGGTGTCGACGATCCTGGCCAGCGACGGCAGTGAGCTGGCGAAAATCGTTCCGCCCGAAGGCAACCGCGTCGACGTCAACATCGATCAGATTCCGGTGCACGTGCGCGACGCGGTGATGGCCGCCGAGGACCGCGACTTCTACTCCAACCCCGGCTTCTCGTTCACCGGGTTCGCCCGCGCGATCAAGAACAACCTCTTCGGCGGCGACCTGCAGGGTGGCTCGACGATCACTCAGCAATACGTCAAGAACGCGTTGGTGGGTTCGGAGCGCTCGGGGATCGGCGGCTTGATCCGCAAGGCCAAGGAGCTGGTGATCTCCACCAAGATGTCCGGCGAATGGTCCAAAGACCAGGTGCTGCAGTCGTATCTGAACATCATCTACTTCGGGCGCGGCTCGTACGGCGTCGCCGCGGCGTCTAAGGCCTACTTCGACAAGCCGGTGGAACAGCTCACCGTCGCCGAGGGCGCACTGCTGGCCTCGCTTATCCAGCGACCGTCGACACTGGATCCCGCCGTCGATCCCGAGGGCGCGTCGGCGCGATGGAACTGGGTGCTCGACGGCATGGTCGAGATCGGTGCGCTCTCCCCCGCCGACCGTGCGGCACAGGTGTTTCCGCCGACGGTGCCACCAGACCTGGCGCGGTCGCAGAACCAGACCACCGGCCCCAACGGCCTGATCGAGCGCCAGGTCCAAAAGGAGCTAATCGATCTGTTCGACATCGATGAGCAGACGCTGAACACCGAGGGCCTGCAGATCACCACCACGATCGACCCCAAGGCGCAGGCGGCCGCCGAGGAAGCGGCAGCGGAGTACCTCGACGGGGAGGACCCCGACATGCGCACCGCGATCGTGTCCATCGATCCGCGCACCGGCGGGGTGAAGGCGTACTACGGCGGCACCGACGCCGCCGGTTTCGACTTCGCGCAGGCCGGGCTGCAGACCGGCTCGCATTCAAGGTGTTCGGGTTGATCGCCGCGCTGCAGCAGGGCATGGGTCTGGGCTATCAGGTGGACAGCTCGCCGCTGACGGTCGACGGAATCGAGATCAGCAACGTCGAGGGCGGCGGCTGCGGGACGTGCAACATCGCCGAGGCGCTGAAGCGGTCACTGAACACCAGCTACTACCGGCTGATGCTGAAGCTGAACAACGGGCCGGCCGACGTCGCCGAAGCCGCGCACCAGGCCGGCATCGCCGAAAGCTTCCCGGGCGTCGAGCACACGCTGTCCGAGGACGGTAAGGGTGGCCCGCCGAACAACGGAATCGTGTTGGGCCAGTACCAGACTCGCGTGCTGGACATGGCCTCGGCCAACGCCACGATCGCGGCCTCAGGTGTCTATCACAAACCTCATTTCGTGCAGAAGGTCGTCAACTCCCAGGGCGAGGTGCTGTTCGACGCGGGCCAGCAGGACAACTCCGGTGAGCAGCGCATCGAGAAGAAGGTCGCCGACAACGTGACCTCGGCCATGCAGCCGATCGCCGCCTATTCCAACGGTCACAACCTCGCCGGCGGGCGTCCGTCGGCGGCCAAGACCGGCACCGTGCAGCTGGGCGACACGGGTGCCAACCGTGACGCGTGGATGGTCGGGTTCACACCGTCGTTGTCGACGGCTGTCTGGGTGGGCACCACCGAAGGCACCAAGCCGCTGGAAAACCAGTGGGGCTCGCCCATCTGGGGCTCGGGCCTGCCGTCGGACATCTGGAAGACGACGATGGACGGCGCACTGGAGGACACCGAGAACGAGTCCTTCCCGAAGCCGGAAGAGATCGGCGGCTACGCGGGCGCGCCGCAAGCGCCGCCTCCGCCGCCGAGTCCGACGACGCCACCCACACCATCGGCAACGGTGATTCAGCCGACAATTGAAGTGGCGCCGGGCATTACGATTCCAATCGGCCCGCCGACCACCGTGCCCATCGGGCCTCCGCCGCCGGCCGGACCGCCACCGGGACCGGTGATTCCAGGGGCTCAGACGCCGGTTCCGCCTCCGCCCCCGTGACCGAATCCGCGGTGAGCGACGAGGGGGCGGCGCCTGAGCGGTCGACGGTGTCGCCCCTGCCGCTCGCTACCGACCGCCGCAGTCTCGACGATCGCGACCTGCCCAGCCGCACGGATACGATCGGCGCCGCGCTGTCCGGGGTCATCGGTGGTCCGGTGGGCCGACACGCGCTGATCGGCAGGCAACGCGTTCTGACGCCGTTGCGCGTGATGCTGATCATCGCCCTGGTTTTCCTGGCGCTGGGCTATTCCACCAAGGCCGCGTGCCTGCAGACCACCGGCACCGGCACCGCCGATCAACGCGTCGGCAACTGGCAGAACCAGCGGGCGTACTACGAGCTGTGCTACTCCGACACCGTTCCGCTGTACACGGCAGAACTGTTGAACCTGGGCAAGTTTCCGTACAAGTCGAGTTGGGTCGAGAACGACAGCACCGGCAAGCCACGGATGCAGTACGACGGCAATATCGCCGTGCGGTACATGGAGTATCCGGTGCTGACCGGGATCTACCAGTACCTGTCGATGGCGCTGGCCAAGACCTACACCGCGCTGACCAAGCTGGTGTCGGTGCCGATCATCGCCGAGGTGGTGATGTTCTTCAACATCGCCGCGTTCGGTTTGGCGCTGGCGTGGCTGGCGACGGTGTGGGCCACGGCTCGACTGGCCGGCCCGCGGCGGATCTGGGACGCGGCCATGGTGGCGGCGTCGCCGATACTGATCTTTCAGGTCTTCACGAATTTCGATGCGCTGGCAACGGCTTTCGCGACCGGTGCGCTGCTGGCCTGGGCACGGCGAAAACCGATGCTGGCCGGCGCGCTGATCGGGCTCGGTGTGGCGGCCAAGCTCTATCCACTGCTGCTGCTCGCGCCGCTCGCCGTCCTGGCGGTGCGCACCGGTCGCCTGCGTGAGGTGGGCAAGACGGCGGTCGCCGCGGTGGCTACGTGGTTGGTGATAAATCTGCCGATCATGGTGCTGTTCCCGAGAGGATGGTCGGAGTTCTTCCGGCTCAACACGCGCCGCGGCGACGACATGGACTCGCTGTACAACGTGGTGAAATCGTTCACCGGCTGGCGCGGTTTCGACACCGACCTCGGGTTCTGGCAGCCGCCGACGGTACTCAACACCGTGTCCGCGATCTTGTTCGTATCGTGTTGCATCGCAATCGCATACATTGCGCTGACCGCCAAGCAGCGGCCGCGGCTGGCTCAGGTGGCCTTCCTGGTGGTCGCCGCATTCCTGTTGACAAACAAGGTGTGGAGTCCGCAGTTCTCGCTGTGGCTGGTGCCGCTGGCGGTGCTGGCCTTGCCGCACCGGCGGATCCTGTTGGCGTGGATGACAATCGACGCGCTGGTGTGGGTGCCACGGATGATGTACCTATACGGGCAGGAGAACGGCGGGCTGCCCGAGCAGTGGTTCACCGCCACGGTGCTGCTGCGAGACATCGCAGTGATCGTGTTGTGCGCCTTGGTGATTCGACAGATCTACCGCCCCGAGCTGGACTTGGTCCGCTACGGGGGCCGAGTCGACGACCCGTCCGGAGGGGTGTTCGACCGGGCCCCCGATGCGCCACCGCGCTGGCTGCCCGACTGGCTGCGTCCGCAGGAGGGCAGAACCCGCATCACCGCACCGGCGCAGCCGCCGGAGTCGGAGCCCGAACCGGATCTAGCACGGAGCACATAAGGGAGGCGCACCGATGTTGGTGGCGATTCCACTGTTCGGCGCAGACGAAGGACCTTGCGCTGGAGTACTACAAGCACCGGGCATAACGGCTAGCAGGAACGGACCGGCCCGGGACCATAGGGTCGAAGAATGAATCGCCTCGATCGCTTCTTCGAAATCTCGGCGCGGGGGTCGACGGTCGGCACCGAGATACGCGGCGGCGTGGTCACGTTCATCGCGATGGCCTACATCATCGTGCTGAACCCGATCATCCTGTCGAGCCCCGAGGACGTCACCGGGCAGAAGCTGGAGTTCGCGCAAGTCACGGCCGCGACATCGCTGCGCCGCCGGCGTCATGACGATCCTGTTCGGTGTCATTGCGCGTCTCGCCGTTCGCATTCGCTGCGGGACTGGGCATCAACTCCTTCGTCGCGACGACCCTGGTCGGCTCACTCACCTGGCCCGAGGCGATGGGCCTGGTCGTCATCAACGGGCTCATCATCGTGCTCTTGGCGGCGACCGGGCTGCGCAGGCTCGTCTTCGACGCCGTGCCTATGGAGCTCAAGCTCGCGATCACGGCCGGTATCGGCCTGTTCATCCTGTTCATCGGGCTTGTCGACGCCGGGTTCATCGGGTCCACCGGAGTCCCGTCGCCACCCGTCGGGCTGGGCACCGGCGGCACCGGATCCATCAGCACCGTGCCGACGGTCGTGTTTGTGCTCACGCTGTTACTGACCGGCATACTCGTCGCTCGACGGGTGCGAGGCGGCATCCTCATCGGACTGGCGGCCGGCACCGTCATCGCGGTCGTCATCGAGGCGATCTGGCACCTCGGGTCGGCGGTCGAGCATCCCGGTGGTTGGAGCCTTTCGGTGCCGACCCTGTCGGGCTCGCCGTTCGCTCTGCCCGACCTGTCCCTCGTCGGCGCGTTCAGCCTCGACAGCTTCGGTCGCGTCGGCGTGATCGCCGCGACCATGTTCGTATTCACGTTGGTGTTCGCGAACTTCTTCGATGCGATGGGCACCTTCACCGGCCTGTCGCGCGAGGCCGGACTCGCCGACGATCAGGGGACGTTCCCGCGACTCCGCTCAGCGCTCATCGTCGAGGGTGCGGGCGCGGTCGTCGGCGGCGCCACATCGTCGTCGTCAAACACCGTCTTCATCGAGTCGGGCGCGGGCATCGAGGAGGGCGCGCGCACCGGCTTCGCGAACCTGGTGACGGGTGCGCTGTTCCTCGCCGCGATGTTCGTTGCCCCGCTGGCCTCCATCGTGCCGACCGAGGTGGCCGCCGCTGCACTCGTGGTGGTCGGCGCGATGATGGCGTCGCACCTGCGCCACATCGACATCTCCGACTTCTCGGTGGCGCTACCGGTCGTGCTCACCGTGGCGACCATGCCGTTCTCCTACTCGATCGCCAACGGCATCGGCGTCGGATTCATCGCGTGGGTGGTGCTGCGCTCGGCAGCCGGCAAGGCGCGCGAGATCAGCCCCCTGCTCTGGATCGTCGCGGCGGGATTCCTCGTCTACTTCGCGCGCGGCTGGATCGAGACGCTCATCGGTATGTGAGCGCGATTTCGCAGATCAGGCCGCCGTTCCTGTAGCCTGGGCCGGTTGCCGACGCAGGTAACCCTCCTGCCACGGACAGGCCGTGGCCGCACTAGACCGTAGGAGGTGGTGAGGTTCTCATGCGTCCATACGAAATCATGGTCATTCTCGACCCCACTCTCGACGAGCGCACAGTAGCTCCGTCGCTTGAGGCGTTCCTCAACGTTGTCCGCAAGGACGGCGGTTCTGTCGACAAGGTCGACATCTGGGGCCGTCGCCGGCTGGCGTACGAGATCGCCAAGCACGCCGAGGGCATTTATGCCGTCGTCGATGTGAAGGCCGAGCCCGCGACTGTGTCCGAGCTGGATCGTCAGCTCAACCTGAATGAGTCCGTGCTGCGGACCAAGGTTCTGCGGACCGACAAGCACTAGTCGCCCAACGGCGCGTGCGCGTCGGCAGCTTTCCGTAGGCTCGCCTGCGACTGCTGTCCAACGCACAACCGCCCGCGATGAGCGCTTGCGCGAAGAGCCGACAACCCAAACAGGAGGACCTCGTGGCTGGTGACACCACCATCACCGTCGTCGGAAACCTGACCGCCGACCCGGAACTGCGGTTCACCCCGTCCGGCGCGGCCGTCGCCAACTTCACCGTCGCGTCGACTCCGCGGATCTTCGACCGCCAGAGCAATGAGTGGAAGGACGGCGACGCGCTGTTCATGCGGTGCAGCATCTGGCGTGAGGCCGCCGAGAACGTGGCCGAAAGCCTGACCCGGGGTTCGCGGGTGATCGTCCAGGGGCGGTTGAAGCAGCGGTCCTACGAGACCCGCGAGGGCGAGAAGCGCACCGTCGTCGAACTCGAGGTCGACGAGATCGGCCCGTCGTTGCGCTACGCGACCGCGAAGGTGAACAAGGCCAGCCGCAGCGGCGGCGGTGGCGGGGGATTCGGCAGCGGCGGCGGTTCGCGCGGCGGCGGCTCCGAGGCCAAGCAGGACGACCCGTGGGGCAGCGCCCCCGCAGCGGGCTCGCTTGCCGGCGGCGACGACGAACCGCCCTTCTGACCACAACCAACCAGCGATTCCAGAAAGAGATAGACACATGGCCAAGGCCACCAAGCGCCGCCCGGCTCCCGAGAAGCCGATCAAGACACGCAAGTGTGTGTTCTGCTCCAAGAAGGGGCAGACGATCGACTACAAGGACACCCAGCTGCTGCGCACCTACATCAGCGAGCGCGGCAAGATCCGCGCCCGCCGCGTGACCGGGAACTGCGTCCAGCACCAGCGGGACATCGCGATCGCGGTCAAGAACGCCCGCGAGGTTGCACTGCTGCCGTTCAGCGCGTCGACGCGATAAGGCAGGACAGAGACTAGATATGAAACTGATTCTTACCGCTGAGGTGGACCACCTCGGTTCGTCCGGCGACATCGTCGAGGTGAAGGACGGCTACGGCCGCAACTTCCTGCTGCCTCGCGGGCTGGCCATCGTGGCGTCCCGCGGCGCGGAGCGCCAGGCCGAGGAGATTCGCCGGGCCCGCGAGGCCAAGAGCATCCAGGGCCGAGAGCACGCCAACGAACTGAAGACCGCCCTCGAGGGTCTCGGCCCGGTGGAGTTGTCCGTGAAGGCGGCCGCCGACACCGGCAAGCTGTTCGGTTCTGTGACTTCGGCGGACGTGGTCGCGGCGATCAAGAAGGCCGGCGGACCGAATCTGGACAAGCGCACCGTCCAGCTGCCCAAGGCCCACATCAAGTCGGTCGGTACCCACCCGATCGCCGTGCGGCTGCACCCTGAGGTGGATGCCTCGGTGTCGCTGAACGTCGTCGCCGGGAAATAACACCAGCCTCGAATCGACCGGGTGAGGACCTTGATAGGTCTTCTCCCGGTCGTTGCTGTGCCTTCTGGCGAACTTTGCGAATTAATTAGTCTGCAGCGAAGCTAACGAGCTGTTAACCTGTCGGCCCTCGCCCGAAACACAACACGCCCGAGATCGCAACCCGGGCCGACACGCCGAGGCAATTGCCATCCACAGACGTCCACGGGCTTTATGGTGCGGCTATCTGCGCGGATGCACCGAACAAAGTCGTTCATGCACAAGTTCTCCCCAGCGACTCAACATGCCTGTCCAGAGATATCCACACCCCATCCACAAGTTCATAAACAGGGAAGTTTTGCGACCCTCCCAGCAACGTCTAGCGTGAGCCGTCGCAGGGGAGTCTCAGGGGGCGAGAGGTGGTGGCCGTCGGTGGTCTGACCTACAGTCACGGTAGCGAGTCGAATATACGTTCGATGGCTTCAAGGGGAGGTGAGACACGGCGTGGCTGTCGTAGATGACCTCGGCCATTCGGACATGGGTGTCCCGCCGCCCAGCGAGGACTTCGGTCGTCAACCTCCGCAGGACAACGCGGCCGAGATGTCCGTGTTGGGCGGCATGCTGCTGAGCAAGGACGCCATCGCCGACGTGTTGGAGCGGCTGCGTCCCGGTGACTTCTACCGCCCCGCACACCAGAACGTCTATGACGCGATCCTCGATCTGTACGGGCGTGGCGAGCCGGCCGACGCGGTGACGGTCGCCGCGGAGCTGGACCGCCGGGGCCTGTTGCGCCGGATCGGCGGCGCCCCGTATCTGCACACGCTGATTTCCACCGTGCCGACGGCTGCCAACGCAGGGTTCTACGCGGGCATCGTCGCGGAGAAGGCGTTGCTGCGCCGGCTGGTCGAGGCGGGCACCCGTGTCGTGCAGTACGGCTACGCCGGCGCGGAGGGCGCCGACGTCGCAGATATCGTCGATCGCGCTCAGGCCGAGATCTACGACGTCGCAGATCGACGGATGTCGGAAGACTTTGTGCCGCTGGAGGATCTGCTGCAGCCCACGATGGACGAGATCGATGCGATCGCGTCCAACGGCGGCTTGGCACGCGGCGTGCCGACGGGCTTCGTCGAGCTCGACGAGGTGACCAACGGCTTGCATCCGGGGCAGATGATCATCATCGCGGCCCGGCCGGGTGTGGGTAAGGCGCTGGCGCTGGATACGCCGCTGCCGACGCCGGCCGGCTGGACCACGATGGGTGATGTCGCGGTCGGGGATCGGCTGCTCGGCGCAGACGGGGAGCCGACGCGAGTGGTCGCGTCGACGGACGTGATGCTCAGTCGGCCGTGCTATGAAGTCGAGTTCTCGGACGGGACCGCGATCATCGCCGACGCACAGCACCAGTGGCCTACCGGCTATGGCGTGCGCACGACAGTTGAGTTGCGTTGGGGGATGGACACCATCGCGGCGGCGGGTTCGATGGGGCGCTACTCGGAGCGCGGCGGTACGGCGACGTTGATGGCTCCGCTCCTGCAGATCGATGCGGTGCGGCGGGTGCGTAACGTTCCGGTGCGCTGCGTGCAGGTGGACAATGCCTCACACCTGTATCTGGCCGGCCGAGGGATGGTGCCGACGCACAACTCGACGCTGGGACTGGACTTCCTGCGGTCGTGCTCGATCAAGAACCGGATGGCCAGCGTCATCTTCTCGTTGGAGATGAGCAAGTCCGAGATCGTCATGCGACTGCTATCGGCCGAGGCGAAGATCAAGCTGTCGGATATGCGGTCCGGCCGGATGAGCGACGACGACTGGACGCGGCTCGCCCGGCGAATGAGCGAGATCAGCGAAGCGCCGCTGTTCATCGACGATTCGCCGAACCTGACGATGATGGAGATCCGGGCGAAGGCACGCCGGCTCGGCCAGAAGGCCGGCCTCAAGCTGATCGTGGTCGATTACTTGCAGCTGATGACGTCCGGCAAGAAGTACGAGTCGCGTCAGCAGGAAGTGTCAGACTTCTCTCGCAGCATGAAGCTGATGGCGAAGGAACTCGATGTCCCCGTCGTCGCGATCAGTCAGCTCAACCGCGGGCCGGAGCAGCGCACCGACAAGAAGCCCATGCTCTCCGACCTGCGCGAAAGCGGGTCGCTCGAGCAGGATGCGGACATGGTCATCCTCCTGCACCGACCGGATGCCTTCGAGCGCGACGACCCACGGGGCGGCGAGGCCGACCTGATCTTGGGCAAGCACCGCAACGGTCCGACCAAGACCATCACCGTCGCACATCAGCTGCACTTGTCGCGCTTCGCGAACATGGCCAAGCAGCTACGCCGCTGTCGAGATGCAGTGAAGATTGACAAGCGCGCATCTGTTGTTTAACAACATCGTTAGTCGGCCTGACAATTCGCATGCCGTAAGGGCAGGTCAAGCCGCTGTTGGCGTCGCCGTCTCAAAGATCTTGTCAAAGTAGCTGCCGGAAATGAGAGTCGAGCGCCGGCGGTTGCCGCTGCAGGTTGACCCACTCGAGGGCGAGTCAATCGACTCGTGGATAGAGGCGAGCGCGCTCGCCTCGGGTCTGACCGTAGGGGCACTTGCTGCAACCGCGGGTTTGCCGGCCACCGCAATGCCGTCGTGGAGGACGTGGCTGTCACCTCCCCAAGCACAGTCGCTCGCTGCGGCAACAGGGCTGCCGATGAGTTCCCTGGAGGCCATGACGCTCAGTCGTTACGACGGCCTCGCGCTACGTCTTGATCCGGAATCGCACCGCCTTGATCCCGACTTTCCCTTCGGACCGTTGTCGTGGTCGCGGTTCTGTCCCGCGTGCATACGCGAAACAGCTGGCCGGTGGCGGTTGTCTTGGCGACTCGGTTGGTCCTTTGCGTGCCTGCATCACAACTGCCTACTCATCGATGCATGCCCTGAGTGTGACAATCATCAGCGATCCACCCAGCTCTATCGCAGCGTTCCGTCTCCAACCGCCTGCAGGTGCGGCCACCCGTTGAACGCAGTCCCTGCCTTGCAGTTGCTCGGTGACGACCATTCCTTCTTGTGGGCGCAGCGCAGGCTGTATGACGTTATTGACCACGGCAGGAGCGGTTTTGGCGTATTCGAGGTGCACCCGAAGTCGCAGACGGAAGTTCTAGCTGCGGTAGGGAGTCTCGCGAACCGGGCGCTCAACTTCGCTTCAGAGCACGGCCTCTCCATAAAGAGGGTCCTAGAGGAAGCGACAGGACAGGAGTCTTTCGACTTCATTCCTACCCAAGCGCGAGAGACGTTGAATAACAAAGCGCCGCAACGCGCTTTGGATGCGGCGGTCGGGATAACGATCGCGATGCGAATACTGGCACAGCCGAGCATCAGTGATGCCGGGGACCGCGCCCGCTCGATAATCGAGGGGCAGAACGCAACGACCGGTCCGGCTGAGATTCGGTCATGCAGGCGGGACGGTGAGATATCTGCTGCGATCGTACTGAAGGCGCGCAGCGCCGGTTTCGGACCTGAACAGCAACTTCAGTACCGCACCGCAACGATCATGCCGCGGGTACCCGACCCAGACCCGAGTCGTGATCGCACAATGGCGGCCAAGTTGCCGGCCGCTTTGTGGCCAGAGTGGGCCCGTCAGATGCTGTCAGATCTTCGACCGACTGTGGTAATGCGCGAAACACTTTCCTGTGCTGCGCTCCTTACTGGCAGCACGCTGAAACCTGTTGATGCAGTACGTCTCCTGGGAGAAGTGAACACCTCGGACACTCTGAACCAGAGGTTTTGGACATTATGTGGCTGGACCTACTGGGACTCGATCAGCGCGGCACTGATTCGCCTGAGCGACTACCTCGAGGAGCATGGCGGCCTGATCGATTACGAACGCCGTCGCCGACTTGACTACTCAGACCTGATCAGCGAGAACTCCTGGCAACAACAGGTGGCAGGCGACGCCAACTCGTTGTTGACCGAAAGCTCTGTCGTGCCCGCGCGGTGCTACATGATCGAGAGGATGAGCGGGTCCTCGACCCTTGCTCTGCTATCTCACCCGGAACTCGACCAGCGGAGCTTGAAGACGCTCGTGACCTCCTTCGGAGCGAGCCTCACCCCGCCCATGGTCGCCGAACTAGATGAATTGGCACACGGCTTCCTGATGCAGCAAGGAATCAACGAGCCGGTGCACTGGCACCCGCCTCTCGAACTGCTTGACGGACTCGAATTCCGGTAGGTGGCACGCAGATCCGTGAGTGCGCAGCAATAGCCGCGCACTAGCGAAATTGCCGCTAGCAGTTCTCGAAATCGGCCCAGCAACTACCTCCAAGGTGCCTATCGTGGCGCACCTAACCCTAAACCACAGGTGGAGGCAAGTCCGATGAGTCGCAATAGATCACTGGCAAGTGTCCACGTCATCACGAACAGCGCTTTACAGGTCGAATGGAGAATGCGCTTCCGCGACGGCGTGGAAACGGTGTGGCTGTGGCAAGTCCAAGGTGCACCACCGTTGGACCAGCTGGCTCCGGCCCGGACACCACGGTCGTCGGCAAGCAATCGCCACATCCCAGTGTCGGCCTACTCATTCACCAATTCCGATGTCGTACAACTGGAATCAGGTCTCGAGCACGACCTGGTGCGCAAGCTCGACCGTGATCCCCACGTCGTGCGAATGATCTCCCAACCGTTTCTGTTGTCATGGGCGACCAATGAACTGGTCGGCCATTTCCCCGATCTGCTGACCCAGCACATGGATGGGGCCGTCACTGTCTGGGATGTCAGATCATTGGAACAACAAGACGACGACTTTCGAGCCAAGAGCGCCGTCACTCGCCGTGCGTGCGAACGGGTTGGATGGCGCTACACGGTCTTCACGGGAGTGAGCACAACAGAACGCATGAATTTGTTGTGGTTGCACGGTTTTCGCCGTAGGCCCCCATGGGCGGTGCACTTCGAGGAAGAGATACTGCGACTGGCTGAATGTGGCGCATCGACCGTGGGCGAGCTTCTTGCCGCCGACGACGGGACAGGTGAACTCAAATCGGTGATGTGGCACTTGGTGTGGACCGGCGCCCTGCGCATCGACATGAGTGCCCCGTGGGGGCTGTACACGCCCGTCGCGGCGAGCAGAAGCAACAGCCATGTCTAGCGGACGAACCACCCTCATCGAAGGCACACGAGTACTGACAAATCGAGGAATCGCGGTCATCGGCGAGATCGCCGCCGCCGGCGTTACCCTTCACTATTCCTACGGCGAGACCGCCAAACAGGGCTGGACGGAACTGGGTTTGATCCGCGGCCTCGAAGACGGCGAGGTCGCAGCGCTCTCTGAACCACTCCGCCCACTGTGGGACGCCCTCGCAGACGACGTCCGCGAGAAGGCACTCTTCAAGTTGGAAGTCGTTCAGGAAATATTGACCGGTTACCGCGACGGCCACCAAGCCCTGGCACGGCCCGGCGAACCGAGACCGCCATATGGTCCAAGTGGCGCTTCCGAGAGTAAGCGCTGCGCAGAGATGGCCAAGGAGCTGAATCTCGGGGCACAGCTCGACCGGAAAGTGCAGGGGCGGATCCAGGACGGTGAGACCCGACCAGCACATTTCAGCCCCGTCACCATCAGAAGCTGGGTCCGCGGCTTCAAAGAGCGTGGCGTACTCGCCCTGATCGACGAGCGAAGTACCCGTCAGACCAAGTCCTGGGAACTGATCGACGAGCGATACCGGCTGGTGGCCACCCAGATCGTCGACACCCTCGATGGGGACCGATCGACCATCTCAAATGAAGAGATCGATCGTCGAATCAGAGTTCGCTTGAAAGAAAACGGGATCGACGATTTTCAAGCACCCCAACGGATCACTGGCCAGTTTCTCGCTGCGCTCAAACGGGAGCGAGGAGCCACGACGCGTGCGCAAAAGAGCCGGAAGCTCCGTCAGGTCTCCGGCGCCAAACACTACCCAGCGATTCGCCCAGGCCAGGTCGTCGCCATCGACGTCACCCGCGCCGACAATCTTGTCTACGATCCACTGACCGGCCGCGCATGCAGCGTCGAGATCATCACCGCCATCGACGTTGCGACCCGAGTAGTCCTCGCTATTCGCGTCGTTCCCAGAAGTGCGAATGGCATTGAGGCCGGGCTGCTGCTCTATGACATTTGCCGGCCCTTCTCGATGTTGGTCGAAGGCACCTCGATCAGTGATTGGAGGTGGGCAGGCTTGCCCGAACGGCTCGATCTCCGCGGCGTGCCCGTACTGGCCGGCAAACGACTACTGGCCCCCGATTTCTCCACCCTGCAAGGCGAGCACCTCATCCCGTCCGTGCTACCGGACGCCCTCCGATGCGACCACGGAGCAATCTTCGTCTCCAAATGGTTCCGGGCGCTTCTGGCGATGCTCGGGATCGATCTGATGCTTAATCGAGGTGGGAAGGCTAACGACAACCCGCATGTTGAACGTTGGCACGAAACCATTCAGCGTGGCTTGCAGCAGATCCCGGGTTACAAGGGCCGCAACACCTCTGAGCGAGGCAAACTTGTTAGCGAAGAGCCATTGCTGACTGCACGCCAGCTGCAGGCTCACCTGCGGCGCTTCGTCGGGCTGGACTACCACCGCTACCCGCACACCGGAATTGTGCTACCGGATGAAGAGGATGCCCAGCTGTGCCCCCTTGAACTGTGGGACGCGATGACTGAGGTCACCGGGCGAATCGACGTGCCTCAACAACCCGACCTGATCTACCAGTTCCTCCCGGTGCGGTGGGGGACCATCAGCCATGCCGGCGTGGAGTTCAAGAACATGGTGTACGACTCACTGACGGTTCTTGAACCCTATCGTTCGGTGCCAGTCGGGCAGTTTCGGCCCGGCGACTGCGCAGCACCCTTCTTCTACGACCCGCAGGACCTCTCGCGCATCTGGTTTCGCGACCCCGCGACCGACCGCGTGGAACCCATCGAATGGCGCGGCTCCGAGCGCACCGTCGCACCTATGACGGAGGCCATCGTGGATGCAGCGCGCCGACGGATACGCGATCGCGGCGGAAATGTGGTGCTGAACCGACATTCCTCCACACGTCAAATCCTCGCCGAACTCACCCAGATCACCGAGGCACCCGTCAAACCGAAACTGCGCAAGGAGCTCACCGCCGCGAGGTTGCGTGTGGAGCAGGCCAAGACCGATCACGCTGAAGCGCAACGGCTTCAAGACCAACTGCTGCCCGCGCGGCCACCCGCGCGGCGGACATCTTCAGCGCGCGAGGTATGGCCGGACCTTCCCGAGGACGCCTGATCCATGGATGCACAACTGTGGCATGAGTACTGCATGACACAACCGCCGCCGGAGCCCCAGCGGGTCACGGTGCGGGAATGGAATGCGATGTCAGATCGCGACCGTGAAATCCACGTCGAACGTCTGGAAGCCTGGCTGTACAGCCTGTTCATGCCCACCGCCGATGTCAACGGCATATTCAGCAAGATCACAAAGATCGTTCGAATCAACACGTTGACGCCACCCGGCGCGAAGAGTCTGCCAGCGCTCTCGGGACCGAACTACGCCGGCAAGAGCACGATGATGATGCGGTGGGCCCGCGACAGGTACCTTGCCGCCATCGCTGACGCCGAACTGGACGCCTACGGGCGGCCAATCATGCGACCAGAAGCAGGGTTTGAGGTCGACCTGTGTCCCATTGTCTGGATCGACCTCGACGCTGCCACCCAGATTAAGGGTCTCGACGAGTCAATCCTGAAGTTCTTCAACCTTGCCGCCGCCGGAGTTCAACGCGACGTTCTGGCTGCGGCGGCGGCGCAGTTCGACGACACAGGACACAGATCGTCATCGTC
>CAWKOI010000027.1:0-175268 GCA_963851115.1 uncultured Actinomycetota bacterium
TTCTGGTGACCGACATCCTCGACAACGCGGCCAGGTTGGCCCGGAGACCTGCTGCGCAACTGGGGTACGAGGCGGCCGGCCGGCGATCCACGTCGCCACGTCTTTCGGTGAACTCGGCGAGGCGCTGCCTGCGTTGGCGCATACCCCGGTCGAGGCGATCGGTATCGACCTAGTAGCGGGCGCTTGAAGTCGGTCGCCGCGGTGGCCGAACTGGCCGACAAACTGGTGGTGGCCGGCGTCGTGGACGGCCGCAACATCTGGCGCACCGACCTCGAGACGGCGCTGGGCAAGCTGGCGACGCTGCTGGGTCGGCCGGCGCCGTCGCGGTGTCGACATGGCGTGCTCAACGTTGTCGCGTGCCGTACTCGTTGGACGCCGAGACGGAGCTCGACGACACCCTGCGCGGCTTGGCTGGCGTTCAGCGCCGAGAAGGTCGAAGAGGTGGTCGCGCTCGCGACGGCAATGCGCGACGGCCGGGACGCGTCGCGGCATCGATCACTGCGTCCAACGCGGCGATCCGATCGCGCAGATCCGATCCGCGGCGCAGCAACGGCCGGGTGCGAGCTTCGCATGGAGTCGATCATCACCTAGGGCGCACATGGGGGCCTGCTGCCGAACGCCGGGCCACCCAGACCGCGCAACTCCAGCTGCCGCCACTGCCGACGACGACGATCGGGTCGTTCCCGCAGACCGGCGATCCGCGACGGGCGGGCCGACCTGCGCGCCGGGCGAGATCGACCAGGCCGAGTACGAGCGGCGGATGCGCGCCGAGATCGCCGCGTGATCGCGCTGCAGGAGCGGCTCGGCCTGGACGTGCTGGTGCACGGCGAGCCGGAGCGCAACGACATGGTGCAGTACTTCGCCGAGAACCTCGACGGTTCGTCGCCACCCAGCACGGCTGGGTGCAGTCCTACGGCTCGCGGTGCGTGCGCCCGCCGATCCTGCACGGCGACGTGAGCCGGCCCGCGCCGATCACCGTGCGAGTGGACCACGCTACGCGCAGTCGCTGACCGACAAGCCGGTCAAGGGCATGCTGACCGGCCCGGTGACGATCCTGGCCTGGTCGTTCGTGCGCGACGACCAGCCGCTGGGCGACACCGCCGACCAGGTCGCGCTGGCGATGCGCGACGAGATGGTCGACCTGGAGGCGGCCGGGATCCCGATCATCCAGGTCGACGAGCCCGCGCTGCGCGAGCTGCTGCCGCTGCGGACGGCCGATCGGGAGGAGTACCTGCACTGGGCCGTCG
Source organism: uncultured Actinomycetota bacterium (assembly GCA_963851115.1). Classification (GTDB taxonomy): domain Bacteria; phylum Actinomycetota; class Actinomycetes; order Mycobacteriales; family Mycobacteriaceae; genus Mycobacterium. The sequence goes on from CAWKOI010000027.1 coordinate 1,248, forward strand.
GACGCGTTCCGGCTGGCCACTTCGGCGGGTCGGCGACTCCACGCAGATCCACACCCACCTGTGCTACTCGGAGTTCGGCGAGGTGATCGGCGCGATCGCGGCCTGGACGCCGACGTCACCACGATCGAGGCGGCGCGCTCGCGGATGGAGGTGCTCGACGAGCTGCGCGGCGGGCTTCGCCGCGGGGTGGGCCCGGGCGTGTACGACATCCACTCGCCCCGGGTCCCGGCGCCGACGAGATCGCCGAGTCGCTGCGCGCTGCGCTGAAACGGTTCCGGCCGAACGGCTGTGGGTCAACCCGGACTGCGGGCTGAAGACCCGCACCGCGGATCAGGTGACGGCGTCGCTTGAGAACCTCGTCGCCGCAGCTGTCGGTGCGGTCTGGAGTAGGGTAACGCAGAGAAGCTAGGCGAGTCTACGATGCGGCGGCGCGCAGATCCTCGACGGCCTTCGTGGTCGACCCAGGCGCGACGCCGGCGGTCAGGTCCAGCAGCACTCGGGTGGAAAACCCTGCATTGGCGGCGTCGGCGGCGGTGGCCTTGACGCAGTAGTCGGTGGCGATGCCGACGATGTCGACCTCGTCGACCCCGCGTTGCCGCAGCCAATCGGCCAGCGGTGTGCCGGCCTCGTCGGTGCCCTCGAAGCCGCTGTAGGCCGCCTGTAGTGCCCTCCATGAAGACCGCTTCGACCGCGCCGGGGTCGAAGAGGGGATGAAAATCTGCGGCCGACGTCCCCACCATGCAGTGTCGCGGCCAGGACACCGCGTAGTCGGGATCGTTGGAGAAGTGCTCACCCGGATCGATGTGGAAGTCGTTGGTCGCCACGACGTGCGCGTATTCGGGCTGGTTCGCGGCGGTTCGCTGATCGCGCGGGCCACTGCCAATCCGCCGGTCACGGCCAGGGAACCGCCCTCACAGAAGTGGTTCTGAACGTCGACGATGATGAGCGCGCGCATCCCTCAACGGTATCGCCGTTGCGCGCTCGGCGTCACCCGCCGAACAGGAGATATAACCCGGTGAACGTGTAGCCGACCATCACCAGCATCATCGCCAACTGTCCGGTCAGCTGGTGACGGCCGCTGGGTACCTCCCGCTTGCGGGGGACAGCCGCAGTGCCCCGTCGTGCCGGCGATGACGCCCGCGACGTGTCCGGCCACCACACAGCTGACCTTGAGGGTGGCCAGCACCGACGGGTGCATCGACAGCACGTAGTTCACCTCAGCGTCGAGGCCGAGCAGCAGGATGACGGTCTGCTGTCCGCGCTCGATGAGATACGTCAGGTAGTGGGCGAGCACATAGCCGATGACGATCGGGATGAGCGAGTGTGCCATCAACCCCGGTAGCTCGCGGCGTCGTTGCGCGTCGACGCCACCGGTGCTACGGCGCGAGCCAACGTGCCGCGATTACCCCGGCGAACACCAGCAGCCCGCAGGTGCGCACCAGGGTCGCGGTGACGGCGGACGCGGTGGCGCACCGATGAAGTCCGCCACTGCGGCATCGCCGAAAAACTGTCGAACGCTGTGGATCCCAACAACACGGCCAGCAACGCGAGGTGCCCGGCCGCACGGCAGCGACGGCAGGTGATCGAACGGGTTGCCGATCGCGATGCGGGCGTCGGGGTTGCGACGCAGTGGTGACAGCCGCGACGCCACCACGCTGTACACCTCGAAGGGGTCGGCACGGGACGCCAGCGTTCACCGCACCACAGTGCACCCGCGAGCGTAACCCGCAAGATAAATCAGCAGCCAAATCCGGATTGCGCCAAGCGATCCCGATCGGGACTTGCCAGCTCCAGCCATACGAAGGCGAACAGGCCCAGCACCGCCGGCCAGTAGCCCCACGTTCGGGATAGGGGCGACCCGACGACGGCCGACCGAGCAGGCGGTACACCGTGCGCGCCGGGGAGATGGCGCGCCACACCGGCCCGACGGCCAGCGACAGGGCCACCAGGCCGACCAACAACAGCACGTAGAAGACGCCGGGCAGCGGATTGTTCGCGTCCTGTGGACCGAAGAACGCGGCCACCGCGACCCAGGCGGCGAAGAGCAGGGCCGCGATCGCCACCCGTCGACGATCCGGGTCGCCGCGGTCGTGACACACCTCTGCGATGCCGGCCAGATCGGTGCAGGTGCCGTACGGACTCGGGCTGACCACCAGGCGCCGACCAGGCCGTCGAGGATGGGCGCTTCGGACTGATACATCAGGGCTTGAGCACCACCTTGACCATGCCGTCCTGCTTCTTCTGAAACGTCTCATAGGCGTCCGGCGCCGAGCTGACGGAAGCCGGTGGGTGGCGAACTGCTCGACGCCGAGCGGGTCCTCGTCGGTGAGCAGCGGCATGATGTCCGGCACCCACCGCTTGACGTTGGCCTGACCCATCCGCAGCTGAATCTGCTTGTCGAACAACGTCATCATGTTGATCGGGTCAGCGGCGCCTCCATAGACACCGACGATCGAGATCGTCCCGCCACGACGCACCAGTGAGATCGCCGAGTTCAATGCGGCGAGCCGGTCCACCCCCGCGTGTCTCATCACGACACGGCCCACCGGGGAGGGCAAGAAGCCGCTGGCGGTCGGGCGGCCTCGGCGACCGGAGACCCGTGGGCCTCCATCCCGACCGCGTCGATCACCGCGTCGACGCCACGCCCGTCCGTGTAGCTCATCACGATCTCTTCTGCGTCTTCTTTGCGAAGATCGACGATGTCGTCGCAGTACTCCCGCGCGCGGCTTCAGCCGCTCGTCGACGAGATCGACACCGATCAGTCGGCAGCCCTTGCGATGCGATGCGATGCGGCAGGCCATCGAACCGATCGGCCCCAACCCCAATACGAGCAGCGTGCCGCCGTCGGGCACCTCGGCGTACTCGACTGCCTGCCATGCGGTGGGCAGCACATCAGATAGGTAGACGTAGCGTTCGTCGGGTCCGTCGTCGGGCGCCTTGATGTGGGTGTACTGGGCCTGCGGCACGCGCAGGTACTCGGCCTGGCCGCCGGCCACTTCGCCGTACAGCTTGGAGTAGCCGAACAACGCGGCACCGGTGCCCTGGTCGCGGTTCTGGCGTCTCGCATTGGCTCTGTAGCCCTGGTCGCACATGAAGCAGTGCCCGCACGAGATGTTGAACGGGATCACGACGCGGTCACCGGGCTTGAGGCCGTCGACTTCGGAGCCGACTTCCTCGACGACCCCCATCGCCTCGTGGCCGAGGATGTCACCCTGGCTCATGAACGCGCCGAGCACCTCGTAGAGGTGCAGATCCGAGCCACAGATGTTGGTGCTCGTCACGCGAATGATCGCGTCGGTCGGTTCCTTGATCGCGGGGTCGGGCACCGTGTCGACGGACACCTTCCGTCGTCCTTGCCACGTGACTGCTCGCATCGGACCCCTCCTCACTATGTCGTGTGCCAATGGCGTGCCCAATCACACGATTGCCAAACCTCACGCCAGGATGGGTGGATGAGGTTCAGTCAGCGAACCGCCTTCATCACCGGCGGGGCCGTCGGCTTCGACGGGCGTTCGCCCGTGCCCTGGTCGCTGAGGGGGCCAGCGTGGTGCTGGCCGATATCGATGCCGATACGGCCGAACAAACTGCCGCCGAATTGGTTTCGTCAGGTGGACAAGCGATCGCCGTCACCTGCGACGTCGCCGACGCCGATCAGGTCGACGCCGCGGTTGCGACGACGATCGACCGCTTCGGCGGCATCGACATCGTGATCAACAACGCCGGTCTGCACCTGACCAAGTACAACCGGCCGTTCGGGGAGCTCTCCCGCGACGAGGTCCGCGGCTTGTTCGACGTGAACGTCATGGGCGTGATCAATGTGACGCTGGCGTGCCGGGATTCGATGCGCAAGCGTGGCGGCGGGGTGGTGCTGAATATCTCGTCGATGGCCGGCTACATGAGCGCCACGCCGTACGCGGTGTCCAAGCTGGCGGTTCGTGGCCTGACCGTCGCGTTCGCCACCGAGCTGGCGCCCGATCGCATCCGGGTCAACGCGCTTGCGCCCGGGTTGATGAACACGGAGAACGCGTTGGCTGATCTGGCCCGGCCGCTGATCGACGAGTTCGTGAATCAACGTCAGCTGGTGAATCGGCTCGGCACGATGGGCGACGTGGTGTCGGCGATGCTGTTTCTGTGTTCCGACGAGGCGTCCTTCATCACCGGCGAGACCCTGAAGGTCAGCGGCGGTTACCCGCTCAACTTCTGACTGGCGTAGCGAACCAGGCGGGCCTGCATGTCGGGATACGCGGCGGCCGCTGGGATTTCGGTCGCATCGCGAACCGCGATGGCGGCCTGGGCGGCAGCGTGAATCGCGGCGCGGTAGGGCAGCGAGCCGGTGGACACCCGGCGCACGCCGAGTCCCGCGAGCTCGGCCAGCGAAAGACCCGGAATGGCAAGTATGTTGACGGGCCGCTCGATCGCCGCGGTGAGCTCCCGCAACACTGCAGGCTCGGTAGCCCCTGGGACGAAGATGCCGTCGGCTCCGGCATCGACGTAATGGGCGGCCCGCTCGAGTGTGGCCGAAACGCCTGCGTCCTGATCGAGCCAGTACGTGTCGATCCGCGCGTTGACGAAGACGTCGGGCGAACGTGCTTTGATGGCACGGACTTTCGCGGCGTGGTCCTCGGGTGCGATCAGCCGCTCGTCGGTGCTGTCTTCGATGTTGATGCCGTCGACAGGGAGCTGCGCGACGTAGTTTGCGACCTCGTCCGGATCGTCGGCGTAACCGTCTTCGATGTCCATGCTGACGTAGCAGTGCAGCGGTCGCAGCGCGGCGGCCAGCTCGACGTTGGCGTCCTTGGTGGAGCGCCCGCCGTCTGGCGTGCCCCGGCTCGATGCCACACCGAAGCTGGTCGTGCCGATCGCGGTGAAGCCGCAGTCCAGCAGCGCCAGCGCCGACGGCACGTCCCATGCATTGGGCAGCAGCAGCGGCAGCTCGCCATAGTGAAGTTCAGTGAAGGTCACTCGTCGCTCCATGGCGTGACGGGCCGGTGGCGCCGTTCGCCGTCCACGATCACGTCGAGCCGCTCGTCGAAGAAGCAGATGTGGTCGCGAACCTGTTCGGCGTCATGCAGCGGCTTGTGGTACGTCCACGCCACGTCCCGCGGGCCGTCGGGCACCGAGTAGTAGGTGGCGCGGCCCTTGTACGCGCAGTACGTCACCGTGTCGCTGTCCTCGAGCCGGACCACGACGTCCTCGCGCGGCAGGTAGTAGCGCACGGGCAGCAGCGTCTCGAACAACAGCATCGGCCGCGACGACTCGGCCAGCAAGCGGCCGTCTGATTCGACGCGGATGCGCCTGCTGCTGCGCAGCACGTCGATCCGGCCGAACGGATCGTGTGGGTGGCTGAAGATCCGCTCGTCCTCCTCGCGCCACTCGAATGCGTTGAACTCGAGGATGACGTAGTCGGCCATGTCGGGGTCGTCGGGCCGGAATGCGGCCGCGGCACCCGTCTCCTCGCCCGCGATCACGTCGAACGCGGTGCCCGCGCAGGAGTGCGCGTCGAACGGCACCGTCGGGTCGAGGATCGGACGCGAACTGATCGCAGGCAGCCGAACGCCGACGTCCTCGTCGGCGCCCGATTCGGCGCCGGCGGGCACCAGCTGCCCCGACAGCGCCGCAAGCGGCACCGCGTATGTCGGGACGACGCGGCGCGGCTCCCACACCAGCCGGGCCTCGCGGGTGTCGGCGACCGGTTCCCCGCCAAGGAAAACCCGAACTCGTTTCGCCGTGGGCTCATAGCGCAGCGCGCCGAGATTGCCGCTGAGCAGGTCCATCATTCTGACGCCCATAGCGGACCTCTTTCACTTGCGGGGCGGGCGCAACACATTCATTGCCAACCGCATTATCGGACTGGGGACGCGGTCCTTTGCGTTCAGGGCGGCGTTCGCGACCTGGGTGCGAATGGGTGTGCCGCGGCCGAATATCCGGTTCAGCGGCCCACCGGAGGGTTCGAGGTCGATGTGCAGCGGTGGTTTTCCGTCGGCGGCGCCCAGTGCGTTGGAGATGACGATGCGCTGAATCTCGCTGGTGCCTTCGAAGATGGTGTACAGCTTGGCATCCCGATACCACTTCTCGACCGGATGGTCTTTGACGTAGCCCCGGCCGCCCATCGTCTGAATGGCGCGCTCGGTGGTCTTGACCGCAACCTCGCTGGCGGCCAGCTTCGACATCGATCCCTCGCCGCGCTCGAACGCACGCCGGTGGCGGCCATCCATGACGCCCGCCAGGTCAGCAGCCGTGCGCCGTCGATTTCGGTGGCGAGGTCGGCCAGCGGAAAGGCGATGCCCTGGTTGTCGATGATCGGTGCGCCGAACGCCTCGCGCCGGTTGGCGTACTCGGTGGCGTATTCCAGTGCAGCCCTGGCAATTCCGAGCGCCTGCGCGGCGACCATTGGTCGGGTTTGCTCGAATGTGCCCATAGTGGCCGAACCGGAGTGTCGTGCGCCTTGCACCGCTTCGCGGGCCTTGGCCAGCTTGTGCTCGAGCTTCTCTTCGCCGCCGAGCAGGTGATCACCGGGCGCCTGGCCGATCGCGGACAGCGCCAACGCGGGCATCACCACCGCCAGGCCGATGCCCGCGCAGCCCCAGAACAGCTCCTCCATGAACATCGGCAGCGACAGACCGGTAGGGTCGCCGAATGAGGTCGCGGTAGAACAGCGGACTCGTGTGTCCGCTTGACCGGGTCATCCTGGGTGGCGGTGGGGGTGAGGTCGAAGCTCATGGAGGGTCGGGTACCCACTAGCGTGAAGATGCATGAAACTCGCGGCCCTTCGCCTTCGGCAGCGCGACGGCGTGACGTGTGGTCCGACCGTCGCGGTGGTGGCCGGTGCGCTGCTCGACCCGGACTACCGGGCAGCGTTGTTGGAATCGGATGCGCACGCCGTTGACGAGCAGGCTCGTGTGCACGCCGAGGTGAACCGGGTCTGGCCGCGGCGGCTGGGCACGACGCCGAGCGGCATGGTTCGCGCGCTGAACGCGCACAGCTCCGCAAGGGGCGTCCGATATCGCTGGCGGTTGTTTCGCGGTCGGCGCGACAAGTTGTCGGACGTAGCGTCCGCCGTCGAATCCCGTTGGCCCGTCGCCATGCTCATCGGACGCTTCATACCCCGGCATTGGGTGTTGATCGTGGACGCGGCCGGACACCAGTGGCAGTGCTACGAACCATCGTCGGGCGAGGTGCGGCCGGTTGATGTGGACGCTATCCGCCGCGCCCGGCTAAGTGGCTTGGGCTACTCCCGGCCGTTCGCGTTCGTGTTGCCGAGGAGGGCGACGCGGTCGGCGACAACGTGATCGGCTGGTGCGCTGGATTCCTTCAGGCCGGCGACGACGCCCGTCCGGTTCCGCTCGGGCTGATTCTGCGACATCTTGGCCTTGCCTTCGACGCGGGAGATGACGAGTTCAACGCCGACGATCGCCTTCAGCTGCGAGTGGGTGAAGGTCTCAGGCGCGTCGGTGACCTGCCACGGCTTGGCACGGCTGGACTCGTGGTGGTTCGTCAGCATGGTCACGAGATCAAGCACCCACTCGGGGTCGTCGTGCGCGACGAGGCGGCCGTACACATTCAGCACTTCGTAGTTCCATGTGGGCACGACCTTGCCGGTTTCGGTCTTGGTCGCGTAGAAGCTGGGCGAGATGTAGGTCTGCGGACCGGCAAAGATGGCCACCGACTCGCCTCCGGTCGCGCGCCAGTGTGGGTTGGGCCTCGCGACATGGCCGACAAGCGAGTGCCGCGATTCGTCGTAGAGCATCGGCAGCGGGGTGACCATCATGCCCGCCTCGTCATGGGTGACCAGTAGCGCGAACCCGGCCTCGGCGAGGGCGGCAGCCGTCTCGTCGTCAGATAACGCGAACTTGCGCGGGATGTACATAGCTACTCCAGCCTAGAACCCATCCGTTCTTCGAACGTATGATCGAACAGTGGGTGGGCTCCAGACCGACATGTTTCCGAAAGTTATCCACAGCCGCGGTGCTCGCCACGGAGAGCGATCATGCCTCGTGGCCGGGCTCCAGATCGCGGACATCGGTGAACGTGACGAGCTGTTCGAACTTGTCCGGCGCATGCCCCGCGACGGGCTCCAGCAGGAATCCGACGTGATCGCCGACGTCGAAGCGGCTCAGTACGTCGCCGACGAACCAGCCGGCCGCGTCCTCGAGAATCGGTAGTCCGTGCGGACCCGGCCGCCAGCTGCACCGGGCGAACTTGTCGATCTTGTCACCCGTCTCGCTGCCGAACAGTCTCGCAAGCTCGCAGTGCCGTCGCGGCACCAGATGCACCGCGACATGCTCTGCATGCTGCGCCAACCGAAATGTGTGGTTGCGCTTCGACAGCCCCACCAGGAATCGCCGCGGACGGATGCTCACCTGACTGGTGAAGCCGACGAGGCAGCCCGCCGACTGCCGGTCGGCGCGGGTGGTGACGACGTACATCGGATAGTCGAGCAGCGCGACCAATTTCTCGAAGGCATCAGTGCTGGGCATGGGTTCCATCATTGGGCCGTCGCTAGGGTTGGTTCATGGCCAGAAAGTTCGCGACCGCCGACGTTGTTTCGCTCGCCGAGCTGCTTGACTTCATCAGGCCGCGACATCACATGGTGCTCACCACGTTTCGCGCTGACGGCTCGCTGCAGAGCTCGCCGGTCACCGGCGGAGTCGACGAAGCCGGACGCATTGTGATCGCCAGCTATCCAGCGCGAGCCAAGTCGGCCAACATCCGGCGCCGTGGGCGCGCGAGCATCACGGTTCTCTCGGATGAGTTCAACGGCCCCTACGTTCAGGTCGACGGTGACGGCGAGGTGATCGACCTGCCCGACGCCGTCGACCCGTTGGTCGACTACTACCGGTCCATCGCCGGTGAGCATCCCGACTGGGCGGAGTATCGCCAAGCGATGGTCGATCAGGGCAAGTGCCTGATCCGCGTCACCCCGCAGCGGTGGGGGCCGGTGGCCACCGGCGGCTTCCCTCCGCAATAGCTCAGACGCCGTCGAGATCGAGCGTGATCGAGCCGGCGGGGTCGGCGCGGAACTTGCCGGTGCCGCCCGCGTTGGACAACTCGTCGGTGCCCGACGCGATCCGCAGGTCAGCGCTGGCAACGCCGTCCTGATACGACCCATCGTGGAGCACCACGAGGGTGCCCTTTCTGCCACCGACCGTGCCCTTGATCCGCTCGACGCCGACGTAGAGCGCCGTCTGATCCGGTGCGTAGGCCATCAGCCATTTCGTCGTCGACGTGCCCTTGATGTCCCCGCCGTACTTCTTCGCCACCAGGGCCTCGGTCAGCTTGGTGGTCTCGTCGCTGTCGTCGAACGGCGTCTCGTCCCAGCCGGCGACCTCGAATGTGGCCTCGATGTGTCTGCTCATGGCAGCCGAATACCCGCGGCGAGCAGTTGGGAATCGAGAGGCCGGACAGGACGGCCAGGCGTGACTGTGATAGTCAGAGCAGTATGGACGCGTTGCGTCCGCTAGCACGTCAAACTATAGTCTGGACACATGTCCAGAGGGTTCGGAGTCGTTGCGTGACAGGATTTGGCCAGCTCACCGAGGCTTTGGCCACCGACCCTGGACATCTCCACTCGTGCGCATCGTCGTGAGCTGAGCATGCGCATCGCATTGTTGTCCTACCGGAGCAAGACCCATTGCGGCGGGCAAGGGGTTTACGTCCGCCACCTCAGCCGTGGGCTGGTCGAGCTCGGCCACGACGTGGAGGTCTTCTCCGGGCAGCCCTACCCCGAGGGGCTCGATCCGCGGGTGCGGCTGACCAAGGTGCCCAGCCTTGACCTGTACCGCGAGCCGGACCCGTTCCGGATTCCGTGGCCCAGTGAGATCAAGACCGGGATCGACCTGCTCGAACTGCTGACGACGTGGACGGCCGGTTTCCCGGAGCCCAGGACGTTCAGCCTGCGCGCGGCCCGGATTCTGGCCGAGCGCCGTGCCGACTTCGACGTCGTGCATGACAACCAGTGCCTGGGCAGTGGCCTGCTGACGATCGCCGAACTCGGCCTGCCCGTGGTGGCGACTGTGCACCACCCGATCACCCGCGACCGCATCCTCGACGTGGCGGCCGCGCGGTGGTGGAGAAAGCCCTTGGTGCGCAGGTGGTATGGCTTCGCGGAGATGCAGAAACAGGTTGCCCGCGAGATCCCTGAGCTACTCACTGTGTCATCGACCTCCGCCGCCGACATTGCAGAGGACTTCGCGGTGTCGCCCAGCCAGCTGCACGTCGTGCCGCTGGGTGTGGACACCGAGCTGTTCAAGCCCGCCGAGCGACGGGTGCGTAACCGCATCATCGCGATCGCCAGCGCGGACGTGCCGCTCAAGGGCGTCAGCCACCTGCTGCACGCCGTCGCGCGGCTGCGTGTCGAACGCGACCTGGAACTGCAGCTCGTTGCCAAGCTCGAGCCGAACGGACCCACCGAGAAGCTCATCGCCGAGTTGGGCATCTCCGACATCGTGCACAGCTCCAGCGGGCTGTCGGACTCCGAGCTCGCCGACCTGTTGGCGTCGGCCGAAATCGCCTGCATCCCATCGCTCTACGAAGGTTTCTCGCTGCCTGCGGTGGAGGCGATGGCGAGCGGCACGCCGATCGTCGCCAGCCGTGCCGGTGCGCTGCCGGAGGTGGTCGGGGCCGACGGTGAATGCGCGCGACTGGTCCGTCCCGCCGACGTCGACGAGCTGACGAAGGTGCTCGGCGAACTGCTGGATTCGCCACTGGAACTGCAACGCCTCGGCGCCGCGGGCCGCCATCGTGCGCTCGAGGTGTTCAGCTGGGAATCCGTTGCGGCGCAGACCGTCGCCGTCTACGAACGGGCTTGCGAGCGGGTCACGTCGTGCTGACCGTCGACTTCGACCGGCTCGGCGTCGGTGCCGGCACAAAGGTGATCGACGTCGGCTGCGGAGCCGGCCGCCACACCTTCGAGGCGTACCGTCGCGGCGCCGACGTCATCGGCTTCGACCAGAACGCGGCCGACCTGAACGACGTCGACGAGATCCTGCAGGCGATGAAGGCGCAGGGCGAGGTGCCCGAGTCGGCCAGGGCCGAGGCGGTCAAGGGCGACGCGCTCGAGTTGCCCTACGCCGACGGCACTTTCGACTGCGTCATCGCATCGGAAATCCTCGAGCACGTCCCCGAGGACGACCGGGCGATCTCCGAACTTATCCGGGTGCTCAAACCCGGTGGCTCGCTGGCGATCACGGTCCCCCGGTGGCTGCCCGAAAAGGTGTGCTGGGTGCTCTCCGACGAATACCACGCCAACGAGGGCGGGCACATCCGCATCTATCGAGCCGATGCGCTGCGCGACAAGGTGCTCGGCCACGGCCTCCGCCTCGCCCATCGTCATCACGCGCATGCCCTCCATTCACCGTTCTGGTGGCTGAAATGCCTTGTCGGGACGTCGAAGTCAGATCATCCCGCCGTCGCGACGTATCACAAGCTGCTGGTGTGGGACATGGTGAGCCAACCGTGGGTCACCCGCACTGCCGAGTCATTGCTGAACCCGCTGATCGGCAAGAGCGTGGCGCTGTACTTCCGGAAGCCGGAGGTGCCGGTTGCCACGGAATGACCTGGATGACGTTCCGCAAGTATTAGGAGTACTGACCCCGGCGCAATGCCGCCAGACCGCGCAGTCGATCGCCGCGACACAGGAATCCTCAGGCGCCATCCCGTGGTTCGACGATGGCCACACCGATCCGTGGGACCACGTGGAGAACGCGATGGCGCTCACCGCTGCGGGCCTGCTGGAACCGGCGCGTGCAGCGTTCGAGTGGTGCAGGACGGTGCAGCGAGCTGACGGCTCATGGCCGATCCAGCTGCGCAACGGTGTCGTCGAGGACGCCAACAGCGACAGCAACTTCTGCGCCTACGTCGCCACCGGCGTCTGGCATCACGTGTTGATCACCGCCGACCGCCGGTTCGCCGAGACCATGTGGCCCGTCGTGACCAAGGCGATTGACTTCGTGCTCGACCTGCAACAGGCGGATGGCGAAATCTCCTGGGCCAGAAGCGCTTCTGGCCCCGAGCCCGATGCGCTGCTGACCGGATGCGCCAGCATCTACCACAGCATCCGGTGTGCCTTGGCGCTGGCGGACTACTTCGACGACCCCCAGCCGGAGTGGGAGGTCGCAGTCGGGCAGTTGGGCCACGCGATCGCTCACCACCCCGAGGCGTTCGTGGTGAAAGACCGTTGGTCGATGGAGTGGTACTACCCGGTGCTGGGCGGCGCACTGCGTGGCGCAATGGCTAGGGAGCGCATCGACGATCGGTGGGGCGACTTCGTCGTGCCCGGCCTCGGTATCCGCTGCGTCGACGATCGGCCCTGGGTGACCGGCGCCGAAACCTGTGAACTGGTAATGGCATTGGACGCAATAGGCGACTGGGCCCGCGCGCACGAGCAGTTCGCGGCGATGCACCACCTACGCGAAGACGACGGTTCCTATTGGACCGGTTTGGTGTTCGCCGACGGCAAGCGGTGGCCTGAGGAGCGCACCACCTGGACCGGCGCGGCGGTCATCCTCGCCGCCGACGCGCTCTCGTCGACGACCGCGGCCAGTGGCATCTTCCGCGGCGCGGACCTGCCGCGGGGCCTGGAGGGCGAGTACGACTGCGCCTGCGCTACGAGCGATCGCTAGCCGGGGTTACTGTCGAGTAAGGGCCGGTTGTGAGGAGGTCCGCCATGACTGTTACCGAACAAGTCGGCGAGCGGCAGGCCAGGGAGTCCGCCGAGCAGGCGCGGGAGGCGCAGTGGCGCCATCCCAGTTTCGGCAAGGAGTTGTTCCTCGGCAGATTGCGACTGGACTTGGTCCATCCGCACCCCAGCGGCTCGGTGGAAGCCGCGGAGTGCGGTAGCGCATTCCTGGCCAGGCTTCGCGAGTTCTGCGAGTCACAGATCGATGCCGCTGCGATCGAGCGAGACGGGCAGATCCCCGACAAGGTCGTCAGGGGCTTAAAGGAACTCGGCGCATTCGGCATGACTATCGCAACCGAGTACGGCGGGGTCGGCCTGTCCAAGGTGTATTACCACAAGGCGCTCGCGCTGGTCGGCTCCGTGAATGCCTCGCTGGCGGGATTGCTTTCCGCGCACCAGTCGATCGGGGTATCGCAACCGATCTCAATGTTTGGAACCGAGGAGCAGAAGCGAACGTGGTTGCCCAGGTGTAGCCGGGAGATCAGCGCGTTCCTGCTCACCGAGCCGGACGTGGGCAGCGACCCTGCTCGGCTTCATACCACCGCCACCCCGGACGGCAATGAATATGTGCTGAACGGGACCAAGCTGTGGACCACCAACGGCGTAATCGCCGACCTGCTGGTGGTGATGGCCCGGGTACCCCAGAGCGACGGACACGCGGGTGGCATCAGCGCGTTCGTGGTGGAGGCGAACACACCCGGCATGGCGGTGGAAAACCGCAATGCGTTCATGGGGATGCGCGGCATCGAAAACGGCTTCACCCGGCTGACCAACGTACGCGTACCGGCCGTGAACCGGATCGGCGAGGAAGGTGACGGGCTACGGATTGCGCTGTCCACGCTCAACGCGGGGCGGCTGTCGCTGCCGGCGATATGTACCGGGGGCATGAAATGGTGTCTGAAGATCGCCAGGGAATGGTCTCGGGAGCGGGTGCAGTGGGGCCGGCCGATCGGTGAGCACGAAGCGGTGGCCGGCAAGGTGGCGTTCATCGCGGCCAGCGTGTACGGCCTCGAGGCAATGGTCGAGCTCGCCAGCGAGCTGGCCGATGCGGGCCAGACCGACATTCGAATCGAGGCGGCGCTGGCCAAGCTCTACGGCTCGGAAATGGCCTGGCTGGTTGCCGACGAGCTGGTGCAGATTCGCGGCGGGCGCGGCTTCGAGACCGCCGAGTCGTTGGCGGCCCGCGGCGAGCGCGGAGTGCCCGCCGAGCAGGTGCTGCGCGACTTGCGCATCAACCGGATCGTCGAAGGTTCAACCGAGATCATGCATCTGCTGATCGCCCGCGAGGCGGTGGACGCACACCTGACGGTGGCCGGCGACATCATCGACCCGCAGGCGGACCTGCGGCGCAAGGCGCGAGCGGCAGCGAAAGCCGGTGAGTTCTACGCCCGTTGGCTGCCCACCTTGGTCACTGGCAAAGGCCAACTGCCAACGTCGTTCACCGAGTTCGGGCCGCTGGCCGCGCATCTGCGTTATGTCGAGCGGGCCAGCCGCCGGCTGTCACGCAACACCTTCTACGCGATGTCGCGGTGGCAAGGCAGGCTGGAGCACAAGCAGCGGTTCCTCGGGCGGATTGTGGACATCGGTGCGGAGCTATTCGCGATGACCGCCGCCTGCGTCCGGGCACAGCGCGACCGGGCGGACGGTACGGCGGTGGAGCTGGCCGACGCGTTCTGCCGCCAGGCCCGAGTCCGTGCCGAGCAATTGTTCGACCAGCTCTGGCACAACTGCGACGACTCCGACCGCCCGCTTGCTCGTGGTGTGCTCGATGATCGCTACACGTGGCTGGAGGAAGGAATTCTCGACCCGTCGATCGAGGGGCCGTGGATCGCTCAGGACGGCGGCCTCGCGAAACCAGACGTACACCGCGTGATCCGCGATTGAGTTAGGGCATCGGGATACGCGAAATCTGCTGTGGCACTGTATGCTAACGATTCCTGGGCGGCAGCGAGGTGACGGTCAAGGAACGGCAGCAGGACGTCGGCCGCCTGTTTGTGGGCCGAGACGCTGGAGACATGAACCGACCCTGGCGCCTCGCCAGCTCGGTGTTGCTCACCGCCGGGGTGCTGGTCCCAGCATGCTCCAACGACGCGAATCCGGCCGAGTTCCCCAGTGGTGCAACGGCTGTCAGTCCATCGGACACCGACTGGTGGCATCCGACCCGCGGCCTGACCTGGCAGTGGCAGCTCGACGACGAGCCCATCGACCCGACCATTGACGTGCAGGTCTACGACATCGACCTGTTCGACAGCTCCGCCGCAACGGTACAGGCGCTTCACCAGCGTGGCCGCAAGGTGATCTGCTACCTGACGGCGGGATCGTGGGAGCCCTACCGCCCAGACAGCGCGAGCTTTCCACCAGAGATCATCGGTGGACCTGTGGCGGGCTGGCCCGACGAACGCTGGCTAGACATTCGCCGGGCGGATGTGCTGCGACCGCTGATCGCGTCCCGGCTGGACCTGTGCCGGCAGAAGGGCTTCGATGGTGTCGAACCCGATTGGTTGGATAATCACACTCAGGACACCGGGTTTCCCATCACCGCCGCCGATCAACTCCGTTACAACAGGATGCTCGCCGACTTGGCGCATGAACGCGGACTGGCAATCGGCCTGAAGAATGACCTCGGCCAGACTGACGAGCTGGCCGACGTTTTCGACTTCATGGTCGTCGAACAATGCGCCGAGTTCGATGAATGCGATGCAGTGCAGCCCTTCCTGGACCGCGGCAAGCCGGTGTTCCATGCCGAATACAACCTCGCGCGTGAGGAATTCTGCCCGTTGGCGCAGAGGCTGGGGATGTCATCGATCAGCAAGAGAGTCGAACTGGACGCCTGGCGCGAAGCCTGCTGAATGCACCGTTCGTCAACGCGTTTGGATGTCAATCGACAATCGCCGCTTCGTACTGCACGACATGCTCGTCTGGAGTGCTGGTGTCGATGAGTACTTCCATTGACACGGCGCCGTCGCCGAAGTCCCCAAACACCAGCGAGGTGGCCTTGGCCGCCTCATCGTCGAAGGTGACGGTGTCGGAAGCGTCGGACGTCCAATCGGTTCAGATCGCCTCGCCGGGCACGCCGGCCGTCCGCTCAAGCACCCGCATCGACCCGGTGGCCGACACCTCACGGAAGTCGCCGGTGTCCAGCGCCCGGCGGTAGATGTGATACGGCGCCTGGCCGCCCTCTTTCGGATCCGGGAACACGTCGTGGATGATCAGCGCGCCGCCGACCTGGACCCACCTCGCCCAACCGTCGAAGTCCCGCTGCGCGGCTTCTTCGGTGTGACCGCCGTCGATGAACAACAGCCGCAACGGCATTCGCCAGCCCCTTGCCACGACCGTCGACTTCCCGACGATGGCGACGACGTGATCGTCGAGCTCCGCCGCATCGAGGGTGTGGCGCATCGTCGGCAAGGTGTCAAACAGTCCGGTGACCGCGTCGACCATTGACTCGTCGTGGTACTCCCAGCCCGGCTGGTGCTCTTCCGATCCGTGATGGTGGTCGATCGTGTAGACCACCCCGCCGGTCTGTTGCGCCGCAGCGCCCAGCAGCACCGTCGACTTCCCGCAGTACGTACCGATTTCCGCACCGACGCCATCACCCAGATACCGGACCGCCGCGTCGTAGAGCGCGCGTCCCTCGTCGGCGGGCATGAACCCGATGACCTGCTCGGCGAGCGCGAACAGGCGGGCGGCGGCTTGGGAAGCGCGGTGTCGGTGTGGCTCATCGCCGTCCAACTTACCGTTGCTGGTGATACCCGGTTGTAGTAGCGTCCGGACATGTGTCCGATCCGGCTCTGGAGTCGACTCGGCGTCGTCTGACCGCCAAGCAGGCCGACACCGTCGATCGCCTGGGCCGCGCCGCGATTGGGCTCCTGGGCCGGGAGGGATTTGCCGGTCTGACCGTGCGCCGGGTGGCCGCCGAGGCCGGCGTCGGCGCGGCCACCGCTTACACCTACTTCTCCTCCAAGGAACACCTTGTCGCCGAGGTGTTTTGGCGTCGGCTGGCGTCCTCGCCGGCCGCGGCACACGAATCAGATGATCCGGCCACGCGCGTCATCGAGGTGTTGCGCCACATCTCGATGTTGGTAGCCGACGAGCCGGAGTTCGCCGGAGCGGTGACAACTGCGCTACTGGGCAAGGACCCCGATGTCGAGGTGCTGCGGCAGCGCATCGGCCGCGAGATACGTGATCGGCTGGTCGCCGCGCTGGGACCCAGCACCGATCCGGACGTCATCGACTCGCTGGAGATGCTGTACTCCGGCGCGCTGGTACGCGCGGGGATGGGCTACGCGTCGTATGCGGATATCGCCCAGCGGCTGGAGCGCTCTGCGCGGCTAATCCTGAGCTGACTGCGGCCCGAAGAGCGCCGTCGCGGCCTTGACGGCGGGTTCGAGGATGCCTCGCACGTCGCGCCCGTCCTCCACGAACAGCGCGGTCAGCTCGCGTAACCCGCCCAGCAGGATGAGCGCCTGGGGCCGGGATATCGGCGGCAGATGCGCACGACGGAAACCCGGGCTGTCGCTGAGATCCACCAGCATGTCGGTGAGGTGCTCCATCGCCAAGCGATGCAACGGCACAGCCGCCGCGCCGAGCGCCGGCGCCTCACGGATCCAGCTCAGCGTGATCGCCTGCCGCGACGCGATGTGATCGACATAGGCACCTGCGGCCTGGCGGATCTGCGCCTGCCAGTCCGCCTCCGGGTCGACGTTCGCCCGGATGCCGGCGATCAGGTTCTCGTTGTTCCTTCGCAGCAGTTCGATCAGGCACTCTCCCTTGCTGGCGAACTGCTCGTAGAAGGTGCGCTTGGACGTCCGGGCGTGCCGGACGATGTCGGCGACGGTGGTGTCCCGGTAGCCACGCTCGCCGATCGAGGTGCCCAGCCCGTCGAGCAGCCGGTCGCGGAACGCGTCAGCGGCTTCGACCTGTGCGCCGTTGCCGAGCGCTGTCGTCATATCGCCTCCTGAAGGCCCTTGCGCACTGCTGGTACCAACCGGTACCGTACTCCACACACCTACGGTACATCGTAGTACCAGGGAAACGGCTGGGAGTTGTCATGAGCGAAGCAACCATTGTCGAAGCGCCCGCCGAAACGCCGCGCGCGGTGAAACTGCCACCCGGCCCGCCGCTGCCCATGGTGGCGCAGGGCGTCGCCTATGCCGTCTCGCGGACGTGGACGTACAAGCAGTTGGCCCGCCGCTATGGCGATGTGTTCACGATGAACATCCCGGTGTTCGGCCGGACCGTCATCGTCGCCGACCCGCAGCTGGCCAAGCGGCTGTTCATGGCCAACACCGACGATGTGGGCAACATCCAGCCCAACCTGTCGCGGGTGCTCGGCTCGGGGTCGGTGTTCGCCCTCGACGGTGCGGACCATCGCCTCAGGCGCAGGCTGCTGACGCCGCCGTTCCACGGCAAGAGCATCAAGAACTACGAGAAGATCTTCGAAGAGGAGACGCTGCGCGAATCGGCCAATTGGCCGGAGGGCCAGGCGTTCGGGACCCTCGAGCCGATGATGCGGATCACGCTCAACGCGATCCTGCGGGCGGTGTTCGGTGCCGACGGCGAACAGCTCGACGAGCTGCGGCGCATCATCCCGCCGTGGGTCACATTGGGCTCCCGGTTGGCGGTTCTGCCAACTCCGTCACGAACCTACGGCCGGTACAGCCCATGGGGCAGGCTCGCCGAATACCGGCGGCAGTACGACGAGGTCATCGCGCGGCTGATCGACCGGGTCAAGGCCGACCCGAGCTTCGATAGCCGCGACGACGTGCTCGCGCTGCTGCTGCGCAGCACCTATGAGGATGGTTCGGCGATGTCACGCCAGGACATCAGCGACGAGCTTCTGACCCTGCTGGCGGCCGGGCACGAGACGACCGCGTCCACGCTGGGCTGGGCCTTCGAGCGGATCACCCGTCATCCGGAGGTGCTGTCGAAGCTTGTCGAGGAGGCCGCCACCGACGACAACGAGTACCGCCAGGCCACCATCCTCGAGGTTCAGCGCGCACGCACCGTCATCGACTTCGCGGGCAGGCACGTCTACGCGCCGGCGTTCGAGCTCGGCGAATGGGTTATCCCGCAGGGCTATTCAATCGTCGTGGCGATCTCGCGGCTGCACGACCGCGCCGAAGACTTTCCCGATCCCGAGCGGTTCGACCCGCAGCGCTACATCGGCAACCGGCCGCCGACGTTCGCCCATATACCGTTCGGCGGCGGCACCCGGCGCTGCGTCGGCGCCGCGTTCGCCAACGTCGAAATGGACGTGGTGCTGCGAACGGTGTTGCGGCACTTCATCATCGACACCACGACGGCGCCGGACGAGAAGGTGCATTCGCGCGGCGTGGCGTACACGCCGAAGGATGGCGGCCGCATCGTCGTGCATCGCCGCGAGACGCCGCTCGCGCTAGCAGCGCGAGCAGACGCGAAAGTTCCCGACACGCCGCAGTTTTGGGGCCTCTTACGTCTGCTCGGCCTTTTCCCGGCGCGGCAGCTTCCAGCCGGGCCGCGGGAAGTGGCAGGTGTACCCGTTCGGGTAGCGCTCCAGGTAGTCCTGGTGCTCAGGCTCGGCGTCCCAGAAGTCGCTCGCGCGCGTCACCTCGGTGACGACCTTGCCGGGCCACAGCCCTGACGCCTCGACGTCGGCGATGGTGTCGAGCGCGACCCGCTTCTGCTCGTCATCGACGTAGAAGATCGCCGACCGGTAGCTGGTGCCGACGTCGTTGCCCTGGCGGTTCTTCGTGGTGGGGTCGTGGATCTGGAAGAAGAGCTCCAGCAGCGCCCGGAAGTCGGTCTGTGACGGGTCGTAGGCGATTTCGATCGCCTCGGCGTGGCCGGGGTGATTGCGGTAGGTGGCGTTGGCGTTATCACCGCCGGTGTAGCCGACGCGTGTTGCCACGACGCCGGGCTGCTTGCGGATCAGGTCCTGCATGCCCCAGAAGCAGCCGCCGGCCAGGATCGCCTTCTTGTAGTCGCTCACGCGTCCTCCTTGGTGGTCTCGAACAGTGACCGGTACTGCCCATATCCTTGCGCCTCGAGGTCGTCGAGGTGGATGAACCGCAGCGCCGCGGAGTTGATGCAGTACCGCAAGCCGCCTTCGGAGCGAGGGCCGTCGTTGAACACGTGACCGAGGTGGCTGTCGCCCTCCGCGGAGCGCACCTCGGTGCGGATCATCAGGTGGGACAAGTCGCGCTTCTCAACGACGTTGGCGGTCTCGATCGGCTTGGTGAAGCTCGGCCAGCCGGTGCCGCTCTCGAATTTGTTGACCGACGCGAACAGCGGCTCGCCGGAGACCACGTCGACGTAGATGCCGGGCTCGTGGTTGTCCCAGTACTCGCCGGTGAACGGCCGCTCCGTGCCGTTCTTCTGCGTCACGTGGTACTGCTCCGGCGACAACGCGTCGACGGCTGCGGGGTTCTTGTGATACTTGTGCGCCATAGTGCCTTTATAACCGTCTGTGCCTGTCAGTTAATCCGTGCGCGCCCCATCGATGACCTGATCGATCAGGTCGTCGAGGTTCTCGCCGCCGATACAGGCCATCAGCTCGTCAAGATTCGCCACTACCAGCGGATGGGTCTCGGCGGTCGGCATCGGCCCCACCAACTCCGGTGGTCCGTCACCCAGCGTGAGTTCGATCATCGTCGCGCCGTGTACGAGCCCCATCAAGCTGTGATAGGTCCGTATCCCGGCGACGCCGGTGATGCCACCACGCTCGAGCAGCCGCAGGAGGCACTGGCCGATGTCGAACAGCCGGGCGTCGAACGCCCGCCGCGTGGCGAACAACCGGAACGCGATGGGATGAGCCAGGCCCGCGGCCCGATATGAATTGGCGACATCGTGCACGCCCTGACGCCACATGACGGTCTCTGGATCGGGGAGCTCGACAAGGTTGAGCAGATGCGCAGCGACCGAGTCCACCAATGCGTCCTTGTTCGGGAAGTGGCGGTACAACGCCATGCCCTCGACGCCGAGCCGGCCGCCGAGCCGGCGCATCGTGAGCGCGCCCAACCCTTCGTCGTCGAGAAGCCGCAGAGCGGCGTCGACGATCTCGGTCCGGTGCAATGGTGCACGTCGCACACGTCGAGGGTAGCCGTCTGTTTACAGCGTAAGCACGCCAGGTGTAGGTTTGTTTACGACGTAAACAAAGGAGACCGCAATGACCGTAACCACCAACGCCCCGATACGACGAGCCATCAGCCGTGGGGTGGAGATGACCGATCGCAACCTGCAGCGCTTCCTGGCCGAGCCGCGCAGCGCATCCCTGGCGTACTCGCGGCGCGACGGCAGTCCGTTCGTGGTGCCGGTGTGGTTCCAATGGCGTGACGGCGAGGTGCTGATCGGCACTGGCGCGGCGGATCCCAAGGTCGCCGCGATCCGTCGCAACCCGCGAGTGACGGTCCTCATGCATGACGACCGCGCGCCGTACCGGGTAGTGATCATCGACGGCGAGGCCAGCATCGAGGTGCTTGAGCGGACCGACCCTGACCCCACTGACAGCATCGCGATCGAGTACCTCGGGCGGATCGGCGGCGAGGTCTACAAGCAGCAGATGGCTGAGTCCGGCGCATTCGACAACGGCCGAGCCATTATTCGGATCCGTCCCGACGTCATCCGCACCAACGACGGCTCTGCGAGTCTGCCGTGGCCCGCGCGGGCGTTCGCGGCGGTGCGATTCCGGCTGCCTATCCCGAAGCGCTGGCTTTGATCGCCGTTACCCTGGAGTGATGCGTGCAATAACACTGGCTCTCGCAACCGGTCTCGCGCTTGCAACATGGACCGCCCCGGCGGCAGCGGCCGAGCTGACGACGGTTGCACCACCCGAGGTGCCGCCCGATCCCGGTGTCGTGTTCACCAACGATCCGTCGATCGTCAACCCGCACCCGATGCCCGTCGAGTCCTGGAGCCGCATCGGCGCCGGCGATGTGCTGGCCCTGAATTTCACCACCGGTACGCCCGAGTGCTACGGCGTGAACGCGCTTGTGCAGGAGACGGCCGAGAACGTCACCGTCGAGCTGCGCGGCGGTGCGCGGCCCGAGGCGCTCGGGCGGGCATGCATCGCGATCGCGCTGTTCGGCACGCTGGAAGTGCCGCTGCAGAGTCCCGTCGGCGACCGACAAGTGCTCAGCGTCTCCTGAGCCACCCTCGACAAACCCAGGTAGAACGTGTTCTAGTTTTCGGGTGACGAGCAAGACGTTCACGCGCGACGAACTGGCCGCGGCGTTCGAGAGCTTCGAGGCGACGGTGGATCGCGCCGCCCAGACCCGCGACTGGGATCTCTGGGTCGAGCAGTACGCACCCGACATCGAATACGTCGAGCACGCCGCGGGCACCATGAGGGGCCGCGAAGAGGTGCGCGCCTGGATCTGGAAGACCATGGAGAGCTTTCCGGGCAGCCACATGACCTCGTTCCCGTCGCTGTGGACGGTTATCGACGAGCCGACCGGCCGCATCATCTGCGAGCTGGACAATCCGATGCGCGACCCCGGCGACGGCACGATCATCAGCGCCACCAACATCTCGATCGTCACCTACGCCGGCGACGGGCTGTGGCGCCGCCAGGAGGACATCTACAACCCGCTGCGCTTCGTCAAGGCGACGATGAAGTGGTGCCGCAAGGCCCAGGAGTTGGGCACGCTACCCGAGGAGGCGGCCAGCTGGATGCGCCAGTACGGAGGACAGAAGTGAGCCCTCAACCGAAGCTGGTCATCGGCGCCAACGGCTTTCTCGGCTCGCATGTGACACGACAGTTGGTGGCCGACGGTCATCAGGTCAGGGCGATGGTGCGGGCAGGCGCCAACACGATCGGCATAGACGACCTGTCCGTCACGCGGTTCGTCGGCGACATCTGGGACAACGACACGCTGCGCGAGGCGATGGCCGGCTGCGACGACGTCTACTACTGCGTCGTCGACACCCGCGGCTGGCTGCGTGATCCGGCGCCTCTGTTTCGCACCAACGTCGACGGCACCCGCAACGTGCTCGAGATCGCGAAAGACGCCAACCTGCGGACGGTTCGTCTTCACCAGCAGTTACGTGACGGTTGGGCGGCGGCGTGGGACATCGCGCGTCCGAAGACGACATCATCACCTCGGAGCGCGGGCTGACGCCGTACGTGCGCTCGCGGCTGCAGGCCGAGAACATCGTGCTGCGGTACGCGAAGGAGCATGGTCTGCCCGCCGTCGCGATGTGCGTATCCACCACGTACGGCAGCGGCGACTGGGGCCGCACCCCGCACGGCGCGATCATCGCCGGCGCCGCGTTCGGCAAGCTGCCGTTCGTGATGAGCGGCATCGAGCTGGAGGCCGTCGGCGTCGACGACGCCGCCCGCGCCATGATTCTGGCCGCCGAGCACGGCCGCGTCGGGGAGCGCTACCTGATCTCGGAGAAGATGATCAGCAACGCCGAGGTCGTCCGTATCGCGGCCGAGGCGGCGCGGTACCCGGCCGCCGACGAAGTCGATTCCGCTGGCGGTGTCCTATGCGTTGGCCATCGCAGGCAGCGTCAAGGCGAAGCTGCGCGGAACCGACGAGCAGCTCTCGCTGGGCTCGCTGCGGCTGATGCGAGCCGAAGCTCCGGTGGACCACAGCAAGGCCAGTCGCGAATTGGGTTGGGAGCCAAGGCCTGTCGAGGAGTCCATCCGAGAGGCCGCCCGGTTCTGGGCCGGCCTGCGCGACGCCAGGCGAAAGAGCAAGACAGCCTAGCCACTGCCGCCACACCAGCACCGCCGGGGAAGTCCCATTGCATCCCGAAACGTGATATCGCATGTGATATCACGTTCCAGAAGATCCAAACGCTCTCAACTCCAAGTCGCGTGCCGGAGCGCACCGAAACTCACCGGTGGAGCCCGAAGAGCGCCTCTGCGTTGGCATCCAGGATCGCGTGCGCTTCCGCAGGATCGGTGGCGTCGATGATGTAGTCGACGGCCCGGACGAACGTCTCGCCGTCCTCGTAGGGGAAGTCGGTGCCCAGTAGCAGCCGGTCGGCGCCGAACGATTCGATGGCGCATCGCAACGCCGGGACATGGCAGTGGCTGACGGTGTCGTACCACAACCGGTGCACCGCTTGGCTCGGCGCTTCGGGAGTGTCGGGGGCCTCCCATGCAAGGTGGTCATCGGCCCGTCGGGTGATCATCGGCAGCGCGCCGCCGAGGTGGCTGCAGATGATCTTCACCGCGGGATACCGCTGCAGGTGTCCCGAGGTGATCAGCTGCATCGCCGCGATGGTGTCCTCGAACGGCGCGCCCACCATCCACGTGATCCGATGCTCGCTGACAAGCGGTGAGCACGCGCCATTGCCGACGGGATGCAGGTACAGAATCGCGGCGCGGCGATCGAGTTCAGCGAATATGGGTTCGAAGTCGGGATCGGTGATCGCGCGGTCCAAGACGCTGGTGTTCATGGTCAGCCCGACCATGCCCAATTCATCTATGGCACGCGACATTTCGGCGATGGCGGCGTCGATGTGCGGCATCGGGGTGGCGGCGAACGCACGGAAGCGATCCGGATGCGTGGCAACCAGCGCGGCGTACTCGTCGTTGACGTAGCGCGCCGCGGCGATGGCGGGGTCGGCGTCGGCGGCGTAGGGCAGCTGCGGTGCGGCCGACAGCACCTGCATGTCGACGCCGGCGCGATCCATCAATCTCAGCCGCGCGTCAAGCTCGGCGCCGTCGGCCGCACCGATCCCGCGCTGGGTGGCGGTGTCGGTCCTGCCCAGCTCGACGAGCATGTCGAGGTAGGCGTCTGTCCAGTAGTGCGCGTGCACGTCGATCCGCATGCACACCAACGGTATTCGGTTGAACGCCACGCCGATAGGTGTTTAGTCACTGGCGTGCGCGATCGAACCGGGACTAGCCTCGGAAACCGTGACCGAGAAACTGCACGTCGACCTCAGCGGCGCCCCGCAGACCATGCTCGCGACCTTCTACGCCAAGGCCCTGGACGCCGATCTCCCGAAGCCGATCCTTGGCGATCGGTTCGCGAAGGAGATCGTCGAACGGATCGACTACGACTGGAAGAAGACCGCGATCACGCCGGCCAACTCGCCGTCGGTGACGACGCGGTCCGCGCACTTCGACAACTGGGCCCGCCAGTTCCTGGTGGTCAATCCCGAGGCCGTCGTGCTGCATCTGGGCTGTGGGCTGGACGCTCGCGTCTTCCGGCTGGATCCCGGCCCGGGCGTCGAGTGGTATGACGTCGATTTTCCCGACGTCGCGCATCTGCGCCAGCAGCTCTACCCGACGCGCGACCACTACCACGTCATCGCCGCCTCGGTCACCGACCCGAGCTGGTTTGCCGAGATTCCGCGAGACCGCCCGACGCTGATGGTCGGCGAGGGTCTGACCATGTACCTCACGCCGGAGGACGGCATTGCGCTGCTGCGCCGGGTCGTCGAGCACGCCCCGTCCGGCGAGTTACAGTTCGACGCTTTCAACCGGCTCGGCATCAAGTCGCAGTGGATGAACGCGGTGGTGCGCCGCTCGGGAGCGACGCTCTATTGGGGCATCGACGGTCCCGAAGACGTCATCAAGGCGGTGCCCGGGGTGCGGCTGCTCTCCTGGGTGTCCCCGTTCGACGACGCTACCTTCGCCGATGTCGCGTGGTATTACCGTGTGATGGCCGCATTGATGAAACCGGTCCCGTCGCTGCGCTACATGGCGCAATACCACCGCTACGCGTTCTAGGCCCGCCCACCACATGACAAAAGCCCTCCCGTTTGAAGGGGTGGACCTTTGTCGGTATGGAGGAATCAGCGGACGGCGGAGGGCTGCAGGACGGCGAGGTGGTGCATGCCGTGGTGCCAGCGTGCGCCCGGCTGGGCATCAGGGGCGGGGTGGGCGCTGACGCTCGGTGCGGCTACGATGCCCGACTGGGGATCGGACGGCACTGAGCTGGCTGCGTTGGCCATGCCCGCCATCCCGAGGGCGGCGCCACCGATGATTCCAGCGGAGACGACGGGCAGTGCGATGTAGCGGGCGAAGGTGCGGGCGATGGCGGTCATTTCTTGAGTTCTCCTGTGCTAGTTGAGTTTTCGTTCTGTGTGCCGGTGTTTTCCGGCGATGACTCAAGAATGCCGTGACAGGATCGCTCTGTATGCAGGGCGATCGGACCATCAACCGGTCGAATCGCATGTCCCCCAATCGGGGGAACGGATTGCGCCTCTCAGGCGGCCCGGCGTCGGTACCCGAGCACGGGTTGCACCAGGCCGTCGAACTCGAAAGCGGCCTCCCATGGCCACCGGCCGCGCATGTCGGTCCAGACCAGTTGCACTGCGCGCAAACCGGATCCGTAGAGCTTCACCCCGAGATCCATATGGGCATCCGGGTGATCGACCTCGACGGCCTCGACCATCGCCGTGTCCGAAAGCACGATGCGATCGCCCGGCTTCGGGTGTGCCATCGACTATCGCCTCCTGCGCGAAGTAGTCCAGGAGAGCCAACGCACGCTCTGTCGTCACACCCGTTGCCAGCAGTTCAGGCAGGCCGAGCTCGTGTAATCCCAACGTGTACGCGTATGGACGTCTGTCGTCGGGCGACGCACTTGATGGCCCATAGGTGGGTGCGCACGGTCGCACGGAGTTCGTCGAGGTTTTCCTCCGACGCTGTCTTCGGGGTTGTCGCACTGCCAGCACATAGCCGCACCTTTCTGTCGTGGTTGCGGCCAGCCTGCGCGAGTGGTCCGACAAATCCGCTCAGGGAACGGTGAGCTCGGCGATCACCTCGGCATAGAGGCGGGCCTTGATCGCGCCGAAAACGGGACCGGCCTTCGGCGCGCGCTCCTCGGCCCGCGCGATCGCGACGTCGAGTACCTCACCCTCGCCTGCGGTGGCGGCGACGATGCCGGCCTCCTTCGCGTCCACGCCGCCGTAGCGGCGGGCCGTCGTCATCGCCTCGTGCGCGGTCGCGATCGGCAGCCGCGACCGGATCAACGCGTTCATGCCCGCGGTGAACGGGATGCCGAGGTCGACCTCGGGAAGGCAGAAGAACCCGCGATCGCCGCGCATGACGATGAGGTCGTGGGCCAGCGCCAGCATCGCCCCGGCGGCGAACGCGTGGCCCGTACCGCGGCGACGATCGGTGCGGGGAACGCCAAGACCCGGGCGAACAACGCGTGCACGTCGCGCAGATTCGTTTCGGAGGCGTCCGGGTGGGACGCCATGAAGTCGAGGTCAAGGCCGTTGGAGTAGAACTTGCCCGCGCCGGTCGTGACGACCGCCTTCGGGCCCTCCGCGGCTTCGACTTCGTCGAGGGCGGCAGTTGATCGCCGCCAACCGGTCGGGGTGGAAGCGGTTCTCGTCGTCGCCGAGCGTCAGAACGAATACCGCGCCACGGCGGTCCAGACTGGTCATCTGGCGATTACACCATCTAGGTGTCCTGCCAGAATCGGACGGTGCCCACAGCAGGTCCGGTCAACGGTCGCGTCTCGAACTGGTTCACCAAATATCCGCCCCTACGACCGCCGTTGCCCGGCAACCGTGACGCCGACGTCTGCATCGTCGGCGCCGGATACACCGGGTTGTGGACGGCCTACTACCTGAAGCGGGCCGACCCGTCGCTGCGCATCGTCGTGCTGGAGCGGCGGTTCGCCGGGTTCGGCGCATCGGGACGCAACGGCGGTTGGCTGTCTGGGCTGGTGCCGGGCGACCGCATCCGGATGGCCGAGTTGTACGGCCGCGACCGCGTGCTGGCCTGGCAGCAGACCCTCAACGACTCCGTCGACGAGGTGATCGATGTCGCGGAGTCCGAAGGCATCGACGCGGGCATCGTCAAGGGCGGCACACTGCGGGTGGCGCGCAACCCCGCGCAGGCGTCGAGGCTGGCTGCCGAGATCGAGGAGGAACTCGGCTGGAAGGTCGACGGTATCGCGCCGCTGACGAAAGCCGAAGCAGCGGAACGCATTCGGCTGGATGGCGTGGTGTCGGCCTACCACAATCCGCATTGTGCGCGCGTGCAGCCCGCCCGGCTGGTCCGCGGCCTGGCCGACGCCGCCGAGCGCCTCGGCGTCGACGTCTACGAGATGTCACCGGCCACCAAGATCGAGGCGGGACGGGTGACGACGCCCATCGGCATCGTCAAAGCGCCGATCGTGCTGCGGGCGACGGAGGGGTTCACCGCCGCGCTGCCCGGGCTGCGGCGGCGCTGGCTGCCGATGAACAGCTCGATGATCGCCACTGATCCGATCCCCGACGACATCTGGGACTCGATCGGCTGGCGCGGCTGCGAAACCCTCGGAGACACCGCGCACGGCTTCTTCTACGCACAGCGCACCGTCGAGGGCCGCATCGCGATCGGCGGCCGCAGCGTTCCGTACCGCTACGGTTCCCGCACCGACCTCGACGGCCAGGTGCCAGAGCGAACCATCAGGCACCTGACCGCGACACTGCACACGGTGCTGCCGCAGACCCGCGACATCCCGATCGCGCACGGCTGGTGCGGTGTGCTGGCCGTGCCGCGCGACTGGGAAGCCAGCATCGTCCTCGACAAGGCGACGGGTCTGGGGTGGGCCGGCGGATACGTCGGCCACGGCGTCACCGCCACCAACCTGGCCGGCCGCACACTGACGGACCTGGTGCTGGGCCGGCGCAGTCCGCTCACCGAGCTGCCGTGGGTCGGGCACCGGTCACGCAACTGGGAACCCGAGCCGCTGCGCTGGCTGGGCGTGCGCGGCATGTACCTCGCGTACAAGGCGGCCGACTGGCACGAAGGCAGGACTGGGATATCCAAGACGTCGCCGATCGCGGTCGTCGCCGACAAGATCGCGGGACGTCCCTAGGACGCGTCGGACTTCGTCGCGTCGAGGAATTGCGCAGTCAGCGCCACGAAGCTCACAGCGATTGTGGGATCCCCAGCCGCCGCCCGTGTCGCGAGCATGGGTAGTTGTGCGCTCTCTGCCGAGCCATGCTCCTTCAAAACACGCAAGCCGCGCAGACTGACTTCCCTGGCGTGTTCATCGGCTAGGTGCAGATTGATCCCTTCGACGAGGTCCTCTGTTTCGACTGCTTGAAGAAGTCGGAAGACATCCAGCGCGTCTTTCTCTTTGAGCCTTGCGCTGTGTCCACCATCGGCATCGGCGAGTCGCTCCTCAATCTTTATCGCCTTCGCGATCACCAGCGCGGCGGGACCGGCAACGTTGACCTCGAACGCCCTGTCGTCAGTCGGCTCGAGTGCGGTGAGCTGATGTAATGCGTGATCAACGATGGCCGGCTCAAGTCCCGGGGTAATTCGCGCGGTTTGCAGTTCGTGCGGCGGTATTCTGCCCGCGCGGGCACCCTTCTTGTGCGTGCCTGATTGCCACGGAACAACCATGATGTCAACCGCGACATCGCCTCTGCCGGAGCCAACTACCCGGATTCCTGCCAGCCGCGAAACCGGCGCTTCTCAACGCACTTGAGATCTCGGGCTCATCGGCCAGAGCCGACGTGTCGAGCGCAAGATCGGCATCTGTCGTCATCGGGGGTTGGCTTAGATCGGAGGCATGAGTGTGGAGGTACACAGCTTGTGCCCCAACAAGAATGAGGCTGAACAAGTGGCTGTCGAGTGCCGTCAACGCGTCCAGCAGTACGGCGCGCGCGGCGACGTATTCCTTGGGATATGCCATTTCATTGGCTCCAGGCCGGATCGTTCTCGGCTAAGGAATCGATGAGCTGCTCCGCCTCTTGAGCCATGCGGCCCGGAAGCGTCAGCAGATCTGCGAGCGCTTGGCCGAGTGGAGCAGCGGGAAGATCGGACACTCGTGATCGCGGGCACTCGAGCAGGGTGCGATCCCGCGGAGTAGTGATCATGACATTGCTGGTCGACCTATTCGTGCGGACGAGCTTGAGACGCTCCGCCATGCCCCTCATGTCTTTGGCGTAGACAGTGATAAGGCTAAGCGGCAGAACGGATGTCGTGTCCTGAGGTAGGTACGTCCGGGCGGCGACGGAGCCGGTCAGGCAGTAGTCGCTCACGTTCAAGGCACGCAACTGGTCCAGAGTTCGTGGGATACCACGAGGGGCGACATAGTCGAGGACTAAGCCGTTGGAGTTGAGGAAGCTGTAGTCCGCGGTCCAACGATTCAATAGGGTGCGGCGCCGTATTCGGGTAATGGTGCCATCTGTTGAGCGTTCGACGGCGCCCGCGTCCACAAGAGTCGGCATGAGCTTCGAAACTGCTGCGGGGCTGCTTCCTGACCGAGTCGCTAGTTCTCGAATTTTCACTGGCGGATTCATTTCGAGGAGGCAGCGGATCGCTCTTGCTGAAGCGGGGCCGCTGAGCCTTGCCGTGGCTTCAGGCTCACTTGGCCGTGGCGGTTTAGCTGCTCCCTCCAGCCGGATAATTATGGGTGGCTCGTTACTGACGATGTAAGCCCAGCCGGTGGTATCGACGTAGCTGATCGCCGATTCTTCGCATCTCTTCCTCAGCGAGGGGTTGATGTACTCGGTGACAAACAGCAGCGGATGGGGAGCGATTGCTGCGGTACTGCGTAGCTGATTGATCACTTGGTCGGAAGAAAGTCGGGTGTTTGTCTTGGCGTCGACGACAAACCTCGAGCAGGCGGGACCGTTTGTGATGGTTACAAGACCGTCGAAGTAGCCGGCATCTGCATCTATGTCGACTCCCCAGGTTGGCGGTAGCCTTGAGCGCAACGCACCGACCGCCCTGTCTACCAGCACTGTTTCGTCAAACTCAGTGTTTCGTCGCATACGAAACATACTGAGATTACGAAACAAAAGTGATTCAAATCACTTTCTGTTTCCGAGCGATCGCCTTGGAAAGGATCGCGAAACGGCTTGTCCCCACTAACCGGTTCGGGCGCTTTCGGCTTTCTGCTTCAGTCGCTGCAATGTGACCTTGATGTGCTCGGCGTTCGCCGCGGTGCGGTCTCGGACCCCGGTGCCGATCCACGCCGTCTTGCCGAACCAGCCGGGACGGCGGTCCCACGTCCCCTCGGTGACGCAACAGCCGCCCTGCTTCGCGGCGATGTCGTAACGCCAATGGGCGATCGGCAGGCCCAGGTACCGGACGTCGAACGCGAACAAGCGCCCCGGCTCGGCGTCGGTGACGGTGCACGTGGTGGACCAGCGGAAGATGCCGTTGCGGTTGTGTCCTTTGAACACCGCACCGGGCCGCACCGCGTCGCCCTTGCGCCAGTCCATCGCGGCGGCCTCCTCGGCCAGCGTTGCCAACGTCGGCAGGTCGGTGATGAGGGCGTACACGGTGTCAGGGTTGGCGTCGATGTTCACCTCGGCCTGCGCTGAGGCCGTGTCCGGATTGGTCATGCGGTGATCGTAAACACGCGGTCAGGAATCATGGGCCGGACCGGCGGCGTTGTCATATTCATGACCGACCGACCGGTACTCGAGCCCACCGCCGAACATCCCATCACCATCGAACCGACAGGCAAGCACGTCACGGTGCGGGTCAACGGCGAACTCTTCGCCGACACCCAGGACGCCCTGACGCTGCAGGAGTCGACCTATCCCGCGGTGCAGTACATCCCCTTGGCCGATGTCGTGGCAGACAAGCTGAAGCCCAGTGACACGGAAACGTATTGCCCGTTCAAGGGTGATGCCAGCTACTACCACGTCGTCACCTCGGCGGGCGACACCGTCGACGACGCGATCTGGACCTACGAAAAGCCGTATCCGGCGGTAGCGCAGATCGCCGGCCGCGTCGCGTTCTATCCGGACAAGGCCGACATCTCAGTCGCATAGCCTGAAGCGGTGATCCCCGCTGCCGGCGATCGGTCGCGGATAGAGCACGATGACGTCCGCAACGCATGCGGGTTTGCCTGCACCGTCCATCTTCGATGCCAGCGTGAACTGTTGAGTCCGCAAGTCAAAGCGCGAAAAGGCCATGGGCGATGGTGCCCTCGGATGGGCCGTTGTTAGCACGTTGCGCGTCGGTATAGCTCTATCGGTGATCGCCACTCGCCTCTGCGAGCAGGTTCACCTGCTGCTGAGTGACTTCAATCCAGTCGGTCGTCCCCACCTCGCGGCCGACGAAGCCAATCAGATCCGCCGGCTTCGCCAGATGCGTTGTCATGACCGGCCCTTGATGTCTCGCCATCGGATCTCCCGCCAATTCGCAATGTTCGGCACGACACCATCGTGGCGGCGGCGTTGTATGCACAGACAACGCCGCGCGTTTGGCGCGGAGCAACAATCAGTTGCCGTGGGTCTCCTCCGGCGCTCTGATTCACGGGGTCGACCAGATCGCATCCGCCTTTCTCGTCCGAAAGGTCGGCCGCGACGTTGCCGCGCTCGAGGGGTAGCGCGACTCACTGCGGCAGAGCAGTGTAGGGAGCGACATCCGCTCAACCGCAACGCTGTTTCCAGAGGATTGTCATGAGCACCCATTTCGCCACCGTCCCAGAGAATTTCACGTTCGCATCGCGGGTGGACCAAGCTCCGATTTTTGTCCGCAAGTGGCTGCCGCCCTGCGGGATCCGTCCGCGTGCCACCGTGCAGATCACGCACGGTATCGCCGAGCACAGCGGACGTTACGACCGTTTCGCCCGTTTCCTGGCCGCAACCGGCGCCGTCGTGTATGCCCCCGACCTGCGTGGGCATGGCGAAACGGCCGGTCCCGACAACCTCGGGCAAGCCGGACTGAGTGCCTGGGAGGACATGACCGCCGATATCTGGCAGTTGGCCGAGATCGCCCGGACCGAGAATCCGACACTCCCGCTGATCGCCTTCGGGCACAGCATGGGCTCGGCGCTGACCCAGTCTCATATTCAGTGCCACGGCGACCTGCTTGCCGGCGCGATCCTGTGCGGGACGATGGGCGCAATGCCCGGGCTCGACGAAGCCCAATACCAAAGCGTCATTCAGGAACTGAAGGCGCTGTCGACCGGTCCGGAAGCCGGAGCACCAAGTCAAGCCTTCGGCGCGGTGCTCGTCGGCTTCAACGCGGCATTTTGTCAATGACATCCCCAAACCCACGGGTTCCGAGTGGCAGACCAGCGATCCCGAGGAAATCCGTCTGTTCCAAGCCGATCCGATATGCGGTCAACCTTTCTCAAACGCCATGAGCTACTCGGTCCTCAAGGGATTCCACAGTCTGTGGCTACCGGAGAACGAATCGCGCATCCCGGCCGATCTCCCGATCCTGCTGATCGCGGGAACCGAGGATCCCGTCAGCGCCCAAACCGTGACGATCCAGGATCTCATCATCCGCTACATGAGGCAGGGACAGCTTTCGCTCGAATACCGGTTCTATGCCGGCGGACGGCACGAAATCCTCAACGAGGCCGAAAAGGACAGCGTCCACCGCGACGTTGCACATTGGCTGACGCACATCCTGGAAGTGCCGTAATGCGGAACCGGTCCGCGACCGCGGGTCGGTACGGAGTCAAGAAAGGAATGCAACCATGACGGAATACGCAACGGCAATCACGTTTCCGCAGACCAGCACCACCTACGAGGCATTCAGCAAACTGTCAGCCGCTGCCGATCAGTACGGGGTCCGGTCGGCCGGCATCATCGAACGTGACGCACAGGGGCAGCTGCGGGTTCCCGAGTCGGGCGACGCCGCCGCCGGTATTGGAACCGCCAGTGGCAGCTTGATCGGGATGCTCGTCGGTGTGCTCGGTGGCCCGATCGGGATGCTGCTCGGGTGGGGTGTCGGCGCCGCGACCGGCGCCCTGTACGACGCGGAGCGCCTGGACACGGGTGACGAGGCGATCGCAGCATTTGGGCGCCTGATACCGCCTGGTGGCAACGCGATCCTCGCCGTGACGGACGAAGTCACGACCGATCCGTTGGAGCAGTTTGCGGCCGGATTCGGTGGCAAGGTTTCCCGGAGGCCGCTGGACGAGGTCCTCGCTGAGTTGGAGGCGCAGGATGAGGCCGCGCGGGAGGCCGACAAAGCCGCCCGAAAGGCGATCCGTGAGCAGAAGAAGCGGGAACGCAAGGAAGACTTCCAGACGCGAGTGGACGCCTTGAAAGCAAAGTTCCACAAGGACTAGCTGCACTGAAGGGAGAACCCGCACGATAATCGGGAGTGCGCGCGGGCGCGGTCGACGAAACCCGCGTTCTGCGCGCCACCGGAGTCCGGTCCGACAGTTCGCGACGGCGGGACGGACGCGGGTTAAAGACGGAAAGTAGTGGTGCCCAACGCTATTCGCTCACGTATGGTTCGAGCAACAGTGTGAACGCGGCCAATCCCTTCCCGCCCGAAGGCTGCCGCGCGACGCCACCAGTCGGTTATGCCTCCTCGTTTGGTTCGCCAGATCGGTGTCCTGTAACTTCTGAAGGCGTTGCTCCTGACCCTGACCGCAAGGGGAGATTCGCTATCACGCCCACCGCTGGAGTCCACCCGCAGGTCAAGCGCAGCGTCGTCTTCGACGGGCCGGCCAGCCACGGCCTGACACTGTCGCCGCTGCGCCGCGGCCGCGGCGATCCGTGCTATCACGATGCGCCCGACGGCGCGATCTGGCGCACCAGCCTGATGCGCAGTGGACCGGTGACCGCGCGGCTCACGAGGTCGACGCCCAACACCGTCGACTGCGAGGCATGGGGTAGTGGCGCAAGCGAATTCACCGACACGCTGCCCGCGCTGCTCGGCGCCGACGACGACGCGTCCGGATTCAGTCCCGACGAACCGACGATCGCCGAGCTGCACCGGCGGGTCCCGCATCTGCGGCTGGGCCGCACCGATCGCGTGCTGGAGTCGCTCATCCCGGCCGTCCTCGAACAGCGGGTATACGGCATGGACGCGCGCCGCGCGTGGCGCAAGCTGGTGACCAAGTTCGGGGCGCCCGCGCCCGGCCCCGCACCGGCCCACATGCGGGTGCCGCCGCCCGGCGACGTGTGGCGGCGCATCCCGTCGTGGGAGTTTCACCGAGCCAACGTCGACCCCGGCCGAGCGCGCACCATCGTCGGCTGCGCGCAGCGCGCCGACTCGCTGGAGCGGCTGTGCAGCCGTCCGGCCGAGGCGGCCCGCGCGGCGTTGATGTCGCTTCCTGGTGTCGGCGAATGGACTGCCGCCGAGACCGCCCAGCGCGCATTCGGCGACGCCGACGCGGTCTCGGTCGGCGACTTCCACCTGGCGAAGATGGTTGGGTGGCGGCTTCTCGGCCATGCAATCGACGACGCAGCGATGCTGGAGTTGCTCGAACCGCTGAGGCCACATCGCCACCGTGCGGTCCGGCTGCTGGAGGTCACCGGGCCGGCGCATGCGCCGCGCGTCGCGCCGCGACAGGCGATACCGAATCTGCGCGCGATCTAGCCGACACCCGCGATTACCCGTCATGCCGCGTGGGTACACGTCGCGGGAAGTCGATCCTGGAAATGGAGTCCCAGGACCTCTTCATCGGCCAGGCCGGCGAGCTGGAGAAGTTCCAGTGGTTCGTGCCGCCTTGACCTGAACCGAAGTTGAGGTGCCACGCTCGGCGACATGACGACGTAAGCATGTGTGACGGAATGTCGGTGTCGAGCATGCGGACTCCGACGTTCGGCCGCCAGGTCGAACAGTTGCGTGTATCACCTCCGAAGTGGTGTCCACTCGAGGAAGCGCGGCGACCTGCCCGCCGCACGGCACCTGGACCACACTGGCCGAACTGGCCGCCCAGCCACATCGCACGGAGCACGTCGACCACGGCCGCGGTCGTACACAGCCTCAGACGGGCGCCCCGGTTCGCCATCGGGCACCGGTCATTCGTCGTGCAGACCGGCCAAGGAAACCTGCTCTGGGATGCGCCGAGCTACCTCGACGACGACATCCTGAGCCTGGTGCGCGGCCTCGGCGGCGTGGCGGTGATCGCTGGCCAGCCATCCGCACATGTTCGGTGCGCAACTGAGCTGGAGCAAGGAGTTCGGTGATGTGCCGGTGTATGTGAACGCCCTTGACCAGGAGTGGTTACCACGGACAGACCCGGTGATCGAGCTCTGGAAAGAGCAGATCGAACCGCTGCCCGGTGTCCAGCTGCTGCATGTCGGCGGGCATATGCGCGGTAGCTGTGTGGCGTTGACCGCCGACGGGACGCTGCTCGTCGGTGACACCATCAGCGGCGGGCTGGCCCGCGACTGGGTCTCGTTCCAACGCAACTTTCCCAAGCATGTGCCGCTGTCACCCGCGGTGGTACGCCGCATCGTCGATCGGCTCGAACCGTTCGACTATGACCGGCTATACACCCTGGGCGGCGACGAGATCGACCACGACGCCAAGGACGTCGTGCGACGGTCGGCCGAGACCCACATCCGCTGGGCCAGTGGGGAGTTCGACCACCTGACGTGATCGTCGGGTCCTACGAGGCCCCGGAGTCCTCCAGCGCGTCGTCGCGCACGGGGCGGTCCGCCAGTTCTTCCTTCCGGCCGAACAGGTACGGGTAGGCGACGCCGGCGATCGCCGCGCCGATCAGGGGTGCCAACCAGAACACCCACAGCTGAGCCGGTGCACCGTCGCCGTTGAAGAACGCGACGCCGGTGGATCGGGCCGGGTTGACCGAGGTGTTGGAGATCGGGATCGAGATCAGGTGGATCAGTGTCAATGTGAGCCCAATTGATAAGCCCGCGAAGCCCTTTGGCGCGCGGTCGTCGGTGGAGCCCAGGATGACCAGAAGGAACATACCGGTCAGGACCACCTCGGCGACGACCACCGCCCACAGCGAATAGCCACCGGGGGAGTGCTCGCCGAAGCCGTTGGCGGCCATGTTGCCCGTCGCGGTCCAGCCGTCCTGGCCCTTGGCGATCACATAGATCACCAGGCCGGCCACGATCCCGCCGATCACCTGCGTGAACCAGTAGGCGGGCAAGCACCTTCCACTCCACGCGGCGGGCCAGCGCTGCGCCCAGCGTCACAGCGGGGTTGAAGTGACCGCCGGAGATGGTGCCGAAGGCGTACACGCCGGTGAGCACGGTAAGCCCGAACGCCAGCGAGACACCGAGGAAACCGATTCCGACCGACAACCCGTCGGACATGAACTTCGCGGCGAACACTGCGCTGCCGCAGCCGCCGAAGACCAACCAGAACGTTCCGATGAACTCCGCTGCCAGTCGGTGCAGCATTGTCGGCTCGCGCATGCGCACCCCTCCGTTGGCTGTGATGCTGTGCGCTGAGGGTGACACACGCGCTGCGACGGCGTGCCCGTCGTATCCGAATCGTTCCCCGATAGAAATTGTCGCGACGGCGCCGTGACCTCGCCCTACCGTTCTCCCATGGCGTGTTCGTCGACGGGGTTGTTGCGGGTGACGATGAGCGGATCGGTCTTGGTGAACGGGAAATTCGGCAGATCGTCGATGTGCATGTTGAACGTCGCGGCCAGCACTTCGCGCGAGTAGGCGCTGGCCGACGCGCGGTAGCCGATGTCCCCCGGCATCGGCTGGTCGAAAAAGATCGCGAAGTGGATGTCGGCGGCGTCGACGACCTCGATGTGATGCGGATAGGCGCGCGGGATGAAGTACACGTCGCCCTCCTTGAGGTAGTAGGTGTCCAGCGTGCCGTCGGGGTCCATCACCGTCATACGCCCGGAACCCTTGTGCACATAGCCCATTTCGGCGGTGATCGGATGCCAGTGCGGCTCGCGCATGCCGTCTTCCCGGATCCGCAGCGAGTACATCGACAGATCTTTCAGCGCCGGCCAGTACTGCGCCCGCGCCAGCCGTGCCGACCCGACCGCAACACCGATCGCCGGGCTCTGCGCCTCGACCGCGAACTTGTGCGGATCGTCGAAATGCGCGGTCGACGGGACGACGGCATCGGCTTTGCGCGCCGCGAGGCGGCGGTCGTTGGTGTCGCGGCGGATCTTGGCGAAGTCCGACGCCGGCAGGTCATAGGTGTTGCCGAGCACCGCGTCTGTCATGGCGCCGAACGACGCGGCAAGCCCGAAATCCTCTGGGCGTTCACTGCGGAACGCCAGGATGAACTCGGCGGCGTCCTCGCCGATGTTCTCGATGTGGTGCAGCGAGCCGGAGTCGATGTGGAACATCTCGCCTGCGCTGACCGTGAAACTGGAGAACTTGCTGTAGCTGTCGAGCACCGACACGAACGAGGTGCCGGATACGCAGTACGTCAATTCGTTGGCGTTGGCGTGCCAATGAGGGGTCCGCATCGCGCCGGGGTTGAGCACGATCCGCTTGATCGACATTCCGCGCAGGATCGGAAACGTGTCGGCGGTGACCTTGGTGATCGAACCGAGGTCGTTCTCCTCGACGATTTCTCCGCCGGTCAGGGAGGTGGCGTGCGGGCTGGGTGTGGTTGTCATGGCGGTGCCTTTCTTTCGGCCTCAGCGGTTTCGCGGTTGAGGCGCTGTGCCCGATAGATCGACACGGAGGTGCGGGTGATCAACAGGTAGGCGATGCCGACCGCGACCATCGCACCGGGGATGACGGCGAACGAGCCGGTCATCTCCGCCACCATGATCATCACTGCCAGCGGGGCATGCGCGACGCTGCCGAAACAGGCCATCATCCCGGCGACGACGAAAACGCCTGGGCTGTCGGGGATTCCGGGAGCATCTGCCAGATCGGCGAGGCGCCAGATGGCGGCGCCGACGAACGCGCCGATGACGATGCCCGGCCCGAAGATGCCGCCCGACCCGCCGGTGCCGATCGACAGAGACGTGGCGACGATCTTGGCGATCGGCAGGATCAGCACGATCCACAGCGGGATCGCCAGCAGTGTCTCGGTAGCGGCCGCCTTCTGCGCCCAGCCGTAGCCGCTGGACAGTATCTGCGGAATCAGCAATGCCAGTAGGCCGACGAGCAGACCGCCCACCGCCGGCTTGAGCACCGAGCTGCCGGGCAGCCGATGGGTCAGCGCAACGGTGGCGTAGAACGTACGCGCGTAGAGGTATCCTATTGCGGCAGCGGTGATTCCGATAACCACGAACCAGATGAGCTGTCGCGGATCGAAATCGTAGTCCGGCGCGATGAAGCCGAACAGTGGATCGAAACCCAGGATCGAACCGTAGACCGCAAACGCGGTGCCGGATGTGATGAACCCCGGAATCAGCACCTTGTAGTCGAAGTCTTCCCGGTAGATGATCGACGCGGCCAGCACCGCGCCGCCCAGCGGTGCACCGAAGATCGCGCCGATGCCCGAACCGATGCCGAGCGACACCGCGATGCGGCCGTCTTCGTAGGGCAATTTGAGCCACCGCGTCAGCAGCGAGCCGAAGCCGGCCGAGATGTGCGCGGCCGGGCCCTCGCGGCCGCCCGACCCGCCAGAGCCGATGGTCAGCGCGCTGGCGATGGTCTTCACCACGATTGCCCTGGCTCGCACCGAGCCCGGGTCGGTGTGCACGGCCTCGATCGCGTTGTCGGTGCCGTGCCCTTCGGCCTCCGGGGCGAACTTGGCGACGAGCCATGCCGACAACAGCGCACCGCCGAATGCCACCAACGGGATCGCCCATGGCCGGTCGAACCCGGGTGAGCCGGCGTCGCCGCCGTCACCGACTGGTTTGGGGATGTCATAGCCGGCCAGGTAGCCGAGCAGGAACCGGCCCGCATAGTCGAGCGCGAGGTAGAAGACGACCGCGCCGAGGCCGGCGATGATGCCGATCGAGATGCCGAGGATCAGCCACTTGCGAAGGTATCCCGAGCGCCGGATGAAACCGCCTAATCCGCCGTGGGATTCACGAGTCTCGGGCATGCAGCGGATGCTAGCTGAGGGTAGGCGGTCCTGGGTGGTGCAGAAGCGCTCACCACGTTGAACGGGTTTTGCCCATGACGCCTTTAGAACGTGTTGGGAAAGTGACTCGGCGTGCCTGCATGACTGATGTGGCTGAAGTGGCCAGACTGAGCTTGTGGCCAAGCACAAGCGCTATCCGTCCGACCTGACCGACGCGCAGTGGGAGCTGATCGAGCTGTTGGTGCCCGCGCCGCGGTCGGGTGGCCGTCCAGCGGTGCATTCGAGGCGCCGCGTCGTGGACGCCATCCTCTACCTCAACCGCACCGGGTGCGCGTGGCGTCAACTGCCGCACAACTTTCCACCATGGGCGACGGTGTTCTGGTACCACAAGCGCTGGCGCGAGGACGGTGTGGTCGACCGGCTGCACGATGCCTTGCGGGACCGGGTGCGAGATGCCAGCGATCGGGACCCCATGGCCTCGGCCGGCTGCGTGGACGCCCAGTCGGTCAAGGGCGCCGACACCGTCGGGGCGGCCGTGCGCGGATTCGATGCCGGCAAGAAGGTCAACGGCCGCAAGCGCCACGTCGTGGTCGACACGATGGGCCTGTTGCTGCTGGTGGAGATCACCTCGGCGAGCGTGCAGGACCGCGACGGCGCACGCAAGTTGCTGGACCGGCTGAAGATGGCGATGCCGTCGCTGTCGCTGCTGTGGGCCGACGGCGGCTACGCCGGCAAGCTGCTCGACTGGGCCGACCGGGTTCCCCACATCACCGTCGAGATCGTGCGTAAACCCTTGGGAATCAAGATGTTCCAGGCGCTTCCACGGCGGTGGGTGGTCGAGCGCACATTCGCCTGGATCGTAAATGCCGCCGCCTCGACCACGACTACGAGCGACTGCCGCAGACCAACGAGGCCATGATCAAATGGGCGATGATCGGATTGATGGTCCGACGACTCGAGCCACCACCCGGGCGCAAGCCGTGGCAGCACGCCTCAGCCGCCGCCTGAGACTTTCCCAACACTCTCTTAGAGAACCTCGGGATTGCCAGCAATTCGAACCGCCTTTGCCAGCTCATGGTTAACTAAATTCGTTGGTTAAAGCAAGGTTGTCCTGCGGGGCATGGTGTTGTTCAACTACCCCACTGAACTCGTTGTCGCCCGTTCTGCGCTCGTTGTTTTGTAGCGCTTCAAGTGATTTCTCGCTTCGGACGCGACGTAGCCGATCCTCGGCTGCATCTGCTTCGTACTTCGCGCGTTTGCTTCGTACATTTTCTCTTATGGTCAGTAGTTTGGCGAGCCCGTCTCCACCGTCATTCAAGAGTCCTGTTGAAGCCCATCCGCCGAGATAGGCAGCAAGTACTCCGACCACATACGGCACGCCGTTCAAGGCCAAATCCAACGGAGAACCGTATGTCAATGTGGTGACACGCAATTCATCTTCTGTGACCAGCCGCGAATGTATACGGGGCCGCGCACGCGGGACACGAACCATCCCGATCAGCTTTCCGGCGCCTCACCAGCGTCACCGCCTTTCGCTGTCCGCTCTCGGCTGTAGTAGCCAGGTTCGGCACGTTGGCCGCCATCGGCGTCGCATCCGTCGGAACAAATAGACCGGACCCCTTGCTGATGCGAAAGCCGCTACTCCTCCAGCATTTCCCGGGCGGACAGTTCATCGCTGACGGATGGGCCGTCTATGTGGGCTCCAATAGCGCCGCCGCGGGCGCCGAGAATGGCGATGCTTGGCCCTACCATCGCCACCGCGGTTCCGGAGGCGGGTAAAGCTGACACGACGTCCGCGCCATCGGGCGGCGGCGAAGCGTAGGACTGTGCAGTTGACGCGCATGGTGCCGGGCGGGGGACAGGGTGCGCTGCGTGTGGGGGTGCGGGGCTAAGCACCGGGTGGGTGCAGCACATGCGAAGAAGGGGCGCCCTTATGCGGGCGCCCCTTCCTGGTCGAATTGTGGGTCAGCGGCCGTTGCCGAAGGTCGGGGTGACTGAGCCGACGGTGGCCTGCTGTTGGATGTCCTGCACCCAGTCGTGGTGACCAATGTCAGCCTGCGCGGGGCCGGCTAGGCCAAGAACCGCGGCGGCGAGGCCACTGGCGACGATGGTGGCAAATCCGAACTTCTTCATTTTGGTGCCTTCTTCTTTGTCTTTCCGTATCGGCCGGTTTGGTCTTCTTCGTGCCGGTCTAACTGACTAAACAGGGAGGTCAGGTGAATAATTCCGGTGGCGGAAATTGATTGGTGGTTGGCAGGAATCAACCATGAATCTGGCGCTGCGATGTGGTCGAGGCCACAGTTGGGCAAAGGTGACTCGCGGGCCATAAAGCCAGCGGCATGTGGAACTTTGCACTTCCAACAGCGTGCGAACGCGCATCGCGACGTTCGACCGTGTTGCTCCGCATCCACATGCTGACCTGCGGCTATGCGTCTCCCGCAACCCCCACGGGGGATACCCCTGCCCCCTGCACCAAGACCGGGACGTAATGCGGGTGAGACATCCTGCGCAGAAAACGAAACTCTGATTTTTCAGCTCAGCCCCAGCTCAGGGGCTAAATCGTACGTGAGAAAGGCACCCTTTAGTGGCACCGAAACCAAGGATGCCCCGAGGTCTCGGAACCGAGGGGCAGAAGCTCTGGACCGGCGTGATAGGTGAGTTCAACCTGGCCTATGAGCCGCACAAAATCCGCATCCTGACCGACGCTTGTAAGACCGCTGACCTGATAAAGCGACTCGATGACGCAGCGGCCAATTACTGCCCGGGATACCGGCCGCGGCCGCGGGGTGCAGCACTCTCGCTCTGACGCGCTCCGTGATGCGCCGAGAACGAGAGCGAAGGCGGCAGGGGGCCGTACGCGGTGAGGAACCTGTCCCGGAAGGCATCCATCGGCCAGACCGGTGCGCCGGCGTCCGGCCGCAGCCCCTCCTGCCAGCCCCAGTCCGCCGCCCGATCCATGACCGCTGGGTCGGCGGCGATGATGCTCACCGGCACGTCGTGGCTCACCCCTTCACCGTGGACGATTCTCGCCGGTTGGTGGTCGCCCAGGACCACGAGCACCAGATCCTGGTCGTGGAGCTGCTGCACGAACGAGGTCACCGCGTCGAGTGAGTAGGCGACGGACTCGGCGTAGGCGGCCTTCACCAGGTCGGGGTCCCGCCACACCTCCTCCGGCGACTCGCCCTCGGCCGGCATCGGGTCGAAGACCGAGCCGTCGCCGACCCGGCTCCAGTCGACGAGCCGGGGCAGCGGCGCCCAGGGGGTGTGGCTGGAGACCAGGTCGATCTCGGCCATGACGGGGGCCCGGTTCGGCCGCTCGAGCTCCAGGCGCTGGAGCGCGGCCAGGGTGTACTGATCCGGCATCGAGGCGTAGCTGAACCCCGGCCCGGCATATCCCACGTTCCGGCGGTCGTAGACCTGGTCGTAGTGGTAGTACGTGGTCGCCACCGGCCAGTCCTCCTTGATGGCTGGTGCGTCGGCGACGGTTCTCCAGCCCGCACGACCGAACGCATCGGTGAGGGTGAGCCGGTCGAGGGTGACGAGATGGTCGTACCGCCGCTGGTTGTCCACCCACAGACCAGACTGCAGGGTGATGTGAGCCAGCCAGCTGAGGCCCCCAAATGTCGGCGAGGTGAGGAAGCCGCTCCGCGAAGAGAACCCGGCCTTTTGCAGCCGCCGCTCCCCGGCATCGAGCGCAGACTCGATCACGGGGAGGTCGAGCGCCGTGCGTCCGTAGCTCTCGACGAAGACCAGGAGAACGTCCTTGCCCCGCAGGCCGGTCAGGAGGTCGTCGTCCGGCGTGTTGCGGAAGGGATCCTGCTCGAGCGCCCGCACGAACTCCCGC
The DNA here is from genome assembly GCA_963851115.1 of uncultured Actinomycetota bacterium. GTDB lineage: Bacteria > Actinomycetota > Actinomycetes > Mycobacteriales > Mycobacteriaceae > Mycobacterium. The sequence goes on from CAWKOI010000027.1 coordinate 44,307, forward strand.
TGGTCGCGGAGGTCGTCACGGACCTGCGTGGCGTGGGTGTAGGCGAGCCGGGCCGACGCGGTGGAGGCGATTGGTCCTGCCGGCCCCAGCTGGGCGCCGGACAACGTGGTGACCATCGCGATCGCGGTCAGAAGGGCGAGCATCCGGATCGACGGCCGCCGGTGTGTTGCCACGAGCCGGGTCAGGCGCACCGCGGACAGCGGCAGCAAGGCGATCAGCGCGACGATGAGAAGCCCAGCTCCGATCTGGACGACGAGGGCGCCCGCGCGGCCGATCGAGTCGCCGAGCAGCCCGACCGCGGAGCCGGCGTACGCCGTGTCGTAGAGGGGGTGGAACGGGCGGTCGAAGGCGAAGTGGAAGCCCATGTCGAGCAGCCGCAGAATCGTCAGCGCGCCGAGTCCGAGTCCGCCGAAGAGCGCGAGGATCCGTGCGACCCTAGGTGGCAGCACCAGCACGAGGACGACGAAGAGCAGGCCCTCGACCGGGATCCGGAGGAAGGCGCTCGGCGCCAGGTCGTCGACCCGGTCGGGCACGAGGAGCGCAGCCCAGACCAGGAGCAGGGCCAGGGCCGAGGTCACGGTGGCGCGAACGCCGGGTGGGCTTCCGGCGAGGGTGTGTCTCGAAAAGCGGCTGCGTCGGCAGATTTGAGAGACATGCCCTGGGACCCAGAGCCCCCAGACGCTGCGGCCGAACGACTCGACCAGCAGGCCCAGCGCGACAAGGAGCATCGCGGTGGTCACGGCATCGGGCAGGATGTCGGCCGCCGCAACGGTCAGCACGACGCCCACGATCGCGGCGACCACCCTGGCCCATTGCCGGGGCGGCAGCGGACCGCGCAGCCACGGCAGCACCCAGCCGGCGGCCACGAACGCATACCGGGCCAGACCCATCGCGAGCACCCACCAGCCCGACTCACGTGCGACGTACACGCTCAGGACCATGATCAGGAACGCGTCGACCTCCATGTCGAAGCGCGCCCCGAATGCCGAGGTGGTGTCGGTACGCCGAGCGACCCGGCCGTCGACACCGTCGAGCACCAGCGCCACCGTCGAGAGCGCCACGAGGATCGCCGCAGGCGCCTGGCCCCCGAACGAGTCCACCGTGAGCGCCGCGACCCCACAGGCGAGGACTGCGCGAGCCAGGGTCACGCTGTCCGCCGGCCCCAGTCCGACCTGGCTGTGACGCGTCAGCGCGCGAGCAAGCAGGGCGGCAAGGCCGGCTCCGCAGGCGACACCGGCCAACCAGCCGGACGCGTCGAGGCCGGTGGTCGCCGCGAGGACACCGAGGAGCGCGAGCAGGCAGACGAAGCCGGTGAGCGGGCCGGTCGGGACCCAGCTGCGCACTTGACCAACCCGACGCACCGTGCCTCCGTATCTCAGGGGTACGAACAGTCATACGGTAAAGGCGACGCTTCGATTCATCCGGGCGGGAAGAGGAGGGTGCGGGTGCCGACGGAAGCGCGCGCGTTCTGGATCCGCGAACCCGGCCGGGGCGAGATTCGCACGGTCCAGCTGCCGGAGCCTGGTCCGGGCGAGGTGCTGGTGCGCACGCTGCGGTCCGGGGTGAGCCGCGGCACCGAGGGACTGGTGTTCCGTGGCGGAGTCCCGCAGAGCCAGTACGACGTGATGCGGGCACCGTTTCAGGAGGGCGACTTCCCCGGCCCGGTGAAGTACGGCTACCTCAACGTCGGCGTCGTCGACCGCGGTCCCGACGAGCTCCGGGGGCGCACCGTCTTCTGTCTCTTCCCCCACCAGACGGCGTACGTCGTGCCGGCCGACGCCGTGGCAGTGGTCCCCGACGAGGTCCCGCCGGAGCGTGCCGTCCTCGCCGGCACGGTGGAGACCGCGGTCAACGCCCTGTGGGACGCCGGGCCGCTGGTCGGCGACCGGATCACGGTCGTCGGCGCCGGCATGGTCGGGTGCTGCGTCGCCCGGCTGGTCGGTGGCGTGCCGGGAACGCAGGTGACGCTCGTCGACGTGGACGACACGCGTGCGCACATCGCGGCCTCCCTCGGCGTCGACTTCGCGCTGCCCGAGGACGCCCTCGGCGGTCAGGACCTGGTGTTCCACGCCAGCGCGACGTCAGCCGGGCTGCAGCTCTCCCTGGCCCTGCTCGCCGCGGACGGCATGGTCGTCGACCTCAGCTGGTACGGCGACCAGCCGGTCCAGCTGTCCCTCGGTGGCGCCTTCCACTCCGGACGCCTCGGCATCCGGGCCAGCCGGGTCGGCGATGTCGCGGTGGCCCGGCGCGGACGGCGTACCACGGCTGAGCGGCGCGCGCTCGCGCTGGACCTGCTCCAGGATCCGGCCTTCGACGCGCTGCTCACCGGCGCATCGACGTTCGACGAGCTGCCCGACGTGATGGCCCGACTGTCCGACGGCCGGCTCCGCGCGCTCTGCCACACGCTGACCTACGACGAAGGGTAGGACCGATGTTCAGTGTCACCGTCCGCGACCACGTGATGATCGCGCACAGCCTCCGCGGCGAAGTGTTCGGTCCCGCGCAGCGCCTGCACGGAGCGACGTACGTCGTGGACGCGACCTTCTCCCGGGTCGAGCTCGACTCCGACGACATCGTGGTGGATATCGGCGGGGCCACCGAGGTGCTGCGTGGCGTCCTGGCGGACCTCAACTACCGCAACCTCGACGAGGTGCCGGAGCTCGCGGGGCGCAACACAACCACCGAGGTCCTCGCGAGGCTGATCGCGGACCGGCTCGCCGGCCGTGTCGAGGGCGGCGGGCTCGGGGACTCCGCGAGTGGGCTGGCCCGGATCGCGGTGACCCTGCGCGAGTCGCACATCGCGTGGGCGAGCTACGAAAGGTCGTTGTGAACGAGGTGCACGTCGTGGTCCCCTACGGGATCGACGACCCGCGGCGGCCGAGCGGCGGCAACGTGTACGACCGCCGGGCCTGTCGCGGGCTTGCCGCGCTTGGCTGGTCGGTCCACGAGCACACCGTGCCCGGCCGGTGGCCCCGGCCCGACGCGCCGGCCCGCGCGGCCGTTGCTGCGGCGCTGGCCCGGGTGCCTTCTGGCTCACTGGTTCTCGTCGACGGCCTGGTCGCGTCGGTGGTGCCGGAGGTGCTGGAGCCGGAAGCCGGCCGGCTGCGCCTCGTCGTACTCTTGCACATGCCGCGGGACGAGCCGCGCGAGGTCGCGGCGCTGTCGGCGGCGTCCGCGATCGTGGCCACGAGCGAGTGGACCCGGCGGTGGCTGAGCGACCACTACGCGCTGCCCGGGAATCCCGTGTACGTCGTGCCGCCCGGCGTCGACGCAGCCGAAGTGGCGGCGGGTACCCCGTCTGGCGGGCGGCTGCTCTGCGTCGGAGGCGTCACCCCGCTCAAGGGCCATGACCTCCTGCTCGACGCACTGGCCACGGTCGACGACCCCGCCTGGCGATGCGTCTGCGTCGGCGCGCTGGACCTCGACCTGGAGTTCGTCGCACGCCTGCGACGGCTGGCCGAGGACAGGGGGCTCGGCGATCGGGTGTGCTTCACCGGCCCGCTCACGGACGACGAGCTCGACCGCGCGTACGCAGAGGCGGACGCCCTGGTGCTGGCCTCGCGCGCGGAGACTTACGGCATGGTCGTCACCGAGGCGCTTGCCCGCGGGCTTCCGGTCATCGCCGGGGAGGTCGGTGGCGTACCTGAGGCCCTCGGCCACGCAGCCGACGGCAGCCGGCCCGGCCTGCTGGTCCCGCCCGGCGACCCGCAGACTCTCGGGCAGACGTTGAGTTGCTGGCTCGGTGACCCCCGGGAGCGCGAGCGGCTCCGCGCGGCGGCCCGGTCGCGGCGACAGAGACTCTCGGACTGGGCGCAGACCTCGCGCGAGCTGTCGGCCGTGCTGTCCGAAGTCGCCGGGTGACCGGATGAACCAGCAGCCAGGTGACCCCCGTACGACTGTCGAGGGATACAACGAGAACATCGGAGGCACCGCCATCAGCCGAAGCATCTGGACCTGGGCGCGCCTGGCGGGCGGCGCCGCGATCCTCGCCGTCCTGGTCTGGCGGGTGGGCGCCGGCCCATTCGTGGACGGGCTCAGACTGACGACTGCCTGGGCGCTCGCCGCCGCGGTGGCGATCACGTCGCTGACCACGTTGTGCTGTGCGTGGCGGTGGAGCCTTGTCGCGGGCGGACTTGGCGTCGATGTACCTCTGCGGACGGCGGTGAGTGCCTACTACCGGTCCCAGTTCCTCAACTCCACGCTTCCTGGCGGGGTGCTGGGCGACGTGCACCGGGGCGTGCTCCACGGGCGTGCCGTCGGCGATCTGGGGCGGGGCCTGCGGTCGGTCGCGTGGGAGCGTGCGTCGGGGCAGGCCGTGCAGGCGTTGCTGACGGTGGCCGTCCTGCTCCTTCTGCCCCCGCCCGCAGGCTCTCTTCGTCTCGTGGTCGCCTGGGTGGTCGCGGCCGTCGCCGGCGTCGCGCTGGTCGTCGTACTCCTGCGCCTGAACCCAGGGCGCCTTCCGACCCGGATCGCGCGCGCCGTCACCAGCGACCTCCGCGGCTCGGTCCTCTCGAGGCGGGTCTGGCCGGGCATCGTGCTCGCCTCCACCGTCGCCGTGATGGGCCACGTCGCGGTGTTCGTGGTCGCGGTGCAGGTGACCGGGACGGAGCTGCCGGTGGGTCGGCTGCTCCCACTTGCACTGGTCGTGCTGCTGGCCTCGGCTGTACCGGCGAACATCGCCGGCTGGGGCCCGCGCGAGGGTGCGGCCGCGTGGGCGTTCGGCGCGGTCGGGCTGAGCGCTGCTGAGGGCGTCACCGTTGCGGTGGTGTACGGCGTGCTCGCGCTCGTCGCCACCCTGCCCGGTGCCGTCATGCTGGTGGCCGGGCGAGGGCGCCGTCGGGACGGCGCGTGCGAGCTGACTGGGGCGCAGGCGGAGCGAGTCGGGGGCGTCGTACATGCCTGAACGCCCTTACACACTGCTCAGCTGCGGCATGTCGATCGACGGCTACATCGACACCGCGACCGACGAACGTCTCGTGCTGTCCAACGATGCCGACCTCGACCGGGTCGACGCCGTGCGTGCGGACAGCGACGCGATCCTCGTGGGCGCCGCCACCCTCCGCAACGACAACCCCCGGCTGCTGGTGCGTGCGCCGTCGCGGCGCGCCGAGCGCATCGCCCGCGGCCTGCCGCCAACCCCGATCAAGGTGACCGTCACCAGTCGCGCTGAGCTGGACCCGTGCGCCGCCTTCTTCGTCACCGGTGACACCGAGAAGCTGGTCTACTGTCCCACCGACGCCGTGGCGGAGGCTCGGTGCCGGCTCGGGGCGGTCGCCACGGTCGTCGACGGCGGTCGGCCGATCGAAATGTGCCGGATCAGCGAGGACCTGCGCGCCCGCGGCGTCAGGCGGCTGATGGTCGAGGGGGGCGGGAAGGTCCTCACCCAGTTCCTCACGGCCGGCCTTGCGGACGAGCTGCACCTGGTCGTGGCGCCTTTCTTCGTGGGCGACTCCCGGGCGCAGCGGTTCGTCGGCGATGGAAGCTTCCCGTGGAACCCAGACCGCCGTGCGGAGCTGGCGGAGGTGCGCCGGTTCGGCGACGTCGTACTCCTGCGCTACGCGCTCTCGGACCGTTTCGACCAGGACTGAAGGAGAGCACGATGCACCTGCCCGCGGCGACGATCCGTACCCAGGTCATGCTGCCGCTGCGGTTCGCTGACGGATTCGGCACGACCGCGCGGGTCCCGTGCGATGACGTGCTCGACGCCAAGGCGTAGGGCACGGACTGCCCGTCGACTTCTGAGCTGTCATCTCGGCCGCACCAGCAGATCCTGGTGGTGCACGGTGACAGACAGGTGGCCGGCGGCTGCGTCGGCCAGGCGTCGCCTTGCGTACGACGGAGCATGGGCCCGCAGCTCGGGTCGCTGCTCGCATGCCCCGGCCAGCCAGCCGGTGAACCACGCGGCCGCGAGAGCGGCGTGACCGGGGCCGAGCCGCCACGGGCTCGGGCGGACCAGGACTTCGAGGCCCAGCCGGGTGAAGCCGTCGACCGCGGCGCCGACCGCGTCGGGACCGAGCAGCTTTCCGGCGCTTGTGGTGCGTCGCTGGTGGGCGTTGAACGCGTCTGTGACGCTTTGGTCGAACGGCTCGGCCGGCGTGATCTCGACACGGCCTGTGACGCTGAGGGCGATCAGCACCGGGCAGTCCGCCCCGGCGCAGGTGGCGACGAGTCGTTCGAGCTCCTCGGCGGTCATCATGTCCAGCAGCGCCGAGGCGGTGATGAGAGCTGCGCCCGCCAGCTCCACGAGCTCCATCCGGGTGATGTCGCGCCGACGGGTCTCCATCGTGACCGGCGTGCCGTCGGAGGCCCTGTCGGGCGGGTCTGCGGCGGCGAGGGTGAGCAGCTCGTCGTCCCTGTCGTACATGACCCAGTGTTGGGGTCCGGGCAGCCGCACCGCGAGCCAGCGGGCCATCGACCCGGTGCCGCAACCGAGGTCGTGGATGGTCGCCCCGCCGTGGGTCGGCAGGTACGACCGGACCTTCTCGACGAGCTCGGACGCGCGGGCTGCCGCGTCGGCCGGCTCCCGCAACCTCAGCCACTCGGAGCTGGCCCGGACCGGTCCGGTCGCCATGCCGCCTCCGCCTGACCCCTCACGGCCGCTCACCTCGCCCTCCAGTGGACCAGACGCTAGCAACGCACGTAGAACATCTGTACTTATCGACACGCCCAACGTTCCTGACCGTCAACTGCATTCGCAGGGGGGTCGGGGTTCTATTCGAGCGTGTCGACGTCCCCAGGCGGCCCAATGGCGGCGTTCGTCAGGCTGCGGCATCGCGATCAAGCGTGACCTGCGAGGCCTGGCTATATACCCCCAGGGGGTATATAGTGACGGACATGACTGAGGTTGACCACACGCAACATCGGACCCACGCCGAGCACGGGGGCCACGGTGGCAACGGCGGTCACGAAGGTCACGGCGACCATGTCGCCCAGTTCCGACGGCTGTTCTGGACCATGTTGGTGCTCGCCATCCCGACGGTGGCGCTGTCCGGCATGTTCGCGATGATCCTCGGCTACTCCGTGCCGGACTTTCCGGGCGCGCGCTGGGTGTCGCCGGTGCTCGGCACCGTGATGTATCTCTGGGGTGGCCGGCCGTTTCTGACCGGCGCGATAAGTGAAATTCGTTCTCGCGCACCGGGAATGATGCTGCTGATCGGCCTCGCCATCACCGTCGCCTTCATCGCGTCGTGGGGTGCCAGCCTTGGCGTGCTGCCGCACGATCTGGACTTCTGGTGGGAGCTGGCGCTGCTGATCGTGATCATGCTTCTCGGCCACTGGATCGAGATGCGGTCGCTGGCGCAGACCACCTCGGCACTGGACTCGCTGGCGGCGCTGCTGCCCGACGAGGCCGAGCGGGTCGTCGGCGACAGCGTCGAGACCGTTCCGCCCTCCGAGCTGCGGGTCGGCGACATCGTGATCGTGCGGCCCGGCGGCAGCGTGCCTGCCGACGGCCAGATCGTCGATGGCGCCGCCGAAATCGACGAGTCGATGGTGACCGGCGAATCGCGCCCGGTGCGCCGCAGCGTCGGCGATCAGGTCGTGGCCGGCACCGTCGCCACCGACTCCGGGTTGCGGGTCAAGGTGACCGCCGTTGGCGACGACACCGCGCTAGCGGGTATCCAGCGGCTGGTCACCGAGGCCCAGAACTCGTCGTCGCGGGCGCAACGGCTCGCCGACAGGGCCGCCGGCTGGCTGTTCTGGTTCGCGCTGGGTTCGGCCATCGTCACCGCGGTGGTCTGGAGCTTCATCGGCCAGCCTCAGGATGCCGTCATCCGCACGATCACCGTGCTGGTGATCGCCTGCCCGCACGCACTCGGTCTGGCGATTCCGCTGGTGGTCTCGATCGCGACCGAGCGCGCCGCCAGTGGTGGGGTGCTGATCAAGGACCGGCTCGCGCTCGAGAGCATGCGCACCGTCGGCGCCGTGCTGTTCGACAAGACGGGCACTCTCACCAAGGGCGAGCCCACGGTGACCGCGATCGCCACCGCGGGCGGCTTCGCCGAGGACACCGCGGCGAGCCGCGCAGAAGATGAGGTGCTGGCGCTCGCGGCGGCCGCCGAGTCTGATTCCGAGCACCCGCTGGCCCGGGCCATCGTCGACGCCGCCCGGCGCCGCGAGCTGCCGATTCCGGCGTCGTCGGACTTCAGCTCGTCGCCCGCGGTCGGCGTGACCGCGACCGTCGAAGGAAAGACCGTGCGGGTCGGTGGTCCACGCCTGCTCGAGGAGGCTGGGCAGGCGGAGCTGCCGGAGGCGGGCGCCTGGCGCGACGAGGGCGCCATCATCCTGCACGTGCTCATCGAGACGGACGGAGCCGGCCCCGCCGTCATCGGCGCACTGGCGCTGGCCGACGAGGTGCGCGAGGAGTCGCGGCAGGCCGTCGACGCGCTTCACAAGCTGGGCATCGAAGTGGTGATGATCACCGGTGACGCGCAGGCGGTGGCCGATTCGGTGGCTGCCCAGCTCGGCATCGACCGGGTGTTCGCCGGGGTGCGCCCCGAGGACAAGGCGGCCAAGGTGGCGTCGCTGCAGGACGAGGGCCTCAAGGTCGCGATGGTCGGCGACGGCGTCAACGACGCGCCCGCGCTGGCGCAGGCCGACGTCGGAATCGCGATCGGGGCGGGCACCGATGTGGCGATCGCATCGGCCGGGGTCATCCTGGCCAGCTCCGACCCCCGCTCGGTGCTGTCGGTCATTGCGCTGTCGAAGGCGTCATACCGCAAGATGAAGCAAAACCTTTGGTGGGCAGCGGGATACAACCTGATCTCGGTGCCGTTGGCGGCGGGTGTACTGGCGCCCGTCGGCTTCGTGATGCCGATGTCGGTCGGCGCGATCTTGATGTCGGTGTCGACGGTGGTGGTGGCGCTGAACGCCCAGCTGCTGCGGCGCCTGGATCTGCGTCCGGAGGCCAGCGTGCAGGCCATTCTCTAAGAATCTGGCTAGGCTTTGCGCAAACTGATGTGGCGTAGTCACCGCAGCGTAGATCCTTGGAGAGGCATCACAGCAAACATTACCGAGGATTGGGCGAGGAGTGTGATCTACCCCGCATCAGGTCGCCCGCGCATTAACCGGGCCCAAAGGGTAACCGTTGCAATGGTATTCGCTTCGGATCACCGTGCCGATCGTCACCGCCGCCGGCCGGCCGGCCCAGTATAGTTAGGTATGACTAAGTTGGCATGTCAGGCCCCGTTTGTCATATCGTTTTCTCCACTTGTGGCGAGTGGGTAAGGGCCGTCGTTCAGTGCTGCACGAAGGCACCTCCACCGCAGACCGGCTAATGCGGTCGTCGACGGCTGCCATGCAGACTTCGCGAAGGCGTGCGGGACAAAGGTAGGTGGGAATGGCGCCCAGTCGTCAAGGGCTGTACAACCCCGCGTTCGAGCACGACGCGTGCGGCGTGGCGATGGTGGCCGACATGCACGGCCGTCGCAGCCGCGACATCGTCGATGCGGCCATCACCGCCCTGGTGAACCTGGAGCACCGCGGTGCCCAGGGCGCCGAACCGCACACCGGCGACGGCGCAGGCATCCTGCTGCAGGTCCCCGACGAGTTCCTGCGCGCGGTGGTCGAATTCGATTTGCCCGAATATGGCAGCTACGCGACGGGCATCGCTTTCCTCCCGCAGTCCTCTAAGGACGCCGCAGCAGCCTGCGAGGCGGTGGAGAAGATCGCCGAGGCCGAGGGTCTCGAGGTGCTCGGCTGGCGCGAGGTGCCGACCGACGAGTCGTCCCTTGGTGCCCTGGCGCGCGACGCGATGCCGACCTTCCGCCAGGTGTTCATCGCCGGTGCCTCCGGCATGGACTTGGAGCGGCGTGCCTACGTGGTGCGCAAGCGTGCCGAGCACGAGCTCGGGACCAAAGGCCCGGCCAGGACGGCCCTGGCCGCGAAACTGTTTATTTCCCAAGCCTTTCGGGCCAGACCTTCGTCTACAAGGGCATGCTGACGACGCCTCAGCTCAAGGCGTTCTACCTTGACCTGCAAGACGATCGGCTCACTAGCGCGCTGGGCATCGTGCATTCGCGGTTCTCGACCAACACCTTCCCGTCGTGGCCGCTGGCCCACCCGTTCCGGCGGATCGCCCACAACGGCGAGATCAACACCGTCACCGGCAACGAGAACTGGATGCGCGCACGCGAGGCGCTGATCAGGACTGAAGCGTTCGGCACCGCGGCGAGCCGCGAAAACAGCACCGGCCAGGACCTCGACAAGATCGTCCCCGGTTTGTACACCGGGCGCGTCCGACACCGCGCGGTTCGACGAGGTGCTCGAGTTGTTGCATCTCGGCGGCCGCAGCCTGCCGCACGCCGTGCTGATGATGATCCCGGAGGCGTGGGAACGGCATCCGTCGATGGATCCGGCGCGGCGGGCGTTCTACCAGTACCACTCCTCGCTGATGGAGCCGTGGGACGGCCCGGCCTCGATGACGTTCACCGACGGCACCGTGATCGGCGCGGTGCTGGACCGCAACGGCCTTCGCCCGTCCCGCATTTGGGTCACCAACGACGGTCTGGTCGTGATGGCCTCCGAGGCAGGCGTGCTCAACCTCGACCCGTCCACGGTCGTGAAGAAAATGCGTCTGCAGCCCGGCCGCATGTTCCTGGTCGACACGGCGCAGGGCCGCATCGTCGACGACGAGGAGATCAAGGCCGAGCTGGCCGCCGAGCACCCATATCAGGAGTGGCTCGACGCCGGCCTGTTCCACCTCGACGAGCTGCCGCAGGGCGACTACATCCGCATGCCGCATCACCGGGTCGTGTTGCGCCAGCAGGCTTTCGGCTACACCTACGAGGAGCTCAACCTGCTGGTGGCGCCGATGGCCCGCACCGGCGCCGAGCCGCTCGGCTCGATGGGCACCGACACCCCGGTGGCAGTGCTCTCGCAGCGGCCCCGGATGCTCTTCGACTACTTCCAGCAGCTGTTCGCTCAAGTCACCAACCCGCCGTTGGACGCCATCCGCGAAGAGGTGGTGACCAGCCTGCAGGGCACCGTCGGGCCGGAGGGCGACCTGCTCAACCCGACGCCGGAGTCGTGTCGCCAGATTGTGCTGCCGCAGCCGATCCTGCGCAACCACGAGCTGGCCGAGGCTGGTCAACCTCGATCCCGACCAGGAGATCGACGGCCGCAAGCACGGCCTGCGCACCGCGGTGATCCGCTGCCTGTATCCGGTGAACCGCGGCGGCCAGGGCCTGAGCGAGGCGCTGGACAATGTCCGCGCCAAGGTGTCGGCGGCGATCCGGGACGGTGCGCGCATCATCGTGCTGTCCGATCGCGAATCGAACGAGCAGATGGCGCCGATCCCGTCGCTGCTTGCCGTCTCGGCGGTACACCATCACCTGGTCCGTGATCGCACGCGCACGCAGGTCGGCCTCGTCGTTGAAGCCGGTGACGCCCGCGAGGTGCACCACATGGCGTGCCTGGTCGGCTTCGGCGCCGCCGCGATCAATCCCTACATGGCGTTCGAGTCGGTCGAGGACATGATCGATCGCGGGGTCATCGTCGGGGTCGACCGCGACAAGGCCAAAGCCAATTACGTCAAGGCCGCGGGCAAGGGTGTGCTGAAGGTGATGTCCAAGATGGGCATCTCGACGCTGGCGTCCTACACCGGGGCGCAGTTGTTCCAGGCCATCGGCATCAGCCAGCAGCTGCTCGACGAGTACTTCACCGGCTTGACCTGTCCGGTCGGGGGCATCGACCTCGACGACATCGCCGACGACGTCGCCGCCCGGCACGCGCTGGCCTACCTGGACCGGCCCGACGAGTGGGCGCACCGCGAGCTGGAGGTCGGTGGCGAGTACCAGTGGCGCCGTGAGGGCGAGTACCACCTGTTCAACCCGGATACGGTGTTCAAGCTGCAGCACTCGACGCGCACCGGTCAGTACTCGATCTTCAAGGAGTACACCAAGCTCATCGACGACCAGAGCGAGCGGATGGCCTCGCTGCGTGGTCTGCTGAAGTTCAAGGACGGTGTGCGCCCGCCGGTTCCGCTCGATGAGGTGGAGCCCGCCAGCGAGATCGTCAAGCGGTTCTCCACCGGCGCGATGAGCTACGGCTCGATCTCCGCCGAGGCGCACGAGACGCTGGCCATTGCCATGAACCGCCTTGGCGGCCGGTCCAATTCGGGTGAGGGCGGCGAGCACGTCAGCCGGTTCGACCGCGACGAGAACGGCGACTGGCGCCGCAGTGCCATCAAGCAGGTGGCCTCGGCGAGGTTCGGCGTCACCAGCCACTACCTGACCAACTGCACCGACATCCAGATCAAGATGGCCCAGGGTGCGAAACCCGGTGAGGGCGGCCAGCTTCCGGGCAACAAGGTCTATCCGTGGGTGGCCGAGGTGCGGCACTCCACACCGGGCGTCGGCCTGATCTCTCCGCCGCCGCACCACGACATCTACTCCATCGAGGACCTGGCGCAGCTGATCCACGACCTGAAGAACGCCAACCCGCAGGCCCGCGTGCACGTCAAGCTGGTCAGCGAGAACGGCGTCGGCACGGTTGCCGCAGGTGTCTCGAAGGCACACGCCGACGTCGTGCTCATCTCGGGTCACGACGGCGGCACCGGCGCGACACCGCTGACGTCGCAGAAGCATGCCGGGGCACCGTGGGAGCTCGGCCTGGCCGAGACGCAGCAGACGCTGCTGCTCAACGGGTTACGCGATCGGATCGTCGTGCAGGTCGACGGCCAGCTCAAGACCGGCCGCGACGTGGTGATCGCCGCGCTGCTCGGGGCCGAGGAGTTCGGCTTCGCCACCGCGCCGCTGGTGGTATCCGGCTGCATCATGATGCGGGTGTGCCATCTCGACACTTGCCCGGTCGGCGTGGCCACCCAGAACCCGGTGCTGCGGCAGCGGTTCAACGGTAAGCCGGAGTTCGTCGAGAACTTCTTCATGTTCATCGCAGAGGAAGTCCGGGAAATGATGGCCCAGTTGGGCTTCCGGACCGTCAACGAGATGGTCGGCCAGGTCGGCGCGCTGGACACCACGCGCGCGGCCGAGCACTGGAAGGCCTACAAGCTCGACCTCGCCCCGGTGTTGCACGAGCCGGAGTCGGCGTTCATGAACCAGGACTACTACTGCAGTTCCCGTCAGGACCACGGCCTGGACAAGGCGCTCGATCAGCAGCTGATCGTGATGAGCCGCGAGGCCCTCGACTCGGGCACGCCGGTGCGGTTCTCCACCACGATCGCCAACACCAACCGCACGGTGGGCACCATGTTGGGTCACGAGCTCACCAAAGCCTATGGCGGCCAGGGGCTTCCCGACGGCACGATCGACATCACCTTCGATGGTTCGGCGGGCAACAGCTTCGGTGCCTTCGTGCCCAAGGGCATCACGCTGCGGGTGTACGGCGACGCCAACGACTACGTCGGCAAGGGGTTGTCGGGCGGCCGGATCGTGGTGCGGCCGTCGGACAACGCGCCCGAAGACTATGTCGCCGAGGCGAACATCATCGCCGGCAACGTGATCCTGTTCGGCGCGACCAGCGGCCAGGTGTTCCTGCGCGGGGTGGTCGGGGAGCGCTTCGCCGTCCGTAACTCCGGCGCGCACGCGGTGGTGGAAGGCGTCGGCGATCACGGCTGCGAGTACATGACCGGCGGCAAGGTCGTCATCCTCGGATCGACCGGACGCAACTTTGCGGCAGGCATGTCCGGCGGCGTGGCCTACGTCTACAACCCCGACGGCACATTCGAAGAGAACCTCAACGCCGAGATGGTGGACCTCGATGCCCTCGACAACGAGGACGTCGACTGGCTGCACGGCATGATCGTCGCGCACGTCGATGCGACGGATTCCGCGGTGGGGCAACGCATTCTGGCCGATTGGGATGGACCTCAAGGAGCACTGAAGTACTTCGTGAAGGTGATGCCGCGCGACTTCAAGCGGGTGCTGCAGGCGATCGCGCAGGCCGAGAGCACGGGCGAGGACGTCGACAAGGCGATCATGGCGGCGGCGAATGCCTGATCCGAGCGGCTTCCTCAAGTACACAAAGCGCGAGACCCCGCAACGGCGGCCGGTCCCGCTGCGACTGCTCGACTGGAAAGAGGTTTACGAGGACTTCTCCCACGACGCGCTGCGCGAGCAGGCGACACGGTGCATGGATTGCGGTATTCCGTTCTGCCACAACGGCTGCCCGCTGGGCAATCTCATCCCCGAGTGGAACGACCTGGTGCGCGCCGACCGCTGGCGTGACGCGATCGAGCGGCTGCACGCCACCAACAACTTCCCGGAGTTCACCGGGCGGCTGTGCCCGGCTCCGTGTGAGGGGTCGTGTGTGCTCGGCATCAATCAGGATCCGGTCACGATCAAGCAGATCGAGGTCGAGATCATCGACAAAGCCTTCGACGAGGGTTGGGTGGTGCCGCTGGCGCCGGACGTGCGGACCGGTAAGAAGGTCGCCGTCGTCGGATCCGGCCCCGCGGGATTGGCCGCCGCCCAGCAGCTGACCCGCGCCGGGCATACGGTGACGGTGTTCGAGCGCGACGACCGCATCGGCGGCCTGCTGCGCTACGGCATCCCGGAATTCAAGATGGAGAAGCGCCACATCGACCGGCGGCTGGAGCAGATGGCGGCCGAGGGCACCCAGTTCCGGGCAGGCGCCAACGTCGGCGTCGACATCACCGCCCAGCAGCTGCGGGCCGAGTTCGACGCGGTGGTGCTGTCCGGCGGTGCGACGGCATCGCGTGACCTCCCGATCCCGGGCCGCGACCTGGACGGGGTCCACCAGGCCATGGAGTTCCTGCCGTGGGCCAACCGGGTGCAGCAGGGCGACCCGGTGACTCGGTGACGACGGCGAGCCGCCGATCACGGCCAAGGGCAAGAAGGTCATCATCATCGGCGGCGGCGACACCGGCGCCGACTGTCTGGGCACCGTGCACCGCCAGGGTGCGGCCAGCGTGCACCAGTTCGAGATCATGCCCCGCCCGCCGGAGACCCGCGCCGACTCCACGCCGTGGCCGGTCTACCCGCTGATGTTCCGGGTGTCCTCGGCGCACGAGGAAGGCGGCGAGCGCGTCTACTCCGTGAACACCGAGCAGTTTGTCGGCGAGGACGGGCGCGTCACCGGGCTACGCGGACACGAGGTGCGCATGGAGGGCGTCAAGTTCGTCAAGGTCGACGGCTCCGACTTCGAGATGGAAGCCGACCTGGTGCTGCTCGCCATGGGCTTCGTCGGACCGGAGCGTGAGGGCCTGCTGACCGACCTGGGCGTCGAGTTCACCGACCGCGGCAACGTCACACGCGATGCCTCGTATGCCACCTCGGTTCCGGGTGTGTTCGTCGCCGGCGACATGGGCCGCGGCCAGTCACTGATCGTGTGGGCGATCGCCGAGGGCCGCGCAGCAGCGGCCGGCGTTGACCGGTATCTGATGGGCCGAACCGCGCTTCCCGCGCCGATCAAGCCCACGGCCGTACCGCAGCGCTAATCTGCGCGATCTGGGCGGCAACGTTAGCGTAGTGAAGACGCAAAAGAACCCGACACGCCGCCGAATAGGGGGCTTTTGCGTCTGCTCGCCGGGTCGGTAATCACGCTGATCGCCC
The DNA here is from genome assembly GCA_963851115.1 of uncultured Actinomycetota bacterium. Taxonomy (GTDB): domain Bacteria; phylum Actinomycetota; class Actinomycetes; order Mycobacteriales; family Mycobacteriaceae; genus Mycobacterium. Next base: position 59,837 of record CAWKOI010000027.1, read on the forward strand.
GCTACCGACTAGGTGGCGCAGGCTCCGAGCTCGACCGGCGCGAATTCCTCGCAACGTTGACGGTGGACGACCCGCGACGTCGACGAGCTGAGCCGGGGCATCGGGTGTCCGCGCGGACGGTGGCCAAGCTGCTCAACAGACGGCAGCCGTTGCAGAGGCGAACTCGAACCCGGAACGGCAGCCGCAGCATACGGAGATGGGGATGCGCATTAAGCTATCCGACCCGGTGATAGCGTGAAAACCGGAGCCTGCCGGGTCACCGCGCATCTGGTGAAGGTGCACAACTTCGCCGACAGGCGCTGAGGCACTGAAGGTGCATGACTCCCTACACGCCAGTGCGCCGCCGACACCGGACATGCGGTCAACGTCCTTGGCATCAACGCCGACTACAAATCGTGGAATCGAGCACGCGGCTCTGCTGCGACCGATGGTCGACGACGGACAGATACAGCTCGCGAACCACTCGTGGCCGACTGATCCCCGCCTGGCAAAACCGTAAACCGCCGTCGCCTGCCGAGACCGGACTCGACATCACGGTCTGCCACCTGCCGCCCGGCACCTCCAAATGGAACAAGATCGAACACCGGCTGTTTCCGCGATCAGCCGCAACTGGCGCGCACGACCCCTGGAATCCCACGAGGTTGTCATCGAAACCCTCAGGGCAACAACCACATCCACCGGACTGATCGTGAACGCGGTGCTCGACACCAGCACCTACGACCGCGGCATCAAGATCACCGACAAGCAGATCGCCGCCCTCGAAGCTACCCAGCTGCACCGTCACGAGTTCCACGGCGACTGGAACTACACGCTCACCGCCGACCACACCGCGACACGCCCGACGGAACCTACCTAATTACGCGCGCTCCCTTAGTGGACGACGTCTTCCTCAAACCCGGCTGAACCGGCAAAAAGACGGCGAGTCACTTTTGTCACTTCTGCCTCACCAAAAACATCTGATGATTTGTGCGGCGTGCCTAGTACAGTTTGCCAGATAATGGGTATCTAATGACTTCATGAGGGTCTTGCGGTAACGTGAGAGCCCGATTCAGCTATTGGTATATCGCAGGAGATCGACGTGTACATCAACCCACTGTCACGTTCTCGGATGAGTCGAATCGCCTGGTCACTGCTTCGCCACCCGCTGAGGAGCCGGGAGTTCCCGGCCAAGGCCGAGCGGTTGATCACCGCCGACGAGCTACTTCGTTATGGGGTCTAGCGAGCCCGGACGACCCTGGTTACGCCGATTCGGCCGGGGTGTGACCGTTCCTTTGCCTAACCGTTATATTTTCGTTATCGTCAGTCGACTTTGCTGGTGAGCAGGCCGGAATCCCGGATCGCCTCCGCCAACGGTTCGAGCACAGCAGGGGTGTGCGGCGTCGGCAGGTACACGATCGCGAGGTCCAGGCCCTCCTTGCCGAGGGCGGCGGCCTCATCGATCGCCTGGCTGTAGCTGATTTCCTGACCGGCGTTGTGGTGGTCGGGAGTGAGCCGGACGTGCGCCGACAGCATGATCTCCTTCGGATCGCGGCCGATGTCGGCGCAATGCGACGCCAGCACGTCGCGCTTGCGGGCGAACTCCTCGGGCGGGCCGCCGACGAAATTCCAGTGGTCGGCGTATTTCGCGGTGATTCGGAGCGTGCGTTTCTCGCCACTGCCGCCGATGCAGATCGGCGGGTGCGGCTTCTGCGGACCTTTCGGTTCGTTGCGCGCGTCCTTGAGATGGTAGAACTTGCCGTCGAACGTCGTCTTCTCCTGTGAGAGCAGGCCTTTGAGCACTTCGCAGGCTTCCTCGAAGCGATCGAAGCGTTCCTTGATGCCGCCCAGTTCGATGCCGTAGGCGCCGGATTCCTCCTCGTTCCAGCCGGCGCCGATGCCCAGCTCGAGGCGGCCGCCGGAAATGATGTCCACGGCCGCGGCCATGTTGGCCAGTACGGCGGGATGGCGGTAGTGAACTCCGGTGACCAGCGTGCCCAGCCGCAGTCGCTTGGTGGCCTGGGCCAGCGCGGTGAGCGTGCTCCAGCCCTCCAGGCACGGGCCGCTGGAGTCGGAGAAGATCGGATAGAAGTGATCGAATGTCCAGCCGGACTCGTAGACCTCGATGTCGTCGGCGGCTTGCCAGACCGCAAGCATGTCGGACCAAGTGGTGTTTTGCGGGGAGGTTTTGAACGCGAATCGCACTTAGCCGAGGGTAGTCCCACTTTCCTGGACGTACCTTGTGAGCGAAGGCGAGGTCAATCTGCTTCGCCGTACTCGTCGAACCAGTACGCGAGCTTGCCCCGACGGCTTACCGCGCGGAGCCTTCGTTCGGCCGCCGCGCGCGTCTTGGTGGTGGTGACGATGAGCAGTTCGTCGCCGATCGCGATATGGGTGTCGGGCTGGGGGACGAACGTGTGGCCGTCCCGGATGATCAGGGTGATAACGCTGGGATCGGGTAGCCGCAGTTCGCGGACCGTGACGTTGTGCAACCGGGACGGCGCCTGCACGGTCATCGTCAGCAGCTCGGCCTCCAGGACGTCAAGGGGCGCCGATTCCACCTGGATCTCGTGGGTGGCCTCCTTCGGGATCAGTCCCAACCGGTGGGCGAGCGGGCGCAGGCTCGGACCCTGAACCAGGGTGAACACCACCACCAGGATGAACACGATGTTCAGTAGGCGGATGCTGTCGGGCACGCCCCCGACGATCGGGAAGGTCGCCAGCACGATCGGGACGGCGCCCCGCAGACCGGCCCAGGACAGGAAAACCTGCTCGCGCCACGGCACCCGGAAACCCGCAAGGGAGACAACGACGGACAACGGCCGGGCGACCAACAGCAGGACGAGTCCAATGATGATCGCCGGAACCAGTTCGGCAGCCAGATCGCTTGGGTCGACGAGCAGGCCGAGGAGGACGAACAGGCCGATCTGGGCGAGCCAACCGAGCCCTTCGGCGAAGGACCGGGTGGCCGAGCGGTGAGGTAGTCCGGAATTGGCGAGCACCACCGCGGCCAGATACGCGGCGAGGAACCCGCTGGCGTGGGCGCTACCTGCCGCGGCGAACGCGACCATGCCCAGCCCGAACGTCGCGAGTGGATACAGGCCGGAGGCAGGAAGGGCGATGCGGCGCAGGGCGATTGCGCCGAGCAGTCCGCAGCCCAAACCGATCGCGGCGCCGACAGCCAGCTCGTAAACCAACTCGGTGAGCGCGTGGACGGGGGACAGCTCCAACGGCGTCACGCTGAACATCAGGACGAGGATGACGGCCGGGGCGTCGTTGAATCCGGACTCGGCCTCGAGCAGGCCTGCGACGCGGCGCGGCAAGGGCACAACGCGTAGCACCGAAAACACCGCGGCGGCGTCGGTGGAGGACACGACGGCGCCCAGCAGCAGCGCCAGTTGCCAGTCGATCCCGAGCAGCAGGTGCGCCCCGGCGGCCGTGACCGCCATGCTGACCGCAATACCCACGGTGGCCAGCACGCCTGCGGGCGCCAACACCTTTCGCACGTCGGCGAACCGCGTCGTCAGGCCGCCTTCGATCAGGATGATCGCCAATGCGACCGTGCCCAGGTGATCGGCGAGCAGGTAGTTGTCGAACTGCAGTCCCAGCCCGTCCTCGCCGACGATGACGCCGACGCCGAGGAACAGCAGCAGGCTCGGCAACCCCACTCGGCTGGCCGCCCGGGTGGCGACGATGCTGGCCAGCAGCACGAGCCCACCGGCGAGCAGCACTAGGTACAGCTGCTGCAAGCTCATTTCATCCCCGTTCGGGACTGCATGGGTGGTGTGACGTGCAGTAAACACCTACCACGGCGGCCGAGTGCGGTGGTCCTGCTGGTAGCAGCACAGGACGCCGCCGGATGGGTAAGGATGAGTTCATGTTCCGAGTCAGAGGGCGATCCGCCGAGGCGTCGAACCGCGCTGACGAGCGGCAGATGATGCGCGTCGGCATCGCCGGTGCCGGGGCGGTCGGTCGGTCCGTCGCTCAGGAACTACTCGACTACGGCCACAAGGTCTTGCTGATCGAGCACAACGTCAGTCACTACGAACCGCACACGGTTCCCGGTGCGGAGTGGTTGTTGGCGGACGCGTGCGAGCTCTCCTCGCTCGAAGAGTCCGGAATTCAGATGTGCGACGTGGTGATCGCCGCAACCGGTGATGACAAGGTGAACCTCACGGCGGCGCTGTTGGCCAAGACCGAGTTCGGGGTGGCCAGGGTGGTGGCACGGGTCAACGACATGCGCAATGAATGGCTGTTCACCGAGGCGTGGGGCGTCGATGTCGCGGTCTCTGCGCCGAGCGCCTTGGTCGCGGCGATCGAGGGCGCCATCGATATCGGGCACCTCGTGCGATTGATGGAACTGCGACAGGGCCAAGTGAGCTTGGCCAAACTGACGCTGCCCGAGGACGATCCATTCGTCGGTCAGCGGATGCGCGACCTACCCCTGCCGGAGAACACCGCACTGGCCATCGTCATTCGCGACAGCGGGATCGTTCTGCCGCAGCCGGACGACGTGCTCGAGGCCGGCGACGAGATGTTGTTCTTCGCCGGCGGGGCTGCGGAGAACCAGGTCCGGGGCCTTGTCCGCGGCGCCATCTCGCCGCTCGGTGATCGGCGATGAGATTTCGCTCCGAAGGAGGTCAGTACCGACATGATCGATTTGACCCCCGCCTGCCAACGCACGGCCGACGTGCTGGCCAATGTCACCGACGACCAGCTTTCCGCGGCGACGCCGTGTGAACTCATGAGACTGAGTGCGCTGGTGCAGCACATCGGCGGCCTGGCGCTGGCGTTCAGCGCCGCGGCGCGCAAGGACTTCGGACCACTGACGGACACGCCTCCGTCCGACCCGGGCGAGTTGGAGGACGACTGGCGCACCAGTTTTCCGGCGCGGCTCGCCGATCTCGCCCGCGCGTGGCAAGAGCCGGCAGCGTGGGAGGGCATGACGCGCGCCGGCGGCGTCGACTTCCCGGCCGAGCTAGGTGGATTGGTCGCGTTGACGGAAGTGGTGATCCACGGCTGGGACGTGGCCCGCGCGAGCGGCCAGCCCTACGACAGCGACCCGAGCGCCGTTCAAGCGATCCTGCCGCAGGTCACCGAGACCGCCGCTGAAGGCCCCGTCGAGGGATTGTTCGGCCCGGCGGTCCGCATCGCCGACGAGGCGCCGGTGCTCGACCGGGTGATTGCGCTGAGCGGGCGTGACCCCGCGTGGCCTTCCCCCTGACCGGGTAACGTGCCCGGCCCGCGGCTACAGGTCCCGCATCGGCGTACAGCGAGCACTCCCGACGTCGTGTGCCACTTTCGCCTGCCACCGCGCTCGCGTCGGGTGTATTACCAGCATGCTGTCGAGGCCGTCGCATCGGCGATCGGCCGGGTGGATGTTGCGTCACCACCGGCGTCACGAAACGTCGATCTGATCGCCAGTGCGTCACGCATTCCCCGAACGGATTTTTCGACTCCAAGTGCGAACCGACGAGGGGAGTCAGCTCCCGACTGATCAGCATCCGCCGATGGCGTCCCTGGCCGCGGACCGAACCGGGGCCTTCCACGGACGAAGGCCGCCTTCGTAAACCGTTGGCCCGAGCCGAAAGTGCTGCGCCTGCGCCGTCGTCTCGACGAGTGGCATATCCATGTCGAATAGGTGTGGCAACCGCGGCCGCGGGCCGGCCTTGGATACCCGTCCCCATAGCTCGTGCCCAACGACGTTCTCCGCCTCGACAACCACCTCGATCAGCTTGGCGAGGTCGACGCCTGTCGAGAAACCCATTTCCTCAAGAAGATCCACGAGGTCCTCGGTCGGGATCATTCGCGTGAGCCGGCCATGGCCGCTGTACGGGCACCCACCCATGCCGCCGATCGCGGTGTCGAGCGTGAGGACGTGCCGCTCATCCAGCCCGATGATCGCCATGTAGGCCGACACCATGGCGCTGCCGCGGGTGTCGTGGAGATGCAGCCGGAAGGACGTGATGTCCGGCCACTCCTTTCGGATCGCGCTGATCTGCTCGGCGACGATGTGCGGACTGTTCCAGCCCATCGGGTCACCGAGCGACACCCCTATCACCGGGATCCCTGCCCTGGTCCACTCATCGTGCTGGAGGCTCAGATCCGCCATCCGCTGGTCCTGGCTGAACGGCCCCAGCCAGTTCGACCCCCACGCGGCGTTAATGGCAATGCACGCGTTTTCGGCACCCTGCTCCGCGAACTTCCGCACGGTCAGGGGCATCCGGGCCAGTTCGTCGTCGCGACTGCGGTTGGTGTTGCGCCGGACGAATACGTCGCAGAGGTGGATCATGGTCATCGGCTGGGGGTGGCGCGGGGACAGTTTCGAGCCGTAGGCGGCGGCGCGTTCACGGCCACGGTCGTTCAGGGTCAACGCCGAATAACGAACGCCTTCCCGGGGTGTGAAACCGCTTACTATGGCATCGATTTCGGCCATCTGAGGCGTGTACTTCGGGCTCACGAACGAGCCCACCACAATGTGTTCCAGTCCGGTATCCGACAGCGTGTCGATGAGCTTGATCTTGTCCTCGACGGAGATCTGGGCGCTCTCGATTTGCATCCCTTCCCGCATGCCTTCTTCAACGATCTGGATCGTCGGGAGACCCACCGCCGTCCATCCCTCCTGTCGTTCGTAGGCGATCAGAGCCCGTTCAGCTGCTCCTGGTACTTGTCAGCGAGCGCGACCGAGTCGCCGCCCTTCCCGGTGACGATCTCACCGAACATCTGCTCCAGGATCGACTCCACCTCGCCGGAGTTGTCCGCGCTCGGGATGGCCTGCGCGTCCTCCCACGCCTTCTCGATCTCCGGCGTGAACCAGGGATAGAGCTTCTGCATCAAGGGGTCCCTGAGCGTGTCGGTCTGTCGCGTGGGGAGTGATCCTTGCTCGATGGTCGACATCAGGTTGAAGGGTTCCGCGAGGTACTGCAGCAACTGCCCGTCGAGCTCGAGGTTCGTTGAATCCGAGGTGACGGCGAAGGTGCGCGAGGGGGACACGGCGACACCCTTCAGGCCAGTCCCTGAGTCCTTCGGGATGAGTGTCGAACCGAACTGCTCGCCGTATTTGAAGCCGTCCACCGTGCCGTAGTCCTCTCCCGAGTTCAGGCCGTCCTGGATGAACGCGGCGTTCTGCGACATGAACGCACCCCGCGCCTCGGCCTCCCCCCAGGTGACGGCGTCGGGCGAGATCATCCCGTCGGCGACCATCCGTTGGTACCACTTGATGACGTATTGACCACCTTCAGAGGTGAGGTCGGGAGTTGCCCCGTTGAACGGCGTACCCACGGCCAACAGCAGTGTCTTCAAGCCGGTCACACCCTCACCGGCCAGCGCCTGTACCGACATCGGGTAGCGATCCGGATGCACCTGCTTGAGTTTGACGGACGCCTGGTAGACATCCTCGAGGGTGTTCAAGGGTAGCTGTACACCGGCTTCCTTGAGCCACGGGATGTTGTACCAGTAGATGTCGAAGTTCGCGGCGATGTTGAAGCCCAGGAAGTTGCCGTCCCGCTCGGTCGTCGTCCACACCGACGGGAGGAGTTTGTTGTAGCTTTCCAGGTCGTTCTTCTCCCACTCGTCCTTGATGCTGTTGAGCGGCTGGATGAGGCCGGCCTGGTAATACGTCGGAATCAAGATGCCCTCGTCGTGGATGACGTCGGGCAACGGCTGCCCGGCGTCTTTCATCCGAAGGAGCTGCTCCATGATGTCGTCGGTGTCCTTGACGTCGAACTTGACGGTTACCCCGGGGTGGTCCGCCATGAAGGACTTGAACTGGTCGGCCGGGACATAATGCTTCCTCGACACCCACACCGTGAGCGTGGTGCCTTCGGCCGTGCCGCCCTCAGCACTGTCACCGCCGTTGTCGCCGTCGCCGCCGCATGCCGTGAGGCCGGCTGGCAGGAGCGCGATCGCTGCGAGGATTCCGGCCATCCGCATCCGAAGGCGGCTGCCCGAGTTGAGTCTGCCCATTTCCGTGTTCACTTTCTCGACCGGGTCCAGGCTCCTTTGCCACCCACCCGACTGGGCCGAGTCCTACATTCCGCACTTTGTAGGATTTCGCCGCCGCGGACTTTACACCTTTGGTGTGCCAACACGGTGGCTCTTCGCCAAAAACTCCATACTGTATAGGAGCAATCCCATAACGTATAGAGAATCATCCTGGCGTCATGCCGTCGATCCAGCCTCCGAGGAGAAGCCCCCTGTCCCACGAGGTGGTCGCATTCGATTCAACGCTCACCGGCGTCTTGAGCGGCGTCAAGGTGTTGGACTTCTCCCGGCTGGTAGCCGGCAACATGTTGACGCTCCAGCTGGCTGACCACGGGGCGGACATAATCAAAGTCGAGGTGCCGGACCGTGGGGACACGCTGCGCGACTGGCGAGTCGACGGCATCAGCGCCCACTGGAAGGTATATGGCCGCAACAAGAGAAGTGTCACCCTCAACCTGAAGGCGCCGGAGGCTCGTGAGCTCGCGCTACGACTCGTCGCGGACGCCGACGTCGTCGTGGAAAGCTTCCGGCACCACCACATGGAGAACATCGGACTCGGCCCGGACACCTTGCTCGAGGCCAACCCACGGCTGGTCATCGTGCGCATCTCGGGCTTCGGTCAGACCGGCCCATACAGCCATCGGCCGGGGTTCGGCACCATCGTCGAGGCACTGTCCGGTTTCGCCTCCCGCAACGGGTTCCCCGACCGTGAGCCGGTGCTCCCCCCGATGGCTCTCGCGGACATGATCGCCGGGGTTTACGGAGCCTTCGGGACGATGGTCGCGCTGCGCGCCGTGGCGGGTGGTTCGCCAGGTCAAGTTCTCGACCTCAGCCTGCTCGAGGCGTTCTACTCGGTACTCGGACCCGAGGCACTGACCTACGACATCACGGGGCGGCCCCGGAAGCGCCTCGGGAGCGCGTCGGAGCAGACGGCGCCCCGCAATGTTTACCGGACGGTGGACGACGGGTGGATCGCGATTTCATCGTCGACCGAGGCGATGACGCGGCGCTTCTTCACGGCGATCGGTCGAGACGACCTCAACAACGACCCCCAGTTCAACAACCACCCGGCGCGGGTGGCCAATCGAGCCGAGGTCGACCGCATCATCGGGGGATTCATCGCCGAGCGGACTCTCGAACAGAACATGGCGTTCTTCGATCAGCACGGCATCACGGCGGGGCCGGTCTATGACAGTTCGCAGTTCAGCGATGATCCTCACGTCGTCGCGCGTCAGGTCCTCGTCAACCTCGAGGACGCCGACCTGGGCTCCATCAAAGCCCATGCGATCCTGCCTCGGTTGTCCGAAACGCCCGGTCAGTACCGCCGGCCCGCACCCGAGGTCGGCGAGCACAACGACGAGGTGTATTCCGGGATCGGGTTGTCCGCCGAGGAGATCGGGGCACTCAGGCGTCGCGGCGTGATCTGACGTTCGGGGTGCACCTGAGGGCACACTGGAGTCATGGATCCGGTCGTTGCGCTGCGCCAGATTGCCTACTACAAGGACCGGGCGCGCGAAGACCCGCGGCGGGTGATGGCCTACCGCAATGCCGCCGACATCGTCGAAGCGCTGAGTGAGGCCGACCGCGAACGCCACGGCGCCGCGAACTCCTGGCAATCGCTGCCGGGCATCGGGCCGAAGACCGCGAAGGTGATCGCCCAGGCATGGGCGGGTCGTGAGCCGGATGCACTTGTCGAGCTCCGTTCGGCGGCAAAGGATCTCGGCGGCGGCGACATCCGCGCCGCGCTGCGCGGTGACTTGCACGTGCACTCCAACTGGTCAGACGGGTCGGCTCCGATCGAGGAGATGATGCTGGCCGCACGGGAGTTGGGCCACGAGTACTGCGCGCTGACCGACCACTCCCCACGGCTGACGATCGCCAACGGTCTGTCGCCCGAGCGGCTGCGCGAGCAGCTGGATGTGATCGACGAGCTGCGCGACGCCGTTGCCCCGATGCAGATCCTCACCGGTATCGAGGTCGACATCCTCGAGGACGGGTCGCTCGACCAGGAGCCCGAACTGCTGGAGCGGCTCGACGTCGTAGTAGCCAGCGTGCATTCCAAGTTGTCGATGGATGCGCCGTCGATGACGCGGCGAATGATCAAGGCGGTCGAGAACCCTCACGCCGATGTGCTGGGCCATTGCACCGGCCGACTCGTGAGCGGAAACCGCGGTATCCGACCGGAATCGAAGTTCGACGCCGAGAAGGTGTTCACCGCATGCCGCGAGAACGGCACTGCGGTGGAGATCAATTCGCGGCCTGAGCGGCGTGACCCGCCGACCCGGCTGCTGAATCTGGCGCTGGAGATCGACTGCCTGTTCTCCATCGACACCGATTCACATGCGCCGGGCCAACTGGAATTCCTCGGCTATGGCGCCCAGCGCGCGCTGGACGCGGGAGTGCCGGTGGAGCGGATTGTCAACACCTGGCCGGCCGAAAAGCTGCTGGAGTGGACGGCTTCCTAGTCCGGCAGGTGCGGCATCTCGAGGCCGGGATCGCGGCCGAGTAGCACGCCGCGAGTGAGCGAGGCGTTGCCATAGCGGCGACGCACCATGTCGACCGCCGCGTCGATAGCCGTGGTGTCGGCGTGTTCCTCGAACGGCAGCTCCAGCTGCTGGGCGCCAAACCGGTCGATATTGGACACCGCGAACCCGACGAGTGTCAGTCCGCGCTCGGCGATCAGCGGAGCGGCCGCGGCGACCAGACCGCGCGCGGTGTCGAGGATGGCGTCGGTCGAGGCGGTCGCGCGGGGCATGGTGTGCGACCGGGTGGCCCGGCCGAAGTCGTCAAACCGCAGACGTAGCACCACAGTTCGGCCCGTGCGGCCGGCCTTGCGCATCCGGCGGGTGATCCGGTCGATGAGGTTGACCACCACGGCGTCGACCTCCGCCGCCGACATCGTGTTGCCGCGCCGACCCAGCGCGCGTTGTGCGCCGACCGAGCGGCGGCGCACGCCCGTCACCACCCGGCGCCGATCGATGTTGCGGGACAACGCAAACAGCCGGTGGCCCATCGCCCCGCCGACCAATGACCCGAGCGTCGACTCGCTGAGTTCGGCGACGTCGGCGACGGTTTCGATGCCGTGTGCGTGCAGCTTCTCGGCGGTCTTGACGCCGACGCCCCAAAGCCGTCGCACCGGCAGCGGATGCAGGAAAGCGAGTTCACGGTCGGGTGGCACCAGCAGCAGCCCGTCGGGCTTGGCCTCCTGGCTGGCGACCTTGGCGAGGAACTTGGTGCGGGCGATGCCGACGGTGATGGGCAGCCCAACGCGGTCGCGAACCTGCGCGCGCAGCCGCGCGGCGATTTCGACCGGGGTGCCCGACACCCGCCACAGACCGGACACGTCGAGGAACGCCTCGTCCACCGACAGCGGCTCCACGACGGGGCTGATGTCGTGGAACACCTCGAACACCGCGTCGCTGGCTTGCGAGTACGCCGACATCCGCGGCGGAACGACGATGGCGTGCGGGCACAACCCTCGGGCCTGGCGACCGCCCATCGCGGTGCGCACCCCGTACGCCTTGGCCTCATAGCTGGCGGCGAGCACAACGCCGCCACCGACAATCACGGGCCGTCCGCGCAGCGCGGGATCATCACGCTGCTCGACAGATGCGTAGAACGAATCGAGGTCAGCGTGCAGGATGGTGGCCGCGCCTGACACGAACATATGTTCGCATCGGCTGCCGACAAACTTAAGGCGCCTCGTTGTAGACGGCGGCCATCCAGATGTGGACCAGGTTGTCCAGCACGCGCTCGTCGGACAGTGCCGGCTTCTGGCCGGCAAACGATGCGGTCATCACCGCTTCGTTCATCAGGTTCAGCGACGTCGAGAGTTCATGCGCGGGCATGTTGTCGGGCAGCTCGCCCCGATCCCGAAGCGCCTCGATGACGCCGGTCGTGTGGTCGATCGACCTCTGCATGAACGCGGCCCACAGGTCGCGGACCTCGGGGTTGGTGTACTTGCCGGCTGCCGGCGGGCGCGACCAGCGCGCGGTGGGCGCGAAACGTCTCGAAGAACACGCCGATCCCGGCCCGCCAGAACTCGTTGCGCTCCTTCGGCGGATTCTCCATCAGGGCTTCGAGCGCGGCGTTCGCTTCGCCGATGACGCGGTCCAGCAGCGTCAACAGCACCGCATCCTTGGACGGGAAAGTAGAAGTAGAAGGTTGGCCGGGATATCCCCGCGCCCTTGGCCAGGTCGTCGACGGAGATATCCGCAAGCGGGCGTTCTTCGAGCAGGCGTTCGGCTGTTTCCAGAATCGCCAGCTCACGGTCGTCGCCGGAGGGCCGGGTGCCGCGGCGGCCGCGGGCGGGACGGGCATGGCTGGCGGTGGTCACGGCGTTGACTTTACACGGTGTCGAATTTTTCAACACACCGTTGACCAACTCAACACAGTGTTGATAGCTTTACACCATGACCGAATTTGTCGACGTCGTCATCGTGGGAGCCGGCATCTCCGGCATCAGCGCCGCCTGGCATCTCCAGGACCGCTGCCCCGAACAAGAGCTACGTCGTCCTGGAGCGCCGCGAGAACCTCGGCGGCACCTGGGACCTCTTCAAGTACCCGGGCATCCGCTCGGACTCCGACATGTTCACCCTCGGCTTCCGGTTCAAGCCGTGGACCTCGGAGAAGGCCATCGCCGACGGCCCGTCGATCATGTCCTACCTGAAGGAAACGGTCGCCGAGTCCGGCATCGACAAGCACATCCGGTACGGCCAGAAGGTGGTCGCCGCCGACTGGTCCGACGCCGACAACCAGTGGACCCTGACCGTCGATCGGTCCGGCGAGGAAGTCGAGATCAAGTGCTCCTTCCTGTTCGCCGCCAGCGGCTACTACAACTACGACGAGGGGTATACGCCGGAATTCGCCGGCTCGGAGGACTTCGACGGCACGATCATTCACCCCCAGCACTGGCCCGAGGACCTGGACTACGCGGATAAGAAGATCGTTGTCATCGGCAGCGGTGCAACCGCCGTGACCCTCATTCCGGCGCTGGCGAGTTCGGGCGCCGGCCACGTGACGATGCTTCAGCGCTCGCCGACCTACATCGGCGCGCTGCCCGACATCGATCCGTTCACCGTTCGGACGAACAAGACACTGCCGACCAAGCCGGCGTATGTCGTAAACCGGTGGAAAAGCATCCTCTTCCAGTCGGCCCAGTATCAGATCAGCCGGCGCTTCCCGAAGTTCATGCGCAAGGCCCTGATGACCATGGCCCAGCGGCGCCTGCCCGAGGGCTACGAGGTACGAGAAGCACTTCGGGCCGAGTTACAACCCGTGGGATCAGCGGCTGTGCCTGGCGCCCAACGGCGACCTGTTCAGACCATCCGCGATGGCAAGGCCGACGTCGTCACCGACACCATCGAGCGGTTCACCAAGACCGGCATCCAGCTGGCGTCGGGTGAGGAGCTCAGGCTGACATCATCGTCACCGCAACGGGTTTGAACCTGCAGCTGTTCGGCGGTGCCGAGATCATGCGCAACGGAGTGCCGATCGAACTCAACGACACCATGGCCTACAAGGGCATGATGCTGACGCACATGCCCAACATGGCGTTCACCATCGGCTACACCAACGCGTCATGGACGCTGAAGGCCGACCTGGTTTCGGAGTTCGTCTGCCGGGTGCTCAATTACATGGATGCCAACGGCTTTGACACCGTCGAGCCGCAGCATCCGGGCAACACCGTCGACGAGCGTCCGCTGATGGACTTCACCCCCGGCTACGTGTTGCGGGCGCTGGACTACCTGCCCAAGGCGGGCACTGTTGCGCCATGGCGGCTCAAGCAGAACTACCTGCTCGACCTGCGCCTCATCCGGCGCGGCAAGGTCGACGACGAGGCGCTGCAGTTCACCAAACACCGTGCGGCGGTGGCGGTTTCGGCCTAGTTCGTCAGTCTGCGACGGTCCCGGGCGCGCAGGGGCCCGACGGCATGTCGCGGCTGTCGGGATGGATCGATCCCGAAACCCGCTGCTATGTGGAGGCGGTCAGCGCGGCGGTGCGTCCGGGCCGGCACCTGCCCGACGGCACCCTGGCCGAGGTGCCCGATGAGCGCAGCCCCGCCCAACGCTGCCACGACGGCCTCAAACTGGGTCTGAAGGCCGGGATGGCCTCCGGCCAGATGGGCGCCCACCGCGGGCATCCGGTCACGTGATCGCGCGGACCACATTGGCCGAACTCAATCAGGCCGCCGCCGTCACCAACCCCGACATTCCGATGCCGCCGCCGGCGCGCACCGGCGGTGACACTACGCTGCCGATGCGCGATCTGATCCGGATGGCCGCCGACGGCATCCACTACCTGGCCGTGTTCGAGGACCACAGCGAACGACCGATTATCTCGGCCGCCAAACCCGCATCGCCACCGCCGATCAGCGCATCATCTGCTACGCCAGAGACGGCGGCTGCACGCATCCCAATTGTGTTGAGCCCGGTGATCACTGCGAGGTTCACCATGGTCCGGACTGGTCGCCCAACGGCGCGACCGACGCCGACACGCTGTTCTTCGCCTGCGGAACCGACCACGGTCTCGTGACCAAGGGCCACCGCCAAACCATCGTCACCGACACCGGCCGCCTGGCCTGGACCGACGGCACCAAACCTCCCGAAATCAACCACGCTCACCACCCCGACGAACTCCTGCGCGGCGACCCCGACCCACCCGACGACGACCAGAAGTGAGAACTCTTGGGCCCAACGTTTTTGGAATTAGCTGCTGACCACGACGATTCCGTCGTCGTCGCTGTAGGCGATCTCGCCGGGCACGAACACCACCCCACCGAACTCGACGGCCACGTCGCGCAAGCCCTCGCCGGTCTTGGCGCTCTTGCGCGGATTGGTGCCCAGCGCCTTGATTCCGATGTCGAGCGTGCGTAGCGTCGCCGCGTCACGCACCGCGCCATTGATGATCAGGCCGGCCCAGCCGTTTTCGAGCCCGAGGCCCGCGATGACGTCGCCCACGAGTGCGGCGTGCAGCGAGCCGTCGCCGTCGATCACCAGCACCCCGCCGTTGCCCGGCTCGGACAGCACCGACTTCAGCAGCGCGTTGTCCTCGAAGCACCGCACAGTGGTGATCGGCCCCGCGAACTGCGACCGGCCGCCGTACTGGGCCAGTTGCAGGTCGCAGCTGCGGACGTCGGGGCCGATCTCGTCGACCAGGTCAGCGGTGGGGCGGGGCTCGATGGTCACCGCGCCATGCTAGCCACGGACCACGATGTCGTGGACGAACTGCGCCAGCCCGGGCTCGACGTCGTCGTAGTACCGGGTGAACCGCTCGTCGGCCAGATACATCTCCACCAGCTTGCGGTGCATCTCGTCGCCGCAGTCGTAGAACCGCTCGATCGACGCGCGGTGCCTGGCCGCCAGCTCGTTGGCCTCCGCTGAGCCGGGTTGGACTCCGTCACGCTTGGCCTGGGCCAGCGCCGCCAGCAGCGCATCGCCGTCAGCCTTGATGTCCAGCCAGTCCTGCTTGGTGAACTTCGAAACCCGTTGCTGCGACTGCTTCCACGCGTCGGTGTCGCCCCAACGCTCTTCGGCCTCGGCGGCGTATTCCTCGCTGAACGCCGTCGTTCCGAAGATCTCGACCTGTTCCTCTGCGGTCAGTTGGATGCCACTGCGGTGTGCGTTCATCAGTTCCTCCACTGCTTTGATGGTGTGCTGCAATCGGTCGGCCTGCTCCAGCAGCAATTCGTGCTGCCGCTGCAGATGCGCCAGCACGTCGGTGTCTGCGTCGTCGAGCAGGGTGCGGATGTCATCGAGCGGCAGGCCGACGGACCGATACACCAGCACCAGATGCAACCGCTCGATGTCGGCGTCGGTGTAGCCGCGGTAGCCCGCCGGGGTGCGGACGCTGGGCACCACGAGACCGATGTGGTCGTAGTGGTGCAACGTGCGCACGGAGACACCGGTGAGGGTGGCTACCGCGCCGACGGTGATGGCGTCCATAGCGCCACTATCGACCCTGACGTCGCGTGAGGGTCAAGTCCTGAATGTCAGTCGTCGCCGGAGTGGCGCCGCGCGAGCAGCACCACCAGGATCGCCAGCACACCTGCGGCGATGGCCGCGGCCAGCGGCAACCGCGACGAGCTCGGGGCCGATAAACGGCACCGGGGCGGGGCCGGTGACGGGGTTCGGGGCGCTTGCAACCGTGGATTTGGCTTGCGCCGCGGTCTCTTTCGCGGCCGAAGCGAGGTCGCCATTGGTTTCCGCCAATTTGGAAGGCGCCTTCTTGGGCGGGGCCTTCTTCGCCGCAGCCTTCTTGGCGGGCGCGGCTTTCTTGGCGGCCTTGGCCGGTGCCTTCTTCGCGGCCTTCTTGGCCGGCGCCTTCTTCGCAGCCTTGGCCGGCGGTGTCTGCGCCGGAGGTGCCGGTGGTTCGGGGGCAGGTGGGACGGCATCCGCACCAGGTGCCGACGAGCCCGATCCGGCGGCCGGAGATGCGGCGTCAGGCTTTTCGTCGGGTCGATCCTGCTGGTCTGCCATGTGGCTGCTCCTTTGCGCCTAGCTCGTCCTCCCGGCAGTGGGTCCCATCATGCCAGGTGGCATATGGCGCTAACCCGTGACGGCCAGTGCGGCCGCCAGCGCCAGCGCCACGGCCATGATTGCCAGCTCGGTGCGCGACCGCGATCGCGACACCACCGCGGTGGCGCGGTGAGAACGCGCGGCGGGCAGCCACATCGTGCGGTTGCGCCACGCCAGCACGATCAGCACCGACTGTGACCGCGACCTTGGCCGACAACACCCGGCCGTACCCGGTTGCGTACAACTGGGCCGGCGACGCGAGCGTCACCGCCGCGCCCACCACACCCCCCGCCAGCAGCGTTGCCACGCACGGCAGCGACAGCTGCGAGAACCGCGGCAGCACGCGGGCCCACTGTCCGCGGTGCTCGACGGTGAGCACCAGCCCGGCCAGCGCACCGCACCACAGCGCCGCCGCCAGCGTATGAAGTGCGACGGCAAGGCCGCCCAGCGCGCTCTCCGAAAAGTGGCCGGTGAGCGGGCGGGCCGCCACGCCGGCGGCGGCGAACCCGGCGACGGCGATGTTCATTGGCACGCTTCGTGGCGCGGCCACGGCGGACAGACAGACCAGCGCTGCGGCCGCGAAACTGAACAGCCCGGCCCGTCCGGCCGCCGTGTGCAGCGCGAAATCGACCGACGTCTGCACACCGAGCCGGAAGACCGGTACCGCGGCGGCCTGGGCTGCCGCCACGACGAGCCGGGCCAGCTCCGCGAGCAGCCAGGCCGCGCCGGCGGCGGCCAACGGTGCGGTGGCGCGACTGATCAATTCGCCGCGGTAGCGCTCGAGGTCGAGCATCGGCACCACTGCCAGGCCGAGTGCGGTGACGGCCGCGCAATCGGCGACCGACCGCACCAGCGTCGCGCTCAGCGAACCCTGCGGGTACGCCAGCGACCATGCCGCCACCGACCCGGCCACCACGATCAGCGCGCCGCCGGCCACCGCCCGATGGCGTGTCACGTCTGGCGTCGCACCGCCCACAACGCACCGGCGCCGACGATCACCGCGGCGCCCACGATGAACGGCCACACCGGGATCTCGTCGCCCGATGTGTCGGTCGCGGCGGTGGCCGACGGGCCAGGAGTGCCCGTGCCCGCTGCGGTGAGCGAGAACGACCAGGAACCCGTCACCGCGTGCCCGTCGGCCGACGTCACCCGGTAGTTCACCGTGTAGGTGCCCGCGGGCCCGAGGGGCCGGACGCCGACGCTGATGACGGCGCCATCCACCTGCGGGTCGCCCGTCGACCACAGGTTTCCGTCGGGGCCGACCACCGTCATCGCCGCAAACTCCGGTTGCAGCGCCTCGTTGAACATCGCGCTGACCTTGGCCGGCGCCTCGGTCAGTTCGGTGTTCTCCACGGGGTCGGTGGCGATGCGGGTCGCGTGCGCCGACGCCGCGCCCGCCCCGACGAGCGCCGCGACCGCGAGCCCGACAGCCAAAACCACCGCGGCGACAAGGCGGTTCATGACCGCCGCCGTGCCAGTAGCGCCGCCGCGACCGCAACCGCTGCGACCACCAACGCGCCGCCTGCGAGCCAGCGCGCCGAATTGTCGGCCGACGCCGACGCCACCACTGGAGTGGGATGATCGTCGACGGGGGCGGCGTCGGTCCCGGTCAATGTCAGCACCGGTGCCGGGTACTCTGGCTCGCCGCCGCCGGGCTGCGGCGCCTGATCCCAGCGCACCACCGTTCCGTCGGAATAGGTTTGGGTGGCGGGGAAACTGACGGTTTCGGTGTCTGGCAGCTTCACCGAGATCCGGAACAGCGCGAACTGATCCGACGTGATGCCGGTTCCGGGTGCGGCCGTCCAGGTGACCGAACGGACGGTTCCCGCGGCGGCGTCTCGGTCCAGCCGGGCAGTCCAGCCCGGCATCACCTCGGTGCGCGCCGACGCCACATCTGGGCAGTTCGACGCTCAATTGCGTTGTCAGAGCGCCGGTTTCGGATTCGCCCGGCACACGGAACGTCAGTACCGAGGTGGTGCCCGGCGCGGGGTTGTCGGCGTCCACGCGAACGTGCGCCCCGGCAGGCGCAGTGCCGACCAGCAGGCCGATGGACATCGCCGCACCCGCGGCGGCCACCGTGATGAGGGCGCGCGACGTCGCCCTACTAATGAATCGCATTCTGATTGTGGCTTTCTCGTGTCGTTGGGATCGGTCGGTCAGCGAGCGAGGCTGACCGGCGGACCCCGATGCGACACCGAAGCCGCGAGCAGAAGCGCCGAACGCAGCGGCTGATCGGCAGAAACCGTCGCGGAGACAGGTGCAGCCGCCACCGGCGGGCAGACGATTCGCACGACGGCCCGTACCGCACGCGACAGCGCGCGACACAGCCGATCGACGGCCGCGATGAGCGCCGCACCGGCGGCGATCGCCACCAGGTGGGCAGCCAGCATCGCCGCACCGGGCGGCGCCGAGATGGGCGCGTGGCTGTGGCCGACAGCACTGAGCAGCAGGTGCCCGAGCAGCTGACCGGCGGCCAGCAGACCCAGCAGCACCCGCGTGTCGGTGGCGTGACGGATGGTCCCGGCGAGCGCGCCCACCGTCGCCGCCAGCACCGCAAGTTGCGCCGTGGCCGCTCCCGTTGGCGGTGCGGCGCTACCCACCCCGTGCGCGGCGACGGCGAGCGCGGCGGTCAGCAGTCCCGTCGCCGTACCACGCAGCCGCGCAGCGGGATTGGGCAGGACGCGGGACACGGGGATCAGACCAGGCCGAGGCGGGCCATCAGGTCGGCGTCGATGCCGTCGAGTTGTTCGGCAATCGCCGCGTGCGCGGCGCGGCGACGCGTAACGGGCATGTTCTCGGCCGCCGCGACCGCCGCCGACAGATCGCTGAGCCGCTCGGTCATCGCGGCGACGAACTGCTTGGTCTCGGCGTCCTTCGGCTTCTTCTCGGCGACCAGCCGCAGCGACTGCTCGGCACCGGCGATGCGCGCCGACAGCTGAGCCCCGTGCCCGGAGAACTGGCCGATCTGGCTGAGCGGAACACCCAGCCGGTCCGCGCGCCGTTCGTCCACGAAGCCGCGCGCGGCGATGGCGGCGCGATACACGAGCGGGACCACGACCGGGGCCAGCAGTCGGGTCATCGTCAGCACCCGGCGAATTCGAGTGGGGGAGAAGAGCTTGCCCTTCGCGGGCGGCCTTCAATTGCGTCTCAGCAACCTTCAGGGCGGCCTTGTCGCTATCGCGCTGCGCCTTCAATTGCGCCTTGAGCGCGTTGGTTTCGGCTTTGTGCGCGGCCTTTATGCGACGGGCTTCGTTCTTCGCGGCGAGCTTGGCCTCGAGTTTCGCCTTGGCCTTGATTGCGCGGGCCTCGGCTCTGCGGGTGGCGCGGGTTTTGCGTCGCTTGAACAGGCTCATCCCGACTGCCTCCCGGTGATTTCGTCGACGATTCACGTCGTTGGCTGCGAGGCTGCAGCCCAACACTATCGTCCGAGGCAATTGCCGCACCGGTGCGCCCCAAGTGCGAGTAGGTTGATATCCACAGCAAACCATCGAGAGTCTCTGTGCAACAATCGTCGGATCAATGAATAGTGCCTGCGGGCATTGCCGTGAGGGGTGGTGACGAGTGGGTACGCGTGTGCAAATCGCAGCGTCGGCCTGCTTCGTGGTCTCCGGCCTGTTCGTGTGTGGTCTCGGCGGCGCTTTGGCCTTTGCCGATCCCCCGCCTCCCCCGGCAGATCCCGGTGCCACACATTCGAATGAGGGGCCGGGCGACTCCGTTCATGGCTCGCCTCGCCTTGGCCGCGGTGACAAGACCGGAGACGGTTCCGGTGAAGGCGCCGAAGACCGATTCCGGCGGCGACGACGGCAAGACGCGGCGAGAACGCCGGCGACGGCGAAGACCGGGACGACGGCAACAGGGCGACGAACGGCGGCGAGACCCAGGCCGAACGAGCAACCGCGACGACGACGGCAGCAGCGGAGAACCCCAGGGCTGACGACGGCCGACGACACCGAGGCCGACCCGAGCCGAGCGGAGACCAGCCGACGCACGACTCGCCGAATCCGACCCGACGAAGCCGAGATCCGCCGACGGAGCCAGACCCGCCGAACCAGACCCGACCGCAGTCGACTCGCGGACGCAGACGCCGCTCGGCCAGATCGCCGACAACGAGCAGCCGTCGACAACCGACCGAGACCCCGGCGAAGAGCACCAGGACCGACGACGACTCAGCCCGCCCGGCGATACCCGGACCGGGTCCCGGCGGCGGCGGTGGCGGCGGAAGCGGCGGCGGGCGGGCTGCCGTCCGGTCGTCCCGAGACCCCCGCAGATGCAGATTCCGCCGCATGTCGGCAGTGGAAGCGCCGACCGTCGTCAGCGCGGCGCCCGGCTTGGCCGTCGCGGCGGGTGAACTTCCGCTCGCCCCGATCACGCTGCCGGTCATCGTGGCCCCGGCCCTTGCTCCTGGCCTTGGCGGAGGAGGCGGCGGGCCGGCACCCGCGAATCCTGCGTTGCCCGGACCGCCACGCGCCGTCGCGGCAGAGCCGCCCGCGGGCCGCGACCCGCTGCCGGCCAACGTGGGCGGCAACGCCATGGTTCCTGCTTCGTCGTACCGGATCGGCTACACCGAATATTTGCGGAATGCCGGAATATCGCAGGTAGCGGCCTTGGCTGTGCCTGGAGTTGCGGGCATCCTGGTACTCACAGGTGCCGGTGGTTTGGTTGGATATCGCCAAGCCAAGGCGGGCCTCGCAGTGCGCACCGGCGGCACTGCGCGGTTCGTCAACTAACAAACTGGCCGCCCTTGCTGGGCGGACAGCGCATAGTGGACTCGTCGAATAGGGGGTTTGTATGCCTGCCAGCCGCCGCGTCACCCGCGCCGTCAGTGCGGTGCTGGATCTCGCCCCGCGCCGCGGGGAAGTCTCGCTACCCCGCCTCGTCGACGCCGTCAGCGACGATCGCCGATCGCCCGATCGAAATCAAGATGGCCGATCTGCCGCCCGGGGTCTGCGGACAGTGGCGCCAGTACACCGATCGCGACGTGTTCCTGATCCAGAAGGGCCTGCCCGCCTGGGACCGTACCCTGGCCCACGAGCTCGGGCATCTGGTCCTCGGGCATGAGGGCATTCCCGTCGTCCAGGCGGCCCGCGAGGAGACCGAGGTGGCCAGCTTCGACCTGATCGGATACATGCTCAACCAGCGAACCGGTTGCATGGGCCCCGCCGGTGAGGACGCCGAGCAGGAAGCCGAGGATTTCGCGGCGCTGCTCATCTACCGTCTCGGTCGGCTGCCATCCGACCGCTCCTCTATCGTCCAGGTCCGACTCGGAGAGGCATTTGGTTGATCATCTGGGTGATCGCCGGTCTGCTCGGATTGGCCACCGGCCTCCGAATTGGCTGGGCTCTGGTCAACAAGCAGTCCTTGGTGAGCACCGCGATGATCCTCGCGTTGGGCAGTCTCGGGGTGGTGGCCGCCCTCAACTGGCAGCCGTTGACGCTGTTGATCGACGAGCTGGTGCGCTGGAACAACATTTCGATGGGCCTGTCTCAGGTGGCGTTGATCGTGTGTGCGGCAGGCAGCTGCGTGATGATCACGACCGTCGCTTCTGGACGTAAACACTCCACTATTCGCAAGATCGCGATCGCCCAATACAGCGTTGCCGGTGTCATCGCGGTTGTGAGCTTGGTGACCTTCTTCCGCGCTGGCGAGCAATCCCGAGATGTCACCCGACGCGTACCTCAAGCACACCCTCAGTTCCGATGGCAATTCGTTTCCATGGCTGCTGCCGCTGCTGTACGTGCTACTGGCAATGACCTTGGTGGCGTGGGCCGGGATGCGGTATTCCAACCGCAGCCGGCGGGGCCGCGCCCTGTTCGTCTTCACCATCGGCATCGTGCTGCTCGTGCTGGCCTCGGCGTCCTTCTTGCTGCGGGCGGTGCGCGCGACCGAGTTGGTGGGGGTCGGCGTTGCGGCGACCCTGCTCGGCTGCGCAATGCTGGTCGTGGCCACCGGTTCACTGCTGCCCAGCGTCGAAGACTGGTTCGGCGCGCGCCGCGAACTGCGCACCATTCAGCCGCTGCTCACCGAACTGGGCCGTCGGCACCCGGACGTCGGCATCGGAGTGCGTCCCCGCGGCCCGCTGGTCTTCCGAGTGGCCGAACGGATGTCGCTGATCTCGGACGCGCTGTTCCTTGAAGCCACCGCCCGGAAACGACGGGTCGACGCAACCGGCTCACTACCCAGCCGCGACGTCGATGAGGACGACGAACCCGAACTCGAGTCGCCGCCGGTGCCGCCGCGGGCCCAGGCGCAAGCGATCGCGGAGTGGATATACGCCGGCCGTGAGGGCGCGCCGAAGGACACGCGCGCGACGTTCCCGGGACTTGGCTGGCTGCGCCAACCGACGTCGTTTTCGGACCGCGAATGGATCCTCGAAATCGCGCAGCAGTATCGCCAGCTGGTGCGCAGCGGTGGTGCGACGGGCTAAGCGCGCTTAGCCCCCAAGCTTCGCCGGACGCCGCATTGCGGCGAGCAGCGGGCTAATCGTCCAAGTGCTCCCGGCGACGAAGCTCGTCAACCTTCTCGGCGATGTCGTGCTGAGCCTCCACGGACAACCCGACGGTGCGCGCCGCAATACGACGAACGCCCTCATCGCGCATATTCGCGAGCCAGGTCAATTCCTTGTCGAGCTTCTCGTAGTACTCGTCGTCGGTGAAGTAGGCCGGCTTGATACGGAAGAAGTTGGCAAGAGCGGCCATGGTCGCTGCAGAGGGGTTCGTGCGGTTGCCTGAGCGGAGCTGAGACAGGTACGGAGCCGACATGGTGACGCCCTCCGCCTTGAGAGCGGCGATCACTTCAGCCGACGTGTGCGGGCCGCGACCGGGCGGGTAAACCGTGTCGAACAGGCGGTTTAGGCGGGCGGCGAACGTCTTGCTCATCGATTTGACCTCCACATGTGTTGGCGAGCGGCTTATAGGCGGCGTATTTGCTGATCATCGTAGCGAGAGTTGTGCCAACAACCAAGTGCAAACCGCGGAAAAGTTAACCCGCCTTTTCGATTGTCTCGACCGGTGCTGCCGGTATCGGCCGTTCAGTGCATGTCCGCCGTGCCATCGCATGGTGCGGCTAAGCAAATAATAACGACCCCGTCGAGGGTGACTTTCCTTGGTGTTTGACAGCGATCGTCACTGGAATCGCGATGTTCACCACGGGCAACGCCCAGTACGGGCCGCGAAGCGGAATCCTGCGTTTGCTAGTTGCACTCACAACTGGGCGGGTTTGCCCCCACGTTAGTTTGCTCTTCGCCACGTGACCGACGTTAGCGTCCGACCCGCGGCGGCTAGGTCAGTCGTTTGACCGACAGTAGCCAGCCGATGGTCAGGATGACTCGGGCGACGATTCAAGCGGCGGCAGTGCGAGCGGATTCTCGGTGCGCTTGCGGGTGAGGCGGACGACCGCGGCCACTGCGGCGACGGCCGCGATCGATCCGGTGAGCGCCAGCGCGACCCACCGCAGCCCGAGCGCACCATCGAACAGCAGCCATAGACCGAACAGCAGGAACAAGACACTGGCCAGGCCGTGCAGGAAGCGCTCGGGCAACCGCTTGTGCGCCCACGCGCCCACGGCGATGGCCACACCGTCGGCCAGCACCATGCCGGCGGTGGCACCGATCCACACCCCGGCCCAGTTGTGATCGCTGGCCAGCGCGACGGTGGCGAGCATCGTCTTGTCGCCGAGTTCGGCCAGCACGAACGACGAGATGACGGCGAAGAGGACGAACCTCGGTTCGGCGACCCGGACATCTTCGTCGTCGTCGCGACCGCCCTCTCGCCACGTCCACACCGCGAACAGGAAGAAGGCGATCGCCCCGGCGAACGCGATCGGACGTTCGGGCAGACTCAGCCCGAGGAAGTGGCCGATGGTCACCGACAGGCCGTGCACGAGCATCGAGGCGATACCGACGCCCGACAGCACCACCCACCACCGGTGGCGCAGCGAGTAGGTCATGGTGATCAGTTGCGACTTGTCGCCGAGTTCGGCGACGAACACCACGGCGACACTGACCAGAATGGCGGTGAGCATTGAAATGACCTTTCGACGCGTCGCCGACGGGTCGGATGCTCATCGCCCGTCAGGCTTCGGTCGAAGGTCTCGCCCACCGCTTCGCGGTTCGCCGGCCGGGCTTGCGCCAGTATGTCGACACGACGATTGGGGGCTACTCCCCTTCGCTGACCTCACCGACCGTAGCGCCGTTTCGATGGGCGCGCCAGCGCGCCGCGTGAGTTCGGGTACCCGAATCGAGCGTTCAGGACATCGAATTAAATGCTTCGAAAACCCTTATGCGGCAAGGAGCATCGCCAAGATCGCGGTGTCGGGATGGCTGATGGGATCGACGCCGACCCGGCTCACCATCGAGGTGACGGTGCCGTCGGCTTCGGCCTCCACCCATGCGGCCCGATGCTCAAGTCCCAGGTGCGGAAGCCCCGGCAGCAATACACAACCCGATGCCGCGCCGTTGCACTCCGGCAGCGACGGCATGGTTTCCGACGGCGGATGCAGCATCAGCAGCGCAGGAGGTTGGTGATCGGCGAAATACCCTGGCGGCACCGCCGATTCACCGACGACCGTGCCTTCTGCAAGGACCAGCCCGACCGTCCCCGGCTCGGGCTCGTCCGGCAGCTCCTCGCGGGCACCGAAAATCGTTGTGGTGGAAAGCAATCCAGGCAGGGATGCCACCCGCACGGCGACCATCAACAGCTGGGCCCACTCCTTGGTCGAGTCCGGCCAGCGGCCGGAGACCACAAATCCCTTGAGGGATCCGCGCGAATGAAACGGGGCGATCTCGATCGCCCGGCCGGATCCCATCTCCATCTCGCCTCCGCGCCATCGGTGTTCGGGTAGCCCGACACGCCTGTGGGTCGATCCCCTCAGAATGCGCACGTTCTGACCGACGCGCAAGCGGACACGCAAAGGCCCGATCACCGTCGTTGGGGGACAGGCTCTTCGACCAGATGTGTGGTCAGCTAGTCAGCCATCGCGGCTGTCGCGGCCACGCACGGTCCACACGACGCGGTAGGAGCCGGCCGCCGGCACCCACCCGAACTGTCGCGAGTCGACGACACCGGGCGCTTGGGGGTTGTCGGAGCGGGCCTCGAACGTCGCGCTGCGACCCGCGCCTCGCACGCCGCCGACGCGCTTGACCAGCCACCGCGAGGGCAGCGTCGGGTCGCGAAAGACACGCAGCCGGCCGCGCCGAGGGTGGCCGCCGCGCAGCGCCACGAGCCCATCTCCCGGGCTGAGCGCGGGCCGCATCGAGTCCTCGACAACGGCGAACCGGCGCAGCGGCCAGTGTCGCAGGGAATGGTTGCGGCCCACTCCCTGAGGGTAGGTTAGGAACATGCTGCATCGACTTTTCGCCAACGCCACCCCTGCCCATGCCCACTGCGACTTGTACTGCGGCGTCTACGACCCCGCGCAGGCCAAGATCGAGGCGCTCTCGTGCCTGAAGGCGCTCCAGAAGTTCCACGACTCCGACGATGACCACTTCCGCACTCGCGCAATCATCATCAAGGAGCAGCGCGCCGAGGAGGTCAAGCATCACCTGATGGTGCTGTGGGCGGACTTCTTCACCACGGAGCACTTCGATCAGTTCCCCAATCTGCACCAGCTGTTCTGGGATGGGGTTCACGGCGCGGGTGATGTCAAGAAGTCAACCGATGTTGCGGTCGCCGAGAAGCTGCTCTCGACGATCGACGAGATCGCCGACATCTTCTGGCAGACCGAGAAGGCCAAGGGCATGGGGGTCTACCCGCCCGCCTGAGAACGTTCACAACGTCCACGCAAAAGAGCCGCCGGGGCAAGCTGCCGGCGGCTCTTTCGTGTCCACTCAGAACAAGATGATCAGCGCGAGAATGCCCAACAGCACCAGCGCGATCGCGCCAGCCCGAAGGCATGCCATCAGCTGGCCGCGGGTGTAGGCGTGCGAGGAGGATTGCCATTCAGACGGCGGCAGAGCGGACCCCGGTCCCATCGAAGGTGACGCCATCAAACGCTCCTGACCTGCACTATCAATGTCTTTCCCCAGTGAGACCTATCACAAATGTCTCGTGTGACGGTGATCATAGCCCCTCTTGTCGCCACACGAAAATCGGTGTCGGCGAAGTGGTCACCGGTGATCGTAATCCTTCGCGATCCGCCGCAACGTGTCACCCGATGGGATTACACCACGAGATCGGCGGGTTTCCGGGGTCCGGAAGCTTAGCGTGGCAATTCATTTCGCTCGGCGCGGCGAGACCTGTTGATCAGCGCCCGAAATGGCAACAAGGTTATCCACAGTAATCTCCAGGAACTGCACAGATTGACCGGCTCAAACCGGGTTTCGGCCGATGAGGCCCTGTGGATGAACCTGTGGAAACTGTGGATAGCCGGTAATTGCTGTCATCGCTTGGACAAGGGCATGTCAGCATGAAGGGCATGGACGAGGTGGTCGCGCAAGCCGAGATCGCCGAGGTTCCCTCGGCATTCGATCAGTCGGTAGCGCTGCTCGACGTGCGCGAGGACGACGAGTGGCAGAGGGGTCACGCGCCCGGCGCCCAGCACATCCCGATGGGGCGGGTGTCGCAGTATCTGGCCCGCAACGGTTATGCACCGGTCAACGTCAGCGGCGGCATGTCCCCTGCCCTGCGGGCGGGAGGTACCCGCAGGCGTGGGCAGGCGCGGGGCGGTCGGTGATTACCGACGACGGCGGCGTCGGCATCGTCTGAGAATCCGCCGCTAGGCTGGTCGGATGATCCAGGTGTGTTCTGCGTGCGGAACGCGGTGGAACGTGCGCGACCGCAGGCGGGTCTGGTGCCCGCGCTGCAACGGCACCTTGCTGGCGCCCTCGGCGCCCGTGCCCGATTCTGAGTGGAGCGCGCGGCCCTCCGCGTCGCCGTTGCGGCCAAGTGCGGGACACACCCCACCACGGTTGCCGCCTGGCTATCGCTGGATCGCGGTGCGACCGGGCATGGCCCCGCCGCCGCGCCGAGGCCGCCGCCCGCTCGGCCCGACGCCGCGCTACGCGATGATTCCCCGCTGGGGACTTGCGGAGTATTTCGATACCGCCGAACAGCAGCAAGCGCCGCCCCGCCTGGGCCCGTCGATCGCGGCGGTGCGGGCGACTCTGATCGCGACGATGGTGGCGCTCGGCGTCGCGGCCCTGATCCACGTGGTGCGGTACGCGCTGCTGATCGTCAATCGAACGGTGCTGTTGAACCCCTGGGTGGCGGGCGCAGCGACCTGGCTGGGTGTCGCGATCAGTGTGATCGCGATGTTCATGGTGGTGGCCAGCGCGGTGGTGTTGACGAACTGGCTCATCGCCCGCCGGGCGGCGGCATTCGCGCATCGCGGCCACCAAGAACCCCGGTCGTTGTGGGGACTGCGGGCGGGCTGTTTGGTGCCGCTGGTCAATCTTGCGTGGGCGCCTGTCTATGTCATCGAGTTGGCCGCTGTCGAGGACCGGCTGACCTGGCTGCGCCGCCCGATCGTGGTGTGGTGGCTGGTCTGGGTGGCCAGCACCGCGGTGTCGGTCTTCTCGATCGCGACCAGCTTCACCCAGGACGCGCAGGGCATCGCCGACAACACCGTGATCACGATCGTCGCCTATCTGCTGGCGCTGGCCGCCCTGCTACTGGCGATGAAGGTGTTCCTCGGATTCGAGCGCCAACCTGTCGAGCGGCCGGCCAAGCGCTGGGTGATCGTCGCCGAGGAACTCCAACCGGCCGCTCCGGTTGAGTCCGAAGGGCAGAACCCGGCAGCATAGCCACTATGAACTCCGGCGACGGCACGCTCGGCGGGCATCCGTTCGTCGTGGCGCATCGGGGTGCGTCGGCCGAGCGTCCGGAGCACACCCTGGCGGCGTATGAGCTAGCGCTCTCCGAAGGCGCCGACGGGGTGGAATGCGACGTGCGGCTGACCCGAGACGGGCATCTCGTCTGCGTACACGACCGGCGGGTGGACCGGACCTCCAATGGGACCGGGCTCGTCGGCGAGATGACGCTGGCGCAACTACGGGAACTCGACTTCGGATCGTGGCATCCGAGTTGGCGCGGCGACGGTGGCAACGTCAACACCGGTCTGCTGACGCTCGATGACTTGGTGAAGCTGGTTCTGGATTGGAGCCGTCCGGTCAAGATCTTCGTCGAGACAAAGCATCCGGTCCGATACGGCGCGCTGGTGGAGAGCAAGGTGCTGGCGCTGTTGCACCGGTACGGCATCGCCTCGCCGGCGTCGGCGGACTTGTCCCGTGCGGTGGTGATGTCGTTCTCGGCGGCCGCGGTGTGGCGGATCCGGCGGGCCGCACCGATGCTGCCGACGGTCCTGCTCGGCGAGACGTCCCGTTATCTGGGCGGCAGTGCCGCCACCACCGTTGGCGCCACGGCAGTCGGGCCGTCGATCGCGACGTTGCGTGAACATCCCGAGCTGGTGGACCGGGCCGCCGCGCAGGGACGGGCGTTGTACTGCTGGACCGTCGACCACTACGAGGACGTCAGGTACTGCCGCGATGTCGGCGTGGCGTGGGTGGCGACGAACCACCCCGGGCGCACCAAGGGCTGGTTGCAGAACGGGTTGACCGGCGCGGGTCGCGACGGCTAGAGGCGCTGCGGCTTTGGGGCGGCGGGATCCGTTGGGGCCGTGCCGATTTCGCGGGCGACGAAGTCCTCGAGTTGGAACAGGTTGGCGCCGGCCCGTCGGCGACGCGCACCAGCGTGGTCATCAGGGCGACCTCTCGCACCGTCGAAATACACGGCGATCACTAAGGCAACGCAGTGCGACGGCGGTTACTTTGCCCATATCGCGTTTGCTGCAAATCATTCTGGTTCCGCGGCGTCGAGCACATCCTGCGGAACGGGTGAGTCCGACGCCAGCGCCTCGAAGAGCTGACTGGCGGCGTCGCTGTTCCACATCACGGCCGAGCCCGAGTCGCTACCCGTGAACTCTCCGATCGGCACCGTCGTGGTGGTGATGTCACCCCGCAGCGCCCACGCCAGCCGCGCCAGATGCCAGATGTGGGCACCCTGATCGACGGTGACCGCGCCGGTGGCCGCGTGCGTCATCGGATACCAGCGCAGCGGATTGAGCAGCACGGCGGGGCTGGCGGCGCGGTGTAGGAGTGCGGACATGAACTGCCGCTGGTTGATCATTCGATCCAAATCGGCCCGAGGGGTGGCGCGGGTTCGCACGTACCCGAGCGCACTGCGGCCGTCGAGCTTCTGGCAGCCGGCGGGCAGATCGATGCCGGCAAGCGGATCGCTGATCGGTTCGGTGGGACACATGGTCACTCCGCCGATGGCGTCGACCAGGACGGCGAACCCGTCGAACCCGATCTCGGCGTAGTGGTCGAGCCGCAGGCCGGTGGCCTGTTCGACGGTCTGCGCCAGCAGCAGCGGTCCGCCGACCGTGAAGGCCGCATTGATCTTGTCCTCGCCATACCCGGGAATCGGCACGTAGGAGTCCCGCGGAATGGACACCATCGTGGTCGGCGTACTCGACCCCAGCGCCGGGATGTGCACCAGCAGGATGGTGTCGGTACGGCCGTCGCCGATGTCCCCTCCGGTGGCCAGTTCCGCCTGTTGTTCGGGCGTCAGGTGCTGACGGCTGTCGGACCCCACGAGAAGCCAGGTGGTGCCCTTACCCGCCGCGGGACGCTCGGGGTAGTCGGCCAGCGCGGGGATGCGGTGCAGCGACGAGTCCATCCAGACGCCCGTGGCCACTGCCGCGACGACGAAGACGAGCAGGCACGCCAGCAGGATGCGGCCCCAACGACGTTTGCGGCGTGGCTTTTTCGCCTTCGGCGGGGCCGGCGGCCGCGTAGGGGGTTGTTGCGGACGCGGAGGAGGTTGTTGCTGACGCGGTGGCCGAGGAGGTGGCGGCGGCCTGCGCGGCGGAGTCGGCGGGTTCGGTGGCCACGCCGGCCGGTAGTTGGGATCGCGACGGATCACCTGCGACGGCTCCCGACGTGCTCTGGGGTCGGGACCCGGAGCCGGTGGTCGGTTGCCGTTCATCCAAAAGAATGTACGTGCCCGACGGCCGCGGTTACTGCAGCCAGCTCAGGTGGCCGGCGGCCAGTGCGTACCCGACGTACGCCACCGCGTCGATCAACGCGTGCGCGATGATCAGCGGCCAGAGCCGGCCGGTGCGCAGGTACACGTACCCGAACACCAGGCCCATCGCGAGATTGCCCAGCCCCGCTCCGAAGCCCTGATACAGGTGGTACACGCCACGCAGCACGCTCGAGGCGATCACCGCCACGATCGGACTGACTTGCAGCTGGCGCAGTCGGGTGATCAGGAACCCGACGACGATCACTTCCTCCGCCCATCCGTTGGCGAAGGCGACGAGTAGCAAGACCGGTATCCGCCACCAGGTGTCGTAGAGCTCCGCGGGTTCGACGGCCGCGTTCATGCCCAACATGCGGGCAACCTGGTAGAGCGCCAGACCGGGCAGCCCGATCAGCGCGGCAAGCCCGAGACCACCGAGCACATCGGGGTTCAGTCGCGGCCGGCCAAGTCCTACGTCGCTGGGTCCGAAACCGCTGCGCCACAACAGGTATAGGCCGAGGGATCCCCACGCCAGCAGTTGGAACACCCCGGCGAGGTTCAGCCCTAGGTCGATCAGGTCGAACGGCGAGCGACGCGGATTGAGCGCCACGATCTGACCGGCCAGGCCGAGCAGCACCGCCTCGATGAGGTTCAGCAGCGCGGTGTAGGCGGACAGGCCGAACGTGACCGCGAGTAAGACGACGATCTCGATCCGCAGTCCACGCCGCTGCGGATCGGTCAGCTCTTCGGACGGCCCGGTCACCGGAGATACGGTAGCGGGGCCCGGCGTCTTTAGAGTCGGCGCGCGCGAAGGCCGTTGAGGAACGGACAGCCCATCAGCACCCGGATGGCTTGGCTGAGCCCCGTCACGTCGTCGACCGGTTTGGCGAACGGCAGCCGGACATCGTGGTCGCCGTCGTCGGTTTCCACGCGCAGCCGCACGCCGTAGCGATCCAGGCCCAGCGGTCGCACCCGGCCGCGGCGCAGCGCCATCGGCAGGCGGGTCGCGAGCCTGTCGACCACCTCGCGGTGGGCCGACTCCATGTGTTGTAGCCAGCAGGACTCCATCACACAGAATGGGTCCGGCCGCGCTCCGAGCAGGGTGCCGACACCGATCGACTCGGCGCCGGTGGAATCGGCGACGACCACCGACTCGATCTCCAGCCGCATCAGCGCGTAGCGGGTATCGCCCTCGGCGCACGACGGACCCGAATTCACCTGCAGCAGGGCCGGATTCGGATCCTCGGCGGCGATCAGGTCCAACAGCCCGGAGACCTCGCCGACGGGGACGCAGTGCAGTCGGCCCCGGATCCACACCAGCGAGCGCACCGGCTCGCGCAGCGGCAGCGGCGCGTAGTCGGTCATCTCCAGCACCGCCTGGACTCCGCCGGCCCCGGCGGCGACGACCATGCCCGCCAACACACCGTCGACCGGGACGGTGATCGCGAACGAGCCGTCCTCGAGGAGGTGGTGCACAGGCGTCGCGGTGGGGTCGACGCCTTCGACGGCCAGCATCGCGCCGCCGGCCCGCACGCACGCGCTGCGGATTCTCTCGGCCGTCGTCGGTGCCGGTGCTGCAATCATGTCGCCTCCATGAGATAAGGTGAGCCTAACTTAACTAAGCGATCCGGATTCTGGCAAGGCTTACGTGCAGCGGAACGGGATTACCCGGGTGAACCGATAGGGTTGGGCTGTGACCCGCATCGCCTACCTCGGACCGGAAGGGACTTTCACCGAGGCGGCCTTGCTGAAGATGTCGGCCGCCGGACGGGTGCCCGGCACCCACGCCATCACGCCGCTACCGGTCGAGAGCGCCGCCGCCGCGCTCGCCGCGGTCCGGTCCCACGATGCCGACTACGCGTGCGTGCCGATCGAGAACTCGATCGAAGGGTCGGTGCTGCCGACGCTCGACCACCTGGCCACCGGCACACCGCTGCAGATCTTCGCCGAACTGACGCTCGACGTGTCGTTCACCATCGTCGTCCGACGCGGCACGCCCGCCGCCGACGTCGAGACGGTGGCGGCCTTTCCCGTTGCGGCCGCACAGGTACGGCACTGGCTGGCGGCGCATTTATCCGACGCACAGGTGGTGCCGGCCAACTCGAATGCGGCCGCCGCGCACGACGTCGCGAACGGGCGGGCCGACGCGGGCGTGAGCACCGCGCTGGCCGCCGAACGTTACGGGCTGACGGCACTGGCCACCGACGTCGTCGACGAGCCCAACGCGCGGACCCGGTTCGTGCTCGCCGGGCCGCCCGGGCCGCCGCCGGAGCGCACCGGTGCCGACCGCACATCGGTGGTGTTGTGGCTGGACAACGTTCCCGGCGCGCTGGTGTCGGCGCTGACCGAGTTCGCGATCCGCGACATCGACTTGACCCGGATCGAATCCCGGCCCACCCGAAAGGAGTTGGGCACGTACTTCTTCTTTCTGGACTCTGTCGGCCACCTCGACGACGAAGCGGTCGCCGAGGCACTCAAGGCGCTGCATCGTCGTTGTGCTGATGTGCGCTACTTGGGTTCTTGGCCGACGGGATCGGCCGCCGGTGCCATACCGCCGCGGCTGGATGAGGCGTCGCGCTGGCTGACGCAACTACGGGACGGTAAGCCGTGAGCGGGCGTCTGGTGCTGGTCCGGCACGGACAATCGCACGGCAACGTCGAACGGCGCCTCGACACCCGGCCGCCTGGTGCGGCGCTGACCGACCTCGGCCGGGAGCAGGTCCGCGCATTCGCCCGCGACCTGGCGCACCGACCCGCGATGATCGCGCACTCGGTTGCACTGCGGGCCGCCCAGACCGCCGCCGAGATCGGCGACGAACTCGGACTTGCGCCCCACGAGTTCGAGGGCATTCACGAAGTTCAGGTCGGCGACCTCGAGGACCGCAACGACGATGCGGCCATCGAGGAGTTCAACGCGATCTACCAGCGCTGGCACGAGGGCGACATGGAACTGCCGCTGCCCGGCGGCGAGACCGCCGATCAGGTGCTCGACCGCTATCTGCCGGTCATCACGCAGCTGCGGTTGCGCTACCTCGACGACGACGCATGGCACGGCGACATCGTGGTGGTCAGCCACGGCGCGGCCATCCGGCTGGCGTCTGCCGTACTGGCCGGCGTCGACAGCAGTTTCGCCCTCGACCACCATCTGGCCAACACCGAATCCGTTGTGCTGACGCCGATCACCGACGGCCGGTGGAGCTGCGTGCAGTGGGGAACGCTGACGCCGCCGTTCTATCCCGAGCCCGACGTCCACCCGGTGGAAGACGCTTTGCAGTCAGCCGACCCGATGGGCTGATACCGCGACGGCACAACTGCACCCGATCGCGTCGCAGTCGATGCGCAGCGCGTGCACCACCTCGGGGGTGACGCAGCCCTCCTCGGTGCATTCGGACCGATATCCGGCGTGGTGAATGACGGTGCCGTGGCAGTGCTCCAGCCCCGCCAGGCAGTCGCGGCATTCACTGCTCATGGCCCGTTCATAGCACTGGGAGCCGACATGGCGTGGTTGCCGCGCGGCTTTGCCAGCGACTTATCCCCAGCCCAGTTCGTGTAGCCGGTCGTCGTCGATGCCGAAGTGATGGGCGATCTCGTGGATGACCGTGATGGCGACCTCGTCGACCACCTCGTCTTCGCTGTCGCAGACCTCGAGCAGCGCCTCCCGGTAGATCGTGATGGTGTCCGGCAGGGACCCCGCCGCGTACCACGAATCGCGCTCGGTCAAGGCGATCCCGCGATACAGGCCGAGCAGGTCCGGTTCATCCGGATCGCGGTCCTCCACCAGGACGACGACGTTGTCGATCGCCGCCGCGAGCTCGTGAGGAATCAGGTCGAGTGCATCCGACACCAATTCGTCAAACCGTTGCGGGGACATCCGCACGGCCACGCGGCTACGGCCCCGGTAGTGGCGGCGGCACCGGCTCGGCTGGCGGTGGGCCGGGCGCGGGCGGCGGTGGTAGCAGTGGTGGCGGTGGTGGCGGTGGTGGCGGTAGTAGCAGTGGCGGCGGTGGTAGCAGTGGTGGCGGTGGTAGCAGTGGTGGCGGTGGTAGCAGTGGTGGCGGTGGCGCGGGTTCTGGTGGCGGCGGTAGTAAAGGCGCGGGCGGTGGGGGCACCGGTTCACCGGGCGGCGGCGGGAGGGGTTCACCCAGCGGTGCTGGAGGCGGAGGCGGACCGTTGAGGAACGTGTTGCCGCCTTCGGCGGGCGCTTCCGTCGTCGGGGCGGTCGAGGTCTGCGTCGTGCCCGTCGACTGCTGCGGCATGTGCTGCGTCTGCTGGCTCCCGTCGCCGGTCTGGGCGCTCGTCACCTGAGACGAGCTGTCGTACGACTCCTCAGGCACCGGAATCGACGGCAGATTCAGCCGCTCCTCCGGGATGTCCGGCGGGGCGATCGGCGGTTGACCATTGATCATCAGCGGGCCCTTGGCGCTGTTGAGCAACGTCGACCAGCCGCCGTTGCCAAGCGTCGCGCCGATGCTGCACGACACCTGGTGGCTTCCGGCCGACCAACTCGGCAGCGAGATGGTGCTGTAGATCAGCGTCAGCGTGGTGTTACGCAGCTGAATCGGCGCCAGATAGGCATCCGTCATCCGGGTGCAGGCGTCCTTGATGAAGGCGTCCTGCTCGGGTTCGGGAGGCAGCCCGGCCGGGTACTTCTCGGCGAGATTGACCGCGCCGGTGACCTCCATGGCGTGGGGCGCCGCGCAGTCGACCGGGATGTCGGTCGGCTGATTGGTGGTCGGGTCGATACCCAGGCATGTGGCTGCCGGCCACACCTTGGACTGGTCGACGTCGGCGACCTTGCTCTTGAACGCCAGCTGCTGATTGTTGGGCCCTGGCAGCTGCAGTCCGCACAGCACGCGGCGCTCACCCGACTGGCGCCACGCCTTGTCGCCGGACCACAGCATGCTGATGGTGAAGCGGCTGTTGGGGTCGAAACGGGCGCCGAGGTAGCGCTTCACAGCGGACGAGCACTGCTCCTGGCTGATCTGCTGGATGCGCGCGGCCGACGGCGGCGCGGCGTCCGGCCCGTACTCGCTGCCCGGGAACGTGCGCATGTCCACCGACTGCGCAACCTCGAAGCGGTGCTCGTCCTTGCAATCGACGATCTCCGCCGCGTCGGGCGTGCGGTCGGGCCAGTTCAGGCAATTGCCGCTCTTGGCATGGTCGAACGTGTCGTTGCCGCGCGGGCCAAGGGCGATCGAACTGGCCGTCAGGCCGTTGCCGCCCTCACCTTGCGGCAGCGCCGTGATCAGACCGGCGATGAGCAGACCGCCGAGCGCGGTCAACAACAGCGCGCGGCGCGTCGACGCGGCCTGCAGACTCTGCCACCACGCGACCCGCTCAGACGGCTGTTCAGCCCCCCCGTAGGCGAGCTGGTCGTAACGCTCAGGTGCCTCCAACATCTGCTCTATTGTGACAGGCGTGTCAGGTGCTGTGACAAGTGATGCAGTTGTAACGTTATGGGGTTGTGCCTGAGGCCGCTGTCGTCCCAGTAGGGTAGCGGCCGTGATCGACCTCAAGCTGCTGCGCGAAAACCCGGACGTGGTGCGCGCGTCGCAACGTGCCCGCGGAGAGGATCCGGGTCTCGTCGACGCCCTGCTCGAAGTCGACGCCGCACGGCGGGCCGCGATCTCCAATGCCGACAATCAGCGATCGCAGCAGAAACACCTCAGCAGGGATATCGCTACAAGTAGCCCGGACGAAAGACCCGGGCTGCTCGAGGTTGCCAAGGATGTTTCAGCACGCGTCAAGGCCGCCGAGGCCGAGCAGGCCGAGACCGAAAAGGCTTTCACCGCAGCGTATATGGCGATCTCCAACGTCATCATCGACGGCGTTCCGGCCGGCGGTGAGGACGACTTCGCGGTGCTCGACACCGTCGGTGAGCCGCCGGCCATCGAGAACCCCAAGGATCACCTCGAGCTGGGCGAGTCGCTGGGGCTGATCGATATGGAGCGCGGCGCCAAGGTGTCGGGTTCGCGGTTCTACTTCCTCACCGGCGCGGGCGCACTGCTGCAACTGGGGTTGATGCA
Source organism: uncultured Actinomycetota bacterium (assembly GCA_963851115.1). Classification (GTDB taxonomy): domain Bacteria; phylum Actinomycetota; class Actinomycetes; order Mycobacteriales; family Mycobacteriaceae; genus Mycobacterium. The sequence goes on from CAWKOI010000027.1 coordinate 96,352, forward strand.
GCTCGCGGTGCGGCTGGCGACCGAGAACGGCTTCACGCTCGTCATCCCTCCGGTGCTGGTGCGGCCCGAAGTGATGGCGGGCACCGGCTTCCTCGGCGCGCACTCCGAGGAGGTGTACCGGATCGAGGCCGACGACCTCTATCTGGTCGGCACCTCCGAGGTGCCGCTGGCCGGATACCACGCCGACGAGATCCTCGACCTGTCCGACGGTCCGCTGCGTTATGCCGGCTGGTCATCGTGCTTCCGCCGAGAGGCGGGCAGCTATGGCAAGGACACCCGCGGCATCATTCGCGTGCACCAGTTCGACAAGGTCGAGGGCTTCGTCTACTGCAAGCCGGACGAGGCGGAAGCCGAGCACGACCGGTTGCTGGGCTGGCAGCGCCAGATGCTGGCGCACATTGACGTGCCGTACCGCGTAATCGACGTCGCGGCGGGTGATTTGGGCTCATCGGCGGCGCGCAAGTTCGACTGCGAGGCGTGGGTGCCGACGCAGCAGACCTACCGCGAGCTGACCTCGACATCGAACTGCACGACGTTCCAGGCCCGCCGGCTGGCGGTGCGCTACCGTGACGAGAACGGCAAGCCGCAGACCGCGGCCACGCTCAACGGGACGTTGGCGACCACCCGCTGGCTGGTGGCGATCCTGGAGAACCATCAGCAGCCCGATGGCACCGTGGGCATTCCCGACGCGCTGGTGCCGTTTGTCGGCACCGACGTGCTGGAGCCGAAGAAGAAGTAGCCGCGAGCAGAGCCGGCGCAACTAGGATTGCATCGTGGACGTCGGCGATTACCGCCGTACCAGCCACGAGGTCTGGCAAGCAATGGCGCCCGGCTGGGAACGATGGCGAGCGCAGCTTGCGGATGCCTTGAGCCCGGTGCGCGAGTGGCTGATTCGGGCGCTCGGGCCGCGGCCAGGGGAGACAGTGCTCGAGCTCGGCGCCGGTACCGGCGAGACCGGGTTCGCCGCTGCGGCGCTCCTCGGTCAAGACGGACGACTGATCTCGACCGACTTCTCCCCGGAAATGGTCGAGGTCGCCCGTCGCCGCGGCACCGAGCTTGGGCTCGGCAACGTCGACTACCGGGTGATCGACGCCGAGCGGATCGATTTCGACTCAGACTCGTTCGACGGCGTGCTCTGCCAGAGCACCTACATGCTGGTGGCCGACCCGGCGGCGGCGCTCGCCGAGACGCGGCGGGTGCTGCGACCGGGAGGCCGGTTGGCGCTGTCGGTGTGGGGGGCGCCCGGCAGCAACCCATGGGCCTCGGTCGGCGGAATGGTCCTGGTCGAGCGAGGACACATGGCGCGGCCACCGCCGGGGGCACCCGGGGTCTTCAGCATGGGGAGCGAGGAGCGCACCAGAGAACTGCTCGACGGCGCCGGGTTCAGCTCAGTGCGCACGGAGGACGTGTTGGTGCGCTTCGCCTTCCGCGACCTCGACGACTACGAGCGATGGATCATGGATGTAGGGGGCCCGTTCGCGATGCGGTGCGCGGGCTCCCCGAAACTGAGCGGGAAGTGCTCAGGGCACGGCTCAGGGAGGCGTTTGTGCCCTTTGCCGCCGACGGTGGGTACGAGCTTCCAGGTGTCGCCCTCTGCGCGATTGCGCGCTGAACGCTAGCGCGAATCCAGCAGCTCGTCGAGCATCGCCAGAAACTCCGTTGGACGCTGCGGTGTGAATGCGGGCTTGGGCCGCGCACCGGCGACGTCGAGTGTCACCAGGGTGGACTTGATCGGGCGCCACACATCCAGGGGCAGCCACCGGCGCAGATCCGAACTACCCCAGATGCGGAACCGATGGGTGAACAACCCCAGCGGTTCAGCCTTGTATCCGCGCACATTGCGCAGCGGGATCACCTTCGAGGTGCCCGACGGAAAGTGATAGCGCCGCAACGTGATGGCCTCGCGGTCCAGCTGGACAAGGCGGTCGTCGTAGTACTGACGTGGTGCGCTCATAGTCGCTCGCAACGCAGCTCGTGTCCCTTGGTCGTCAGGCAGCGGCCGGTCTCCAGGTTCCACTGCCAGCCGTGCAGATTGCAGGTCAGGGTGGTGCCCTCGACCACTCCGAACTTCGACAGGTCGGCCTTCAGGTGCGGGCAGCGGCGCTGAATCTCCCATCCGTCCAACCTAATTGACGCGGTGTCGTCGTGGGCCTCGGCGAACCAGCCGTCGGCGTAGGCAATCCGCTCGTCGGTCAGGCACTTGAAGAAGGTGTAGAGGTACTCGTTGTAGCCACCGACCCGCCACGCCTTGAAACGGGTGGACAGGAAGATGGTGTTCACCCAGTCCGGCTCGTTGTCCCGCAACACCGTCCGCACCAACTCCGGGGCGATCTCGAACCCGTAGCGGAACTTCTCGTCCGGAACCGGCTCGCGCACCGCGCGTTTCGGGAAGTCGAGAACCACGGTTTGCCGACCGAGCCGAAGCTCGACGGGATACCCGATGCCGTCGCAGATCTGATCGCTCTGGATCATGATCGGTTCGAACGCCGTCTGCAGCGGCTCCAGCAGCGACTCACCGGCCGCCGGTGCCCAGCTGGCTTTCTCGGCGGCCAGCACCGGGGCCATCCGCTCGGCGTAGTCGGCGATGTAAGCCGCCTTGCCCGTCGTGAAGATCGTCTGGAGATCGTCATCGGGCACCGGGTGAGTAAGCGAATTCAGTTGTGAGCCAGTGAAATCCCCCGTCGACCCCGGCATCATCAACAGCCCGCGGTGGTGTCCGTGCGCTCGCATCTGATCGAGGAAGACGACCTGATCGGGGAAGATGTTGGCCGGGTCGCCGTGGTCGTCGTTGAGGTCGCGCAACTCGGGATCCAGGAAGCACGGCGGGCCGGCGGACGGGATCACCCAGGTGGCGCCGACCTGCGCGATGTACTGGCGGCAGCGGTCCATCTGGCGCTGACGTTTCTGCGTGCCGAACGCCTCCTTGGCGCGGGCCGGCATGTCGTAGACCATCGGATACCAGATCGCACCCGAGTACTGCAGCATGTGCACGTCGACCTGGCCGAAATCTGAGTCGAGGACCTCTAAGTCCACGGGACGCGCGTCGTTCATGTTGAAGCACACCGTCTCGCCGTCGTCGACCACGAGACCCGAGTCTCCGATCGGACCGTCGGCCGGGGCGCGCAGCGCGATGATCATCACGTCGAGCTCGCCCTTGGGTCCGCTGACGCGATGCTTGACCGAGTCGGTGGTTTCGAAGAACCGGTGAAAGCCCAGCTTCTCCAGCTCGCGCTGCAGGTCGGGCACCGGGAAGTCGGGCAGCAGCACGACAGCGTCCTTGTTGACGTGCTCGCGCAGATTCTTCGGATCGAAGTGGTCACGATGCAGGTGTGACACGTAGAGGTAGTCGCAGTCCCCGAGCGCGTCCCAGTCCAGCGCGCTGTTGTCGGGGAACGGGAACCACGAAGCGAAGTACGCCGGGTTGACCCAGGGGTCGCACAGGATGCTTCCGGCGTTGGTGTCGATCCGGAAACCCGCATGTCCGACGCTGGTGACCTGCACTAATGTTCCTTCCTGGGTTTCGCGGGTATCGCTGCGCCGCCCGGCCCAAGCCTAACCGGAGGCGAACAGATGCCGCAGATACGCGTCCGGGGTGGTGAGGAACCGGCGCCAATGACCCACCATCGGCAGCTGTCAACCTCGGTGAACAGCTGGTGCATGGCCTCGGCCCGCAGGAAACATCCACCCGCCGGTCGCGGGTACTCGTCGTCCACCCGCAGGGCCCAGTGCCTGAGCCGTTCTCCCCGACGATGACGGTCACCGCCGCGTCGAGGACGAGCGGTTCATCGGCGAGCTGTGCGATGGCCGGAATGCCGAAATACCAAGTTTCTGCGGCCTTTTCGGGGTCGAGCGCGATGCGCCGAAGGATCATTCGCCGCCGCCCTCCCAGAGGCGGAGGTAGTAGTCGAGCCGGTCTTCGTCGGGAGCGATGCCGTAGGCGTCGAAGAACTCGGCACGCCAGTCGTCCGCGTAGTTGTAGCCCAGCGACCACTCTGCGACCGCGAGGTCGGCCCAGCGGTCGGCGATGCCGAGCTCGCCGAAGTCGACATGACCGCACCAGCGGCCGTCGTCGAAGATCAGCGTGTTCGGTGCGCAGGCGTCGCCGTGGCAGACCACCAGCTTGTCGGCGGGAGGTGGTTCGGGCAGTCGACGCCGGGCAGACTCGGGCAGGGCAGCGAGCCGGCTGGGCACGGACCAGCTGTATGGGCACGAATCGACCGGCAGCCGGTCGTGCATCGCGCGCAGCCCGGTGGCGATCGCCCGAACCGCCGCTCGAGGTTCGGCAATCCAGCGCGGATCTACTGCCGAGCGCCCCGGGAGACCCACGGTGTGCAGCCATTCCATGGCGCCGTCCCCGCCAACACCGAGGACTACGGGCACCGTCAAATACGGTGCCGCCCAGCGCAGTTTGGCGGCCTCTCGGTGCAGGTCGACCTCCGGGTGAGGCGGTGCGACCTTGACGAACTCCCGGCCGTCGCCGTCGCCGACCTGAAAGGTCAGCCCCCCGATCTCGTTGGCCCACGCCGTATACACCGGCCGCCCCGCGGCAATCCGCATCACGACGGCGGGGATGGGCACCGGTTCGATCGGAAAGCTCACCGGTTCAGTGTCCCGGACGCGGGCACTAGGCTGGTGCACTGTGGAACCGGTATACGGGACAGTCATCCAGCTCGCCCGCCTGATCTGGCGGGTGCAGGGGCTGAAGTTCACCGTTACCGGCGTTGAGAACCTGCCGCGCACCGGCGGCGCCGTGGTCGCCATCAACCACACCAGCTACTTCGACTTCACCTTCGCCGGCCTGCCCGCCTACAAACAGCATCTCGGCCGCAAGGTGCGGTTCATGGCGAAGAAAGAAGTCTTCGACCACAAGATCACCGGGCCGATCATGCGCAGCCTGCGTCATATCGAGGTGGACCGCGACAGCGGCGCGGCCTCGTTCGACTTGGCGTGCAGGCGGCTCAAAGAGGGCGAGCTGGTCGGCGTCTATCCCGAGGCCACGATCAGCCGCAGCTTCGAGATCAAACAGTTCAAGTCGGGTGCGGCGCGCATGGCGATCGCGGCCGACGTGCCGATCGTCCCGCACATCGTCTGGGGGGCACAGCGGGTCTGGACCAAGGGGCATCCGAAGAAGATGTGGCGCCCGAAGGTCCCGATCTCGGTGGCCGTCGGTGAGCCGATCGCCCCGACCCTGCCGCCGACGGAGCTGACCGCGCTGCTGCATTCGCGGATGCAGCACCTGCTGGAGCAGGTGCAGGACGCCTACGGCCCGCATCCGCCGGGCGAGTTCTGGGTGCCCCACCGGCTGGGCGGGGGAGCACCGTCGCTGGCCGAGGCCAACCAGATGGACGCCGACGAGGCCGCCGAGAAAGCGGCTCGCCGCGCGGAACGGTCCGGACCCGCCGGAGCGCCGGGGTAGCGCGGCATGGAGCCGGTCTTCCGCACGCTGGAGATTGCAGTCAGCCTGGCGACCAGGGCCATCGGGACCCGGATCACCTATCTCGGCCTGGAGAACATTCCGGAACGCGGCGGGGCGGTGATCTCGATCAACCACACGAGTTATGTCGACTGGTTCCCTGCGGCGCTCGCGGCGTATCAGCGGCACCGCCGGCTGCGGTTCATGATCAAGACCGAAATGCAAGACGTGAAGGTCGTCAACTTTCTGATCAAGCACTCCGGGACGATTCCGGTGGACCGTGGCGCCGGGGGAAGCGCCTACGCGGTTGCGGTGGAGCGACTACGGGCCGGGGAGATCGTCGGCGTTTATCCCGAAGCCACCATCAGCCGCAGCTTCGAACTCAAGGAGTTCAAGACCGGCGCCGCACGCATGGCTCGCGATGCCCAGGTTCCGATCGTGCCGATGATCGTCTGGGGTGCGCAGCGGATGTGGACCAAGGACCATCCAAGAAACTTGGGGCGCAAGAAGATTCCGATCACCGTCGCGGTGGGTACGCCGTTGTATGCCACCGAATCGATCGATGAGACCGGCGCCGCGATGCGTGAAGCGATGAACACGCTGTTGCGACAAGTCCAGCAGGAATACCCGCATCCGGAAGGCGCATACTGGGTGCCGCGTCGGCTCGGCGGTTCTGCGCCGACGATGGACAAGGCGAAGGTGCTCGAGGAGGCGGAGCTGGCCGAGCGGGCGCGCAAGCGGGCCGAGCGTGAGGCCAAGAGCCGCTAATGGGCCTGCCCGCGTTGATTGCCTCCGATGTGGACGGCACGCTGCTCGATGACGACGAGAAGATCACCGCGCGCACCCGCGCCGCAGTGCATGCCGCCGTCGACGCCGGCGTCGTATTCGTGCTCGCCACCGGCCGGCCGCCGCGTTGGGTGCGACCGGTCGTCGACGCGCTGGGTTTCGCGCCAATGGCGGTGTGCGCCAACGGCGCCGTGATCTATGACCCGTCGGCCGATCGCATCGTGACGGCCCGCACGCTGTCTGCCGATGTGCTCGGGGAGCTCGCCGAGATCGCCACCCGCGTCATCCCGGGCGCCGGCCTGGCCGTCGAGCGCGTCGGCCGCAGCGCCCACGACGCCGCGACTCCGCAGTTCGTCAGCTCACCGGGCTACGAGCATGCCTGGCTCAACCCCGACAACACCGAGGTGTCGGTCGAGGACCTGCTCAGCGCGCCGGCGGTGAAGTTGCTCATTCGCAAGGCCGGCGCACGCAGCTCCGACATGGCCGCCGAGTTAGCCAAACATGTTGGGCTGGAAGGTGATATCACCTACTCCACCAATAACGGTCTTGTCGAGATCGTGCCGTTGGGCATCAGCAAGGCCACCGGGGTCGAGGAGCTGGCGAGACCCGCGGGCATCACCGCCGAGGACATCGTGGCGTTCGGCGATATGCCCAACGACATTCCGATGCTGCACTGGGCCGGGCTAGGCGTGGCGATGGGCAACGCGCATCCGGAGGCCGTGGCGGCGGCCGACGAGGTCACCGCGCCCAACACCGACGACGGCCTGGCCCGCGTCCTCGAACGCTGGTGGCTTTAACGGGCGAGCAGACGCAAAAGCTCCCGAAACCGGCGTGTCGGGGACCTTTTGCGTCTGCTCGCCGGTGGAACTAGCTCGGGTTGATGGCCGGGCTGAAGCGCTCGAGCTGGATCGGCGCCCCGTCGCTCGTCGGCGGCGGCAACTCCAACGGCCCGCCGTCGATGACCCGGGTCACCGTGCCCTTCTCGCGGTCGAAGTTCAGCGTGCCGTGCTGGAAGTTCTGCACGATCCACAGCGGCTCCTGGATCTCCCCGCTGGTCGGCAGGCCCAGCGCGCCGCGCTCGAAGCCCAGCGACCCCCACGCCTTGTAGATCTCTCCGGTGACGGGCTCGGCCCCGCTCTGCGGTGACCAGTAGACGGCGCCGTTGTCGAAGGTGACGTACCGCGTCGATGCCTTCACCTGAGGCTTCCGGTGACTTCGGCGGGCCGAGCGGGCTGTTCATCCCGCCCATCGACTCCCACCGCGCGAAGATCGCCCCGCCGCGCAGCGACTCCGCCAGGTCGGCGGGTCCCGGCGGATCGTTGAATCGTGCCGCGATGTCCCGGATCCGGCCCATGGCCGCATATGCCGCATTGCCGGGGCAGTCGGTGTTGCCGACGTCGCGATGGGTGAAGATCGTCGGCAGTGTCGGGGTCGCGCCGAATGGAAACTTGGTGAACGAACCGCCCGCCGAGGCGAGCACCACGGTGCCCAGGGGATTCAAGTGGTCGATACCGAGTCGCCAGCCCAACAGCCGACCCGTGGTGCGCAACTGAATCGGCGTCGGCGGCACGACGTCGAAGTTGCCCATCATCGCCACACCCCAGGTGTCGCGGTTGAACCCACCGGTGTGCGCCCCCTCGACCGGTTTGTCGATGCCGCCCGCCCGGCCCTCGAAGACCTGGCCGTACTTGTCGACCAGCGCGTTGTAGGCAATGTCGCACCAGCCCAGGGTGCGGGTGTGGTACTCGTAGATGGACCGGACGATTCCAGCCGAATCCTGCGGGGCGTAGTCGTTGCTTCCAGCGGTGTGGTGCACGATGCCGGCCCGAATTCCGTTGTCGTACCGGGGATTTCCGCAGCGCATCGACTCGTCGGCGCCCCACTGCGCGCGGTTGATGATGTGCGGCGCTACGCCGGGCGCGGTGACGGCGCTGGGCAGCGGCAAGCTGTCGATCGGCGCCTGCGGCGGGCTGATCAGCACGGCGTTGATGTTCTGGCCGAACGGCTGCTCGACGTTGGCGGGCACGTATCCGAGTCCGGGCTTGGTCGGCTCGGCGGTCGCCCCGGGTCCGGTTGACGCGGCGCCGGCGGGACGCGTGACGGCGATCTGCACGGTGGTGGTGCGGCCGATGAAGACCGGCTCGGTGCCGCGCAGGCCCGACGATTCAGAACTCTCGGGACCGACGCCTTCCAGCGCCTCGGCCTCGTACCACGGCCCCCACGTGCCGTCGGCTTTCTTGGCCCGGATCCGGGAGGATGTGAGGTCCGCGCCGTTCTCCATGGTCAGCGCGACCATCGAGAAGGGGGTGTCCTGGTGGATCTCGCGGATCGTCTCGCCACCGCCGAGGCCGGTCAGCGGCTGTTGCGCCAGTTGTGGCGCGTCGAGGGACGGCCGCTCATCGTCGTCGCCCGGAAGCCCGTTGATCGCCCACGGCAGCATGACGACCGTCGCCGCGATGGCGGTAAAGAGCATCGACGGCGCAGGGCGACGGCACGGCACGGGCTGATGTTACGTATGTGTCAGTTGTTACTGGTGTTCCGACACGGTACTTGGCCCTACTAAATGCCGGGCCCGAACATCCTGCAACGGCACCGCAGAGCCCGCAGTCGGCTTCTGCGGTGCCGTCAGGTGACAGGACTGATTACGGCAGGACCGGCGACGGTGCAGGCTCCGGCGCCGGGTTCCGGCGGCGTGCGCGACCGGCGCGGCCGGCGCGGCGCGGTACGGCAGCCGGGGCGCCCGGCACCGCGCCAGGCTTGACGGCCGACATGATCGCCGGCATCACCATTCCCTTGAGCAAGTCGATCGCCTGGCCTGCGCCCAGCTGGTTGGCCATGCTGGACAGGTCCCCGATCAATCCGCCGCTTCCCGTGCTGGCCGGCATCGTCGCCAGCGACGGGTCGCCGAGGATCGGGTAGGTGCCTGCCGCGGGATCCAGCCCGATCGGCGCCGAGATCGGCACCTCATTCGGCAGGCCCGTGGTGGAGATCGGCGTGAGCGCCGGGTCGATCGACGCAGGCGGTGTCGTAAGGCCCGGGGTCGTCAGGCCGGGCGTCGGCGGGACTGCGCCAAGCGGCGGTGTCCCGGTCGGGCTGGTCGAGCGCCGGGTTGGTGAGCGCCGGGTTGGTCAGCGCCGGGTTGGCCAGCGCGGGATCCGTCAGCGCCGGCCCGGTCGCGGTAAGCGGCGAAAGGCTGGCGCCCGGTGCGGTGAGACCCGGTGTGGTCAGGCCCGGTGAGGTGAGGCCCGGCGTGGTCAGACCCGGTGTGGTCAGCGCCGGAGGCGTCGTCGAGCCAGAACCCGTCAGCAGACCCGTCGGCATCGGCGGCAGGTTGATGCCGAACTGCGACAGGCCCTGCGACAGCGCCGATATCAGCTCGTTGGGCAGGTCGGTGATCATCGCGGCTTGGACGAATTCGCGGTGCTGCGGCGCGGGCTTGGTGCTCGTGGACAGATCAGACAGGGCGACTACTGCGACTGGACTTGCGACTGCCAGGGCAACGACTGCGCTGGTGGCTGTCGAGAGCCTGCGTCGACGTCGGTTCGGCACGGAAGTCTCCTCAATATATGGACTACGTCTGGTAGGTGGCTCGTTAAAACCCGGGTAACGCTGTCAGCGGCTTCGGACCTGGTCGTGTGAAGCCCATCAGTGCCAACGTGATCGATGGTACTGATGTGACTACTGGGTTTAGAGTGGCGATACGGAATTGTGAGCCAATTGCGACCTTGAGCCGCCTTCGTCGGATTCGGGCGGGACGAGAGCGGTCGGATACCCTTGCTGCCGATGACAGCTCGTTTTGACCTCTTTGTCGTCGGTTCCGGATTCTTCGGCCTGACGGTCGCCGAGCGCGTGGCGACGCAGCTGAACAAGCGTGTCCTTGTTGTCGATCGACGCCCGCACATCGGCGGCAATGCCTACTCCGAGCCCGAGCCGCAGACCGGGATCGAGGTGCACAAGTACGGCGCGCACCTGTTCCACACGTCCAACCAGCGGGTGTGGGACTACGTGCGGCAGTTCACCGACTTCACCGGCTACCAGCACCGCGTGTTCGCGCATGCACAACGGGCAGGCCTACCAGTTCCCGATGGGCCTTGGCCTGGTGTCGCAGTTCTTCGGCAAGCTACTTCACCCCCGAGGAGGCGCGGCGCTGATCGCCGAGCAGGCCGCCGAGATCGAGACCGACGACGCGCAGAACCTCGAGGAGAAGGCCATCTCGCTGATCGGGCGCCCGCTCTACGAGGCGTTCATCAAGGGCTACACCGCCAAGCAGTGGCAGACCGATCCCAAGGAGCTGCCGGCGGCCAACATCACCCGGCTGCCGGTGCGCTACACCTTCGACAACCGCTACTTCAACGACACCTACGAGGGCCTGCCGGTCGACGGCTACACCGCGTGGCTGAAGAACATGGCCGCCGACGACCGCATCGAGGTGCGGCTGGACACCGACTGGTTCGACGTGCGCGACGGTCTGCGCGCGGAGAGCCCCGACGCTCCGGTCGTCTACACCGGGCCGCTGGACCGCTACTTCGACTACGCCGAGGGCCGGCTCGGCTGGCGCACACTGGATTTCGAGGTCGAGGTGCTCGACACCGGCGACTTCCAGGGCACCCCCGTGATGAACTACAACGACCTCGACGTGCCCTACACCCGCATCCACGAGTTCCGTCATTTCCACCCGGAGCGGGCCTACCCCACCGACAAGACGGTGGTCATGCGCGAGTTCTCGCGGTTCGCCGAGGACGACGATGAGCCCTACTATCCGATCAACACCGAATCCGACCGCGCGTTGCTGGCCGCCTACCGGGCCAGGGCCAAGGCCGAGACGGCGTCGGAGAAGGTGTTGTTCGGGGGACGACTGGGCACCTACCAGTACCTCGACATGCACATGGCCATCGCCAGCGCGCTGAACATGTACGACAACACCCTGGCGCCGCACCTGCGTGACGGCGCCCCGCTCAGCGACAGCACAGAAAGCAACAGAGCATGAGTGACATCCCGTCCGGCGCTCTCGACGCGACAGAATCCAGGGCGGTCAGTCTGCTGGCGCGGGTCATCCTGCCGCGCCCGGGCGAGCCGCTCGACGTCCGCAAACTCTATATAGAGGAATCGGAAACCAACGCCCGCCGCGCGCATCCGCCGACCCGCACCACGCTGGAGATCGGCGCGGAGTCCGAGGTGTCGTTCGCGACGTACTTCAACGCGTTCCCGGCCAGCTACTGGCGGCGCTGGTCGGCGCTCGAGTCGGTGGTGCTGCGCGTCGAGCTCACCGGCAGCGCCCGCGTCGACGTCTATCGCTCCAAGGCGACCGGCGCCCGGATCACCGTGGGCGGCGCGCCGGTATCCAGTGAGCGACGACTGGTCGAGTCCGCAGCGTCCGTCGAGTTCGAGATCGGCCTGGATCCGTTCGAGGACGGCGGCTGGATCTGGTTCGACATCACCACCGAAACCACCGTCACCGTGCACAGCGCCGGCTGGTATGCGCCGACGCCTGCGCCCGGCCGGGCCAGCGTCGCGGTCGGCATCCCGACCTTCAACCGGCCCTCGGACTGTGTCAACGCGCTGGCCGCTCTCACGTCGGATCCCTTGGTGGACGAGGTGATTGGCGCGGTGATCGTGTCGGATCAGGGTACCAAGAAGGCGGTGGATCATCCCGGCTTCGCCGCGGCCGCGGCCCCGTTGGGAAACCGGCTGTCGATCCACAACCAGCCCAACCTCGGCGGCTCCGGCGGCTACAGCCGGGTGATGTACGAGGCGCTGAAAAACACTGACTGTGAACAGATCCTGTTCATGGACGACGATATCCGCATCGAGCCCGACTCGGTGCTGCGTGCGCTGGCGATGAACCGGTTCGCCAAGTCGCCCACGCTCGTCGGCGGCCAGATGCTCAACCTGCAGGAGCCGTCACACCTGCACGTGATGGGCGAGATCGTCGACCAAGAGAACTTCATGTGGACCAACGCGCATCAACACGGAATACGACCACAACTTCGCGAAGTATCCGCTCAGCGACGAAGAGGAGCCGCGCAGCAAGCTCCTGCACCGCCGCATCGACGTCGACTACAACGGCTGGTGGATGTGCATGATCCCGCGGCAGGTCGCCGAGGAACTCGGCCAGCCGCTGCCGCTGTTCATCAAGTGGGACGACGCGGACTACGGACTGCGCGCCGCCGAGCACGGCTACGGCACGGTCACCCTGCCCGGCGCCGCGATCTGGCACATGGCGTGGAGCGACAAGGACGACGCCATCGACTGGCAGGCCTACTTCCACCTGCGCAACCGGTTGGTGGTTGCCGCCATGCACTGGGACGGCAATGTCCTCGGCCTGCTGGCCAGCCACTCAAGGCGACGATCAAACATCTTCTGTGCCTGGAGTATTCGACGGTTGCGATTCAGAACAAGGCGATGGCCGATTTCCTGGCCGGGCCCGAGCACATCTTCTCCATCCTGGAGTCCGCGCTGCCCGACGTGCGAAAGATGCGCGAGCAGTACCCGGACGCGGTGGTGCTGCCCGGCGCGACCGCGCTGCCGCCGCCATCGGACAAGCGCCGCAAGAAGGTGAAGATCCCGACCAACCCGCCACGCATCGCGATCCGGCTCGCCCGGGGCGTGCTTCATCAGCTCAAGGCGCACGACCCCGCGCACCATCGGCGCCCGCAGCTCAACGTGGCGACACAGGACGCCCGGTGGTTCCTGCTGTGCAAGGTCGACGGCGTCACGGTCACCACCGCCGACGGCCGCGGCGTGGTGTACCGCCAGCGTGACCGCGCGAAAATGTTTGCGCTGCTTCGTGCTTCGATGCGCCAGACAAATGCGGCTGGCCCGCAAGTTCAACCGCATGCGCAAGGTCTACCGCGAGGCGCTGCCGGCGCTGTCGAGCAAGCAGAAGTGGGAGACGGTGCTTCTGGAATCGGCGCCGTCCAATGGCTGAAGCTCCCGCCCCGGCCCTTCGGGCGTGGGCCCAGCTCTTCGCGCTGGGCCCGCGCGGCGAGGAGGCCGCGCTGGTGGCCGTGCAGTCGGCGCTGGCCGACCGGCCCGGTGTGCTGGCCGGTGCGCGGGCGCTTTCGCATTTCGGTGAGCACAGCATTGGCTGGGTGGCCGTCGCGGTGCTGGGCGCGCTGCTGCAGCCGCGCCGGCGTCGGGCATGGCTGGCCGCCGGAGCCGGCGCGTTCATCGCCCACGCGTCGGCCGTCCTGATCAAGCGCGTGGTGCGGCGCGAACGCCCGCACCACCCTGCGGTCGCAGTGAACGTCGGGACACCGAGCCGCCTGAGCTTCCCCTCGGCACACGCCACATCAACCACCGCAGCGTCGATGCTGTTGGCCCGGACCACCGGACTGCCGTTGCCGGTGCTTCTGGTGCCGCCGATGGCGTTGTCCCGCTTGGTGCTTGGTGTGCACTACCCCAGCGACGTGCTGACCGGCGTGGTGGTCGGGGCGGCTGTCGCAAAAGCGGTCGGCACCGTCGCGGACCGGGCTTCAGGAGAGTCATGAGCATTTCACGGGAGAGTCCGGCAGAGAGCGCAACGCAGATGAGCGAAGAACCGGCACCGGTCACGGGTCCCCCGAAGAACCTCGCCACCGGACTCGTCAAGGCACTCCGTCCCCGGCAGTGGCTGAAGAACGTACTGGTATTCGCCGCGCCGGTGGCCGCACTGGGCGACGCCCGCTACGCGTACGACTACCGCGAAGTGCTGATCAAGGTGCTGCTCGCGTTCGTCGTGTTCAGCCTCGGTGCTTCTGCGGTGTATCTGGTGAACGACGCTCGCGACGTCGAGGCCGACCGCCAGCACCCGACCAAACGCTTCCGCCCGATCGCGGCCGGGGTGGTGCCGGAGTGGCTCGCCTACACCCTTGCGGTGGTGCTGATCGTTGTGTCGCTGGCCATCTCGTGGTTCGTGACACCGAACCTGGCCCTGGTGATGGCCGTCTACATCGCCATCCAGCTGGCCTACTGCTTCGGCCTCAAGCACCAGCCCGTGATCGACATCTGCATTGTCTCGTCGGGCTTCCTGATCCGCGCCATCGCAGGCGGCGTCGCCGCGGATGTCCCGCTGTCGCAATGGTTCCTGCTGATGATGGCGTTCGGGTCGCTGTTCATGGCGGCCGGTAAGCGGTATGCCGAGTTGCAGCTCGCCGAACGCACCGGCGCCAAGATCCGTAAGTCGCTGGAGAGCTACACCAGCTCGTATCTGCGCTTCGTGTGGACGATGTCGGCGACCGCGTTGGTGCTGTGCTACGGCCTGTGGGCGTTCGAGCGAGACGACACCGGCGGCACCTCGTGGTTCGTGGTGTCGATGATCCCGTTCACCATCGCGATACTGCGCTACGCGGTCGACGTCGACGGCGGCCAGGCCGGCGAACCGGAGGAGATCGCGCTGGGTGACCGTGTGCTGCAGCTTCTCGCAGTCGCGTGGATCGGGACCTTGAGTGCGGCAATCCTTCTCGGCTGACCGGGCTGAGCGCGATGGTCGCGGGCCGGCTGGCCCGTTGGCCGGCGTTTCGGTATGACGCCACCGTCCGGATCAGCCTGTGGGTGAGCGTGCTGGCCGTCGCTGCGATGTTCGGCTGGGGCGCCTGGCAGCGGCGCTGGATCGCCGACGACGGGCTCATTGTCTTGCGCACAGTGCGAAACCTGTTGGCCGGCAACGGCCCCGTCTTCAACGCGGGCGAGCGCGTCGAGGCGAATACGTCAACCGTGTGGACTTATCTGATCTACCTCGGCGGGCTGATCGGCGGCCCTGTCCGGTTGGAGTACGTGGCATTGGTTCTCTCGCTGGTGCTCAGCGTGGCCGGTGTGGTGCTCGCCATGTTCGGCACGGCAAGGCTGTACGCGCCGAGCCTGCAGGGCCGACGCGCGCTGCTGCTGCCCGCAGGCGTACTGGTCTACATCGCGGTGCCGCCCGCCCGCGACTTCGCCACCTCCGGACTCGAAAACGGTTTGGTGCTGGCCTATCTCGGCCTGCTGTGGTGGATGATGGTCGTGTGGTCGCAGGCGCCGCGCGCCTACTCCGCCCCGGCTCGTCCGGCGATGACGCGGCGCCCCGGTCCGCCGGTCATTCGCAGAGAGCCGATGCGGGGGCCCGCGGTGCCGGCAGGACCGCAGAATGCCGTGAGCCGATTCTTCGACGGCGCACTGGCTTTCGTCGCGGGATTGAGCGTGCTGGTGCGCCCGGAGTTGGCGTTGATCGGCGGGCTCGCGCTGATCATGATGCTCGTCGCGGCCCGCGGATGGCGACGCCGCGCGTTGATCGTCGTCGCGGGCGGCCTGCTCCCGGTCGGCTACGAGATCTTCCGAATGGGCTACTACGGCCTGATATTTCCCGGCACTGCACTCGCCAAGGACGCCTCGGGATCCAAATGGCCGCAAGGGTTTGTCTATCTGGCCAACTTCAACCAGCCATACCTGTTGTGGGCGCCCGCCATCTTGCTGGCGGGCTTGGCGGTCATGGTGCTGATCAACCGCGGGCAGCCATGGTGGAAGCGCCGAACAATCGCGCCGGGCTACGGATGGCTGGCGCGCATGGTGCAAAGCCCGGCCGCCGTTGTGATCTTCATCATCGTCAGCGGGCTGCTGCAGGCCATCTACTGGCTGCGTCAGGGCGGCGATTTCATGCACGGCAGGGTTTTGCTGACGCCGCTGTTCTGCCTGCTGATCCCGGTGGCGGTGATTCCCGTGGTGCTGCCCGACGGAACCCGCATGGCGCGCGGTGCGGGGTATTTGTTCGTCGGGGCCACCAGCGTGTTGTGGCTGGCGGTGGCCGGTTGGTCGCTGTGGGCGGCGAACTCGCCGGGCATGGGATCCGACGCCACCCGCGTCACCTACTCCGGCATAGTCGACGAGCGACGGTTCTATGCCCAAGCCACCGGCAACGCGCACCCAACGACCGCCGCCGACTATCTCGACTACCCGCGGATGCGGTCGGTGCTCGAAGCGTTGGACAACACTCCCGACGGCGCGCTTCTGCTGCCGTCTGGCAACTATGACCAATGGGATGTGGTGCCCGCGATACCACCGCCGCCCCCGCCTCCGGACGCGCCGCCCGAGGCGAAGAAGGACCAAAATGGTCCGCACA
Source organism: uncultured Actinomycetota bacterium (assembly GCA_963851115.1). Classification (GTDB taxonomy): domain Bacteria; phylum Actinomycetota; class Actinomycetes; order Mycobacteriales; family Mycobacteriaceae; genus Mycobacterium. The sequence continues at coordinate 112,623 of CAWKOI010000027.1, forward strand.
CAGTGTTTTTCACCAACCTCGGCATGCTCGGTATGACGGTCGGCCTGGACGTGCGGGTCATCGATCAGATCGGTCTGGCCAACCCGTTGGCGGCTCATACGGCGCGGCTTGAAGACGGCCGCATCGGCCACGACAAGAACCTGTTCCCGGACTGGGCGGTGGCCGAGGGGCCGTTCCTCAAGACCTATCCGTACATTCCGCCTTACCTCGATCAGGACTGGGTGGCACAGGCCGAGGCGGCGCTGAAATGCCCGGCGACCGAGGCCATGCTCACCTCGGTGCGCGGGCCGATGGGGCCACGGCGGTTCATGTCAAACCTGCTGCACGCGTTCGAGTTCACCGACTACCGGATCGATCGGGTGCCGCTGTACGAACTCGTGCGGTGCGGGCTGGATGTGCCTGAATCGACGGGCACCCCTTACACTGGCTTGCCGGCAACGGGGCCTTAACCGTCAGCGATGTCAGCTGGCGGTTTTGAGTCTCGGTAACGCCGCAGCCCCATCGGGCCGATACACCAGTCGCGGGAACCGCCGTTCATACGGCGCCGGACATATGAACGGATGGTAGAGCAGCTGATGCGTAGGACAGCGGGCTAACGCTGTGCATTGCTCCCCTGAAACCAGACCTGATCGCGACCCCGGATAAGGGCTGACCAGGGACGACACGCGCTGGAAGAGAGGAATCACACGAGTGTGGTTGACTACACGGGCACGCAGCAGGTCTGCCGTGCGGCATACAAGAGATGGGATGGGTAGAAGCATGACTTTCGTTGGGAAGATGCGCGGCGCCTGGGCGCGCCGGCTCACGGTCGCAGCCATGGTGGCTGCCGTGTTGCCCGCCCTGGTCGGCGTCGCCGGAGGCTCGGCGACTGCAGGGGCTTTCTCTCGTCCGGGTCTGCCGGTCGAGTACCTGATGGTTCCGTCCGCGGGGATGGGCCGTGACATCAAGGTCCAGTTCCAGAGCGGTGGACCGAACGCACCGTCGGTGTACCTCCTCGACGGCCTGCGTGCGCAGGAAGACTTCAACGGCTGGGACATCAACACCGCCGCGTTCGAGTGGTACCTCGACTCCGGCCTGGCTGTGGTCATGCCGGTCGGCGGCCAGTCCAGCTTCTACAGCGACTGGTACAAGCCGGCATGCGGCAAGGCGGGCTGCTCCACCTACAAGTGGGAGACGTTCCTGACCAGTGAGCTGCCGGGCTACCTCTCCGCCAACAAGGGCGTCGACTCGAGCAGGACCGCCGCGGTGGGCCTCTCGATGGCCGGTTCGGCCGCGATGACCCTGGCGATCTATCACCCGAACCAGTTCCAGTACGCCGGGTCGCTGTCGGGCTTCCTGAACCTGTCCGAGGGCTGGTGGCCGATGCTGGTCGGCGTGTCGATGGGTGACGCAGGCGGCTACGAGGCCGAGGACATGTGGGGCGAGATCGAGAGACCCGAGGCGTGGAAGCGCAACGACCCGATGGTCAACATCGGCCAGCTGGTCGCCAACGGCACCCGGATCTGGGTCTACTGCGGTGACGGCAAGCCGTCCGAACTGGACGCTGGCACCAGCGCGGGCAACCTGTTCAACGCGAAGTTCCTGGAGGGCTTCACCCTGCGGACGAACAAGACGTTCCAGGAGCAGTACATCGCAGCGGGCGGTAAGAACGGCGTGTTCAACTTCCCGTCCAACGGCACGCACCAGTGGAGCTACTGGGGATCGCAGCTGCAGCAGATGAAGCCGGACATCCAGCGCGTGCTGGGTGCCGTGCCGCAACCGTCCGCCCCGGTGGCGGCTGCGTCTGCGGAGAGTGCGCCCGCGGAGGGCGGCAACTGAGCAGTTCGCACTAGATACGTGGTCGACGGCGGCGATCCCCTCGCGGGGTTGCCGCCGTCAGCCATTTCCGGCGCGCCCCGCTGTGCGTCCTTTGGCTCCTCTCGTCCGCGTGAATGTGGTTGTATACGGCGGGGACAGCCAACGACGTGAGGTGGGGTAGATGCGTGGGTTTATCCGAGCGATCCTGACCGTGGCGCTGGCCGCCGGGCTGTGGACGGCGTACGTCGGCCACCGCCAACGCCGACGTGGAGTACCTGATGGTGCCGTCGGCGGCGATGGGTCGCGATATCCCCGTCGCCTTCCAGGCCGGTGGCCCGCACGCCGTCGTCCTGCTGGACGCCTTCAACGCCGCACCGGACGTAAGCAACTGGGTGACGGCGGGCAACGCGATGAACACGCTCGCCGGCTCGGGCATCTCGGTGGCCGCACCGGCAAGTGGTGCCTGGAGCCTCTACACCAACTGGGAACAGGACGGCAGCCGGCAGTGGGAGACGTTCCTGGCCGACGAACTGCCCAACTGTCTGGCGGCCAACAAGGGCCTGGCACCGAGCGGGCACGGCATCGTCGGCGCCGCGCAGGGCGGCTACGGCGCGATGGCCATGGCGACATTCCACCCGGACCGGTACCGCTTCGCCGGGTCGCTGTCGGGGTTCCTCGCACCGGAGCGGACCGGGGTGGACGGCGCGATCACCGCGGGCTTGGCGCAGTTCGGCGGCGTCGACACCCGCAACATGTGGGGTTTGCCACAGTTGGGCCGGTGGAAGTGGCACTCACCGAACGTCCACGTTCAGCTGCTGGCGGACAACAACACCAGACTGTGGGTGTACAGCCCCTCCGTGGGGGGGTGCAGCGATCCCGCCGCGATGATCGGCTACTGCGACATCGCCCAGGGCACGAACCGGGAGTTCTATCAGCACTACCGCTCCGTCGGCGGCCACAACGGGCACTTCGACTTCCCCGCCGAGCGGCAACCACGACTGGGGCTCCTGGAGCGGGCAGCTGGCCGCGATGTCCGGTGAACTGGTCGCCACGATCAAATAGCCAAGTCGCGGATTTCGCCCACCAGGGTCGTGCGGGGATAGCCGGTACGTTGGAGGCGTGCAGCACGCGGTACGGCGAACGGCCCGCCTGGCTACTTCTTCCGTGGGGCCGGCAACGTCGCTATTGGTGGCTTCCGCCGCAGCTCTGCTGACCGGATGTTCCGTCGGCGACGACATGATGGCAACCATCGGCCTGCCGGCGTCCGAGACCACACCGGCGCACGGCCAGCCCGGCGCACAGCCGCCGGGACCGCCGCAGCCCGGCGGTCAGTCGAACGCTCTGGTCGTGACGGCCCAGCAGCGCTCTTATCTCGACGCGCTGAGAGCCGCCGGGGTGAAGCCGTCCAGCGACCTGATCGCGCTGAGCATCGGGTCCTACGTGTGCCAGTCGCGCGCGGCCAGGCAGAGCGAGGGGGCGGTGTGGGATTTCGTCGTGCCACTGGTGCGCAGCGACGTGCGCGGCACGCGCCTCGCCTCGATGGCACCGTCGGCCGCTGAGGTCGACGCGGCGACCGCCGACTACATTCGCATCGCAACCGAACGACTCTGCTAGCAGGAGAACATGCCGACCGCTTCTCGTCGACGTAAACGCCACCGCATGCTCGCGCTCGTCGCGGCAGGAGCGATGGCCCTTGTCGTGGTGTTGATCGTGGCGATCGTCGTCGTTGTGCTGCGCCGGCCCGAAACCCCGCCCAGCGCCGTGCCGCCCAGCGCGGTGCCGCCGACCGGAGCTCCTGGGGTGCCACCGACGACGAAGCCGCGCCCGGAATTCCAGGACGCCAGCTGCCCCGACGTGCAGGCGATCTCGATCCCCGGCACCTGGGAGTCTTCGCCGGTGCTCGACCCGTACAACCCGGTCCAGTTCCCGATCGCGTTGCTACTCAATGTCACCAACCCGATCCGTCAGCAATTCGGCACGGACCGGCTGGAGGTGTACACCGTTCCCTACACCGCGCAGTTCCACAACCCGCTGTCGGCCGATAAGCAGATGTCCTACAACGACAGCCGTGCCGAGGGCACCAGGGCCGCGGTGAAGGCGATGACGGATATGAACAACCGTTGCCCGTTGACCAGTTATGTGCTTGTCGGTTTCTCACAGGGCGCGGTGATCGCCGGCGACCTCGCCAGCGACATCGGCAACGGCCGCGGACCCGTCGACGAGGATCTGGTGCTCGGCGTGACGTTGATCGCCGACGGCCGCCGCCAGGACGGCGTCGGGCAGGACATCGGCCCCAACCCGGATGGCCAGGGCGCGGAGATCACGCTGTATGAGGTGCCGACGCTGTCGGCGCTGGGCTTGACGATGACCGGACCGCGACCGGGCGGGTTCGGGACGCTCAATAACCGCACCAATGAGATCTGTGCGATCGGTGACCTGATCTGCTCCGCCCCGGAATCCGCGTTCAACATCACCCAGCTGCCGAAGACGCTGGAGGTGCTCAGCGGCGGCGCGGGTCAGCCCGTCCACGCGATGTACGCCACGCCGCAGTTCTGGAATCTCGACGGACAGCCAGCCACGCAGTGGACACTGAACTGGGCGCAGGGCGTGATCGATAACGCTCCGCATCCAAAACATGGCTGACATGTGACCGGACCGATTTGGCCAGTGACAAGCGGTCCCTTAACATTAAGAAAAAACTAAGAGTGGTGACCGACGGCTGACCTGAAAGTCCTGGTCAGACCAGGCGTCCGGCTGTGAAGGCCTACTCCCCGGTACGATCTTCGGGGTTTGGGTTCGCGCGGTTTGAGACTGCGGCGTCCCGCGGTTGCGCGCTGAATCGGCTTCGCGATGAGTATGGCTTCGACAGGAGAGTTTAGATGGGGTTCCATAACCCGTTCCTCAAAGACGGACAGATCAAGTTTCCCGACAACGGCAGCGTGGTCAAGCACGTCGAGAAGTGGGCCAAGGTTCGTGGCGACAAGCTCGCCTACCGGTTCCTCGACTTCTCCGTTGAACGCGACGGCGTGGCGCGCGAGCTGAACTGGGCCGACTTCGGCGCGCGCAACCGTGCGGTCGCCGCCCGGCTGCAGCAGGTCACCCAGCCGGGCGACCGAGTGGCGATCCTCTGCCCGCAGAACCTCGAGTACGTGGTCGCGATGTACGGCACCTTATATTCGGGCCGCATTGCGGTGCCGCTGTTCGACCCTTCTGAACCCGGCCACGTCGGCCGCCTGCACGCCGTGCTCGACGACTGCCAGCCGTCGGCCATCCTGACCACCACCGAGGCCGCAGAAGGTGTCCGCAAGTTCTTCCGCAGCCGGCCTGCCAAGGAGCGTCCGCGCGTCATCGCCGTCGACGCGGTGCCCGACGAGGTTGGTGCCACCTGGGTGCCGGTCGACGTCGCCGCCGACACTATCGCCTACCTGCAGTACACGTCCGGGTCGACCCGCATCCCCACGGGTGTGCAGATCACCCACCTCAACCTGGCCACCAACATCGTCCAGATCATCGAGGCGCTCGACGGCGAGGAAGGCGATCGCGGTTTGTCGTGGCTGCCGTTCTTCCACGACATGGGCCTCATCACGGCGATGCTGGCGCCGATGATCGGGCACTACTTCACCTTCATGACGCCGGCGGCCTTCGTCCGCAGGCCCAGCCGGTGGCTGCGGGAAATGTCCCGCAAGCCCGACGACACCGGCGGGGTGATTTCGGTGGCTCCGAACTTCGCGTTCGACCATGCCGCGGCCCGCGGCCTGCCGAAGGCCGACGAGCCGCCGCTGGATCTGTCCGTTGTCAAATGCATCCTGAACGGCAGCGAGCCCATCTCTGCGGCGACCGTGCGCAGGTTCAACGAGGCGTTCGCCCCGCACGGCTTCAAGCCGCAGGCCATCAAGCCTTCGTACGGCCTGGCCGAGGCGACGCTGTTCGTGTCGACCACTCCGATGGGCGATCACCCGAGGATCATCTCCGTCGATCGCGAGGCTCTGAACACGGGCACCTTCGTCGAGGTTCCAGCCGATTCACCTAGTGCCGTGGCGCAGGCAGGCGCGGGCAAGGTGGGCGTGGCCGAGTGGGCCGTCATCGTCGATGCGGAATCGGCCACGGAACTCCCCGACGGACAGATCGGGGAGGTCTGGATCAGCGGCCAGAACATGGGCACCGGCTACTGGGGCAAAGAGGACGAGACCGCCGAAACTTTCCATAACATCCTCAAGTCGCGGACCAACCCGTCGCACGCCGAGGGCGCGACCGACGACGCGACGTGGGTGCGCACGGGTGACTACGGCGCCTACCACGACGGTGAGTTGTTCATCACCGGCCGAGTGAAGGATCTGGTGATCATCGACGGTCGCAACCACTATCCGCAGGACCTCGAGTACTCGGCGCAGGAGTCGACCAAGGCGCTGCGGGTCGGGTACGTGGCCGCGTTCTCGGTGCCGGCGAATCAACTGCCCGACGAGGTGTTCGCGAACACCCATTCCGGTCTCAGGCGCGATCCTGACGACACCTCCGAACAGTTGGTGATCGTCGGTGAGCGGGCGCCCGGCGCGCACAAGCTCGACATGGCGCCGATCGCCGACGACATCCGCGCTGCGATTGCGGTGCGCCACGGCGTCACCGTGCGTGACGTGCTGCTGACTCCCGCCGGTGCGATCCCGCGGACCTCGAGTGGCAAGATCGGCCGCCGCGCCTGCCGCTCGGCCTACCTCGACGGCAGCCTGCGAAGCGGGAAGGTGGCGAATGCCTTCCCCGATGAGACGGACTGACGGCGCACAGAACCTGAATATGACTGAGACACACGACGATTCAAACCCGGAAATCGAGGCGGCCCCGGCGAATAATGAGCCCGTGCCGCGATCTGATGTCGCCGCCAAAGCGGTCCCCAAGCGCCGCAGCGGCCCCGCGAGCGCGCAGTGCCCCCACCGGCCATGACGGTCGCGGAAATGCGCGATTGGCTGCGCAAGTGGATTGCCAACGCCACCGGCCAGTCCGCCGATGCGATCAACGACTCCACGCCGATGGTGGAACTCGGCCTGTCGTCCCGCGACGCGGTCGCGATGGCCAGCGACATCGAAGACCTCACCGGTGTGACGCTGACGGCCACGGTCGCGTTCCGCCATCCCACCATCGAGTCGCTGGCCACGGTGATCGTCGAGGGCGAGCCCGAGATCGACATGTCCGACGACGACCAGGAATTGGGGCCGCGACGACTCGGCTGCCAGGGACATCGCGATCGTCGGCCTGTCCACGCGGTTCCCGGGCGACATGAACACCCCCGAGGAGACGTGGCAGGCGCTGCTGGAGGGCCGCGACGCGATCACCGACCTGCCCGAGGGTCGCTGGGAGGAATTCCTCGACGAGCCACGGATCGCCGAGCGGGTCGCCAAGGCCCGCACCCGGGGTGGATACCTCAAGGACATCAAGGGTTTTGACGCCGAGTTCTTCGCGCTGTCGAAGATGGAGGCCGACAACATCGACCCCCAGCAGCGGCTGGCGTTGGAGCTGACATGGGAGGCGCTGGAGAACGCCCGTATCCCCGCGTCGGCGTTGCGCGGTCAGAGCGTCGGCGTCTTCGTCGGCAGCTCTACCAACGACTACAGCTTCTTGGCGATGTCCGATCCGTCGATCGCGCACCCGTACGCCATCACCGGCACCGCGAGTTCGATCATTGCCAACCGGGTGTCCTACTTCTACGACTTCCGCGGCCCGTCGGTCGCCGTCGACACGGCCTGCTCGAGCTCGCTGGTCGCCGCGCACCAGGGCGTGCAGGCGCTGCGCGCAGGCGAAGCCGACGTTGCGATCGTCGGTGGCGTCAACGCGCTGATCACCCCGCTGGTCACGGTCGGGTTCGACGAGGTCGGCGGCGTGCTGGCGTCCGACGGCCGGATCAAGTCGTTCTCTGCCGACGCCGACGGCTACGCCCGCTCCGAGGGCGGCGGCATGCTGGTGCTCAAGCGCGTCGCCGACGCCAGGCGCGACGGTGACGAGATCCTCGCGGTCATCGCGGGCAGCGCGATCAACCACGACGGCCGGTCCAACGGCCTGCTCGCACCGAACCCCGACGCGCAGGCTGAGGTATTGCGCAAGGCGTACAAGGACGCCGGCATCAACCCGCGCGACGTCGACTACATCGAGGCGCACGGCACCGGCACCATCCTGGGTGACCCGATCGAGGCGGACGCGCTGGGCCGCGTCGTCGGCAGGGGCCGTCCCGTCGACAAGCCGGCACTGCTGGGCGCGGTGAAATCCAATGTGGGACACCTGGAGTCGGCCGCAGGCGCCGCGAGCCTGGCCAAGATGTCGCTGGCTTTGCGCAACGACAAGCTGCCGCCGTCGATCAACTACGCGGGGCCTAACCCGTACATCGACTTCGAGGGCGTGCGGCTGAAGGTCGCCGACACCGTCACCGACTGGCCCCGTTACAGCGGTCACGCCATCGCCGGTGTGTCCGGTTTTGGCTTCGGCGGAGCCAACGCGCACATGGTGCTGCGTGAGGTGCTGCCGTCGGATCTGGTTGAGCCAGAACCGACCGGAGCCCGAGGCCGAGAAGCCCGAGCAGTCCGAGGTCGACGCCGTGTATTTCGGCGGCGTGCGGATGGACGAGTACGGCGAGTTCATCGATTACTCAGAAGATGAAGGCGGGCCGGCGCACGCCGCCACCGAGGACAGCGAGCCGGAACTGCCCGGCCTCACCGATGAGGCCAAGCGGTTGCTCGAGGTCGCCCGCGTGGAACTCGAGGCTGAAGAACAGCCCACTCCCGTTGTGCCGCTGGCTGTTTCGGGGTTCCTGACGTCACGGAGGAAGGCGACCGCCGCCGAGCTGGCGGACTGGATCGACAGCCCGGAAGGCCGGGCGTCGTCGCTGGAGTCGATCGGCCGAGCGCTGTCGCGGCGCAACCACGGCCGCTCGCGTGCGGTGGTGCTGGCCCATGACCACGACGAAGCCATCAAGGGCCTGCGTGCCGTGGCCGATGGCAAGCAGAACCCGAACGTGTTCAGCGCCGACGGTCCGGTCACCAGCGGACCGGTATGGGTGCTGGCCGGTTTCGGCGCGCAACACCGCAAGATGGCCAAGAGCCTATATCTGCGCGACGAGACCTTCGCCGAGTGGATCAACAAGGTCGACGCGCTGGTTCAGGACGAGCTGGGCTACTCAGTCGTCGAGCTGATCCTGGACGACTCGCAGGACTACGGCATCGAGACCACGCAGACCGTGATCTTCGCGATCCAGATCGCGCTCGGTGAGCTGCTCAAGGCGCACGGTGCCAAACCCGCTGCGGTGGTTGGACAGTCGCTGGGCGAGGCCGCCGCGGCCTACTTCGCAGGCGGCTTGTCGCTGACCGACGCCACCAGGACCATCTGCTCGCGCGCCCACCTGATGGGCGAGGGCGAGGCCATGCTGTTCGGCGAGTACATCCGGCTGATGGCGCTCGTCGAGTACTCCGCCGACGAGATCGAGACGGTGTTCTCGGACTTCAAGGACCTCGAGGTGTGCGTGTACGCCGCGCCGACCCAGACGGTCATCGGCGGCCCGCCGGATCAGGTCGACGCGATCATCGCCCGCGCCGAATCAGAGGGGAAGTTCGCCCGCAAGTTCCAGACCAAGGGCGCTAGCCACACCTCGCAGATGGACCCGCTTCTCGGCGAGCTGGCCGCGGAATTGCAAGGCATCGAGCCGCATCCGCTGACGACCGGATACTTCTCGACGGTGCACGAGGGTGGCTACATCCGCCCCGGGGGCGAACCCATCCATGGCGTGGACTACTGGAAGAAGGGGCTGCGGCACAGCGTCTACTTCACCCACGGCATCCGCAACGCCGTCGACAACGGACACACCACTTTCCTTGAGCTGGCGCCCAATCCGGTGGCGCTGATGCAGGTGGGTCTGACGACTGCCGCCGCCGGACTGCACGATGCGCAGCTCATCGCGACGCTGGCGCGCAAGCAGGACGAAGTCGACTCGATGACCATCGCGATGGCGCAGCTATTCGTGCACGGTCACCATCTGGACTTCCGCACTCTGTTCGAGCGGGGCGAGTACGCCAACATCCCGCCGACCCGGTTCCGCCGCAAGCCGCACTGGCTGGAGGCGCGCTTCTCCGGCGATGGCTCGGTGATGATTCCGGGCACCCACGTCGCGATGCCCGACGGCCGCCACGTTTGGGAATACGCCCCGCGCGGCGAAACCGATCTCGCCGCTTTGGTGAAAGCCGCTGCGGCGCAGGTTCTTCCCGATGCCAAGCTGACTGCGTTCGAGCGGCGGGCGGTGCCCGGCGAGGGCGCGCGGCTGGTGACCACGCTCGCGCGGCATCCCGGCGGGGCCACCGTGCAGGTGCATGCCCGTATCGACGAATCGTTCACGCTGGTGTACGACGCGATCGTCACTCGCGGTGGTGCCGCCACTGCGCTGCCGACGGCCGTCGGCGCCGGCGCGGCTGTGGCTGAACAAGTCTCGACGACGGCAGCCCCCGTCGAGGAAGAGGACAGTGCGGAGATCCTCCAGGATAACCTCGCCCAAGGCGCCAATCTCGGTGCGGGCTTTGCCAAGTGGTCGCCCGATACCGGGGAGACGGTGCACGACCGGCTGGCGGCGATCGTCGGCGGTGCGATGGGTTACGAGCCCGAGGACCTGCCGTGGGAGGTGCCGCTGATCGAGCTCGGCCTGGACTCGTTGATGGCCGTGCGGATCAAGAACCGCGTCGAGTACGACTTCGACCTGCCGCCGATTCAGTTGACCGCGGTTCGTGACGCGAACCTGTACGCCGTCGAGAAGCTCATCGAGTACGCGATCGAGCACCGCGAGGAGGTCGAGCAGCTGCACGAGCACCAGCAGACGCTGACGCCCGAGGAGATCGCCGCAGAGCAGGCCGCGATGATGGCGGGCACTGCGCCCACGGTGACCGAACCTGAAGCGCCGACAGACCCTTCAGGTCCGAGCATCCCGCCGCCGCCGACGAATCCGGCGGGACCGGATGAGAAGCCGAGCGCCTCCGCACTGGCCGCGCAGGTGCTCAGCCAACAGGCCGTCACCGATGCGCTGGGTGCCGATGTGCCCCCGCGTGAAGCCGCCGAACGCGTGACGTTCGCGACGTGGGCCATCGTCACCGGCAAGTCGCCGGGTGGCATCTTCAACGAGCTGCCCGAGCTCGACGACGAGACCGCGACGAAGATGGCCGAGCGTCTCTCCGAGCGTGCTGACGGCACGATCACCGCCGAGGACGTGAAGAACGCGAAGACCATCGAGGCGTTGGCCACCGTCGTGCGCGAGCACCTCGAGGAGGGCCAGATCGACGGCTTCGTGCGCATCATCCGTGCGCGCCAAGAGGGCTCGAACAAGGTTCCTGTCTTCGTGTTCCACGCCGCGGGCGGATCGACGGTGGTATACGAGCCGCTGCTGAAGAGGCTGCCGGCGGACACCCCGATGTACGGCATCGAGCGGGTGGAGGGCTCCATCGAGGAACGCGCCCGCGAGTATGTGCCGAAGTTGATGGAGATCGGTGGCAATGGACCGTTCATCCTGGCCGGCTGGTCGCTGGGCGGGGTGCTGGCCTACGCCTGCGCGATCGGGCTGAAGCAGGCCGGCGCCGATGTGCGGTTCGTCGGGCTGATCGACGCAGTGCGCCCCGCCGAGGAGATTCCCCAGACCAAGGAGGAGACTCGCGCGCGCTGGGACCGCTACGCCCGCTTCGCCGAGCGCACGTTCAACGTCGAGGTGCCCGAGATCCCGTACGAAGAGCTCGAGGAACTCGACGACGAGGGCCAGGTGAAGTTCGTGCTCGACGCCGTCAGTCAGAGCGGGGTGCAGATCCCGGGCGGCATCATCGAGCATCAGCGCACCTCATATCTCGACCAGCGAGCGATCGACACCGCCGAGATCAAGCCGTACGACGGGCACGTCACGCTCTACATGGCCGACCGCTACCACGACGACGCGATCTACTTCGAGCCGCGCTACGCGACCCGCAAGCCGGACGGCGGCTGGGGCCAGTTCGTCTCCGAACTGGAAGTGGTGCCCATCGGGGGCGAGCACATCCAGGCCATCGACGAGCCGTACATTGCCAAGGTCGGCGCGCACATGAGCGAGGCGATCGACCGTATCGAAGCTGAGGAGAAGCAGGGGAAGTGACGGCAGAAGTATCTCCCACCCGGCCGGCCACCACCGCTGAGAAGCTGGCAGAGCTTCGCGAAAAGCTGGAGCTGGCAAAGGAACCCGGTGGTGAGAAGGCCGTCGCCAAGCGGGAGAAGAAGGGTATTCCCAGCGCCCGCGCCCGCATCAATGCGCTGCTGGATCCCGGTAGCTTCCTGGAGATCGGTGCGTTGTGCAAGACGCCGGGTGATCCCGACGCGCTCTTCGGCGATGGCGTGGTCACCGGGCACGGCACCATCGACGGCAGGCCGGTCGGTGTCTTCAGCCACGATCAGACGGTGTTCCAGGGTTCGGTTGGTGAGATGTTCGGCCGCAAGGTCGCCAGGCTGATGGAGTGGGTGGCCATGGTCGGCTGCCCGATCATCGGCATCAACGACTCGGCAGGTGCCCGCATCCAGGACGCGGTCACCTCGCTGGCGTGGTACGCCGAGCTGGGCCGCCGCCACGAGCTGCTGCGCGGCCTGGTGCCTGAGGTCTCCATCATCCTCGGCAAATGCGCTGGCGGAGCGGTCTATTCACCGATTCAGACCGACCTGGTCGTGGCGGTGCGCGACCAGGGCTACATGTTCGTCACCGGTCCCGATGTGATCAAGGACGTCACCGGCGAGGACGTCACCCTCGACGAACTCGGTGGCGCCGACGCGCAGGCCCGCTACGGCAACATCCATCAGGTCGTCGAGGACGAAGCGGCGGCATTCGCCTACGTCCGCGACTACTTGGGCTTCCTGCCCGCCAACACCTTTGACGATCCGCCGATCGTGAACCCCGGCCTGGAGCCGGAGATCACCCCGCACGACTACGAACTCGATTCGATCGTGCCGGACAGCGACAACATGGCCTACGACATGCACGAGATCCTGCTGCGGATCTTCGACGACGGCGACGTCTTCGATGTGGCGCAACAGCAGGGGCAGGCCATCATCACGGCGTTCGCGCGCGTCGACGGGCGGCCGGTCGGTGTGATCGCCAACCAGCCGATGCACTTGTCGGGTGCGATCGACAACGAGGCCTCCGACAAGGCTGCGCGGTTCATCCGGTTCTGCGACTCCTACAATCTCCCACTGGTTTTCGTCGTCGACACCCCGGGCTTCATGCCCGGCGTGGAGCAGGAGAAGGGCGGCATCATCAAGCGCGGTGGGCGGTTCCTCAACGCCGTCGTCGAGGCCGACATACCGAAGGTGACCATCACCATCCGCAAGTCGTACGGCGGCGCGTATGCGGTGATGGGGTCCAAGCAGCTGTCCGCCGACCTCAACTTCGCATGGCCGACCGCCCGGATCGCGGTGATCGGTGCCGAGGGTGCCGCACAGCTGTTGGTGAAACGGTTCCCGGATCCGACAGCACCCGAGGTGCAGAAGATCCGCGCGGAATTCATCGAGGGCTACAATCTCAACATGGCGACGCCGTGGATCGCCGCCGAGCGCGGATTCATCGACGCGGTGATCCAGCCGCACGAAACGCGGTTGCTGCTGCGAAAGTCCATGCGGCTGTTGCGCGACAAGCAGATCAGCCGCGTGCAGCGCAAGCACGGCCTGACGCCGATCTAAGCGCGATGCCGCTAGCGGACGGCCAGGTGATCGCGGGATACACGATCCTGCGGTCGCTCGGCGCCGGCGGGATGGGTGAGGTGTATCTGGCCCAGCATCCGCGGCTCCCGCGCCGCGACGCGCTCAAGGTGCTGCCGGCGACGGTGAGTACTGACGACGAGTACCTCCAACGGTTCGACCGGGAAGCCGATATCGCCGCGACGCTGTGGCACCCGCACATCGTCGAGGTGCACGACCGCGGCGAATACGAGGGCCAGCTGTGGATTTCGATGGACTACGTCGAGGGCACCGACGCCGGTCGCCTGCTCGCCGAGCGGTATCCATCGGGCATGCCGCCAGACGAGGTGGTGCGCATCGTGACGGCGATCGCCGAAGCACTCGACTATGCGCATGCGCGCGGACTGTTGCACCGCGACGTCAAGCCCGCCAACCTGCTGATCGCAAATGCCGACAGCGACCATGAACGAATTATGTTGGCGGACTTCGGGATCGCCCGCTGGGCGGACGACTCCAGCGGTCTGACTGGGACCAACATGACGATTGGTACGGTAGCCTACGCTGCGCCTGAACAGTTGACGGGCGCTGAGATCGATGGGCGGGCCGACCAATATGCGCTGGCGGCCACCGCGTTTCAGTTGCTGACCGGTGCGCCGCCGTTCCAGCACTCCAATCCCGCCGTCGTCATCAGCCAGCACCTCACTGCCGCCCCGCCGCCGATCGGATCACGCCGCCCGGAGTTGTCCGGCCTGGGACCGGTCTTCGACAAGGCGCTCGCCAAGTCACCGGACGACCGCTATGACCAATGCATAGATTTCGCGCGGGCGCTTGCACATCGGATCGGTGCAGCGGAGCACGACGCCGGCGACTCTGATGCGACGATGTTGGCGCAGGCCGCGACCGGTCCGCGGCATGCAAGACACCGTCCGGCGCCGCCGCGGCGTCGCCGCCTGGTCGTTCCGATCGCCGCCGCACTTGCGCTGATCGCCGTCGCCGCAGTCAGTTTCGTGGTGTTCGACCGCATGCGTGACCACTCGGCGGAGGCCAAGCCACAACCGTCGTCGCCGGGAGCCGTTGCCTTGCCGGTGGTTGTCGTCGGGGCGAACTGCGGAACGCTGGGCGCGGCGGGCATCACCGACGGCGGGGCGCCCGCGTACTGTGCCCACCTGCCAACCGTCGACAAGACGATCTGGTCCCTGTATCCGGGCAAGATCTCCAGCCCGACAGTCACTCCCGGCGCAACGACGAGGTGTATCCGTCGGAGACCGAGTCACCCGTCCTGGTCTGCATGGAGCAGACCGGCCAGAGCAGGCTCGATTGCCACGACGACATCCTCCAGAGCAACGCGACCGCCACCCCGACGTCCTGATGAAACGACTTGCGCGGTCGCGGGCGGCTTCGGCTCTTCCGCGCTACGTGCAAACACCCTGATTCCCATGCACTTTGGCCTTGATCTGCCGCCCTGCTACTCCGAGCAGTCCGACGTGCAGGCCCGAGCGCAGGCCGCCGCCGGCAGGCTCTCACTACGGTTCGCCGACCTTGAGCCGGGAGAGTCGATAGACGTTGCAGGAGCGCGCGTAGCCGCATCAGCCGTCGACGACGGCAAACGCGTCCACCTCGATCAGGTACTCGGGCTGTGACAATGTCTCCACTCCCACCAGCGTGTCCGCCGGCTTGTGGTCCCCGAACAATGCGACCCGAGCTTCCTCGATGACCGGCAGGTACTCGCGCCGGTGGTGGACGACATAGATCGTAATTTTGGCTACTTGATCGGGCCCGGCACCGGCGGCGGTGAGAGCACGACCGACGTTGGCGAATACTTGGCGAGCCTGGGCCGCAAGATCGCCGGGTCCGACGAGGTTGCCTGCTTCGTCTTCGGGTTCCTGACCGGCGATGAAAACCACCCTGCTTCCAGTCGCGACGACGACGTGGCTGTACGTCGGGGGTGAGGGCAGATCGGGGGATTGATGCATCGAGCGTCATAGAGCTGTGGTCTATCACGCCGGAAAGCGGTCGGGACGAAGTTCGGCCGTCGACCGCGCGGACGAGACTACGATGCGTTGGTGCCCAGCCTCAGCGATGTGCTGAAGCACCCGGTGGTGTCGGTCGCCACCGGAGCGGCGGCGAGCGCGGTGGGCGGCGCGATCGCTGTTTATCGCACGTGCGAGCGGCTGCCGGTGGTCGGTCCGCGGCTGCGTAGCGGAGTTGCTGAACTGTCCAAACGCGGCGACCAGGTCATCGCCAAGGGCCGCGACCCCATCAAGGCTCTGGTGGCGGCGATCGGTGCCCAGATCGTGGAACTGGTCCTCGATGAGGTCGACGTGACCGCGCTGGTGCGTGAGCGAGTCGACATCAACGCGATCGCAGGCGATTTCGACGTCGATGCGATCCTCGCCCGCATTGACGTCGACTCCGTCGTATCCCGTGTCGACCTGGATGCGGCGGTCGCTCGCGTCGACCTGGATGCCGCCGTCGCTCGCGTCGACCTGGATGCCGCCGTCGCTCACGTGGATCTCATCGGCTTGGCCAACGACGTCATCGAGGGAGTCGACCTGCCGGCGATAATCCGGGAGTCAACCGGCACGGTGACCGCTGAGGTGATCGGCCGACGTTCGCAGCCAGGGCGAACGCGCCGACGACATGGTGTCGGGATTCGTCGACCCGGATGTTGGGGCGTAACCGGAGCCCGAGTGAAGAACGCCGGCCTGGTGAGCAGGGGCCTGGCCGCGATCATCGACGGGGTTGTTGTGATGGTCATCCTTGCCGCCCTTTATCTGGGCCTGGCCCTGGTGAGGTTGGCGCTTAACCCCACCGCGTTCAGCTTTCCCGACGTCAACGCCATATTCTCGACCGCGGTCACAGTCGTGGTGGCGGTGGTGTACCTAGCCGGGTGCTGGTCGGTGTCGGGGTGCACCGTGGGTGCGGTCACGATGGGACTGCGGGTGGTCGGTCGCCGCTCGAGCCGGCGAGTCCGGCAGTGGCGTTGCTACGGGCCGTTGCCTACGTGCTGTTTCCGCTGGGGCTGCTCTGGGTCGCCGCGGACCGGCAGCGAAGGTCGTTGCAGGACATTGTATTTGGCAGCCGGGTGGTCTACCTGCGCCACGAATGAAAGCTACGGCTTGATCCGGATCTTGCCGGGCGTGTACAGCCCGCTGTGCGTGGCCGTGCCGAAGTCCAGCGTGGCCGGCTGCGCATCGACGATCGTGTCGAACTTGCGCAGCGAGCCCCAGTCGCGGCCCCAGTCCTGCGATAGATACGTCGCCATCACATGCGCCCGCAGCAGCAGGTCGGTGATGCCGAGCAGGCCGCCGTTGATGCCGTCCTGCCAGGTGTCGGTGTCCTTCTTCTTGGCGTTGTAGTCGGGAGTGATCCGGAACTTGGGAATCTGGGTGACACCGTTGGCGTGCAGCATCGGCTGCTGGCACGGGAAAGCCAGCCCGACGGCCCAGTCCATCAGCACCGGCTGCTTCGGAGCCGACGTATTCCTGCACCGACCGCAACTCCGGCACCCGCGGTGGTGTGACGGCGACCCAGTCGCCTTGCGTCAGCGACAGGTCTTCGACGACCAGCCGCACCGCGACCGCGTCGCCAGGAATCTGCGAACGGGGATACCGCAGGTTGCGCCACGACGGGATCGGCCCGATGTCGTAGGGCACCAGCCGGCCCGCAGGCACCGGCGCACCGTCCGGTCCGCGCCGCGCGTACTCCAGTTCCACCGGCTGGCCTTCGGTGCGGCCGTTGAACACACTGTCACCGGTGATCACCCCCGCGGCGGTGACGACCACCAGCGGGTGCGCGTCGTCGGGTGGCGGCAGTTCGTACCACGCGGACGTCAGCCGGCTCTGCTGCTGCGGACCCTCGACGTAGCTGCCCGCCAGCGGAACCCGCGCGGGGTCCAGCCCGTAGGGCAGCGGCACCGTCGATCCGTTGACGCCGGGCGTGCGCAGCTTGGTGGGTGCATCCCAGTCGTAGTCGGTACCGGGCGTCGGCAGCGAGACCCGAATCGTCTCGGCGACAATCTTTTCCGGCACTCCGCTGGGTGTGAAGCCCACCGGCCCGACACCACCGAGTGGGCCCAGCGGACCGTAGTCGCCGGGCAGCGGTGTCAAGAAGCCGTCGTTGGTGTCGGGTTCCACGAGCACGTCGTCGGCCAGCCCGCACCCGCCGGTGAACGACCGCAGGTTGGCCCAGGCGTTGGAGTATGTCGGGTACTGGCGGACGATGCCGGCCACCATCGACCCGACGAACACCACCACCATGAACCCCGCGGTGATCGGGATCGGCGCCGCGGTCAGTGCCCGCGCGATGCGGCCCTCACCGTGCGTTCGGGATGTGAAGTGCAGCCAGACCGCATACATCGCGGTGATCGCGAACAGCGCGAGAAAGATCCAGGCGACGATGAACGGGCCGATCTTGGGCATCGCGTTGTTGAACGGCACGCCGTAGCTGGAGACATACCACCAGCCGTTGGTGGTGGCGAAGCACAGCGCGAGCAGGAAGAACACCGCCGCCAGGACGGCCATCCGGTTACGCGACCATCGCAGCACCTTCGGCGAAACCAGCACCGTGGCCAGTGCCGCCATCGCCGCGCCAACGGCCGCGAACAACCCGAAGTGATGCACCCACTTGGTCGGGGTGAACATCAGGAAGAACATCGTGCCGAAGATGATGCCCATCAGCCGCCAGGCCGGACCCCGCGCGACCCCCGGAATGCGCTTGCGCCGCAACATGATGAACATCGACGCGAACAAGCGACAGCGCGGTGATCAGGAACCCGAACCGCCGCGACAGCGACCCGTCAACCGTCGGCAGGATCAGGTAGTAGTACCGCAGGTTCTCGGTGTACCACTCCTGGTTCGGGCCGATGTCGGTGCGAATCCGGGTGGCCTCCAACACCGTTGCGAAGGTCTGGTCGAAGAAGATCACGGTCAGCACGACGGTGCCTGCGGCCAATAGCGGTGCCACCAGCGGCCAGGTGCCGACGATGCGGTGCCGCCGCACCAGGATCCGCAGTATCGGCCGACCGCCGGCGAGCAGCGCGGCCACCGCGATCAGCCCGGTAGGCTGGATGCCGAGCGTGAACGACGCGGCGACGATCGCCAGTGCGGCCGGTGTCAGGCGACCCGAGATGATGGCGCGCTCGATCAGCACGTAGGTGATCAGTGCGCCGGTGGCGATCTGTCCCTCCGGTCGCAGGCCATTGTTGAACGGCATCCACGCCGCCAGCAGCACCAGGCCCGCCGCCCACAGCGCGGGCTTGCTCGCCGCGACAGCCGGGCCCAGCCGGGGCAGCACTTCGCGAGAAAGCAACAGCCAGCACACGATTCCGCACACGAGATCGGGCAGCCGCATCCAGATGCTGGCGTCGCTGACGCTGGTCATCAGCGCCAGCAGGTTGTAGTACCAACCGAACGGATCCTCGGGGCTGCCGAACCAGCGGAAGTAGTTCGACATGTAGCCGGCGTGCCCGGCGACCCGGGCCATACCCAGGATGTAGCCGTCGTCGGACGAGTTGGCACCGATGACATGCCACGCCAGGAATGCACCGATCACGGTGACGTCGGTCGCGGTGAACGTGCGCCAGCGTTCCGGGATGAGCCGCTGCATCCGGCGGCCGTCAAGCCGGTCCAGCCGCCACAGCGCGATCAGGGCGACGATGGTCGCCACGATCGCCAGCACCATCGCGGTCAGCTTCAAAGCGTTGGCTTGGTGGAGAATCGGGTGTCGATGACCGCCGACACGGACAGTCCCGGCGGTGCCGGCCCGGTCAGATCGGTGAACACACCGACGATCGCGGGCCGCAGGTTGGGGTCGGGGAAGCCGGTGTACTGCGCTGTGCCGTCCGGTTTCGTCAGCCCGACGAACGTCGCGAACGTGCCCGCCTCCGACGAGGTGATCTCGATGCGCTGGCATTGCGGTGAAACAACCCTCGCCCGCGGCACGCTGGCCACCACGACGTTGCGGTCGGTGATGTCCACCCGCTGGGTGGAGACGTTGACGAACAACGACTGCAGGGCAGCCTGCTTACCGTTCTTCGGCGCTGTCCCGAGAACCATCCCGCCGCTCGGCGGCATCGACCGGATCACCTCGCACGGCACCGTCACCGTCATCGTGACCGGCGTCTGCGTAATGAGTGGCGCCGTAACGTTATTGAGTTGACCGCTCTGCGGCCAGTTCAGCGTCGCGGTGGTCTGCACGACCGGCAGCAGCGGCGTCGCAACCGACAGCACGAAGCCGAGCAGGCCGGCGATCGTCGCCACCCAGCGTGTGATCCTGACGTCTGAGCTCATGGCTCGACTCCAGCTCGCTCCGGTCCTCGCTCGTTCCTCGCTGCGATCCTCACTCGCCTTCGTCTCGCGGCTCATGGCAGTGCCCTAATCGGTCCGTTGCGGCTCCAGCCGAACACCCGCACCGAGCCCTGGTCGATGACGGCGTTCGGCGCATCCGACGCGGGCACCACGCGGTCGTAGCGCTCGATCGAGCCCCAGTCGCGGTACCAGTCGTCGCGCAGATATGTCGGAACGGCGGACGTGCGCAGCAGTGCCTGGATGAACAGGAACGGGCCGCCGTCCTGGGCGGACTGCCACATGTTCGACGACGACACGACCTGCTTGAAGTTGGGCAGGATGCGGTACTCCGGTAGTTCGGCCACGCCGAGGTGTTCGGAGAACGGACGTTGGCACGGGAAGTTCGCGGCCGTGGCGATGTCCATCAGCACCGGGGTCTGCGAGCCGAGGAACTGTTGCGCGGTCTGCAGCACCGGCGCCCGGGGAGGGGTGAACGCGAACCACTGATCGGTGCTCAGGTTCGGGTCGTCGGCGACGATGCGCGCGACGTTGGCCTCCGGCGGCGCCCACGCCAGCGGGAAACGCAGGTTGCGCCAGGCCTTTTGCGGGAAGATGTCGATCGGCTGCACCTCGCCGAGCGCCTGGTAGCTGCCGTCGGGGCGGTGCACACCCCACTGCAGTTTGAGCGACTGGCCGTAGTTGAAGGAGCCGTCCTCCTCGTAGTACCAAATCGCGCCCGCCGCGGCGACGGTCACCAGCGGGCGGTCGGGGGTTCGGGGCGGCAGCTGGTACCAGGCCGAGGTGACCTTGGCCGCGACGGTGTTCTCGTCGTAGCTGCCCATCACCGGGGTGCGCTTGGGGTCGAGGCCGAACGGCAGGAAGACCCGCGACCCGTTGACGCCCTCCGGTCCGTAGCCGCCGCCGGTGCCTGCCGCATATCCGATTCCGACGTTGGGCTCGTTCGGCGAACCGTCGGAGTTGACCAGGCCCGGGTTGGCGGTGACGGGCTCGGCGGGCTCGAGGGTGTCGCTGACCCCGTTCGGTGTGAAGCCGACCGGGTCCTCCCCGCCGAGGGGGCCGTACTCGCCGAACCGCTGGCCCGGAACTGGTTGCAGCAGACCGGCATTGGTGTCGCGTTCGACGAGCACGTCGTCGGCCATCGCGCAGCTGGTCGCCGAAAGCCCGGACGTCAGCGCGGCGACGTTCGCCTTGGCGGTGGTGTAGACGGGGTAGCGCTGTGCGGCGCCCTTGGCCATCGAGCCCACTTCGAGCACCACCATGATGACCGCCACCACGAGCAGCGGCGTCGACGCGAGCACCCGGTTGCGGCGGGTGTTGGCGACCTCTCTGTGTCCCGTGTAGTCCATCCGGAAGTGCAGCCAACCCGCGAGCACACCGGTCACCATCGCCAGCAGCAGGAAGATGTTCAGCACCGGGATTCCCGCGATCACCGGCTGCTTGTCGAACCACGGCACGCCGTAGTTGCCGACGTAGAACCAGCCGTTGATACCCGATGTCGCCCAAGCCAATACGAACAGCAGCGCGGTCACGTACAGCGCGAGGTTGCGGCGGCTGTGCAGGCCGACCCGCGAGAACGCGAACGCGGTGACGGCGCCAAGCGCACCGGCCAAGCCGGCGAACGCGCCGAACTGCACCGCCCACTTCGTCGGCGTGAACGTCAGCAGCAGCAGGCCGATCGCGGTCGTGCCGATCAACCGCCACACCGGGCCCTTCGCCATGCCGGGCACACCGCCCCGACGTAGCAGCACCGCCAGCATCCCGAACAGGCAGAGCAGCAGCACCAGCACGGCGAAGCGACGGGTCAGCGACGAGTCGACGCTGTCCTCGACGGTGAGGAAGTAGTAGCGCAGGAACTCCTGATACCAGGCGATGGTGGGGCCGACCACGTACTTGATGCGTGCCGACTCGGCGACCGTGGCCAGGGTCTGGTCCCGGAACACGACCACGAAGATCAGCGCCGCCGAAGAGGCCAGCGTGGCCAGCGGCGCCAACAACCCATCGACCGTCACGTCGGCTGCTGATGGTCCGCGCGATCGCCCGCGCCGCCGACCAGCAGCGGAGCGAGAGCGATCAGCCCCTGGGGAGCGAGCGTCACGCTGAACACCGCGACGATGATCGCCACCGCGGCGGGCCACAGCCGGCGGGTGCCGATGGAGTTCTCGACAAGGACCCAGGTGGCGACGGCGCCGAACGCGATCAGCGGCTCGGGCCGCAGGCCATTGTTGAACGGCAGCCACGCCGCCAGGAACACCGCGCCCGCCGTCCACACCGCGACCCGGTTGGCGGCGAGGCGGCGGCCGAGCCGCGGCAGCACGCAGCGGCTGATGATCAGCCAGGTGCCGATCGCCGCCGCGGTGGCCGGCAGTCGCATCCACACGCCGGCGGTGCTGATCGACGCCAGGTGCGCCAGCACGGACTGGTACCAGTCGAAGGGCGCCTCGCTGGCCCCGAAGAAACGGTAGTAGTTGGCGCTGTATCCGGCTTCGCCCGATACCCGCGCAATGGTCAGGTTGTAGCCGTCGTCGGACGATGTGGCGCCGATGAGATGCCACAGCAGCAGGGTGCCGATGACGCCGATGTCGGCGAGCCAGTGCCAGAGCCCGACGCGCCAGAATCGTCGCCACGCCCGTGGCACCCGCCGGGCCGAGCGGATCGGCGGTCAAGCACCGCCAGCGCGACGATCGACGCCACCACGCAGGCGACGCCGAGCACCATCACGCCCAGCTTCAGGACCGTCGGGGAGGTGATGAAGCGGGTGTCGACGTCGATGCGCGCCGACAAAGGCCAGGCCTGCGCGGCCACCTTGCAGGTCGGTGAAGACGCCGGCGATCTGCGGCTTCTTTTCTGCCGAGAGCGTGCCGGTGGCGCCGGGTATGCCGATGAAGTCGGCGCCGACGCCGCCCACGTTCGCCCAGATGTGCAATGTGCTGCAGGCGCCGGAGGCCACGGCCTGGCGGGGCGCGACGGTGGCCACCGAGTCTCGGAACGCCACGACGACGGCGTCGGCGTTGGCGCGGACGAACAGGCCGTTGCGGCTCGCCTCGATGCCGCCTGGCGGAACGGTCGAGAACACCAGTCCACCCGCCGCGGGCAGGGTGGCGATCGTCTGACACGGGATCGAGACGTCGAGGGCCAGCGGCGCTCCGGAGACCAGCGGCGCGGTGACGTCGGTGATCAGCCCATCGGCGCCGGGTGCCTGCGGCCACAGGATGGTGGCGGTGGTCTGCTTGACGGGCAGCAACGGCACCAGCCCGCACAGCAGCACCCCCGCGATGCCCGCGACGACGGCGATCAGCCGGGCAAGGCGGTGAGCGGGCACGAGGCTCGATGGTAGGCGACGCACCTAATGGCGCAGCGGCGCCGGGCTCCACAGCCCGCTACGCGTTGCCGAACCGAGATCGAGCCGTGCCGGCTGCGCATTCGGGTAGTACGGCGTGAGCTGCTGCAGCGCCCCCCAGTCGCGGAACCAGTCGTCCCGCAAATACGTCGGCACCGTGGTGGCCCGCGCCAGGAGCTCGGTGATGCCGAGCGGCCCGCCGCCGAGGTTGTCCATCACAGGCGAGTTGGCTTCGGCCCCGAACCGGTCGGGCAGGATCCGCCACTTCGGCACCTCGACGACGCCGTTCTGATGGCTGAACGGACGCTGGCACGGGAAGG
Source organism: uncultured Actinomycetota bacterium (assembly GCA_963851115.1). GTDB lineage: Bacteria > Actinomycetota > Actinomycetes > Mycobacteriales > Mycobacteriaceae > Mycobacterium. The sequence goes on from CAWKOI010000027.1 coordinate 136,079, forward strand.
CCAGGCCGACCAGCCAGTCCAGCAGGACCGGGTCCTGGGAGCCGACCACGTCCTGCAGCGTGCGCAGCTGCGGGATGCGCGGCGGGGTGATCGCGATCCAGTGCTGCGGGTTGAGGTCGTCGTCGGTGGCGACCAGACGCACCTGCGTCGCGTCGCGCGGGATCGCTGCCATGGGCGCCCGCAGGTTGCGCCATGCCGGTGACGCGCCGACGTCGGCGAACCCGACGCCGCCCGCCGGCTCGTCGTCGGCCGCCTGTTCATCGGAGGCCCACTGCACGACCACCTCGCCGGGATCGAACCGACCCGCCGCGGCCACCACGAGCAGCGGACCGGCCTCGTCTCGGGGCGGCAGCTGGTACCACGCCGAGCGCAGCACCGCGGGTTGCTGGGTGCCGCTGCGCCAGCTGCCCATCACCGGGGTGCGCGCGGGATCGAGGTCGAACGGCAGCCGGGCCCGCGATCCGTTGACACCGGCCGCGGCGGTGGTGCCACCCTCGGTGCCGGCCTCGCTTTCGGTGACTTCGCTTTCCGGGGAGTCGGCGAAGTTGGTGGCGGTACCGGGGCCGTTCATCACCTCGTCGGCGGACACGTCGCTGGGAATTCCGTTGGGGCCGAAGCCTTCTGCGGTGACGGCACCCAGCGCCTCACCGACTGGCGCGTCGACGGGAGTCAGCATCCCGGCGTTGGGGTTCTGTTCGACCAGCACGTCCTCGGCCATCCCGCACGTCTTGCCGGTGAGTGCCTCGAGGTTCGACCGACCCACGCTCCACGCGGGGTACTGGTCGATCATGGCCAACGTCAGCGACATCACCTCGAAGACGACGACTATCCACGCGGCAATAGCCAACGGGGACTGGACGATTCGACGCCATCGGAAACGCCCGACGTCGTCTGGGGACAGGTCACGGCCGGAGAAATGGAACCACGCGGCCACCAGCAGCGCGACGACCGAGAGCCCGAGCAGGATGGTGGTGAAGCCGAACCTCCACTCCGGGAACTGGTTTGACCACGGCACCCCGAAGTTCGAGACGTACCACCAGCCGTTGACGGTGGCGAACGACAGCGCCATCACGAACAGCACCGTGGCGGCGAATATCGCCCGGTTGCGCCGTGAGCGCATCGCCGCGGCGGTGACGGCGACCGCGGCCAGTGCGCCAAGCGATCCCGCGAGCCCGGCGTACACACCGAAGTGGTGGGTCCACTTGGTTGGCGTGAACATCATCGCCAGGAACGAGATGATGGTGATGCCGATGATGCGCCGACTCGGGCCGGCGGCGGTGCCCGGAATTCGGCCCTTGCGCAACGACATTGCCACGGAGACGGCCAGGGCCAGCAGCAGCGTCAGCACGGCGAAGCGGCGGGCCACCGAGCCGTCGGGGCTGGTGGTGAACAACCGCTCGTAGCGGATGTGCTCGTCGAACCAGCTCAGGCTGGGCCCGACGGCGGACTTGAACGAACTGGCCTGGAGTTCGGCGGCCAGCGTCTGGTCGCGGAATACCAGGATGATGGTGACGGTGCACGCCGCCAGAATCGGCGCCAGCAGCGCTAGGTACCCGAATCGTGAAGTATGTGCGGCGACAATGGTTTTCAGCGGTCCGACGGCGACAAGCAACGCACCGACCGCCGCGATGCCGGTGGGCCCGGAGAACAGAGTGAGCGCCCCGATGATGATCGCGATGGCCACCGGAAGCAGCCTGCTGGTGGCCACTCCGCGCTCGACCGAGCACCAGGTGAGCAGGATGCCGAGCGCGATGATCGGTTCGGGTCGCAGGCCGTTGTTCAGCGGCAGCCAGAAGGCCAGGAACATGCCGGCCGCCGTCCACGCTGCGGCGCGGCTGTACTTCACCGCGTGCCCGAGCCGGGGGATCACTTCGCGGCTGATCAGCCACCAGCACGCCAGCGCCATCACCAGGGTCGGCAGCCGCACCCATGCGCTGTTGGTGCTGATGTGCGCCCACAGCGCCAGCAGGTCGTAGTACCAGCCGAACGGAGCTTCCGGGGTGCCGAACCATCGGTAGTAGTTGGCCATGTAGCCGGCGTGCTCGGACACTCGGGCCATCGTCAGGATGTAGCCGTCATCGGCGGTGTTGGCGCCGACGAAGTGCCACCACACCAGGACCGCGGTCACCACGCCGTCCAGCGGCGTCACCGACCACCATCGCGGCGGCAAGAAGCGTTTGACCCCGCGGCCGTCGGCGGTGTCCAGCACGTGCAGGGCGCCGAGCGCGACGATCGTCATCGCCACCCCGACGATCATCACCAACAGCTTGAGCAGCGTCGGAGAAGTGCTGTAGCGCGAATCGACGGTCGCCGAGAACTCCAGGCCGGGCGGGGCGGGCCCGGCCAGATCGGTGAAGACGCCGACGATCTGCGGCCGGAAGTCGTAGCCGCTGCGTTCGCCGCGCAGCGGGCTGCCGGGATCGTCCGAATCGGGACCCTTGACCAGCCCGACGAATTCGCCGGTCACCTTGTCGGCGTGCGCGGTGAACGTCAGCCGTTGGCAGGCCGGGCTGAGCACCTGGTTCAGCGGGGCGCTGACCACCGGCGTGTTGCGGACGATGACGAGCAGGTCGTTGTTGACGCGTTCGATGAGCAGTCCGCGGTCGACGGCCTTGGGCGCCTGCTTGGGCACCGTGGACAGCAGCACCGTCTTGTTGGCGTTCTGCGGTCCGGCCAGCCCGGCCGCCACGCGGCACGGCACGGTGATGGTCAGGTCGGTGGCGACGTATCCGATCAGCGGGGCGTTGACGCTTTGCAGCACGCCGTTCTGCGGCCAGTTGAGCTCGGCGGTCGTCTGCTTCACCGGCAGCAGCGGTGTGGCGATGGCCAGCGCCGCCCCGAGCAACCCGGCGACGATGGCGAGTAACCGAGCGGTGCGGTGGTTGCTGCCCATCGCCAGCTCTCGGGCCACGGGGCTTGATGGTGCCATCAGGGCTTCCTGATCGCCAGCACGAACGGCCCGACGGTCGAAACCTCGAAGCGCGGGTCGTCGAACAGCGCCTCGTCCAGCGCCACGTGATAGCGGCGGACGTTGGGCTGGTTGGGATAGACGTCGGAGGCCAGCCGCAGCGTGTAGGTGTCGTCGGCGCCGCGGCGCATCAGGAACACGGTCGGCGGCTTCCACGGCAGCTTGTCCAGCGCCGCGATGAACGTGTCGGCGTCGGTCAGCGTGGCCCAGCTCTCGATGGCGTCGGCCCGCTTCTCGAACTGCGCAAGCGGGTTGGCGTAGTGCGACGTCAGGCCCTGGAACCCGTAGTAGGGGTAGTAGGACAAGAAGCTGTAGTCGGCGGTGAGCACGACGGTCTCGTTGCGCGGCCGGCCGGTCACCTCGCGGATCTTGGTGTCGATCTCCCGGTAGTACTGCTCTGATCCGGGCGGTCGCCGGTCGGCGCGCTGGCCGTCGCCGTCGGTGTCGGTGTAGGCGACGACGATGTCGGATCGCAGCACGTCGGGGATGTCCTGGCTGAACGTCAGCGCGCCGATCGCGCCGAGCGTGGCCGCCACCGCGACGACGCGGCGACCGTTCTCCGGTTTCACCCGCGCGGCCACCGCATGAGTGACCTCGATGAACCCGAACGCACCCTGCCGCGGTGAGTAGCACGGTCAGGGTCGGCTGCAGCCGGAACGAGAGCAGCGTGGTGCCGGCCAGCGTGGTCAGCATGGACAGCAGTGACCAGGCGTAGACGGCGAGCACCGCGATCGCCAGCGCGGCGGCGCGGGTCGAGCTGCGGGCCCGCCAGATCAGCCACAGCGTGCCGAGCATGCACAGCGCGCCGAGCAGCGTGAAGTGCAGCATCGGGAACTCGAGTTGCGCGCCCGCCGTCGGTAGATAGTGCTGTGCGGTGCCCGAATCGGCGGGTTCACCCGTGATCGCCGCGATCAGATATGGGCCCCAGCCCAGCAGTGCGATCGCTGCTGGAGAGCGCCGCGATGACCAGCAGCCGTCAGCAGAGGTTCTGCGCGCCTTCGCGCGACGGCAAGCAGCAGCGCCATGATCGTCAGCGTGAACGCGGCGTAGGCCAGCAGCAGCGTGTAGAACAGCGCGGCGATGCCGAGGAAGACGCCGACGCCGAGCACGGCCGCCCAACCGCCGTTTCGCGTCGCGCCCCGCAGGCCCGACCACGCCAGCACGAACACCGGCGGCAGCAGCACGGTGATGATCGCGGCGTACGGCTCGGCGGGGGAGTACGCCAGCGTGGCCGCGGCGGTGGCGGTCGTCACAATCAGCGCGTACTCGAAGCGAATCATGGCCGCCCACAACACAAATGCCAGGGCGATCGCGATGGTGATGGAGATGATGGCCCATGGCTTGAACATCTCCCACGCGGGCGTCCCGGTCAGCGCCGCGAGCCGGCCGCCGATCCAGAACCAGCCGGGCGGGTAGAACGGCGGCAGACCGTAATAGGTCATGTCGTGCGGTCCGGCGGTGTCGGTGAGCCGCGTCAGGTATTCGGTGCGGAACGCCTGATCGACCGAGATCCCGTGCAGGTAAAGCTTGGTCGCGCCCAGCGGCATCGCCAGCGTGACGACCGAGAACGCCGACAAGAACACCAGCGTCCCGCCCCGTGCGAGTGTGCGGCGTCCGCGCCGCCAGGCCCACCCGCAGGCCAACAGCCCGGCGAGGCAGGCGAATTGGCCGACCGTGGTCAGCGCATGCAACTGATTCGACGAGTTGAACGCCGGCCACTCCACCCGAGAGATCGCGGCCAGCGAGATCACCGTGACCGCCACCGCCACGACGACCGCCACCGCCATCTGGCCGATGACGGCCAGCGCACCGCGCATCAGATGGGGAGCTTGCGGAAGATGGGGCGCGGAATGTGCCGCAACACCATCATCACGTACCTGAACGCCCCCGGCGCCCATACCAGTTCCTTGCCTTTGGCCGATGCAGTGACCGCCAGTTCGGCGACGTACTCCTTGTCGACGGTGAACGGCGCTTCCTTGGTGCCCGTTGACTTCCAGTGGTCGATGGTCGTCCGGGTGCGGACCTGCCCGGGCCTGATCACCAGTACCCGAACCCCGAACTCCCGCAAGGCTTCTGCAAGACCGAGATAGAAGCCGTCCAGCCCCGCCTTGGTGGAGCCGTACACGAAGTTGGACCGCCGCACCCGCTCACCGGCCGCCGAGCTCATCGCGATGATCTGGCCGAAGCCCTGCGCGCGCATCTTCTCACCGAGCAGCACGCCGACGGAAACCGCTGCGGTGTAGTTGATCTCGGCGATCTGAACGGCCTTGCGCTGGTTCTGCCACAGCTCTTCGGCGTCGCCCAGCAGGCCGAATGCGACGATGGCCACGTCGACATCGCCGCCGGCATGAAGGCCGCGTCGATCACCTTGGGATGGCTTTCGGTGTCGACGGCATCGAAGTCGATCAGCTCGACGGACTTGGCGCCGGCCGCCTTCATCTGCGCGACGGCGTCGTCGCGGCGTGGGTGATCTGGCAGTTCTGCCAGCACGATGCGCGCGGGCGCATTGCGCAGATAGCGCTCGCAGATGGCCAGTCCGATTTCGGACGTCCCACCGAGCAGCAGAATCGTCTGCGGGTTGCCTACCGCGTCCAGCACCATCTAGAGCAGCTCCAAGCGTCGGGCCATGTCGGAGGCGAACACGCCGTTGGGATCGACCTTGCGGCGCACGGCAATCCACTCGTCGATTCGCGGGTACATGGCGTGAAATGTCTCGGCGGTGGTTCGGGAATCCTTGGCGGTGTAGAGCCGGCCGCCGAACTGCAGCACCCGGCGGTCGAGCTCGTTGACGAACTCGTTGAGGCCAGGCTTGATCGGGAAGTCGACGCAGACGTTCCAGCCCGGGATCGGAAAGCTCAGCGGCGCTTCGTTTCCGGGGCCGAACAGCTTGAACACGTTGAGGAACGAGTAGTGGCCGGAACGCTGGATGTCGATGATGATGCTCTTGAACTCGTCGACCGCCGGCGTCGGGACGACGAATTGGTATTGCAGGAAGCCCGCGGGCCCATAGGCGCGGTTCCACTCACCGAACATGTCCAGCGGGTGGTAGAACTGCGTCAGGTTCTGGACCTTGCCACGGTATGTGCCCGACTTGCGGTACCACAGCTCGCCGATCGGGCCGAATGTGTACTTGTTCGCCAGCCCGTTCGGGAAGACGTCGGGCAGCGTAAGTAGTTGCGGCGCATCGAATTTCAGCGGGTCGCGCTGCAGCTTCTCTGGCAGCTGATCCAGCCGCGCCAGCGAACCGCGGGAGATCGCCGCCCGGCCGAGTTTCGGCGGTGCGCTGATCGCGTCGAACCACGCGCTCGAATAGGTGTAGTTGTCTTCGCTTCCGTCGCTGTGAAGCGCGATGGTCTCGTCGAGGCCGGCGGTGACGTCACCGTCGGCGATGAAGTAGGCGGTCTCGGTGGGTGTCATCTCGACTTTGGTCCGCAACATGATTCCGGTGAGCCCGTTGCCGCCCACCGTCGCCCAGAAGAGTTCGCTCTCGGGTCCGTCGGGGGTCAGTTGCCGGATCTCGCCGTCGGCGGTCAGCAGGTCGATCGACCGGACGTGATCGCCGAAGCTGCCCGCGCTGTGGTGGTTCTTGCCGTGGATGTCGCAGGCGATGGCGCCGCCGACGGTGACCTGCCGGGTACCGGGCAGCACGGGGACCCACAGCCCGAACGGCAGCGCGGCCTTCATCAGGGTGTCCAGGCTGACGCCGGCGTCGACGTCGACGATGTGGGTGTCGGCGTCGATCGAGTGAATCCGGCTCAGCGGCGTCATGTCGATGACCAGTCCGCCGCCGTTCTGGGCGTTGTCGCCGTAGGAGCGGCCAAGCCCGCGGGCGATCACGCCGCGCCCGCCGCCGTCGGCCACCTGTGCGACGGCCTTGGCGATCAGCTCCGGATCCCGCGTCGACAGCACCTGCGCCACGGTCGGGGCGGTGCGGCCCCAGCCGGTCAGCCGCTGCGCGGTGGTCGGAACGTCGGTGCTCAGCATCGTCAAAGAGGGTACCGTGCGCTACTTCGCGCTCAGCGCAGCCGGAATATGACGGCACGCTGTACCACGAAGTTGATGACGGTCGCGGTGCCCTGGGCGATGACGAACGCCACCGGCACCCGCCACGGCTTTTCGTCCCACGCCATGTAGAAGAGGTAATTGATGCCGACCTGCACGGCGTAGGTCAGGGCGTAGAGCGCCATCACCGCGATGAACCGGGCCTTGCTCGGCGGCGCCTGGAACGTCCAGCGCCGGTTGATCAGGTACGCGGTCGTGGTGCCCGCGACGAAGCTGATGGTCTTGGCGACGTTGACGTGCAGCCCGGCGGCCAGCAGCGCGACATACAGGCCGAAGTCAACGATCGCGGATAGGCCGCCCGTGACGATGAACCGCCACGCCTGCGTCTTGAGCGTCAGATTCGACGGCATCAGGGGCTCGGCCACCCGGGCAGCTTACGGCGTCAGAAGGGTGGTGGTTTGTTGCGTTCGGCGACGTACGGATCGTTGAGTCGGCGTTCGGCGGTGATGTCTTGTTCGCGGTTGTGTGCTCGGGTGTGTCGGCGTTTGGGCATCATCACGCCGCGGTCGCCGTCGGGCAGTTGGCGTTCTTGCCAGCCGCCTGCACCGGTCCAGAAACGTTTTGAGCCACCCATCTCGGCGACCCCGCCGCCAGAATCTCCTCTTACCTGCGAAGGCGAGCGATTATCCTTCCGCAATGGCATCGAGCGTGTCAGGGAAGATCGCATTCATTACCGGCGGCGCGTCCGGCATCGGCGCCGCGTTGACGACCAAGCTGGTCGACGGGGGCGCCGAGGTCTGGATCGCCGATCGTCAGATCGGCCCGGCGCAGGAGCTGGCACAACGCCTCAACAGTGGTGGCGGAAAGGCCGGCACCACGAAGGGTGGCTCTTCTTTCCGAAGTTCGAGGCAACTGAGCTCATCGTGCTGGGGATTCGTTGTTTTCGGTTGTGTTTGTTGTGGCTACGCGGCGGTGAGGGGGATGGGGGCGCCGATGAGGGTGAAGGCGCGGCGTTGGTCGTCGGTGGGGTCGGTGAGCATGTGGATCTCGGTGTCGGTGCCGGTGAAGCGGATCTGGTTGCGGGTGAGGGTGGCCAGGTGAGCGAGCAGGCCGCGGAAGCTGCGTAGTGGGTTGCCGGCGGCGTCGTGTTGGGTGGAGGCTTGGCGTCGGCGTCGGCTGAGCGTTGCGCGGGGGTGACCGGGTTGTCGCGGTCGGGTGGGTGTTCATCGGTGAATGTCATGGGCGCCCAGGCCTTGCGCAGGTGCCAGACCAGGTAGCAGGCCAGCAGGCAGATCAGCACGTGGGCGCGGACGCGCTCGTCGAGGCGGTGGTGGATGGGGCGCAGATCGAGGACTTCGGCTTTAATAATGCGGAAGTCGCGTTCGATGTTGGCCAGGTTCTTGTAGCTGGTGATGACCTGGCGACGTCGAGTTGATCGGAGGGAACCGAAGTGCGGAGCACGTAGATGCCGTCGAGGGCGGCTTCGGCGGCGATCTGGTCGTGGCGGCGTTGGACGGTCAGGCTGGTGTCGGTGATCTGGTAGTCAAAGTGCTTGCCCACCTTGTATTTGTTGATGACCTTGCCGACGGCGACGCCGATCTTGTCGGCGCCGGCCAGCGGGCAGGCGGCCACCCGAGCGATGATCGGGGCCAGCAGGTGCTCGGTGGCGGCGAGCAGGGCGTGGCGTTTGCGGGCGCGTTCGGCGGCCAGTGCTGGGTTGCGGCAGGCGATCAGCAGCTCGCCGGGGTAGTCGGGGTGGGCGATCTCGGCCAGGTCCTGGGTGTCGAACAGCGACATTTGCAGCGGCCGGTCGTCGGCGACCAGGGTGGCGACCTGCGGGGCGAGCAGCGCGGTGATCCACCGAAATACGTTGCGGTGTCGGGATCGTCGATGAGTTTACGCAACGCGGCGATGCGGGCGTTGGTGATCATGCCGCGATCGCCCACCAGCACCAGGTTGTCCAGGGCGAAGGTGTCGCGGATCACCGGGATGATCTTGGTGAACGCGACCGGGTCGGCGGTGCTGCCGTCAAACACGCGCACCGCGACCGGCCGGCCCGCCGGGTCGGTGAGGATGCCGTATTCGATCTGCTCGCAGCCTTTCTTGCCGTCGCGGGAGTAGCCGCGCGCGGCCAGTTCGCAGCACCGCCCGGTCACCCACGAGGAGGTCAGGTCGAACAGCGCCATCCGCCCCGGATTCACCGACGGATCCAGATGCCGTGCGGCCAATTGCTTTTCGATCGCCTCCTGCGGATCGAGCAGCCAGTCCATCGCGGCGTAGATCTCGTCGGTGCTCGGGCCGGCGACGCCGAGATCGGGACCCAGAGTGACATCGGGCCACCAGGCGGTGGTGGCCAGCTTCGAGGCCGGACGGACCACCCGCGAGATGATCGGCGTCAGCACGAGATCCCGTGCCCGGCACGACGGCCCCAGCAGGGCGGGCAAGCCCAGCTGGTGCGCCATCGCCGTCACCGCCGCGACGTGCACGTGCGGCAGCGAACGGGTGATGGTGAACTCGCTACCGGCCGGCGCCAGCAGCTGACCCTTCAGCGTCGCCTCGACCGCGGCGACCGCATGCGGCGGGCAGCGCCTAAAGGTTCGCCAGCGTTTCGTGCTGACCTTGCGTGCCTCGCGGTAGGTGAGGCGCAGCAGCACCGACTTGTAGGTCTTCTCCTCGCCGGACTTCGTCAGGTGGAAGCGCATATTCCGGGCTACATGGATCGCACTGATCAGCGCTGTCATGCGAGTGATTCTAACCTGTCTCGCACGCCACAACCGCTGCGACACGTGACAATTAGTGGCTACACTTCGACTCAGATCCATCGATCCGCACAGGTCACAGCGTGGATCGCCGCTCAGAACTATCGCAACTCGGTTTAAACGTCGTGTGGGTCGGTACGGCGGCGTAATCCTGCTTCAGATACCGGTAGCCCACGGCGCTCTGCTCGAAGCTGTCCAGCCCGCGGTCGCCGTCAGGACGTACACCAGCGGAAGTGGACGTCGCTGACGGGCTCATGACCGGACGCTACGACGCCAGCCCGCTGGCCGTCAGCACATCACATAAAGCGTCCACCGCCGCGGCGAACGCATGCTCGGCCGGTGCCGCAAACCCGACGATGATCCCGTCACGATGGGGTATCTCCGGACCGGCGAGCGGATGGCGCATCATCGACAGACCGTTCAGTGCGATACCGGCCTCGCCAGCCCGGCGCAGCACCGTGTGCTCGGCGCCATCGGGGAGGGTAAGCAGCATGTTCACGCCGGCGGACAATCCGCTGATGCCCACCTCGAAGTCCGTCAGTGCCTCCACCAGCGCGTCGCGCCGACGCCGGTAGCGTCCCCGCATCCGGCGGATGTGGCGGTCGTACTGTCCGCTGACGATGAAGTCCGCCATGGTGAGTTGCGAGACCGCGTCGACATAGAACTGCTGTCCACCGGCGGCGGCCAGCACCGAATCCATCAGCCCGTCGGGCACCACCATCCAGCCCAGTCGCAGTGCTTGGGACAGGCTCTTGCTGGTCGAGCCCAGATAGACGATCCGGTCGGGACTCAGCGCCTGTAGGGCGCCGATTGGTTGGCGGTCGTAGCGGAACTCCCCGTCGTAGTCGTCGTCGAGGACGTAGCCGTCGGTGCGCTGCGCCCACTCGACGACCGCGGTGCGCCTCGACGGATGCAGCGGCATGCCCATCGGGCTGTGATGGGCCGGGGTAAGCAGCACCGCCGGCACCTCCAACTGGTCGAGGTCGCTGATCACCGCTCCGTGCTCGTCGATGCCGATCGGCACCGTCGGTATGTCCATCGCCGCGATCGCGTCGCGAAAGATGAAGAGCCCGTAGACCTCAACGGCTATCGGCCCCGCTGCGCCGAACACCCGCGCCAGCAGTTCGACGCCATGACGGACTCCCGCGCAGACGACGATCGACTCCGGCGACGTGCGAACGCCGCGCACCCGGCGCGAGGTATTCGGCGAGCGCCTCCCGCAGTTCGGGACGGCCGCGGGCATCTCCCATACGCAGCGCCTCGGTCGGTGCGTTGGAGAGTGCGCGGCGGGTGGATGCGGCCCATTCATTACGTGGAAACTCCGAGACGTCCGGTGAGCCGGGCATCAGGTTGTGCGTCGGCGCCCCCCGAACGCCGCGGGGGCGGGCCGGCCGCTCCTCGGCGCCGGCGTTGACGACCCACGTGCCCGCCCCTTGACGAGACGCAAGCCAACCCTCGGCGACCAATTCGGCATACGCGTCGGCGACTGTGTTGCGGGCCAATCCAAGGTCGGTGGCCAGATGGCGCGACGGTGGCAGCATGGTGCCCGGGGCCAGTCGGCCGGAGCGTACGGCGTCGCGCAGCGCGGTGAGAAGCAGGTCTCGGGCCCCACGGGCGCCCGGCTGGATGACGTCCCGCAGGTCAAGATGCAGGTCACGACTGCGAGAATTGGCCCACGAATCCATGGTCAGATTGAACCATGTGACTGGGTCTTTGCGCATTAGTGTTCATGGCATGACGCAAACACTGGAAACCCAAAAGCCGACCGCATCAAGGTCTACAAGACGTCGCCCGAGCTCTACGACGCGATGATGGCGCTCAGCAACGCGGCGGCCAAGGACATCGACGTCCAGCTTGGCGAGCTGATCAAGATCCGCGCCTCGCAGATCAACCACTGCGCGTTCTGCCTCGACATGCACACGCGCGATGCCCGTAAGCACGGTGTCGCCGAGCAGAAGCTCGACGTCCTCGCGGCCTGGGAAGAGGCCGGCGACCTGTTCACCGAGCGGAGCGGGCTGCGCTTGCGCTGACCGAGGCGATCACCGAGCTTGGCAACGGCCACGTCCCCGACGAGGTGTATGCCAGGGCCGCAGCGGTTTTCACCGAGCGCGAGCTCGGTCAGGTCATCGCGATGGCAGTGACCATCAACGCCTGGAATCGCATCAACGTGACCATCCGCCTCGAACCGCCCCGACGCTGATGGGCGCCCGCATCAAGCTGAACCAGGTCTCACCCGAGATCTACGAGGCGATGGTCGTGCTCAGCACTGCTGCGAGCAAGGACATCGACCCCGATCTGGCCGAGCTGATCAAGATCCGCGCCTCGCAGATGAACCACTGCGCGTTCTGCCTCGACATGCACACCGCCGACGCACGCAAGCAAGGCATCAGCGAGCAGAAACTGGCGGTGCTGGCGGCCTGGGAAGAGGCGGGTGACATCTTCACCGAGCAGGAGCAGGCGGCGCTCGCCTTGACCGAGGAGATGACCGATCTCACTCGCCGTCACGTGTCCGACGAGGTGTACGCCAGGGCCGCCGCGGCGTTCACCGAGCGGGAGCTGGGTCAGGTCATCGCGATGGCGCTGACGATCAACGCCTGGAACCGCATCGGGGTGACAACGCGCCTGCCGTTGCCACGGCGCTAATACGGTCGAGGGGTGCAGACCCGGTCCGGTGCAGAGATCGTCGTCGACGGCGACGTGGTCTACAAGCTGCACCGGCCGGGTACTGACCCGCGCAACCTGGCGATCCGTCTGCGTATCGCGGCCGAGTCCGAATCTCTGCTGGCACCGATGGACACCGTGCCGGAGCTCGTCGGCACGCGCTGGCGCACCCGATGGCCGCGGGTGGAAACCGTTGTGCCGCAACCTGAATGCGTACCGTGGGCCGAAGCCGGCCAATTGCTGGCCAGGCTGCACACCGAGCCAATGCGTCGGCGCGTTCCGCCACATGGCTGGCCCCAACGGCTGAGGCGCGTCGTCGAGACTCTGCGGCACACACCCACCTCAGACATGATCCGTCGTGCGGCCGCCGGCCTTCCCGATGCGGTGTGGCGCGCGGGCTCGCCGGGGCGTCCGACCACGGTGGTGCACGGCGACTGGCATCTCGGTCAGCTCGGTCGGCGCACGGCGACGACGCCGTGGACGCTTATCGACATCGACGACCTCGGTGCCGGCGACCCGGCGTGGGACCTGGGCCGCCCTGCCGGGTTCTGGGCGGCCGGCCTCATACCCGACGACGACTGGACGACGTTCCTGGAGGCGTACCGCGACGCCGGCGGACCGGCCTTACCGAGCGGCGACCCATGGCCGGTGCTCGAGCCGTTCGCCCGGGCCGCCGTCGTGCAAGCCGCCGCAAATCATCCCGACGACGAGCTGCTGCTCGCGGCCTGCGCCCGGATGCTCTAGCTGGAGAAGAACAGCCTGCCAAAACCCTGCTTGCGGTAGTGCTTGTTTCCGCGATGGCCCCAGCCCGGCCCGTAGTCGTAGCTCCCATAGCCATGCTGTGCCGGAGGCGCCGGAGGCGGTGGAGGCGGCGCAGCCTGGACGAACCTGTTCTCCATCTGGGTTAGCGACTCGAGCTCGCCGAAATCGAGGAAGATGCCGCGGCAGGTGTCGCATTGCTCCAGGTGGATGCCGTTGCGTTCGTAGGTCTTCATAACACCGGCGCACTTCGGACACAGCAGCGGGTTCGCCGCTCCGGGCGACGGCGCGGACATCGGGGGTTCGTATGGCGGGATGCTCATGTCTGCATAACGGCCGAGCGCCCTGTGAAGTGCCTTGGAGTTAGAAGGGCGGTGGGTCGGCGGCGTAGCGAGCGCGGTTGAGGGCGCGTTCCCACTGCACGCGGTGCGCGCGGTCCTGGGCTCGGGTGCGTTTTCGGGTGGGCATGGCCAGGCCGCGATTGGGATGTGGTGGTCCCGTGGCGGGAAGGGTCAGTGTGCCGGTGGGCACGGCTAGTTGAGGGAAGAACAGCGTGCCGCCGGGTGTGGTGGTGTAGGTGCGTCCGCTGGAGCGAGGTCCAGATTGATGGTGCCGTCGGGTCAGTTGACATAATCATTCCAGCCGCCCGGCCCGTGTGTAGAAGATCTTGAGCAGATGGTGGCAGCGAACGCGTGAAGAACACTTCATGCCGCCACACCCACCACAACCACCGCGCCCAGCACGCGACCAACCCTCGTGGTCTACGTCTTCAGGGCAGTTGCACCACGCTCGGTGGGGTATTGAACGGCCGGGAGCGGCTTTGTGAGCGACGGTTGCTGTGTCGGCTGCTGCTGCACGGCATCGGCTGTGTCGGTCGGGGCTGCACGACCCCAACCTGTGGTACCCCGACGCGCCCAACGCCGAGAAGAGTCGGCTGAGCCGATCAAGATCTGCTACACCTGCCCGGTGATGGTGCAGTGTCGGGCCTGGGCGACTGACCAAGCACGAGATCTACGGGGTGTGGGGCGGGCTGTCCCAGGACGACCGGGGGGCGATCTGGAAGGGTCGCGCCCCCAAGCGCCGTTACCTGCGTAAGACCAGGCGAACGAGGATGCCCGCTGCCTGACACGCAAAACAGGGAGCCTCCGAAGAGACTCCCCGCCTGCTGAGCGGACTCAGGGCTTGGGAGGCTTGCCGCCGCCGTTGCCGCCACCGTTCCCATTGCCGTTTCCTCCACCGTTGCCGCCACCGGAGTTGCCGTCGCCCTCGCCGTTCTCGTTGTCACCGCCACCGGGATTGGACGGGTCGTCTTCGCCGTTCCCCTCGTTGCCATGACCGTTGTCGTCATGCTCTTCGGAGTTGCCGTTGTTTCCGTCGTTGCCGCCACCGTTGCCGTTGTCATTCCCGCCGCCCTGCTTGCCGTTTCCGCCACCAGAGTTGCCGTCACCCTCGCCGTTCTCGTTGTTACCGCCGCCAGGGTTGGAGGGATCATCGCCACCACCGGGTTCGTTGCCGTGCCCGTTGTCGTCGTGCTCGCCGTTGTTCCCGTTGTTGCCGTTGTCGTCACCGCCATCGTTGCCGTTGTTGTCGCCGGGTCCGTTGCCATTGCCCTCGTTGCCGGTTCCGTTACCGCCGCCGTTTCCGTTGCCGTTCCCGTTGTTACCGTCACCGTTCTGGCCGTTGTTACCGTTGTCGTTCCCGCCACCGTTGTTACCGTTGTCGTTCCCGCCACCGTTGCCGTTGGTCTCGCCCGGCCCGTTGCCGTTGCCTTCGTTGCCGGTTCCGTTACCGCCGCCGTTGCCGTTCCCGTTGCCGTTGTTGCCGTCGCTCTGGTTCTGGTTCTCGTTGCCGCCACCGTTGCCGTTGCCTTCGTTGCCGTTGTTGCATTTCGTTACCGCCGCCAGGAACACCGTCGTTGTTGCCGTTGTTGTCTCCGCCGCCGTTGCCGTTGTTCCCGTCTTCGGGGTCGCTCTGGGGATCAGGATCAGGGCCGGAGACGGTGAGAGGGCCGAAGTAGCCGCCGCCGCCGGCTCCGCAGTCGTTAGCGCCCAACCAGTTGGGGCCGTCCAGCGCCGGGTTCCAGTCGTCGCAGTACAGGATGTCGGCAGCTCCGGCTGTCGCGGTGCCCAGGGATGCGCCCCAAGCGCCGAGTGCCGCGACTGCGCCGACTCCTGCTGCTGCTCTACGGAGGCGTGTTTGCTGGGTTGATTTCTTGCGGATAGACTTCATCGGCTTTCCTTGCTACGAAAGGGATTTGAGGATAGGAAGTGGGCAGTTTTCCGGTGGAAGCCCAGCCACACAAACCCGGCGTGGGAGATCTAGCAGAGGCCGTTGCTCAAGCTCACGTGCGCGGTCTGGCCGGTGAACGAGGTGCCGCACGCCGACAGGCTGACCGCACCGCCGGCGTTGCCGCTCGCCGAGACCATGCCGCCCGCGTTCACGATGATGTTGTTGTGGGCGTTGCCGCTCACCTGGGACGAACCCAGCACCGACACCACGTTGTTGCCGTTGGCGTTGCCACTGGCGGAGGCGATGCCGTCGATGGCGAGCAGATTGTTGCGGAGAAGCATGAGTCCTACCTTGGTGAAACTAGTGATCTTGTTTTTGACGTCCCCGTAACTCGAGCGCGACGTTAGCTGGTTGGTGCCACGTTAGCGTGTCGGTGCCAAGATCGCAAGTTTGCTCAGCAACGGCATTGAACCAGGATGTACAGGAGATGGGGATGATCTGGCGAGGTTATTGCGTTTGCGAACGGGTGGCTCGGCAGCCGTCTCCTGATGTCAGATCACGGCATGAGGATGTAGCTCACCCCAGGAACGTCCTTGACTGTGCGCGTCTGAAACTTGTTGAACCCTGTGGTGTGGTACTCGTTGGCTTTAGTAGCACCGTCCCCGAAGTTCATTTCAGTGATGGTGCGCCGGCAGTACAGCTTGTTGTTCGACGGATGGGTGGGCCCGACTGGATACGGCACGGTGTGGTCGATGTCGCAGGCCACGGCGGGGTGGTCGCAGCCGGGGAATCGGCACGTCAGATCGCGGCAGCGGATGAACCTGGCCGACGCGGCCGACGGGCGGTAGCGCGGTTCTGCGACAAGGTCTTTGGGGACGACAACCGGCCGCAGCTTGGCCCGCTTCGCCAGCTCGGTGACCATCGGGGCGGGCAGCGCGCCGTAGCCCGGTAGATAGCCCGGCTTGTCACTGGTGCCCTCGACAGTGGCGGCTGTCGGCGAGCACATTGATGACGATCTCACTGGACGGGGCCTCGGTAGAAGCTGCCGGGCAGTCGTCGGATCCGCAGGTGCACGGCATCGTGGCCGCGCCGGCGGCCAGCGGGGTCAGCGCATCGGTACGCCGCTGTGTGCGTGGTGCGCGGATCGTTCGGGCACACCGTGGCCGCGAGTTCGTTGAGTTTGGTGTCGAAGGCCGCCGCGTCGGGTGCGCACGCTGCCCCAGATCTGCGGCCATGCCGTTGTCAGAGGGGGTCACTTCGATATGACGGTCGAGGTCGCGCTGACGGGCCACCCGCACTGCGTCGGGGTCCAGATCGATCACCATCCAGTCGACCAGTTCGGTGATCTTCTCGCGTGAGAGTTTGTTCACGCTGGCGCCTTGGCGGCCAGCTGCACGTCGATCTGGGCCAGGATCCCCTGATCGGTGATCAGGTCGGTGCGAAAGATCGCCGCTGCAATCACCCGGAAGTCCACGTTGCCGGCCTGAAACACCTCCGCCAGCTTCGGGAACCGCTCCAACAGCGTGCTCCCGTAGCGCATCTGTGAGGACGCGCGGCCGCGGCTGATGCCCAATTCGGCGCCGATCTCGGCGGCGATTTCCTTCCAGTCATCGACGCACCAGAAGTCGTGCTCGCCGGACATCTGCTCCATGCGGCGCTGGGCGAATCGGCCCACCGCGAGCAGCTGGCGCGCGAACGCCGCCCGCTCTTCCTGCTAGGCCTCACCCATCAGGTCGAGTAGCTCCGCGTAGCCACATCCTTCGAACACACATATTCGATAATCGTCGCCTCATGTGACAGTCGCTACCGTAGATACGCCCGCCTGTGGATCACTTTCGGACTGTGGATAACTCCCGACTCAGATGGCACTTTCGGCGGTCGGTGTCGATCCGGTGAGGTAGCGCTGCACGGTCGGGCCGATCCAGGCGACAAGGTCGTCAATGCTTGTCGACGCGATCGGCTCGATCCGCAGCTGGTAGCGCGCGAACGCCAGGCCCATCAAGTGCGAGGCGACCAACTCGACGCGCAGCACGGCGTCGTCCACGCCGAACTCTGCGGCAACACGCTCGGCGATCGGGCCGGCCAGGGTGTCGTGCAGCAGCTTCCTTGCCAGTGGCTGGACGGCCGCCGACCGCCACACCGTCAGCAGCGGCTCGAACGTGTCGCCCGCGTCCCAGTCGCTCGATGAACCTGCGCACGAGCCGCCGGCCGATGTCCTCGTTGCTGCCCTCGTCCAACATGCCGGCGAGCTGGTGCAACGGATGCTCGGGGATGTCGATCACCGACGCGGTGAACAGGCCCTCTTTGTTGCCGAAGAAGTAGTAGACCATCGCGACGTCCACCCCGGCGTCCGTGGCGATTCCGCGAATCGTCGCCTGCTCGTAGCCGTGCTTGAAGCGCTCGCGCGCCGCTTCGACGATGCGCTGCCTGTTCTGCTGACCAGTGCGCCACCGGCCGGTGCGCCGGGTTTCCGACATGCGGCGCAGCCTACTTCAACGCCTGTTTATGTTTGTGAGCAACGAGGCGTAACGTCCTTCTTGAACGAACGTTGAAGAAGGAGGGATTGCAATGGCGGACCGACGGCTTTGGTGGCGGCACCTGCTTTCCGTTCTGCTGTTCCCGGCGACGATGACGGTGTTCATCCCCGCTCTCATCGCGGCGACGGTAGGTGTCGACGCACCAGATCTGAGCACGACGCCTGGCTTGCTGCTGATCATCGTGGGCGGCGTCCTGATCGCCATCGGGCTCGGACTGCTGGTGTGGACCGTGGTTCTATTCGACCGCGTCGGAGAGGGCACGCTGGCGATCGGTTCACCGGTCAAGCTGGTTGTGCGCGGGCCATATCGGCATGTCCGCAACCCCATGATGACCGGGGTGTTCTGCATTCAGCTCGGAACGGCTGCCGCGACGTCATCGCCCTGGCTACTGGGCTGGTTTGCGCTGTTCTTCACGCTCGTGATGATTGCGATCCGCACTGTCGAGGAACCGCATCTGCGTAGACGGTTCGGCGCCGACTACGACGAGTACCGGCGTCACGTGCCGCGCTGGATTCCCCAACTGAGGGCGTGGGAGCCGAGCCGGATCTAGACCCAATAGGGCACGCGGGCCCGGTACTGCCGCATCGCGAAGGCCGCAAGGATCCAGCCGATCACCGTCAGCGAAAGCACCACCACCCAGTGCCGCAACTCCTGATCGGCGCCCAGCAGCGGGGCCCGCACGATGTCGAGGTAGTGCAGCAGCGGGTTGAGTTCGACGATCTTGGCGTACGACCCCGCGCCCTGCTGCTGCAGGGTCGCCTCGTTCCAGATGATCGGCGTCATGAAGAACAGCAGCTGCACGAGGCTGAACAGCAGTGGACTGATGTCGCGGTAGCGCGTGGCCAGGATGCCGAAACACAGTGAGACCCATACACAATTGGCCACGATGAGGCCCAGCGCCGGGATGACTGCGAGGTCTGCCCACGACCACGGCTTCGGGTAGATGATCGCGATGACCACAAAGATGATGATGTTGTGCGCGAACAGGATCATCTGGCGCCACACCAGCCGGTAGACGTGCACCGACAGCGGCGTCGGAAGTTGTTTGATGAGGCCCTCATTGGCGACGAACACGTCGGCGCCCTCGAGAATCGCCGCGTTGATGAGATTCCAGACGATCAGGCCGAGCGTGACGTAGGGCAGATGCTCCTCGAGTGGCAGCTTGAACAGCTTGGAGTACAACAGCCCCATGGCGACCGCCGTAGCACCCGTCGCGATGGTGATCCAGAACGGCCCCAGCACCGAGCGCCGGTAGCGCTGCTTGATGTCCTGCCACCCCAGGTGCAGCCACAGCTCGCGCTTTGCGAAGCCGGCGACGAGATCCCCCCACGCCCGGCCCATGGTCCTCGACTGCGCGGCGGCGTCGGTAAAGGTCACTTGTGCCCGGCCTCTCCGAATTGCTCCCGACGGCCCAAGCGCCGCAACCGAATCCACTCCAACAGGCCGGCCGGATCGCGCCGCGACACCAGAAAGTACCAGCCGAACCGCGCCCACTCCTGCGGCAGCAGCTTGCGAAGCCCCGGCTGTGACATCAGATAGCCGCGGTTGCGATAGGTGAAGTACCGCTTCGCGGCATCGTCGGGGTACTGCGTGTGCATGCGTCCGCCGAGGATCGGCTTGAACTCGTCGCTGCCCTGCGGGTGCAGGTATATCGCATTCAGGCAGGTGCCGAACGGCAGCCCGGAGCGCACCAACCGGCGGTGCAGTTCCACCTCGTCCCCGCGGACGAACAACCGCAGATCCGGCACACCGACCGCCTCCAGCGTCGACGCGCGAAACAGCGCGCCGTTGAACAGTGACGCGATCCCCGGCAGCAGATCTTCAGCGCCCGTGCGCAATTCGCTGACCTTGCGCCGCCACACCAGCCCGCGGCGCAACGGGAACGCCAGCCGCTATGGATCGCCATGTCGCACACCATCGGCGACACCTCCGCCAACGAGTGCCTCTGCGCGCACGCCAGCAGCGTGCCCAGCACTTCGGAATCAGCGGGCCGCCCGTCGTCGTCGGCCAGCCACACCCAATCGGCCCCCAGTGCCAGGGCATGCAGGATGCCCAACGCGAAACCGCCTGCGCCGCCGAGGTTTCGGCGTGACCCCAGATAGGTGGTTGGGATCGGCTGGCCGTTCACCAAGTCCCGTACGCGAGGGTCGTCATCGTTGTCGACAACCACCAGATGGTCGGGCGCGCGGGTCTGGGCCGACAGCGCATCCAGCGATTTGGCGAGTTCGTCGGGGCGTC
Source organism: uncultured Actinomycetota bacterium (assembly GCA_963851115.1). Lineage (GTDB taxonomy): Bacteria > Actinomycetota > Actinomycetes > Mycobacteriales > Mycobacteriaceae > Mycobacterium. Next base: position 156,232 of record CAWKOI010000027.1, read on the forward strand.
GGTGCGTGACCACCACGGCGTACACCGATTCAGTCATCGGGAACCGTTGCGGGCCAATCGGCGCTGGAGCCGGATGTCGGCGACCAATCGCCTCGATGCTCCTCGAGGACCTCCCGCACATGGCGGGCCGCGTCCTCACCCTCGTACGCGCGGACCACGTCCTCGATCCCGCCGGTCATCTTGATCGTGCCGTGGTCGATCCACATCGCGGTCTTGCACAGCCGGGCCAAGAACTCGTTGGAGTGGCTGGCGAACACCAGGATGCCCGACCGCTCGACCAGGCTCTGCAACCGCGTCTGCGCCTTCTTCAGGAAGTCCGCGTCGACGGCCCCGATGCCCTCGTCAAGCAGCAGGATCTCCGGGTCGATGCTGGTCACCACGCCCATCGCCAGCCGCACCCGCATGCCGGTGGAGTACGTGCGCATCGGCATCGACAGGTAGTCGCCGAGCTCGGTGAACTCGGCGATCTCGTCGACCTTGGCCAGCATCTGCTTGCGCGTCTGACCGAGGAACAACCCGCGGATGATGATGTTCTCGAAGCCGGAGATCTCCGGGTCCATCCCGACGCCGAGGTCGAACACCGGCGCCACCCGGCCGGTGACACTCGCGACCCCGCGGGTGGGCTCGTAGATCCCGGACAGCAGCCGCAGCAGCGTGGACTTGCCCGCGCCGTTGTGCCCGACCAGCCCCACGCGGTCGCCCAACTCGAGCGACATCGTGACGTCCCGGAGCGCCTCGATGACCACGACGTTGGACGCATTGCGTCCGATCGCGCCGCCGGCCTTGCCGAGGAACGCCTTCTTCAACGAGCGCGCCTTGGCGTCGAAGATGGGAAATTCCACCCAGGCGTTGCGCGTCTCGATGTGCGGGGCTGACACGAGTACCTACAGGTATTGCCCGGTTCCGGGGCCACCGCCGCGCGGTCCTGGCCCCCCTACACCGGGCGGCAATTGCCGGCATCTGCTCCAGCTGCTGGCGGGCGGCCATCTGCTGGGCGAACAGTGCGGTCTGGATGCCGTGGAACAGGCCCTCCAGCCAGCCGACCAGCTGGGCCTGCGCGATGCGCAGTTCGGCGTCCGACGGAACGGAGTCCTCGGTGAAGGGCAGCGTCAGCCGCTCGAGTTCCTCGCGTAACTCGGGTGCCAGCCCCTCCTCCAGCTCGCTGATGCTGGTGCGGTGAATGTCCCGTAAGCGGTTGCGGCTGGCGTCGTCGAGCGGTGCGGCCCGCACTTCCTCCAGCAGCTGTTTGATCATGGTGCCGATCCGCATCACCTTTGCCGGCTGCTCGACAAGATCCGTCAGCGATTTGCCGTCGGCGTCCTCGTCGGTGGCCGCCTGGGGATCGGCGCCGATGATTTCGATGTTGTCGTCGTCGGTGTTGGTCGTCATAACTTCTGCATTCCCTCTAATTTCCGCGCCATTCGTATATGCGGGCCTCGCCGTTGTCGTAGATCTTCTCCCACGACCGCGACCTATCTAGCGACACTAGCCCGTCGGGCAGGACGAACCCGCGGACCACCGGTGTGCTGGTCACCACGTAGCGGATGTTGAGCGCCTTCACCGCCTCAGCGACCCGCGGGTCGGTGTCGGCGTCGTCGGCGTACGCCCAGAAGATGAACCGGTGATAGCCCGGGCCCTGCTGGACGGGGTAGTCGTAATGGGTCCACAGCGGGTGCAGTCCCGCGATCGCGTACATCCACGCCGTGCCGTCGGTGTTGGCGTCGCCGATGAGGGTGTCACGGGCCCCGGGCAGCGTGGCGAGGTAGGCGAAGGCCTCCAGGTCCTTGTCATCGATGATCACCGAGTCGTACTTCTCGCCGAACAGGAACTGGTGGCGCGGCAAGTAGGCCACCCCGATGGCGAGGCACACAGAGAAAACCACGGCCGCCGTCACCGCGTACCACGCCTTCTGACTGCCTCGATCGACCAGCCGGCGCACCCCGGCTACTGCCCAGGCCGCCAGCGTGAACACAGCGATGCCCGCCGCCGGGGCGAGCAGCATCGCCACCACGGCGGACAGCCGACGCGGGTCGCTGTAGAACAGGTCGCTGAACTTGCCGATGAGCCCACCGATCGGGCCGCCGAACGTCGCCGACGAATGCACGATCGACACCACCAGCAGCAGCCACACCGCCAGCGGCCACCAGATCCGTCGGACCAGCAGGACGATCGCGCCGACGGCGGCCAAGATGATCAGCGTCCACTGGATCGGAAAGTCGTTGAGGTGACGGGTGTGCTGCACGACCGCGTCGATCAGACCGCGTTTCTTGCCTTCATGGGTGACGAACGCGTGCCCGACGATGATCTCGGCCTGTTGTAGCACGCCGAGAAACTGCGGAAGTAGCAGCGCGACAGTGGGAATCGCGATCAGCAGCAGACTGATCACGTCGGCGATGCGGCCGCGCACAGGACGCCAGAGTGCGTCGAAAACCCACCACCCCGCGACCAGCAGCACTGTCACCACGCCGCCGGTGATGTGCACGGAGAACACCCCGAGCAGCGCCAGCACCGCCAGCGGGATGCGGTCGCGGTGCCGCAGTGCGGACACGATCAGCACCATGGTCGGCACGGCGATGCCGTAGGCGGCGAGGTTGGGCATCGAGGCGGTGTCGAACTCGACGTAGGGGATCGCGGTGAACGACGCCGACAGCGCGGCCGCGGTGGCCGCCGCACCAGCCGTGCGCCATTCGTCGGTCCGGGTACGCAGCAGCTGCCACGTCAGCGTCGCGGCGCTGACGGGAAACAGCCAGATCGCCGCCGCAACTGAGCTGAGGGTGTAGGCGGTGGTCGGGGCGGCGCCGGTGAGCTGACTCAACACCGCGCCGAGGGCGTGAAACGTGGACGGGTAGTACAGCGCTTCGTGGGTTTCGATGTTGCGCAGTTCGCCCATGTGCGTAGGCGACGCCTGGCCGGTGTCGAGGATGAACCGGATGGTGTTGGCGTGCCACACGGCGTCCCAGCTGCTCGGAATTGATTGCCACTGCGGTAGCCCGCGAACTGCTGCCAACCCGATCAGCGCCGCGCCCAGCATCACCCCGGCAGCGACAACGAGCGCCGGCCCGCGCGACGCGGCACGCGACTCGGCGTCGAGGTCCCGGTACCGGCTCAGCACAATCCGCAAACAGAGCGCGCCGACGGTCAAGAGGGCCGCCGCAAACAATGCCGTCCATGCGTTCCACGGGATACCGAGTGCGCCGAACGGAATGACGGTCAACGCGACGACGCCGTAGGTCAGCGCCGGCCCCACCGCGACGGCGGTGGGCCACGTTAGCCGACCGGCCCGAGCGACGATTGCTCCGGGGATCACTAGCAACAACAGTGCAATTAGCACTCCGAACCCGAAGCTCACTGGACTAGTATGGCTGCCCAGGTGACCCGGTCCGAGCACGGCATGGGCGTCGAAAGGCGCCGTCGGGCATCAGCCAAATCGTGTCGGTTTGTGATTTCACTGACGCTCTAAGGTGGGCTGGCATGGCATACGACGTCGCCCGGGTGCGTGGTCTGCACCCGTCTTTGGGCGATGGATGGGTGCACTTCGACGCGCAGAACGGCATGCTGCTGCCGGATTCCGTGGCCAGGGCCGTATCTACCGCTTTCCGGGGGTCGATGCCTACCCCAACGGGACCGCATCCGTCGGCGCAGCGCAGTGCCGCGGTGCTGGATGCCGCCCGCCAGGCGGTTGCCGATCTGGTCAATGCCGATCCGCGGGGTGTGGTCCTGGGCTCTGACCGTGCGGTCCTGCTGACGTCGCTGGCCGAGGCATCGTCGTCGCGCGTCGGGCTCGGCTATGAGGTGGTGGTCACCCGGCTCGACGACGAGGCAAACATCGCGCCGTGGTTGCGCGCCGCGAATCGCTATGGCGCCAAGGTGAAGTGGGCCGAGGTCGACATCGAGACCGGTGAACTGCCGACCTGGCAGTGGGAGGGTCTGATCACCAGGCCGACGCGGCTGGTCGCAATCACCTCGGCCTCATCGACTTTGGGAACCGTCTCCGATCTGCGGGCGGTGACCAAGCTGGTGCACGAGATCGGCGGATTGGTGGTCGTCGATCATTCTGCGGCCGCCCCGTACCGGCTGATCGACATCGACGAGATCGACGCGGACGTGGTCGCGGTGAACGCGATCGCCTGGGGCGGCCCGCCGATCGGCGCGCTGATCTTCCGCGACCCGACTATCATCGATTCGTTCAGCTCGGTATCGCTTAACCCCTACGCCACCGGGCCTGCGCGGCTGGAGATCGGCTCGCACCAGTTCGGCTTGCTGGCCGGCGTGGTGGCCAGCATCGAGTATCTGGCTTCGCTCGATGAGTCGGCGCACGGGTCGCGTCGCGAAAGACTCTCCGTCTCAATGCAATCAGCGTCGGGGTATATGAGCCGGCTGTTCGACTATCTGTTGATCTCGTTGCGCTCGCTGTCGACGGTTATCGTGATCGGCAGGCCCGAGGCGCGGATTCCGGTGCTGAGTTTCGCGGTGAGCGACGTGCCGGCCGAACGGGTGGTCCAGCGGTTGGCCGACAACGGGATCTTGGCGATCTCGAACGCCAGCTCGCGGGTCCTTGATGTCATCGGAGTCAACGACATTGGCGGCGCGGTGACCGTGGGGCTGGCACACTACACGACGACGGCGGAGGTCGATCAGCTGGTGCGCGCCCTCGCATCGTTAGGCTAATCAGCCACTCGCAGAAGGACTTTCCCGGACACCTCACCCGAGGCCAGCAGTTCGTGCGCGGCACGGGCCTGTTCGATCGGAAACTCGGCACCGATGATCGGGCGCACCCGAGCGTCGGCCACCATCGGCCAGACGTTGGCGACCACTTCGGCGACGATCTCGCTCTTGCTGCCGGGTCCGGCGACCGGACGGGCACGAAGCGTCGTCCCGATGACGCCGGCGCGCTTGGCCACGAGTTTGCCGAGGTTCAGCTCACCCTTGACGCCGCCCTGCATGCCGATGACGACCAGCCGGCCGCCGACAGCGAGAGCATCGACGTTGCGGTCCAGATACGCCGCTCCCATGATGTCGAGAATCACGTCGGCACCCGCGCCGCCGGATTCGCCGCGCACCCGCTCGACAAAGTCCTCATCGCGGTAGCCGATGGTGATCTCGGCGCCGAGTTCGGCGCACAGGTCCAGCTTGTTCTTCGAACCCGCGGTGATCGCGACCCGGCTGTCGAGGGCGCGCGCCACCTGGATGGCGTGGGTGCCGATGCCGCTGGCGCCGCCGTGGATCAGCACCAATTGGCCGGCCGTCAGGTTCGCCGTCATCACCAGGTTCGACCACACCGTGCACGCGACTTCGGGCAGTCCGGCTGCGTCGTGCAGGGCCACCGAGTCGGGTATCGGCATTACCTGACCGGCCGGAACGGCGACGAACTCCGCGTAACCCCCGCCTGCCAGCAAAGCGCAGACCTGTTGCCCGACGGACCACTGGGTGTCGCCGCCGCCGACCGCTGCGATGGTCCCGGACACCTCGAGGCCGAGGATCTCGCTGGCGCCAGGTGGCGGCGGATACTTGCCGGCCGCCTGCAAGAGGTCCGCTCGGTTCACCCCCGCCGCGCTCACCTCGATGAGCACTTCGCCGTCGCCGGGTGTGATGTCGGGGACGTCTTGCCAGATGAGCTGATCTACAGATTCGGCCACGAGCGCACGCATTCAATTAACGCTACTACCCTACGTAAACAGTCTGAGAATTTCGGCCCCAGCAATGCCTCCGGGATTTACCATGACGACATGGAGGGGATCATCGCTGGGCGTACCGCAAGTGACATGCCTGGATTGGACATCGCTGAACAGAGGTCGTGGCAAAACTTCCTCGACTCAGCCTTGCGGATGTACGCGACCCTGAACCGGTCGCTGGTAGACGCACATAACTTGACTCTCAACGATGTGCGGCTGCTCGACATATTGGACAAGTCCACGACCGGCTCGGCGCGCATGGGGGATCTCGCCGACGAGCTGATGTCGCTGCCAAGCCGGGTGACCCGGCAGATCCGCCGGTTGGAGTTGCAGGGCCTAGTGCGCCGCGGCGCCAGCCCCGACGACGGCCGTGGCGTGCTGGCGACCATCACCGACGACGGCAGGACAGCGGTGCGGGAGGCCATGCTGACGTATGGACAGGGGGTGCGGACGCACTTCCTCGGCAGATTGTCGCGCCCGCAGATCGCCGCGATGGGGGAGAACTGCCGGCGGATCAGCGTCGCACTGAAGAGCGGGACACCATCGGCGAAGCTCGGCCGCGTCTGTAGGCCCCGTACTCTTATCGGCGGTGGCGTGGCAGAGCGGCCTAATGCACTCGCCTTGAAAGCGAGAGACGGCTAAAACCGTCCGGGGGTTCAAATCCCTCCGCCACCGCGCACCGCCGATGACTTTCGGGCCGTAGCGCTGGTCGGCACCACTATGGCGAAGTTCTTGTATTCAGCGGCGATGTCGCTCGACGGTTTCATCGCCGGCCCAGGTGGCGACATGTCGTGGATGACCGACTACCTCGGGCCGAATCCTGCTGTCGACGAGCTGATTACGCGCACGGGCGTGATCCTCGCGGGCAACCGCACGTTCGGCGGCGACGACCCCCTCAAGGGTCAGCCCGGTGAGGGCGAGGCCTTCGGCGGCGGCTGGGACGGGCCGCAGTTCGTGCTGACGCACCGCCCGCCCGCCGACTCGATTCCCGGCGTGACGTTCGTCGGCGACATCGACACGGCGATCGCTGAATCACGCGCCGCCGCGGGTGACAAGTACGTCAACATCCTCGGCGCCAGTGTGGCCGCCCAGTGTCTGAGGGCCGGCGTGCTGGACGAGGTGATGGTTACCGTGACGCCGGTGCTGCTCGGCGACGGCACCCGACTGTTCGAGCATCCCGGCGGCGAGACAGTGCGGTTGGATCAGTTCAGCGTCACGCACACGCAACAGGTGACCAACCTGTGGTATCGCGTCATCGACTCGGCTGGAGCAAACCCGACGTAGCATTTATTCATGAGTAACACGGTTCTGGGGTGGATCAGCATTCTGGTGGTCGCCGTGGTGGTTTACGCAGTGATCACGCTGGTGCAGCGGGCGCTACGCCGGAGGGCCCGTGGTCGACCCGCCCGGCAGAGCGCTACCGGCGCGACTGCCGCTGTCCATCTCCCTGCCGAGGACCCACACTGGCTCGCGTACGCGGCGCGCCTTGAAGCCCAACCCGAGGCGAAGCGGGCCAAGCGCGCTGACCGCACGCTACGCCGCCGCAGAACTACGGCGGCTTGGGCCGCGGGCGCTGTGGCCGGCGGCTCCACCGACGCGGGTGGTGCAAGCAGCTGCGGAGGTGGAAGCAGCTGCGGCGGTGGAGGTTGCGGCGGCGGCTGCGGGGGAGGCTAAGGGTGCATGGCCTGAGCCAGCACCTGCACACCCGTCACGATTTGTGACTCGGTGAGGTTGGCGTAGCCGAGCATCAGCCCGGGCGGTGCCGTGGCCGGGTCGGCGTAGCAGGGCGCAAGCGGCTCGACGCGCACCCGCATCTCGGCGGCTCGGCGCACCACTTCGGCTACCGGATAGTCGTCGGGGAATCGCACCGTGAGGTGGACGCCAGCCGCCGCACCCAGCACCGTGGCCTGCGGCAGATACCGAGACAGCGCTCGCAGCAAGGAGTTTCGGCGGGTCAGGTAGCGGCGCCGCATCTGGCGTAGGTGGCGGTCATAGCCGCCCGCGGTCAGCAGCTGCGCGAAAGCGAGCTGGTCCATCACCGAGCTTCCGGTGTCGGCCAGGCCCTTCGCCATTGTCACCGCACCGACGAGCGGCGGTGGCAGCACCATCCATCCAATGCGAAGCCCGGGCGCCAGCGTCTTACTCGTCGAGCCCACGTAGATCACCCGGTCCGGCGCGATGCCCTGCAGCGCACCGACTGGCGCACGGTCGTAACGGTATTCGGCGTCGTAATCGTCTTCGATGATCAGGTTGCCGGTGCGGGCCCATTCGACGAGCGCGGTGCGGCGTGCGGCGGAGAGCACCACCCCCGTCGGTGATTGGTGTGCCGGGGTTGACAGCACCGCCCCCGCATGGCTGTCCGCCAACGCGGCGACGTCCAGACCGTCGTCGTCGATGGGCACAGCGACGGGCTCGATACCGTTGTGCTGCAGCACCATCCGGTGCAACCAGAAGCCGGGGTCTTCCATGGCCAACGGTGTCGCGCTGTCACGCAGCACGTGGGCGAGCATGGCGATCGCCTGTGTCGCGCCCGAGCACAGCACGATGTTCTGCGGGTCGGCGAGCACACCGCGGGTGCGCCGTAGGTAGTCCGCCACCGCGACGCGCGCTTTCGGAAGCCCCTGCGGCGCAACGTAGCCGAATGCATCCGATTCGATCTCGGCCAGGCCCTGCCGCAGCGCCCTCAGCCACGCGTGGCGCGGAAAGCTGCCGAGATCCGGTGAGCCGGGTGCGAAGTCGATGTCGAAGCGCCGCGCGGGCGCGACGCTTCCGCTATGCGGCGTGCTTGCCGCGTCGACGGTCGCGACCCGGGTGCCGGAACCATGCCTGCTGAACAGAAACCCCTCCGCGGTCAACTGGCTGTACGCGTCGACAACGAGCCGGCGCGAAACCCCGAGGTCCGCTGCGAGCACCCGGGTCGACGGCAGTCGGGTCTGCGGCGCGAGCCGGCCGGTGCGGATGGCGTCGCGCAGCCCGTTGGCGAGCTGGCGGTGCAGCGGTTCCGACCGGGTGCGGTCCAGTTCGACGAGGAGCTCCGGCCCGGAAGTGGTACCCGAAATAGTCATGAAAGTGGTGCCTATCTTGAGGCCAGTAACCAACTAGCGTGACGGTATGACAACCACACCCACCCGCACAAGGTCCCGGTTCGTCGAGGTGGCCCTGATCGTGTTCGGGGTGTACTCGGTGTCCGTCGGGCTGTTCATGATGTTGGCGCCTGGGACGTTCTTCGACACCCTCGGAAACTTCGGTGTGCGCAACGATCACTACATCTTCGACAACGCCACGTTCGAGTTTCCGCTTGGCTTGATGATGTTGGCCGCGGTGAAGTGGCCGTCGTGGCGAGTGCCCGCGCTTGCGTTCGCGACGCTGCACTGGGGCCTGCACGCGCTCAGCCACATCATCGACCCGCACCACGGCGCGGGCGATTTCATCGGCTGGCTCGAGGCCGCGGGTCTGGTGGTGACCACGGCGCTGCTCGCAATTGCGTTGCGCATCAGCGCCAATGCCGACACGGAAGGGAGCTACTGATGCGTGTACTCGTGGCCGGCGCGACGAGTGTGCCGGGAATTCCGCTGCTGCGCGAGTTGAATGCCCGCGGTCACGACGTCGTCGGGCTGACCAGCCAACCGGCCAAGACGCCTCAGATCGAGCAAGAGGGCGCCAAACCGGTGGTGGCCAACGTATTCGATGCCGCGCAGATCAACGCGGTGGTGGCCGACATCGAACCCGAGGTGGTGGTCAGCCTGCTGACCACACTGCCGAAGTGGGGTCCCAAGCGGCCCAAGGACTTTGAGCCCGCCAGAAAGTTGTGGGGGCTCGGCGCCCCGAACCTGTTGGCCGCCGCGCAGCGCGCCGGCGTGCGCCGGGTCGTCGCGGAATCGGTGGTCTTCGCCTACGGCTACCCGACATCCGGTCCGCCGTTGGTGGATGAGACAGACCCGTATCCGGGTCCGCCGCCGAAGGGCGGGGATGAGATGTTGGCGGCGCTGCGCGGTATGGAGCAGACAGTGCTGACGTCCGGTGAGCGCAGCGACACGGAGGGAATCGTGTTGCGTTACGGCATTTTCTACGGGCCGGGGGTGCCACACGACGATCTGTTCACCCGGTTGGCGAGGTGGTGGGCGTTCCCCGCCGTGACCGGCAACGGGATGGTGTCATGGGTGCACATCGACGACGTCGCCAAGGCAACGGCAGATGCGCTCGAGCGTGGCCGTGGTGGCCAGATCTACAACATCGTCGATGACCGACCGCAGTCGTTCGGGGACTACGCCCGCGAGCTTTCCGCGAAACTCGGTCGGCCGCGGCCACTCCCGATGCCGCGGCAACTAGTCGCCCTGGTCGCGCCCTACGCGGCGACGGCGTTCGGCAACACCTGGTTGCCGCTGTCGAACGCGAAGGCCAAGGCCGAACTCGGCTGGATGCCTATTCCCCGGTGAAGTTCGGCGCCCGCTTCTCGAACGTCGCGGTGATGCCTTCGGTGAGATCCTTCGACGGCAGCATCGCTGCGTTCCATGCCGCCACGTAACGCAGGCTTTCCGAGACCCTGGCGATGCGCTGCTGATCCAGCACGTCCTTGATGCCGTTGACGGCAAGTGGGGGGTTGGCGGCGATCTCGGCGGCGGTTGCGTGCGCGGCCGCCAGCGACGCGTCGGCGTCGTCGTAGACGTCGTTGACCAGGCCGATTTTCTCGGCACGCGCGGCGTCGATGTTCTTGCCTGTCAACGCCAGTTCGCGCAGGTGGCCGTCGGACAGGATCAGCGGAAGTCGGGCCAGGCTACCGACGTCGGCGACCATAGCCAGCTTGACCTCGCGCACCGAGAACTTCGCGTCGGCGCTGGCGTAGCGGATGTCGACGGCCGAGATCAGGTCAACGCCCCCGCCGATGCACCACCCGTGCACGGACGCGACGGTCGGCGTACGGCAGTCGGCGACGGCGTTGATCGCGCCCTGCATCCGCAGGATGGTTTGGTGAAAGTCCGCGCGGGGGCGGGCCGAGGTGCCGTCGCTGAGTACGCCGGACAGCGAACCACCCATGGCCGGCAGGTCCAGGCCGTAGCTGAAGTTCTTGCCGGAACCCGTCAGCACGATCGCGCGAACGTCGCGGTCGGCGTCGAGGTCGGCGAAGACCTCAGGCATCTCCGACCAGAACGCCGGCCCCATCGCGTTGCCCTTGCCGGGACCGACCAGCGTCACCTGCGCGACGTGGCCTTCGACGTCGACGGTGACGGATTCATATGCTTTTTCCTGGCCCATGGCCAGAAGGCTAGCCACTCACGGTGGCGACCCGCCGAGCACCACCTCGTTCACGACGGTGTCAGGCAGAAACTGGCACATCGAATCGGCCATGATCAGGGCGACCATCTCGTCCTCAGGGCCCAGCGGATTGGACTCCTGGGTGAGGATCGCGCGTACCACTGCCAGCTTCGTGGCGTCGTCGAGGTCGGTGTACTCAGCGCAGGTCATCGTCAGGGCGTTCGGTGGCGCGGGGACCTCCGGAAGGTCCGTAGACGGCAACCCGGGTATCTGGATGTCGGGTAGCGGGATGTTCGGGAAGACCTGGCAGCTAGGGTGATGCGGCGATGTCCGCGTCGGGGCCGATGTCAGCGGCGGGCCCGGCGCGGTCGTCATCGCGACGGTGCCTTCGGTGGTGCGCTGGCAGCCGGTGGCGACGCCGATCAGGATCAGCGCAGCGGCCGTCACCCGCACATGCGTCTTCATCTCGTGAACGATATGCGCATGCGCGACGTAGCGTGGGCTCATGCCCGATGACTTGCGGCCTGGGCCGGATTCACCACCCACCGACGAACTCGAGAGTGCCGAAGCGACGTTGGCCGTGCTGCAGCATGTGCTGCACGGCATCGCCAAAGACGACTGAATCCAAGCAGACGCCATGCCGAGAGTTCGACGTCGCAGAGTTGACCGACCACCTGATGAACTCGATCACGACGATCGGCGGTTTCGCAGGCGCGGAATTCCCGGAGCGTGACCGCGATGACTCGGTGGAGCGGCAGGTCGTCCTCGCGGCCCGCCCAGCGCTGGACGCGTGGCATCGCCGGGGGCTGGACGGCACGCTGCCGTTCGGGCAGGGCGAAGCTCCCGCAGCGCTGATGGCAGGGGTGTTGTCGATCGAATTCCTGGTCCACGCTTGGGATTACGCCGCCGCGACCGGACGTGACGTAACGGCGCCCGACTCGTTGTCCGACTATGTGCTCGGCTTGGCGCACACCATCATCACGCCGCAAGGCCGCACCAACGTCGGTTTCGACGACCCGATCGAGGTGCCGGCGGACGCGCGTGCGCTGGAGCGGTTACTCGCCTACACCGGCCGCCAGCCTGCCTGAGCGCTAAGCGCGTTCGAGATAGAAGTAGCCGAACTGGCCGTTGAAGACTCCGGCCTTGCCGTTCATGATGCCCATCACGGCGTTGTCGTCGATCCGCTTGAAATGGTCGTGGATGGCTTGGCCGTCGTAGACCATTGTCGCGGTCACCTCGCCGCGGAACTCCTCCAACCACAGGCTTGCTTCGCCCTTGGCGAGTTTGACGTTGTTGAACTTGTTGCCGTCTTCGTCGAGGCAGACGATCGGCAGCACCTCGGTCGCGGATTTCATGGTCTTGCCGAACCAGTTCGCCTTGGCCAGCAGGCCGCTGACCGGGTGACCGGTCTCGAACGCGCCGCCCTTCCACTCGCCGATCAACTGGTCGACCGTCGTCGGCTCCAGCGTGGCCCAGAACTCGTCGAGGTCGGTGTCCGGGATCTGCCCGGTGCGCTCCTTGAGCTCGGTGAACAGCTTGCGGGCCAGCGTGTCGGTCATGCGTCTCTCCGCCAGATCCATCGTTGCGCGAAGTCGATGAAGGCGTCGTTCTCGTGGCGGGCGGCGACGGTAACCCGCACGCCGTCCTGGCCATAGGGCCGAACGATGATGCGGCTGTTCGCGGAGGCCTTGGCGAATTCCTGGGCACGTCCGGGCAGCGGCAGCCAGACGAAGTTGGCCTGCGACGGCGGCACGGTGTAGCCGGCCTCGCGCAGCGCCGTGGTCACCCTTGCGCGTTCGGCGACGACGGCGTCGGTGCGGGCCAGCAGCTCGTCGGCGGCGTCCAGCGATGCGATGGCCGCGGCCTGGGAGATGCTCGTCGCGGTGAACGGGACGTACACCTTGCCCAGCGCGGTGATGATGTCCGGATCGCCGACGGCGTAGCCGATGCGCAAGCCGGCCAGCCCGTAGGCCTTCGAAAACGTCCGCAGCACAACGACATTGCTGTGCGCGCGGACCAGGCCGAAGCTGTCCGGCAGCATCCCGTCGCGAATGTACTCGACGTACGCCTCGTCGAGGGCGATCAAGATGTGCGACGGGACCGCCTCGACGAACCGGGCCAAGGCGTCGGGGTCGACGACCGTGCTGGTCGGGTTGTTCGGGTTGCACACGAAGATGAGCCGGGTGCGATCGGTGATCGCCGCCAGCATCGCGTCGAGGTCGAAGGTGTAATCGGTCAGGGGCACCTGGACCGGGGTGGCGCCGGCGGTGCGTACCTGCAATGGGTAGATCTCGAAGCTGCGCCAGCCGTAGAGCACCTCGTCGCCGACGGCCGAGGTGATCTGGATCAACTGCTGGCACAGGCTCACGGATCCACAGCCGACAGAGATGTGCTCCGGTGCGAAGTTGTACGTGTTTGGCCAGCCGGTCTTTGAGCTCGATATAGCCGTTGTCCGGGTACCGGTTGATGTTGTCGGTGGCCTTCTCGATGGCGGCCCGCACGCTGGGCAGCGGCCCGTGCACCGTCTCGTTGCTGGCGATCTTGATTGCGCCCGGCACCGTCTTGCCCGGGGTATACGCGGGCAGATCGGCCAGCTCGGGGCGCAGACGGGCGGTCACGCGACCAGTCTATGAGGAGCTCTAATGCGCTTTGCCTCGTGCCATAGCGGATGTGTACGCTGTCGGATCGGCGGTAAACGTTCAGGAGGCGTGCCAGAGCGGCCGAATGGGACTCACTGCTAATGAGTTGTCCCCCTTACCGGGGACCGGAGGTTCAAATCCTCTCGCCTCCGCAACGGCTGATCCGTCAGCCCACAACTAAAGACATGCGCCCGTAGCTCAACGGATAGAGCATCTGACTACGGATCAGAAGGTTGGGGGTTCGAATCCCTTCGGGCGCGCTCATGTGATATCTCAAGACATCCGCATAGCTGTGAACCTGCGTTTTGGTTCACAGCGATTTTTTTGGGCGGCCGCAGGGCACCTTTCGGGGTTGGTAGTCCCTGGTCGGATCCAGCGTTAGCTGGCGGATGAGTTCTCCGGTGGCGGCGTTGATGATCCGGACGTCGAGGTCGGCGATGAGCATCAAAACGTGGGTTCGGGCGTGGGGTTCGGCCGACGCCGATGTGAAACAACTCGAAGGTACGCGCTTGCGACAGTGGGACACTGACCGATCGGACGACCTCGACGGCGGCGGTGGATTCGGTGCTCATCGATGCTCCTTACTTGTGGTCGGTGCGACCCGGGTCGGGCCGGTTTCGGTTGGTTTGATCTCGTCTGGCCTTGCGGTTGTCGGCTTCGGTTTCGGCCGCGGCCAAGAGGGCGAAGTTGTCGAGCGTGGTTTCCCAGAATCGGTCGAAGTAGCCGCGCACCACCACAAGTCCCGCCTGGTTGATGCGGTACAACCGACGCGTGCCGGCCACCGATTCGACGACGAGTTCGGCCTCTTTGAGCACCCGCAGGTGCTGTGAGACCGCCGGCCGCGACACCGGCAATTGATCGGCCAACACGCCCACCGCGACCGGGCCCAGGACCAGCTCGTCGAGGATGGCGCGGCGGGTGTGATCCCCGAGGGCATCCAGCACGGTGTCGACAGAAGCGGCCACATCGGTAAGTGTGCGCGAACGGTAAGTGACTGTCAACCGTTCGTGGTCACTTACCGATATCGGCTCTTGCGTTGGCCGGGATGGGTTTCGTACATGCGCAGCGCGACGGCGAGCCCGGAGGCGACGGTGATGGCGGCGGCGGCCCAGATCGCGGCGCGCAGCCCCCACAGGTCGGCGGTGATGCCGCCGACGATGGCGCCGGCGGCATATCCGCTGTCGCGCCAGAGTCGGTAGACGCCGACGGCGCGGGCCCGCCACAGCGGGTGGGCGACGTCGCCGACGGCGGCCAGCAGGGTGGGGTAGACCATCGCGGTGCCCGCACCGAGCAGCGCGGAGGCGGCGAGCCACCACGTGAACGTGTCGCCGGTGGCGATCAGCGCCAGCGCGGCGGCTTGGGTGAGCATGCCGGCGGTGATGAGATGCTTGCGGCCCCACCGGTCCGACAGTGCGCCGGTGGCCAGTTGGCCCACGCCCCACACGGCCGGGTAGACGGCGATCAGGATGCCGATGCGGTCGACGGGCATGCCGGTGGTGGCGAACAGGATTGGGAACAGGCCCCAGGACAGGCCGAAGTTGAGGTTGTTGACCAGGCCGGCCTGGCTGGCCGAGGACAGCGCCGGTTCGGTGAAGCTGGTGCGCAGGAAGATCTGCCGGTTGCTCAGCGCGGTGTCGGGGTGGGTGTTGTCGTGGTGGCTGGCTTCCAGCTCGGCGTGGCCGCGGGTCTCGCGGACGAACACCGCGGTGAGGCCCAGGGCGATCAGCGCATACGACAGGCCGAGCAGGAACGGCGCGGGCCGCAGACCGTAGTGCGCGGCGAGGTAGCCGGCCAGCACAGCGGTGAGCGCGACGGCGCCGTAGCCGGCGGCCTCGTTGAAGCCCATGGCCAGGCCGCGCTGGCGGGGGCCGACGAGGTCGATTTTCATGATGACGGTGGTCGACCAGGTCAGGCCTTGATTGATGCCCAACAGCACATTGGCGGCGATCACCCATCCCCATGACGGCGCCCAGATCAGCAGCAGCGGAACGGGAATGGCGAGCAGCCAGCCCGCCAGCAGCACGGGTTTGCGTCCGAAGCGGTCCGACCAGGTGCCGGCGACGTAGTTGGTGGCGGCCTTGGTGATGCCGAAGGCGAACACATAGGTCAGCAGGAACGTGTAGCCAGTCAGGTGGAATTCCTGCTCGGCCAGCAGCGGCAGCACGGTCTGTTCCTGGCCGACCATGCCGCCGACGAGAGCGTTGACCGCGACCAGCAGACAGAACTGGGCGAGGTTGGCGCGCAACCCGAGTCGCGGTTGGCGATCAGTGGTGCTCACCCGCCGGTCTCCAAGTGGCGGCCGGTGGCTGGACCCAGTCCTGGGGTCCGCCGTCGAGCACAACCAGGTCGTGGTGGCCGGCTCCTTCGAGCAGGCTGGCCGCGCCCATCGCGCGTTCACCGTGCCCGCACATCACCACGGTCGGTTCGTCAGGTACGTCTGCGGCCCGGTGCGCGATGTCGCCGAGCTCGACATGCATCGCGCCGGGCAGATGTCCGTCGAGGTATTCGGATCGTTGGCGGATGTCCAGGACGCGGCGGCCGTCAAGGTGCCCGGCCCGGGTCAACGGGATGCTGGCCGTGTCGTGGCCGGCGGCGGTCCACGCCGCCATCGCGCCGTCGAGTTCGCCGATGATGTTGTCGTATCCGATTTTCGCGGCCTGCCAAGCGATTTCGGCGGCGTCTTGATCGGGATCGCGCACGATGATCAGCGGTCGGTCGGCCGGCGCGAGCCAGCCCAGCCAGGAGGCGAACACCGGCCGCAACGGGATGGAGATCGCCCCACGCACATGCGCGGCGGCGAAGCGGTCCACCGGGCGGGCATCGATGAGGACCGCGCCGTCGGCCAACCGGGCCCGCACCTCATCCACACTCAGCGGCGCCAGCGTCGGCTCACCATCCAGCAGCGGCGGGCCGACGCGGTTGATCTCCCCGAGCCGGCGGAAGTACGGCGGATAGCTGCCCAATGAGCCGAGAAGCTGTGCCACGAAGGCGTTTTCGTCGGTGGCTTGTAGCAGCGGGTTGGTGGCCAGCTCGTGGGCGATGGTGCTGGTGCGTTCGGCGCCCGGCGGTGCCGAGCAGAATGATCCGGCGCCGTGGGTGGGCCACACCTGCACGTCGCCGGGCAGGGCGGCCAGCCGGCGCAGTGAGGCGTACTGGGCGCGGGTGAGTTCGTCGGTGCGGTCCTCGGAGACCAGGTCGGTGCGGGCGGCCGAGCCGACGATCAGTGACCCGCCGGTGAAGACTCCGACTTCGCGGTCACCGTCGAGCAGTAGAAACGCCAAGTGCTCGTGGGTGTGTCCGGGGGTCAACAGGGCACGCAGCCGCAGTCCGCCCAGGTCGACCTCGTCGCCGTCGTGCAATCCGGTGTGGCGTGAACTCGCGGTGACCGGCCGCCGACGCCAACACCTGCGACGCCGCTGGTGGCGCCGAGTTGGTGTGCGCCGGAAAGGAAGTCGGCATGCAGGTGGGTGTCGGCGGCGAACGCCACCGTCAACCCGCGCTGGGATGCGGCCGCGTGCACCCCGCGCAGATCACGGCTGACATCGACGACCAGGGCCCGTCCGTCACCCAGATCCACCAGGTAGGCCGAGTTGCCCAAGCCCTCATCGACAAGGGGAATCAGATCGACTCCAGCCATCACGCCTCCTCTATGCCAGCGTCGCGCGCCGCGACTCACCGATGTTCTACACTATTCCAAAGATGATTGGAGAATGCTATGGGTGATCGGGCCGCCAAGAACGTGTTGTTCGATCAGTTCGCCCGAGTCGGCAAGGCCCTCAGCAGTGGGAAGCGCTTGGAGTTGTTGGATCTGCTGGCCCAAGGTGAGCGCACCGTCGATGCCCTGGCTCGGGCCAGCGAGCTGGGGCTTACCACCGCGTCGGCGCATCTGCAGACCCTGAAGGCGGCAAACCTGGTGAGCACGCGCCGCGAGGGCACCAAGGTGTTTTACCGGCTGGCCGGCACCGACGTCGCCCAACTGCTGGCGTTGGTGCGGGCGGTGGCCAGTGCGCATCTGCCCGACGTCGAGGCCGCCGCCAGCGCCTACCTCGGCCCGGGCACCGAACAGGTGACTCGGGGCGAGCTACTCGATCGAATCCAGACCGGACAGGTCACGGTGATCGATGTGCGGCCGCGGGAGGAATACGAGGCAGGCCACATCCCCGCCGCGGTATCGGTTCCGCTCGATGAACTCGCCGACCACCTCGCCGAACTGCCTGAGGACCACGACATCGTCGCCTACTGCCGCGGCGCCTACTGCGTGCTGGCCCACGAGGCGGTACGGATGCTCACCGAGCACGGCCACACCGCCATGCGACTGACCGACGGCATGCTCGAATGGCGCCTCGCCGACCTGCCCGTCGCCACCTGACCGCACTACGATCCGCCACGATGAGACTGCAGCGGCGGCGACATCGTCCCCGAGCTCGAGCACCGGCTGGGCACCGTCGTGAAGTGCGTTTCGTGACTGGCGACGAGGGCGACTCGAACTCCAACGATCATCAGTGGCAATGGAAGTCGCGCCAGGTGCCCTACACAGCCGGTCGCTACGGCCGAATTTTGCGAACGCGACTGAACTGGAGTCAGTTCAAAGCCAACGTCTGCCACTGGCGCGACGAGCGGACTGTTAGGCACTGAGACCGGCGCGGCCTCGGCCCGACTAGTGCTGTGATTCTGCGGTGGATCCCCGTTCCGATGCCATCCCGTTGTTGGCCGCCAAGGACTATTCGGCGCCAGCGTTGTTCGAGCCCACAAACCTGCTGCGTGAGGCCCGTCGCCAGCGCGGCCTCGCAGATATCGCGGTTCCGGCGGTGGGCTTGCTCGATCCTGATGGCGACATCGTCCGCTACCTCGCCGCCAGCGGGCGCGGTCGGCGACATCCCGGGTGGGCCTGCTACCACACCGAGATGTGGACCGTGGATCTCGACGGCATCGAGATCGGGGTCGTCGGAATGGCTGTCGGCGCACCGTTCGCCGTCCTGGTCGCCGAGCAACTCACAGCGTCGGGAGCCGAACTCATTTTGAGTATCACCTCCGCGGGGCAGATCTCCGCCGTCGATGAACTGCCCTGCTTCGTGCTCATCGAAAAGGCGTTGCGCGACGAGGGAACCAGCCTGCACTACCAACCACCAGGGCGCTGGAG
This sequence comes from uncultured Actinomycetota bacterium, assembly GCA_963851115.1. Lineage (GTDB taxonomy): Bacteria > Actinomycetota > Actinomycetes > Mycobacteriales > Mycobacteriaceae > Mycobacterium. Next base: position 174,936 of record CAWKOI010000027.1, read on the forward strand.
CCGACTGGACGACACGCTGCAGCGGCGGCTTGCCGGGGCGTTCGACCACCTTCCCGAACCGGTGTGGCCGGGCTCCTCCTGGACCACCGACGCTCCCTACCGTGAGACGGCGTGCGCGATCGAGGCGGCTAAACAGGACAACATCGCATGTGTGGAGATGGAAGCCGCCGGCCTATACGCCTATGCGGCCGCGCGTGGCCAGGCCGTGTGTGCTTCGCCCACATCACCAACACGATGGCCACCACAGGTGCGGACTTCGAAAAAGGCGCCGACAACGGCGCACACGACGCTCTGGCTGTCGCTCGCGCCGCCGCTGGTGCTCTCCGGTGACCA
>CAWKOI010000028.1:0-77550 GCA_963851115.1 uncultured Actinomycetota bacterium
CGAAGAGCAGGTAGACGGCAGTTTTCTGAACGCGCGCAGCACGGCCATACTGGTTCTGCCCGCTTCTGCCAGTACTCAATGCACAGGCGGCGAGATTGACTGAGCCGGTCTGCTAGCAAGCGCAATTCGCGTCTTCGGGTTTACAGATTCCGGCGTCGCATCCATTTGAAGGGAATCGCCGCTGCGAAAAGGGCGAGCCGCGCAAACGCCTCCCCGCCGTCGGCAAGGATGGGATAAGCCACTGCCTCGGCCGCGCTTGAACGCAAGTTCCTACCTCGTTCGGTGGCACTCATGACGAAATGTCGGAGGCGAAGACGGTCGATCGGGTGCGCCCCGGACGTCTCCATGTGGTGACGGGCTTGTGATTCCGCCTCGCCCTCTGGCAGATGAGACCCGCCGCACAAGGTAGTCGGAAGCCAATGCACTCGTGTGTCGCAATGACGATGTGGACACAGCGGAAGCTGAGATTCCATAGCGCCCCAGACCGCCTATCGACTGTGACCGGGCCGGAACGTGGGGGTCGGGCACCGATGAATCTCCGCATGGAAACGCTGCCCGCGGTTGTCCGACACCAGATAGCGGTAAGGAGCGATCAGCGTAGTCACCCCCATCGAATGCACGGTGCGGAACGCGATGTGCTCATGCGCTATACCGTCCACACGCTGCCCATGCGATGTGACTACGGTCCACATAATTACCTCCATGGCAGACACTGTCCGGCTGTGCCTTAAGAATGGGCGTGCAGACAGTGACCGTCATCACAGCAGGCATCAATGTGTGCCCCAGGCGGCCTGGCAATGTTGCCTACCTGCTAGCGGGCAAGTCGCTCCTGCCCGCCGTGGGGAGCAATGCTTGAAATCTGTGGATCGGCTTGGGAAGGGGCGTACCTTCCCGGGTGACCGAGTGAAGGTTCCAAGCTAGACCGGCGCGGCAACGCTGGTCGGGAAGGTACGTCCCTGTGCTCACCGTAGTCTCTGATTCCGCGGACCGTGATAAGACCGCTGATGCGGCGACGCCGGTGTCGTCGTCGTTGATCGACGAGATCGTGCGTGAGGGTGCACGCCGGATGCTGGCCGACGCGCTGCGGGCCGAGGTCGACGCCTATATCGCCCGCTTCGCCGACGAGCGTGACGAGAACGGCCATTGTCTGGTCGTGCGCAACGGCTACCACACTGCCCGTGATGTGCTCACCAGCGCCGGCTCCGTCGAGGTGGTCGCGCCGCGCGTGAACGACAAGCGGCTCGATCCGGAAACCGCCGAACGGCAACGGTTTGCTTCGGCGATCCTGCCGCCGTGGGCGCGCAAGACGCCGAAGATCGAGGAGGTATTGCCGCTGCTGTACCTGCACGGGCTGTCCAGCGGCGACTTCGTGCCCGCGCTGGGGCGGTTACTCGGCAGCGCGAAGGCCACCGGCACCACCGACGCCGTAGCGGTTTCGGCGGCGCTGGTGTCGTGATGGGCAGGCGCGCTGACTGCCGAAAAACACAGTCGGACAGGCGTTTCAGGATTTCGCGCCAATGAGACTGGGCCGGCTCCGCAGCTCGGTCCGACGGCGCGCTGGCCGCAGTTCCGCGGCCAGCGCGGCCAGCGCGGCCAAGACGAGCTTGGACGATTCGGTCACGGATGGTTTGTCCGCGACCAGTCGATCAACACTGATAACGCCGGCCCGCCACCGAACTCGTTATCGTTTCGGGTTGTTGCAGTTGACGACTGCTTCACTACGGTGTCACCGATCGTGCTGCCGACGCCGACGACCGTCGGCCACGATTCCCCATCCCAGAAGCCCCAGGCAGGACCCCCCGACTGGCCGGGTGTGAAATCTTTGCAATGACCCATGACGTACCCAGTGCGCCCCGAATTGGAGTGTTCGCCGATTGTCCGCACTGCGCCGTTGCCCTCAAACGCGGGGCGTTCACCGCGTTCGAGGTCGGCCGGATACCCAATCGACTGCCAATACGAACCGCCGTTCCAGCTGGCGTCGTAGGTGCGGAAACCGGCAAATCCCACGACGTCGCCGATGCGTTCGCTGAACACCAGCACGGAGTAGTCGAATGCGGTCTGGTCGTCGTTGATGTTGAGTGGATTCTCTACCCATGACACGACGGTGTCGGCATAGAAAGTCCCCCAAGGGCCGCGGCCGTCATAGTAGGCGGGCGTGAAGTTGATCCACCCGATGTTTCCCTGGGCATCCCGTCGCCAGTCGACAACATGGCTAGCGGTGAGCACATGGCGTGGTCCGATCACGGTCCCCGACCCAAAACCGCGTGCAGTTGCGACCTTGCCGGTGATCCGCCAGGGATAGTTCGCGTCCTGGAACAGCACCCGGTCGTCGTTGTCGAAGATTGATCTGCCACGCGTAGGTGGGCTGTCGCCGTTCGGCACATCACGGCACTCGTGGGGTGCGCGTAACGGGCTGAACTCGGTCTTCAACCCCCCAGGGCGGTATCCGGGCAGATCGACGGATGGGGCAGAGGTATCCAAGCCGTAACGCGACAGTTCCACCGTATTTGGGCGTCGCCGCTGCCGGCTGTCGGGCAAGCCCTCAATGCCAACTCGTCGCACGACCCGGACCCCGTGTTCGAGTCGCTGGACCGTTACTTCGTCGGCCGTCTCGGATTGAGATTCTGCCAGGATCACTTCAATCGTCGCCTCTGAAGGCGGATCGGCTTCGATTGAGCCGATGCTTTCCAGTTCGGCATACGTTAGTGGTTTTTTCATGACGACCTCCTTGTCGGAAACTCTGAGTTCTTCAATGTCCGTGGCCATGAGAAAGTCCCCACTGGTGGCCATCTGTAGGTCCCCACTGGTGGCCAGGTAAAAGTCCCCATTCCCTTGTCGTCGTGTCAGCCCGGAGCTCGTGGCCTGGGCGGTGACGGTGATAGCGCCAACTGTCACCTCACCGCCCAGGGAGTTCCAATTGAAGTCTGCGAGGGATCGAATGGACATCATTTCCACCTATCAAGAGATCGGAACGTATCGGGGTGCCGCTGAGGTGTGCGGCACTACCCACAAGACGGTGAAGCGCGTTATCGAGCGCGCCGAACAGGACCTGCCCGAGCCTGCGCCACGGGTCCGTAATTACGACCTTGTGCGGGACCTGGTCGCCGAGCGAGTCGACAAGTCGGCGGGCCGGATCTCGGCGAAGCGGCTGCTGCCGATCGCACGGGCCGCCGGCTATGAGGGCTCGGCCCGGAACTTGCGCCGTCTGGTTGCTGAATCGAAAGCGTTGTGGCGCAAGGATCATCATCGCGGGCGCCGCCCGGCGGTGTGGTCACCGGGTGAGTATCTGGTGATCGACTGGGCTGAGGCCGCGCCGGGGCTGTACTTGTTCTGCGCGGTGTTGGCGTTCTCACGGTGGCGCTTCGTCAGGTTCGCCACCGATCAGCGGGCCTCCACGACGCTGGCGTTGATCGCCGAAGCTTTCGGTGCGATCGGCGGTGTCCCGGTCAGGGTGTTGGCTGACCGGATGGCGTGCCTCAAGGGTGGCATCGTCGCCAACGTGGTGATTCCTACCGCCGAATATGTCCGGCTGGCAAGCCATTACGGGTTCGCACCCGATTTCTGCCACGCCAACGACCCGCAGTCCAAAGGGATCGTAGAGAACCTGTGTGGCTACTCCCAACGCGATCTGGCGGTGCCGCTACTGACTGATGCCGCCATCACTGGTACACCGGTTGATGTGCGGGCCGCCAACGCCGCGGCTGCGGCGTGGTGCGTCGAGGTCAACGCGCTGGTTCATTCGGAGATCATGGCCATCCCTGATGAGCGCCTCGCCGCTGAGCGTGACCTGCTGCGACCGTTGCCGTCGCTGCGCCTGGCGATCGGGGTACCGTCGGTGATCCGCAAGGTCGACCGGCTGTCTTGCATCCGGTATGCCTCGGCCCGCTACTCGGTGCCCACCCGGCTGATCGGGGCCAGTGTCGCTGTGGTCCTAGATCACGGTGCGGTGTGCCTCGTGGAGCCCGCTACCGGGGTGATCGTGGCCGAACACGAGATGGGCGCCCCGGGCACCGCATCGGTCCTCGATGACCACTACGACGGGCCCCGTCCAGAGCCCCGACGTGGACCACGTCCCAAAACTGCTGCTGAGAAACAGTTCTGCGCCCTCGGCTCCGACGCCGAGGCGTTTCTGGTCGGGGCCGCCGCGATCGGTAACACCCGACTCGGCTCGGAGTTGGAGGTGCTGCTCGGGCTGGGTGCCGCGCACGGCGAGGCAGTTCTGGTCGCCGCGTTGCGCCGGGCGGTGGCGTTCAAACGGTTCCGCGCCGCCGATGTGCGTTCCATCCTGGCCGCCGGCACCGGTACCCCACAACCACACCCACCCGGCGGCGCACTCGTGCTGCCGTTACCCTCCGCCTCCACGAGATCCTTAGACGCCTATCCGACGGCATCGACGGCCATCAGCGACGCGACCGTCACCTCATGACCACCACATCGAGTACAGCGAAACCTGCGCCACCCAGACAGATCCCGGACCTGCCCGCCGATCTGGACGCCGCGTTGCGCCGCCTGAAGCTGGCGACTATCCGACGCAACGCCGCCGAAGTAATGATCACCGCGAAGATTCAACGGTGGACACCGGAGGAAGTGTTGCGCACCCTGATCGAAGCTGAGATCGCCGCCCGGGATGCCTCCAACGCCTCCAACCGGCTCAAAGCCGCTGGGTTCCCCGTTACCAAAACGCTCGACAGTTTCGACGTCGCGGCCTCGTCCATCCCACAAACCACCCTCGACTACCTCGCCAACCTGGAATGGGTTCGGGCACAACATAACCTGGCACTAATCGGGCCACCAGGCACAGGAAAGAGTCACACCCTGATCGGTCTCGGGATCGCCGCAGTGAACGCCGGACACCGCGTCCGGTACTTCACCGCCGCCGACCTCATCGACACCCTCTACCGCGGGCTGGCCGACAACACCGTCGGCAAAGTCATCGACACCCTGCTACGCGCCGACGTCCTCATCATCGACGAGGTCGGATTCGCCCCGCTCGACGACACCGGCACCCAGCTGCTGTTCCGGCTCGTCGCCGCAGCCTACGAACGCCGATCCCTGGCCATCGGATCACACTGGCCGTTCGAACAATGGGGACGATTCCTACCCGAACACACCACCGCCGCGAGCATCCTGGACCGCCTCCTACACCACGCCACCGTCGTCGTCACCGAGGGTGATTCCTACCGGATGCGCCACACCAATCCCAAGCGAGGTGACCGCCCCTGACCAACCCCGCGGGTCAACTCCCCACCCCCTACCGGAGTGGGGACTTTTCCTGGCCAAAAACGGGGACTACCACTTGGCCATTGACAAGAGACCGTCAGCATGTAGCGCATGTACGCGGCCAGCATGCGTACCGGACTACCTCAATTCGGTTGACGCCAGTACGTGTGTCGACGACCACAGCACAGCTCGACGCAGAGGTGTTCGATCCGCCGTGGGGTCGGCGCGGATGCACCGTGCAGGCGAATGGTGGGGAGGATTAGAGCTCCCTTACCGGGCGTCGGCCACAGCCGGCTTCTAGTCGACACAGGCGGCCAGGGGGTGGGTCGGTGGAGGGTCGCAGGCGGCCGCCTGACCTAATTGCCAGATGTCAGTTCGCGCTCAGCGGTAGTACGCTTCCCCGCCGGTGGGGTATCCGCCGCCGGTGGTGGTGATGTGGACGTGATCGAAGTGGCCGGCGCCGGTTCCTCGTGGGCCGTTGGGGGTGTAGTAGACGCCACGCCAGATTGCATCTTGCATCCCGAATCGAACCGCATTCTTGATGACGAACGCGACGATCTCGTTTCCGAGCGCGATTCCCTCGGCTGTGCCGGGGTTGGGGATCATCACGTCGAGCGCCAAGCCGTCGGGATGCCATCGCAGCGCATCCGGACGAACCCCGCCGATGTTGAGAATCTCGGGGAATGCCGCGCTGATACTGCGAGCGGCCAAGATGGTCCTGACCTGTAAACCCTGCTCTAGAGCGACCCCAACGGGTAGCAAGCGCGGGACATCGACTACCCGGTATCTCGCTGCCGATACCACCTGACCGGGAGCGGAACTCTTGACCAACTGCGCTCCGGGCGGAGCCGACGAAGATGCGATCGGTGCTGCCGCCACGATCTCCATGCAGCACGGCGGACCGTCGTCGACGACTGGCTTGGAGTCACCGCTGGGGGCTTGTGGTTTGACGTCTGCGCCAGCCGCGAAGAACACGGCGACCGGGGCGATGAGCGCAGCCAGGCCTACTGACGACTTCCGTCGCTCCGTGGCTAATGAGTGCCGCCCCACGGAAGCACAATACGAGCAAATCACGAAATAGTCACAATCTCGCAAAGATCCGATGGACGCCAGCGGGCCCTCCTTCTCCCCTGCCAGGTCGTTTACGAGGGAGAACGGGTTTCATCGGGCGGCGCCAGAAAAATGCATCCCGAGGTGAATAATTCGGGCCGACATGCACCACTCGGTAGCGACCCAAGACGGCCGTAGTCTCGCGTGTTCCGAAGTCGGAGCTCCGAACGGCCCGCTCGTCATCCACAATCACGGTGGACCCGGTAGCCGTCTCGAGGCACGCCTCGTCGCAGAGTCAGCGTCCAAGAATCGGTTGCGCCTCATCTGCGTCGATCGGCCCGGCATCGGACAGTCCAGCCCCCAGAAGAACCGCAGCTACTCGGGCTGGGCAGATGATCTGGTGGCCATCGCCGACGCGCTCGGATACGACGAATTCGGGGTGACGGGCTGGTCGGAGGGCGGCCCATGGGCACTTGCAGCGGCTGCATACATTGATCCCCGTCGACTGCGGCACGTCAGCAGCATCGCTGGTGGAAGCTACGGAGCATTCGGCGACAACTGGGCAGCCGATCAGCTTTCGAAGGCCGACGCGCTCGGGGGATCCCTCGCACTACGTTTCAAGCCGGGCTTCCGGCTGATGTACGCGACCCTCGGGATCACCGCCAAACACTTCCGCGGCACCTTCTTCAAGCAATTGCTGAAGGCCGTCAACGACTACGACCGACAAATCTTGGATCAACCGGATTTCGAATCCGCCTTCTCCGAAACATGCGCCGAATGCTTCGCTCATGGTTCCGACGGGCTCGTTCGAGACAGCGAACTTCTCTATCGCAGTTGGGCTTTCGACGTGGCCACGATCGAGCGTCGAGTCCACATGTGGCAAGGGATGGATGATCGGCTGGTAGCGGATTCCATCAACAAGGCGGTGGCTGACCGAATGCCCGGAGCGTTATGGCATCCAGTCGAGGGAGCCGGTCATTTCGTGGCTGTCGGTTCAGGGGACGAAATATTCGGCATCGCCGCCGAAGAGCTGGGCGCGTAGGAATGACCTCCCGCCGGCCGCCCGCTTAGAGCGGTCCCGCGCCCAGCGTTTGCCCACAGCGGTAGTCTCAGACCCGACTGACAGCAGATCGGGGGCACATCAATGGACCTCGTGCTCGGTCTATCGATGACGTCGACGGCGGTTCGCTGGGTGCTCGTCGAGGGGACGACGGGCGAGGGCGCCACCATTCATCGCGATGGGATCGACTTCGACACCCTCGACGAGGTGATCGCCGCCGTCGGGGACAACCGGCTCCACGCGGTCGGCGTGACCTGGACAAACGAGGCGGAGGCGAGGCGTCGATAGTGCTGGAAACGCTGGCCGACAGGGACCTCGAGAACGTCATCGCCATCTCCGAACTCGAGGCCGCGGACGCGCTGGCTACAGGCATCGCCGATCGCGCAGGTTACGACAACGTCGCCGTGTGCCTGGTCGAACCGGATGCCGCCGTCATTGCGATGGTCACTCTCCAGGGAGCGACCGTCGACCGCATCGCCAGGCCACTCGACGGTGATGACGCGGTCGAACTGCCGAGCAGCGTGATCGCGCTGCTGGATCTGGACGAGTGGCAGCCAGAAGCCATCTTCGTGGTCGGCTCCGCCGACGACCTCGATCTGGTCATGTCATCTCTCGCCGCGTTGACTGACTCACCCGTGATCTCCGCCGCCGAAGCCGATCTGGCGCTGGCGCGCGGTGCGGCGCTGGCGTCTGCGCGGGCGGTGAACACGTTGGACACGCCGCGTGCACCGTTGATGTCGAGAACTGGTGCGTTGACGTCCGTTCTCGTCGCCGCCGTGGTGATCTTTGTCGTCTCACTGTCTGTCGCGCTCGGGCTGCGTCTGACGCCCGGACCGGATTCGACGCCCAAGCAACCGCAGGTCGCCAACGCCGACGCACCTGCTCCCGCCGCGCCAGCACCGTCGGTACCGAAGGCGGCGCCCCAATCGCCACGCCCCGCCGCGCCGCCTCCACCTGCGGCACCGGCGCCGGAAGCCGCGCCGCCGGTCGCGAGGACGGTTGTCGTGGCGGTGCCTCCTGCCCCCGAAGTCGCCCCGATCGCTGAGCCGATCAACGAGCCGCCCGCCTACGTACCGCCCGCGCCCGTCTACACGCCACCCGCGCCGGCGTACGTCCCACCCGCGCCGGCACCCGCGTACGTGCCGCCTGCTCCGCCACCGAACTACGTTCCGCCTGCGCCGCCGCAGCCGCGACTGCGTGACCGCATCATCGAGCGCATCCCGATCATCAACCGATTCCACGAACCGGAACTGCAGTACCCCTATAACTAGAGCAGGACGCGTGCACTGCGCAACGCGCTGGCCATCGCCGCCGCCGACTCGGGCGTACTCGTTATCCGCCAGTCGGTTTCCTTGTACATGCTCGAACCAGACGAAGCCCATCACGTCGTGCTGATGGCTGAGGAAGTCGACCAGCCGCGCGATCCAGTCGGCTTTGCGCCCACCGGATTCCGCACAGCCGACTTCGGTAACCAGTATCGGCTTATCCGAACTGACAATTCGCAACTGATCGAGCATTGTTGCGAAGAGATCCTCGGGCTCGATCCACTGACACCAGGGCAGGCTGGCGCCCCAGTTGTAGCCGTCGATACCGAGCACGTCGACGTATTCGTCGCCGGGATACCAGTCCGTCAGCGCGCCGCTACCGACGACGGTCGGCGCCCACACCCATGTCACGTTCTCCACCTGCTGGACCGAGAAGATGTCGTGCAGCCGCTGCCACGCCTGTACATACGCGGTCGCCGAGGTGCCGCCTGCCGGCGTCCACGGATAACACTCGCCGTTGAACTTGTGGGCGAACCGTATGTAGGCCGTCGATCCCCAGTCCCTTATTCCCGAAGCCCAGCGAGTGACGTAGTCATCGAGGGCACCGGAGAGAAGGGCTTGCATGACGGCCGGCGATCGGTCATCGGTCCAGCACCACGGTTCCCATGTGACGATCGGATCGGCGCCGCAGTAGCGGGCGACGGCCATCGCGGCCACGGGCGGTTCGGCGAAGAAATCTTCGAAGCACATCACCATCTCGGCCCGTCGGCCCACGGCGTCCGCGACGGCCTGCAGCTCTCGCGCTCCTAGCAGGCCTCCGGGTGTGCTGACACCGAATCGCAGGGGTTCATCCAAGGCTGCCTGTAAGGATTGGCTAACCATTCTCGTTTGTAGGTCCATTGCGAAACCCCACCTGACGTCAACGTCGAGAACCCCACCATTCCCGCTTCGCAAATCCTCGCAAACATTCTCCCCCAGGATATGACAAATTGATTGATCCGTCAGCGTGGCAGGTCGTCCCGCCACCTGAAACTGTTGACGTACTTCCCCATGTCCATCGCGAGTTGCAGGTTGACGCCCGACGGGTGCCCCGTCCCGAAATCCGGACTGAACTCGTGGTAGGGCCCGATCGCGGCCGCGACCAACGCATAGTCATTCTTGACCGCCGTCATCACCACGAGCCGGAGCCGGGTGAAGCTGCCGCTGGAATCCTGCGGGTACTCGTCGACGACGACGCCGTATCCCGGTTCGTATCCGACCAGCGCATTGGGAATCTCGTAGTCGGTGGTGGCGTCGGGGTAGTTCTCGCCGATCAAGTCCTCTGTGATCTGCTTCGGTGTGCGATTGGCGGCAGGCAGACCGAAAAACTGCATGGTGCCCGTGTCGCCGGCGACGAAACTCAGATCGACACCGTCCGGGTTCAGCCGCGCCTCGTATGCCGTTCCGGGGCCGGGGTATTGGACTGAGAATTCACCATCGCTGGACACGAAGCGCGGATTCGACTCGACCGGCTTGGCGATCGGAGGACGCCCGCAATCGGGCGGGCACACGAAGTCTGGGACGACGGGCGTCGCCAGTACGGCCGCCGTAACGCCCGCCGCGACTGTGATGCCAACGCCGGCGCCCAACGTCGTGAGCAGCCAGCTGTAGGTGGTGTGTCGCACTGGTGTCACCGCATACGATCCCGCAGGCACCGCGTATCCGGGTCGTGGAGTCGAAACATCTTCGGCCGCATGGGCTCTCCGCGCAGTGCGCGATGACCGTGATGCCGCGCGCGCCGCCACCCCGCAATTCGGGCAGAACGCCATGTCGGGCACGACGTGGTCGCAATGCGGGCATAGCACTTGTCCACTCGGATTCATCGGGTCGCGCCCCTCGTGCAGCAGCGCTACCTGCAGCCCGATCCTCAAGGCCAGCAAGGCGAACACCGCGATCAACACATGCACCCCGAAGTGCAAGCCCTGGAATACCGGTGTGACTTCCATCCACCCCAACGCGGCGTAGATAGCAAGCGTCACAAGCACACTCGACGCAATCAGCGTCGACCGGCTCAACCACAGCGCCGCCCCGACCAAGCCGCCCATCGCCGCCGCGGTCAACGGGAGTGCTACACCCTGAATACCGGCCTGCACCAGCAGGCCGCTCGCGGGTCGGTCACCGGCCGTGACTCCCGTCGCGAACTGGGGGGCCAACCGTGTCAGCGTCGCCGCAGCAGTGAAGGTGATGGCACTCAGTGCTCCAATCACGAACCCGTCCAACGATTCACGGGTCGCCGGACGCAATAGCCGCACCACCACGGCCGGGACGAGCATGAGGACGGCGCTTCCTACCGGAATCGCCAGTCCGACAAGGAGCGTCTGCTCGTCGGGTTCGCCGGCACCGAGCGCGACATCGTAGAAGTCCGCGACGACCGTGCCGGTCAACAACGCCCAGCCGAATCCCAGCCCGACGCCCATCACCGCGGTCGTCACGAGGGACCGGATTGGCAGATCGCGGTGGACATCCGCCTCATGCAGGTAGAGCAGGAACACCAGCGGGAATCCGAGCGCGCTGACCACGATCAAGGGCGCCTGCCACCGCAACAGGGCGAATGCGATCAACGCCAGGAACAGGACTGCCAACCCCACTCGAAATGGTGTGCGCGAGCGATGCGGCAGGTGCGGGAAGAGCGAACTGGCCACGGACAGGCGCAGCACCTGCTCCCCCGGCGCCGCCGCATACGCCCCCATCCGCAGCCGACCCCGCCCGTCGCCGCGCCCTGCCGACAGCTGCGCACCGCAGGTTCCGCAGAACGCCGCGGCGGGCACGTCCGTCCCGCAAACCCCGCAGGGCATGGTGGGGACATCGTCCGGAGACCTCACCGCGGTGCCACCCCCTTCTGGAGGTCGAGAAGGTTTCGGGCGAGATTGAATGTGTTGGGGCTGCCGAGCCCGGTCACCAGGTCGTAACCGGGCTGTGAGACATCGACCGCGTTGCCGCCACGGCGCACGTCGCGGAACCCGGGCAGGTTCGAACCCGTCGCGACCCGATACAGCAGCGGGTTGATGTTGCCGAGCGGACGACCGCCATTCGCCACCAGGTACTGGTTCATCAGCACGGTCAGCGCGGCCCAGATCGGCGCCGATTGGGAGGTACCCCCGCCGAGCACCTCTTGCTGCTTGAAGATGAACCTGACGCCGGTGAACGGATCGGCGACGGCGGCGACATCGGGCGTCAACCGGCGTCGCTCCGTGTCCCGCTAGATAGCCAACCGGGCCTGCCATTCCGGACGGTCGAACAGGGCCGATACCCCGCCGCTCGTGCCTTGCGACAACGGCGAATCCACCCAGGCGTGTTCGGTCACCCACTGACCGCGCGGACCCGTCGACAGGCTGGTGCCTCCGACCGAGGTCATCTCGGGCAGCGACGCGACCGCGTCCAGGCCGATGTCATCCGGCCCCGGCGGTGCCGACCACTCGTCGCCGCCCTTGCACTCCAGGCCGGCGGTGTCTCCGCTCGCGTCGAACGCCGACGTGCCGTTCTGCTGTGCGGCGGCCAAGGCGGCCTGGACCGGGGCAAGGTCGGCTGCACTGACGAACGCCTCGCACCCCCATCCGATCGAAAGGCTCCACACTGCACCGGGGAACTGACGATCGGCCTCGGAGAACATTCGGCCGATCTTCTCGTATGCGCCGTCACCCTCCACTGTTGGTCGCGCATTGACAACCACGAGCCGCGCATCGGGCGCAATCGCATGTGCCACTTGCAGATCCATCGCCGTTTCGCCGTGTGATTCAGCCGGTTGCCCACCGATCACCACGGGCGTGAACCTCGGCAACTCGGATGTGTCGGCGAAGGTGTCCAGATCCTCCTGGTCGGCCTTGTCGAACGCGAAGAACACGATGGTCGCGCCCTTGCCGGTGAACCCCGCGTCGGCGAGCGGGGTCGCGTTGTACGCCTCCAGCAACCCGCCGGGCGTTAACCCTCCCTTCGGCACGTCGAGGGGAAAGAATCCCGGGCTCGCCGTGCGATGCGGGGTATAGCCGATGATTCGGCCTAGCTCGGTGACGACATCACGCAGCGGCGCGGGGACGGCGGGTTGTTGCGGCGATGCGTAGAACACCCGCCCCTTGCGGCTCCGATAATCATTCACCGGCACCTCAAAGGCAGTCGCCACGCGTTCGGCAGCACCCTCGACGATCGCCCATGCGTCGCCGGGTTGCCAGCGCACCCATAGCCCCTGCGCCTTCGCCCACCCGATCAGCGCCTCGGGCGGATTCGCAGAAGGCAGCGTGACGGTGAGCTGGGCATCGCCGGAGCGCGACGGGCCGAGATTGGTGGAACTGGCCAGCAGCGACGCGTACGCGCCAACGATTACCGCCGGATTGGCAGGCGCGGGCCGTAGTTCTAATGCGACCACCAGCGATGCGGCTGCCGTCAGTGCCAGCAGCCGCCAACCCGCTTTCCCACTGAACCGCAGCAACGTGGCAAGCATTAGCGGATTCCTGCGGGCCTGAGTAACCGAACGGTCAGATCTCCCGACCGCGCGGCGTTAGTGATCGCCGGGAATTGCCGTCGGGGCCGGTGGCGCAAAGACCGTCGGCGAGAACGGGTTTGGCTGCCCGGGATCGATGCGCGGGGCCTTCTCAGTCGGCGACGGCGGCGGAGCCGGCGCGGTCGTCGTGGGGGTGGTCGTGGTGGTGGTCGTCGTGGTTTCGGGAGCCGGTTCCTCTTCCTTGGCGCAGGATGCGGTCAACCCGACCATCGCCAAGACGGCAAGGCCACCGGCAACGGCCGAGAGTTGTCGGGCCAGACGATGTGATTTCATTTCTGATTCCATTCCTATGACCTGTTACCAGCTGATTCTCGACCCTTGACCAGGCTGGCAGACGGGATACTTCGAAGAGTCGATCATCTCACAGTTAACTTTGAATGTCATCCAATTTGCGAAAATTGACGTCAGCGCACTTGTTGTACCGCCGACCGTTCGCTGGCGGACGGAATCGATGGTGTCTGGCAGTTGCCCAGCTAACACAGTTGCTCCCTGTGCGAAACACCTTGCGCACGTGGTTGTTTGGCAATCACCTGTGAACTACCTGTGTGCCTCGAGATGCATGCCTGTCGATTCTCGCCCAAGATTCAATGCAATCGGGAAAAGTAACGCCCAGTTGTACACAGATCGTCCGAATCGCCAACCAAAGGGATCGAGATGAACAAGCTGCGCAAGATTCTGGCCATCGCCGGCATCACGGCGTTGACGATTGGAACCGCTGCCTGCGGCGGCGACGACAACAAGAGCGCCACCACCGCTGAGGGCGGCGGCGACATCACGATCAACGCGACGTCGTTCCCCGACTACATCGACCCGCAGCTGTCCTACACGCTCGAGGGGTGGGAGGTGCTCTGGAACGTCTACACCCCGCTGCTCACCTACAAGCACGCGAAGGGCAACGAGGGCACGCAGGTCGTTCCCGGCCTCGCCGAGGACATGCCCGAGATCTCCCCGGACGGCAAGACCTACAAGCTCAAGCTCCGGCCGAACATGAAGTACTCGGATGGAACTCCGATCAAGGCCTCCGACTTCACCTATGCCATCCAGCGTCTGTTCAAGACCGACTCCGGCGGCTCGGTGTTCTACGACGTCATCGTCGGGGCCAGCGACTACGCCGAAGGCAAGGCGCAGACGATCAGCGGCATCCAGACCGACGACAACACCGGTGACATCACCATCCAGCTGACCGAGCCGAACGGAACCTTCCTGAACATCCTCGGTCTGATGTTCGCCGCGCCCATCCCGCCGAGCACACCGCTGGACAAGGACGCCACCAACAACCCACCACCCGGCAGCGGCCCGTTCATGATCAGTACGGTCGATGCGCCCCGCACCCTGACAATGGAGCGCAACCCGAACTTCCAGACGGTCAAGGACGCCGGCGCCAGTGAGGTGGCCGACGCGGGCGTGGACAAGATCACGCTCGTCGAGAACAAGAACCAGAGCGCTCAGGTCACCGACATCCAGCAGAACAGGGTCGACTTCATGATCGACCCACCGCCCCCAGACCGGCTGCAGGAGATCAAGACGCCGCTACGGCGACCGCTTCCGGATGGAGGAGTCGATCAACACCTACTACTTCTTCATGAACACCGAGCGGGCACCGTTCAACGACCTCAAGGTGCGCCAGGCCATCAACTACGCGGTCGACCCCGAGGCACTGAACCGGATCTTCGGCGGTCGCATGCACCCGACCCAGCAGATCCTGCCGCCGGGCATGCCGGGCTACCAGGAATACAAGCTCTACCCGGGCCCCGACATGGACAAGGCGAAACAGCTGATCGCCGAAGCCAATCCGGCGGACCGCGACATCACCGTGTGGACCGACGACGAACCCGACCGCAAGCGGATCGGCGAGTACTACCACGACCTGCTCACGCAGCTTGGCTTCAATGCGACGCTCAAGGTGATCGCCGGCGACGTCTACTGGACCACGATCGGCAATCAGTCCACGCCCGATGTGGATACTGGGTTCGCCGACTGGTTCCAGGACTTCCCACATCCGGACGACTTCTTCCGTCCGCTGCTGCACGGCGACAGCATCCTGCCGACCAACGGCAATAACCTCTCCCGCGCCAACATCCCTGCCAACAACGCCAAGATGGACGAGCTGCTGACGAAGCTGATCGGCGACGGCGGTGTCGAGCAGCAGTATGCGGATCTCGACCGGGCGTACATGGATCAGGCGATTTGGGCGCCCTACGGCAACGAGCAGTTCACCACGTTCCTATCGGAGCGCATGGACTTCGACCGGTCGTATCACCACCTGCTGTTCAACCAGGATTACTCGTCCTTCGCGCTGAAGTAGATGGTTGCCCCTACTCGGCGAGCTGGAGGCACCCGGCGAGCCGCCCCTTCCGACCGGTGTGCCGGCCTCGCAGATCCAGGGCCGCAGCCCCTGGTATCTGGCGTGGCTTCGGCTTGCGGCGCAACAAAGTTGCGCTTGGGTGTGGCGGCTTGTTCGTGATGATCGTGCTGTTCTGTATGGCCGCACCGCTCTGGGCCGACCACGTCGCGCACACGGGACCGAACGACAACCACATCACCGACAAGGTGCTGATCGACGGGCGCGAAACCGACGTCGTCGCGCCCGACGGCACACCGATCGGGCCGGGCCTGCACGGACGCTACCTCCTCGGGGCCGACCAGAACGGGCGCGACGTCATGGTGCGGCTGATGTACGGCGGGCGCACATCCATCTATGTCGGCGTTGCGGCGGCGGCCGTCACGACGGTGCTGGCGGTGACCGTCGGCCTACTGGCCGGCTACTACCGGGGCTGGATCGACACGGTGCTGTCACGGGTGCTCGACGTGGTCTGGGCCTTCCCTGTGCTGCTGCTCGGCATCGCGCTGGGAACGACATTGTCGCTGGGCGGTCTCAAGATCGGCGCGCTCGAGATCGCCGGTGACTCGATCTGGATCCCGATCCTGATCATCGGGTTCGTCTACGTGCCCTACATGGCCAGACCGATCCGGGGCGAGATACTGGCGTTGCGGGAGAAGGAGTTCGTCGAGGCGGCGGTCGCGCAGGGCAAGGGGCCGCTGCGAATCATGTTCTCGGAGTTGCTGCCGAACATCGTCTCGACGATCATCGTGTTCTTCACGCTCAACATCGCCAACAACATGCTGCTCGAGTCGGCGCTGTCGTTCCTGGGCGCCGGCGTGCGGCCGCCCAACGCTTCGTGGGGCACCATGATCGCCGACGGCTACCAGATGATCTACACGGCGCCACACCTGACCATCGTGCCCGGCTTGATGATCGTGGCAACGGTGTTGTCGCTGAACGTTTTCGGTGACGGCCTTCGCGACGCCCTCGATCCAAGGGCCAAGATCAGGCTGGAGCACTAGGCGATGGCCCGCTTCATCGCCCGGCGCTTGATCGGCATGGTCGCGGTGCTGTTCGCGATCTCGGTCATCGTGTTTCTGATCTTCAACGTGATCCCGAATTCGGATCCCGCCGCGCGGATCGCGGGCAAGAACGCCGACCCGGCGCTGATCGCCAGGGTCAGTGCGGATCTCGGCCTCGACAAACCTCTGCCCGTGCAATACCTGACGATGATGAAGCAGATCTTCACCGGCCAGCTGATGTCGTACGCGAAGGACCGCAACGTCGTCGAACAGATCTGGGAAGGGCTGCCGGCCACGTTCTCGTTGTGCATCGGGGC
Organism: uncultured Actinomycetota bacterium; assembly: GCA_963851115.1. Taxonomy (GTDB): domain Bacteria; phylum Actinomycetota; class Actinomycetes; order Mycobacteriales; family Mycobacteriaceae; genus Mycobacterium. The sequence continues at coordinate 16,792 of CAWKOI010000028.1, forward strand.
TGCGGTGCTGTGGATGTCGCTGGCGATCGTGTTCGGCTACCTGTCCGCTGTGCACGCCGGCAAGTTCACCGACCGCGCGCTGACAATCCTTTCGCTGGTGGGGATCTCGATGCCGGTCTTCTGGCTGGCCGCGATCCTGCTCTACTACTTCACGTTCAAGATCCAGCTGTTTCCGACCAGCAGTTACGTGCCGCTGACCGAGAACCCGGTGCAGTGGGCGTATCACCTGATACTGCCGTGGTTCACGCTCGCCGTGCTGTTCATCGGGTTCTACAGCCGCGTGCTGCGTTCCAACATGCTCGACGCAATGAACGAGGACTACGTCCGCACCGCGCGCGCCAAGGGCATCAGCGAGCGTCAGGTGCGGATCCGGCACGTGCTGCGCAACTCGATGATCCCGGTCATCACCTTGTTCGGGCTCGACTTCGGCATGGTGGTCGGTGGCGGGGCGATCCTCACCGAGACCGTGTACAACCTCAACGGTGTTGGGCTCTATGCGGGCGAGGCGATCCGCTCGCTGGATCTGCCGCCGCTGATGGCGGTGACGATGTTCGGCGCTTTCTTCATCGTGCTGTTCAACACCATCGTCGACATCCTCTATGCCGTCCTGGATCCGCGTATCCGCCTAGGAGAGGCGGCACCAGCATGAGCGGCGAGAAGATCCTCTCCGTCGACGATCTCCGGGTCGGCTTCGCCACAGAAGACGGAGTCGTGCAGGCGGTCGACGGCGTTTCGTTCGAACTCGCCGAGGGCGAGATCCTGGCCATCGTCGGCGAATCCGGTTCCGGTAAAAGCGTTACCGCGCAGACAATCACGGGCCTCACCCGCGCCCCGAATGCCCGGATCACCGGTTCCATCAGCTATCGCGGCCGCGAACTCAACGGTCTCGATGACGATCAGCTTCGCGACGTCCGCGGTGAACAGATCGCCATGGTCTTCCAGGACCCGATGTCCTCGCTGAACCCGGTCTATCGGGTCGGTGACCAGATCACCGAGATGATCCACGCCCATCGCGATGTGTCCAAACAAGAAGCCCGAGCCCGCGCCGTCGAGTTGTTGGCCTCGGTGGGCATCCCCAATGCCGAGCGCCGGGTGCGTAGCTACCCTCACGAGTTCTCCGGCGGGATGCGCCAGCGGGTCATGATCGCGATGGCGCTCGCCCTGGAGCCGGCCATGCTGATCGCCGACGAGCCCACCACAGCGCTCGACGTCACCGTGCAGGCGCAGATTCTGCGGCTTATCGATGAGCTCAACCGCGACCGCGACCTGGCCGTCATCCTGATCACCCACGACCTCGGGGTGGTCGCCGAGGTCGCCGATCGCGTCGTGGTCATGTACGCCGGCCAAATCGTCGAGGATGCGACGCTCGACGAAATCTTCTACGACCCGCAGCATCCCTACACGTGGGGACTGCTGGGTTCCCTCACCCGGCTCGATCAGCCGCACACCGGCCGGCTGCCACAGATCGCCGGGCAGCCCCCGTCGCTGTTGGACCCGCCGTCGGGCTGCCGGTTCGCCCCGCGCTGTCCCCACGTCTTCGAGAAATGCAGCGAGCGTCCCCCGCTCGAGCCTCGTGCGGGTGGCACGCACCTCGACAGGTGCTGGCTCGACCCGCTGGCGAAGAAGGCGGCCCGGTGAGCAAGGGCGATCCGCTTCTTGTCGTCACCGACCTCGTCAAGCACTTCCCGATCAGGTCGGGAATCGTGATCGACCGTGAGGTCGCGCGGGTGCGCGCGGTGGATGGTGTCAGCCTGACCCTGAACGAAGGCGAGACGCTTGGGCTGGTCGGAGAATCGGGCTGCGGCAAATCGACACTGTGCCGGGCGATCCTGCAGCTGACGCAGCCGACGTCGGGGTCGGTCTCCTTCCTCGGCGAGGAACTCGTCGGGCGTTCGCGACGCGACCTGCGCCCGCTGCGGCGTCAGATGCAGATGATCTTCCAGGACCCGTTCGCCTCGCTGAACCCGCGAAAGCGAGTGGGCCAAATCGTCGGCGACCCGCTGGAACTGCACGGGCTGGCGAAGGGGTGCCGCGTTGAAGCGGCGCGTGCAGGAGCTGCTCGACCGCGTCGGCCTGAACGCCGAGCACTACAACCGCTACCCGCACGAGTTCTCCGGCGGCCAGCGCCAACGCATCGGTATCGCGAGAGCCCTTGCACTGCAACCGAAGTTGATCGTTGCCGACGAGCCGGTGTCCGCGCTGGACGTGTCGGTGCAGGCACAGATCATCAACCTGCTCAAGGAACTTCAGGACGAGTTCGGTCTGTCGTATCTCTTCGTGGCCCACGATCTGGGCGTCGTCCGCCACGTCTCGGACCGGGTCGCGGTCATGTATCTGGGCAAGATCGTCGAGAAGTCCGGCACCGAGGGGCTCTTCCGCACGCCGATTCACCCCTACTCGAACGCACTGCTGTCGGCGGTGCCGATCCCGGATCCCAAACGCAACGCCGCTCGCGAACGGCTGGTGCTCGAAGGCGACGTGCCAAGCCCGATCAACCCCCCGCCGGGGTGCAGCTTCCACACGCGATGCCCCTGGGCCACCGAGGTTTGCGTGACCGACGAGCCGGCGCTGGTCGAGCACGATTCGGGACACGTGGCCGCCTGCCACCATCCCAGAAATGTGGACGAACCGGCGTCGTCGGCACCGTCGGCTCTGCTGTAATCACTTCGTGGTCCCGGCAATCAACTACCTCGCCGTGCTGGCCGCTGTTGTCGCGAGCATGGTGATCGGGTTCGTCTACTACCACCCGGCCGTCTTGGGCCGGACGTGGATGAGACTCGTTGGGCATTCAGAAGAGTCGGTGCAAGGCGGGTCGCCACTGGTGTATCCGGTGGTCATCGTCGCCAGTTTCGTTACGGCATGGGCGCTGGCGGGTGCCACGTTCCTCGCGTACGAGTTCTACCAAGGCAGCTTTCTGGTGGCGGCCCTGGTGACCGCCTGGATTCTGTGGTTGGCCTTCACCGTCGCGCGGATGCTCGTTCACGACCTCTTCGACACGCGATCACTGAAGATCACCGCCCTGTCCGCACTCAACGAATTCCTCATCATCACGGCCATGGCATTGATCATCGGCCTCTGGCCGCCGTCGGGCGTCTGACTCAGGGGAACGGCGGAGGCTGATACGGGTTCTGCGGCACCTGAATCGGAATCGGCACAGGCACGAACGGCACGTTGATGTAGGTCGTCGTCATCGGTGTCGTCGTGATGGTCGTCGTGGTGGTCGTCGTCGGCGTGGTGGTCGTGGTCGTCGTCGGAGTTGTTGTCGTCGTCGTGGTCGTCGTCGTGGTGGTCGTGGTGGTTGTCGTTGTGGTGGTGGTCGTCGGCGGCGTCGTAGTGACGTGCGTCGTCGTCACCGGCGCGACGGTGGTGGTCGGTGGTGGTGGTGGTGGCTGCGCCTCGCTGGTGACGGTGACGGTCTCCACGCGGGGGCTCGGCGGGGGCGGTTCGGCGCTGGGCGGTTTCGCCGACGACGCCGTGCTGGGCGGGTCGGTGGCATCGGTGCTGTTGGTCGCGCTCGTCAGCGCGATCGCCACACCGCCGACGGCGACCAGCGCCACCGCCGCGGCCAGGCCGAAGACCAGCTGCGGCAGCCGCTGCCAGGTGCGCGGCTCCTCGATCGGCCCGGTCGGGGGCAGGTATTGCACCGGCGGTCGCGCGGTGGTGACGTCGGTGTCGTAGGAGTCCTCGCCGGTGTACGGCACGGGTTCGTCCGCGCCGTCGTCATCCTGCGACCACGCCAACGCGCGCAAAGTGGCCGAACCGGGCGCGTCCACCGGCACGACGTCGACCGGCAACACCGGCGCCACCCCGGTCTGGGCATCGGCAGCAGAGCCATTGGCGGCGAACAGCGCGGCGCCTACCGCGGCGTCCAGGGCAGGCTGCGGTGTCGTCACCACCGGCGCCCTCGAGTGCTCCGAAAGGCGCTGGGTGATCAGCGGAATGCTGGCGCCGCCACCCACGGTGACCACCGCGGAGACGCTCGGCCAGCCGATTCTGTTGCGCTCCAAGACATTATCGAGCTCGGTCAGCACACCGGCGAGAGGGCCGGCGATCAGGCTCTCCAGCTCGATGCGCGTCACCCGAATCCCCGACCGGTATCCGGGAAGCTCAACCGTGAGCTCGATGACCGTCGCTGCCGACAGCCGCTCCTTGGCGTGGCGGCATTCCTCGCGCAGCCGGGTGAGCGATCCGACCGCGGCGGTGCCGGCCGGATCGACACCGCCGGCGTTGGCGATGTCCTCCAGGACATGGCTGAGCAGCGCCTGATCGATTTGGTCGCCGGAGAACTCGACGTATCGGGTTGTCTCCTCGATCGGCTCGAAGGCCGACGCGGCGTCGGCCAGGGTGATGCTGGTGCCGCTGCCGCCGAAATCCAGAAGTGCCACCACGCCGTGCGGCGTGAGCCCGAGATTGGTCTGCAGCGCGGTCAGCGATGCGACGGCGTCGCTGATCAGGCGGGCCGGCCACCGCAACGCGTCGTTCAGCGCCCGCTGGGTCGGCATGCCCCAATGCGCAGGCACGGCGATCGCGATCTCCGGCGACGGCTGGCCGCCGCTGGCGCGAATCATCGCCTCCAGCGCCTGGACCAGCAGCCGATCGGCGTGATACGAGGATCCATCGGCGGCCACCAATGGGACCGCGTCGCCGACGCGCTCCACAAAGCCGCTCAACACCGTGCCGTCGGTGTGAGCTGATGGCATGCCGACTTCCGGCGCGGCATGACCGAACAGGGTCAACACGGAACGCCGTATCACCGGTTGATTGCCGACTCGTGCCGCGACCAGGTTGGTCGTCCCAATCGACAACCCCAACGGGTCGCTCATAACGGACCACACGATAGCCCTCGCGTCGGGCTAATCCCGTTAGACACTCCGTAATTGCGCTGGTCGAACGGCGTTCCGCCATCAGGTTTTTGGGTTTGCACAGCAACCATCGCGGGTACAGCCATGGCCATGACATCACTGTGGCTGGCCGACCGAACTGACCGGTCGCTAAGGCCGAATCCGCTGGTAGAAGTGGACCGCCCGGCCGACGTGGCAGTTGTCGGCGCCGGACTAACGGGGCTGATCACCGCTGTGTTGCTTGCCCGGGCAGGCAAGGACGTGCTCGTGTTGGAGGCACACTCCGCAGGCGCCGGCGCCACCGGCAACACCACCGCAAAGATCAGCCTGTTGCAGGGCACCAAGCTATCGAAGATCGTCGGCAAGCACGGGACGGATACCGCCAAGCGGTACGTGGAGGGCAATCGTGAGGGCCAAGAATGGTTGGTCCAGCACTGTGAGGCCCACGGGCTTTCGGTGCAGCGCGAGGACGCCTACACCTATGCCCAGTCCGACAAGGGCGTTGCTTCGGCACGCCAGGAGTTAGAGGCGTGCAAGGCCGCCGGGCTGGAGGCGGACTGGGCCGACGAGGCCGACGTGCCGTTTCCATTTCACGGCGGTGTCCGACTGGCGGATCAAGCGCAGTTCGATCCCATGCCGTTGCTGGACAGCCTGATCGTCGAACTCGACGAGCGCGGCGGGCGCCTCGCGCAAGGCGTTCGCGTGCAGAAGGTTTCGGGTGAGGGCGACGAGCTGGCGTTGCATGTGCGCACCGCCGAGGGCAACGAGTTCGACGTGCACGCCAAACAATGCGTACTGGCGACGGGCATTCCGATCCTGGACCGCGGCGGCTTCTTCGCCCGGCTGGCGCCCAGCCGCTCGTACTGCATGGCCTACCAGGTCCCGGGCAACCTCACCCACGGCATGTACATCTCGACCGACTCGCCGACCCGGTCGGTGCGTTATGCGCCGACGCCCGCGGGCGACAGGTTGATCGTCGGTGGCGCCAGCCACCCCGTCGGCCACGAGAAGAGCCCGGCCTCGTCGGTGCAGGAGCTCGATTCGTGGGCGAAGGTGCACTACCCGGGTGCGATGCAGACGCACTACTGGTCGGCGCAGGACTACACGCCGATCGACGAACTCCCTTATGTCGGTCCGATCCTCCCGGGGCACGACAAGATATTTGTGGCAACGGGTTTCGACAAGTGGGGCATGACGAACGGCACCGCGGCCGCACTGGCGCTCTCCAGCCGGATCCTGGGTGGACGGATGGACTGGGCGGAGGCGTTCGCCAGTTGGAGCCCACACGAGTTGTCGGGGATTCCCAAAGCTATGCAGCAGAACCTGGAGGTGGGGCTGTATCTGGCCAGAGGCTGGATCACCCCGGTGACACGGCTCGGCGACCGCACACCAGAAGAGGGCGGCGTCGTCAGCGGACCACCGTGGGCGCTGGAGGGCCGCAGCGTCGTCGACGGTGTGGAGCATCGGGTGTCGCCGGTATGCCCGCACCTGGGCGGCGTTGTCAACTGGAACGACGCCGACGAGGCATGGGAGTGCCCGTTGCACGGGTCGCGCTTCGCGCCCGACGGCACCCTGCTCGAGGGCCCCGCGACGCGCAATCTCACTGCGGCGCAGTAGGTTCCACGTCCTTCGGAAGAAGCTTACGAATCAGCGCCGAGCCCACCACACCGACGGCGATCAGCGCAATCGCTAGCCCATCAGGTAGCGCGTCGGAGACCCACCCGACGATGCCCGTCACCGTGACGAACGGTGGGATCCAGTCGAAGGCCCCCGCGATCGACGTCTGCTCGCCGGTGGCGTAGTCGGGATAGAATTCGGTGAACGACACGGCGAAGATGATCGCCCCGATCGGCAGGATCCATGCCGTCCAGAAGTTGTCATTGTCCCGCAGGACTGCGTCCCCGTACGCGCCGACGAGGGCGGAGAAAAGGAATGCAGCGGCCCACGCCGTGGAGATGACGTAGTTGATCCGCAGGAAGATCGGGTTGTCCCAATGCTCCTCGGGGGTGGTGTCCTTGGCATACGCAAGTGTGAAGGGCCTGCGGATCAGCAGAGTGACGATGGCGAACGCAGCCAGCGCGATATTGCTCAGCTCCCCGGCCCACAATTGCAGCCACTCGATGACGCCGTCGGAGGCCACCAACCCGAGAACGGCAAGAACGCCAAAGTAGACCACGGTGAACGCTTCCAGGAGGTGTACGGGCACACCACGGCGGGATCCCACCCAGAGCGTGAGCAGCGCTAAAGCCAGTGCGACCGAGGCGGCCTCTTCGAATCGGCCGGGTCCGTTGATGACCGCCATCAACACCCACGGCGCGATACCGGCCAGGGGAGATCTGACGTAGCCGTCAATGAATTTCATGATCGGACTCTATGCGGCAAAGCCCGGCTGTGTTGCAATGTCGGCCATGGGTGACATCGACGAGATCCAACAGATCAAGTATCGGTACCTTCGCGCACTTGACACCAAACACTGGGACGAGTTCGCGGAGACGCTGACCGAGGACGTGATCGGCAGGTACGGCGAGTCGATCGGCGAGGAGCACCACTTCACCGATCGCGACGAGCTGGTGACCTTCATGCGCATGTCGCTCGGACCGGAGATCATCACCGAGCATCGCGTCACCCACCCCGAGATCACCGTCGACGGTGACGAAGCATCGGCCACCTGGTACCTGCAGGACCGGGTCATCGCACCCGATTTCAACTTCATGCTGTTCGGTGCCGGCTTCTATCACGACCGCTACCGGCGAACCAGCGACGGCTGGAAGATCAGTGAGACCGGCTACGACCGCACCTACGACGCCTCAATGTCGACGGAGAATCTCAACTTCAAGGTGAAACCCGGTCGCGCGCTTAATATCTGACTACTGTTCGGTGATCGCGATCAGCGCGCCTGGCTGTAGCCACCGCATTATCTCCACCAGGGTGCCGTCATCGATCGCCACACAGCCTGCCGTAGGTCCGCCGTCGGTGGCGTGCAGGAAGAAGGCGCCGCCGTTGCCCGGCACGCGGGCCTTGTTGACGCCCATCACCACCGCGTGCACGTACTGCGGGATCTCGAGGTTCTCGGTGCCGCTGGCGGGATCGGTGTTGAACGGGCACTGATCCTTCTTGCATACCTGCATGGTGTTGTAGGTCGCGCTCTTCATGTCGCCGTCCCACCAGTGGTCGGGACCGACCTGAACGTATTGCAGTCCGCCCCCGGGATTCGGTGCGGTGCCGAACGTGAAGTCCAGCGTGAAAATGCCCATCGGGGTCTTCATCTCACCGTCGTGGGTTTCCGGTGCCATGCCCTTCGCGCCGACGAATGCGGGTATGCCGACGCGGGTGGGTTCCCACCCGGCCGCCCCGCGCTGGAAGACGTCGACCTTGGCCGACGAACCACCGTCTCCCACAACGGAAATCACCTGGGTGGCGTTGCCGACCTGTGGGGCGAACCACGGCGTGTACTCAGCCAGGGCAACCGGCGCCGCTGCCAGACAGACAATCCCAGCGCAGAGAAGGGCGAGCAGACGACGCACCAGGGCAGTCTAGACGCGATCCCCAACCGGCTGAAGTAACCCGGCCAGCCAGCGCGTCCATTTCGCCTGTTCGGCGGCGGCGGTGTCGGCGGCGTCTGCCCCGTAGAGGAAGACGCTCGCCATGCCGCGCGCCTCGTCCCCCATCTGGCAGCTGCCGATCATCGCGATGCCCTCGCCGGGCTGATCGAGCCGGAGCATTAGCTCACGCGACTTGGCGTCTTGATGGACGCGCTCGACGACGCCGGCCAGTCGTGGTGCATCGGGGGGTGTTTCGCGACGGTCGCCGACATTTGCACCGGTGAGGTTCAGGGCGGCCGTGAGCGCAGACCAGACCTCCGCGTCGCTGCCGGGGTGACTCATCGTGGCGTGGACCGCCGCGATCGGCTTGCCCGCGAAGTGCTTTAGGTACACCCGCAGAACCTCGAAGAAGCCTGGCCAGCCGGTCTCGAAGCTCTCCAGTTCGTCGTCCCAGTCGTCACGTTCGGTGAACAGGCTGTGCACCATCCGCACAACGCAGCGGTCTCCGGAGTGGCTGGTGACGGTGACTTCGGTGGCCACCGGCGGCGCGTCGCCACTCCACCCGTACTCCTCGTAGGCGAAGCGCGCCGGCGGTTCCCATGCGGTGACGGTTCCCCCTGAGGTGTCCTCGCCGCAGTTTTCGTCGCCGAAGTCGAATGTGATTGCGCCACCGACACGTTCGTCGACCTTGTCGGAGTGAACCACGAGCTCATCCCGGGGCCGGTCGCGATGGCCCGCCACACCTGTTCCGGCGTGCCGGGCACGAGGAACTCCATCTCGACCCAGCGACGCCCGGAATCGTCCTTCTTCAACGGCATTTCGTGTCCTCCTTCGGCTTCGGGTAGGCCGCCACCACCAACCGGTAGCTACGGCCACGGGGATCAGATTCGTCGTGATAACGGGCGACCAACGACGTGACCGCCTCGGAGAGTTCTTGGGTGAACGCGGCCCGGTCGGCAGGAGATCGGAATTGAATGGCGGCGTCGATGGACAAGGTCGCCAGCCGCTGGTTCTTCTCCCGGGCGACGCCCCGCATCTCGCCGACCTCGCGGACCGCGCGAGCGGCGAGCGCGATCAGATAACTCGCGGACAGCCGGTCGTTAGAGCGGCCGGGGTCGGCCGCGACCGGGCCGAGCGCGCCGGGCGAGACGACATAGGACGCCGCGGTGGCGACCAGAAGGCGCTCCCTGAGCCCGCCCCATTGGCGTTCACCGGCTTCAACCACGAGCTGGTGGTCTTCCAGCGCTCGCAGGTGGTAGTTCACCTTCTGCCGCGCGATGCCGACCCGCGACGCGAGGGCGGCGGCCGATGCAGGCTCGGTCAGCTCGGCGAGCAGCCGGCTGCGAATGGGATCAAGGGCGCTGACCGCGGCGGCCGGATCCGCGATCACCTCGACGTCGAGCATGTCTGCCATCGTCGCCCTTGACAAGAAAAATTGTCAAGGGGTGCCTCCGGCTAGGTTGGCGTCATGGACTTGCTGCCCACTCGACGGCTACGCGGCATCCGGCAGATCGGCGAGGGCCTGGGCACCCTGGACCGCGAGGTGTTCGAGGCCATCGCGGAATCGCCCAGCCCGCTGCTCGACGCCACGATGCCACGGTTGACCCGGGCAGCCGACCATTCGAGGCTGTGGCTCGTGATCGCCGCCGCATTGGCCGCGTCGGGGCATCGAGCGTCGCGGCGCGGTGCGGTTCGCGGCGTCGCGACACTGGCCGTCACCAGTGCATTCACCAACCAAGTCGCCAAGCGGGTCTGGAAGCGCCCGCGCCCGAACCGCCTTACGGTGCCGCTGGCCAGGCGGGGCCGACGAACCCCCACGTCGAATTCGCTGCCGTCGGGCCACTCCGCAAGCGCTGCCGCGTTCGCCGTCGGCGTCGGACTGGAGAACCCGCCGCTGGGGCTGGGGCTGGCGCTGCTCGCCGGACTCGTGGGGATGTCCCGCGTCGCCACCGGGGCGCACTATCCCGGCGACGTGTTCGCGGGATTCGGCATCGGGGCAGCGATCGCGGTGCTGGGCGCGCGGATAGTGCCGCCGACCGTGCCGACGAAGATTCCGACCGCGGACCCCCTCCGGCTCGACACCCCCGCCCGTCCGAACGGAGCCGGTGTGGTGCTGGTGATCAACCCAGCTTCCGGTGGCGGGACGTGGGCACGCGTCGTCGATGAAGTGCGCGACGCCCTGCCGGCGGCCGAGATCATCGAGCTGACCGAGGACGACAACCTCAAGGGCATACTGCGCGACGCGGCCGGCCGGGCGGAAGTTCTCGCCGTTGGGGGCGGCGACGGCACTGTGTCGTGTGCAGCAAGCGTCGCGATCGACGCCGGGCTTCCGCTGGCGGTCTTCCCGGGCGGCACGTTCAACCACTTCGCGAAGGACATCGGTTGCGACAGTGTGGCCAAGACTGTCGAGGCCATACGGCAAGGCAGTGCCGCGTGCGTCGACGTGGTGTGTCTCAACGAGGACCACATGGTGGTCAACACCGCGAGCATCGGCGCGTACCCGAAGTTCGTCCAGACCCGAGAGAAGCTCGAGCACAGGATCGGCAAGCCGCTGGCTGGGGTCTACGCGATGTTCCACACGCTGCGGCGCGATGAGCCGGTGAAAATGTCCTACGACAACAAGACGCTGCAGACGTCGTTGTTCTTCCTGGGCAATTCGACCTATCTGCCATCGGGTTTCGCCCCGTCACACCGAACGCGGATGGACGACGGCTTGATGGACGTCCGCATTCTCGAGACGGGCCGCAGGTTGAGCAGGCTGCGCATCCTTGTCTCGCTAGTGCTGGGTCGGCTGGTTCGTAGCCCGCTGTATCACGAGATGCGGGTGCCTGAGTTCAAATTCACCGCTGTGGACGGTCCGACAGTGCTGGCTTACGACGGTGAGGTCGGGACCGAGTGCACGGAAGCAACTTTCAGCGTGCGATATCGGGTGCTGCCGGTGTTTCGTCCGCTTCCGTGATGGGCCGCAACGGACGCACCATCAACAGGCAGGCCGCGAAATACGCGTAGCCCAAAGCCCATCCGGCCACCACATCGGACGGATGGTGCACGTTGAGCACGACCCGACCAACGCCGATCGCAAGGACGACCACCGCGCCAAGCGCGATGAGCCAGACGCGCAGCGGGCGGTGCAACACGGGTAGCGCCACGGCCAGCAGGGCGAGCACGCCGACAGTCACGCCGACGGCATGGCCAGACGGAAACGCAGTCGAGTGCGCGGACACGAGTGCGGTGACGGGACGCGGACGATCGGCCGCCTGCTTGGCGATTTCGGTGACGAGTCCGCCGAGCTCCACGCTGATCACCAGGAACAGGGCGACGCGCAGATTACGCCGCACCAGCGCCACCACGATCAACACCAAGGCCAGCAGCCGGAACGCGGTCGGCCCGAGCACGGTGCAGAACACGGCCCACGAGGTCACCCAGCCCGGGTGTGCGACGCCAAAGCGATGTAGGGCCTCCAGCGCGGACGAGTCGATGCTCGTCAGCCAGTTCCACTGCAACACATAGCCGATCCACATCAGCGCGTACAGCACGACCGCCACCGCTGCCGACCAGAGCAGCCAGGTCTTCTGCGGTGTCATGCCATTAGCAGTACCACCCGCCGCCAGCTGCCGTTAGGGTGACTGCTCATGGCGGTGTTTCTGCGCAAGCTGCTCCGGATCGGCAAGCTGCCCGACGAGATCCGCGCCGAGGTTGAAGCCGAGGGCATCATCCATATTGCCGAGTACGTGTCGGTGACGCGCCGGTTCAGCGGGAAGATTCCGGGTAAGCGCGCGAAGGGCAACGTCGCGAGCTACGTCGGCTCGTTGGTACTGACCAATCAGCGAGTGCTCGCCACACTGTCAACGGTGCCAAAGTTGGCGGCACGCACCATTGATCAGCGCTGGGATGCCCAGCAAGTGGGCACCGTGACAGCCGACCTCTCCGAGAGCGGTCTGCTGTTAAGTGTCGACATCAACGCGGTGGACCCGCGGTGTTCGGGTCAGCTGTCGTTGCACTACAAGGACGCGATTCCGACGGAAGTTCTGATTCGCTTGCCCCGCCGGTCGCTGGCCTTCGACGTGCCGCCCGAATACGTGTTCCGCGCGGTCGGGGTGCCGTATCACCCCTAGGTCTGCGAAAAGGCGTGGGAGATATGTATTTTCCAGCTTCCATCCGCCTGGCGGCGGAACACGTCGACGCCGTTCTCCTCGACGGTGTCTAGTACCTTGCCGGACGTGTCGCGGATCGTGAGCGTCCAGATCAAGCGCACCGTCGCGAGATCGCCGTCGACGAGCACCTCCCTGATATCGGGCGCGTCGTAGCTGAAGTGCTTGGCCGGATCCTCGAATAGCGTTTGCATCTGGTCGCAGAACTGCCGATGGTTTCGGTCGGGGCTGCCTGGGTAGATGAGCACGACGTCGTCGGCGAATAGTCCGCAAACGCCAGCAAGGTTCTCGGCGTTGAAGTCGTCCGGCCACTGCTGTAGCGCGGCCTCGATCGCCGCCCGATCCTCCGCCGGATCGCCTTGCCTGTCTGGCTCCTGCGCGCAGCCGGCCAATACACCAAAGGCAATCACCCCGCACGCCATCCACCGGATCATGAGGAGACCCTAGAACGGTGGTGGTTTGTTGCGTTCGGCGACATGGGCGTCGTTGAGTCGGCGTTCGGCAGCGATGGCTTGTTGGCGGTTCTGCGCTCGGGTGTGTCGGCGTCGCGGCATCATCACGCCGCGGTCGCCACTCGGCTCCGGCGCTGGTGGGGGTGGTGGCAGCTCGAGGGTCGGCAGACACAAGGTCGGAAACAGCAGCTTGCTGCCGGGGTGGGTGGTGTAGGTGTGTCCGGTGGGGGCGGTCAAGATGAAGGTGCCACCGGAAATCTTCCTGAGATACAGGTCTGAGGTCGCGCGGTGGAGCACGGTTCGGTGTCACACTAGACGCCATGCATGCGGCTGACGCGGTCGAAGCGAATCGGATCTATCGGTGTGCGGCGAGGTGGCAGCGGTCGGTGGCTGCGACGCGTGCCCGCGCGGCCCGATAAGGACCAACCCCTTGCCCCAGATCCCGCCGAAGCGGATGCTGGTCATAGAAGAGCCCGCACGATACGTGCGGGGGCTAGTTTCACGAAATGAGAACAGCCGTGCAGGTAAGACGGCGCTTTCTGATACCCCTGTTGGTGGCGGCTGCAACCGCCGTCGGAATCGCCGCCGCACCACCGGCTCCGGCCGACTGTGTGACGGCGGCGGGGCCCAGCCCCCTCACCCTATGCTCGCAGGGTGAGACCCGGGTCAGCAACAGGACACCCCTCGTGGCGACCAGTCCTTATGTCCCTATTGACTGTGATGTGAACTGGCTTTGCGACCAGGGCCTCGGCATCGCTCTCAGTGACTGAGGGCAGCGATCGGTGATTGCGACCCGGGCGCGGATGACGCGCGCTGACGATCATCCGGCGTACGGGTCGTCGCCGTCGTTGCGCGGTGTGAGCGACAGCCCGCGCTCGGCGACAGGCTGAGCAGGCCGCCCAGCTTCGCCAACTGGACGGCGGCGTTCTCCGCGACCGCTGCGTCTGACCGGACATGGCCGACACCGAACGCGCGGCCATCGCCGCCGAGGGCCACAACCCCGACGACCCGGCCGTGGTGGCCGCCCTGGCCCGCGTGAGCGCGGTGCTGGCGGAGGTCGGGCGGCGTGGCATACCGCCGTCCGACATGGACCGGTGATTCAATACCAGCCTGTGGCGCACCTGACCCCCGGAGAGGCAGTCGAAGCCTGCGAGACGGCGCTGCGCCAACTCTTGCAGCTCGTCGTCCCGCCGTCGGTGGGCGAGGATTGGCTCGCGAAGCAACTCAGTGCCGGAAAGCTCGCCCAACTGGAGGAGCGTCGCGACGAGGAGGGGAAGAAGCGCGCGCTCCGCGGCGTCGCGAGTACACCGCAGTCCCTGCTCGCCTACGCCGACCTGTTCACGCTTCGCGACCTTGTCGACAAGAACTGGCAGATCTTGGCTCCCGCGCTGGGCGAGAAGGCCGAAATCAGTGCGCTCCTCAAACGCCTCGACGCTCTGAGAAACCCGATCGCGCACAACCGGCCGCTGGTGCCGTTCGAGCAAGATCTTGCCGCCGGTATCGCTGGCGACATACGAAACAGGGTAACGATATTCATGAGCACACAAGATGAGGCTGGCGACATCTACCCGCGAATCGAGTTCGCCCAAGACAACTTTGGGAACTCAATCGACCCCATTAGCTTGGAGTCGGGCGGGATGGGCGGGGGCTTCCGCACTGGACAGATTGTTTACGAGGGTGATGTCCTCACGTTCACGCTACGCGGCTCGGATCCTCAGAACAGGGACCTTGAGTGGCAAATCCATTCGAACATGACCGAACCCGCAGTGATAACAAGTGACGGGGGTACGGCCACTCTGCGACTAGAACTCCGCGACGTACATGTCACCGAAGAACTCATCGTGGGCGTGTTCATGAAGGCAGTCGGCACGCCGTATCACCGGTCGGGGACCAACGACCACCGTGTCTTCTGGTATTACAAATGCCGCCCCCGCGCATCTGTACCTCAGACTGGCAGTTAGCAAGTGGGTGCCCTCGGCGTCCCTTATAGCCAAAGGGAAACCACCCGCGGACCACGCTTCGTTACGCGGTCAGATCCAGGCTGACCACACCGAGCGGCGCGAAAACACTTGTGGCGTAACGCGACTCGCAACGAGCGAAAACCAAGTTCTTCCCGAAACTGTCCGCGGTCGCATTTTCGGACCATTGCGTGTCGACGCCTCGGTTGTCGGTGTCCAAAGCGACTGCGTCGGTGGCCAATACGTGCCCGACACCGGCGGCCTGCCCGTTGCTCGTGGTCACCGGGACACCGAACAGACGCCGGGTGGCCGGATCGTAGGGAAGGCTCAGGTGCTCGATGGCGGCCTGGCTCGAGAGTGCGAGCTCCACGCCTTCCCAGTCGGCCGGCGTCAGCACGAACGCGCTTGCGGTGTAACCGGATTGCTCGAGTTTCGTGACGCCTTTACGCAGGGTGGTGAGGACCGATGTGGCGTAGGCCTGGGTCTGGATTCCCGATGTGCCGTTGACAACTGTCAATACCTTGGTCTCCACAGCGGTTTGGAGCCCGTACTCGAGCGTCGCGCTCGGCAAGCCGGCGCTGTCGCTGCTCGACGGATACCCGTAATCCAGTACGTCACACCGGAATTCGCGTATTTACGTCAATCAGTGCGCCAGAACAACCCTGCTGTGGTGCCCGCCGGTTCCTTGAAGCCAACAAGCGTGTATTCCGTTGTCCGCGTGGAAGTTCACTCGCAGTAGTTGCCCATCTTTCGGAAGGAATTCCCAGGCACTGGCTTATCGATAATGTCAGCCTCGAGGCGTTCCTGCGCAACGAGGGGGTCGGGAACGGTTTCCTGTGCGACGACCGCCGCACCGCTCGGGCTAAGGGCCTTCTGGCCGTCCGGGCGGATTGAGCGGGCCAGCGTGCCGGCCATGCCTTTGAAGGACAACCGTCGGGTGCTATCGGTCGGGCCGGCGCCGCTCTTCGGGAACGGACCGTTCGGGCCGATCAGCTCGCCCTCCCCGAACATGTCCTTGACCTGATCCATGAACGCGGCGTCGCTCTTGTCCCGTTTGATGCATTCCAGGCAGTTTTCGCCTCGGCGACGGTCCGAGTAGGACAACGTCCATCGTATTACTACAAACCGCGTTCACACAGGGATAGCGATTTTGTGGCCCTGTGCGCCACGCTGAGCGCCGTATGGTCGACGACGGCAAGAGCCACGCTGATCGGCCGGCTGCTGCACGACACCGACAGCCTGCCCGTCGATCACCTCGAGGCGGTCACCGATGAAGAGAGCGTCGCAGACCTCGCCGCCCTGAGCGACGGCCTGCGCGCCGAGCGGGAGCAGGGCATCACCATCGACGTCGCGTACCGGTTCTTCTCCACCGACTCGCGCAGCTACATCCTTGCCGACACACCCGGTCACGAGCGCTACACCCGCAACATGTTCACCGGCGCGTCGAACGCACATGCCGCTGTCCTGCTCGTCGACGCCCGGGCCGGTGTGCTGCGACAGACCAACCGGCACGCCCGGATCGCGAAGCTGTTGGGCATCAAGCACTTTGTCGCCACGGTCAACAAGATCGACCTCGTCGACTTCGACCAGGTGCGGTTCACCGAGGTGGAGGCGGAGCTGCGACAGGTGGCCGCGCGGCTCGGCGGCGTCGACATCACCGTGATCCCGATCGCCGCCAAGCATGGCGACAACGTCGTGCACCGGTCCGACCGCACACCCTGGTACGGCGGGCCCACGCTGCTGGAGTATCTGGAAGGCGTCGAACTGTCGGCGCCGCACCCCGACGCGAGCAAGCTGCGGCTCCCGGTGCAGTGGGTGTCACGCCCGACCGTCGAGCAGCGCCGTCGCTACACCGGACGGCTATCGGCAGGCACTCTCAGCGTCGGCGATCCGGTCGTCAGCCTGCCCGCGGGCACCCACTCGACCGTGACGGTCGTCGACACTCTTGACGACGCCCGCCCGACGGCCGTTGCACCACTGTCGGTTTCGATCGAGCTCGCCGACGACATCGATGTCGGTCGTGGCGATGTTTTCATCAGCGGCGTCGACGACAGTGCGCTGCCCGTCCTGGCTCGCGAGCTGGATGCGACGGTGTGCTGGTTCGTCGACACCCCGTTACGGGCCGGCGACCGGCTCGCACTCAAGCAAGGCACCCGAACGGTGCGCACCACCGTGCAGGCTCTGCACTCGAGGCTGGATCCGGAGACGCTCGACGACCTGGACAATTCAGTCGAGTTGGTACTCAACGACATTGGCTCAGTGACTTTGCGTACCAGCTCGGTCGTGGTCGCCGACTCCTATGTCGACAACCGCGACAACGGAGCGATCATCCTCATCGACGAAACCACCAACGACACGATCGGCGCAGGCACCATCACCGAGCCGCGTGAGGTCAAGGCGGGCGCGCACACCCGCAACGACATTCGTTGGCATCCTTCATCGCTGGACCGCGACTACCGCTGGACGGCCACCACTCAACGCGGCGCCACGATCTGGTTCACCGGGCTTCCGGCATCCGGCAAGTCCACGCTCGCGGTCGCTGTGGAGCGTGCGCTGGTCGAATCCGGTCAGGTGGCCTACCCGCTGGACGGCGACAACATCCGGCATGGGCTTTCCGACGACCTCGGCTTCTCGGCAGGCGATCGTGCCGAGAACATCCGCCGGGTCGGGCATCTCACCCGGCTGTTCGCCGATTCAGGTGTCGTCGCGCTGGCGTCGCTGGTGTCGCCGCTGAAGTCCGACCGCGAAATCGCCCGCGCCCTCAACAACGCAGCGAAGTTGCCCTTTATCGAGGTGTACGTATCCACACCGCGCGACGAATGCGAGAAGCGTGATCCCAAGGGCCTGTATGCGCGCGCCCGTGCCGGCGTGCTGAAAGGTCTCACCGGTGTGGACGCCCCCTACGAGCCGCCCGAGAATCCCGATCTGGTGCTCGACACCACCGGCGCCGACATCGACCAGCTCGTCGCGAAAGTCATCGAACTGCTGAACCAGAGGCGCTAGAGTGCCGACTCATTAACTCCGCGCCGCTTACCGCAACTGCGGTCGAGACTGCATCCAGGCAAGGAAAGTGCGAGTAAGGGCCTGCCGGAACGCAGTTTCGGCACCTATTCACGAGCGCCAGCATCGGCAACGCTGTATCAGAACTAACGACTCACGACGACGGTGTCGTCTTCGCCGAGCGCATGCAGAGCGACCACACCATGCCCCGGCGTTGGAGCGTGCGGTCGCCGCGGTCCGTGACCACGATGCGTTCGGCCGGTTGCGCCGTCAATTCACCTGAGCGACAACGAAGATCCGACGGAACGGGAAGAACGTCTTGCCGTCCGTTCGCGCGGGGTAGGCCGCGTCAAGCAGCGGGATCAACTCGCGGCGGAACTGTTGCCACTGCTCGTCCGTGAGCCGGCTCTTCACCGGCGTCAGCGCGGTGCCGGTGATCCACTCCAGGACGGGATTCTCGCCGCTGAGTTCGTGGATGTACGTGGTCTCCCATGCGTCGACGGTGCAGCCGGCGTCCGTGAGAAGGTCTGCATACCCCGACGGGGAATCCACCTGACCGTCGCGGAACGGGAAGTCCCGCAGCGGTTCTGACCACTCCGCCCGGTGTGCGAGGTCGCGAACGGCCTGGTGCGATGGGGCGTCGAAGTTCCCCGGTACCTGCATGGCGATCCACGAGCCAGCAGCCAGTTGGCCTGCCCATCGCACCAGCAACTCAGCATGCTCGGGCACCCACTGCAGGGTGGCGTTGCTTATCACGACGTCGGTATCGGGTTCCGGCGTCCACGCACGAACGTCTCCGACTTGCGCGTCGACGCCCCGTTCGCGCGCAGATTCGACCATCTCCGGTGAGCTGTCCCATGCCTCGACTGCGGCGTCGGGCCAGCGCTGCGCCAAGGTGAGGGTCAGGTTGCCCGGCCCGCAGCCAAGGTCGACCACCCGGCGCGGCTTCTCGGCGCCAACCCGCGACAGCAGGTCGAAGAACGGACGGCCGCGGTGATCGGCGAAGGCCAGGTAGACGTCGGGATTCCACATGACGACAGTGTCCCATCCACCCGGACTCACAGCGGGTCCACAGCTGCGGCACAGCCTCGCGGCCAGCAAAGACCGGCACCGTAGGCGGCGTGACTGTCCCCCGCGAGCGGTGGGTCCTGGCCACCCTGCTGGTGGCGACCGCTGCGCTGTACCTGTGGAACCTGTCGGCCAACGGTTATGGCAACGAGTTCTACGCCGCGGCCGCGGAGGCCGGCTCGCAGAGTTGGTCGGCGTGGTTCTTCGGATCGCTCGACGCGCACAACTTCATCACCGTCGACAAACCGCCCGCCTCACTGTGGGTGACCGGATTGTCGGTGCGCTTGTTCGGGATGAACAGCTGGTCGGTGTTGGTGCCGCAGGCGGTCATGGGGGTGGCAGCCGTTGCGCTTCTGTACTGCTCGGTGCGACGCGCGTTCGCCGATCCCGCTAACGGCGCGGCGGCGGGTCTGCTGGCCGGCGTGGTGCTGGCGGGTACACCAGCGGCGGCGTTGATGTTCCGGTTCAACAACCCCGACGCCTTGCTGGTGCTGTTGATGACGGCCGCGGCGTACTGCCTGATGCGCGCGGTTTCGACGGCGTCATGGCGGTGGCTGGCGCTGGTGGGTGTCGTCATCGGCTTCGCGTTTCTCACCAAGATGCTGCAGGCCTTTCTCGTGCTGCCCGGCTTCGCGCTGGCCTACTTGCTTTTGGCGCCCGCGACGCGGGCCCGGCGACTCCTTCATCTGCTGGGTGCGACGGCCGCGCTGATCGTCGCCGCCGGTTGGTGGGTGTTGACCGTGCAGCTGGTGCCGGCTGGTTGGCGGCCCTACATCGGCGGCTCGACCGACAACACCGTGCTGGATCTGGCGTTGGGCTACAACGGGTTGAACCGAATCTTGGGCCACCACCGCGAGCTCGGCAACTGGAGCGGCGATGGATCCGGTCTCGCGGCCTTCGGCGGCCGCACCGGTCTGCATCGGCTGTTCACCGCTGAGATGGGCAACGAGATCTCCTGGCTGCTGCTGGTCGCGTTGTTTGCACTTGCTTTCGGGGTGTACCTGGCCGTGCGCCGGCAGCTGAGCCGAGGCGAGCTGTGCGCCTTGATGATCTGGGGCGGCTGGCTGGTGGTGACGGGCCTGGTCCTCAGCTACATGGGCGGCGTCGTTCACCCGTACTACACCGTCGCGCTGGCCCCGGCGATCGCGGCGCTCGTCGGCATGAGCGGGGTGTGGGCGTGGTTGCGCCGGGCAGGCTGGGACGGCCGGTTCGCGCTCGCCGCGATGATCGCGCTGGCCGCCACGTCCGCGGCAGTCTTGCTGCACCGCAACAACTTCAATCCCACATGGACACGGCTGGTCCTTGTGCTGGCCATCGTCGGCGCCGTCGGGGCGCTCGTGGCCCGGCCGAGGGCGGTAGGCATCGCGGTCGCCATCGGGGTGCTGGCCGGACTGGCAGGCAGCACAACGTTTTCCATCGTGACGGCCGCGACGCCGCACCATGGCTCGATACCGTCCGCGGTTCGGCCGTCGAAGGTGGCCGGGGGCTGGATGGACGACGAGACAACCAATTCCGAGCTCGCCGGCCTGCTTGCCGCCACGCACACCCCGTGGTCGGCGGCGACGAACGGTTCGCAGTCGGCGGCCGCGCTGGAAATCGACTCCGGCACATCGGTGATGGCGATCGGCGGCTGGAGCGGTGACCCGGTGCCCACCCTGCAGCAGTTCATCGACGACGTGCACGCAGGCAAGGTCTCGTACTACGTCGAGGCGGGCCGCGGCTCCAATGCCGAGGTCGTTCACGGCGAGGTCATCCGCGGGCTCAATCACAGCGCATCGCACACCCGTGAGATCGCCGATTGGGTCGCTGCGCATTATCCCGCCACCGCAGTTGGCGGATCGACGGTTTACCGCTTGGCGTGACCGGACGGTCGGCCGGGGTAGAGAACAGGTGCGGCTCTTGTTGGCCGCTGTTGGATGAGCCGTAGTTGTCATACCTATCCGGAAGGATCGGGCCAGACCAGTTTCAGTGCCAAGTGGTTGGGTGGAGGACGTGGCGTGACGGCGCGGAAGTTGAGGCAGTGGCGTGGGGTGAAGCCGGTGGCCGGCCCGTGCGGGGTGGCGATCACCACTCGACTGCGCACGACGCCCGACGACGAGTACGTGCTCGACCTGGTTGCCGAGCATATGGGCAGGCTGCGACGGGCGGACCTGGCCGCGATCACTCGACCCAAGCCGCTGGACCGCTCGATGGACGAGGCCGCCAAGCGGCAGGCGCGCCGGGACCGGCTCAACATCCGTAAGAAGGCATTGACGGCCTTTGGCCTTGCTCATCACCACGACGGCTGCCGCACCGTCGTTGATCGATGAGGCGTTGCCCGCGGTGATGGTGCCGGTTTTGGAGAACGCCGGCCGCAGTGCCGAGAGGGATTCGGCGGTGGTGTCCGCGCGTACGCCTTCGTCCTGGGCGAACACCACGGGGTCGCCGTGGCGCTGGGGGATGGACACCGCAGCGACCTCGTCGTCGAACAGTCCGTTCTTCCAGGCCGCCGCCGCGCGTTTATGCGAGGAGGCTGCGAACTCGTCCTGCTCTTCGCGGGTGAGCGGGTTTGCGTCGTCGGTGAGCGCACCCATGGTCTGATCGGTGAAGATGTCATAGAGCCCGTCGTAGGCGAGGTGGTCGGTCAACGTCACATCGCCGTATTTGAAGCCGGACCGGGACTTTTCCAGCATATGCGGGCCCGCGTCATCGATTCCTGGCCGCCGGCCACCACCACGGCGAAGTTCCCGGCTCGAATCAACTGATCCGCCAAGGCGATCGTGTCGATACCCGATAGGCACACCTTGTTGATGGTCAGGGCAGGCACGGACATCGGAATGCCGCCGGCAACGGCGGCTTGGCGGGCCGGTATGTGGCCGGCGCCGGCAGTGAGCACTTGCCCCATGATCACGTACTGGACCTGATCACCGGACACACCCGCCTTGGCCAGTGCTGCCCTAATCGCGATGCCGCCGAGCTCGGAGCCCGAGAACCCGGACAGCGATCCCATCAGGCGCCCGACCGGGGTTCGTGCACCGGCCACGATGACGGAGGTGTTCGCCGCGTTCATGACAGTTCCACCTGGGGATGTCGGCGACCGCATTGGCGGCCGACTCGTACACCTTCGATCGTGGGAGAGCTGCCTTTCAGTGGCACGAGTGCTGTGGGCTAAGGTCGGTCTGAACCGGACACCTGATGTGTTTGAACTGTGCGCCCTGTCCACAGACCTACTCAAGGCATGCGTTCCACAGAGCGGAACACCTCGTTTGGGTGATCACTGCAGCCCGTACTCGGTTGTGGGGTTCGGCGTTTCCACCGCCTGCTCGATGAGGATGCTCGCACCGGGGGTTGCCGGTCGCGGCGTCGGCCTCGGGAGCGCTGTCGTACACCGCGACGATGCTGTGAAATAACCTCCAGCCAGACCAATCGTTATTCGTCAGTCCAGATGCGGCGTCCGTGCCGCCCGGGGCCCGCCGCAGATACGTCGGCGCCAAACCACGTGCGACGCCTAATCGTCGGAGCCATGTGTACGACACTGCGGTCGTCCGCGCGACGCGGTGCACATGTAACGGACGGAGCCACCCGCCGTAAGACCGACGACTCTGGCTCTACTGACAGTGACGAGATGTGTGCAACCACGGTTACAGTACGCGCATGCGCACCGGTCGTAGTGCCACCAGAGCTCGGTGGCTAGCCGGTTGACTGGGAGGTTGTGGATCTTGCCTTCTTCGTTGACGCAGAAGGTGATTCGTGGGTCGTCGTGGTCGGCGCCGTCGGGGCCGCAGTACCCGTAGACGACTTCGATGTAGCCGCCGACGAGATCCTGCAGGGTGGCCCCGGGTCGGCGGTGATAGTGCGGAGGCCGCTGTTGTCGGGATTGGTGGGGTCGATGACGAGGGCCTGGACGGCGTTGCTCATGGTGTGTTCTCCGGCCAGCAGCTGGCCTCGCAACCCTGGAACCGAACGACGGATCGGCGTCTCGCAGCCGGCCTCGCCGCCGCCGAGGCGAACTGCTCGCCGGGCCGGTGCGGCCGAGCAGACGGGCAGCGAGGACCGCTCTGATGCCAACGACGTCGCGCAGCGGGTGCCGTGCTCGTCGCGCAGTGCGGTGATCTTCGCGGCGTTGGCTGTGAGTTGTCATCGAGACGCCGGACGTCGGCAATGAGGCCCTCGGCCAACTCCACCCGAATCCGGTCCGTGACATCGATACTCGGTCACGATCTGTTGTCAGGCATCTTTCGCCCGCTCGGACTGGCGTTTCTGCTTCTCCACGTCGGCCAATTGCTCTGCCTGGTCCGCCTGTGCGCGCCTGCTGGCAGCGTCGCTGCGTGTTGCCTGAGCATCTTTGAGCTTGGACTCGGCAGCCGCGGTGGCTGTCTGCTCGGCAACGGTAATCTTGGCCTGTTCTTCGCGCTTGGCCGCTTCGGCCGACTTCTTGCGCTGGGCAGCCACGTCGTCGGCCTGCTGCTTTGCGGCGGCGGTCCGCTTCTCGGCATCCTGTGCCGCGGCGCGCTTCCGCTGTTCGGCAGCGGTCCGCGCTTCCTTGACTTGACGCTCTTTCGCTGCGCGCGCGTCCTTCTGGTCCGTGATCGCGTTGTCGCGCTTGGCCTTCAGTTCGTCGTCGGCCTGCTCTTGTTTCTGGGTCGCCGTCGCGTCGAGCTGGGCCGCACGGCCCAGCGCATCACGGCGTTCGATGAGCGCAGCACCGCGCTTCTCCAGCTTCGGGTCGCCCAGCAGGTTGCCGACGGTCGCGTCCAGCCCTCCCAGTGAGCGCTCATAGAACAATCGTGGAGGCGCTTCTGAACCCATCCAAGCAGCCATCTGTGCCTCGATTAACTGAAGCGGGATCCGGGCGAGCTGGTACTGGAAACGCAAAACTGCGAACGGGACGTCGGTGGATTTCATTACTAACTCCTGTGTCTTGCCGGTGCTCAGGGCAGGTCGGCTTCGTTGGTCAAACTGTCGGCCTGCCGTCTGATGCGGCCGGCTTCCGTCTGGGCGCTGGTTGCCTCGCGCACGAAGGTCTGATGTTCGTCAACGGGCGACAACTTCCTGGGCAGCGGCGCCAAGTTCTTCGCGCTCCTCGGCTCTTGCCCGTTGCATCTCGCGCTGGGCGTCGAGTTCGGCCTGGGAGTGGGTGTGCTCGCTGGCACCGGACCATGGGGTGTGCAGGAACGCGTCGCCGAACCATGAGCTCCAGGTTGAGCTCATGACGGGCGAGACTGCGCGCTGACCTGCCGCGGGCCGTCCGCGCCGGGCGGCTCACCCGCGCGACAGCCGCCGGGCGTTGCGGCGCACCCGACGGCGCACCGGGGTCAGGGCCCGCGCAGCCGCGACCGGGCCGGGTGGCGCGGTCGCCGCGGCCGTCGCCGCCCGCGCGAAGGCCTCGACCTTCTCCTGCCACATCCGCGTGTACTCCCGGCGGTCCCGGGCGCTCGGCGGCCATCCGCCGGTGAGCATCCGCGCCGTCCGGTACCCGATCACGAGCGGCGCCGTGCAGGCGATCTCGCACATCTGCATCCAGGGGGCGATCCAGTCGGTCGCCGACGGCGCCCGGGTGACGTGACGAGAGGTGGACATCCCCCGAGCCTACGGATACCGGCCCGGCCGGTGCCGGGCGGGGCCGGGTCGGTCCGCTCCGGATGCGGCGGCCCCGGAAGGCAGGGCGGCCCTGGCAGCAGCCCAGTCGACTGCCGCAGCTACACCAAGCCCGCCCAAGCACTAGATGCGCCTCGTCCTCGACATCTAACCCGCGCCCGCAGTTCCCGTTTCGGCCGACATCGACCACGCTAAGCATCGCCAACGTTGCATCGAGGTTCCCGAAGGTGTGCACAAGCAGAGGTCAGTAGCCGCGACCAGGTCGCCCTGAGACGTGCCAGATTTGCCCCGACCCCGAGCCGGCCACGTCGGGCAGCGGCTGGTCGTTCATGAAGCGGCTGGGCACGTCCACCAGTGTGACCGAAAAAGTTGGATAACCTGCTTATTCACCGTATGTGTCGTAAACCGTTGTGGCACAGTGTCTTTATCGATAGACGGCAGGGAAGTCGCGTCACAGTGACGAATCACTAGGGCCACACCGGGGCTGGGCGCAAACCGGCACAAGCTATTTCGCTGACTTGCCGTCGGCTACTTCGGCATCGGCGATACCTCACTTGCGGGCTTTCCGGCCTTCCTCGACCAACCGTTGGCTGAAGACCGTCGTGGTGAGCGATGTGGAAAAAGCGCACATGATGCGTCAGGTGGGGATTGGAAAGACGGTGCGCAGTCCCGGTGGATTGGGGGCCGCCGTTGAGGTGTCGTAACTGGTGGTACCAAGGGGCCGGGTCATCAGTGGTGGTGATCGATCGATCAACCGGGAGCGTGGCCTTCGGGCGGAGTCGCATGGACGAGCTGAAGTCGTCAGGCAAGCCGTTGTCATTTCGAAGTGGGAAGTATGGGAGGCCTATAGCCAATCGGGGCGCGCCGGGTGTGGACGCAGTGACCCTCGAGGCGTTCGAGAAGGATCCGCAGAAGAACCTGTACAGCCGCCGGATCCGCCGGACCTCTGGACGCGGTTCGGTGGTGGTCGACCCGACCCGTGCTGTGGTCGCGCCGCAGCTGGAAATGATGCGTGGCGACCTCGGCACCGAGGTGATCAAAGTGCAGAATCCGCACGGTGGCGTGGACACACGTGGATGGGGTCCGCCGTTCGTCGAACCAGAAACGTGAGTCCCCGTACCCCCTGTGCGTGAACAAGCTCGGCATCGGCGGCTTGCCCAAACATGCGCGCTGTGACGTTGCCTTCGTTACGTTTGGCGCGGCGCGGTGCAGAAGATCGTTTGGGGTGATGGGAGGGCGAATGAACCTCGAGAAGGTCGTCTTCGGATTCTTTGTGCTGTTGGCCGCGACCTTGAACTTCGGCTTCTTCATCGGCGACATCGGCGACCCCGCGCTGCACAACAGCTACGAGCTCTACTCGGCGGTGGTCGTCAACCTCATCGCGACCGTGCTCAAGTTCGGTGACCGCACGCAGATCGGGGCCGTGCACCTGGCCACGAGCCTGGTCGCTGACCTCCAGCTGATTGCCGCAGCGCTCGTCTGGGGATTCGCCTCCTACGTCGCCGCCGAGGGGCTGACCCGGGAGGCGACCGCCAGCGTGGTCTCCCTGTCCGGCGGCGCGCTGATGGCGAACATCGTGTCGGTGGTCCTGCTGGTGGTCGAGACCGTGTCGTTTCAGCGCCGTTAGGGGAATCAGCCGTGAGCAACCCGCTGCTGCTGTTCTGGTACCGCCTGTTCGCCACGGAGCCGGTGCGCCGCCCGCCGCGCTGGCGGGTGCCGATGTCCACCTCCAGGAAGGCCTCGGCCACAATCTTTTTGGTCATGCGCCGGATGCGGGCGCCGCTGATCGTCTTGATCGTGATCTTCGCAATCAGCACCCTGGGTCTCACGCTGATCCCCGGCCAGGATGCGGAGGGTCGCCCGTGGCGCATGGGCTTCTTCGACGCCTTCTATGTCATGAGCAATACCGCCGCCACGATCGGCTTCGGCGAGATCCCGTACCCGTTCACCTACAACCAGCGGATGTGGGTAACGATCTCGATCTACCTCACGGTGGTGGGCTGGGCGTACGCGATCGGGTCGCTTCTGGCCCTGCTGCAGGAACGCGGCTTCCGGCAGGCGCTGGCCCTGCAGCACTTCACGCGCAAGGTCGAGCGGATGCGCGAACCGTTCCTGCTCATCGTCGGCTACGGGCGCACCGGCGAGCTCCTCGCCCGCTCACTGGATGCGCTGGGCCGGCGCTTCGTGGTGATCGACCGGGACGACGGGCGCATCGACGACCTCGACCTCGACTCCTACCACGCGGACGTGCCCGGCCTCGTCGCAGACGCTGGCGACCCCGGGCACCTCGCCGTCGCGGGCCTGGACCTCCCCTCCTGCGAGGGG
This sequence comes from uncultured Actinomycetota bacterium, assembly GCA_963851115.1. Classification (GTDB taxonomy): domain Bacteria; phylum Actinomycetota; class Actinomycetes; order Mycobacteriales; family Mycobacteriaceae; genus Mycobacterium. The sequence goes on from CAWKOI010000028.1 coordinate 43,706, forward strand.
GTGCTCGCGCTGACCGACGACGACGAGGCCAACCTCGCCGTCGTACAGGCGGCCGCGCTGCTGCGGCCGGATCTCCCCGTGATCACCCGGGCGGTCTCGCCGACCACGGCCGAGCGGATGCGCGCCTTCGGCACCCCCACGGTCGTCAACCCGTTCGACCGGTTTGGCGACCACCTCCGCATCGCGCTGCGCGCCCCCGCGTCCTACCAGCTCATGACCTGGCTGGAGAGCGGGCCCGGCGCTCCGTTGCCGCCCCGGGGATCCCCGCCGTCGCACGGGCACTGGGTGATCTGCGGGTACGGCCGCTTCGGGCGGGAGGTTACTCAGGACCTGCGGGCGGAGGGTCTCGACGTTACCGTGGTGGAGCCCTCGGACGTGGCCGAGCACCACCCGGACGCCATCGTCGGCTACGGCTACGAACCGGGCGTGCTGGCGCCGCGCCGGGATCGAACACGCGGCCGGCTTCGTCGCCGGCACGGACAACGACACCACCAACCTCTCGCTGATCGCTGCGGCCCGGCGGGCCAACCCGACGCTGTTCGTCGCGGCCCGGCAGAACAAGGCGGCCAGTGCGCTGCTGTTCGCAGCTGTCGAGGTCGACTCGATGCTCGTCCCCGCGGACGTCGTCGCACATGAGGTGTACGTGCAACTGTCCACGCCGCTGATGTGGCGGTTCCTGCAGGAGGTGCCCCGGCGCGAAGACGCCTGGGCCGCCGCCGTCGTCGGCCGCCTGACGCAGCTGTGCGGCGAGCACCTGCAGGCGGTGTGGAAGGTGCGGCTGACGGCGACGGAGGCCCCCGCACTGCAGGCGTGGCTCGCCGAGGGCGGGGCGCGCCTGGGGGACCTGCTGCGCAACCCGGACGACCGCGACGAGCCCCTGCACGCGGTCCCGCTGCTGCTCGCCCGTGCCGCCGGGGGTGACAACGGCGCAGACGTCGAGGTCGCCCCGGACGACGACGTCGTGCTGGCCCCGGACGACGAGCTGCTGCTCGTCGGCTGGCCGTCCGCGCATCGCCTGCTCGACGCCACGCTCCTGGTCGACGCCACCCGAGAGTATGTCGTGCACGGACGGCACGTGCCCTCGAGTTGGGTCTGGCGCAAGCTCACCCGCCGTCCCGCCTGAGGTTCCGCTGGCCGGGAGATCGGACCCCGATCTGGGACGCGGACAAGGCGCCCTGCGTTCCTCTACGCGGTCGCCGACCTGCCGTGACCGGTATGCCGACCACGGTGTTCCGCAACCGGCTCGCTGCGCAGACCCACCGACATGGCGTTAGCCTGTTCGCGGTCAACCCCGCCTACACCAGCGTGTGGGGAGATCAGCACTGGCGTATGCCTTATCAGAACGTCACCCGACACGAGGCAGCCGCCACCGTGATCGGCAGACGCGCCAAGGTTTCACGGCGCGGCGACGGAAAGGTGTGACACGCATGCGACCAGAGGATCGCAACGTGAGAGCTACCGACCAGGCCACGCCCGATGACCGACAGGTGAGTACCAGCAGCCGCCACCGGCCAGGGACACGGGGAACCAAATCCCGTCCACCCCCGCCGGGCGAGTACGCGGCACCTGGGCCGGGCAACCGTTACCCCGGCACCGGCCATCAACGGCCGACTTGAGCAGTAACGGTTACCATGCGGACGTGGACGCCGCCCCGGTGGATCCGCCGATCCCCGTTCCCGATGTTCCCGGTGCCGACGCCAGCGCCCGTGGACTGCCCCGGCGCGTCGACCTCACGCTGCGTCAACGGCTCATCGTCGACTCGTCGGCGGTCGCCGACGTCGCGCTGCGCACCGCGATCGCCTCGCTACTGAGTGCCACGATGGTGCCGACGGTGGTCGGTGCTGCCCTGCGCCGGTCGGAATCGCGGGCCGAACGCGACCACCTGCGCTTCTACGCGGAACTGGCCAAGGCGCAGGATCCGGCGCTGTCATTCCCGGCACCGACGGACGCGCCGCGGGTCTCCTCTCGCCCGGCCAATCCGGTCGCCGAATGGATGGCCAAAGGCCGCGTGCACAACATCCGATTCAACAGCAGCTTCGCGGCGATCAACCCCGCGCTGCGCGACCAGTGTCGCGGATATGTGCGCAACAACGTCGTGCACGCGCAGCACTGGATTCACGACGACGGACCGCACCCGACGCTGTGCGTGATTCACGGCTTCATGGGATCGCCGTACCTGTTCAACGGCCTGTTCTTCTCGCTGCCGTGGTTCTACCGCTCCGGCTACGATGTGCTGCTCTACACCTTGCCCTTCCACGGCCGTCGCGCCGAAAAAGGTTCGCCATTCAGCGGGTACGGCTATTTCGCGCACGGGTTCGCGGGATTCGCCGAAGCGATGGCACAGGCCGTGCACGACTTCCGTTCGCTCATCGACTATCTGGAGTTCACCGGTGTCGATCGGATTGCGCTGACGGGCATGTCGCTGGGCGGCTACGCCTGCGCCCTGATCGCCTGCGTCGACGACAGGATTCAGGCCGTTATTCCGAACGTTCCGGTGGTGACACCGGACAGGACCGTCGACGAATGGTTCCCCGCAAACCACATGGTTCGGCTACGCAGTCTCATCGTCGGAACCGACAACGAACTGACTCGCGATGCCACGATGTATCCCTCACCGCTGAACTACCCGCCGCTGGTGCCCAAGGACCGCAGGCTGATCATCACCGGACTCGGCGATCGGCTGGCGCCGCCGGCGCAGGCCGAGCTGCTGTGGGAGCACTGGGACCGCTGCGCGCTCCATTGGTTCCCGGGCAATCACATCCTGCACGTCAGCCAGCCGGACTACCTGCGCCGGATGACCCGGTTCATGCGCGATTTCATGTTCTCCTAGACCGGCGCTGTCGCCGCCCGGCCTGCCGGCCACCGCAGTTGATCCAGCAGCTCCTGGCAAAGCGGCACGGGTTTAGCGTCGAGCCGGTCCACCGACAGCGGATTGAGCGCGTCGATCGCGGGACGCTGGCGGCCTCGAATCAATGTCAGGCCCGGGATCGGACCTGCCGCCCCCGGTTTGTCCTCAGAACGGACCGTGCACACGACCGCGATGCCGGGATCGGTTGCGGTTCCGGTGATCTCCAACGCGGTCCACGTTTCCGGCGATGGCAACGCCGAGACCTCGGCGAGGGTTTCGGGCAGCCGGTCGTCGACCGCGACCCGGTAGGCGGCGACGTACCCCGACCCGTCGCTCAGACCACGCCAGGTTTCTTTGGCCGACGAGTCCGTTGGCGGGACCGCGGTGTCGACGATGGCCGCACTCCAACCGGTCTCGCAGAGATGGTCGGCGAGGCGGCGTGCGGCAACTTCGGCGGTGTCGCGCAACGGAATCCGGGGGGATCGCGCGCGTAGCGCCGCGAGGTTGTCAGCCGCACGAAGCATCAACCCGATCCATGTCGTGCGGTTTCCAGCATTATCGTGGTTGGTGATGCGTACCTTGTCGCAGCGGATCCCATAGCGATCGAGATACCCGGCGATCAGCCGCAGCGGCAGCACAGCCCGCTCCGACGGGTCAACGCGCAACAGCACGGTGGCGGTCTCCGCGGAGGAATGATGAAGACCTTCTGTGCGGTTGCGGCGACCCCACATTGCCAGCCGGCGACCAACCATCGTGGTGAAGAACAACCCGCGCCACCACGCGAAGAGCACGACCACCGCGACGATGGCGACGCCGAGCAGCCATCGGTCGACTATGGACGGCCATGGATAGGCCATCGCCGCCGGGACGATGAACAGCAAGGCCAACGTGATCCGGGCCGTCATGAGACCTTGTCCTAATCAGTTAGTAGGGGTGAGATTTGGTGGCCGTGAGGCCTTCGGTCTTGTTCCTTGTTGGTCTGCTGTCGGGTGACGCCTGATTTGTCCCGGCGTTCGACGTCTTACGAAAGAACGGCGCGCCTGACGGCAGATCTCGTGGTGTGGTGGTGGGATTCCGTTGCTTGAGCCCGCCGCAGGATCGACCTCTGCCAAAGGTTTTCCCGAGCCTCGAGCTCTTCGATAGAACGAGGTCCTGCGGTGTGCTGAAGTCACGGACGGCTAATGAGATGTCGGACCGTCGAGTCCTGTGATTAGGGTGCCGCGTGACTTCACCCGGGTTCGTGACCAGTGATAACAGTGAAGGAATGGTGAAGATTTGGCCCTGTTCTGTGGAATCGACTGGGCCGAGGCCCACCACGACGTCGCCGTCGTTGACGAGGGCGGCGAGGTGGTGGCTCGGGCCAGGATCGGCAACGACGCGGCCGGGTTCGCTCGGCTGCTGACCCTGCTCGCCGAGGCGGGAGACACCCCGGAGAATCCGGTCTCGGTGGCGATCGAAACCGATCGGGGGTTGTTGGTCGCCGCGTTGCGGGCGACCGACCGCCCGATCTACCCGATCAACCCGCTGGCGGCATCCCGATACCGCTCCCGCCACCAGGTCTCGGGAGCCAAATCCGACGCCACCGATGCGGTGATGCTCGCCAACATCCTGCGCACCGACCGCGCCGCGCACCGGCCCCTGCCCGCCGATACCGAGCTGGCCCAGGCGATTCGGGTGCTCCCCCGCGCCCAACAGGACGCGGTGTGGGCCCGCCAGCAGATCGGCAATCAGGTCCGGGCGTTGCTCAAGGACTTCTACCTGGCCGCGTTGGACGCCTTCGCCGGACTGCCCGAGGGTGGGTTGGCCCGCCGCGACGCTCGTGTCGTGCTCACCGCCGCACCTAACCCCGCCCTCGCGGCGAAACTGAACCGCGCCCAATTGGCGAAACTGCTGGCCAAGGCGGGTCGCAAACGCAACATCGACGCCGACGTCGAACGCCTCGTCGCGGTCTTCCGCGCCAGCACCCACCTGCGGCAACCGCCGGTCGTGGAGAACGCGATGGGAATCCAGCTCACCGCGCTGCTGGGACAGCTCGACGCCGCATGCCGCGCGGCCGACGATCTCGCCGAGGCGGCGTGCAGGGCGACGCCGGATGCGATGCGGCGCATGACGAATCGCCAGCCCGACACTTGATGACGCGTGACGAAGCCGCGTCGGTACGCCACCTTCTCCGGGTTCTCATTGGCCGGCGTGCGGGAGGTGAAGGTGCGCCGGTCGTCCGGCGCCGTCATGCGGGCACCGACAGGCCCAGGCCACGCAGCAGCGGAGCGGTCGAGTTGCGGACGTCAACGTCGGTGATCGTCATCAACTCGTCGTCGGTGAAGTCCGCTGCCTCGGAATGGTCGAGCCGGTACTCACGCTCCTCTTCGGAGCGTTCGACGAGGTTGCGGACGAACCGGCCGTTGCCCGCGATGTCCAGGCTGCGGCGGTCAATTCCCGCGGCGTCCGGCGTCGACGACTCGGCCAGGTGCGAGAACAGCCCTTCCATGTCGGCGAGGGCGCGCTGCTCGAAGAAGCTGTCGCGCTTCTCGGCCATCCGCACCGCGATCTCGACGAGTTCCTTCGGGGAGTACGACGGGAAGTCGATGCTGCGCGTGAAGCGCGAGCGCAGGCCCTCGTTGGTGTCGAGGAACAGGTCCAGGTCCTTGCGATAGCCCGCCACGATGACGACCAGGCGGTCGCGGTCGTTCTCCATCCGGGCCAGCAGCGTGTCGATCGCGACCAGTCCGAAGTCGTTCTTGGCGCCGGTGGACACCAGCGCATAGGCCTCGTCGAGGAACAGCACGCCGTCGAGCGCACTGTCGATGATGGCGTTGGTCTTGGCTTCGGTCTCGCCGATGTGCTGGCCGATCAGGTCGGCGCGGTGGACTTCCCGCACGGTCTCCTTCTTCAAGAGTCCAAGCCCGCAGTAGATCTTCGCCACGACGCGGGCGATGGTCGTCTTACCGGTGCCGGGTGGGCCCGCGAACACCAGGTGGTTGGTGCGCTGTGCGACGGTCAGGCCGCGCTCCTGCCGCCGAATCGCCATGGCGACTGAGCTTTTCAGCCGGGCGACCTGGTACTTGACCTCTTCGAGGCCGATGAATTCGGCCAGCTCCGCCTCGGCCTCGATGAGCAGGTGCGCCTTGCGCTCCTTGGCGCCGGGATCGACGAACTCGTCCTCGGTGGGTTCGGTGCTCGGGTCCCAGGGATGGGTGCGGGCGTCGATCCGGGCCGCGGTGGTGGTCACCAACCCAAAGGTGGAATCCGACAGCGCCTCTTCGATCTGCGCGTTCTCCGGGTTGGCCGCGTACAGGTCCTGCAGCAGGTCGTTCGCGTCCTCGTCCTCTCCCTGCGCGCGCAGGGTGAGCGCCTTGGCCAGCCCGCCGTCGACGGCAGCCACCTCCACCGGGCCTGCCGGTTCCTCCAAATAGGACAGCGCGGGAGCGAACATGCCCAACCTCGCCAGCGAGATACCCAGTGTCACGCGGGCGGCGTGTGCGAACGTTTCGTCCAGGGACGGATCGTTGACCACCGGCGTCAGCAGCCGCACCACGTCCGACCACCGCTCACTGCGGTAGCAGATCGCCACTCGCAGCCACCTGGCCTGCAGCCAGCCGGCCTTCCGGTCGATCAGTTCGCCCACCAGCCGGTCAGCTGCCGCATGATCGTGGGCCTCGGAAAGGCTTGCTGCATAAGCTAATTGGAATTCGTCCGGATCAGTAGCCCGAAACTGGAGATACAGGCCGGTGTCGTAGCTGAAACCCAGGGCTCCTGGCGCAAGCTCGATCTGCCGCTGCAGCACTCCCGCGGTGCCCGCGGTCCGCCAGACCGACTCGACGACCGGTGGCGACACATCCCCGGCGGCGGCCAGTCCCGTCCATGCGTCGCACTGCTCGTGGGCTAAGTGGGTCAGCGCTGCGAAGCCGGAGTTGGCGGCGGCGAGGTCGGCAGGGCGCTGCCGGTCATGCACCGACAGCCCCAATGCCCGGCAACAGGTGGCGAACCGGCTGACCACATCGCGGTCGACCCGGGGCGCGCCCATGTTCGAAGCCGCGAGCGCGTCAGAACCCACGGCGGCGTCTCCTTAAGTATGGCTTACCTAACTTTCGCTGAAGTTAGCATTGCATAAGCTAACTGTCGAGACGCACAGTCTTGGTCTAGCGGGTGACCCCGGTCACCTCTTGGTTGCGCTGACCAGGCTGATAGTGCCGGTCATCGAGCCAGCCTCGGTGTCGGGAGCGGGAACAGGCCGACCGACCGAATGCAGATATTCGGGCAGCGGCGTGGCGTCAGCGCGCCACCCGCGGTTGCCGAACCACTGCGCGGCCGGCTCGTGCTGCTCGTTGTAGACGAGGTTGAAGAATGTGTCGTTGCCCGCGGCCCGTTCCTCTTCGCGCTTGGCCTCAAACGCAGCGGAGTCCAGGGGCACCGCGTCCTCGACCGCGGCATGGCTGCCCGGCGCGGCCAGCGCGTCGATGCCGGTGAACAGCTGCTGCTGAGCGGAGGCGGGCAGGTAGATGAGCAGACCCTCGGCGATCCACGCCGACGGCTTGGCGGGGTTGAATCCGTTGTCGCGTAACGCCTGCGGCCAGTCGTTACGCAAGTCGACGGCGATCTCGCGCCGCTCGGCGGTGGGGGCGGCGCCGTAGCTCTCGAGCACCTCGCGCTTGAACTCCAGCACCTGCGGCTGGTCCAGCTCGAACACCACGGTGCCGTCGGGCCAGTCCAGCCGGAAGCCGCGCGAGTCCAATCCGGCGGCCAGCAGGACCACCTGGCGCACGCCATCGGCAGCGGCGGCCCGGAAGTAGGCGTCGAAGTACTTGGTGCGAACGCCCTGGAAGTTGACGAAGTCCTCGCCGAACTCGGTGTTCAGCGGATGTTCGGGGGCGTTGCCGTCGAGTAGGTCGGCCCATTCGCCTCCGACTGCCCGGCAGAACACCTCCGCATACGGATCGACCGCAGCGGGGTCGGGTTTCTGCGCCTCCAATGCCCTCGCCGCGGCGACGAACAACGCGGTCGAGCCGACGCTTGTCTTGATGTCCCAGGTGTCGTTATCTGTACGCACTCAGCCGGTTATACGCCGACAGACTGACAGCCCGCTGGGTGCGCCACACTCGAGACATGGCCGAGCCATGGAACGTCAACATCCACCACGACAGCAAGCTCGACGACTGCGTGCCGCGGCAGGCGACCTCCGCGCTGGACGTGGGTTGCGGTGACGGCTTCTTGGCCAACCGCCTGGCCCGCCGCGTTCCCCGGGTGGTCGCGATCGATGTCGACAAGCCTGTGCTGGAACGGGCGAAGCAGCGATTCCCCGACGCCCCGGTGATCTGGCGGAATGCGGACGTCCTCGAGGCCGGCGATGAACTCGGTTGCTTCGACGCGGTCGTTTCCAACGCCACCTTGCATCATCTGCCGGACACCAGGGAGGCGCTGCGACGATTGCGCGGCCTGGTCCGGCCCGGCGGGACGCTCGCGATTGTCGCGTTCGCCCGCCCCGGTTGGCGCCATTTGCCCTGGGCCCTAGCCACATTGGTGATCCGTGGCGTCGCGATCCGGCTGCGCGGCAAATGGGAGCACAGTGCGCCAACGGTATGGCCGCCGCGGGATACGGTCGCCCAGTTGCGCCGTCACGTCCACGCGGAATTACCCGGTGCACGACTATCGCTGCTGCCGATGGGGCGCGTCTTCATCCGGTGGTACGCACCCGAGTAGCTCTAGACGAGCGGGCGTCCGGTCCGGATCCGCCGGTCCAGGTCTTTCAACAGCACGTTGAACGGGAACTGCCGGATGAACCGTGGCATCAGGTGATTGACCGTGCGCAGCACACGCATCAACCGGTCGAACCGCCGCTGCTTCTTAACATTCCAGTCCAGCCGCATCTCGTCGCGGAACCGTTGGGGCAGAAAGCCCGCGGTGATCAACAGATTGAAGTTGTCCATTACTTGCTGCACGGGGCCCGGCAGCTTGACGCCGGGGACGCGGCCCGCGGCGATCGGCCACAGATACTCGCGCACGGTGTCGTCGATGTGGACTTTGTCCAGCGACTCCTGCCAGTACCGGTCGAAGGCCGCGCGGTCCTTCGGCCACATGTCTTCGGGAACCTGCAACGTCGTGCCAATCGGCTTGCCCTCTTGGTAATGGCGGTCGGCATTTTCGTCGTCCATCTCACCGATGTAAAGCCGATAGATGTCCACCCCACCCTTGTACAGGCAGGCGCCCACCCACAGCTGCAAGTCCTTGTCGAAAGCGTTGTAGGCCACCGGACTCTCGTCGGTGATGCTGTCCGGCCAGCACGTCGGCACCGCGCTGCGTGTCCGGGAGAACGAAAGGATCAGGGCCACCGCGCATTTCGTCGTCGGTGGGGTGACCCAGACCATTAGCGCGTGGCTGTCCGGCGCTGTCAGGCTGCGCCCCGACGAGCTGGTGGACCAGTTGACGGCAATCCTCGACGAGCTCGTCAACCCGAAGTTGTACCGGAGCTAAGCTAAGGGACAGCGCGGCTGCACCGAAAGTACGGATTGTGATGAAAATCCATCGGCAATGTCAGAAACCGTACTCTCGGCGATTACTAGCGCCCCGCGGTCACTCGGGGCCGGCGGTCGGCCGCCGTCTTCGGCGCAGCCTGGGCGTCGTTCTCGGTGAATTCCTTCGTCCAGCACGCGAACTCCAGCGTGATGCCGTCGGGATCGTGGAAGTAGAACGACCGCACGTAAACGCCGGGGTGGACCGTTGACGAGACCTGCGCCTCGCTTTCGTCATGGTTGAGCACGGGCCCGACCCGCACACCCTTGTCCTTGAGCCGCTGCCGATACTCGTCGAACTTCTCGGCGGGGACGTGAAACGCCAAGTGGTTCATCGTGCTTACCGCGCTTACGATGTCTCCGATCCCCGGGATGGCTTCCGGCGACGAGAGACCGGGGACACGGTCCGGCGCTTCCGCGAACCAGAAAAACGCCACGCAGTCGCCGTTGCCGGCGTCGAAGAAGAAATGCTGGCCTATGCCGCCGGGCAGATCGAGCGATTTGATCAACGGCATCCCAAGGACATTCGTATAGAAGTCGACGGTTTTCTCCATGTCCGAGCAGACCAGCGCCACGTGGTTGATTCCGCCGAGCTCGAACTCGGAATTGGGGTTGTTTGGCTTGATCACGTGAAAGCTCCTCGAACCTATGGCCAAGAACGCAAACTGAATCTAACATCAGATTCAGTTCTGAGCAATGGTCGACGAAGGGGCCCGCCGCAGGTGACTGGAACTTTCTTAGGCGCAAGCCTTGGACTTCAGTCTGGGGTCAACGCATCGGGTGTATCGCTGGGCGTTGCCGGGGGGTCAAAGCGGTCGGGCTCGACTGTCGATGTATTGCTTGAGGATGGACAGTGGTGCGCCCCTGCAGGAGACGGCGAAGTAGGACGGCGACCAGAGGTGTCCGCCCATGTGGGCGCGGACACAGCGGCCGCTGAATTCGTGTCGCACCGCGTAGGCGGTGCGGCCTTTGAGACGCTGTGCGAGCGTCGAGATTGCCATGGTGGGTGGGTGGGGCGCGAGTTCACCGGCGAAACCGACCATGTGCACCTTCTCCTCGACCAACTCGACATCGAGATCAGAGCACACGGTGCGCACGGTGTTCCCGGCGAAGGTGAGCATCTCGTCGGTGAACACCGGGCGGCGATACTTGGTCACGAACATCAGATGTGCATGCAGCGCCGACACGCGCTGCCGGGCGTGGCGATAGGTCTCGGTTGTCATAGGTCGGCCTTACAGTCGGGCTATGCAGATGCGTTATCGGTATCGCATCGAACCGACACCTGCTCAGCGGCAGATGCTGGCGCGCGTGTTCGGTTGCTGCCGGGTGGTGTTCAACGACGCACTGCGTGTACGCGACGAGGCGTACCGGGCCGGGGTGAAAGTCTCCGACACCGAGATTCAGCGCCGGGTGATCACGGCGGCCAAGGCGACTGTCGAGCGTGGTTGGCTGGCCGAGGTGCCCAGTGTGGCGTTGGTGCAGTCGATCAACGACTCCCGGCGGGCGTGGCGCAACTACTTCGACTCACACACCGGCAAACGCAAGGGCCGCAAGCTAGGCCCTCCACGAATGAAGTCGCGCAAGGATCAGCGGCAGTCGTTTCGGCTCACCCGCAACGGATTCTCGGTTCGCTCCAGTGGCCGGTTGTTTGTAACCAAGGTGGGCGAGGTCGGGGTCCGCTGGTCGCGCCAGCTGACCTCGCAGCCGTCGAGCGTCACGATCATCCGGGAACCGGACGACCACTACTACGCCAGCTTCGTTGTCGAGGTCGCCTCCACTCCGCTGCCGCCGGTGGACCAGGAGGCTGGGGTGGATGTGGGCATAACGCGGTTGGCGACGATCGCGACCAACGTCGGTGCGCGCACAGACGTTGCGAACCCGAAATATTTGGGCCGCAAGCTGCGCAAGTTGCGGCGCTTGGAGCGGGAGAAGTCTCGCCGGCAGAAGGGATCACACAACAGGGAGAAGACGCGGCGCAAGGTGGCCATCGCGCACAACGAGGTGGTGCGGGCGCGGCGGGACTATCACCACAAGCAGGCTTTGGCGGTGGTTCGCGAGAACCAAGTGATCCACGTCGAGGACCTCAACATCGTGGGCATGGTCAAGAACCGCCGGCTCGCCCGAGCAATCTCAGACGCGGGGTGGGGCCAGTTCGTCCGGATCATCGGCGAAAAAGCCGACCGCTACGGTCGCACCGTTCATCAGGTGTCGCGGTGGTTGGCGTCGAGCAAGACGTGTTCGGCGTGCGGATACCGGCTCGACGAACTGCCGCTACAGGTCCGGCAGTGGACGTGCCCGACGTGCTGGGTGGCCCACGACCGCGACTACAACGCCGCCAAGATCATTCTCGCCGCCGGGCGGGCGGAGAGACTAAACGACTCCCATGCAAGTGGGCGCGACCACGAAAGTGGTTCCGGTGGAGTCCATGTAAGACCGCAACCCGTTGCGGCGGTAGGCCATGAAGCAGGAAGTACCCCAACAGCGGCGTAAGCCGCCACGGGAATCCTCAGATTTCCAGTCCGAGGAGCACGTCAAAGTCAGTCCGCGTGAGCAGTTGCCGACCCTGCGTGGCCGGCAGACCCAGGCCGCGATCGACGCGTCGGCCCGGGCGGTCATCGCGCGCAAGGGCATTCTGGCGACGACGATTTCGGACATCGCCGCCGAAGCCGGTAAGTCCACCGCGTCCTTCTACAACTACTACGACTCCAAGGAAGCCATGGTCCGTGAATGGGCCGTGCGGTTCCGCGATGAGGCCCGGGAACGTTCGCGGGCCGCCGCCAAACCGGGGCTGACGAACCGGGAGCGCTCGTATGAGGCAGCTGCCGCGCACTGGAACACCTACCGCAACCGGCTGGCCGAGATCATCAGCGTCTCGCAGCTGGCCATGATCAGCGACGACTTCGCCGAATACTGGAACGACATCTGTTCGCTGCCGATCGGTCTGATCACGCAAATGGTGGAACATGCGCAGCGCCAGGGGTTTTGCGAGGATGACGATCCGCACCTTGTCGCCGTCGCAATGGTGTCGATGCTCAACCAGTTCTGCTACACCCAGCTCAGTGGGGACGCCGCCGCCGAGGCCATCGACGACGAAGCCTGCATCACTACACTCGCCAACATCTTCTACCGGACGATCTATCACAAGGAGGCCGGGCCGTCATGACCAGAACACCGGCGGCATCCGGAACACCGGGCGTCACGCGCGAGTTCGTCGGGATGGACTCCCCCACCGCGCGGCGAGCGGGGGCGGGCGGGCACCCTTGCCAAGGGCTCTATTACCGCGGTGTTGGACGTAGGCCAAAGGTGGCAATCGTCGCCACCCACTATCAGATCGACTTCTCCGAGCACTATCTCGCCGACTACATGGCCACCCGCGGGATCGGCTTCCTGGGTTGGAACACCCGGTATCGCGGGTTCGAGAGCAGCTTCCTGCTCGACCATGCCCTCGTCGACATCGGTGTCGGCGTGCGCTGGCTGAGGGAGGTGCAGGGAGTGGAAACCATTTTGCTGCTCGGCAATTCCGGTGGCGGCTCGCTGATGGCTGCCTACCAGGCGCAGGCGGTCGACCATCACGTCACGCCGCTGGAGGGCATGCGGCCCGCCGCGGGGCTTAACGACCTGCCGCCCGCCGACGGCTATGTGGCCAGCGCGGCGCACCCCGGCCGGCCGGATGTGCTGACGGCCTGGATGGACGCGTCCGTCGTCGACGAAAACGATGTGCTCGCAAGCGATCCCGACCTTGACCTGTTCAACGAGCGTAACGGGCCACCGTACTCAGCGGAGTTCGTCGAGCGCTACCGCTCGGCCCAGGTCGACCGCAACAACGCGATCACCGACTGGGCAGAGGCTGAGCTCAAGCGGGTACACGCCGCGGGCTTCTCCGATCGCCCCTTCACGGTGCTGCGGACGTGGGCCGATCCCCGCATGGTCGATCCCGCGCTGGAGCCGACAAAGCGGCCCGCCAACATGTGCTACGCCGGTGTTCCGGTCAAGGCCAACCGGTCCGGGCACGGCATCGCGGCGGCCTGCACGCTGCGCAACTGGCTGGGCATGTGGAGCCTGCGCCACGCGCAGACCCGCGCCGAGCCGCACCTCGCCCGCATCCACTGCCCCGCACTGGTGATCAACGCCGAGCAGGACACAGGGGTGTATCCCTCGGACGCGCAGCGCATCTACGAGGCGCTGGCCAGCACCGACAAATCGCAATGCTCGATCGACACCGACCACTACTTCACCACCCCGGGAGCGCGCAGCGAGAAGGCCGATACCATCGCCAAGTGGATCGCGAAGCGGTGGCGCTGAGAGTCCTCGCGCATTTCGTACCCGGCGACAAGGTCACCGGATTCCTTGCCCCAGAAACGGATTGGCTTGACATCCGGTACTGCGCCGAGGAAGACGACGCAACGTTCTACCGGGAGCTGCCCGACGCCGAGGTGATCTGGCACGTGCTGCGGCCCATTTCGGGTGCCGACCTCCAGATGGCGCCCAAGCTCCGGCTTGTGCACAAGATGGGTGCCGGGGTCAACACCGTCGACGTCGACACCGCGACGCGGCTGGGCATCGCCGTGGCGAACATGCCCGGCGCTAACGCGCCGTCGGTCGCCGAGGGCACCGTGCTGCTGATGCTGGCCGCACTGCGCCGGCTGCCCGAACTCGACCGGGCCACCCGCGAAGGAAAAGGCTGGCCGTCCGATCCCACCCTCGGCGAGACGGTGCGCGACATCGGCGGCTGCACCGTCGGGCTGATCGGCTACGGCAACATCGCCAAGAGCGTGGAAACGATCGTGGCCGCGATGGGTGCCAAAGTGCTGCACACGAGCACCCGCGACGACGGCCATCCCGGCTGGCGATCGCTGCCCGACCTGCTGGCCGCCAGCGATATTGTCTCGCTGCATCTGCCGCTGACCGACAGGACCACCGGCATGCTGGACGCCACCGCGCTGGCCCGGATGAAACCCGACGCGGTGCTGGTCAACACCTCACGCGGCGGGGTCATCGACGAGGAGGCTCTGGTCGACGCGCTGCGCACGGGCGGCTTGGCGGCCGCGGGCCTCGACGTGTTCGCAGTCGAGCCAGTAGCGCCCGACAACCCGCTGCTGAGCCTGGACAACGTCGTGGTCACCCCGCACGTCACCTGGTACACCGTCGACACCATGCGGCGCTACCTGGCCGAAGCGGTGGACAACTGCCGGCGCCTACGCGACGGCCGGGACCTGCGCAACGTCGTCAACTCGCGCGAGTAGGCTCGGTCCCAACCCACCGGTTATTAGGGAAGGCAACGCGGCATGCCCATTGCGATCACTCCTGAGCACAACGACCTGGCCGATTCGGTGAGGTCCCTGGTGGCGCGGGTGGCGCCGTCGGAGGTGCTGCACGAAGCCCTGGAAACCCCGATCCCCAACCCGCCGCCGTACTGGAAGGCCGCTGCGGAACAGGGTCTGCAGGGTGTGCATCTTGCGGAATCCGTTGGCGGACAAGGCTTCGGCATCCTGGAGCTGGCGATTGTCATCGCCGAGTTCGGCTACGGCGCGGTGCCCGGCCCGTTCGTTCCTTCGGCGATCGCCAGCGCGCTGATCGCCGCGCACGACCCCGACGCCAAGCTGCTGAACGACCTCGCCTCCGGCAACGTCATCGCCGCCTACGCCATCGACTCCGGGCTGACCGCGACCCGGCAGGGTGACGACCTGGTGATTCGCGGCGAGGTGCGGGCCGTTCCCGCCGCGGCGCAGGCGTCGGTGCTGGTGCTGCCGGTGGCCATCGACAGCGGCGAAGAGTGGGTGGTGCTCGACGCCGACCAGCTGGAGATCGAACCCGTCAAGAGCGTCGACCCGCTGCGACCGCTGGCCCATGTCCGCGCCAACGCCGTCGAGGTCGGCGATGATCGCGTGCTGAGCAACCTGAGCCGGACCCTGGCGCGCGCACTGATGTCCACGCTGCTGGCCGCGGAGTCCATCGGCGTCGCGCGCTGGGCCACTGACACCGCGTCGGCGTACGCCAAGATCCGCGAGCAGTTCGGCCGTCCCATCGGCCAGTTCCAGGCCATCAAGCACAAGTGCGCCGAGATGATCGCCGACACCGAGCGGGCCACCGCCGCGGTGTGGGACGCGGCCCGCGCCATCGACGAGTCTCGTGAAAGCGATTCGCAGGACAGCGCTTTCGAGTTCGCCGCCGCCGTGGCCGCCACGTTGGCGCCCGTCGCCGCACAGCGCTGCACGCAGGACTGCATCCAGGTGCACGGCGGCATCGGCTTCACCTGGGAACACGACACCAACGTCTACTACCGCCGCGCGCTGGTACTCGCCGCCTGCTTCGGCCGCCACGCGGATTACCCGCAGCAGGTCGTCGACGTCGCGACCAGCACCGGGATGCGCAAGCTCAACATCGACTTGGATCCGGAGACCGAGAAGCTGCGTGACGACATCCGCGCAGAAGTCGCCAGGCTCAAGGCGATTCCACGCGACGAGCGCAACGCCGCAATCGCCGAGGGCGGTTGGGTGCAGCCGCACCTGCCGGTGCCGTGGGGCCGCGACGCGGGTCCCGTCGAGCAGATCATCATCGCCCAGGAATTCAACAGCGGCCGGGTGCGGCGCCCCGCGATGGGCATCGCCGCCTGGGTCATTCCATCGATCGTCGCGTTCGGCACCGATGAGCAGAAGGAGCGGTTCCTGCCGCCGACGTTCCGCGGCGAGATGATCTGGTGCCAGCTGTTTTCCGAGCCCGGCGCGGGCTCGGACCTGGCCGGCCTGACCACCAAGGCCACCAAGGTCGACGGTGGCTGGCGGATCACCGGCCAGAAGATCTGGACCACCGGCGCGCAGGTCTCCGAATGGGGCGCGCTGCTGGCGCGGACGGACCCGAGCGCTCCGAAACACAACGGCATCACCTACTTCCTGCTCGATATGCGCAGCGAGGGCATCGAGGTGAAGCCGCTGCGCGAGCTGACCGGAAACGCGATGTTCAACACCGTGTTCATCGACGACGTATTCGTCCCCGACGACCTGGTGCTCGGCGAGGTGAACCGCGGTTGGGAGGTCAGCCGCAACACCCTGACCGCCGAGCGGGTGTCCATCGGCAGCAGCGAGCCGCCGTTCCTGCCCAGCCTGGAAGGTTTCGTGGAGTTCATCCGCGACGGCCACTTCGACCAGACCGGGCAGAACCACGCAGGCCGGCTGATCGCCGAGGGCCACGCGGCCAAGGTGCTCAACATGCGCTCGACGCTGCTGACACTCGCCGGAGGTGACCCGATGCCGGCCGCCGCGATCTCCAAGCTGCTGTCGATGCGCACCGGCCAGGGTTACGCCGAATTCGCGGTGTCCTCCTTCGGCACCGACGGCGCGATAGGCGATTCCGATCAGCTTCAAGGCAAATGGGCGGAGTATCTGCTGGCCAGCCGCGCCACAACGATCTACGGTGGCACATCGGAGGTGCAGCTCAACATCATCGCCGAACGGCTGCTTGGCCTGCCCCGCGACCCGTAAGGCCGTCAGCGCGGCGGAGTCGTCGATATTGCACTCAGGGTCGTGGTCGGCGGAGAATCACAGCCCTCATTGCAATCTCGGCAATCTCGCGGAAGGTAACGCCTACGAGCGGTGACGTCACGCTGCGGCAGCTGCGGTACTTCGCCGTCCTCGGCGAGGAACTGAACTATCGCCGCGCCGCCGAGCGGCTGTTCATCACGCAGCCCGCGCTGTCGACGGCCATCAAACAGCTCGAGCATCAGCTCGGCGTCATGCTGTTCACCCGAACCACCCGGGAAGTGGCGCTGACCGAGCTGGGCCAGGCGTGGCTGCCGAAAGTCAAGGATGCGCTGCACGGGCTGGACTCGGCCGTCGACGAGCTCATCGCACTGTCCGCGCACTACCGCCGGATCCGGCTGGGCTATCTGATCGGCACGGGGGCCGACCTGCTGTTCCGGCTGGTGCGCCACTTCGAGGCCGCCTATCCCGAAATCACATTGGAGCCAAGGGAGTTCGACTTCTCCGATCCGACGGCCGGTCTCGCCGACGGCAGCACCGAAGTGGCCATCATCCGGCCACCGGTGGATCTGCCCGAGCACCGGATGTTCATTCTCGACGCCGAGGACTGGGTGGCCTGCCTACCGCGGGATCACCGGCTGGCGGGGCGATCCGAACTGAAGATCGCCGAGCTGCTTGACGATCCGATCGTGGTCGCGCCCGCAAGTGCAGGCCGGTGGCGCGACTACTGGATGGCGATGGACGCCCGCGGCGGTAAGGCGCCCACCATCGCGGCCGTTGCCGCCACCTACGAAGAAGAGACCACGACGATCGCGCGCGGTCTCGGGATCAGCTTCACCAGCGGGGCCAGCGCGCGGTTGTACAACCGGCAGGGCATCGCCTATGTGCCGATCGTCGACCGGCCGCGCAACTACACCGCGCTGGCGTGGCATCCGGCGGGCCTCACCCGCGAGGCGGCCGCGCTGGTGCGGCACGTGCGCGAAGAGTGGAGCTTCGGCGAGGGGCAGGCGATCGAACGACCGGCGACTTATTGCTGACCTCATTGATAACGAGCGGTTATCAGTAGATCAGATATTGGAACTTCCGCCACGCGCCCGGCCGGGGTTGTCTGTGAACACCGAACGCCCCACCTGCGCTGGAGAAACCATGACCGACGTCGCACCCGCCACCGCCGCGAAGGCACCGCCCCCGGCCAACGCCGAGGACGCCAAACTCGCCGAGCTCGGCTACGCACAGAGACTCGACCGCTCCGTCGGGACGCTGGCGTCGTTCGCGATCGGGTTCGCCACGATCAGCGCGACCACCGCCGTGTTCACCGGTTTCGGCGCGGGCTACTTCACCGCAGGTGCACCGTTCGTGTGGACGTTGCTGTTGGCCGGCGCGGTGTTCGCGTTGTGGGCGTTCATCGCCGCCGACCTGACCGCCAAGCTCCCGCTGGCCGGCTATTCCTACCAGTGGATCAGCCGCATCAACGGGCCGGACCTCGGCTTTTTCACTGGGTTCATCGCTCTGATGGGCTGGGTCTGCGGAATGACCGGCGTCGGCTTCATTCTCTCCGGCTACCTCGGCGGCCTGTTCGGCTGGAGCATGAGTCAATCCGCCCAGATTCTGCTCGCCATTGGCGTGGTGTTCCTTTGCGTGCTGATCAACATCTATGGTGTCCGGTTCGCCACCATGGTCAACAACATCGGGGTCAGCCTGGAGCTGGTCATCACCGTCGGCGCGACGGCCCTGGTGGCGGTCATCGCCTTCTCCGCGCCCGAGAACCATCAGCCGATCTCGGTGCTGTTCACCGGCGGCGAGTCCGGCGACAAGAACTCCTACATGCTGGCCTGGCTCGCCGCGGCGCTCGGACCCTTCTTCGGCCTGATCGGCGTTGAGTCCGGCGCCGACGTCGCCGAGGAGACCAAGAACGCCCGGTACGTCGTGCCGAAGACGATGTTCTACGCGCTGGTGACGTCGATCGTCATCGAGCTGCTGATGTACATCGTGTACGTGCTCGCGATCCGCGACGTCGACGCCGTCGAGGCCAACGCCGCCGCACCGATCGAGGAGATCATCAACCAGCAGGCCGGCTCCGTCGTCACGAAAATCGTTGTTGCCGTTGCCCTGACCAACATCCTGGCGTGCCTGCTGGCCAACATTCTGGTGGCGACGCGACTGACGTACTCGATGGCACGCGACAACATGCTGCCGTTCTCCAACGTGTGGCGGCACGTCTCTGCCAAGACCAAGACGCCGACCTACGCGGTGATCGGCCTCGGCTGCCTGTCGACCGTGCTGCTGTTGTCGGCGCTCGTCAACGAGAAGGCGTTCAACTACATCATCGGCATCGCGGCGTTGCTGTTCTTCTTCGTCTACATCCTGCAGACCATCGGACTGCTCTTCGGCGTCCGCAAGGGGACGATCCCGAAGGGCGAGCCCGGCACCTTCGACCTCGGCCGGTGGCGGTTGCCGCTTTACGTCACCTCACTGGTGGTGTTCCTCGCCGTCGCCGTCGCCCTGTTGTTCCTGCCGCAGTTCACCAGCAACAAGTGGGTCTTCCTGGGCGTGCTCGCGATCGCCGCGGCGTGGTGGGCCACCGGTCTGCGGTCGCGGTTGCGCAGCGGCGATGCCGGGTCGGACTACGCCAAGACCCACCTGAACTGACTTCCACTGTCTACCAGAAGGATTGCTTTACATGACTAC
Source organism: uncultured Actinomycetota bacterium (assembly GCA_963851115.1). Lineage (GTDB taxonomy): Bacteria > Actinomycetota > Actinomycetes > Mycobacteriales > Mycobacteriaceae > Mycobacterium. The sequence continues at coordinate 63,223 of CAWKOI010000028.1, forward strand.
CACTGAAATCGGGACCAGCAATCTCGTCGCCGTCGAACCGGGCGCCATCCGGGAGGACACCCCTCCCGGATCGGTGATCCAGTACAGCGACTACGAACTGGACATACTCGAGCCCGTTGCCGGCGGGGTGGCGTGGATCGAGGGCGAGTACATACCCGCGGAGGATGCGCGGATCTCGATCTTCGACACCGGCTTCGGACACTCCGACCTGACCTACACTGTCGCGCATGTCTGGCACGGCAACATCTTTCGGCTCGGCGACCACATCGACCGGCTGCTCGACGGCGCCGCCAAGTTGCGGCTGCACACCGGACCTCACCAAGGAGGAGCTGGCGACCATCGCCAAGCGGTGTGTCAGCCTGTCACAGCTGCGGGAGTCGTTCGTCAACCTCACGATCACGCGTGGGTACGGAAAGCGTAAGGGAGAGAAGGACCTTTCCAAGTTGACGTCGCAGGTGTACATCTATGCGATTCCCTACCTGTGGGCGTTCCCGCCGCAACGAGCAGATCTTCGGCACCTCGGCGATCGTGCCACGGCATGTCCGTCGCGCCGGCCGCAACACCGTCGACCCGACGATCAAGAACTACCAGTGGGGCGATCTGACTGCCGCCAGCTTCGAGGCCAAGGACCGCGGCGCCCGCACCGCGATCCTGATGGACGCCGACGGCTGCGTGGCCGAAGGACCGGGCTTCAACGTGGTGATCGTCAAGGACGGCAAGATCGCGTCGCCGTCGCGCAACGCGTTGCCCGGCATCACCCGCAAGACGGTGTTCGAGCTGGCGGGCGAGATGGGCATCGACGCCGAACTGCGCGACGTCACCAGCCACGAGCTGTATGACGCCGACGAACTGATCGCGGTCACCACGGCGGGTGGGGTCACGCCGATCGTGTCCCTGGACGGCGAGCCGCTTGGCGATGGAACTCCCGGACCGATAACGGTGCGGCTGCGCGACCGGTTCTGGGCGTTGATGGACGAGCCGTCGACGCTGATCGAGGCCATCGAATACTGAGACTGCGAAAGGCGTCAACAATTCGCTTGTCCCCAGGTGTACCGTCGAATTGTTGGTCTAGGGAACGGTTGGCACCAATGATGAGCACCGTTGGACGACGCATATCGCGCCTCATAGTGACCGCGGCAGCCGCGCTCGCATTCATCGTCACACCAACGGTCTTGTTGGGCCCCACGCAAGCCGCAACCGCAGGCTCGACCGTGCTACAACGGCGTGGTTCCCGGCAACCCGTATGTCCCAAGCTGCAGCCTTCCTGGGCCGCAGAACAAGATCCGTGGCTCAGCGCCCGACGCGGCCGCGATCATCGCGTGCAGGAACTGGCCGGGCTGCCTGTCCTGGTACATCAACGGACCCTGACGGTCATGACGCACGACGTTGAGAAGCGCTTTGACCGCCCCGGCACGTTCCACGAGGCCGCAATGTACGTGGGCGCGGTGGTCGCGGTGGCGGGTGTCGTGTTCGCGGTCTACGCCTTCACCGCACGCGACTCGGTAGTGGCTGCGTCACTCGTCCCGGCAATCCTGCTGGCCGGCGGGATCGGCGCGTTCGTCAAGACCTACCGGGTGTGGAAGGAAGAGGGCGCGTGGCCGGCGTGGCAGGGCGCGGGTTGGTTCCTGCTCACGTTCATGTTGGTGTGCCTGTCCATTCCGGGCGCCGCGATTTACGCCACCTAAGGCAGGATCGAGTCGACGTACCCGCCGTCGACGCGCAGCGCCCCACCCGTCGTCGCCGACGCCTGCGCCGACGCGAGATACGTGACCATATTGGCGATTTCGGCGGGCTCGATCAGCCGCTGCAGCAACGACTGTGGCCGGTGCTTGCGCATGAACTCGCGCTGGGCCTCGTCCCACGGCAGCGACTTGTCCACGAGCTGGTATACGAAGTCCTCGACGCCCGCGGTGTGTGTTGGCCCTGCGATGACGGAGTTGACGGTCACGCCGGTGCCCGCGGCGTACTTGGCGAAGCCACGCGACACCGCCAGCAGCGCGGTCTTGGAGACGCCGTAGTGAATCATCTCCTCGGGGATCACCAGCGCGGAATCGCTGGCGATCTGAATCGCCCGGCCCCAGCCGCGCTCGGTCATGGCGGGCAGGTAGCTGCGGATAAGCCGCACCGCCGCAAGGACATTCACCTCGAAGTAGGTGCGCCACTGTTCATCGGTGATCTCACGCGCGGGCACTGCGCCGAAGATGCCGAGGTTGTTCACCAGCACGTCGACGTCTGGAAGCTGGCGCAGCAGCTCGGCTGTGCCCTCTTCAGTAGCAACGTCGGCGGCGACGCCGATCACGTCCCCTTGCAGCTTGGCCACTGCTTCCTCGACGCGCTCTGGAGTGCGTCCATTGACAGCGACGCGCGCGCCGCTATTCGCGAGGCCCTCGGCGATGGCCAACCCGATGCCCTGCGTCGAGCCGGTGACGAGAGCGGTCTTTCCGGTCAGATCAATATCCACGCCGAGGTATTACCACGGGCGGTGAGGAACTATTCCGCTATTCCACTTCGATCTCGCGCAGCTCCCGCTTGAGGATCTTGCCGGTCGGGTTGCGCGGCAGTTCGTCGAGGAAGACCACCTCCCGCGGCACCTTGTAGCGGGCCAGATGCTCTTTGACGTAGGTCTTGATGTCGTCCTCCCCGACGCTGGCGCCCTCGGCCTTGACCACGAAGGCCCGCAGCCGATGACCCCACTCCTTGTCCTCGACGCCGAGCGCGGTCGCCTCGATGACCTCGGGGTGGCCGCTGATCAGGTCTTCGACCTCGGCGGGGAAGACGTTCTCGCCGCCGGAGACGATCATCTCGTCGTCGCGGCCGCTGACGTAGAGGAGGTTGTGCTCGTCGAAGTAGCCGACATCGCCCGAGGACATCAGCCCGTCGATGATCTGCTTGTGGCCGCCGCCGGTATAGCCCTCGAACGGGAAGAAGTTGCCGACGAAGATCCGGCCGACCTCTCCTTGGGGCAGCTCGTTGCCGTTGTCGTCGAGGATCTTGACCTTCACGCCCTTGACCACGGGCCCCACCGTTGCGGGATTGATCGACAGGTCCTTGGGCCGCGCGATGGTCGCAAACGCGATCTCGGTGGACCCGTACAGGTTGTAGATGACGGGCCCGAGTTCCTTGAGCGCACGGGTGGCCAGCTCGGCGCCGAGCTGCGAACCGGACACGAACACGATCCGCAGCGACGACAGGTCGGGCTTGCGGGCCATCCCGTCGAGCGCGTCGAGGATGCGCGAGAGCATCACCGGCACGACGACCATCGCGGTCACCTTGTTCGCCTCGATGTCGGCGAGCACGGTGGGCGGCTTGAAGCGACGGCGCAGTACCAGCGTCGTGCCCAGCATCATCGCGATGGAGGCGTGCAAGAAGCCCAGCGCGTGGAACATCGGCGCAGGCAGCGACGTCACCTCGTTCGCCTTGAACGGGACATGGCTCAGCACGCCGCCGATCGGTGCCAGCGTGGGCGGTGTGCTTCGGTTGGCGCCCTTGGGAGTTCCGGTGGTGCCGCTGGTCAGGATGATGATCGACGAATGCTTCGTCGCCTTGGGCGCGGGCGTGTTGTTGCTGCGCGAGATCAGGTCTTCGAGCGTCTCGTCGGTGCTGACCGACGGCTCCTCCTTGTCGGGATTCTTGCCGAGGGAGCGCAACTTGCCCAGCGGTGGGTCTGACGTGGAAACGGCGGCGCAGTATTCGTCGTCGTAGATGATCAGCTTGGCGCCTTCGCGCTCGGAGACCTCCTTGATCTGCGGCCCCGAGAACTCGCTGTTGAGCAGGATGATGCGCGCTCCGACACGGGCGGCGCCGTAGACGGCGATGAGGAACCACCGGTGGTTGCGCGCCAGGATCGCGATACCGTCGCCGCCCTTGACACCCATTGCCAGCAGGCCGTTGGCGACCGCGTGCGCGGCGTCGTCGAGTTCTTTGAAGGTGATCTCGCCGTCGTCATCGATGACCGCGGCGCGGTTCGGGGTGCGGCGGGCATTGAGCGCGGGCATCATGCCGAATTCGCCCCAGCGCCGGATGTCGGCGACCATGGCGGCGACGTTCTGCGGCGGCTTGAGCTTGAACGCGCCGGCTCCGAACATCTTGAGCAGATAGTGCAGTTCGGCGGAGCCACGTTCGGCGTATTGCTGGATTTTGGCCGCTGCCTGCAACGGAAGATCAGTTAGCTTAGGCATGCGCCCACCATATGTGACGGCCGTCGCACCGCGGCCGGAAACTTGTGCGGAATTACCATGGCGGTATGGCCGGTCCGCTGTACCTGGACGTGGACGGTCGACAGGTGCCGATCACCAACCCTGACAAGGTCGTTTTCCCGGACATCGGGGCCACCAAGATGGACCTGATGCTCTATTACCTCGATGTCGCGGAGGGCGCGCTGCGCGGCGTCGCCGGCCGGCCGATGATGCTCAAGCGGTTCGTCAAGGGGATCACCGAGGAGGCCGTCTTCCAAAAGCGCGCGCCGCAGAAGCGGCCGGATTTCGTCGACGTCGCCGAGCTGAAATACGCCTCCGGCACGTCGGCCAAAGAAGCGGTGATTTACGACGCCGCCGGACTGGTGTGGGCGGTCAACCTCGGCTGCGTCGACTTCAACCCGCACCCCGTGCGCGCCGACGACCTCCTACATCCGGATGAGCTGCGCGTCGACCTGGACCCGATGCCGGGGGTGACGTGGCGCCAGATCGTGGACGTCGCGCTGGTCGCCCGCGAGGTGCTGGAGGACCACGGACTCACCGCGTGGCCGAAGACATCCGGATCGCGCGGCTTCCACATCTATGCGCGGATCGAACGACGCTGGCCGTTCAAGCAGGTTCGGCTGGCCGCTCAGACGCTGGCCCGCGAGGTGGAGCGCCGGGTCCCGGAACTGGCGACGGCCCGCTGGTGGAAGGAGGAGCGCGAGGGCGTCTTCGTCGACTTCAACCAGAACGCCTTCGACCGCACGGTCGCATCGGCCTACTCGGTGAGGGCCACGCCGGATGCTCGGGTGTCCACGCCGCTGTTCTGGGATGAGGCGCGCGACTGCCGGCCCGAGGAGTTCACGATCGCGACGGCTCCTAAGCGGTTCGAGGACTACGGCGATCCCTGGGAGGGCATCGACGACAGCCCCGGCACGCTGGATGCGCTGCTCGACCTCGCCGACCGGCTGGGCCCGGCCGAGAAGGCCCCGAAGGGCGCGAAGAAGGGCGCGGGCAGGCGCCAATCCGTAATGCCGCTCATCGAGATTGCACGCACCAAGACCAAGGACGAAGCGCTGGCCGCGCTCGACGAGTGGCGCGCACGTTACCCGGCAGTAGCCGAAAAGCTAGAGCCTGCCGATGTTTTGGTGGACGGGATGCGTGGGCCCAGCTCGATCTGGTACCGCATCCGGATCAATCTGCAGCACGTACCGCCAGTTCAGCGGCCCCCGCAGGAGCCGTTGCTCGCCGATTACAACCCGTGGGAGAACTACACAGGGGCGCAACAGCTGCGTGGCGGCTGACCCTTACTGAAGTATTAGCTGCTACTCCCCACAGCCTTAGATTCGCAGATTAGCTTTGGCAACAGGTTGAGGGGCTCGAGGGGAGGCAGCTGATGTACGGCAATCCGACATTCGACTGCGCTGGCGCGCAGATCCGGGGGTGCTGCCGTCAGCTTGCGACGGTGGTGACGGTATACGGCGACATCGACGGCATGAACATCGATCGCGTGACCGAGTACACCAGGCGGTTCATCCTTTCGGAGAAGCCGTTCGTCCTCGACTTGAGCGGTGTGAATTCATTCTCGCCACAGTGCGTTTCGCTCCTGTACACCCTCGACGAGGGCTGCTTCCACGCCGGCGTGGAATGGTCCCTGATCGCGAGTCAGGCTGTTGTGGAGGCCCTGCGTATTGGCGATCGGGCGACGTTCCCGATGGCCGACTCGGTCCCTGACGCGCTGCACCACTTCGCGAACACGATCGACGAACGGCGTCGGTTGCTCCCATTGCTCACGAAGAAGACGGCCTAGCGAAAGAGCGGATGACAAAGTGCTAATCGATATCCGGTGGCTGGCCTTCTTGCTCGGCCGTCGGCATAAGCCCAGGCGGCATCACGCCGCTGTTGAATTTAGAGACGAATCTTCTCGAAAAGCGGCCTAGCCCTCAGCGCAGCATCGCGGCGGTGACGCCACCGTCGACAAGCACATCGGTTCCGGTGACGAACGATGCGTGTGGTCCGAGAAGAAACTCGGCGGCAGCCGCGATGTCATCGGGTGTGCCCACACGACCGGCCGCCGACGCGGCGATCATCACCCGCATGCCGTCGCCGAGGGGCGACGCCAGTTCCTCCTGGCCCATCGGCGTGGAGATGATGCCCGGACTGATCGAATTGATCCGCGCACCACGCTCGCCCCACACCTTGCTCGCAGCCTGAACTTGAATATGGTTGGCGCGCTTGGCGATTCCGTACGCGTGACCAGGTTCGGTCACCTCCGGCGGGTTGATGAACGGCAGCTGCGCCGGCTTCATCGCCACCTCTCGCATACGAGACTGCTTGTCTCGTTTATCTGACCGTACACGACCTAAGCTCCGTCCATGACCGAGTCGCGCCGCGGGCGGCCGCGCAGCCCGGTGGTGCACGCCGCGATCCTCGACGCCACCCGCGCGCTGCTGATCGCGAATGGCTACGCCGACGTGTCCATGGACCGAGTGGCAAGCCATGCCAGAGTCGGCAAGCAGACGCTCTACCGCCGATGGCCGTCGAAGGCGCAGCTCGTGGCCGAGGCGGTGATGGATGCCTATCACGAAGGTGGGTCCTTCGAACTACCCGATACCGGCGACGTCGCCGCAGACCTACGGGATTGGCTACTCGGATATGCGGACGCCGTTGCGCCGCCGGAGAACGCTGCGCTGGTTCGTGCGCTGGCCGCCGCCGCGGCCGACGACCCCCGCGACGGTGAAGCCCTCTACCGCCAGCTCACCGGCCCCCAGCACGATGCGGTGATGCAGCGGCTTCAACGGGGAATCGCCGCGGGGCAGGTTCGCGCCGACACAGATGTAGAGGCCGTGGCCGACGCGCTCATCGGCACCATCCTGTATCGCGTGCTCGCCCGCCCGGCGACCACCCGTGAAACCGTCCAGCGCTTTGACGGACTGATCGACGCGCTCATTGCCGGGGTGCAGCCGTAGAGTCTGCGGGCGCGGTGCCTGGTCTGCACACCCGCGGAGAATTAGTGTCCGGACCATCCCCTGGCGCAACTATGGTTAACACAGAACACTTCGCTGGGAGGAATTCGGTTGCCACAACCGCTGCAGGTCGACACCGCTGAGCTGCGCCTCAACAGTGGACGACTCGACGCTCTCAACGGCACGACCTCTGCTCAGCTAACTCAGAATGCAGGCGCGCTCGCCGGCTGTCAGACCGGATAGGCGGGTACCGCCTTCGCAGCCTTCGAGCGAGTGAGTGACACCTGGGACCGTGCGGATGCCGGCACACGCTGATCGCGTGGGTGACATCGCACTGAATCTCTACCGCAGCGCCGACCTCTACGACCATCGCGATCAATCCAGCGCAGAGCACATCGAGCAGACGCTGTAGACCTCGGCGACGACCAGCTGCGCCGACCGCCGATCGGCCGGGTGAAGCCATCCTTCACCGATGTGATCAGCCCGGGGAGTGCGGGCGCGGCGAGATCGGCTCGAGGCTAGGCGAATGTGAGCACCGTTGGGGGCTACTCCGGCGGTCGATGTCTTGGAACGATCATCACCGGAACGGGCGTGGCGCAAGATCTTCGACGCGGCGGAGCCGAGGAACACCTGCGCCTGGGCCGGCTGCGCCCGAGCCGAGCAGAAACAAGTCGCCCGCCTCCCACGGGACGTCCTCGACGGCCTCGCGCCAGTCGTGACCGTTGCCGATCACCACCTCGACGTCCGCCAGCGCGATAGCAGAGCGAACAGTGTTGAGCTGCTTGGCGATATCGTCGGTGGTCCGCTTCGCCCACTGCTGGATCACGAGTTCTTCGGCCGACCGCTCGAAGCGCCGCTAACATAGCACCGGCCGCACCGTGAACGAGACGATGCGCAGTTGCGTCGACCACTTGTTGGCCAACTCGGCGCTGCTGGCGATGAGGCCGACGGCCTCGGCCTGGCCGCCATAAGCCACCGTGAGCCGCCGAATCGGCCCGGGTCGCCGGGGTACCCACGCGGCGCGATCGCCACGGGCACCGCGCGGTGTGGACCAGACGTCCGGTGACGCTGCCGAGCGTCACCCTGCCCAGCAGTCCCGAGGACGACGAACCGACGACCACGGCGTCTGCTTTGAGCTCTGTCGCGAGTTCAGTCAAACCCTTTGGGATGAAGTCGGATTCGTTGACGACAGCCGACGATGTCGACATCGGCGGGCAGCTCGCGACAACTCTCCTCGAGTACGCGCTTCGCCTGCCCGGTGACATAACTGAAGTACTCCTGATCCACCGGGTCGATTCGGGTCGGCCACGGCCGCTCGACGATGGCTGCGGCGACGACCTTGTCGCCGGTGCAGCGCGAAATCTGCGCCGCCAGATGCAGCGGCGCGCTTCCCTCGGCTCGAGCTGAAGCCGGCGATGATCGTCATCGCGCGGCCGGTGTCGCCGTGACTGGCTCGGCCACGATGTGGGTCACGGGCACGCCGTGCTGGGCGCGGGCGCGGTCCACGACGTCGAAGCGGTGCCAGACGGACCGTTCTGGCGGCAGCGTCGCGATCACGATCCGGTCCGGGATTGAACTTGTCCACGGCGCTGGACAACGCGCGGAGCGGTCGGTAGTCACCGAGTTCGCCTGTAGGCGTCGAGGTTGTCGGAATGCAGAGCCGGAAGTGTGTGGTCCAGCCTCTCCTGCGCGGCCTTTTGGGTGGCCTCCCAGACATCGAGTGGACCGTGGCTGGCGGCCGTACCCGTTTCGATCGCGCTGGCCGGCACCACCACGAAGTACGTGGCGGCGTCCGCCCCGATGCGGCGAAGTTCGTCGAGCAGTTCCTTCGGAGTTGGCGGTTTCGTTGGCCATGACGAGTATGCGTTGAGGCTTCTCCCCCGGCGGCGGCTCCCCTGCCTCGGGTCGGCGATTGATGAACCACTTGTTGGCGAAGTACAACAGCAAGCACCACCGCCCATGACAACAGGCTGAGGATCAGCTGCGACCGGATGTCCGCCTGCAGGCCCATCTGCACGAGGATCGCCACAATCGCCAGCGCCGTCAGGATGGACAACACCGGGAACAGCCACATCTTCACGCGCAGTTCCGAGTCCGGCGTGCGGTAGCGCAGCACGATCTGCGAGATGCAGATCAGCAGGTAAACGAACAGGATGATCGCGCCGCTGGAGTTGAGCAGGAACGCGAATATCGTGTCCGGCGAGACCGCCGCGGCGATGACACACAGGAAGCCGATCACCGAGGACGCCAGAATCGCGTTGGCAGGCACTCCTCGACGGGTCACCTGGACCAACTGCGGCGGCGCCTCGCGACGGGCCGCCAGGACGAACAGCATGCGCGATGCGGTGTACATCCCCGAGTTGAGACAGCTCAGCACCGCCGTCAACACCACGGCGTTCATGATGTGGTCGGCGTAGGGAATGCCCATCTGGGTGAACGCGGTCACGAACGGGGAGGCGGCCAAGCTCTCGTCGTTCCACGGCAGGATCGTCGCCAGCAGGAAAATGGAGCCGACGAAGAAGATCGCAATCCTGACGATCACCGAATTGGCGGCCTTGGTCACCGCCCGTTCCGGGTCCGACGATTCCGCCGCGGCGATCGTCGCGATCTCGGCGCCCACCATCGAGAAGATGACCGTCACGATGCCGACCGTGATCGCACCGAAACCCATTGGCATGAACCCGCCGTGGGCCCACAGGTTGGAGAAGTCCATCGACTTGTTCGGCCACAAACCGAGGACGAACAGCGAACCCAGGCCGATGAAGACGATGATCGCGGCCACCTTGATGCCGGCGAACCAGAACTCGAACTCGCCGAAGGACGACACCGAGAACAGGTTGGTGGCGGTCATCAGGACCATGAGGACCAACGCGGTCAACCACAGCGGGACGTCGATCCAGTACTGGATGATCTTCGCGCCCGCGATGGCCTCGAAGCCGACGACGATCACCCAGAAATACCAGTACAACCAGCCGACCGAGAAGCCGGCCCAGTTGCCCAGCGCGTTACGGGAATAGTCGGCGAACGATCCGGTCGACGGGTTGGCCACTGCCATCTCGGCCAGCATGCGGATGACCATGATGATCAAGACGCCGGCCATGGCGTAGGTGATGAAGGCGCCCGGCCCGGTGTCGCCTATGACGACGCCCGAGCCGACGAACAGGCCTGCGCCGATCACGCCGCCGATTGCGATCATCGTCAACTGCCGCTGGTTCAAGGCCTTCTTCAGTGTGGGTGTGCCGCTCATTGAAGCCTCCGATGCTCAATGTGGCAGATCGATCGCTCTACCAACGAGGCGGCTCAGCTGTTGTCAGTATGAGCGGTTGTCATATCAAATTGATCGTTCGACAATCGTAGACCGCCTTGCCTTTAAGGGCGAGTCGATGATCTCGTGTTCCGGCTCGAAACCATTGTCGACACACCGTGCGCATCGCTGCACCGAAATGGGTGTCTGATGGCGGCAAGAATCCAATTCCAGTCGGCGTGTCGGCAGATCGATGCGGCTCTTCGTGCGCATGCCGTAGGTCCCTGGGGAGACGACCAGTCCGAGTCTCCTCATCGCGCAGAGTGATGATGTGTTCGACAACATCTCCGCCGAGCCGCGCGCCAGCACGCACGAGATCTTGCAGAGTTCTCGACAACAGGGCTTGACTACTCATCGTGTCGCCCGTGCCACCACACAGCGTGGTCGGCCGCCGAGCTCCCATCACGAAAGTCGAGGTGGACCGACATGACGCAAACCGTGCCCGAACGCGCGTCCGTCGTCGTCATCGGCGGCGGGGTCATCGGGACCAGCATCGCCTACCATTTGGCCAGCTCCGGAGTCACCGACGTGGTGTTGGTCGAACGCGACGAACTCGCCTGCGGGTCGACCTGTAGGGCCGCGGGAGGTGTGCGCGCCTCGTTTAGCAACCCGGCCAACATCGCGATCGGCCTGCGTGGCTGGAGGTCTCTCAACCTCGCAGACGAGTATGACCAGGAAATCGACTTCCGCCGCGACGGCTACCTCTACACGCTTTCGGATCAAGCACAACCTCGAGGTCTTCACCGAAAGCGTGGCGGTGCAGAACCGCCTCGGCGTGCCCAGCCGCATTGTCGATCCCGAGGAAGCGCAACGCATTTCGCCACTAATCAGCACTGAAGGCATGGTCGGGGCGTGTTGGTCACCCATGGACGGCAAGGCCACCCCGGACTCGGTGGTGATGGGCTACGCCGCCGCGGCCCGCCGCCACGGCGCGCGGATCGTCCGGCACTGCGAAGTACTCGACATCGCCAGTGAGTGCGGGCACCATCACCGAGGTCCTGACCGCACACGGTCGCATCAACACCAACACGGTCGTCTGCGCTGCCGGGGCATGGTCACGCCAGATCGGGGACATGGTCGGCGTGACCATTCCCGTCACCCCGGTGCGCCGCCAGATCGCGTTCACCGAGCCGGTGGCCGAGCTGCCCGCCATCTCGCCGTCACTGACCATCGACTTCCCGTCGAACTTCTACTTCCACCCGGAGGGCAAAGGGTCTACTGCTGGGCTGGTCGGATCCCAACGAGGCCGAAGGCTTCAACCTGCGCTTCGAACTCGAAGACTGGCTGATGGGCCTGGGCGCCATCGCCGAGAAACGCGCCCCGGCCGTGCTCGACTACGGCATCAGCACTGGCTGGGCCGGCCTATACGAGATGACTCCGGACCAAAACCAGATCATCGACCGCAGCGAAGAAGTCGAGGGCCTGCTCATCGCCACCGGCTACTCCGGACACGGATTCCTGATGGGACCGGCCACCGGCGAAATCGTGCGCGACCTCTACCACGGCGTCACTCCCAAATTCGACATCAGCGGATTCACCCTCAGTCGGTTCAGCGATGCCGACCTGGGATCCGGCGAAACGAACATCGTCTGACACAGGAAGGGAACCCGCGGCTGCGATCTCGGCGTGATGCCCAGGCTGCGCAGTCGCGTCATGACCTTCTGCGCAGATGTGACGACAGGCCCGCACGCCGGGGAATAACTACGGGCTGATAGCCACTCCGCCCCAGTCCTGAGGTTGGGTCGCGTGGCGAGATCTCGATGCAACATGTCAGCGAACGGTTGCGCTAACGGAATCGGTTCCTGCCCAAGCAAAATCCGCGTATCGGCATCGAGGGAGCGACCGCGGCCGGCAATCCCGCGATCTTGTCAGGGGTTGGGCGCAGAGAAGCAGGAGGATACCCGCAACGCGGTAGGCGTCATGCTGCCACCGGGCCGCTTGGAATCCCCGGCCGCGTCGTAAGGACGACGCCGACGTTCGCGGCGACGATCAGGCCGATCGCGATCCAGTCGAGCGTGCCGAGCGTTTCGCCGAGGACGGCGGCGCCGATGGCGGCGGCGAACACAGGGTTGACGCTCATGAAGATCCCGAAGAAGTGCGTGGGCACGCGGCGTAGCGCGAGGACGTCGGCGACGAACGGGACGACCGACGCGAGCACACCTGCGGTGGCGCCGCAGGCCAGCGCGGCAGGCGTCGGCGGGTGGGCGATCAGCGCGACGGCCCCGATCGGCACGTACACCAGAGCGGACACCGCGCCGGCGGCCGCCGATCCCTCGACGCCGGTGAAGCGTTCCCCGACCGTGCGGTTGAGCAGGATGTAGCTCGCCCAGCACGCCGCGGCGAATAGGCCAAGGCCGATACCCAGGTAGTCGGTGGCCGGCTGCGGGCGGGTGAGCACCAGCGACGCCGGCCGCGGCGAGGACGGCGCAGGCGACGGTGACGCGGCGGCGCACGCCGGCCGGCGTCGCGGTGAGGGCGCCGGCGAGCGCGACGGTCAGCGGACCGAGGAACTCCAGCGTCACCGCCAGGCCGAGGCCGATCCGGTCGATCGCCATGTACACCGCGAGGTTCATGACCGCGAACACCGCGGCAAGGCCGATCACGGGCACCCACTGCCTCCGGGTGAACGCCCGCAGCCGCGGCCGGCCGACGACCAGCAGGATTGCCCCGGCCACCCATTGGCGGATCGCGACGACCCCGACGGGCCCGATCACCGGGAAGGCGAGCGCGCCGATAGCGGCACCCGACTGGTTCGACAGGGCGCTGCCGAGCATGAGCGCCACGCCGACGGCGCGGTCACGCCGACCGTCCGCCGATACGGCCGGGACTCTGCGGGTCGGGCTCGGATGTCGGCGTCCATGCCCTAAGGATGCAGGCAGAAGAGCGATTCGCAAAATGCATTCTGTGCGGTAGCGATACGCTAGCGTATGGATGTGGAGCTGCGGCATGTGCGCTGCCTCGTTGCGATCGTCGACCACGGCGGGTTCACCGGTGCGGCGGCGGAGCTCGGGGTGTCCCAGCCCGCCGTGTCGCGCGGCCTCGCGGCGCTCGAGCGGGAGCTCGGGGTGCGCCTGCTGCGTCGCACCAGCCGAGAGGTCGTGCCCACCGCGGCGGGGGAGCGGGTGCTGGTCAGGGCGCGCCGCCTGCTCACCGACGTGGAGGACCTGGTCCGCGATGCGCGGGGTGGGATCGGCAGGCTGCGTATCGGTCACGCCTGGGCGGCGATGGGAGAGCACACCGTGGAGTTCCAACGCCGGTGGGCAGCGCGGCATCCCGACGTCGAGCTGCAGCTGGTCCGTACCAACTCACCGACGGGTGGACTCGCGGAAGGGGCCTGCGACGTCGCCGTGGTGCGAACCGCCGGTGACACCCCCGGTATCGCCGACGGTCGATTCGACGACGTCATCGTCGGGCTGGAGTCCCGCTACGGCGCGGTGGCCGCGGACGACCCGCTCGCGCGGCGCCGCCAGCTGCGGCTGGCCGATCTCGCGGACCGCGTCCTCGCAGTGGATCCGCGCACCGGCACCACCACGCCGGACCTGTGGCCGCCCGGCAGTAGACCCGAGGTCGAGGAGGTCCACGACATCGATGATTGGCTCGCCGTGATCGCCGCGGGCCAGTGCGTCGGCGTCACGGCTGAGAGCACTCTGACGCAGTACCGGCGACAGGGTCTCGTCTTCCGCCGCCTGCGTGACGCGCCCCCGGTGCCGGTCCGGCTCGTCTGGTGGCGCGACGACCCGCATCCGGCGACGTCCGACGTCGTCGGCCTACTCGCCGAGCTCTACCGCCCGCCCGATCCCGCTGACCCGGGGCAGGCTCCACTTACCCGGAAATGCATCGGTTGGCTCGACAGTGCTCACTAGCGGGACGTCGGCGGCGAGGA
>CAWKOI010000029.1:0-38742 GCA_963851115.1 uncultured Actinomycetota bacterium
AGCTTAGGGACTCAGTGCATCGAGGAGTTCCGGCAGCGGCACCGTCGCGACTCCGATGGCGGCGTCCGCGATGCCGTATGGGAGGACCAGGGTGTCGGCGTGCACGAGTGCGCCGCAGGAGTAGACGACGTTGGGCACGTAGCCGTCCCGCTCGTCGGCGGCGGGGCTGAGGAGCGGTTGCCGTAGCCGGCCGAGAATCCGTGTTGGATCGTCGAGATCGAGCAGGATCGCCCCGATGCGGTACGTGCGCATGGGACCGACTCCGTGGGTGAGCACCAGCCATCCGGCGTCGCTCTCGATGGGCGGACCGCAGTTGCCGAGTTGTAACGCCTCCCACGCTTCAGTCGGCCCCTGGCAGGGATGTGCGCTCGGCCAAGCAGCGAGATGATCCGAGAAGGCGATCGTGTTCGATTCGCGGTCGGATCGCGACATGGCCGCGAAGCGACCGTGAATCCGGCGGGGAAACAACGCCAGACCTTTGTTCGCCGCCGCGGGTCCGACCAGCGGCGTGGAAGTGAAGGACCGGAAGTCCTCGGTCTCGAGCAGTTGCTGGCTGATGTGGGATCCGCTGTAAGCCGTGTAGGTGGCGTAGAACGTGACTGAGCCGTCGTCGTCGACGAAGCGGACGAAGCGTGCGTCCTCCATACCAGCCGCCTCGGCCGCCATCGCCGGCCACAAAACATGCTCGGAAAGCGGTGCGTCGTCGGAGAATTCGACGGCATAGGACCGTGCAGCGATGGCTCGGATCAGCGACATCGTTTCGGCTGCATGTCCACGGGTGCTCCGGTGGGTCTGCAGCTTGTCCAATTGCTCGTCGAGGTCGGCTCGGGTGAACTGGTCGCCGAGCGCGTCGAGGACGTAGTCGGCGGCCTCGCCTGCGTCATGAAGACGGGCGAGCTCAGTACGGAACACGACTGCGTCGAGCAGAGTCGGCACGATGGTTCCGACGGTGGCGAACGGAGCCGCCTCATCGACGGTGGCGCGGCCCGCCGCGTCGACGGTGCCGGTCCGGAATCCGATCGACGAACGATGCCCTTCCCCGATCCCCCGCACGCTCATCACAAATCGCAGGCTGCCTGCTGGTGTTGTCGACTGGTCGGGATGTGCGACGATGCTGGGATTGCACAACGCCGCACCTTCGATCGCGAACTCGCTGGTGAATGTCGCACCTAGCAACAACATTCGTGTTTCGGAAAGTTTCCTGTCGGGATCCAGACGATCGGCGAGCTCACGGGCGTGCCGGCGGAACGTGCCAACGAGATCGCGGTGACGCCCATCGAATCGGGCAGCGACGTCGTCTAGCGACGCACGCACATCGTCCTCGCCAAGGGCCAGGATCCGCGCCAGCACCGCTCCCGCTCGCGACTCCTGATGCTCGAAACCTTCCTGGCCTGGCACGAACAGCCGGGTGATGACCCGCGACGGGTCGGCCGCGAGCCGCTGGGCGCTGCGTGTGACGAGCCCGGCCCGCACCGAAGTCATTGCGGCACAGTCGAGAACCGCCGAGCGCGCTGCAACGTCGAGATCACCGCCAGAGTCGATTCCGCGCCCTGGTTACGGTTCACCCCGTCGGCGTGCAAACCGTCGAATCCACCGCCCGTTTCCGGGTCCCACATGAGCAGTCCTGCATCGTTGTCGCCCATGAACCAGGCCGCTGCGGCGCGGACGCCGTCGGGCCAGATCGGGTCAGCGTCGACGGCAGCGGCACGTGCGCACGCGTCGGCGAGCGTCGACACCTCGATCGGCTGCTGATCGAACCCGGGCCGGGCGTCCTCGGCGCCCCTGCCCGCGACGGGGGTCGGAGACAGGTGGCCGTCGGCCGTTTCGTAGTCGACCAGCCAGGCCAACAGATCCAGGCCGCGCTGCCGCAGCGTCGAGTCGTCGAGCGCGACACCCGCGGCGATCATCGCCTCGGCAAGGACCGCGTTCGCGTAGGTGAGTCGCGGCTCGGGCCACGGCCAGGCGGTGTCGCCGCTCGGTGCGGCGATCGAACCGGCGTAGTCGGTGAGGAGTTCGCGCGCCGGGAGATGGTCCGGGTCGACGGAAAGAAGCTCCGCGGCGCCCAGTGCCGCGAATGCCATCGCCCGCGCATGTACCGACCGCTCCTGTGCGGCGCGCTCGAACTGGATGACCGCCAACCTGCGGACCATGCTCACATCACTGTGGGCAGCGGCCGTACCGAGCCCCCAGATGCACCTGCCCCAATGGTCGTCAGTGGTCGGCTCGTCGGTCCAACGACCCTTGTTGTCCATCCGGTTGCGGCAGGCGCCGCTGTAAGCCTGCGCCTCGTTCAAGAACCGCACCGCGACCCCGGCGAGCCCGTTCACCTGGCCCTCGGTGTCGGGTTCTCGGGTGGTGACGACAAGCACCCGGGCCACGTCGTCGGTGCAGTAGCCGTGCTCGGGCTGAGGCTCGGCGTGACAGGCGTGCTCGAAGGTGCCGCGACGGTCTGTCAGATGGAGCAGATGGTCGAATTTCGGAGGTGGCGTGGTCACGGTCATACCAATGCCGCCCGTTCCGTGAGGAGACGCTTGGCCAGACCCAGATACGCCTTAGCCACCACCGGCCAGGCCATTTCTGGCGCCAAACGGCGGGCCTCGGCCGCCATCGACCCGGCGAGGCACGGCTGCGTCAGGATCCGACGCAGGGCGGCCGCCAGCGCGTCCGGGTCGTCATGGCCGACGACGACGCCCGCGCCGGACGCAAGAAGCTCCACCGCATGTGGGAATGCGGTGGCGACGACTGGTCGACCACACGCGATGGCGTCGACTAGAACACCGGAAGTGACTTGATCGGTGGAGTCGTAGGGCAGTACGACCACGGAGCACGACTGGACAAGGGCAGTCAGCATCGACACGTCGCGGTAACCCGCATCGAAAGCCACCGAATCGGCGACTCCGCTGCGCCGCGCCTGTTCCATTCGGGCATCGCGGTACGCCTCGCCATCTGCGGCGAAGACCTTCGGATGGGTCCTGCCGGCAACCAGGTACCGCGGCCGGCCGGGCAGTCCATTGAGCGAAACCATCGCCTCGATCACCCGCTCGATGCCCTTTCCCGGGCCCATCAGGCCCCAGGTCAACACGGTCGGTCGACTCGGACGTTTCGCGGCGGCATTTGTCGGGATGGTCGCACCGTGCGGGATCGTGGTGACTTTGCGGCGGTCGATGTCAAACACACGAGACAGCCGGTGGCTGGCCGCTTCGGACATGACGACCACCTGATCCGCCCGCGCCGCGACCTCCTCGAGCACCGAACGCTGGTGCGGCGTTGGGTCTTTGAGGACGGTGTGCGCCACTACGATTGACGGGATCCGCAGCGCGCCGATGATGTCCACCACCTCGTCACCGTCGACACCGCCGTAGATGCCGTACTCGTGCTGGATGACGGCGACGTCGCTCTGATTGAGCAACTCAGAGCTTGCTGCTACGGATGTCGTTGAGCCGTTGACCAGCTCTCCGATGACGCGGGCGCTCGAAGTTGGTGACTGGTCGGCCACACGCACGACGCTGACGTCGGCGCCATTCACGGTTAAGCCGTCGCTCAGGGCGGCACTGAATGTCGCCAGCCCGCACCGTGTCGGTGGATGCGTACTCAGAATGCCGACGCTCGGGGAGCCGGAAAACCCTTGGCTTACAACTGGAAACGTCAACGATGGAAGGGTGGATAAGGTTTTCAAGGTGGTCCCGACTTGCGGTTGTCACCGGCGTGTCCGGCGTGAGCGGTTGCTCGGTGCGGTCAGCGGCAGACGGCTGACTCATCCCGGACTGGCTGGGTTCCCAACCTCTGTGACGGTACACCCCGACGTCGGCGTCGTCGGGGTAGGGTTTAGGCACCGGGACCAATACAGGCCCCCATATCAAAGGGCCAGCGATGTCTGACAAGTCTCCCCGGCAAACCATGACCAAGAAGTCCGGTAAGTCTCTGAAAGAGAAACGCGCCGTCAAGAAGGCTAAGGCTGCCCACATCTCGTCGACCGAGGCTTTACTGCATCCCAAGAAGAGCTGAGGCGACCAGTTCTGGCGGATCTCGGGGCTAAGCCCACCCTTGCAGCCTGCACCGAATGCGGCGCCGTTCCGCACCCGGCCACGATCGGGTCGTTGATCTCTGCGCTGGAGAGAATCACCGGCGAGCTGGAGAAGCACACCGCCGACATGAACTACGCCGGCACCGACGAGTTCAACGTCCACACGTTTTCGCGCCACCCGTTCGACGACAGTGCGTACGACGTCCTCCAAGACCTCTCCCAGAGGATCGAACGAATCAGTAACGACCTGTGCAGTGCCGAGGACGAGCGCCAGAGCTACGCTTCCCTGACTCCTCGGCAGCAAGAGTCAAGAACAGCGGAGTTCGAGGAGATGGCATCCGAGGCGCAGGCGGGCGCGGAGCAAGAGGCCGAATGGAAGCGGGGGGCCATCGCTCGGGAGACAGCGTGGGCGGCGTTGCCGCCGGAGGCTACGGCGCCCGGCCGCTGCAACGACTCCGTTAAGACGTGCAAGGAGTGCGGTGGCCCTGTCGAAACCATCAACGGCATCCATCGGTGCTGGGCATGCTTCCGGCGCCGCCAGAACGGCCGCTAGTCGCGACCATCGCATTGCACTTCGTCAACTGCCGGTGAAACGACAGGTGTCGGCAATACGCTGAGCGCCATGGCACCTGCGCAACGCGAACCCAATGTCGTCGTCCTCGGCGGAGGATCCTGGGGCACCACCGTGGCGTCCATCTGCGCCCGGCGCGGGCCGACGCTGCAGTGGGTGCGCTCCGAGGAGACCGCCACTGACATCAACGAGAACCACCGCAACTCGCGCTACCTCGGCAACGAGGTGGTGCTGTCGCCGACGCTGCAGGCCACCACCGACTTCTCCGAGGCCGCCAACTGCGCCGACGTCGTCGTGATGGGGGTGCCGTCGCACGGCTTCCGCGGGGTGCTGACGGAGCTTGCCAAGGAGCTGCGGCCGTGGGTGCCGGTGGTGTCGCTGGTGAAGGGTCTCGAGCAGGGCACCAATTACCGGATGAGCGAGATCGTCGACGAGGTGCTGCCCGGGCATCCGGCCGGGATCCTGGCCGGGCCGAACATCGCGCGTGAGGTGGCCGAGGGGTACGCCGCCGCGGCGGTGCTGGCGATGCCCGACCAGCACTTGGCCACCAAGTTGGCGGAGTTGTTCCGCACCAAGCGATTTCGGACGTACACGACCGACGACGTCGTCGGCGTCGAGATGGCTGGGGCGCTGAAGAACGTCTATGCCATCGCGGTCGGCATGGGATATTCGTTGGGCATCGGCGAGAACACCCGCGCGATGGTGATCGCCCGCGCGCTGCGCGAGATGTCCAAGCTCGGCGAGTCGATGGGCGGGCACCGCGACACGTTCGCGGGTCTGGCCGGCATGGGTGATCTGATCGTCACGTGCACCAGCCAGCGCAGCCGCAACCGTCACGTCGGCGAGCAGCTCGGCGCGGGCAAGCCGATCGACGAGATCATCGCGTCGATGAATCAGGTGGCCGAGGGCGTCAAAGCCGCCAGCGTGATCATGGAGTTCGCGAACGAGTACGGCCTGAACATGCCGATCGCGCGCGAGGTCGACGGCGTCATCAACCACGGGTCCACCGTCGAAGACGCGTACCGCGGCCTGGCCGCCGAGAAGCCCGGCCACGAGGTGCACGGCGCGGGGTTCTAGGAGCCGTAATAACGCGGGCCAACAGCCGGGCGTCTGAGGGGTGAGGAACCGTCAGAAGTTGGTATCACATGCGACATCAAAATTTCGACTACGGGGTGGCGGCCTCGGCGGTGCTGATGTGGCAGGTGTGACTGCGGGACCGCCCTCAGAGTCGAGGATCGACGGGCTCGGACTCGAGAGCGAGGACCGCGAAGACGCACTCGTGCACACGCCACAGCGGTTCGCCGCTGACGAACCGGTCGAGCGCTTCGAGGCCTAAGGCGTACTCGCGCAATGCAAGCGAGCGCTTCGCACCGAGATTGCGCTGCCGCAGCCGCTCAAGGTTGGCGCGCTCCGTGTAATCGGGCCCGTAGATGAGCCGCAGGTACTCCCGCCCACGTACCTTCAGCCCCGGCTGCGCCATCCCCTTGGCGGTCCGCACGAGGTTCGCCGCGGGCTTGACCACCATGCCCTCACCGCCGGCGGCGGCTAATTCCTCCCACCACCGCACTCCGTCGGCCATTGACGCGGCGCCTCGGAGATCGACGAATTGCCGCCGCGTCGGCGCCACCATCCCTTCGTCGGACGCCACCAGCCGGTCGGCGAGTTCGAGGTGCCAGGCGTGCGGTCGG
Source organism: uncultured Actinomycetota bacterium (assembly GCA_963851115.1). GTDB lineage: Bacteria > Actinomycetota > Actinomycetes > Mycobacteriales > Mycobacteriaceae > Mycobacterium. The sequence goes on from CAWKOI010000029.1 coordinate 6,284, forward strand.
TCCTGATATGTCGCCCCGCCCGAGCCGCTGTCGTTGCCCGACGCGAGCAACTGGAAGGGAGCCAGCTGGACGCCGTCGAGTCCCTCTGTCGGCCAACAGTATCGGCGATACGCCGCCGTGAACCGTTCGGCGCTGTCCACCCTGGCCAGGGTGCGTTGCAGCAAACTGCCGACGTCGATCCCGCGGTCAGCGGCCCACGACAGCGCGGACACTGCCACGGGCAGCGAGGCCCGGGCGGCGGCGCCGACGGCCGCGTACTGGTCGCGGAGCAGCCCACCGGCCTTGACGCTCCACGGCATCAGCTCGGCATCCAGCAGCAGCCACGATGCCTCCAGCTCGTCGAACAATCCTGCCTTGCCGACCGCGGCCTGAAGTCGGCTCACGAAAGCAGAAGTCAGCGCATCCGGGAAAAAGGACCGGCCGGTTCGTGTCCAGACGGCCCCCAAACCCTCGACACCGAAAGCCGGCAACGCGGAATCGCGACACACGAGCACCGCGGCCCGCGAGCCCATGTGCTTCTCCTCGCAGACGACCTCGTCGATACCTGCGGCCCGGTAGGCGTCGAACGCCTCGGCGGGATGTTCGAGCAGACCGTCGGCGCGCGCGGTCGCGACCGGGCTCATCGTCGGCGGGAGGTAGACCAGCCAGCGCGGGTCGATCGCAAACCGACTCATCACCTCCAGCGCCGCGGCGGCGTGGTCGGCCCCGACGCTCACCCGTCCGTGCGTGCCGGTCTCGATGACTCGCCGCCCGGTCACATCGGTGATGTCCAGCACGTCGGGCTCCCGACCCGGCGCCGCGGAGATCAGTGGCTTCACCGGCGCGTAGTACTCACGATCGGCGGCCACCGAGACGAGCTCGCGCTCTGGGTAGCGCAGCGCTGTCAGTGACCCACCGAAGACGCAGCCCGTGTCAATGCAGATGGTGTTGTTGACCCACTCGGGTTCGGGCGTGGGCGTGTGGCCGTAGACGACCATCGTGCGGCCGCGGTATTCGTTCGCCCACGGATATCGCACCGGAAGCCCGTATTCGTCGGTCTCGCCGGTGGTTTCGCCGTACAGACAGAAGGCCCGGACCCGGCCGGAGGCTCGGCCGTGCATCCGCTCGACGAGTCCGGCGTGCGACACCACCAGCCGGCCGTCGTCGAAGACGTAGTGCGAGATCAGCCCGTCGAGGAATGACTCGACCGCTGCGCGGAATTCGGGCGTCTCGGCGTCGAGTTGGGCCAGCGACTCGGCCAGGCCGTGGCTGATCTTCACGTCGCGTCCACGCAGCGCCCGCAGCAGCTTGTCCTCATGGTTGCCGGGCACGCAGAAAGCGTTGCCGGAGTTGACCATTCCCATCGCGAGCCGCAGAACGCCGGGCGTGTCCGGTCCGCGGTCCGCCAGGTCGCCGACGAACACCGCGCGTCTGCCCGGACAACTCGCGTCGACCGCCCGGCCGCGTTCGTCGCGCGCGATGTCGTAGCCCAGCGTCGACAGCAGCGTCTGCAGTTCGCCCCGGCAGCCGTGTACGTCGCCGATGATGTCGAACGGTCCCGTCTCGTGACGCAGGTCGTTGTAGAGCCGGGTCCGCTCGATTCCGGTGACGGCTTCAATTGCCTCGACGCCCTCGAGCACATGTACGGTGCGGAAGCCCTCACGCTTGAGGCTGCGCAGGCCGCGTCGCAGCTGTTGGCGCTGCCGCGCAACGACGTGCTTACCGAAGCCGCGGTCGGCTCGCGCGGCATTGCGCTCGACGCACACCGACTCCGGCACGTCGAGCACAATGGCGACGGGTAGCACATCGTGCGCGCGGGCCAGCGCGACGAGCACCTTGCGTGACTCGGGCTGCACGTTCGTCGCGTCCACGACCGTGAGGCGGCCGGCCGAGAGTCGTTTACCGGCAATGAAATTAAGGACCTCAAACGCGTCCTTGGTTGCGTCCTGGTCGTTCTCGTCGTCGGCGACGAGGCCGCGGCAGAAATCGCTGGAGAGCACCTCGGTCGGCTTGAAGTGTGTCCGGGTGAACGTCGACTTGCCGGACCCGGTGACGCCGACGAGCACCACCAGCGACAGCACCGGGACAGCGAGTGTCGTCATGCCGCCTCGCGTTCGAACACTGCGAGCTGCGTCGGCGCCCCGACCTCGGGGTCGTCCTCGCCGATCGGCAGAAAACGCACGCCGTACCCGTAGGTTTGCGCCGCAGTCGACGCCCAGGACCGAAACTCCACCCGGGTCCATTCGAAGCGGTGGTCCCGGTGCCGGAACTCGCCCGGCGCGAGACCGGGGAACCGGACATTGTGTTCCGAGTTAGGCGTCGTGACGAGGATCATGCCGGGTCTGGCGGCACCGAATACAGATCGGGCAAGCGCCGGAAGCCGCGGCGGGTCAACATGTTCGACGACCTCCATCAGTACAGCGGCGTCAAGGCCGGCCAGCCGCTCGTCGCGATACGTCACCGACGACTGGAACAATCGCAGTCGCTCGGATTGGCGGTCGGACATCTCGGCGACGTTGAGGCGCCGTTCGGCCTGTGTCAGCGCACGGGCCGACACATCCGAGCCGATCACGAGTGAGAACGAGGGGTCGGCCAGCAGCTCGCGTACGAGCAGCCCTCCGCCGCAGCCAAGATCGGCGACCCGAGACGCGCCGGCTGCGCGCAGCATGTCAATTACCACGCGGCGTCGCTCGGCCGCAAGCGGCCGCGGTGCACCGGAGTCGACGGCATTGTCGAGCCGCTCGACCGGTGTGTCGTCGACGTCGGCAAGCCGCTCCATCGCTGAGGCCGCGAGCCGGCGTTGGTGCGCCAGGTAGCGCTCGCTGATCAGCTCCTTGTCGGGATGTGCGGAAAGCCACCCACCGCCGGCGCGGATAAGTTTGTCAACCTCATCGGGCCCGACCCAGTAATGCTTCGCGTCATCGAGCACCGGCAGCAGGACGTAGAGATGGTTGAGCGCGTGAGACAGCAGCTGATCGCCTGAGAGTTTGAGGTCGACGTAGATTGAAACGCCCCACTCCGCTATCTCGGGATCCAGGGGGACGGTGTCGGCGGAGACGTGCCAGCCGAGTGGCTCGAACAGTCGCCGGGCCAGGCCTGCGCCGCCGCGGCATGGCAGTGCGGGCAGGTGCAGCTGCAGCGGAAGTGGTTGCGCCACAAGGTCCGGACGCGCGTCGCAGCGCCCGGACATCGCGGTCCGAAACAGCTTCTGCATCGCCACCGCCAGGAGGCTCGACGCCGCGTACGGCCGGTCGTTCACATACTGCCCAAGGGCGAACCCGTCGTCCCGGCGTCCCTTCACCAGCCCCACCGGATCGACCTCGAGCAACACCGCAGCGGTACACCGCTCGTCGGTCGCTTCGGGATAGAAGACGTGCGCGATGCCGCTACTGACGTCGATTGACTGTGCACGATCCGGATGTTTGTGCAGCAGGTAACCGAGATCGGTCGCAGGCGCATGCGTCGTTGTCACCGTGAGGATCACTACGTCATTCGATCACGGCCGGGGATTCATCCGCGCACGGATTTTGCCGCTGCGCCGCCGCCGCTCAGTTGAAGAACGGGTTAGTTCCTTCGGGCCGGTCCAGGAGCGGGTTGGACGCGCCGAAGGTGAAGCTTCCCGCCGGGCTGAGCACGAAGCCCGACTGGTTGCGGTTGTCGACGCACGTCGTCGTCACGCCGTCGTTGCCGCAGCTGACCGTCTGGTAGCTGATCCGCGAACCCGGCGGCAACGGCTTGGCTGCACCTGCGACAGCGAAAACCGGCGCGGGCGTGTTGGCGAACGAGGCTGGGCCTGGGCCGCCGCTAACGAGGTTCGCACCGTTCGGGGCGGCCGGGATCGGCCCGCTGCACCCGTAGCTACCAGTTCTCTGCAGCACGCAGGTCAGCCCGTCCGGGGTGCCGAACGCGTACCAGTTGTTGTCCATCACCGAGTACTCGGACAGCTTCACCGGCGCGAGAGCGTTGACATTGGGCGGTGGTGGCGTCGGAGCTGGTTCCGGCTGGGCCGCCGCAAGGCCCGGCACGCCGACCACGGCCGCCCCCGCGGCCCCCACAACGCCGATCAGCATTCTGTTCAGCACGGTCCACACCCTAGATGGTGCGTATGTGACTTGCAGCATGCCCTACACATCGGCACGACGTCGCCGCGCGTTACCCCACGCCATCGGCGATTTCCGCCGCAGCTGCGCTCAGTACCGGTCCGGCCCGCGCCCCGCCATGTCCTCCAGTCGGCGGATCCGTTCTTCCATCGGCGGGTGCGTCGAGAACAGCTTGCCGATCTTCTCGCCCGATCGGAACGGGTTGGCGATCATCAGGTGCGCCTGATCGGCCAGCCGCGGCTCCGGCGGCAGCGGTGCCTGCTGCACGCCCGCGCTGATCTTGCGCAGCGCACTCGCCAACGCCAACGGATCACCCGTCAGCTCCGCGCCCGACTGATCGGCCTGGTACTCGCGCGATCGCGACACCGCCATCCGCACCACCGTCGCGGCGATCGGTCCCAACAGCGAAACGAGCAGCAGCGCAAACGGATTCGCACCGCCCTCCCGGTTGCCGCCGAACATCTGCGCGAACATCGCCAACTGGGCCAGTCCCGTGATCACCGCCGCCATCGCACCGGCCACGCACGAAATCAGGATGTCGCGGTTGTAGACGTGCGACAGCTCATGGCCCAACACCGCGCGCAGCTCCCGCTCGTTGAGGATCTGCAGGATTCCCGTCGTGCAACACACCGCGGCGTTGCGCGGATTGCGACCCGTCGCGAACGCGTTCGGTGCGGCGGTGTCGCTGATGTACAGCCGCGGCATCGGCTGGCGCGCGGTCGTCGCCAACTCACGCACGATCTTGTACATCACCGGCGCCTGCATCTCGTTGACGGGCTGCGCGTGCATCGCCCGCAGTGCCAGCTTGTCGCTGTTGAAGTACACGTACGCGTTCATGCCGACGGCGAACAGCACGGCCAGGAACATGACGTTCCTGCCGAACAGGCCGCCGATGAACACGATCAGGGCCGACATACCCGCGAGCAACAGGAACGTTTTGGCGCTGTTGGCGTGCGGATGCCAGGTCATCAGCTTTCCTCCTATGAAGTCATCGCTGATTCAACGCGCCACCTGCCGCCTGAGGTTCCGAACTGGTTAGCCGTGCCGGTTCACCGTGTAGTCCACCAGCGTGACCAGCGCTTGGCGACCCGGGCCTTCCGGCAGATTGGCCAGCTCGTCGCGCGCCTGCGCCGCGTACTGCGCGACGGTGTCCTTGGCTCGCGCCATGCCCGGCGACGTGCGCAGCAGCCGCAGCGCCTCGGCCAGGTCGTCGTCGTTCTCCACCGGCCCGGCCAGCAGCTCGCGCAACCGGCCGGCTTCCGGACCTGTTTCACGCAGGGCGTACAGCACCGGCAAGGTGTGCACGCCTTCACGCAGATCCGTGCCCGGCACCTTGCCGGATTCGTCGGGATCGCTGTCGATGTCGATGATGTCGTCGGAGATCTGGAACGCCGTGCCTACGATTCCGCCGAGTCGGCTCAACCGCTCGATCTGCTCTTCGTCGGCGCCGGAGAACGTCGCCCCGAATCGGCCCGACGCCGCGATCAGACAGGCCGTCTTCTCGTAGACGACCTTCAGGTAGTGCTCGACGGAGTCCACGCCCTCGACGGAGCCCCGCGTCTCGCGCATCTGCCCCGTCACCAACTGGGCGAAGGTGTCGGCGATGACCCGCACCGCCTCCGGGCCCAGCCGCGACACCAGGCGTGACGCCGTCGCGAACAGGTAGTCGCCGGCGAGGATCGCGATGTTGTTGCTCCAGCGAGCGTTGGCGCTCGGGGCGCCGCGGCGCACCTGCGCCTCGTCCATCACGTCGTCGTGGTACAGCGTCGCCAGGTGCACCAGCTCGATGACGGCGCCGGCGACGGTGACCTGCCAGGCGTCGGGCTCGGGCCCCAGCCGCGCAGACAGGACCGTGAACAGCGGGCGGAATCGTTTGCCGCCGGCCTGGAACAGATGCTGGACCGCCTCGGACATCAACTCGTCGGCTTTGCCCAGCTCAGTGGCCATCAGATCCTCGATGCGAGCCACCCCGTCCCGGACGTCCTGCGCAAAGGCGGGGTCCCCGAAATCCACTCCCGCCACCACACTCGCTGGTGTCCTCACCCTGCCAACATACTGGGAACCATGAACACCAGGGCCGACGTGGTCGTCGTCGGGGCCGGGCCAGCCGGTTCCGCGGCGGCCGCGTGGGCTTGTCGGGCCGGGCGCGACGTGCTGGTGGTCGATTCCGCGCAGTTCCCGCGCGACAAGGCCTGCGGCGACGGGCTGACCCCGCGCGCGGTCGCCGAGATGCAGCTACTGGGCCTCGGCCCCTGGCTCGAGAGCCGGATCGCGCACCGCGGGCTGCGGCTGTCGGGATTCGGCGCCGACGTGGAAGTCGAGTGGCCGGGCCCGTCGTTCCCGCCTGTCAGCAGCGCGGTGCCGCGGACCGAGCTCGACGATCGCATCCGCATGGTGGCGGTCGACGAGGGTGCCAAGATGCTGCTGGGCGTGAAAGCCGTTGATGTGCGCCATGATTCGTCGGGCCGGGTGTCGTCGTTGCTGCTGGATTCCGGCGCGGAGGTCGGGTGTGAGGATCTGATCGTCGCCGACGGTGCGCGGTCGCCGCTTGGCCGGGTGTTGGGCCGTCAGTGGCATAAGCAGACGGTGTACGGGGTGGCGATCCGCGGATACATCGCGACGCCGCGCAGCAACGAGCCGTGGATCACCTCTCATCTGGAGCTGCGCTCGCCGGAAGGCGAGGTGCTGCCGGGTTACGGCTGGATCTTCCCGCTCGGCAACGGCGAGGTGAACATCGGCGTCGGGGCACTGGCGACGTCGAAGCGGCCGGCCGATGCGGCGTTGCGGCCGCTGATGTCCTACTACACCGGACTGCGTCGCGAGGAGTGGGGCTTCACTGGAGAGCCCCGCGCCGGGCTGTCCGCTTTATTGCCGATGGGCGGTGCGGTGTCCGGGGTGGCCGGACCGAACTGGATGCTGATCGGCGACGCGGCGGCCTGCGTCAATCCGCTCAACGGCGAGGGCATCGACTACGGGCTGGAGACCGGACGGTTGGCCGCCGAGCTGCTCGGAACGGGCGATGTGTCTTCGGCATGGCCTTCTGTGTTGCAGGAGCATTACGCCCGCGGGTTCTCCGTCGCGCGCCGGCTGGCGCTGCTGCTGACGATTCCGCGGTTCCTGCCGTCGACGGGACCGATCGCGATGCGATCGGAATTTCTGATGAACATTGCGGTGCGGGTGATGGGCAACTTCGTGACGGACGAGGACGCCGACTGGATCGCCCGCGTGTGGCGGCGTGCCGGCGCGGGTTCGCGGCGGATCGACGGCCGCCCACCCTTCAGCGTCGACTGCAGATAGCGCGCACGACCGTGCGCCACGCCATGCCCCACCGGCCCGTTCACGACTCACGCATGCCCCGCACGTATGCCGGCAGACCGACCAACGGGCCATACGGCTAGCACTGTGGACTTGCAAGCCCATTTCTCAAAGACGAGCATGTGCCCGGTGATCAGTCGACGCGATTTCGCCCGCACCGTCGGACTCGCGGCCGCCGCGACCTCGTTGGCTTCCTGCACGTCAGCACCTCAGCCCGCTGCGCCTCCGCCCTCGCACACGTCGTTCGCGTCGCTCAAACAGGTCGACGCCGGCGTGCTGAACGTCGGATATGCCGAGGACGGCCCCGCCGACGGTCCGCCCGTCATCCTGCTGCACGGATGGCCTTACGACATCCACAGCTACGTCGACGTGGCACCGCTGGTGGCTGCCCGCGGATACCGGGTCCTCGTGCCATACCTCCGCGGCTACGGCAGCACGCGGTTCCGTTCGGCGGACGCCGTGCGCAACGGCCAGCAGGCCGCCCTGGCCACGACGTCATCGCGTTCATGGATGCGCTGAAGATTCCGCGCGCGGTGATAGGCGGATTCGACTGGGGCGCAAGGACGGCTGACATCGTCGCGGCACTCTGGCCCGAACGGGTCAAGGCGCTGGTTCCGGTCAGCGGCTACCTCATCGTGAATCTCGTTGCCAATCAACGGCCTCTGAGCCCACAGGCCGAGCACGGCTGGTGGTACCAGTACTACTTCGCCACGCAGCGCGGTGTGGACGGCTATCGCGAGAACACCCACGACTTCAACAAGCTGATCTGGCAGGAAGCCTCACCGACGTGGAAGTTCGACGATGCCACGTATGACCGCACCGCCGCGGCCTTCACCAACCCCGACCACGTCGACATCGTGATCCACAACTACCGCTGGCGGCTGAGCCTGGCGCCCGGCGAACCGCAGTACGACGAACTCGACCGTAAGCTGGCCACCAGCCCGCCCATTACCGTGCCGACCATCACCATCGGCAGCGACTTCGACGGTCCCAACAAGGACGGCGCGTCCTACCGCAAGATGTTCACCGGCCCGTACTCACACCGCGTCCTCGACGGGATCGGGCACAACGTGCCGCAGGAGGCGCCGCACGAGTTCGCCGACGCCATCATCGCAGCCGACATGCACTGATCCGGACCGGAACTGCGTTAGGCACGACTGGCGGATGCGGGTATCGGCTTGCACGCCAGCCACTTGTAGAGCCGAGCTAACCGTTGAGGCCTCAGTCAACGCTGTCAATCGGACCGGCGACGGGGCCCTGCGAAGAACCGCTCTACGTCGGCGTATGCGCTCCGATCAGCGAACAGCCGTCTCCCCCATCGCAACACAGCTTTGGCGACGTCGTGTTGCCGCCGGATACAAGCACCGGCATCCACTCCATCAACTAGCGCAGTGGCTTGGTCGCGGCGTGCAGGGCGACTATCCCGCCGGACAGGTTGCGCCACCGCACCGCCGACCAGCCGGCGTCTGAAATCCGGTGCGCCAGTTGGGCTTGGTCGGGCCACGCGCGGATCGACTCGGCAAGATAGACGTAGGCCTCCGGATTCGACGACACGGTGCGCGCGATCCGCGGCAGCGCTTGCATCAAGTACTCCTTGTAGGCCGTCGCGAACATCCGGTTCGTCGGCGTCGAGAACTCGCACACCACCAGCCGTCCGCCCGGCCGGGTCACCCGCGCCAACTCCCGTAGCGCCTCCGCATTGTCGACGACGTTGCGCAGCCCGAAGCTGATCGTCACCGCGTCGAACACCCCGTCACCGAACGGCAGCCGCGTCGCATCGCCCGCGACCTTCGGCACCCGCCGGCCCGCGCCGGCCGCCAGCATGCCGACCGAGAAGTCCGCGGCGACACACCACGCCCCCGACGCCGCCAGCTCCACCGTGGACACCGCCGTGCCCGCCGCGAGATCCAGCACCTTGTCGCCCGGTCCGATCCGCAGTGCAGAGCGCGTCGCCCGCCGCCAGAACCGGTCCTGCCCGAGCGACAGCACGGTGTTGGTCAGGTCGTAGCGGCGGGCCACGGCGTCGAACATCGACGCCACCTCATGTGGGTCCTTGTCCAGCGTCGCCCGGCTCACGAGGCCGACGGTACCTGTGAATGTGCTTAATCCGGGAATGGGGGCGACGCACAGTGGTTGTATCCGCACGTGACTGAGAAAGTTTGGTTCATTACCGGTACATCGCGCGGCTTCGGCCGGGAGTGGGCGATCGCGGCCCTCGAGCGCGGCGACAAGGTCGCGGCCACCGCTCGCGACACCTCGACGCTCGACGACCTGACGGAGAGGTTCGGCGACGCGCTGCTGCCGATTCAGCTCGACGTGACCGACCGCGACGCGGACTTCGCCGCCGTCAAGCAGGCCCACGACCACTTCGGTCGGCTCGACATCGTCGTCAACAACGCCGGCTACGGCCACTTCGGCTTCATCGAGGAGCTGTCGGAGCAGGAAGCACGCGACCAGATCGAGACCAATGTGTTCGGTGCGCTGTGGATCACCCAGGCCGCGTTGCCTTTCTTACGTGCCCAGCGCAGCGGGCACATCCTCCAGGTGTCGTCGATCGGCGGCATTACGGCGTTCCAGAACGTCGGCATCTACCACGCGTCGAAGTGGGCGCTGGAGGGCTTCTCGCAGGCGCTCGCGCAGGAGGTCGCGTCGTTCGGCATCCACGTGACGCTGATCGAGCCGGGCGGGTTCTCCACCGACTGGGCCGGCACGTCGTCGAGGCGCTCCGAGCCGCTGCCCGCCTACGCGGAGGCTCATGCCGAAGCGGAGCGGCTCCGCGGCCAGCGCGTCGCCAAGTCGGGCGACCCGCGCGCGTCGGCACGCGCCGTGCTCAAGATCGTCGACGCCGAGAACCCGCCGCTGCGCGTGTTCTTCGGGGAGCTGCCGCTGCAGCTGGCCAAGGCCGACTACGAGAGCCGGCTCAAGAACTGGGAGGAGTGGCAGCCCGTCGCGGTCGAGGCGCAGGGCTGATCAGACACCGCGCGCTCGCTGCCCCGCGAGCGACCCCAAAATGCCGCCGATTCACGGCGTGTCGACGTACAAACACGGTCACTCGCGGGGAGGCTAGGCCGCCTTGAGCCTGCGCGCCCCTAGTACGGCCTCGTAGTGGCCGAGCAGCTCGTCGCAGATCGCGGGCCAGGTCCGGCCCAGCACGCTACGACGTGCGGCCACCGAGTAGCGGTGCCGTTCGGCGATCAGGTGGTCGACGGACTCCGGCAGCTTGGCCTCGAACTCGTCGACCGGCAACAGCAGCCCGGTGCGGTACGGGGCAACCAGGTCTCTGGGGCCGCCGGCGTCCGGAGCGATGACCGGCACGCCGGACGCCATCGCCTCCTGCACAGCCTGGCAGAACGTCTCGTGTTCGCCGGGGTGGACGAAGACGTCCATGCTGGCGTAGGCGGTGGCGAGTTGCTCGCCGTACAGGGCGCCGGTGAAAACCGCTGACGGCAGCGCGGATTGGAGCTTGGCTTGGTCGACGCCGTCGCCGACGATAACCAGCTGTAGATCGTCTCGATGTGCCAGCACCCGCAGACGCTCGACGTGCTTCTCCGGCGCGAGCCGGCCCACGAAGCCGACGATCGGCTTGCCGTCCGGGGACCACCGCTGGCGCAGGGTTTCGTCACGCGCCGACGGGGCGTAGCCGGTGATGTCGACGCCGCGCGCCCACTTGTACACCCGCGGAATGCGTTGAGCGGCAAGGTTTTCCATCGCCGATGTGGATGGAGCAAGCGTGCGGTCAGCGCGACTGTGTAGATGACGAGTCCACGCCCACGCTGCCCGCGACGCCACGCCGATCCCGTAGCTCGCCGCGAAACCCGCGACGTCGGTTTGGAATACGGCGACGGTCGGCACACCGAGGTAACGGGCGGCGTGCAGGCCGCCGTAGCCGAGCAGGGCCGGCGACGCCAAATGCACGACGTCGGGCTCGAATCCGCGCAGCACGCCCACCATCCGTGGTCGTGGCACACCGAGCGGCAGCGACGTGATCTTCGGGAACATCCGCGATGGCACACGATGCACGCGGATTCCGTCGTGAACCTTGTCGGCCGGTGGTTGGCCCCGCGGCATGTCCGGGGCAATGACGAGAACTTCGTGACCGGTGCGGCGGAGATGCTCGATCACCCGAAGCACCGAGTTGGTGACGCCGTTGACATTCGGGAGGAAAGACTCTGCGACGATTGCAACGCGCACACCAAGATTGTGCCAGCAGCGACTTTCGCGAAGGTTGCCTGCGGGGATACGACACGCAAAAATCTCGTGCCGGTGAACCGCTGATCCACCCACTGCGTATCCAGTATCGTGCGCACCAAAGAAGGGCGGTTGACATGCGGCTATTCCCGGCGGTGGTGGTGTTGACGATAGCGCTGCTGCTCGGCGCCGTCGGCTGCACCAAGCAGGTGTCTGGCACGGCCCAGCCCGACCCCAACAAGGCACCGCTCGAGTTGAGTGAAGACGGCTTCGGCATCGTGGCCGGCTTCGACAATGCCCCGGTCAGGATCGAGATCTTCACCGAGCCGCAGTGCAGTCACTGCGCCGACCTGCAGGCCGATTTCGGCGACCAGCTCGCCTACTACATCGGCGTCGGCGCGCTGAAGGTCACATACCGCCCGGTGACGTTCCTCGACGACGAGTCCGGCGGCCACTCGGCGCGGGTGAGCAACGCGCTGTTCCTTGCCGCCGAAGGAGCGGACGGACAGAAGGCGACGGGCACCGAATTCCAGCGGTTCGTCGAGGAGCTGTGGGCCAATCAGGATCCCGGCGGCCCTGGTCCCAGCGACGACGAAATGGCTGACATGGCCAAGCAGGCGGGCATCCCGGAGAACGTCGCGTCCAAGATCGCTGACGGCGGATCTGCGGTGAACGTCACCGATATGGACGACGCGAACTTCGAGTACCTGTTCGAGATCGATGTGTTAGACACCGGCACGCCAACGGTTTACGACCCCGCCAAAGATGAGAAGATCGACATCTACGACAACGACTGGCTGAACAAGCTCGTTCAGTCCTGACGCGTCACCACTCGACCAGCAGTCGATGCACCCCGTAGATGTCTGAGTCACTACGCATCGACACCGTTTCAGCGGGCTCGGCGAGCCGCAGCGTCGGGAACCGAGACAGCAAGGCAGGCAGGGCAACCCGCATTTCCGAGCGGGCGAGATGCTGTCCCAGGCATTGATGGACGCCGAATCCGAACCCTAGGTGGCCACTCGCTTTGCGGCGGATGTCGAGCGTGTCGGGATTTGGGAAGCGCAGCGGATCACGGTTAGCCGCCTGCATTGACAGCGCGACCGTTTCGCCGGCCTTGATGAGGTGGCCGTCGATCTCGACGTCCTCGAGTGCGACCCGGGCCCCGGTTGGAGTGATGGTCAGGTAGCGCATGAGCTCCTCGACGGCCTGGTCGGTCAGGCCGGGATCGGCGCGCCATGCGGCGAGTTGGTCGGGATGTTGGCTCAGCGCAAAGAATCCGAGCGCGATCATATTGGCGGTGGTCATGAGTCCAGCGCCAAGCAGAAAGCCGCCGAGCCCGGCGAGTTCGTCCTCGGTCAGATCGCTGTCGGTCATGTCGCTGAGCAGGTCGTCGGTGGGATCGCTGCGCTTGGCACGCACCAGCTCGCCGACATATTGCGTGATGTCGACCCAGGCTTGCGTCAGCAGCTCTTCGGTGACGTCCAGGCTCGACATCGTCAGCGCATCGCTCTGGAACCGGTCGCGGTCAACGAGGGGAACCCCGAGCATTTCGCAGATCACTTGCGCCGGAATGGGTTGCGCATATGCAGTCACGAGGTCCACCGGCGGGCCGTGCCGGTCCATCGCGTCCAGCATCTCGGCGGTGATCTCTTCGATGCGGTCGGCGAGCTGACGCATCCGGCGCACGGTGAACTTGCCGGTGAGAAGTCGTCGGTAGCGAGTGTGCTGGGGCGCGTCGACTCCGCTGAGATCACCCGGTGGCGCGGCGGGTATCTCGGAGAACCCCTTCATGGGGTAGGGCAGGTGCAACAGCTCGTACCGCGCGCTGAATCGCTGATCGGCCAGCACCGCCCGCACCTCGGCGTGCCCGGTCGCCAGCCAGCCAATGTGCCCGTCCGGGAACCGCATTCGGCGCAGCGGCTGCTCGTCGCGGATGCGCGCCAGTTCGGCGGGCGGGTCGAACGGCCGACCGTCGGGGCGCTGCATCGGCAACGCTGGCAGTACTGACTCCGTCGACGCTGGCATGGTTCCTCCTCTGTGCTCTAAGCCGCGGAACGGGTCATCAGGGCAGTTCGCCCTGTTCGCGCAGGGACGCGCGGTGCTTCTTCCACTCCTCGTGCAAAACCGGTATCCGGTCGCGCAGAAAGTCGGCGAAGGCAGCGGTTTCCAGGAGCACCGCACGACGCTCCGCCGGAGCCTCGTTGATCGCGTGGAGACCCTCCCTGGCCAAGTCGCCAAGCTCTTCGTACTCCGATGAGTCGAAACCCATTGCGCGCGAGGACTGTATATCGATGCGGACGCGGTCTGCACGCTCTCCCGCCGAACGCGTGCGCCGCAGTGCGCCAAGGTCCTCCAAGGTCTTGACCGCGCCCGCGATCGCGCTGCGGCTGGCCAGCAGCGCGTCGCTGAGCTCGCCGAGAGTCTGCTCGGGCGGATCGCAGACCGACAGATATCCGAGCAGCCGCCCGACCATCGGCGGGTAGCCATATCGGCGGGCGTAGAAGCGGCCCATGTGGTCGGCGAAGGTGATTTCCGCATCCGACGGCATGGCCTGAACCGTACGTTGATGACTGAAATAACACAAATTTGTGTCATTTAAGATCGCGCGCGCAGCGCGAGCAGTGCCCACGCGCAAGCCGGGGAACGCAAAGGCACCCTTAGAGCGGCGTGTTGAGGGGTTTTTGCGACTGCTCGCGAGGGTTGGCGAGGCGGCGTTCGACGAGGGCGGTCCCGAATAGCGCTGCCCAGGCGACCAGCCAGCCGACCACCACGATCGAGCCCGCCGGGATGATCGCCAGCGACGCGTCGCGGTCCTGCACCCGTACCAGGTCCGGATTGTTCTGGTCGTACTCGACGTAGATCCGCATCCCCTCGTCCAACTCGGACGGGTACAACACCCCGAGTTCGGGGCGGTATGTGACGCGGTCGGGCGTGACGAACTCGATCGTCGAACGCCGCGGTCCCGCGCTGAGCACGTTGGCCTCGGCGATGCCCATGTGACGTTCGATCTGCCGATCGTTGCGCCACGCGCCGAGCACCAGCAGCACCGACTGCAACATCACCAAACACGCGGCGATGACGATACCGACGCGTACCCGCCGCAGAATCCGTTGCGATCGTGTCTCGTTGGGCTCGACGGACAGTCGCGGAAACAGCTTGCGCGCCAAGGCATTCAGACGCTTCACAGCGCGGCCTTGATCGACGCGTGCAATGCGCGCAACGACGACCGGTCGGCCTTCACCTCCAGCACCCGCATCCCGTCGAACGGTTCGTTCAGCGCGCCGACGAGGTCGTCGGCCTCGATCTGCCGGCTCTCCACGTGATAGGCCCGGCACAGGGCGCCGACGTCGACATCGTGCGGCGTGCCGAAGATTCGCGACGACACGTCGGAGAACCGCGGGTCGCCCTGCTCGAGCAGTTCGAAGATGCCGCCGCCGTTGTCGTTGGACACGACGATCGTCAGGTTGCGCGGCGTCGGCTCCGTCGGCCCGATCAACAGGCCGGAGCTGTCGTGCACGAAAGTCAGGTCGCCGATCAGTGCAACGGTTCGACCGTCGTGGGCCAGCGCCGCGCCGATCGCCGTCGACACCGTGCCGTCGATGCCCGCGACGCCGCGGTTCGACCGGACCTTGATGCCCTGGGTGTTGAGCCCCACCAGCGCGGCGTCGCGCACGGGGTTCGACGCGCCGAGCACCAGTTGGTCCCCCGGCCGCATCGCGTCGGCCACCGCCGCGGCGACGTGCAGTCCTGTCGTCAGCGGATGGTCCTTGAGCTGACTGCGGACCGCCTCAATGGCGTGGCGGTTCACCTCGGCGCAGCGATGCAGCCAGGCGGGGTTCGGCTCGCCGCTCGTGACGGCGCGGGTGCCGGTGGCCTGTGAGTTTCCGGACACATCCGGCCAGCGCGGGCCGGTGGTAAGCGCGTAGACCGGCACCGAGGGGTCGGCCAGCAGCGCCGACACCGGCCGGTGCAGCGTCGGGCGGCCGAGCATGATGACCTGCTTTGGATGGATCAGTCGCAAGGCGAACGGGTGCAGCCGGTTCGCGGCCGGCGGCGCGGTCGGTTCGGCGACGGTGGGCAGCGCCGCGAGATTCGGGTGCACACCCGCGCCGTGGCCCGCGATGACGACCGTGTCGGGCGTCAGGTCGATGTCGAGCGGCTGGTCGAATGTGACCGGCGGCGTGTAGGTCCATGGCTTGCCGTTCGGGCGTCCCTCGGGGACATACCCCGCCACCGGATCGGACTCGGGATCCGGCACCAGCGGCTCGCGCAGCGGGATGTCGAATTGCACGGGTCCGGCGTTGGCGGATCGAGATCCCGTGGCGGCCACCAGAACTCGACACGTCGCCGATCGCCACTGAGCGTTCAGCGCGTCCATCCGCTCGGGCGCATCCTCGGACAGCCCGAGGCTGATCGACGCCCGCACCTGAGTGCCGAAATAGCCCAGCTGCTCGAAAGTCTGGTTGGCGCCGGTGCCCAGCAGTTCATACGGCCGGTTGGCCGACAGCACGATCAGCGGCACGCGAGCGTAGTTGGCCTCCACCACCGCAGGCCCGAGGTTGGCCACCGCGGTGCCCGACGTCATCGCCACACACACCGGGGCCCGTTCGGCCACCGCCAACCCGATCGCCAGGTAGCCCGCGGTGCGCTCGTCAATGCGAACGTGCAGCCGGATCCGGCCGGCGCGGTCGGCGGCTTGCAGCGCAAACGCCAGCGGCGCGTTGCGCGAACCCGGGCACAACACGACATCGCGGACGCCGCCGCGAATCAGTTCGTCGACGACTACACGGGCCTGCGCCGTCGATGGGTTCACCACTACAGACTATCGGCGAAGAATTTGAGGGCCGCGGTGTTCACCTCCTGCGGCTTCTCGATGAAGCCGAGGTGCCCGGTGTCGGGAATCTCCAGGTAGCGGCCGTTCGGGATGGCGTCGGCGACCTCGCGGCCCAGGTGCGGCGGCAGCACCACGTCGTCGGCGAACCCTATTACCAGGACAGGCGCCGTAATACTTCGGTAAGTGGGCAGCCTGTTGCCCTGAGGCCCGATGGCCAGCTGGGTGCGCAGGCCCGGCGTCGGCTTGGTCGGCCACATGGTGAACATGTCGATCCAGTCCGCGACGGCGCGGTCGTCGTTCAGCGTTCGCGGTGAAAAGCTCTCCAGGAGACGGATTTTCGCGTCGTAGCTGGGCGGTATCCGGACACCCGACTCGGCGAATTCCCACTCGGCGGTTCGGAAGAAGTCGCGGGCGCGATCCTGGCGGCCGCGGGTGGCCATCAGCACCGCCCGGCTGACCAGCTCGGGACGGGCCAGCATCAGCTCCTGGGCGATGAACGCGCCCATCGACACCGCCACGATGCGCACCGGCGCGGCGTCGAGCTTCTCGATCAGCGCGGCGGTGTCGGCCACCATGGTCTCGGTGGTGAAGCCGCTGGCGTTCTCGGTCTCGCCGACGCCGCGGTTGTCGAAGGTGATGGCGCGGTAGCCGGCCCGTTGGAACTCGGGCACCTGGTGCAGGTGCCAGGTGCGGCCGGCGCCGCCGCGACCCGCGATGAACAGCACCGAGTGGCCGCTTCCGCGGTCGTCATAGGCCAGATTCACCTGGACGACCGTACTAGAGAGTGATTTCGGCGCGGATACATGCGCTGGTCGCGGGTTAGCGCGCCGAAATCGCGGAGTATGGAACGCCGGAGCGGTGGCGGACGTCCATCAGAGGTGCTCGACGACTATCTGCGTCGCCAAGACGGCGTGCTAACGCTCGCACAAGCCCGGGATGCGGGGCTGAGTCTCGATGCCGTTCAACGAAGGGTGCAGTCCGGTCATTGGCGTCGATGTGCTCGGGGCGTCTATTTCGTTGACGATCGGCCGTTCACTGACGCCGCGCGTATCCGGGCAACCGTGTGGAGTTTCGGAAAAGACGCGGCGGCGAGTGGTCTCACAGCCGCGTGGTGGCATGGCCTGACAAAATTCGCACCCGACACCGCCGAGGTGACAGTGCCGCGAAATAGCCACGGTCGCAGCCGCGGATGCCGCCTTCGACGTCGAAACCTGGCCCCTTCGGACATCGTCGTCTACCGCCGCATGCGAGTAACGGCATTGGCATTGACGGTGATCGAAGCGGCTGTACGACCCGGTGGCGGGGTCAAGCTGATGGATTCGGCGTTACAGCGCGACGTCGAGTTGCGCGACCTGTGGCGCGCGCATGTCCGCAACAAGGGCCGATACGGGTCACCGAGTGCTCGCCGGCTGCTCCAGGCAGCCTCCGATGGCGCACGATCGGAAGCTGAGCGGCTGCTCGTCAAACTGTTGCGAGCCGCAGGCATTACCGGATGGCGAACGAACTACCCGGTCGGCCGATACAAAGTCGACGTCGCATTTCCGAGCTCGAAGGTGGCGATCGAGACCGATGGCTGGGCATTCCACAGCGATCAGCCCGCCTTTCAGAGCGATCGGGAGCGTCAGAACAACATCGCACTTCTCGGCTGGCAGGTGCTGCGGTTCACCTGGCTGGATCTAGTCGAGTACCCACAGAGGGTCATCGCCGTCATCCGCTCGGCGATTTCGGCGCGCAAACCGGCGGCCAGCGCGCGTTAGCGCGCCGAAATCACTCGGCGACGCCGGCGGCTGCGCGCGGTGCGGATGGCGCCCTCCCAGATCAGCGCCGTGGTGGCCTTGAGCTGCGTGGGCTTGATCATGTCCTTGCTCAGCAGCGCCGTGGCCGCCGCCTTGGTCGCGGCCGACGCCTTGGACATGTGGCCGGAGTCGAACGGCGGCTGCGGGTCGTATTCGATGGCCAGCTGGATGGTCTTGGCGCGGCCCTCGCCGGCGATCTGGCCGGCCAGCCACATCGCCAGGTCGATGCCCGCCGACACGCCCGCGCTGGTGACGATGTCGCCTTCGTGCACGATCCGCTCGTCGTTGACCGGCGTGGCGCCGAGTGCCTTGAGCGCGGTCAGGGCCAGCCAATGCGACGTCGCCCGCTTGCCCTCCAGCAGCCCGGCCGCAGCGAGGATGACCGAACCCGAGCACACCGACGCCGTCCATGAAGCGGTCTGATGGGCCTGGCGCACCCAGTCGAGCAGCTTCTCGTCGCGGGCGTGCACCATCGTCGTCATGCCGCCCGGAATCAGGATCACGTCGGGCGACGGTGTCTCGTCGAAGGAATGCGTGGCGCCGACGAGCAGCACGCCGGAGTCGGCGGCGATGGGGCCGGGCTCATGCCACAGGAACCGCACCTCGGCGTCGGGCAGGTTGCGCAGCACCTCGTAGGGGCCGATGAAGTCGAGTGCGGTGTAGCCGGGGTACACCACGATCGCGATCTGTGTCATTGCCATCTCCTTGTGTTAGGCGAATGTCTTGCGGTACTGGTCGGGCGAAACGCCGAGTCGTCGAACGAAGTTGCGGCGCAGGGTTTCTGCGGTGCCGAATCCGCAGCGCGACGCGATGACGGTGACGGTGTCGTCGGTTTCTTCGAGCTGGCGGCGGGCGGCTTCGGTGCGGATCCGTTCGACGTAGGCGCCGGGTGCCTCGCCGACTTCGTCGGTGAAGACGCGGGTGAAGTGGCGAGGGCTCATCGCGGCGCGACGGGCCAACTCCGGAATGCTGTGTGCACCACCGGGTTCGGATTCGATGGCTTCCTGCACGTCGCGTATCGGTTCCCGCTTGGCGCGCGGCATCCACACCGGTGCCGCGAACTGGGTCTGGCCGCCGGGCCTGCGCAGGTACATCACCAGCCAGCGGGCAACTGTCTGCGCAACGTCGGTGCCGTAGTCGTCCTCGACCAGCGACAGGGCCAGGTCGATGCCGGCGGTGACGCCCGCCGCGGTCCACACCTTCTCCGAGCTGCGCACGAAGATCGGCTCGGGATCGACTGTGATCGAGGCGAATTCGCGGGCCATTCGCCCTGCGAACGCCCAATGCGTGGTCGCCGGACAGCCGTCGAGCAGCCCGGCCTGCGCGGCGAGGAACGCGCCGGTGCAGACACTGACGACGCGTCGCGCGTTCTCGGCGGCTGTCTGGACCCACGCGATGATCTCGGGGTTCCGCCGGGCCTCGTCGACGCCGATGCCGCCGGGCAGGATGACGGTGTCGATGCGCCGGCGCGGGTCGGGCAGCGGCTGAGCGACGAGCGCGAGCCCAGTGCCGGTGGTGGCCGGCTCGCCGTTCTGCGAGACGACGGAGACGGTATAGCCGTCGTCGGCGCGACTCTGGCTTTGCAGGTACAGCGTCGCGCCGGTGAACACCTCCGAGGGGCCGACCAGGTCTAGTGCCTGGACGCCCGGATATCCGAGGATCAGCACCGTCCGGGCCATGAACCTAGTGTTGGCTAATCAGCGTGTGGCGTCTATGCCATGCACCCCACAAATTAGGACATGCGGTCTAGAGCCGTCTGAGCCCGCGAACGATCTTGAAGAATGGCGCCATGCCGGCGAGGCCCCTACGCATGCTTCGCTGCATGACCGTCAGGTTGGCCAGCACCATGTAGCGCACTCCGCAATCCCGCCATTCCGCGGCCCGTTCGAGAACCTCATCGGGCGTCCCGCTGAGCAACATCTCCCGGACCACCGCCGTGGGAATCGCCTTGATAAGCGACAACGCTGTCTGCTCGTCTATGTCCTGGGGCAGCAGGTCCTGCGCACCGGCGAAGCCGACTCCCAACGGATGCTGCGCACCGTGCAAGGCGAAGAAGTCATCGGGAGCATTCAGTCCGACCGCCTTGATAACTTCGGATTCGAGTGCCTCGTCGACCTCGTCGCGGGTCCGGCCCGTCACGACTATCAGCCACATCGCCGGGACGATCGACTTCGGGTCGCGGCCCGCATCGGAGGCCGACGCGTGAACGGCTTCCAGTCGTCGCGCATACTCCTGCGGTTTGTGCGCAAAGGCTGGGAAGAAGCCGTCCCCGTAGCGTCCGACGGCGCGCAGCATGCGCGGACCGTGCGCGGCGATCCAGATCTCCGGCCACTTTCCGCGATACGGCGGTAGATCGAACAACGCGTTCCGCAACGGGAAGTACGGTGAATCCCGGTTCACCAGTTCGCCATTCGAATCCCACAGAGCCCGGATGGTGGCGAGAGCCTCCTCGAACCGGGCGACTGGTTTCGACCACTCCACCCCGTAGGGTTCGTTGCCTTCGCGTTCGCCGGTGCCGATGCCGAGGATCGCGCGCCCACGTGTGAGCAGATGCAGCGTCGCGACGGCCTGCGCGGTGACGGCCGGGTTGCGGCGACCGGTGTCGGTCACACCCACGCCGAGGCGCATACGGCCGAGCCGGTTGCGTGCCGCGATGTGCCCGAGCATCGTCCAGGGCTCCATGCACGCGTCCGCCGTCGGCAAGATCCTCGCGCCGCCGGCATACTTCGGTCGCCACAGCGATCGCGGGAACAAGGCGTTGAGATGGTCGGGCACCCAGAACGAGTCGACGCGACTCGCGAGAGCACTCAGATAGTTGGCACGGGTGAAGGTGTCGGCGGCTGGTCGGGCGGCAATGATTGGGTCCATCAGGCCTACGCGAAATCCGGTCATGTGGCTCAGTGTCGCGCCGCGGCGGACCGACGACGTGCGTAGTCGGCTACTCGAATAATTCAGTGGGTGGCAGGTTTTCACCCGGTCGATCCACCATTGCCGGCGCTCCGAAGGCGCGGCTAGGGTAGCCAGCCGCGCCGGGTCCGGGGTCACGGGCGCGACGGGCAGGTACCCGTCGACGGGCGTCACCGGCTCGGCGACGTCCTCGACGAACAGCCCGACCGGTGCCCAGACCGCAGGCATGCCGCAGCTCCGGCAGCGCCGCGGCGGCCAGCAGCCCTCGCCCGATGCCGACCGCAGAGTCCAATGCACTGGACACCACGATCGGGATGTCGATCTGCGCGGCGATGTCCAACAGCTTGCGCACGCCGCCCAGCGGTGCGACCTTGAGCACCGCAATGTCAGCAGCGCCCGAACGCACGACGTGCAACGGGTCGTCGGCCTTGCGGATGCTCTCGTCGGCGGCGATCGGCACGTCGACCCGGCGCCGCAGCTCGGCCAGTTCGGGCACCGACGCGCACGGCTGTTCGAGGTACTCCAGCGGGCCGTCGGCCGTCAACGCGTTGGCCGCCTCCACCGCCTCGGCAACACTCCAGCCGCCGTTGGCGTCCACCCGCACCATCGGCACCAACGAGCGAACCGCGTTGACCCGCGCCACGTCCTCTGCCAACGACTGCCCCGGCTCGGCGACCTTCACCTTCGCGGTGCGCGCACCGGGAAAGCGAGCCAGCACCTCGGGCACCTCGTCGGCGCCGACGGCCGGCACGGTCGCGTTGATCGGAATCCTTTCGCGGCGCACCTGGGGGCTCGCCTCATATGCCGCCTCGATGCCGGCGGCCAGCCACGTCGAAGCCTCGGCCGGTTCGTACTCGAGGAACGCGCCGAATTCGCCCCATCCCGCCGGGCCGTCGATCAAGGCGACCTCGCGAACCATGATGCCGCGGAAGCGAACTCGCATCGGCAGCGCGACGACGTGCAGGCGGTCCAGCAGGTCGTCCAGCGACGGTGTCACGCAACTAGTATTGCGCGATGAGCGAGCATGACGGTTTCCGGCATGTCTCGGTCTGGCAGAAGCCCAGTTCGCGGGCGGACGTCCGTACTTAGGACTCGCGCAGTAATTGATTAGGTTTTTCCGTTTGGTTTGTTCACACTTGTGGTATGACGCTGCCTGCTGTGGACTCCGATCCGGTCGCCGCCCGTTTGTCGTTGATTCGCCCGCATCTGGACGAGCGGGCGTGGCGGTTGTTGCTCGGCGCGGAGGCCAAGGTGCTGGGTCGGGGCGGAATCAAGCTGGTCGCCGCGGCTGGTGGGGTGCATCCGGATACGGTGGCGCAGGGTGTGCGCGAGTTGGATTACGACGAACCGATTCCGGGACGGGTGCGTCGGCCGGGTGCGGGGCGCCCGCCGATGGCGCTGACCGACCCCGATCTGGTCGCCGCGCTCGACGCGCTGGTGGATCCGGTCTCGCGCGGCGATCCGGAGTCGCCGTTGCGGTGGACGACCAAATCGACGGCGAAGCTGGCCGCCGAGCTGACGGCCATGGGGCATCGGGTGTCCGCGCGGACGGTGGCCAAGCTGCTCAAACAGGCTGGTTACAGCCTGCAGGCGAACTCGAAAACCCTGGAAGGCGCCCAGCATCCCGATCGGGATGCGCAGTTCGGCTATCTCAACACCCACGTCGAACGATTCCAGGCCGACGGGGACCCGGTGATCAGCGTGGACACCAAAAAGAAGGAACTCGTCGGCAACTACAAAGCTGCCGGCCGCGAATGGGAGCCCGCCGGGTCACCGCGCACGGTGAAGGTGCACGACTTCGCCGACAAGGCGCTGGGCAAGGTGGCTCCCTACGGGGTCTACGACATCGCCGCCGACACCGGCTGGGTCAACGTCGGCACCGACGCCGACACCGGCCAGTTCGCCGTGGAATCGATCCGCCGCTGGTGGATCACGATGGGCGCCATCAGCTATCGCGGATCGGCCAAGCTGCTGATCACCGCCGACTCCGGTGGCTCCAACGGATCCCGGCTGCGGCTGTGGAAAACCGAACTCGCCGCCTTCGCCGCCGAGACCGGACTCGACATCACGGTCTGCCACCTGCCGCCCGGCACCTCCAAATGGAACAAGATCGAACACCGGCTGTTCTCCGCGATCAGCCGCAACTGGCGCGCACGACCCCTGGAATCCCACGAGGTTGTCATCGAAACCCTCAGGGCAACAACCACATCCACCGGACTGATCGTGAACGCGGTGCTCGACACCAGCACCTACGACCGCGGCATCAAGATCACCGACAAGCAGATCGCCGCCCTCGAAGCCACCCAGCTGCACCGTCACGAGTTCCACGGCGACTGGAACTACACGCTCACCGCCGACCACACCGCGACACGCCCGACGGAACCTACCTAATTACTGCGCGCTCGCTTAGACTGGGCACCATGCCAATGCGACGCCTCATCACCGCGACGCTCTCCGCGGCGGCGCTGGCAACTGCACCGATGGCAGCAATCACCGTCGTCTCCCCCGCGGTCAGCTCGGCGTGCGCGCCGGGTGAAACGGCCGCGGCCACTACTTGCGCACCGTTCTGCCTGCCGGGATTGGTGTGGGACTACCAGCACACCGGATTGTGCGTCCCGGCTGCGCCGCCGCCACCGCCGCCCCCGGCGCCGTTCAACGCGACGCCTTAGACCGTCGCGCGGTCGCGACCCTCCCAGAACGGCTTGCGCAGATCCTTTTTCAGGATCTTGCCGGTGGGGTTGCGCGGCAGTTCGTCGGTGATGTCGACGGACTTCGGGCACTTGTAGGCCGCGAGCCGCTCCCGCGACCACGCGATGAGCTCCTCTTCGGTGACCTCACCCTCAAGCGAGACAACGGCTTTCACGACTTCGCCCCATTTGTCGTCGGGCACACCGATGATGGCGACCTCCGCTACCGCGGGGTGTTCGGCGAGTACTCGCTCCACCTCGATCGAGTAGATGTTCTCTCCACCGGAGATGATCATGTCCTTCAGTCGGTCCTCGACGAAGATATAGCCGCCGTCGTCGACCCGGCCGATGTCGCCGGTGCGGAACCAGCCGTCCTCGGTCACTGATTCGGCCGTCGCGTCCGGCTTGTTGTGATAGCCCTTCATCAACTGCGGTGTGCGGAACCACAATTCGCCCTGTTCGCCGGTCGGAACGTCCTCGAGGGTGTCGGGATCGACGACGCGGACCTCGGCATTGGGCACGAGCGTGCCGGCGCTGGTCAGCCTCTCCGGATTGTCCTCGGCACGATGCGCATCCGGCAGCAGGTGGCTGATGACGCCACAGACCTCGGTCAGGCCGTATGCCTGAATGAAGTCGGTGTTCGGCCACGCCTTGAGCGCGGCGCGCAGCAATGGCAGCGGCATCGGCGAGGCGCCATAGGCGTACGTCTTCAACGCGCCGAACAGCTTGACCGCGTCCTCGCCGGACTCCAACACCTTCGCCAACACGGCCGGCACCAAGAATGTTCTGTTGGCGCCCTTGAGGATTGCGCCGGCCAGCGACATGCCGTCCACCTCACGCGTCATCACGCTCGGAAAACCGTCGTGAATCCCGAACTGCACGTAGGACGAGCCGCCGACATGGAAGAGCGGCATCGACACCATGTTCTTGTCGCCCTCGTCGAACTCGAATCCCTCATGGGCGTTGACGGTGTGCGCAATCAGGTTGGCCTGGGTCAGTGCCACGCCCTTGGGGCGGCCGGTCGTGCCCGACGAATACATGATGATGCACACATCGTCGGGCTCGACATCGTCGGCGCGATCCGTCGGCGTCGCACCGGCCAGCAACGCCTCGTACTCGTCGCCGTCGCCGCCTTCGGGGGTGACCTCGATGATGCGCTCAACGTTGGTGAGCTTGTCGCGGATCTTGTCGATGCCCGGCTTCAGCTCCGCGCCGACGATCAGCAGCTTGGCGCCCGAGTCGTTGAGCACGTAGTCGAGCTCGTCGGCGGCCAGCCGGAAGTTGATGATCGCGTTGGCGGCGCCCAGCGACGCGGCGGCCAGCGTCAGCTCCACGCAGGCGGGGTGGTTCTTGTCCAGGAACGCGACCACGTCGCCGCGTTTGATGCCCCGTTCTTTGAGCGCGCCGGCCAGTCGGCGCACCCTGTCGTTCCACTCCGCCCAGCTCCACGTTCGTTCGAAGTAAGTGAACGCCTCGGCGTCGGGTTTGGTCTGCGCCCAGTGGGCGGTTCGTTCGTCGAGAAAGCGCGGTTCAGCCAGGTCGGACATGACCCGAGCGTGCCATGGCCGCCGCCGGGTCAGTCGTCTTTCGCATAAACCTGCCGGCCCGCCAGGAAGGTGGCCCGAACGTCGAGCTCGGCGATCTCCTCCGGCGGCACGGTCCGCGGATCGGCCGACAGCACCACCATGTCGGCGTACTTGCCCACCTCAAGCGACCACCGGGCGAAACACCGGATCGAACGCCATCTCCGAGCACGTTGTCAGCCCGACGCGATTGAGCCGGGCACGTTCGGCGTGCAGCATCGCCGGATAGTCGCTGGGCTGGATGGCGCCGGCCAGCAGGGAGAACACTGCGCATGGTGTCGGCCGGATATCGACCATCCGGTCCGACAGTACGACGGCCTCCATCAGCGGATGCCCGTGCGCCTCAACGGGTCCGGGCATCACGCAGCCGTCGCCGATGTCGATGCGTTGCGTGTCGGGGCCGATCCAGCTCTCGATGTCCGTCCGACTGCCGACCGCGATGATGCGGCCATCGGACACCGCCAGCGCCTCGGCGGTGGGCTGTAGGTCGTCGACGGTGAGAACGGTCCCGAAAATGACCAGGTCAGCGGCTGGCATTGGGCCATCCTTCCAGCCCGAAAAAAGTTTGAGGAAATTTTCGGGCCTGGTGTCGATTTCGGGGGGTTGCCGTTCGACGTGTCAACGAGGGCACGATGGACGGGCCCCTTCACCACAGATAGAAGGAGACACCACAATGTCGCGTTACATGCTGATCATGCGTTCCACCCCCGAGGCAGAGGCGGCCATGGAGGAAGCCAACATCGACTTCAACGAGATCATCGAGGCGATGGGCCGCTTCAACGAGGAGCTCATCAAGGCCGGTGTGATGCTGGCCGGCGAGGGCCTGACGGGCCCCGAGGAGGGTTTCGTCGTCGATTTCAACTCCGATCCACCGGTGGTCACCGACGGCCCGTACACCGAGGCCAAGGAACTGTTCAACGGGTTTTGGATCCTCGACGTGTCGTCGAAGGAAGAGGCCAAGCAGTGGGCGAAGAAGGTCCCGCTGGGCAAGGGCGTCAAGCTCGAGGTGCGCCGGGTTTCCGAAACCGAGGAGTTTCCGCAGGACAACCCGTGGATCGAGAAGGAGATTCAGTGGCGAGCCGACCTCGCCGAGAAGGCGGCGGAGCAGGCCAGGAAGGCCGCGGGCCGCTGAGCTCATCGCCGAAACTGTATTCCGGCAGACAAAGTCCGAGAGAGGACCTGCTGGAATACAGTTTCGGCGTTTACGGGGTACCCGACCTGCATTTCTGTAACACGTTCTAGTCTGGTCGTCATGACGGACGACCTGCTGCGCCATCCTCTGCACTCCGGCCACCTCACGGTTGGGGCCCTGAAGCGAAACAAAGACAAGCCGGTGCTGTTCCTCGGCGATACCACGCTGACCGGCGGCCAGCTGGCCGACCGCATCAGCCAGTACATTCAGGCGTTCGAGGCGCTGGGCGCAGGAACCGGCGCCGCCGTCGGGCTGCTGTCGCTGAACCGGCCCGAGGTGCTGATGATCATCGGCGCCGGCCAGACCCAGGGCTACCGGCGCACCGCACTACACCCTCTCGGCTCGCTGGACGACCACGCGTACGTGTTGAACGACGCGGGCATCACGTCGCTGATCATCGACCCGAACCCGATGTTCGTCGAGCGCGCGCTCGGCCTGTTGGAGCGCGTCGACGGCCTCAAGCAGATCCTGACCATCGGCCCGGTGCCCGAAGCCCTCGCGGATGTGGCGAAGGACCTGAGCGCCGAGGCGGCGAAGTACCAGCCGAAGCCGTTGAAGGCCGCGGATCTCCCACCGGATCACATCGGTGGCATGGCCTACACCGGAGGCACCACCGGCAAGCCGAAGGGCGTCATCGGCACCGTGCAGTCGATTTCCACGATGACGACGATTCAGCTCGCCGAGTGGGAGTGGCCCGAACACCCGAAGTTTCTGATGTGTACACCGCTGTCGCACGCCGGCGCCGCGTTCTTCGTACCGACCATCGTCAAGGGCGGCGAGATGGTCGTGCTGAGCAAGTTCGATCCGGCCGAGGTGCTGAAAACCATTGAGGAGCAGAGGATCACGGCGACCATGCTGGTGCCGTCGATGATCTACGCGCTGATGGACCACCCGGATTCACACACCCGCGACCTGTCGTCGCTGGAGACCGTGTATTACGGCGCATCGGCGATGAACCCGGTGCGGTTGAAGGAGGCGATCGAGCGGTTCGGCCCGATCTTCGCCCAGTACTACGGACAGTCCGAGGCGCCGATGGTGATCACCTATCTGGCCAAGGGCGACCACGACGAGAAACGGCTGACGTCATGCGGGCGGCCGACGTTGTTCACGCGCACGGCGCTGCTGGGCGAGGACGGCATCCCGGTGAAGCAGGGCGAGGTCGGCGAGATCTGCGTTTCCGGCCCGCTGTTGTCCGGCGGCTACTGGAACCTGCCGGAGGCCACCGCCGAGACGTTCCGCGACGGCTGGATGCACACCGGCGATCTGGCCCGCGAGGACGAGGATGGCTTCTGGTACATCGTCGACCGGACCAAGGACATGATCGTTACCGGCGGCTTCAACGTGTTCCCCCGCGAGGTCGAGGACGTTGTCGCCGAACATCCTTCGGTCGCCCAGGTATGCGTGATCGGCACGCCCGACGAGAAGTGGGGCGAGGCGGTCACCGCGGTCATCGTGCTGCGTCCCGATGCGCCGAGCGACGACGCGGCCGTCGCCAAACTGACCGACGAGATCCAGGCTGCTGTCAAGGAGCGCAAGGGCTCGGTGCAGTCGCCCAAGCAGGTGGTCGTCGTCGATTCGGTGCCGGTGACCGCGTTGGGCAAGCCGGACAAGAAGTCGGTGCGCGCGCAGTTCTGGGAGGGCGCCGGCCGCGCGGTCGGCTGAGTCTTCTGGCCCGCTCCTGAATTCGGCCGCCGGTTTCCGGCGCGAAATCTAGGCTGACCATGTGCGCTTGACGTGGCCGCTGACAGGGCGCTCTGAGGAGATGCGCCAGATGACCGCCGCAATATCGGATCCTCAGGTTGCCGGAGCCTCGATCAGCGGGGGTCCCGGCGTCGGGAAGAGCCGGGTTGCACGAGAGGCGCTCACAGTTGCGGCGGCGAACCGATGCCAAACCCGTTGGGCGGTGGCTACTTCGACTGCCCGAGCGATTCCGCTGGGGGCGTTGGCCTCCTGGGTTCCGCCGGGACTCACGAACAGTCTCCAACTCGTTCGCCGCGTAACGGATTCGCCGACCAGCGCACGGCCCGGCGACCACTGTGAGTGATCGGCGTCGATGATGCGCATCTTCTCGACGACTTATCGACCTTCGTGCTGCACCGCATTGTCGCTGGAGGCGCTGCCAAGGTGTTGCTCACGAGCCCGTGACGGAGAACCGATCCCCGCAGCGCTGCACGATGTCCTGCGGGCCGGCTCGTTCGAACGCCTGGACCTGCAACCCATTTCGCGGGACGAGACGGCGGCACTGGCCTCATCGGCTCTCGGCAGACCAATCGAGGAGATTGGCGACACTATTGCCGCTGCCGACGCGTCCGCGCACGCAGCCTTGGCGCACCGGCGCTCAGACAGGCGAGGAACTGCGCTGGCCTGCAAGGCTAGAGCCGAAGCGTTAGCCGAACATTGCGAAGGTCTGAGCACCCCAGCGCTTCACCAGATCAGCGGTAAAACGCCGCTCACGAAACGCGAACTCGAGATCGTGATGTTGGTCCGCGAGGGCCTATCGAGCCGTGCGATCGCGGACCGATTGACCCTGTCGGTCCGCACAGTCGAAGGCCACATTTATCGCGCGATGGTGAAGACAGGTACGGCGAACCGCGACGAGCTGGTAGCCGTGATGCCTCCATCGCGTCGCTGAATACCCATCACAGCGGGTAAATCGTAACCACGAAATCGGCCTTGTGGCGGGCATTTTCGATGCGATCGGCGTTGCGTTCGTCGACATCGCGCACCCAGCCCTCGGCCTGCTCCGGTGACTTCCCGAACTCGATGTGGCGGGCGACGAGGCGGCGATGCCGTTCGTCGCGCGGGACGTCGATGAACCACGTTTCCGACAGCTGGGTCCGTACGGCCGGCCACGGTTCGTCGTCGTCGAGCAGATAGTTGCCCTCGGTGACCATCAAGCGGGTCTCCGGGAACACCGGGATGCTGGCCGCGATCGGCTGTTCGATATCACGATCGAACCCAGGCGCGTAGATGATGTGCGACGGCTGCGCGCGGAGACGTTGGAGGAGCGCGAGATACCCGTGGCTGTCGAACGTGTCGATCGCGCCCTTACGGTGTAGCCGCCCCAGCCGTCGCAGCTCGACATCGGCGAGATGGAAACCGTCCATCGGCAGATGCACGGCGCCGTCGAACGCGGCGACGACCGACTCGGCCAGCGTTGATTTACCCGCGCCCGGCGGCCCGATGATGCCCAGAATGACGCGGCGCTCGCGGTCCAGCAGCGCCTCGACGCGGCTAGTCCAGGAGGGCATCGATCTCGGCAGCCAGGCGCTCGATGCGTTCTTGTTCGCTGGGGATGCCGCGATAATCCTCGGCGGCGCGTTGCCAGCCCAACCGCCACATGCGGGCAACGGCCCGGTCACCGAGGCCCGCGTAGGGGTTGGCGAGCGTGTGCGGGAAGGCCTTCCGACCCTCCCGGTACGCGGTAACCAGGCGATGCGTCATCGCTGTTAACTCTCCTGCGCGAGCAGACGTAAAAGCCTCCATTTCGTCGGCGTGTCGGGGTCTTTTGCGACTGCTCGGCAGAATGGGTTACCGTGCCGGCCACCGATCTGCAGCAGACCGTCGACGCGGTGTGGCGGATGGAGGCCGCGAAGATCGTCGCGACGCTGACGCGGGCCGTCGGCGACATCGGGCTCGCCGAGGACCTCGCACAGGAGGCGCTCATCGACGCCCTGATCCAGTGGCCGTCGTCGGGCGTACCCCGCAATGCCGGTGCGTGGCTGACGACGGTGGCCAAGCGCAAGGCGATCGACTACTGGCGTCGGCAGGAAAACCTCGACACCAAGTACGCGGCGATGGCACGGGAGCTCGAGACGCAGGTCGACGAGGCCTGGGATCCCGACCGCATCGACGACGACGTGCTGCGGCTGGTGTTCATCTCGACCCACCCGGTGCTGTCGCGCGAAGGGCAGATCGCGTTGACGCTTCGGGTGGTCGGCGGCCTGACCACCGAGGAGATCGCCCGCGCCTTCCTGACGTCGAAGCCGACGATCGCGGCGCGCATCACCCGCGCCAAGAAAACTCTGGCCGACGCCAATGTGCCGTTCGAGGTGCCGGATCGATCGGAGTATCCGCAGCGGCTGTCCGCCGTGCTGAGCGTGATCTACCTGATCTACAACGAGGGCTACTCGGCATCGTTCGGGCAGCGCTGGATCCGCGACGAGCTGTGCAGCGAGGCGCTGCGGCTCGGCCGTGTGCTTGCGGCACTGGTGCCCGACGAGGCGGAGGTACACGGGCTGGTGGCGCTGATGGAGTTTCAGTCGTCGCGGTTCGCGGCGCGCACCGACGCCGACGGCAGGCCCGATCCTGCTGGAGGCCCAGAACCGGACCAAATGGGACCGGGCGCAGATTCAGCGCGGTGTCGCCGCGCTGGAGCGCGCCGCTAATGCGTTGCAGCGCAAGGGCATCGGCTGGGGTCCGTACGCACTGCAGGCCGCGCTGGCCGAATGCCACGCCGTCGCCCCGACCGCGGAGGACACCGACTGGAACCACATCGTGGTGCTGTACGACGGGCTGCTGAGGTGGCGCCGTCACCAGTGGTCGAGCTGAACCGCGCGGTGGCGGTGGCGATGGCTTCCGGGCCCGCCGTCTGCGCTGGAGATCGTCGACGAACTCAAGGGGCTGGACGACTCGTACCTGCTGCCCAGTGTGCGCGGCGAGTTGCTGGCCAGGCTGGGCCGCGACGCCGAGGCCGCCGACGAGTTCGACCGCGCCGCATCGTTGACCGACAACGAACGTGAACGAGAAGTGTTGGCCGACAAGGCTTCTCGCGCACGCAGCGGTTAGGCCCCCGGTACGCCCGTTCGGGCGGCCACCGAAGCCGGTGAGGCGTTGTCGAACACGTCGACGGCCACGTCGGCGTCCCGGTATCCCCCGAGGTAGTGCAATCCCGGCGTCGCACCGATGATGTCGCTCACGTGATCGCCGGTCATCGGGTAATCAGCGACCGGATGCCGCCAATGCGCCGCGATGACGGTCGCGGCCGGCGCTAGCCGCGGCACCTCCCGGTCCAACACCTCGCGCAGTGCCCGCGGATCCAGGTAGTAGCAGAGCTCCGAAAGCACGACCAGATCGAACGGTCCCTGCGGCCACGGCGCATCGAGTGAGCTTCGGAGCAGCGTCACCTGGCTGCGCCGACCGGCATCGACCAGCCGACGGTGGGTGGCGTCCAAGGCTGCCGCAGCGACATCGGTACTGGTGACGTGGTCGCACCTGCCGGTGAGTTGTTCGGTGAGAACACCGATCGAGCAGCCGGGTTCGAACGCGTGCCGGTAGCGCTCATAGGGCAACAACGCCAACGTGATGGCATACTTCCGCCGCTCGTACCACCGATCCTGAAGTTGCCACGGGTCAGCCGACTCGGAGTACATCCGGTCGAAGTAGCCGTCGGAGAGCCGAGCAGTCAGCGGAAGACCACCTCCCGGACCTGAGAGCAGTCGCTCCTTCACGAATGGCGGCAGGACCGGCGCCCCGTCGGGTGCGGCGCCTCCACTGGGTGCGGTAGCACCGCGCCGCAGCGGCCTTGCGTTCGGCAGCGTTGTCCGCCAACGGCATCGCGTATAGCCGGTGCCAAGGCACCGCGCCGTCACCGGGTGAAGCCCAGTGCCACATCCACACCGGATACTCCAACAGGACAGTGCCGCTTCGCTGGGTTGCGGCGGCCGCTGCACGGCCACCGACGGCTTCGTGATCGGGATGGCCGTCGCCGCGCCAGGTCGCCGCGCACCATGTTCGGGCATGAACCAGCTCGCTGATCTGATTGGCAAGACGAGCCTCATGACTGCTCAGTTCACCGTCGGGAAGACCGAAACAGATCGGCGCGTCAAGACCCAAAATCTCAGTGGCGTCTTGTAATTCGGCGCGCCGAGTTCGTTCC
>CAWKOI010000030.1:0-142742 GCA_963851115.1 uncultured Actinomycetota bacterium
TATCCCGCTGGCGCACCCCTTCGCCTGCGGCGGTGGTTTCTCTACTTCTGCTGCTTAGCACCCAGCCCTCGATCACCTTGCTCAATTGCTTCTCGGTATCGCTGGCCAACTTTTCAAAAACGACGTTCATCACCGGGGTTAAAAGCTTCGCTGCTCCACGCATCGTGAGCTCAGCACGATACGTGACAACAGAACCACCGCCGGCGGCGTCGACGTTGATCGTGTCCTAGGCATCGATCTGTCATTAGTTCCGACGAACATGATCGTGCGCTCAGACATCTCTTCCAGGGTGTACATCAGCTCAATGGTCAATCCGAACACTTTCGACAGTTTGCCACGAGCTGCCGCCTTAATCGGTCAAACATCATTGCGGGTACATCGCTGAGTCGCAGGCGCCCATTCGTCACATTCGCCAGTCCTTGAGTAGTCAACGACCAGGTCGGTCGGCGCCGCGACGGTCATCGTGCGTATGACGGCAGGCATACCGTGGGAATACCGCTGTGTCTGCCACCAATGCGTGCGCGGCAACCGGCAGACGATTTGTGATGTCGGGACGGGAAAACTACAGCCGGTGTCAGCTGCCTGTTGCGGAGGTGTCAAGGATTTCGTTGGCTGTGCGGCGCCCGCTGACCAGTGCGCCTTGTATGGAGGCGGTGTCGCGGTGATCACCGCCCAGCCACAGGCCGGCCGACGTCCCCGCTGCTGCGGTTCGCAATGTTAAAGTCCGTGCCTCAGAGCGTGTGCCCCCGAAGTCTTCGGTGACATCTCACAGCTCCGGTCCCAACGTCACGTTCGAGGTTGCCGCAGCGGCCAGGTCGAGCTCGTGGTCTGGCTGGCCCA
The DNA here is from genome assembly GCA_963851115.1 of uncultured Actinomycetota bacterium. Lineage (GTDB taxonomy): Bacteria > Actinomycetota > Actinomycetes > Mycobacteriales > Mycobacteriaceae > Mycobacterium. The sequence goes on from CAWKOI010000030.1 coordinate 841, forward strand.
GATGGTGGCCGCGATGCCGTCCATCTTCGGTGACCAGTCGCGGATCAGGACCGGCCGTATGTGGCGGTGGTGCAAGATGGAGCCGCCCCCGCGCCGCGTGCGGGCAAACCACAGCGCGCTGCGGCCGTGTCGACCTCGGCTGTTATCACTGACCTTGGGTGGGTGAATTGAGCCATCTGGCGGGTATCGCGAAAAGTCTTGTGGGGTCGGCTTGGGGGTTGTGAACTGTCGAACATCATCCAGTGGGCGACGGGGTCATCGCTGCCGTCCAAGTGGTCGTGCAGGCGGCCCAGGCGGCGCCCCACCTCTGTGATGAATTGTTGCTGCTGATCGGCATCACCCGCGGCCCGGTGTCGCCATGTGGGCGAGGCGATCAGGCCTGCGAGGCTGACGGCTTCGGGATAGACCGCAGCGAACAGCCGGGAGGCGCTAAACGTCGTCGTCTCGGTGCCCGGCGGGATGAGGACATCGGCCCGGCGGGTCCATCCGCGTTGAACACCGACGCCGTCGTGGCGGCGCCGATCCGCCCAGAGGTGTCCGCTGAACAGGAACCCGGTCAGCACAGCGTCGTAAGTCGCGGCCGCGCCGTAGCGGCGCAGCAGACGCAGGTGGTGTCGCTGCGCACCGACGATATCGTCGAGGCCGCGCAGGGCAGTGGCCCGCTGATCGATGTCCGGCGGCCCGATCCAGTAGCGGTGGCGGGTGCAGACGTAGCGGTGGTGCGGCAGTAGCCGGGTCACCGGGCCGCCGGGGTGTCGTGCGTCGCAGCGTGTGCAGCCGGGCTGGGGCTGATGGCGCAGCGCTGACCAGTCCGGGGCGGGATGCAGCTCGGGCAGCGCGCGAACGAGGTGCTCGCGATGGTGGCCGGTTACGGCCGCCAGCCGGTCGGCGAGAACGTCGCGTCGCCTGCTCCCTGGGCGCGGGACGCTGATCGGTTCCCACAGTTCACGCAGCGGTAGGCCGTGCAGGCTGGTCAGCCGTGCCAGGTAGGAGGCGACGGTTTCCTGCTGTGCCGGTGCGACGGCGATCGGCAGCCGGTGCAGCCGCATCAGCTCTGCTTGGCGGCCATCGGCGCGGCTTCTACGGTGCGGTGGCCGTGACGCGGCGTCGGCGCGTTGTGCGGCGTAGTCGACCGGGACGCGCTCGAGCAGCTTTTTGCTGATTTGTTCGCTGCCGTCCTCGATGGCCAGGATCGCCGCACCACGCACCAGTTGCGACAGGCTGCCGATCATGCCGCCGCTGCGGTGGTAGAGGTATTCGTCGAGGCGCACCAGGCTGCCGATGCGGTGGCGGTGCAGGCGCAGGAGCGATTCCAAAGTGGCGATCAGCGCCCGCCATTGGTCGCGTTGTGGCGCAGCTGCCGTAGGCGAAGGGCGCGGCGGGGATGAGGGTGAACCGGCCGGCGATCTGGCGGCCGCGCACACCGGCGAACAAGCCTTGCGCTTCGACATCAATACCGGCATAGATAAACGTGGCCGGCAGCCTTTCGGCGAAGTACTTCAGCTGGTCGGACACCTCCGCGCCGGCGCGGGTGGCCAGGTTGAGGTTGTGCAGCTCATCGATACAGACCAGCTCGACACGCGTGTTTGCGGCGGTGGCGCAGACCGCGTTGACGATGTCGGTGATGTTGGCTCGGCCGGAAAACTCCAGGCCTAGGAACCGGGCGAACTCCACGGCCAGCATCCGCGCCGTCGCCGCCGGTGGCACGGTGACGTAGAGGATCGGCAGCCGATGCCGATCGGCGGGATACCGCTTGCGGGTATGCCGTTCGTGGGTGCGGCCCAGCTGGGTCAGCGCGGTCGTCTTGCCAGTGCCCGACGCCCCGGAGATGATCACCCCGCGGCGAGCCGACACCTGATTGCGGTTGAGCTGCATCAACAACCGCGACGTGCTGATCACCTTTTGGATTGTCGGTGTGTTCACCACAGGCAGGTCGGCGTGGTAGCCGCGGCGGGCCTCGTCGTAGTCGGCCCGCTCGCCCGGCGACAACCGCGCCAGCTCCGCGGCCGCGTGCAGCCCAGGCGGCTGGGATTGGTGGTCGACGAAGCGGCGCCAGCCCTCCTTGGTGGTCAGCGGGTCATCGCCACCCACGTTGTGCTCGGTGTCGGCGTTGGAGCACGACCCGCGGTCGGCGACGCGACTCATCCCCTCATAACCACTTCTCGGCTTCGGCGTCCGCGTCGAAGACCCCGAACGGGATCACGGTGACCAACGGCCCATCCCGGCTGTCCTGGCCGGTCGTGCCTGGCGTTTCCGACGGCGTGTCGTCCTCGCGTGGCGGCGGGCGGTGCGCGGCCGCCGGCGACACGGGCGCGGCCGGTGATCCGGTCGGTGAGCTTGTCGACCGGGCCGGCCTCGGCGCGGGTGAGCAGCTCGTCGAGCACCCGGGCCACCTCGGTCTCGTTGGTGTCGTCCCGGCCTTTCTCGGCGGCCAGGCGGCGGGCGTAGCGCCAGGTGAACTCGGCGAACGGCGCGGCCACCATCGGCAGGTGCGTCCATGGGGCGGTGACCCATCCATCCGTGGTGCGCACAAACACCTGGGTGGCGTCATACGGGTCGTAGTGCACCTCCCAGAGTCCGCGCCGGGCGGTGATCCCGGAGTGCTGCAGGCGCCACGGCCCCAATTCGGGACAGTCATAGGTGCGGTAGCCGATGCGGATCCCATAGGCGTTGATTTGGCGCCACTCGACCGGCAGCAGTTCCAGGTAGTCCTCCCCGGACAGCGTCAACGGCAGGTAGCCGGCCGCGGCGACCAGTGCGGCGTATTTCTCGTTCGGTGACAGCGCCCGCCGCGGCATGAACGGGTCTCGCAGCGCATCGTGCGGGCGGGCCTGCCAGACCAGCAGCCATTCATCGAAAAGGTCCTGCAACTCCGGCAGCGTCCACACCCCGGTCGCATCGGTGCCCCGCAGCGTCGTGTTCGAACCGGTGTAGCCGGCGACGTGCTGACAGAACAGCGTGTTGATCGAGCCGAACGTGGCCTCCACGATCGCCTTGTCCGTTGGGGTGCGGGGCCGGGCCCGCTGGATCGAGATACCCAGCCGCTCACACGCGCGGGTGAAGGTGTCGGACACAAACACCTTCCCGCCGTCGATCACGATCGTGTCGGGCACGATCACCGGCCGCGCCGCCGCCAGCTCCATCCGGGCGTCGATGTCGAGCAGTCGCGCGTGCGGCAGCGCGCGACGCCGACATCCGCAGCGCGCCAGACCATCCCGGCCGCATCGGCTCCGGCACCAGCATCCGCGCCAGCAACAGCGCCGCGTCGACCGCCTTGGTGCCGACCGGGCGCAGTACCGCCGCGCAGATCGTGCGCGTCGCGACGTCCACCACAATCGTCAAATCCGCGCGCACCGGCACACCGGAATCCAGCAACACCAGCACGTCGATCGGGGTGGAGTCGATCTGCACCTGCTCACCCGGCCGGGCCGCGTGCGTCGGGGTGAACATGCCGTGCGGCCGGTTCGCGGTCTGCCGCCGCGTCACCGCCGAACCGAACGTGTGCCTGCCAGACGCGACCGCGTCAATCACCTTGTACAACGTGGACTCGCCCGGCAGCGGCACCACACCTGGCCCATAGGTGGCCTCCACGGTCTTCACCACGCGGCGGATCAGACGCGACCGGGTCCCGGTCGAGGTGTCCGTCTCGGCGTCGATCACCTCCCGGATCGCCGCGACCAGCCGGGCATCAGCGCGACCGGTCGCCGCGCTCAGTCGCACCGCACGCTGATCGACCAAACCCCACAGACCCTGCTGGGTGTAGCGCGCCCGCCGCGTCTTTACCGTACGCAGGCTCACGCCCAACTCGGCCGCCTTGGCTCGGTCCCTCTCAGCGATCGTCGTGCTCGCCGGGTCAAAGCCCGCGCGCGGGGTTGCGCCGGGCAGCGCGCCCGGCGGTAACCCCGTCTCCACCTCCACGATGTGGCGTTCCCATTCGCGCGCCTGCTCGAGCGCCTTCACCGGCAGGCCATCCATAAGCCCGAACGGTTCCACCGATGGTGTCGGGGCGCCGTCGATGACCGCGAACTCCGGCGAGGCCATCAGATAGGCGACCAGCACCACCGACTCCGCCCCGACGTCTGAGCGCAGCCGCACCGACGTGCCCGCCAGCGCGATCACCTGATGATCTGCGCCGTCGTAGCGGACCCAATCACCTGGCCGCAGCACCGCCGCCCGCATCAGCGTCACCGCTGCCCCGCCGACGCGCTCACCAGCGTGGCCTGATGCAACGGCGTCGACAGGTCAATCGTGAGCTCGTGACACCACAGCAAATGGAACAACACCGGCACGACCGCGATCGGGTCGCCCGCCGCTGCCGCACCGGCCATCAACGGCGTTGGAGTTGCGAATACGCGCCGCAGCACGTCGACCGTCTCAGCCAGATGGTGGCGGGGATGCCGGTAGCCAGCCAACCACCGCAGGTTCGCGGTCACCAGCGCATCCGCCTCACCGAGCAGCCGATACTCCCACCCCGCCAGCGCGCAGGCCCGCGCCGTCGCCTCGAACTTCGCGACGTCCCGCGGCCTGCGCCGCTCCACCGGCCGGCAGTCGACCACCACCGCCGAGCCATCGCTTCGGCGGGCGAAGAAGTCCGGCGCGTGCGAGTCCGGCTTGCCCGCGGCATCGATCCAGTGCAGCCAAAACGGCTGGGACGCGATGCCGACCACGGTCGGGTCGAAGTCCAGATTCAGCAGGTGATCGCGTTCCAACCAAGACTCAAACCCCACATGGCCGCCGGTAGTGGCTGACCACCACAACCCGCTGAGATGCCGCTGGCCCTTCCGGGATGTGAACCGACGAACGGGACTGCCATGCTCGAGCGGCACCGCCCACGCCGCCTGCGTGATCGGCACGCGGTGCTCGGCGCCGTCGTCGGGCACATAACTGACCTCGAAGCCACCATTGGCCAGTGGGCCAATAGGTCCACGCGGCCCTAGATGCAACGCCGTCATAGATAAACAGTGTCGGCCGCGAACCGCGCCAATCCAGGCAGCGACGCGCAACCTTCACCCGGACAATGCAACTTAGGGTGCAACCTTCACCCGGATAGTGCAGCCTTCGCCCGGACAGGACAGCCCGCTTCCGTGCAATGGCCCCAGTCGTGTGCCTCCACGCCCAGATCCACACACCTCTTGCATTCCGGGACCGAATCGGTCACTTATCGCCGGACGAAATTCGGAGGTTGCGTCCACCAGAGTGGTGTACCAGCCGGGACCTGATCGCGAGGTCCGGCGTGTCGTAGCCGGATAGATGAAGGTCATCGCGTGATTCTTCGAGAGACCCACCAAAGTCACTCGAGCAAAGGAATACACGCGATGACTTGCCCACGATATCGACTGGCCCGCGGTGCTGGCCGAACGACTCACGACCACGCACCCCGACGTGTTGCGCGAGCTGCTGGCGGCGTTCCTCCACGCCCTGATGGGTGCAGAAGCCGACGCCCTGTGCGGCGCCGGGTACGGCGAGCGAAGTGATACCCGCACCAATCAGCGCAATGGGTACCGACATCGCGAATTCGATACCCGGACAGGGACATTGGACTTGGCGATTCCCAAGCTGCGGCAGGGTTCGTACTTCCCGGACTGGCTGCTGGAACGCCGCAAACGCGCCGAGCGGGCACTGACCACGGTGGTGGCCACCTGCTACCTGTTGGGGGTATCCACGCGGCGGATGGACAAGCTCGTCGGGACACTGGGGATCACCAGCCTGTCGAAGTCGCAGGTGTCGGTGATGGCCAAGGAACTCGACACCGCGGTGGAGGCGTTCCGCAGCCGGCCGCTGGATGCCGGTCCGTACACGTTCGTGGCCGCCGACGCCCTGGTCCTCAAGGTCCGCGAGGCCGGGCGGGTGGTCAACGTGCACGCCCTGATCGCGACCGGGATCAACGCCGAGGGTTACCGCGAGATCCTGGGCATCGACGTCAGCACCGCTGAGGACGGGGCGGGCTGGCTGGCGTTCTGGCGGTCGTTGACCGCCCGTGGCCTGTCCGGCGTGCGACTGGTCACCAGCGACGCCCACGCCGGGCTGGTGGCCGCGATCGGGGCGACCCTGCCCGGCGCGGCCTGGCAGCGCTGCCGCACGCATTACGCCACCAACCTGATGGCCATCACCCCGAAGACCTCATGGCCGTGGGTGCGCACCCTGCTGCATTCGGTCTACGACCAACCAGACGCGCAATCCGTTGAGGCGCAATACGATCGGATCATCGACGCGCTCGCCGACAAGTTGCCCAAGGTCGCCGAGCATCTCGAGAACGCACGTGCGGACCTTCTGGCGTTCACCGCGTTCCCCAAGCAGATCTGGCGCCAGATCTGGTCGAACAATCCCCAGGAACGGCTCAACAAGGAGATCCGCCGCCGGACCGACGTCGTCGGCATCTTCCCCGACCGCAACGCTCTCATTCGCCTCGTCGGCGCCGTCCTGGCCGAACAACACGACGAATGGGCCGAATCACGCCGCTACCTGGGCCTCGACGTCCTTAGCAAATCCCGAGCCAACCAAAGCTCACCGACAGAACAGGAGGCCACCCCGGCGGCACTGACCGCCTGAACCCCCTGTCGAAGAATCACACGACGACGTCGTACACCACGCCCCTGGACTTGACCAATTCGGAATCGGCGTTGGCGCACGAGATCACAGAGCCACATGTCGCCGCGCACACCGCGTGTAAGCCGATGCCTGAGCGCACCGGAAGCACTCGCCCCATGCCTTAGGAGCGCGCTCTGTGGCGTTCAATCGCGAGGAACGCGAGGGCTGATTCCATTCGTCGTCTGATCGACACCCGGCTCTGGAGGTCAAGACCTTGGGTGAATGTCGGCCCTGGAACTCGTCCAGGGTGGGCGCGCCTGGTTCGCGCAAAGCGAACACCGCCTCTGCATGTCGAGGCACCGACGCAGCCCTTGTCGCAGATAGTGTCGATAGACCATGACAGTAGTGACGGCGGACGGCGCGGAAAGCACCTCACCGCCACAGCCCACGGCGGCCGACCTGAAGCCCGGGACTCCTGCATGGCGTGTGAACGTGGCGATGTGCAGCCACCAATTTTTCGGGCTGGTCCACAACCCGGAAGTCGCGGCGGCGATCGGCAAACCCGAACCACCACCGGTTGACCCGGATAGCGGCCTGCCGACGGCGTGGTTGATGGCCTCGGCAGCGCGGCGCAGCGCGCGTAGATCGCCGCACGCGTCGCGGTCGAAGTCGGCGAGGCTGATGCGGCTGAGGACGATGCCGTTGTTGCTACTCAGGCGCGACATCTGCACGATCAACGTCTGCACGACATGCGCGGCGTCATCGCCGTCGTCGAGCCGGCAATGCAGCCCGATGAGGTCCAGCCGATCGTGAGCCAGCACCTCCGAGGTCAACGCGTTGGCCTCCGGCGACGCAACGTCGACGACCACCTGTTCACGTCGCGTACCTTCCGCCAGGACTGCGATCTGCCCGGGCACTCCGACCACGAACCTCGCCGCCCCGGCGTCGAGTGCGCACCGGATCGGGTCCGGGTTGGCGTCGATGCAATGCATGACGACGCGCGACGCCGGAATTCCCGCCGCCGTCGCGCGGTCAAGCTCGTCGGCTGACGTCACGTCGACCGTGACACCTTCGCGCCTCATCCACTTCGCAACGGCGCCGAGTCGCAGCACGTCGGCCGGGTAGGCGACCGCCGTTCCCCGAAAAGCCTTGCGGTACAGCGCACAACGGCGCACCGCAACCGCCTCGTTCACCCGAGCGGCATGGTCGAATCGCGCCGCGATGTCGATCAGTGACGAGCGGTCGTCGACCGAGGAGGCGGTCACGCCGCGCTCTGCTCGACAATCGCCAGGCCCGGTGAGAGCACCACCAGCGGACGCGGGAAACGCATTGTGGCGCATGCGTCGTCCAGTGATTCGTCGATTTCCGTTGCAAGTTCCGGCAATTCGACCGCCCAGTCACCGGACGGGACGGCGCGGCCGCCGCCGAGACCCAGACGGGTCAGCACCACACCCTGAGTCTGGCGGATGTGGGTCATCTCGGTGATCATGTGGCCGATCGCCGCCGGGTAGCTGATGAAGTCATGTTCGTGTGCACCGACTTCGCAGTGCAGTCCCACCAGGTTGAGCCGCGACTGGCCAACGATGGACCCAATCGCGTGATCCATCTCCGCGGTGTCGAACGGGAAGCCGCAGTGAAATGAGTCCCCGCCACCAACGACGCTCAGGTCCGGTGCGTTGACATCCGTCACGCGGACCACGACGCCCTGCGTCCGTTGCTCGGCCACGGACGCCAGCAATTCGATCTGCTCATTGGAACTGACGACTATCCGGCCGGGTCCGAGGGTGACGGTGGCGCGAAGTTCGGAGTCGCGCATCGCGTCGGCGTGCACGGTCAGCCGCCCCGGGTGGATACCGGCCGCGATCGCCACAGCGAGCTCCTCGCCCGTGCGCACATCAACCCCAATACGCTCGTCCCTTACCCACTTCGCGACGACGCGGTTCCTCAGACCATTGGCCGGAAGCGCAATCTCGGTCATGGGAAACGACTTGCGGTAGAACTCATAGCGACGCAGGGCCAGGCGCTCGGGTGACGGCGGCTGGTCCGCGGCGGCATGCGATTTGGTTCCTGAGAGCACTGACAGAAAGACGCCGGAGATAGTCACCGAAACCTTGTCTCGTCGAGCCCTGGCCTGCTGCCAGAATGGGCACCAATTCAACAATCGCCCGGGCCACCGCCGCTGACCACAATCCCTAGCGATCTCTTGACGGCCCCGGGTCAAACATTGACGCCGCCTTGACATCGGGGCCTACTGAAGCGCGTCGGCGACGGGGCCGAGCGCCAGCGCAGGCAGATACTCCAGGCCAACGATGAGCAGCGTGGTGGCCACGATCAGCACGATGAACGTCGGCGAGTACGTGCGCAGCGTGCCGGCGGTGATAACCCCGGGCCGCTGGGCAGCGAAAGTGCCCGCGATCGCGAGCACGGCGATGATCGGCAGAAATCGCCCGATCACCATCGCGAGGGCGAGTGCGGTGTTATACCAGGTCGTGTTGCCGCTGAATCCCGCGAACGCGCTGCCGTTGTTGGCGGCCGAACTGGTAAAGGCGTAAAGCACCTCCGACAGCCCGTGCGGCCCGGAATTGAGCATGGACGCCCGCTCGCCGGGCAACGCCATGGCGATCGCGGTGCCGATCAAGACCGCCGCCGGCAGGGCCAAGATGTATAGGCTGACCAGCTTTATGTGCCGGGCGTGCAGCGGCTGCTTGAGGAATTCGGGCGTCCTGCCGACCATCAATCCACCGATGAACACGGCCAGCAGTGTCATCATCACCAAGCCGTAGAGGCCGCTGCCCGCTCCGCCAGGAGCCACTTCGCCAAGCATCATGTTGAGCATCAGCACCGCGCCGCCGAGGCTGGCGAAACTGTCATATGACGAATTCGCCGCTCCGTCCGCGCTGGCTGTCGCGACCTGACCGAAAAAGGCACTGCCGGGCACGCCAAACCGCGTTTCGGTGCCTTCGATAGGGGCACCCACGGCGTGGACGACGGTGCCGTGCGGCACCGCTGTAGCCGCGGCCATCGCTGCCGTCCCGATGACAAATAGGGTTGCTGCCGCAGCGAATAACGCCCAGCCCTGTTTCTTGTCGCCGACCATCACACCGAACGTCCGGAGGAACGCCACGGGAATCAGCAGCATCGCAACGATTTCGACGGCGTTGGTCAATGGCGTCGGGTTCTCGAACGGGTGCGCGCTGTTGGCGTTGAACGCCCCGCCGCCGTCACCCGACATCAGCTTGATCGACTCCCACGCGCCGACCGGACCGCCGAGAATCGTCTGGTTGCCGCCGGCGAGGGTCGAAACCTCCTGCGCGCCATTGAAGTTGTTGACGACTCCAAGCGCGAGCAACACCAGGGTGACGATGATCGACAGCGGCAGCAGGACCCGCACCACCGAACGCACCAGGTCGACCCAGAAGTTGCCGATCTCTTCGTTCTGATACTGTGCCAGCCCGCGGATCAACGCAACGGCAACACACATGCCCACAGCGCAACTGACGAACGCCTGCACTCCCAAACCGACTACGAGGCCGACGTGACCCAGGGTCGATTCGCCGGGGTAATTTTGCCAGCTGGTATTGGTCGTAAATGAAATGGCCGTATTGAACGCTAATGCCGGCGTCATTCCCTTATGGCCCCACGGCTCCGGCAAATGTACTTGCAAAAGCAATATTCCGTACAGGACCAGCACACTGACCGCCGAAAAGGCCAATAGCGAACTCAGATACTTGGTCCACCGTTGCTGGTCGGCCGGCGCGACGCCGACCACGCGGTAGATCGCCTTCTCCAGCCGCCAGCTGCTGCTGCCCGAGTACACCCTGGCCAGGTAATCGCCAAGCGGCACATGCAAAATCACCACGATTGCGATAACCGCGGCGACTTGCAGCCATGCCGCTGTTGCCCAGTGCGATGGATCGTCGATGGGTCCGGCTCCTTAGATGTCGGGAGTGCTTGCGACAACCTACGAGCAATCTTTCCTATTGCCCCTCCCCGGTTACGCCATTCGCACGCCGAACCTGCATGAATTGACGGCATCTTGACGGGCCGGCCGCGGCTGTCCATGGCCCCGCCGAACGAAGGCCGTAAAGGACTGCGAGGGCAGCGTAAAGAAACCGTCAACGAACGACACCGTCCCTTCGAGTGCGTCTAGCTTCGGGTCTGGCCCTTAACGCCGAGGGCCCGGCAGAGGCTGCTCGAACCACACCCGAGCGCCCGCAGATTCTGTAGTGATCGGAGTGACATGTCCGTACTGGTGTACATCGTGCTGACAGTGGTGATCTTCGCCCTGCTCGGCCTGGTGCAGAAGTTGGTCGAAGGACTGTGAGCTACGACAACGTCATTGGCCTCGTGCTGGCCGTCCTGCTCGCCCTGTTTCTATTCGCCGCACTGCTCTTCCCCGAGAGGTTCTAGTGAGTACCACAACGGCGGGGATCATCTTCCTCGCGATGCTCATCGTTGCGCTGGCGGCCGTGCACGTGCCGCTCGGCGACTACATGTACCGGGTCTACAGCTCCGAAAAGCATTCGCGCGGCGAGCGCGTCATCTACCGCATGATCGGCGCCGACCCGAAATCCGAACAGACGTGGGGCGCTTATGCCCGCAGCGTGCTCGCCTTCTCGGCGATCAGCATCCTGTTCCTGTTCATCTTCCAGCTCGTCCAGGGCAAGCTGCCGCTGCACCTCAACGACCCCGGCACCCCGATGACGCCGGCGCTCGCGTGGAACACCGCCGTCAGCTTCGTGACGAACACCAACTGGCAGGCCTACTCGGGTGAGTCCACCCAGGGCCACCTGGTGCAGATGGCGGGTCTGTCCGTGCAGAACTTCGTCTCCGCCGCGGTCGGCATGGCCGTGGCGATGGCGTTCATTCGCGGCCTGGCCCGGCGCAACACCGGCGAGCTGGGCAACTTCTGGGTCGACCTGGTGCGCGGCACCATCCGCATCCTGCTGCCCATCTCGATCATCGGCGCGATCATCCTGATCGCCGGCGGCGTGATCCAGAACTTCGCGCTGCACGACCAGATCGTGAATACCCTGGTGGGCGGCCAGCAGACCATCACCGGCGGCCCGGTGGCCAGCCAGGAGGTCATCAAGGAACTCGGCACCAACGGCGGTGGGTTCTACAACGCCAACTCCGCGCATCCGTTCGAGAACCCGACGACGTGGACGAACTGGATCGAGATCTTCCTGCTGTCCTGGCATCGCCTTCTCGCTGCCCCGCACCTTCGGCCGCATGGTCGAGAGCAAGAAGCAGGGCTATGCGATCGTCGCGGTCATGGGTGTCATCGCCGCCGCTCAGCGTCAGCCTGATGATGCTGTTCCAGCTGCAGCACCACGGCACCGTTCCCACCGCGGTCGGCGCCGCGATGGAAGGCGTCGAACAGCGCTTCGGCGTCGCCAACTCGGCGGTCTTCGCCGATCTGACGACGCTGACGTCCACCGGCGCGGTGAACTCGTTCCACGACTCCTACACCAGCCTCGGCGGCATGATCACGCTGTTCAACATGCAGCTCGGCGAGGTGGCGCCTGGCGGCGTGGGATCGGGCCTGTACGGCATGCTCATCCTGGCCATCATCACCGTGTTCGTGGCGGGCCTGATGGTCGGCCGCACGCCGGAGTACCTCGGCAAGAAGATCACCCCGCGTGAGATCAAGCTCGCCGCAACCTATTTCCTGATCACCCCGCTGATCGTGCTGACCGGCACCGCGATGGCGATGGCGATGCCCGGCCAGCGTGCGAGCATGCTCAACACCGGGCCGCACGGGCTCTCCGAGGTGTTGTACGCCTTCACCTCCGCGGGCAACAACAACGGGTCTGCCTTCGCAGGCATCTCCGTGAACACCGATTGGTACAACACCGCGCTGGGCATGGCCATGGTGTTCGGCCGGTTCCTGCCGATCATCTTCGTGTTGGCACTGGCCGGCTCACTGGCCAAACAGGGCAAGTCGCCGGAATCCGTCGGCACGCTGCCCACCCACCGGCCACAGTTCGTCGGCATGGTCGCCGGGGTCACCCTGATCCTGGTCGCCCTTACCTTCCTGCCCATGCTCGCGCTGGGTCCTCTCGCTGAAGGAATTCACTGATGTCTGCACCCACAATCGATTCCGCACCGTCCACGCAGCCGAAGGGCAATGCCCCGAAGCGGGTGCAGGGCGGCCTGCTGGATCCGAAGATGCTGTGGAAGCTCGCTGCCCGATGCGCTGCGCAAGCTCAATCCGCGCACGCTGTGGCGCAATCCGGTCATGTTCATCGTGGAGATCGGCGCGGTGTGGAGCACCGTGCTCGCCATCGCCGATCCGTCCTGGTTCGCCTGGCTGATCGTCATCTGGCTGTGGCTGACGGTGATCTTCGCCAACCTGGCCGAAGCCGTTGCCGAGGGCCGCGGCAAGGCGCAGGCCGAATCCCTGCGCAGAACCAAGACCGCGACCATGGCCCGACGCCTCGTCGATTGGAAGCCCGGCGCCCCCGCCCGTGAGGAAGAAGTGGCTGCCCCGCTGCTACAGCAGGGTGACATCGTGGTGGTGGAGGCCGGCCAGCCGATCCCCGGCGACGGCGACGTCGTGGAAGGCATTGCGTCGGTGGACGAGTCGGCGATCACCGGCGAATCCGCACCCGTCATCCGCGAATCCGGGGGTGACCGCTCCGCGGTCACCGGCGGCACCACTGTGCTATCGGACCGCATCGTCGTCAAGATCACCCAGAAGCAGGGCGAGAGCTTCATCGACCGGATGATCGCCCTCGTCGAGGGCGCCAACCGGCAGAAGACGCCCAACGAGATCGCGCTGAACATCCTGCTGGCGTCGCTGACGATCATCTTCGTGTTCGCCGTTGCGACCTTGCAGCCGTTGGCGATCTTCTCCAAAGCGAACAACCCGGGCGTCCCGGATAGCCTGGCGCTCACCGGCAATGGGGTCACCGGCATCGTCATGGTGTCGCTGCTGGTGTGCCTCATCCCGACTACGATCGGCGCGCTGTTGTCGGCCATCGGCATCGCCGGCATGGACCGGCTGGTCCAGCGCAACGTGCTGGCCATGTCGGGCCGCGCCGTCGAAGCGGCAGGTGACGTGAACACGCTGTTGCTCGACAAGACCGGCACCATCACGCTGGGCAACCGGCAGGCGGCGGCGTTCGTCCCGCTGACCGGTGTGACGCCCGAGGCGCTGGCCGATGCCGCCCAGTTGTCGAGCCTCGCCGACGAAACGCCGGAAGGCCGCTCGATCGTGGTGTTCGCCAAACAGGAGTATGGGCTGCGGGCCCGGACACCTGGTGAACTCGACAAGGCGCACTGGGTCGAATTCACTGCTGCGACAAGGATGTCGGGCGTCGACCTCGAAAACGGCCACATGCTGCGCAAGGGCGCGGCGAGCTCGGTCGCCGAGTGGGTGCGGGCCGAGGGCGGCCGCGTGTCAACCGAACTGGGCGACATCGTCGACGGCATCTCCGCCGCCGGCGGCACCCCGCTGGTCGTCGGCCAGGTACTCAACGGCACGGCCTCGGTGCTTGGCGTGATTCACCTCAAGGACGTCGTCAAGCAGGGCATGCGTGAGCGGTTCGACGAGATGCGCCGGATGGGCATTCGCACCGTGATGATCACCGGCGACAATCCCTTGACCGCCAAGGCCATCGCCGACGAGGCGGGTGTCGACGACTTCCTCGCCGAGGCCACTCCCGAGGACAAGATGGCGCTGATCAAGAAGGAGCAGGCCGGCGGCAAGCTGGTCGCGATGACCGGCGACGGCACCAACGACGCGCCCGCCCTGGCGCAGGCCGATGTCGGCGTGGCCATGAACACCGGCACCTCGGCGGCCAAAGAGGCCGGCAACATGGTCGACCTCGACTCCGATCCGACGAAGCTGATCGAGATCGTCGAAATCGGCAAGCAGCTGTTGATCACCCGCGGCGCGTTGACCACGTTCTCCATCGCCAACGACATCGCGAAATACTTCGCGATCATCCCGGCGATGTTCGTGGCGCTGTTCCCAGGGCTGGACCTGCTCAACATCATGCGTCTGCACAGCCCGCAGTCGGCGATCCTGTCGGCGGTGATCTTCAATGCGCTCGTCATCATCGCGCTGATCCCGTTGTCACTGCGCGGTGTGCGCTACACACCGAGCAGCGCGTCAAAGCTGTTGAGCCGCAATCTCTACGTCTATGGACTCGGCGGAATCATCGCCCCGTTCATTGGAATCAAGCTGATCGACCTGGTAATCCAACTCTTCCCGGGAATGTGACAATGAACCTCTCCAATCTTGTTCGTCAGCACTGGGCCGCGCTGCGGGCGCTGCTGGTGCTCACAGTGATCGTGGGGATCGCCTATCCGATCTTTATCTGGCTGGTGGCCCAGGTGCCCGGCCTGCGGGATAACGCGAACGGCTCGATCATCGAGGCGGATGGAAAGCCGGTGGGCAGCAGCCTGATTGGGCAGTCGTTCACCGATGCTGACGGCAATCCGCTGCCGCAGTACTTCCAGAGCCGTCCGTCGGCGGCCGGTGACGGTTACGACCCGCTCGCCACCAGCGCAAGCAACCTGGGACCCGAGAGCATCGTCGACACGCCCGGCGATCCGTCGCTGCCCGAGGACGACAACGGGGCCAAGTCCAGCCTGCTCACCCTGGTCTGCTCACGCAGCGCCGCCGTGGGTGAGCTCGAGGGTGTCGACGGCTCGCGGCCGTTCTGCACGGGCGGCGGCGTCGGCGCCGTGCTGTCGGTGATCGGTCCGCGCGACGCCCGCGGCAACGTGGTGCACCCGACCAAGGTCGTCAGCGTCAATGAGCCGTGCGACACGACCTCCACCCCGTTCCTGAGCACCTATGAGGGCGTGCGCGTGGAATGCGCCAAGTACGGCGAGGACTACAGCATCGGTCAGATCGTGCCGATTCGCGGAAGCGCTCCGGCAGACCCCGAGGTGCCCGCCGATGCGGTCACCGCCAGCGGCAGCGGACTGGATCCCAACATCTCGCCGGCGTACGCCGACATCCAGATCGCCAGGGTGGCCAAGGCCCGTGGCGTCAGCGAAGACCAGATCCGGCAGGCTGTCGCCGACAACTCCGCGGGCCGCACCCTCGGCTTCCTCGGCGAACCCCGGGTCAACGTCCTGGAGCTGAACCTGGAACTGGACGCAGAAGTACCCAGCGAAAAGCTGACGTGACCGGTGGATGATGGGCACGTGACCACCAACGATGAGGCACCCGAGCAAATAGCCTCGAGCATCGAGGATGCGCTTGCGCCGCCGGCCACCGGGCCGGCGGCGTACAAGTCCAAGCGCGGCGAGCTTCGCATCTACCTGGGTGCAGCTCCCGGCGTCGGCAAGACGTACGCCATGCTCGGCGAAGCGCACCGCCGTTTGGAACGCGGGACCGACGTGGTCGCGGCCGTCGTCGAGACGCATGGCCGCAAGAAGACCGCGGACTTGATCGACGGCATCGAGATCGTCCCGCCGCGCTACATCGAATACCGCGGCACAGCAGCTTCCCCGAACTCGACGTGCCCGCGCGTGCTGGCGCGTGACCCTCAGGTCGTGCTGGTCGACGAACTCGCCCACACCAACACCCCGGGCAGCAAGAACCCGAAGCGGTGGCAGGACGTCGAGGAGCTGCTCGACGCCGGGATCACCGTGATCTCCACGGTCAACGTCCAGCACCTGGAGAGCCTGAACGACGTCGTCACCCAGATCACCGGCATCGAGCAGCAGGAGAAGGTGCCCGACGAGGTCGTGCGCGCCGCCGACCAGATCGAGCTGGTCGACATCACCCCGGAGGCATTGCGGCGCAGGCTTGCCCACGGCAACGTGTATGCGCCGGAGCGCATCGACGCGGCGCTGTCCAACTACTTCCGGCGCGGAAACCTGACCGCGCTTGCGCGAAATTGCGCTGCTGTGGCTGGCCGATCAGGTCGATGCAGCGCTGGAGAAGTATCGCGAAGAGAACAAGATCACCGACACCTGGGAGGCGCGCGAGCGCGTCGTCGTCGCCGTCACGGGCGGTGCGGAGTCGGAAACCTTGGTGCGCAGGGCATCTCGCATCGCATCGAAGTCCAGCGCCGAGCTGATGGTGGTGCATGTCGTTCGCGGCGACGGACTTTCGGGCGTCTCCGCCCCGCAGATGGGCAAGGTGCGCGAGCTGGCCACCAGCCTCGGCGCCACCCTGCACACCGTGGTCGGCGACGACGTGCCAAGCGCGCTACTGGATTTCGCGCGCGACGAGAACGCCACCCAGCTGGTGATCGGCACGTCCCGGCGATCGCGGTGGGCGCGCATCTTCGACGAGGGCATCGGCGCGGCGGTGGTGCAGGAGTCCGGGAAGATCGACGTCCACATGGTGACCCACGCGCGAGGCCACGCGCGGGTCGTCGGTGGTCGCGGATCTCGCCGCGGCAACGGCATCTGGCGTCCTGGCTTGCCGCGCTTGTGGTTCCGTCCGCGATCTGCGCGCTGATCGTCTTCCTGCTCGACCCGTACCTCGGAGTCGGCGGCGAGAGCGCGCTGTTCTTCATCGGCGTGCTCGTCGTCGCGCTGCTCGGTGGCGTCGCGCCCGCCGCACTCTCGGCCGTGCTGTCCGGCCTTCTGCTCAACTACTTCCTGGTCGACCCGCGATACACCTTCACCATCGCCGAGCCCGACAGCGCCGTCACAATCGTCGTGCTGCTGCTGGTCGCCGTCGCCGTCGCCGCCCTTGTCGACGGAGCCGCGAGCCGCGCCGCGCGAGGCCGGCGAGCGTCGCAGGAAGCCGAACTGCTGGCGCTGTTCGCCGGTTCGGTGCTGCGCGGGGCGGATCTCGACACGTTGCTGGAGCGGGTCCGCGAAACCTACTCCCAACGCGCGGTCAGCCTGCTCCGGGAGGGTCCGGATGGCAGCCGCCATCGTCGGCTGCGTGGGCAACGATCCCTGCGTGGACGTCGACGCCGCCGACACCGCCATCGAGGTCGGCGACGACGAATTCTGGATGCTGCTGGCCGGCAAAAAGCTGTCCGCGAGGGACCGCCGGGTGCTGGGCGCCGTCGCCAAGCAGGCCGCTGGTCTGGTGAAGCAACGGGAGCTGACCGAAGAGGCCGGCAAGGCCGAAGCGATCGCACAGGCCGACGAACTGCGCCGCTCCCTGCTGTCCGCGGTCAGCCACGACCTGCGTACGCCACTGGCCGCGGCCAAGGCCGCGGTATCCAGCCTGCGCAGCAGCGACGTCGACTTCTCCGCCGAGGACACCGCCGAGCTGCTCGCGACCATCGAGGAGTCGATCGACCAGCTCACCGCGTTGGTCGGAAACCTGCTCGACTCGTCGCGGCTGGCGGCGGGCGTGCTCCGGCCCGAACTGCGCAGGGTGTACCTCGAGGAGACGGTGCAGCGCGCCCTGCTCGGAATCAGCAAGGGACTCACCGGCTTTGGTCGAGGCATCGACCGGGTGAAGGTAGAAGTGGACGATGCGGTGGTAATGGCCGACAGCGGCCTGCTCGAGCGCGTGCTGGCCAATCTGATCGACAACGCACTGCGCTACGCCCCCGATAGCCCGGTGCGGGTCAACGCGGGCCAGGTGGCCGACCGGGTGCTGATCGCGGTCATCGACGAGGGGCCCGGCATCCCCCGCGGCACCGAAGAGCAGTTGTTCGCGCCCTTCCAGCGGCTCGGCGACCACGACACCAGCATCGGCGTGGGCCTTGGCGTTGTCGGTTGCCCGCGGGTTCGTCGAGGCGATGGGTGGCACCATCTCCGCCACCGACACCCCCGGCGGGGGGCTGACCGTCGAGATCGACCTGGCCGCACCGCCAAAGGACGGCTCGGCATGACCCGGGTACTCGTCATCGACGACGAACCGCAGATCCTGCGTGCGTTGCGCATCAACCTGTCGGTGCGCGGCTATGAGGTCAGCACCGCGGCCACGGGAGCCGAGGCGCTGCGCTCGGCCGCCGATCACCGCCCCGACGTCATCGTGCTGGATTTGGGCCTGCCCGACATGTCCGGAATCGAGGTGCTTGCGGGGTTGCGGGGCTGGCTGACGGCGCCGGTGATCGTGCTGTCCGCCCGCACCGACTCGTCGGACAAGGTCGAAGCCCTGGATGCCGGAGCCGACGACTACGTAACGAAACCCTTTGGCATGGACGAGTTTCTGGCCCGGCTGCGGGCCGCGGTGCGCCGAGCCGCCGCGGCCTCCGACACCGACGAACCCGTCATCGAAACGTCGTCGTTCACGGTCGATCTGGCGTCCAAGAAGGTGACCAAGAACGGCACCGAGGTCCATCTGACCCCGACGGAGTGGGGCATGCTCGAAATGCTGGTTCGCAACCGCGGGAAACTCGTCGGCCGCGAGGAGTTGCTCAAGGAGGTGTGGGGCCCGGCCTACGCCAAGGAGACCCACTATCTGCGGGTGTACCTGGCGCAGTTGCGGCGCAAGCTGGAGGACGACCC
This sequence comes from uncultured Actinomycetota bacterium, assembly GCA_963851115.1. Lineage (GTDB taxonomy): Bacteria > Actinomycetota > Actinomycetes > Mycobacteriales > Mycobacteriaceae > Mycobacterium. Next base: position 19,762 of record CAWKOI010000030.1, read on the forward strand.
GTCGCGCCCGGTGCACCTGCTTACGGAAGCCGGGATGGGCTACCGGTTCCAGCAGTAGCCTCCAGCGCGAGCAGACGCAAAGGTCCCCATTTGTGGCCATTTTTGGGTGCTTTTGCGTCTGCTCGCGCAACTAAGCCGTCTCCTCGGCGAGCGCAATCAGCTTCGCCCGCACCAGATCTGGCCGCTCGTCGACGACGAAATGGGAGGCGTCAACGGTTTCCAGCGTGTAGTCGTCGGCGTTCGCCGTTTCGGCCGCGACGAACGAGCGAGCGACCGCGAAGTCGCCCGTGCCGAACACCGCGCGAATCGGCACCGTTGCCCGTCTCGTCTCGGGATTCCTTGCGCCCTGCGGTATCTCGCGCATCAGGAACGTGCGGTAGGTGTCCCGCCCCGCCTTAGCGCACACCGGGTCGCGGAACCGGTCGGCGAAGACACGGGCGGCCTCCGGATCCATTCTGGACCCGCGTCCGAAAATCACCCGTTCGACGAATCCCGTGCGCTGCTGCACCGGAATCCCGAATGTGGCGAGCGGCAGCTGATACCAGAAGCGCCACAGATGCGGCAGCAGCGTGCCAGGAGACAACCACGGGTGGGCCATGTTCATCACCAGATAGCCGTCGAACCGCTCCGGTGCCTCCAGGATCATGATGTAACCGACGAAGGCGCCCCAGTCGTGTGCTACCAGCAGGACGCGATCGAGCCCGAGGGCGTCGAGGAGGGCGAGAACGTCGGTCGCGACGTCCTCCTTCGCCCACTTGTGGGGAGCGGGCCCGGACCAGCCGTAGCCGGGCAGATCGGGCGCGATGATGCGCAGCCCGGGCGGAGGGTCGGCCAGCAGATCCCGATACTCCCAGTGGTGCTGCGGCCATCCGTGCAGCGCGAGGACGGGACGCCCATCCGGCGGACCGGCCTCGGTCACGTGAAAACGCACGCCGCGGGCGTCGACGAACGACCGACGCACCCCTTCGATCGGTGGCGGTTCGGCAGTCATGAATCGGACTATAGAGAACCCCTCGCGCGCTACCGTGCCGGTATGGGCGGATACCGGGACCTGTTCAACGCCAGCATTTCGGACCCCACGGCCTTCTGGGCCGACGCCGCGCGGGCGGTGACCTGGACCCGCGAGCCGCAGCGCATCCTCGACGACTCCAATCCGCCGTTCTACCGCTGGTTTCCCGACGGGGAGCTGAACACCTGCGCCAACGCACTGGACCGCCACGTCGACGGTGGACGCGCTGAGCAGCCGGCCCTGATCTACGACTCGCCGGTGACCGGGTCGCAACGCACCTACACCTACCGCGAACTGCTCGACGAGACGGCGCGCTTCGCGGGCGCGCTGCGCGGCCTCGGCGTCGGCAAGGGCGACCGGGTCGTGATCTACATGCCGATGATTCCCGAAGCCGTGATCGCGATGCTGGCCTGCGCGCGGCTGGGCGCGGTGCATTCGGTGGTGTTCGGCGGGTTCGCCGCCAACGAGCTCGCGGCCCGCATCGACGACGCCCGCCCGGCCGCCATCGTGTCGGCCTCATGCGGCGTCGAACCGACCCGGACCGTCGACTACAAGCCGATGCTCGACGCCGCGCTGGACATCGCCGAGCACGCCCCACCGGTGTGCGTGATCCTGCAGCGCGAGCAGCAGCCGTGCCAGCTGACCGCCGGCCGGGACGTGGACTGGCGCGAGCTGATGACCGACGCCCAGCCCGCCGACGCGGTCCCGGTCGCGGCCACCGACCCGCTCTACGTGCTGTACACCTCCGGGCACGACCGGCAAGCCCAAAGGCATCGTCCGCGACAACGGCGGGCATGCGGTGGCGCTGCTGTGGAGCATGCGGCACATCTACGACACCCAGCCCGGCGACGTGTACTGGGCCGCCTCCGATGTGGGCTGGGTGGTCGGCCACTCCTACATCGTCTACGGACCGTTGCTGCTGGGCGCGACGTCGGTGCTCTACGAGGGCAAGCCCGTCGGCACGCCGGACGCCGGCGCGTTCTGGCGCGTCGCGTCCGAGCACGGGGTGAAGGCGGTGTTCACCGCGCCGACGGCGATCCGGGCGATCAAGAAGGAGGACCCCGACGGCCTGCACCTGGGCAAGTACGACCTTTCGGCGCTGCAGTACCTGTTCCAGGCCGGCGAGCGGCTCGACCCCGGCACCTACCACTGGGCGTCGGAGAAACTCGGCATCCCGGTGGTCGACCACTGGTGGCAGACCGAGACCGGCTGGTCGATCGCCGCCAACCCGATGGGTGTCGAGCCACTGCCGATCAAGCCCGGCTCCGCGACGGTGCCGATGCCCGGCTACGACGTGCGGATTCTGCGGCCGGACGGCACTGAATGCGACGCGAACGAGGAGGGCGCGATCTGCGTTCGGCTGCCGCTGCCCCCTGGCACGCTGCCGACGCTGTGGGGTGCCGACGATCGCTACATCGCCTCGTATCTGTCGGCGTTCGACGGCTATTACCTCACCGGCGACGGCGGCTACCTCGACGAGGACGGCTACCTGTTCGTGATGGGCCGCACCGACGACGTGATCAACGTTGCGGGACACCGCATGTCGACCGGATCGATCGAAGCGGTGCTCGCCGGACATCCGGCGGTCGCGGAGTGCGCGGTCATCGGCGTCGCCGACGAGATCAAGGGTCAGGTGCCGCGCGGCTTCGTGGTGCTCAAGGCCGGTGCGACGGCCGAGCGGCTGGGCGACGAGCTGATCGAGGCGGTGCGGGAAAACATCGGCGCCGTGGCATGTTTCAGGATCGTTGACGTCGTCCCCGCGCTGCCGAAGACACGATCCGGGAAGATCCTGCGCAAGACCATGCGCGGCATCGCCGACGGCCGCGACGAACCGGTGCCGTCGACCATCGAGGACCCGGCCGTTCTCGATGCGCTCAAACCGATCCTGCGGGCCTGACACCCGTTTAGGTATCGTCGAATGTGCACGACTGACCAGACGACCTAAGAGAGCAATGAGTAGCGCCTCGCGCGCACCCCGAAGACCTGTCCCACCCCGGACTGACTGCAGCCGTGCGCTGTGTCCGGAGGTGGGCACATGCTGACAGCGCTGGTCGATATCGGTCTCGGCGTCTTGGTCGTCCTGCTGATCACCGCGTTTACCGCGTACTTCGTCGCCCAGGAATTCGCGTACACGGCGGTTAACCGGTCACGCCTGACCGCCCGCGCGGAGACGGATCCGGCCGCCGCCCGGGCGCTTGCTGTGACCCGACGGACGTCGTTCATGCTGTCGGGCGCACAACTGGGCATCACGGTCACCGGTCTGCTCGCGGGCTATCTTGCCGAGCCACTGATCGGCAGCGGCCTGGCCGAGTTGCTTGGCCGGGCCAGTGTCCCGAGCACGGTTGGTGTCGCCGTTGGGGCGGCCGTCTCGCTGATCTTCTGCACGCTCATCCAGATGCTTTTCGGCGAACTGGTCCCGAAGAACCTCGCCATCGCAGTTCCCGAGTCGGTTGCCCGTGCGATGGCCACGTCCACCCACTGGTATCTGCGGTTGTTCGGCTGGCTGATCTGGTTGTTCGACCAGTCGTCAAACTTGCTGTTGCGTGCGCTGCGGATGGAGCCGGTGCACGACGTCGAGCACTCCGCCACCGCACGCGATCTCGAACACATCGTCGCCGTCTCCCGCGTGGCCGGTGATCTGCCTCGCGACCTGTCGACGCTGCTCGACCGGGTACTGGACTTCCCCACCAGAACAGCCGAGCACGCCATGATCCCGCGTACTCGAGTGGACACGGTGCGGTCCGACGAATCGATCAACGCCGTGCTCACCCGCATGGCCACCGGGCATACTCGCTACCCCGTCGTCGGCGACTCCACCGACGATCTCCTGGGTGTCATCGACCTGCACGCTGTGCTCGACGCCGACCCGGCCGCTACCGCCAAGTCGCGGTGCCGGCCAGCGGTTCGGGTGCCGTCATCGCTGCCGCTGCAGGCGACGCTCAAACAACTGGGTGAAACCGGCGACGAAATGGCCCTGGTGATCGATGAATACGGCGGCTTCGCCGGAATCGTCACCGTTGAAGACATCGCCGAGGAGCTGGTCGGCGAGATCGCTGACGAGCACGACGCGGCCGATGTGCAAGTCACCAAACGGCCCGATGGCTGGGTACTGCCCGGCGAGCTCCATGTCGACGAGGCACAGCGCCTGATCGATCAGCGGCTGCCCGACGGCGATTACGAAACCGTTGCCGGTCTGCTCATGCACAATTTCGGCCGACTGCCCGACGTTGGCGACACCATCGAAATCGCTCTGCCACTCGACTCCGCAGACCTCGTCACGAAATCGCCGACCCGGCGAAAGGTGTTGTCGGTCACGGTTCGATCTGTGGACCGACGCGTGCCGGCCTCGGTGTTCGTGTCGGTTCAGAACGTGGAGGCCGACGGTGAGTAACCCGTGGATCGTCCTCGCCGTCACGTTTGGCCTGATCGCACTCAGCGCATTCTTCGTGGCGGTCGAGTTCGCGTTGATCGCCGCCCGCCGGCACCGTCTCGAGGACGAGGCGGCGGCCAGCAGGTCAGCGCGAGCCGCGCTGCGCAGTAGCACCGAACTGTCCGTCCTGCTGGCCGGTTCGCAACTGGGCATCACCGCCTGCACGCTCGCCCTTGGCGCGACCACCAAACCGGCAGTGCACTATTGGCTTACCCCGCTGATTGAAAACTGGGGCGCCCCACTGTGGCTTGCCGACGCGGCGGGCTTCTTGCTTGCGCTCTTCGTCGTCACCTTCCTACACCTCGTGATCGGCGAGATGGCCCCGAAGTCATTGGCACTCGCCCACCCCGAGCGGACGGCGACAGTGCTCGCGATACCGATGCGAATATTCATGACGTTCACCCGACCCGTCCTCACCGCGCTGAACCACGCCGCGAACTGGTGTGTGCGAAAGCTCGGCGTCGAACCGGTCGACGAGCTTGGCGCAGAGCAGGATCCGGATGCCTTGCGGCACCTCGTCGAACACTCGGCGGCCGTCGGAACGCTCGACCAGCCGCACTACCGCAGCCTGACCAGAGCGCTGGAACTCGAGCAGCTCACCGTCGGCGATATCGTCTCGCGCACTGCGGGATTGAGCACCGTCGACGCCAACGCCGATGCAACAGAGATCCAGCGGCAGTCACAGCGGACACACCACCAGCGGATACTTGTCCGCGACGAGGACGAGACCGTCGTCGGTGTGGTGCACGTCCGCGACACCGTGCGCGCGCAGGCCGGGTCGACGGCCCGCGACGTGATGCGCCCCGCATTGCGGCTGACGGCAGATACCCCGGTATACCGGGCGCTGCACACGATGCGTCAGACACGAAACCACCTGGCGCTCATCGTCGACGATGACACTGTGGTCGGACTGATCACGCTCACCGACGTCCTGCATCGTCTGCTGCCGGACCCTCGGTCGGTTGCCAAATTTTCGCGAGCAGACGCAAAAGTCCGCGACACGCCGCAGTTTTGGGACATTTTGCGTCTGCTCGCGCCTCAGCGGAAGGCGGTGCTCAGTCGCTGCTTGAACACCTCGTCGAAGCGACGATAGGTGCTGCGCAAACCGTGTCCCGGCCATTGCCGCGGAATGAGCTCGGCGGGTAACAGCGGGTCGAGCTCAAGATGTCGGACCACGGTGATGGATAGCGCGAACTGATAGGTGAAGTCGTCGGCCCCGACCGCTTCGATGTCGAGCTCGTCGCGCATGGCGACGGTGAGCCTGCGCGCGTCGACCGCCCAATCATCAAGACTGAAAAGGGATCTCACCGTCTCGGCGGGAATGTCGGTGGCGGCACGGTGAAAGTGCACACATTGCCGGTCCAGCACGGCACGCAGCGTTGGCAGGCGGTCGCGGTCGAGATTGTCGGGCCGGAACCAGATACCTTCCCGTAGTTCGGCGAGGTGCAGCGCCGTGGCGGCCTTGCGGAGCGCGAGCCGATCGGCCGCCGATCGTCGTTGTTCCGAGACGACCGCCAACTCCCACGTTCCATCCCACGGCGGGGCAGACGTGTCGTCACTTCGGGCCGCCTCGTCGACGCGTTGCCGCCGTTCGAGTAAGCGCCCCGCGAGCGCGTAGGTGCCGTCGTCGCTGGTGAGTTCCCCGTTGGAGACCATGCGCCACAAGCAGGTGCGGGCCGCGCCGTCGCTGATGCCGAACAGTGAGGCCATCTCGACGAGCTCCCCGACCGTCAGGTGGGGTTGGTCGGCGCCCAGTAGCGCCGTCGCGAGAACTGATCGCGCGCTGAGCGCGCGATCGCCGATCAGATCGTCGACGCGGGCACGGCGCTCATCGACTGCGGCTACGGACACGTACCTATCTTCGCTCATCTCACACAGTTATTGACGCGTGACGATCATAGTGTGATACTCCCACAGTATGGGCACTCCGACAAAGTCGTCGGTCGCCGAGGATGTCGAGATCGTTCGCCGCATCCTTGCGCACATCGACGCGGGCACGACCGATGAAGGCGACGCGTGGCGCGAGCCGGTCGAGAACTATCTGGACCCAGCCCGATTCACCGATGAGCTCGAGATTCTGCGCTCGTATCCGAGCGTGTACCTTCCGTCGGCGGCGATCCCCAACGCCGGCGACCACGCCGAACGTGTCACCTTCGGCGTGCCGCTGTTCGCGGTGCGCGGCCGCGACGGTCGCGCGCGGGTGTTCCGTAACGCGTGCCGTCACCGCGGGATGGGGCTGGTCGAAGGGCCAGGCTGCGCCCACGCGCTGGTGTGCCGCTACCACGGCTGGACCTACCGACTCGACGGCTCCCTCTCGCACGTCCCGCATGCCGACGCGTTCCCCGATCTGGACATGTCCGCCAGGGGGCTCGTCGAGGTCGACAGCCGTGAGGTCGATGGCTTGATCGTCATCGGCCCGCTTGATCCGCCCGCGACCGATTCGCAGCGCCGGCACGTCGATGTCGCTATGGCCGCCCTTGCCGACGGCAGCCCATGGCGCGACAAGCTGCTACCCGCTGAGCGGCTTTTCGCCGTGAGACCCACTCCGCGCCCGATGAATTGGAAAGTTCTCGTCGAGCAGTTCCTGGAGGGGTACCACATCCGCACGACGCACAAGGACACCTTCTACCCGATACAGTACGACGACCTCAACGTCGTTGAGGCATTCGGGCCGAACACCCGAATCACGTTTCCGTACAAAAATATTGAACATCTGCGTGACCGGCCGGAATCCACGTGGACGATTGGTCACCGGGTGACGTACGTGTATCACCTGTTCCCGAACGTCATGTTCGCGACGTTCCCCAATCAGGTTCTGGTGATAACGATCGACCCGATCGACATCGACCACTCCACCGTCACGATCTACGCAATGGTCACGCCCGACGTGGCCAAGCACGTGTCGGCCGACCCCGACGCCGCCGCCGGCGCGCGTAGCCTGCTGAACGAGGGCGGGGTGGAGGACAACGAGATGTCGGAAGGCGTGCAGCGTGGTCTGCATGCCGGCGCGAACACGTTCGTCGAGTTCGGCAGGCACGAAAGCGCGATCGGGCGCTTCCACGCCACCCTCGACGAACGGCTGGAGTGCTTCCGATGAGCGCCTACGAGCACCTCGTCTACGAGCAGCGCGGGCCGGTCACCGTCATCACGATCAACCGGCCCGAGCGCATGAATGCCATTGGCCCGCAGACACATCGAGAACTCATCGATGCGGGGGCCGCTTCCGCCCCGACGACACCGCGGTTTCGCCACCGGCGCGGAGGTCGCGCCTTTGCGCCGGCGGTGACCTGAAGGCGGCGATGGCCGGTGAGCTCGCGGTCGACGCCACCCCTGCCGACGGCGTGCTCGGCCCGTCGCGGTGGACCGACATCTACAAACCGACCATCGCGGCGGTCAACGGCGTCGCTTACGCCGGCGGGCTGGAGTGGGCGTGCTGGACCGATCTGGCGATCGCCGACGAGCACGCCACGTTCGGGGTGACGTGCCGACGCTGGAACATCGGGCTCGCCGACGGCGGCACCCAGCGGCTCACCCGCATCCTCGGCTACCGCCGCGCGATCGAGCTGATCATCACCGGTCGGGTGATCGACGCACGGGAAGCCGAACGGATCGGTCTCGTCAACGAAGTCGTCCCCAGCGGGACCTGCGTGCAACGCGCCGTCGAGCTGGCCGAGGCCATCGCCGCGCTCCCCCAGCCGGCACTGCGCACCGACCTCGAGGCCGCCCGCACCGGGCAGGGCCGACCGCTCGACGACGGATTGCGAATCGAGGCGCAATGCTTCAACAGGTCGGTCTTCGAAGCCGAAACCTTCGAGGGCCTACGCCGATTCAACGAGCGCGACCACCCCGACCTGACACGCGCGTGACGCTCAGCGTCACGTGATGGCCGCGTAGCGTTCGCCTGCCCGACGGCTTCGCTCTGTCACGCTTTACTTCGCGTGAAAGGGCGCACCATGACTGATAATTCGCGGGCGTACAACAGCGTCTGGCAGTTGCGGGGAGACGCCTGGTGCCGCCTCGAGGAGGCCGCCGACCGCCTCACAGACCGACGACGAACGGCGCACTCAAGGAAGGAGTACGTCGCGATCTGCAGGGATCTGCTGGCCACGCTGACGCCGCTCGAACCCTACCGGGCGTATCCGGGCTCCAACGAGAACTACAAACGCCAGTGCGAGGCGCTCGTCAAAATCGCCCGGGGCTCGACGCCGGGATCGACGTGGTGTCGGCCACGTTCGTCACCCCCTACCCGCCGGGCTCATTCAGCCACCAGATCCTGTCGTTCATCCGCAATCTGGATACGCCTGAAATCCACGGCTATCAGCCGGATTTCGGCTACCGGGTGGACACGGAGAAGGCCGTCGAGATGTGCCGTCCCGCCGACGCAACGGACACGAACGGGCACCGTCCGCTTCCCGCTGAACCCCCGGAACCGGCTTCGACGCAGGCGTAGAAGCCGCGGCGTCGGCGATTCGCCGGCGGTGTCGATTCGCCCCCGGCGGCCGCCTGGGCTACCGTTTTCGCGATGGCAATTCCGCGCATGCCCACAGGTGATGTTTGGGCCGAGGAGTCCGATTCGCTGCAGGCCGCCTACTTCCGCGGCGCGCTTGCCGACCAACGCGCGCTGCTCGCTGCCGAGATCGCCAAGCAAACCCGCAAGCTGGGCTGCCTGTCCACCAAGACCGACTCGTTGGCGATCAGCCGGCTGCGCCGACAGATCCGTGCCAAGGAAGCCGACCACCGCGATCTCGACCGCATGATCGCGGCCATCGACCGCCGGTTCTCGCGGTACTGGGCTAACCAGCCATAGCGCCAAGCCGTTCGAGTTCGCTCCTCGCGTTGCGCTCGACGAACAACGGCACGAAATCGCGCAGCGGCCTGCCGTCGTATCTGGAGTGAGCGTCGTGAACCACGGTCGCCACTGTCGACGCCGAAATGGCGGGATATCGATTCGTTAGACGCATGACTATCTGGTCGATGATCGTCTGTTCGCCCAACTCGATCACCCCAAGAGTTTGTGCTGAGTTCACCCGTTCGTCAACTTGTGCAGCCGGTGACAACTGGCAGGCGACGACATCGACGTGCTCGATGCCACGCATCGTTATCCCTCCGGCGGGGTGAACTGGCTCAGCGTAAGTTCCGCTCCCTGCGGGTCGCGGATCAACGCGCTCTTCGGGTTGGCGTAGAAGTGACGGGCGGCGTCCACGTCAGGTTGGTCGGTGTCGACCCAGCACGGAACTCCAGCCGGGTAGGTGCGTTCATCGCTCATTGGCGTCGACTTTCCTTTATTTCCAGAGTGATGCGAAGTATTGTGATGTCGGCATATGTTGATATGCGTTCGTGCTAGCGAGCTCTGCTCCCACCTTTCTAGGCGGTCAGACCGACAGAGGAGTTGATCTGCGATGCGAGTTTCAGAAGCCAAGGCGGGTTCGGGTTGTACCTGTCATTGCAATGCCTGCGACAGCGGCCATCATTGCGGAAACCCCCCCAACTGCAACGTAAGACGGTGACCCGCGCGGCGATCTAGCCGCAAACCACCACGGAATAGCTGGCGAACCAGGTTCGCCGGCTATTCGTGTTTGCGCGAGGTTAACGGCCCGTCGGCTCGGGTATCCCTCACCTACCCACCCGTCAATAAGGGCGAGGTCGAGGGGAGGCGAGGCGATGACGACGAGGCCCAAGTACATGGCAGTGCAGGGAGCGGCGCTACTGGTCGCCGGTGCCTTCCTCCTGGTCGGAGTGCTCGGTTTCATTCCGGGCGTGACCACCGACTATGACCTGCTGGAATGGGCAGGCCACCATTCCGGGGCGAAGCTGTTCGGCGTCTTCGCGGTGTCCGTCCTTCATAACGCCCTGCATCTGGTGTTCGGCGTCATCGGCGCGGTGATGGCGCGCAGCTACGCCGCGGCACGGGCGTACCTTCTCGTCGGCGGGCTGGTGTACCTCGGCCTTTGGCTACACGGGCTGCTCATAGCGCACGACAGCCCGGCCAACTTCGTGCCGGTCAATGGCGCCGACAACTGGCTGCACTTCGGTCTGGGCGCAGGCATGGTGCTGCTCGGCCTCACACTTGCCGGCCAGCGCGACCCGACGAAGAGACGGACAAAGGTGCGCACCAAAGCTCCATCTGCCTGAGAGAGGCTAGGCGATCGACAGCGCGATCCCGTCGAGGATGTCGTGCTCGCTGACCACCAGCTCGTCGATGCCCGCACGCTCGCCCAGCGCGTAAGCCAACTCCTCGACGATGATGGCGCCCCCGCCGATGACGTCGACGCGGCCCTCATGCATCGGCCCCAGCGCGGCGCGCTGCACACGAGTCATCGCGATCAGCTCGTCGCACACTTCCAGCAGGTCGCCGAATCCCACCCGCGACAAATGGATTGCCTCCGAGTCGTACGTCGTCATTTTCTGCGCCAGCGCCGACAGCGTCGTCATCGTGCCGGCCACGCCCACCCACGTGCGCGCCCGGTCGACGCGCACCGCGCGCAGCGCCTCCCCAAGTGCTTCGCGGATGACGTCGCGCGCAGCCACGATCTCGACCGCGGTCGGCGGGTCGGAGTGCAGGCAGCGCTCGGTCAGCCGCACGCACCCGATGTCGGCGGAGAAGCTGGCCTCCACATCACGCGAGCCCAACACCACTTCGGTGGAGCCGCCGCCGAGGTCAACCACCACGAAAGGCGCTGAGGCGGGATCCAATTCGTCGACAGCACCGTGGAAGGACAGCTCGGCCTCCTCAGTGCCGGTGATCACCTCGGCGACGGCGCCCGGCACGACCGCGCCGAGCACCTCGGCGGTCATCGCGAAGAACACGTCGCGGTTCGCCGCGTCGCGGGCGGCCGACGTCGCCACCATGCGTATCTTGGGCACGTCGTGAATCCGCATCAACTCGGCGTAGTCGGTGAGCGCGGCCCGGGTTCGTGCCAGCGCGTCGGGCGCGAATTGCCCTGTGGCGTCGACACCTTGACCGAGCCGGACGATCCGCATCTCGCGGTGGACGTCACACAGCCGGCCGTCGACCAAGTCGGCGATCAGCAGCCGGATCGAGTTGGTTCCGCAGTCCACTGCCGCGACCCGGTTCACGTCCACCTCTTCTTGTCCAGAATTCCTGCCATCGCCGGTTCGCCGGCCAATACGGCCAGCGCCTCGTCGCCGAACGGATTCACTCCGGGGCCCTTGGCCAGCGAGTGCGCGATCACCACATGCAGGCACTTGACCCGATCGGGCATGCCGCCGCCGGAAAACGTTGTGCCCAGCGGCTCGATCGCATCGCGCTCGGCCAGATACGAGTCGTGCGCTTGGCGGTAGGCCGCAGCGAGCTGCTGGTCGTGCTGGAGCCGCTCGGTCATCTCCCGCATCAGCCCCGACGACTCCAGACGGCTGGCCGCCGCGGTCAGCTGCGGATGCGTCAGGTAGTACAGCGTCGGAAACGGGGTACCGTCGGGCAGCCTCGGCGCCGTCTTGACGACGCCGGGCTCGCCGTTCGGGCACCGGTACGCGATCTCGAGCACGCCGCGGGGCTCGCGGCCCAGCTGCCGCGCGACGGCGTCGAGATCCGACTGGTCAACCACCGGGAGGGGGTGCACCGGGCGGAGCGGTGGGCGGGACGTCGGGCAGTGCTGGTTCACCCGGCGCGACGGGCGGCGAAACACCATGCGGCGCATCGGCGATGGTGTGCCACAGCGACGTGTACCACGGCTCGCCCGGGTTGGCCGCGGGAGCATCGACACCCGGCGTCCCGGGCACCCCGCTGTTCGCGGGCAGCTGCACCTGATACGGAACCTCGCCCGGCATCACGAATCCGAGCCGCTCACGTGCCTGCGCCGCGACGAACACAGGATCGGCAAGCTTGACCTTCTGCTGTTCGAGTTCGGCGATCTGGGCACGCAGCTGCTCCTCGGTGGCCTTCAGTTGCTTCATCTCGGTGCGCTGCGCGAAATAGGTGCGCACCGGGCCCGCGATGGTCAACGTGACCACGCATACCACGGCGGCCAGGATGGCGGCCCGGCGTGCGGCCGAGCCGAAGCGCTGCTCGGATTGCTGTTCTGCCGTCGCCGCAATGGATTCCCTGATCGAATCGCCGGTGTCCTCGGGCTCGGCTTCCGGCGCGGACCGCGACTCCGTTGCCCGTGGCTCCCGCCGAGCCGGGCTCGCACCGCGCGGACGGCCCTTACCGGTGTCGCCGGCCTTGCCCGGCCGGGAAGCGGGGGACCGTCGCTTCGGATCGGGCCGTTTCGCTTCGGGCACGGGCTATTTGGCCTCCACCGAGAAGCGCGGGAAGGCCAGGTCGCCGGCGTAGCGGGCGGCGTCGCCGAGCGTTTCCTCGATGCGCAGCAACTGGTTGTACTTGGCGACCCGCTCGCTGCGGGCCGGCGCGCCGGTCTTGATCTGACCGCTGCCCACCGCGACCGCGAGATCGGCGATCGTGGTGTCCTCGGTTTCGCCGCTGCGGTGGCTCATCATCGTGCGGTATCCGCTGTTATGCGCGAGCGCCACCGCGTCCAGCGTCTCGGTGAGAGTGCCAATCTGGTTGACCTTCACCAGAAGTGCGTTGGCCGCGCCCTTCTCGATCCCCTCCTCGAGGCGCTCGGGGTTGGTGACGAACAGGTCGTCGCCAACGATCTGGACGCGATCACCAATCGCCGCAGTGAGCGCCACCCAACCTTCCCAGTCGTCCTCGGACAGCGGGTCCTCGATCGACACCAACGGGTAGGAATCGATCAGGTCAGCGTAGAACTCGATCATCTGCATGTCGGTCCGGGTCTCCTTCTCGAAGCTGTAACCCGTTCCGTCAGTGAAGAATTCGGTCGCCGCCACGTCGAGCGCCAGCGCTACGTCCGCGCCCGGCTTGTAACCGGCCGCTTCGATAGCCGACAAGATCAAATCGAGCGCCGCCTTGGTGCCGGCCACGTCGGGCGCGAAACCGCCCTCGTCGCCGAGACCGGTGGACAGGCCCTGCTTCTTGAGCACCGACTTCAGCGCGTGGTACACCTCGGCGCCCCACCGCAGGGCTTCCTTGAAGCTGGGCGCACCGATCGGCGCGACCATGAACTCCTGGACGTCGACGCCGGTGTCGGCGTGCGCGCCACCGTTGAGGATGTTCAACATCGGCACCGGCAGGATGTGGGCATTCGGCCCGCCGATGTAGCGGAACAGCGGCAGCGCCGCCGACTCGGCCGCGGCCTTCGACACCGCCAGCGAAACCCCGAGGATGGCGTTGGCTCCCAGCTGCGACTTGTCCGGTGTGCCGTCGAGGTCCAGCAGCGCCTGATCGACCAGCCGCTGATCGTCGGCGCTCAATCCGATGACGGCGGGAGCGATCTCGTCGAGCACGGCTTGCACCGCCTTCTCGACGCCCTTGCCGCCGTAGCGCGAGCCGCCGTCGCGAAGCTCCACCGCCTCGTGTTCGCCGGTCGACGCACCCGACGGGACAGCGGCCCGGGCGAACGTGCCGTCCAGCAGGGCCACCTCGACCTCGACCGTCGGGTTGCCACGGGAGTCGAGGATCTCGCGGGCTCCGACCTGCTCGATGATGGGCACTGGCTTCTCCTTGGACTGACTCAATGGACTAGGACTCGAGCTTGAGCCTAGAGCGTGGCGCGTCAGCCGGCGTGCTTAGAGGGGGTGTCCGTTGGCGTATGCCGTCGCCCAGTCGCGAACGGTGCGGGCGTACTGGTCGGAGTGGTTGTAGGCGCGCAGCCCGTTCATCCAGCCGCGCGGGGTGGCCATGTCCTTGCCGCGCCAGCACAGATAGCCGGCGGCCGACAGCGCGGCGTCGTCGAAGTTGTCCGGGCTGATGACGCCGTCGTTGTTCGCGTCGACGCCGTAGAGCTTCCACGTGTCGGGGATGAACTGCATGGGCCCCATCGCCCGGGCGTATTGCGGGTCGTCGTCGAGGTGACCGCCGTCGTTGTCGATGATCTCCAGGTTGCCGTTGGTGCCATCCAGACGAACGCCGCGGATCCGCGGCTTGACGTCGCCGTTAGCGGCGATCACGGCGCCGCTATAGGTGCCGTTGTGGCTCTCCACCTGACCGATGCCGGCCAGCGTCGTCCACTCCAAGTGGCAGTCGGGGTTCTCCACCTCGGCGACACGCGCGGCGTACGCGTAGGCCTCCAGCGCTTCAACCGGCATGCCGAGCGCGGGCGCGCGCTCGGCGGCCCACTCGCGCAGTTGGTCGGCCGGCCTGCCCTTGGCGTGGGTGTCGACCTTGGGCACCGGATCGCCCGCCGGCGGCGGCACACCCTCAGGGATGGGGGTGCCGAGCTGCCACGAGCAGCTGGAAGCCATCAGCAACAGCGTCGCGCCGAGGACAGCGGCAATCTTCCACCAGCGTCCGCGCAGCGAGCCCGCGGTCGCGGCGGTTCGGCCCTGTGCGCTGGATGTGCGCTCCGGAGCCGACTCCTGCGTCGACACGCTCCCGTCGTCCGACAAAGCACTCCCTCAGCCCACTGTGAGTCGACACCCCATATTCCCATGCGCAAGGAGCTGCTCGGCTCTTCTTCGCAGCGTGGCCGTGGGTGCTGCAGGTATGGCGAACGACGCGGAAGCCAGATCAGCTGCGCGAACGTGTGAGGCAGCAATGCAATCGAGACAATGCATTCAATTTTTCTTAGGTGTGCCTACCCTGGCCGAAAAACGATGTAATGTTCACGCGTCTACACGAGGAGGTTCGATGAGACGGCATCTCGCCTGGCAGGTACCGGTGGTGGCGCTGGCATTGATTGTGGCCGGCTGCTCAAGCAGCGATGCCGGCAGCGGCACCGACACGACCACCAGCTCGACGACGACGTCCGCGTCCGCGGCCGCGGCGCCGAACCCGCTGGCCGAGAAGGCGGCGACCGAGTACAAGGCGTACGCCGTTGCCCAGATCGACGAGCTCGTCGGCCTCGTCAAGGTATTCACCGACGCCGTGCGCGCCGGTGACCTGAAGGCCGCGCAGGACGCGTACGCACCGTCGCGCGCGCCATGGGAGCGCATCGAGCCGTTGGCAGGCCTGGTCGAGGAGATCGACGGCAAGGTCGACGCGCGCGTCGACGACTTCGCGGGTGTCGACGATCCGGAGTTCACCGGTTGGCACCGCCTCGAGTATCTGCTGTTCGAGAAGAACACCACCGAGGGCGGCGCCCCGTTCGCCGACCAACTCGACAAGGACATCGCCACGTTGAAGGAGCAGTTCGCGACCGTCGAGGTGAAACCGGTCGACGTGTCGACCGGCGCGGCCGAGCTCATCGAAGAGGTCTCCGAGGGCAAGATCACCGGCGAGGAGGATCGCTACTCCAAGACCGACCTCTGGGACTTCGACGCCAACCTGCAGGGCTCGCAGGCTGCGGTCAGCAAGCTGAGTCCGGCTCTGGTGGAAGCCGATCCCGCCCTGCTGGGCAAGATCGAGGCCGGACTCAACTCGGTCTTCGACACCATGCGGCCGCTGCGCCGGGGTGACGGCTGGGTGCTGTTCTGCACCGAGAACGACCCGTATCCCTCGCCGCGGTGCCCCGAGGTCACCGTGCAGCCGCAGGTCATCGACACGCTGAAGGCAGAGCTCGCCGGGCTGTCGGAGAACCTGTCCCAGGTTTCGGGAGTGCTGAAACTGCAGTGACTCAGCGGCCACGGCGCCTCGGGATATCCCGCCGCGGATTCGTGACAGGGGCGTTAGGTACCGGTGTCGCGGTGGGCGCGGGCGCGCTGGCGGGCTGTTCGTCGCGCGACGAGAGTCCGCCGCCCGTCGCCGCGGAGAAGTTCGTTTCGTTCGAAGGCCCGCACCAAACTGGGATCACCGCGCTACCGATACCTGAGCAGGGCTTGGTGGCGTCGTTCAACGTGCACGCCAAGGACCGGGCGGCGCTGAAGACGACGCTGCAGGAACTCACCGAGGAGATCCGGGGGCTGATGGCGGGCAAGCCGCCGGAGTCGCGCGATCCCGCCTATCCGCCCGTCGATTCGGGGATCCTCGGGGAACATCCGCCGGCGGACGACCTCTCGATCGTGGTCGGTGTCGGGGCGTCGTTGTTCGACGACCGGTTCGGCTTGGCCGATCGCAAACCCAAGGAACTGGTCACCATGCCGTTCCTGGCCAACGACCGGCTGGATCCCAAGCTGTCGCACGGGGATGTCTCGATCATCTTCGAGGCCGGGCACAACGACACCGTGCAGTTCGCGTTGCGACAGCTGATGCGCCGCACCAGAAGCGACCTCGTGTTGCGCTGGATGGTCGATGGCTACGCCCGGGGGATCGGAGCGGGCCGTGTGTCGGAAGCCGCGACGCCACGAAACCTGCTGGGGTTCAAGGACGGGACGGCAAACCTCAACGTCGACGACGACACTCTGATGGATCGCCACGTCTGGGTGGGACCCGACGACGGCGAGCCCGACTGGGCGGTCGGGGGTCGTATCAGGCCGTGCGGATCATCCGGATGTTCGTCGAGTTCTGGGACCGCACCCAGCTCGTCGAGCAGGAGGCGCTGATCGGCCGGGCCAAGGTCAGCGGCGCTCCGCTGGGCATGACGGGCGAATTCGACGATCCCGACTACCCCGAGGATCCCGACGGAAAGCGGATCAAGCTGGACGCCCACATCCGGCTGGCGAACCCCCGCACACCCGAGACCGAGAAGAACCGCATCCTGCGCCGCGGCTTCAACTACTCGCGCGGCTTCGACGGCGCCGGGCGGCTCGATCAGGGCCTGGCCTTCATCGCCTACCAGCGCAGCCTGCAGGAAGGCTTCCTCACCGTGCAGAGTCGGCTGAAGGGCGAGCCCCTCGAGGAGTACATCATGCCGGTGGGCGGAGGGTTTTTCTTTATGCTGCCGGGAGTTACCGGTCCTGACCGTTTCCTCGGTGATGCGCTGGTCGGCTGAGCGCCGCTCGTACACCTCAGACCGGAGTGTGCCAACGAAAACCGACAGCTCATCGAGCGTGCGTCCACTGCGAAAAACCGGCCTGATTTTCGGAGTGACCGCACGTTCGGCGCTACTTGCGCTCGACGGCCTCCGCGTGATCGTCGGCTTCGACGCCGTTCTCGCTGACGTCTTCTGGCGTCGGCTCGGGCACTCTCCACGCGGCGACGGCTCGGGCACTTCCACCGGGCCCGGTTCGGGAACGTCGGCGGGTGTGGGCTCCGGGATGCGATCGGGCGCCGGCTCCGTCTCCGCTTCCGACGGCCAGTACGCCCGCCACTCCTCTTCGGTGATCTCCCCGAGGGTAGCCACGTCGAGTTCCTCCGGCACATCCTCGCCGCGGCGTCCGGCGGCGATCGCATGCTCGGCTCGGCGCACGGTGTCCATGAACTCCAGAACCGCCGACCGCAGCGCGTTCTCGCTGTCGACATGCGCCGCCACGCTTACGGACGTGATCGTGTCCGGGATCAGATCGGAGGGCAGTCCCGCCGCCGAAACCCGCTCAATCACCTTCTGCGCCAACGCCAATGCGGGCTGGCCGGTCGGCACGTCGTCCATCGACGAATTGCGCGCTCTTTCTCGGGCCTTGCGCTCTTCCCACTGCGCGAGTTGCTCGTCCAGCGAGATCGGCTCGCCGGCAAGCACGGCAGGCACCCGATTGCCGAGCTTGCGCACCAGCGAATCGGCGACGTCGTCGATGGTGAACGGATGCTGTGGTGCGTCCTCGGCGATGCGGGCGTGGAACAGCACCTGCAGCAATACGTCTCCGAGTTCCTCACGCAACTCGTCGGCGTTGCCGCTGTGCACCGCGTCGAAAACCTCGTAGGTCTCCTCCAGCAGGTAGCGCCGCAGCGAGTCGTGTGTCTGCTCGCTTTCCCACGGCCCGGAGGTGCGCAGCTTGTCCATCATCGCCACCGCGTCGACCAGCCGCTCCCCCGACGCAGCGTCGGGCGCCGCGATCAGCTTGTCGCCGGCGGCCAACCGCGCCTTGACGGCCGGGTGATCGGGGTCGGACGACAGCAGGACGGGTGCGTCCTCCCCGTCGTAAGCCGGCCGGGCCGCGGGCAGTGACCACGGCACCCTGACCGGCATCTCTTCGGTGTATTGCACGTCGCCCGCCAGCAGGTCTATCGCCTCGACGGGAATCAACGAGGGGCGGCGCGCATCGACCAACACGACGGTCATCGTGAATGACCTCCTCGCGATTCTTGGCCCGACCCCGACTTCGTTATATCAACATCTTCCTGGGCTTTTCCATTGAGGGCCAAGACCAAACCCGCCACCATCCGAACGAGTTCAAGATCACGGATCCGCGGTGCACCGACCCCGTCGCCGGCCCGGGGAATGGGCACCTGCACCGTCGATGTCGTCGCGCGGTAGTGCGCGCTCGGATACAGCCGCTTCAACCGAAGTTGCTGAGAGTCCAACAATGGAAACGGCGAGAGTCGCAGCGATGCCTCAGACACCGCGCTGATTTCGGTGATCCCGTAGTGACGGCACAACAGCCGCAACCGCGCCACCGCGACCAGCCGCTGCGCGGTTTCCGGCAGCGGGCCGTAGCGGTCGACGAGCTCTTCAACAACCGAGTCGACGGCAGCCTCGTCCGACGCGGCGGCCAATCGGCGGTAGCCCTCCAACCGCAGCCTGTCGCTGGGGATGTAGTCGGGTGGCAGGTGTGCGTCGACCGGCAGATCGATGCGCACATCCTTCGTTTCCTCCGGTGCCGCAACGGTTTTCCCGTCGGCTGCTGCCCGATAGGCCTCGACGGCCTCGCCGACCAGGCGCACGTACAGGTCGAAGCCGACACCGGCGACGTGGCCGGACTGCTCGGCGCCGAGCACGTTGCCTGCGCCGCGGATCTCAAGATCCTTGAGCGCCACGGCCATGCCCGCACCAAGCTCGTTGTTCTGCGCGATCGTGGCCAGCCGGTCGTAGGCGGTTTCGGTGAGCGGAACCTCCGGCGGATACAGGAAATACGCGTAGCCACGCTCACGGCTGCGACCCACCCTGCCGCGCAACTGATGTAGCTGCGAGAGCCCGAACGTGTCTGCGCGCTCCACGATCAGCGTGTTGGCGTTGGAGATGTCCAGACCCGTTTCGACGATCGTCGTGCACACCAGGATGTCGTACTCACGGTTCCAGAAGCCCTCGACCGTGCTCTCCAAAATGTCCTCGGGCATCTGCCCATGCGCGACGGCTACGCGGGCTTCGGGCACCAGCGCCCGCACCCGTGCGGCGGCCTGGTCGATCGATCGGACCCGGTTGTGGATGTAGAACACCTGCCCGTCGCGCAGCATCTCGCGCCTCAACGCCGCCGCGACCTGCTTGTCGTCGTGCGGGCCGACGTACGTCAGCACCGGGTAGCGCTCCTCGGGCGGGGTCAGGATCGTCGACATCTCCCGAATCCCGGCCAGGCTCATCTCCAGCGTGCGGGGAATCGGGGTGGCGCTCATGGTCAGCACGTCGACGTGGGTGCGCATCGACTTGATGTGCTCCTTGTGCTCGACGCCGAACCGCTGCTCCTCGTCGACCACCACCAGGCCGAGGTCCTTCCAGGTGACGCCCGTCTGCAACAGCCGGTGCGTGCCGATCACGATGTCGACCGAGCCTTCCTTCATGCCGTCGAGCACCGCGCGCGACTCGGCGGGGTCGGTGAACCGCGACAGCCCCTTGACCTTGACCGGGAATCCGGCCATCCGCTCGGAGAACGTCTGCAGGTGCTGGTCGGCCAGCAGCGTCGTCGGCACCAGCACCGCGACCTGCTTGCCGTCCTGCACCGCCTTGAACGCCGCGCGCACCGCGATCTCGGTCTTGCCGTAGCCGACGTCACCGCAGATCACCCGGTCCATCGGAACCGGCTTCTCCATGTCGGACTTGACCTCGGTGATCGCGGTCAGCTGGTCGACGGTCTCGGTGAACGCGAACGCGTCCTCCATCTCGGCCTGCCACGGGGTGTCCGGGGCTGAAGGCGTGGCCGGGCGACGCCTGCCGCTTGGCGTACAGCGACACCAGCTCGGCGGCGATCTCCCGGACCGCGCGGCGGGCCTTGGTCTTGGTGTTCGCCCAATCGCTGCCGCCCAGCCGGCTCAGGGTCGGCGACTCGCCGCCGACGTAGCGGGACAGCTGGTCGAGCGAGTCCATCGGCACGTAGAGCTTGTCAGTCTTGTTCGCCGCACCACCCCTTTTGCTCGACGCGTACTCGAGCACCAGGTACTCGCGTCGCGCCCCGCCGACGGTGCGTTCGACCATCTCGACGAACCGCCCGATGCCGTGCTGGTCGTGCACCACCAGGTCACCGGCGGTCAGCGCCAGCGGGTCGACGACGTTGCGGCGCTTGGCGGCCAGCCGCTTGCCCTCGGTGGCGGCGGCCCGGTTGCCCGTCAGATCGGTCTCGGTGATCACCACGAGGTTGGCTCCACCGATCACCACGCCGTCGTGCAGCG
The DNA here is from genome assembly GCA_963851115.1 of uncultured Actinomycetota bacterium. GTDB lineage: Bacteria > Actinomycetota > Actinomycetes > Mycobacteriales > Mycobacteriaceae > Mycobacterium. Next base: position 40,531 of record CAWKOI010000030.1, read on the forward strand.
GGCCCTTGAGCACCCCGACGACGCTGGCCGGTAAGGGCACCCCAGGCTCCAACATCGTTGCGGGCGTGTCTGATTCGGCGAGCTGTTCCACTACGCGATGGGCGGTGCCGGTGCCAGGGGTGACGATGGCCGCGTACCCGCCGGTCGCGACGTGTGCGCGCAGCATCGCGAAGATCTCGGTGATTGACGAGGGACCGGTGCTGGCCCCGCGCCGACGGCGCAGGCCGGATGTTCACCTCCAGCGCCGACTCGTCGGAGAGTTGGCTCAGCGTCCACCACGGGTGGCCGCCCTCGCGCGCCGCGGTCCGGGCGTCATCCAGGTCGATGAATCCCGACGCGCCGAGCGCCTCGATATCGATCGGCACGTCACCGCCCACGGCGGCCGTCGACCACGACGCCTCCAGGAACTCCCGGCCGGTCTTGATCAGGTCGGCCGCGCGGCTGCGGACCTTCTCCGGGTCACAGATCAGCAGCGGGGTGCCCGACGGCAGGTGGTCGGACAGCGTCGACAATTCCGTGGGCCGAAGCAGCGGCAGCAGCGCTTCCATGCCGTCGACGGGAATGCCCTCCGCGAGCTTGGCCAGCATGTCGGGCACGCTGCCTCCGACGGTGTTCTCCTGCACCGGATGCTGGGTGGCCAGCTTGGCGGCCCGATCGCGGACGTCATCGGTGAGCAGCAGTTCACGGCAGGGCACGGCGACGAGCGTGTCGACGTCGATCTCGGTGATCGACCGCTGGTCGGCGACGGAGAACATCCGCATCTCGGAGACCTCGTCGCCCCAGAACTCGACACGCACCGGGTGCTCGGCGGTGGGCGGGAAGATGTCGAGGATGCCGCCGCGCACCGCGAACTCGCCGCGCTTACCGACCATGTCCACCCGGGTGTAGGCCAGGTCGACGAGCCGCGCGATGACGGCGTCGAACTCCGCCTCGGTACCGACGCTCAGCGTCACCGGCTCGATGTCGGCCAGGTCGGGCGCCATCGGCTGCAGCAGCGACCTCGTCGTCGTCACCACGACCCGCAGCGGCGGGCCGAGGCGCTCATCGTCCGGGTGGGCCAGCCGGCGCAGCAGCATCAGCCGCGCGCCGACCGTGTCGACGCCCGGGGACAGCCGCTCGTGCGGCAGCGTCTCCCAGGACGGGAACATCGCGACGGCGTCGCCAAGCACGCCGCGCAATTCGGCGGTCAGATCGTCGGCTTCTCGCCCGGTCGCGGTGACCACCAGCAGCGGCCCCGTCTGCGCGAGCGCGGTCGCCACGAACAGCCGAGCGCTGGCCGGGCCGACGAGGGTGAGATCGGCGGGTCTGTCGGCGGCACGGCGGGTGACACCTTGTAGCGAGGGATCCCGTAGCGCCAGCTCAACGAGCCCCGCGATCGGGGTTTGGACATGGGTGGTCCCCGATGCGGTCATGATGCACCCATCCTAGGCAAGCGCCGAAATGCTTGCGGCTCCGGCCAAATAGGCCGAGCCGGTCGCCGAGTTCTGCGTCGATGCGTCGTGACTCGGACCGACACGGCATGACGGGCTGCCCGCGAAATCGGTGACGAGACAGACCGCTCCCGCACCCGTGTTAGCGTTTTGACCAGGATTTACGGTCGAACGGAGGCGCGATGGCAGCGACGATCTCGCTGGTCAGCGCCACGCGCCCGGAAGGTTTGCTGGAGGCGGCGGGCCGGCAGGCCACATCGATCGCCGCGATCAACGCTCAGATCGGCGTGCAGCAGGGCGCGATGACCCAGCTGGGCGCGGCTGGGAGGGCAGCGCCGCGACGGCGGCGCGGGCTCGGGCCGAGAAGGACCTGGCCCGGCAGCGTCAGCTGGTCGGGCGGCTGGAGGCGATGTCCGCCGCGTTGCGCTCGGGCGGTACCAACCTGACGGCGCTGCGGACCCAGATCCTCTCGCTGATGTCGCAGGCGGCCGCGCTGGGCGGGCTGGTATCAGACGACGGAACCGTGCGCCCGATGGGCGGCAACTGTTGATGACACCGGCGCTGGCCGCCGCATACACCACGACCTTGAAGACCCTGCTGAACCAGTTCGATGCCGTCGACCAGTCGACGGCGCAAGCGCTGAATACCGCGTTCGGCCCAGCGCCGCAGACGCCTCCACCCGGATTCAAGTGGACCGAGGAAGACCTCTACAACGGCGAGCCCTCCGGGCAGGACATCAACCAGGACGACGTCGGCGACTGCTATCTGATGGCCACCATGGGAGCCATCGCCCATGCCGACCCGCAGCGCATCAAGGACCGAATCTCGTACAACCCGCAGACGGGTGAGTTCGACGTGACGTTGTGGGACGGCAAGCAGTGGCGACACATCCCCGTCACCCAGGCCGACATCGACGCGAACATCGCCGCCAAAGGCGGCAGCGGCGTCGACAGACTACCAACCGGCGCAACGCTGTGGCCGGCGGTGCTCGAATCGGCCTACGCCAGATGAAGCACCGGGAAGGGCTCGAGCCATCGAACGGGGCCTGGCGCCCACGCGATGGAGGCGCTGACCGGAAACGACGGCAAGTGGGTGATCCCCGCGACCGAATGGTTCACCACACAGCACATCGACACGCAGATCACCGAGGCGCTACAGAGCACCAGCCGGTGACCTGTCGACCAGCCTGTTCACCGGCGACCTCGCAGGCACACACGTCTACGCGGTCGAGGGCATCACCGGAACGGCAGCGACGCCACCGTGACGTTGCGCAACCCGTGGGGCGCCGACGACGGGCCCGCCGTCATCCACGTGCGACTCGGCGACCTGATCGGCACCAATCCGCTCGGCGGTCTCGGGCTGGGGCCTACGGCGATGATCAACATCGGACAGATTGATCGAGGCAACCGAGTGACACGCAAAACTGCTGCCGCGGTGGTGGTGCTGCTGATCGCCGTGGCCGTCGGCGTCGGCGGCTACCCGCTGCTCTACCAGCCGTCGCAGCAACCGATCCTCAGCGGGCCAAAACCGATCCCCGCCAACAAGCAACTCATGATGCCGGTGACGCCGCTGGGTCGACCTGCCCGAGCCCGAACGCACGCGCGTCGCGAACACTGCGCGATGCCGCCCACGCGATCGAACCCGAGTACCGCATCGAGGAGGAGCAGATGTACGTCATCCGGGCGGCTGGGATGCGCTCAGAAAGCTCAGCGGCGAGTACTTCCCGGCGAGTTCGGATATCGCCAGACGCCGACTCCGATACGCAGGTCGAACGGCCAGGCCGTCGATTACCTCGTCTGGCGGGGCGGCTGGCTGCGCAGCCTGATCGATGACCGGATAGTCCTCGCGGTCGAGTATTCCGAGCCGCTGAACCCCGGATTCCGCGACAGCTTTGCTCGGCTACTTCGTGATGCGGCCCGGCGCCTGACGGCCTATTCGTCGAGCAGCTGCGGGTCGTCCTCGAGGTGCATCAGCCCGTTCCAGCACAGGTTGACCAGGTGCGCGGCCACCACTTCCTTCTTCGGCTCGCGCACGTCGAGCCACCACTGCGCGGTCATCGATACCGACCCGACCAGCGCCTGCGCGTACAGCGGTGCCATGTCGGGATCCAGGCCGCGGCGGGAGAAGTCGCCGGCCAGGATCGACGACACCTGGTTGACGGCCTCGTTGAGCAGCGTGGAGTACGTGCCGCCCGACGTGATGGCCGCCGGCGAGTCGCGAATGAGGATGCGGAATCCGTCGGTGCGTTCATCGACGTAGGTCAGCAGCGCCAGCGCGACCCGCTCGATGCGCAGCCGGGACCGGTTGTTGGTCATCCTCGTCAGCGACGACGTGATGCCGTCGAGCAGCGCCGACATCTCGCGGTCGACCACCACCGCGTAGAGGCCTTCCTTGCCGCCGAAATGTTCGTAGACGACGGGCTTGGAGACATTGGCGCGCTGCGCGATCTCCTCGATCGCCGTCCCCTCGTACCCCCGCTCGGCGAACAACGATCGCGCGATGTCGATGAGCTGGTGGCGCCGCTCGGCGCCGGTCATCCGCGCGCGGGGTGCACGCACTTCCTTGTCGGGCGCTGCCACGCCTTTCAGGCTACGTCGTTCGACTAGCAGTCTCGAGTTGATCAGTCCGTCGTGGTGTAATCGGCAGCACCTCTGATTTTGGTTCAGATAGTTCAGGTTCGAGTCCTGGCGACGGAGCTTCAGGCTTGACGCTTGACGGAGGTTCGATTGACAACTCATGGTGAGGCCGCGGTCCTGGTCCTGGCGGCCGGGGCGGGTACCCGCATGCGTTCGGATACCCCCAAGGTGCTGCACACACTGGCGGGCCGCAGCATGCTGTCCCACGCGCTGCACGCGGTCGCCAAGGTGGCGCCGCAGCACCTGGTCGTGGTGGTCGGCCAGGACCGGGAGCGATGTGGCGCCCGCGATCGCCGAACTGGCGGGCGAACTCGGCCGCACCATCGACATGGCGGTGCAGGACCAGCAACTCGGCACCGGGCACGCCGTCGGCTGCGGCCTGGCCGCACTGCCGGAGGACTTCAACGGCATTGTCGTGGTCACCTCCGGCGATGTCCCACTGTTGGACTCCGACACACTGGCCGACCTGATCGCCACCCACAGCGCCGAATCGGCCGTCGCGACCGTGCTGACCACCACGCTGCCGGATCCGACCGGCTACGGCCGCATCCTGCGGACCCAGGACCGCGAGGTCATGGCGATCGTGGAGGAGGCCGACGCGACGCCGTCCCAGCGGGCCATCTGCGAGGTCAACGCCGGCGTGTACGCCTTCGACATCGCGGCCCTGCGCTCGGCGCTGAGCCGGCTGCGGTCCCACAACGCCCAGCAGGAGCTCTACCTGACCGACGTGATCTCGATCGTCCGCCAGGACGGCCAGATCGTGCATGCCAAGCATGTCGACGACAGCGCGCTGGTCGCCGGCGTCAACGACCGCGTGCAGCTTGCGGAACTGGGTGCCGAGCTGAACCGGCGGATCATCGCCGCCCATCAGCGCGCCGGGGTCACCATCGTCGACCCGGCCACCACGTGGATCGACGTCGACGTGACCGTCGGGCGCGACACCGTCATCCACCCCGGGACGCAGCTGTTGGGCTCCACCCGCGTCGGCGATCGGTGCCAGATCGGCCCCGACACCACGCTGACCGACGTCACCGTCGGCGACCAGGCCGTGGTGGTACGCACCCACGGCGGGCAGTCCGTCATCGGTGACGGCGCCGCCGTCGGCCCGTTCGCCTACCTGCGGCCGGGCACGGTGCTGGGCGCGGACGGCAAGCTCGGCGCGTTCGTCGAAACCAAGAACTCGACCATCGGCGACGGCACCAAGGTGCCGCACCTGACCTACGTCGGCGACGCCGACATCGGCGAGCACAGCAACATCGGTGCGTCGAGCGTGTTCGTCAACTACGACGGAGAAACCAAGAGCCGCACCACCATCGGATCGCATGTGCGCACCGGGTCCGACAACATGTTCGTCGCGCCGGTCACCGTCGGGGACGGCGCCTACACCGGCGCGGGCACCGTGGTGCGCGACGACGTCCCACCCGGCGCGCTGGCCGTGTCGGCGGGCCCGCAGCGCAACATCGAGGGCTGGGTGTCGCGCAAGCGGCCTGGCAGCGCCGCTGCCGCGGCAGCGGCAAAGGCCGAAGAGGCCGCCGCGGGAAACGACGACGAGCAGTAATCGGTCGTTTGCCGTTCGGGTTCTGGTAACCCCGCAACGAGCACCCCGACACGCTACGTACCATTAGGCCGTATCGATCCCCGACCTAACGAGGGCGCACTGTGGGCACCGAGTGGACCGACAACCGCAAGAATTTGATGCTCTTCTCGGGTCGCGCGCACCCCGAACTGGCCGAACAGGTGGCCAAGGAGCTCGACGTTCCGGTCACCGCGCAGACCGCCCGTGACTTCGCGAACGGCGAGATCTTCGTCCGCTTCGACGAATCGGTCCGCGGCTGTGACGCGTTCGTCCTGCAGTCGCATCCGGCTCCGCTGAACAAATGGCTGATGGAACAGCTGATCATGATCGATGCGCTCAAGCGGGGCAGCGCCAAGCGGATCACCGCGATCCTGCCGTTCTATCCCTACGCCCGTCAGGACAAGAAGCACCGCGGCCGCGAGCCGATCTCGGCACGGCTGGTCGCCGATCTGCTCGAGACCGCAGGCGCGAACCGGATCGTCACCGTCGATCTGCACACCGACCAGATCCAGGGCTTCTTCGACGGCCCGGTGGACCACATGCGCGCACAGAACCTGCTCACCGGCTACATCGCCGAGAACTATCCCTACGACAACATGGTGGTGGTGTCACCCGACTCCGGCCGGGTGCGCGTCGCCGAGAAATGGGCCGACGCGCTGGGCGGCGTACCGCTGGCGTTCATCCACAAGACGCGCGACCCCCTCGTGCCCAACCAGGTGGTGTCCAACCGCGTCGTCGGCGACGTCAAGGGCCGCACCTGCATCATCACCGACGACATGATCGACACCGGCGGCACGATCGCCGGTGCGGTCAAGCTGCTGCACGAGGACGGCGCGGGCGACGTCATCATCGCCGCGACGCACGGCGTGTTGTCGGATCCCGCGCCGCAGCGGCTGGCCGAGTGCGGTGCCCGCGAGGTAATCGTCACCAACACGCTCCCGATCGGCGAGGATAAGCAGTTCCCGCAGCTGACTGTCTTGTCCATCGCGCCCCTGCTTGCCAGCACGATCCGCGCGGTGTTCGAAAACGGTTCGGTGACAGGACTGTTCGACGGGTCGGCGTAGATGGCTGCGAAAGACAACGCCACCATCTACCACAATCCCCGCTGCACGACCTCGCGCAAGACGCTGGACTTGTTGCGCGACAACGGTATTGAGCCGACCGTCGTCCAGTATCTGAAGACGCCGCCGTCACGCGCCGAGCTGGTCAAGATGATCAAGGACGCCGGCATCGACGTGCGCGCCGCGGTGCGTAAGCGCGAGTCACTGTACGACGAGCTGAAGCTGGCCGACGCCAGCGATGACGAATTGCTCGACGCCATGGCCGCCAATCCGATCCTCATCGAGCGGCCGTTCGTCGTCACGTCGAAAGGCACCCGGCTGGCCCGGCCGATCGACGCGGTTCGCGAGATTCTGTGAGCTTGCGCCTCTGTGTGGCGGCCGTCGCGCTGGCGGCTTTCGCCGCCACCGGCTGCGGCGCGAAAGCGCCTGACTACCAGTCGGTCTGGTCGACTGCACCGACAACCACCACCTCGACGAGCACCGAGCCGCCGGTGCCGATCGCCGCGTATCTGGAGCAGGAGGGCGTCGACGGTGAGCTCCTCGCGCCTGACAAGCTCACCGACCTCACGGTGACGATGCCGACCCCGCCCGGGTGGCATCCGTACGCGAACCCGAATTTGGCGCCGGGCACCCGCGCCATCGCCAAGGGCGACACCTACCCGGTGGCAATGCTGTTGGTGTTCAGGCTGACTGGCGACTTCGACGTCAACGAGGCCATCAAGCACGGTTACGCCGACGCCGAGCTGTCGCAGAACTTCAAGCGCCTCAACGCATCGACGGACAACTGGAAGGGCTTTCCGTCCTCGATGATCGAGGGCAGCTACGACCTCAACGGGGGTCGGATGCACAGCTACAACCGCATCGTCATCGCCACCGGTGCGCAGCCGGCCAACCAGCGCTACCTCGTTCAGTTCACGGTGACGGGCTACGCGGAGAAGGCCGCGGAGGAGGCGCCGGACATCGAGTCGATCATCGCCGGGTTCAACGTCGCGGTGCCCAACGCACCGCAAGAAATAGCCGGCGTGCCGCCACTAGGGTGTTCGCCATGAGTGAGTGGACCGCCGCCGATCTGCCTTCCTTCGCCGGACGCACCGTGATCGTCACCGGGGCCAACAGTGGTCTCGGCCTGGTCACCGCGCGTGAACTGGCCCGCGTCGGAGCCAGGACCATCCTGGCCGTGCGCAACACCGCCAAGGGCGACGAAGCCGCCGCGGGCATGACCGGTGACGTCGAGGTGCGCAAGCTGGACCTGCAAGACCTGGCGTCGGTGCGCGCGTTCGCCGGCGGCGTCGACAGCGTCGACGTGCTGGTCAACAACGCCGGCATCATGGCCGTGCCGTACGCGCAGACCGTCGATGGGTTCGAGAGCCAGATCGGCACCAACCACCTCGGCCACTTCGCGTTGACGAACCTGCTGCTGCCGAAGATCACCGACCGGGTGGTGACGGTGTCGTCGCAGATGCACCTTTTCGGCTACGTCAGCTTGAAGGACCTGAACTGGAAGGCGCGCCCGTATTCGGCCTGGCTCGCCTACGGGCAGTCCAAGCTCGCCAACCTGTTGTTCACCAAGGAGCTGCAACGTCGTCTCGACGCCGCGGGGTCGCGGTTGAAGGCGCACGCCGCGCATCCCGGCTACTCCGCGACCAACCTGCAGGGCCACACCGGAAACCGGTTCGGCACGCGGTTCTGGGACGCCGGCAACCGGCTACTGGCCACCGACGCCGACTTCGGCGCGCGTCAGACGCTGTACGCCGTGTCCCAGGATCTGCCGGGCGACAGTTTCATCGGGCCGCGGTTCGCGATGCGGGGCCCGACGGGGCGCTCCCCCCGCAGCCCGCTGGCTCGCAACGCGAAGAAGGCGACCGCGCTGTGGGAGCTATCCGAGCAGCTCACGGACACTAAATTTCCGCTCTAGGCCGCTAATGCGCTAACCTTGCCTGGCGTCACGGCGAGGGTGGTCACGGCCACCGTTATCGACGGGAGCCCTTCTTTGAAGTTGCGACCCTGGCCGTGCCCGAGAAACGAACGGCAAACAGGAGCAACACCATGGCTAAGACTGCGGGCCGCAGCGCCAACAACATCATCGCTTTAGTACGTCGCGAGACCGGCAAGGGCGCATCGCGCCGCGCCCGGCGCAACGGCAAGGTTCCCGCGGTCCTCTACGGCCACGGCGAGGACCCGCAACACCTGGAGCTTGACGCCCACGACTTCTCGGCCGTGCTCCGTCACTCCGGCACCAACGCCGTGCTCACCCTGGACATCGAGGGCAAGGAGCAGCTCGCGCTGACCAAGGCCCTCGACATCCACCCGATCCGCCGCAACATCCAGCACGCCGACCTGCTCGTCGTGCGCCGCGGCGAGAAGGTGACCGTCGAGGTCAACGTCGTCGTCGAGGGTGAAGCCATCCCCGGCACCCTGGTCACCCAGGACACCAACAGCATCGAGATCGAGGCCGACGTGCAGTCGATCCCCGAACAGCTCACCGTCTCCGTCGAGGGGGCCGATATCGGCACGCAGTTCACCGCCGGCTCGATCACGCTGCCGTCCGGTGTCACGCTGGTGTCGGATCCCGAGATGCTGGTCGTCAACGTCGTCGCGGCGCCGACGGCCGAGGACCTCGAGGGCGAGGGTGCCGGCGAGGCCGCCGAAGAAGGCGAAGCGGCCGAGGGCGAAGCGGCCGAAGGGGCCGAGGGCGAAGCCGAAGAGGCGCCCGCCGGGGACTCCGAGTAAGCGGCTCCTGCACTCGACATGGCCGACCCCCAACTGGTGGTGGGCCTGGGCAATCCCGGGCCCAACTACGCCAAGACCCGGCACAATCTCGGCTTCGTCGTCGCCGACCTGCTTGCCGCGCGCATGGGGTCGAACTTCAAGGTGCACAAGAAGTCTGGCGCCGAAGAGGTGACGGGCCGGCTTGCCGGCCGCCCGGTGGTGCTGGCCAAGCCGCGGTGCTACATGAACGAGTCGGGGCGGCAGGTGGGCCCGCTGGCGAAGTTCTATTCGGTGCCGCCGGCCGACATCGTGGTGATCCACGACGAGCTCGACATCGAGTTCGGACGCATCCGGCTCAAGTTCGGCGGCGGCGTGGCCGGCCACAACGGGCTGCGCTCGGTGGCATCTGCGTTGGGCACCAACGACTTTCAGCGTGTCCGCATCGGGATTGGCCGCCCGCCCGGGCGCACCGAAGGCGCATCGTTCGTGCTGGGCAATTTCACCGCCGCCGAGCAACGCGAGGTGCCGACGATCTGCGAGCAGGCCGCCGACGCCACCGAACTGCTGATCGCCCAGGGTCTGGAAGCGGCGCAGAACACCGTGCACGCCTGGGGCTAAGAGATGACCCGTAATTCCGCTCGCCGCCCCTCGGCCGCTGCACGCCTGGGGTTAGCGGCCGCCAATCCCGCTGTCGACCACCTTCACCCGCTTGTGCGGATACCGGCGTTCGGCGTGCGCTTTGGCCGCTGAGTTCGGCAGCACGTAGAGCGTTTCCTTCTTCTCCTGCAGCGGTTTGAGCACCAGATCCATGAAGCCCTTACGATCGTCGAGGTAGGGCTCGATGACGTCCTCTCCGGCCGGGCACACCGCAAGGCAGTAGGCCGCCTTGTAGTTCGCCTTGAACGACAGGCTCTGCCACATCGACGCGTTCTCGGAATCGCTGACGCGCGACCGGAAGTCGGCGGCGTCGGTGCTGTCGGCGATGGTCTGCGCCCAGTCGGTGAAGCCGCCCATGAACTCGCGGTAGTTGTGCACCGAGCAGGCGATGAAGTCGAAGTCGCCGTTCTTCTTGATCGCACCGACCGGACAGGCCGCCACGCACAGCTTGCACTCCAGACACGGCGAATAGTCCAGCGGCTCACCGTAACTGGTGATCGGAGCGGCGACCAGGATCGTGCCGAGCAGGATGAAGTTGCCGAACTTCGGGTGGATCACGTTGCGGTGGATGCCCATCACGCCCAGGCCCGAGGCCACCGCGACCGGCTTGTGCGCCACCACCCAGATGCGGCCCGGGAACCTGTCCATCTCCATCGGAAACGACATCGAGGGGTTGATGGCGCGGTAGCCGGCGTCCTGCAGCGCGCGGGTGATGCGGTGCGCCGCCTCGTTCATGATCTCGCCGCTGCGGTGGAACTCCTGGTTGGCGACGCTGCGCGCGGTCGAGCGGACGTTGTCGCGGTTCATCTTGACGACCAGCGAGATGTAGCTCTGCGTGCCGGGCAGCGCCGCGTCGACGTGTTCGCGCTCGGAGGCCAGGTCCGGGTTGTCGACGCTGGCGAATGCGACGTCGTCGACGCCCGCATCGAGACACACCTGACGCAGCCAGTCCGCGTCGATGACGCCCGGCTTTTCGGTCTTGCGCGCTCGCACCTTCCGAACCGTCGGGTGGTCGGCGAGCCGGGCGGGGATCTTCTCGGTCGTCATGCTGGGTATAGTACACCGTACTCAGCGCCTGTGCGCGGCGGCGAGGAGCCGTAAAGAAGCCCGCATCATCCGTAAAGAAACTGTTCGGACCGCCCACCTCGCACGCTGTTGCAGGTACACCCGAGGCATGGACGACGAACGAACGGGCTCCGGTGCTGCTGCGCCGGGGCTTGCTGCGGCTGCTCGACGGCGACCGGCCGTGGGGGTCGATCGACATCAGACCGGACCGCTTCGGGGTGACGCGGTATCGCCTGGTGGTGTACCCGCCGGGAATCAGCGAGTCCGAGCGGCGACGGGTCCGCGCGGCGCGGGGGTGGCCGCTGTGGGGTGCGCTGGTGTGGATCGTCGGCGAGATCTGGCTCAGCCACGTGACCGGACCATGGACGGCCCTCACGCTCTCCACGGCCGCCTACCTCGGCGCGGGCCTGGTCGCCGTCGCGATGGCCGGCAAGCGCGCACGCGGGTGCGCACGATGGCAGCGATGGTGATGGTGGGTCACCACGACCCGGCCTCGGTGGCCGCCCGGGACAGGCTGGAAACACTCGCGGGCTTGCTGATGGAAGCCGACGAACGACTCGAGCGGGGCGAGCTCTCGGCTGCCGAGCATGAGATGACGTGGTGGCGGGTGTACGACCAGATGGAATCGGCCCACCCCACCTCGCCCGGGATGCACTGGTTGGGCCGAGGCGCCCGGTGACCGAGCTGCTTCAAGTGCTGACGCTGATGGCCGCGCCCGCCGCGGTCCTGCTGACAGTCCGTACGCTGATCGTCCGGCAGAATCGGACGGCCGCGCGCGAACCCGTCCGCAGTCAGCCCGCGGTGCGACGGGCGTAGGCGCGCAGCGCGAACGGCGCGAAGATCGCCGTCAGCACCAAGGACCACACAATCGTCGCGAGCACCGGATGATGCAGCGGCAGCTGGGCGCTCTCCGGCGCGGGGCCGCCGTTGCCCCACAACTCGCGCATGGCCTGCGCCAGTGAGGACACCGGATTCCATTCCGCGATCACCCGCAGCCAATGCTGCATCGGCTCGGTCGGGGCGAAGGTGTTGGCCAGGAACGTGATCGGGAACAGCACGGTGAACATCACGCCGTTCACGGCCTCCACGGACCGCATCAGCGAGCCGATGAGGATGCCGAACCAGATCATTCCGAAGCCGAACACCAGGATCAGCGCGAACGCGAGCACCGCGTCGGCCACACCGCCGCGGATCCGCCAGCCGATCGCGAGCCCCGTCACCGCCATCACCACAACACCCAACGACGAATGGATGAGGCTGGCGACACTGCGCCCAATCAGGACCGACGAGCGCGAAATGGGCAACGATCGGAAGCGGTCGATGATGCCCTTCTCGACGTCGGCGGTGATGCCCGACGCGACGACGAACGCCGTGAAGACGATCGTCTGCGCCTGGATGCCCGGCAACAGGAACTCCCGGTAGGACGCGCCGCCGCCTGTGGCGATCGACGCACCGAAGACAAACGCGAACAGCAGCACGAACATGATCGGCTGCACCGTGACGTCGCTCAGCATCTCCGGCATCCGCTTGGTGTGGATCATGTTGCGTTTCACCATGACCCAGGACTGCTGCGCGAGATTAGTGCGACGGGTGCGAACCGGTTGCAGCCGGACGCGGGCGGGGGCGGTGACGGTCATGCCTCTGCCTCCTGTTCGGTGCGGTGGCCCGTGAGCGAGAGGAAGACGTCGTCGAGGCTGGGCCGCGACAATCCGATGTCGTCGACGTCGATGTCGCTGTCGCGCAGCCAGCCCGCGACCCGGACCATGTCGGCGAGCCCGTCGGCCGCCGCGGTCAGCCGGCGGGCACCGGCGTCGACGAACACCTCGGCTCCGGTCTTGGCCAGCAGCGCCTGAGCGGCGGGCAGGTCGTCGGCGTCAGCGACGGTCACGACCAGGCTGGCGTTGCCGGCCTGCCGCTTGAGGTGCAGCGGCGAACCCTCGGCGATGATGCGGCCCTTGTCGATCACCACGATGTTGTCGGCGAGCTGGTCGGCTTCCTCCAGGTACTGCGTGGTCAACAGCAGCGTGGTGCCTTGTTCGACCAGGCCGCGCAGCACGTCCCACAGCTCGCTGCGGCTACGGGGATCCAGGCCGGTGGTGGGCTCGTCGAGGAACAGCACCGGCGGCGACGCCAGCAGGCTGACGGCGAGGTCGAGCCGTCGGCGCATGCCACCCGAATACGACCTCACCACGCGGTCCGCCGCGTCGTCGATCGAAAACTGTTCCAGCAGTTGGCTTCCGAGTTGCTCTAGGTCTTTGCGCCGGATGCCGTACAAGCTGCCGATCATCCGGATGTTCTCCCGGCCGGTGAGCAGCTCGTCGACAGTGGCGACCTGACCGGTGAGGCCCATGCTGCGCCGCACCTTGTCGGGCTCGCGGCGGACGTCGAATCCGGCCACGCGCGCGGTGCCGCTGGTGGGCTCCGTCAGCGTCGCCATTATCCGCACCGTTGTGGTCTTGCCGGCGCCGTTGGGGCCGAGCAGCCCGAGCACCGTGCCTGGCGGCACTGTGAAGCTCACGCCGTCGACCGCTGGTCTGTCGAAGGCGGTGCCGCCGAACCTCTTCACCAGGTCGATGGCTTCGATGGCTGGTGATTCAGTCATATCAACGACCGTATCGGCGACCACCGACACCGGGCCAATGCATTTTCCCCAGCTGCGCCCAAGCGCGAGCGTGCCGGGACGTGTCAGGGCGAGGACGCCAATCCGGCCAACAACGCTTGGCGACTGGCGCGGACGTGCTCGCGCATCACCCGCTCGGCGCTGTCAGCGTCCTTGGCGATGATCAGGTCAAGCACGTGGTGGTGTTCACGGTCCGACTGGAGCGGCCGGCCAGGTTGACTAAGCGACGTGTTGACCAGCCGCGAATACGCCAGCTGGTTCATCAGCATCCGATAGTGCGCCTCCAGCTTGCTGTTGTCGGCACCGACGATCAGGAGATCGTGGAACTCCTCGACCAGCTCGGCATAACGTGCCCGATCATCAGCGGCGACCGCCAGATCGGCCTGCCGCAGATTCTCCTCCAGTTGATCGATCTCCGGCACGCGCCCGCGCTGGGCGAGCAGGCGCGCCGCGGCGCCCTCGAGTAGTTCCTTCATCTGGAACAGCTCGGTGATCTCTCGCCGTGAGGGCGTGGTGACGAATGTTCCGACTCTGGGCCGGATCTCGATGAGCCCTTCCGTCTGCAACTGCTTGAAGGTCTCGCGCACCGGCGTACGGCTCACGCCGAACTCCTCGGCGAGCGCCAACTCGGAGATGTTGACCCCTGGCTCGATCTCGCCCGCGATGATGCGACGACGGATCTCGGTGATCAACCTGGCCTGGATCGACCCGTTGCGCGACCCGTTATCGGTACTCACCGTGGCACCCCCAGATTCGCGTTTCGCCGAGGTCATTGAAGCGAGGTTAGAGCACCGCCGTCGAAGAACCCACCGGCGCTGTACACCATCGGGCTGCTGTCCTCGGCCTCCGCGTGCATTACCCGGCAGATGAAGATCGTGTGGGTACTGGCCTGCAGCCGTTCGCGGATCTCGACCTCCATCCGCGCACAGCTGCGATCGATCAGCGGGCTGCCGAACGGCCCCGGCTCCCAGTCCAGCCCGGCGAACTTGTCGTCGGACTTGGTGGCGAACGTGCCGACGACGTCGAGCTGGTCGGTGGACACGATGTTGATCGCCAGGTGGTTCGCGCGCGAACAGGCAGTCGTGCGTCGACGAGGTGCGCTGCACCGCCACCATGACCGTCGGCGGATCCAGGGAGATGCTGGAGAACGCGTTCACCGCAAGCCCGCGGGGCTTCTCGCCGTCCATCGCGGTCACGACGGTGACTCCGGTGATGAACTGCCGGTTTACCCGCTTCATCATGTCGAGATCGGGTCGGATGGGCGTGACGGCTCATCAGGGTGCGTCCTTCGTCATTGCGGTCAGTCGTCCTGCCCGACAGGGATGATGCCGAGCGCGGTCAGCAGAGCGCGTGGGTCCCAGGTGACGAACTCCTCGGCGATGCGGTCGCCGTCGAATCGGCTGAACGTCGCGCCGCTGACCGCCACAGTGCGTTTGGTCGCCGGGATGCCGAGGAACGGATTCTGCTGGCTCCCGCTGCTGTGCCAGCGGATTGCGGCGCGGTCGCCCTCGATGACAACGTCGTCGACGGTGGTGACCAAGTCGGGGAACGCCGAACGGGTGGCGATGATCGATGCCTTGAACTCGGCCAGGTCCTGTGCCGCACCGGTACTGCCGATCCGGCGGTAGCCGGGACTGAGCAGTGTCGTCGAACGCGTCGACTTCGCCCTGGTCCCAGGCGGCGTCCCACGCCGCGCGGATCCGGGAACGACGGTCCTCGTTGTCGGACATCGGGTTTCCCTCCGTCACTTCTGGACTTCGCTGATAACGGGGTGTGCGACGAACCGATTGAGCGCCTCACGGTCGGTGCGGGTGTCGGCATGCAGTTCCTTCCAGAACGACACCGCCAGACCGGCGATGATCACGAGGAACGGCAGTGAGGCCACGATCACCGTGTTCTGCAGGGCGTTCAGCCCGCCGGCGAGCATCAGCACCACGGCGGTGACCCCGGTGAGGACGCCCCACAGGATCAGCACCGAGCGACGCGGGGTCAGCGACCCGTCGGAGGTCATCATGGAAAGCACGTAGGTGTTCGCGTCGGCACCGGAGACGAAGAACATGACGACGAGCATGATCGCGACCGCGGAGGTGACCGTCGCGAGCGGAAAGTGCTCCAGCGTCGCGAAGAACGCGCTGTTGATGTCGTCGGCGGTGCGCTCGGCGATGTCGCCGCCCTCGAACATGTCGATGTGGATCGCGGTACCGCCGAAGACGGTGAACCAGGTGAAGAACACGACGCTGGGGACGACCAGGACACCCATGATGAAGCCGCGGATCGTGCGGCCCCGGAGATCCGGGCCAGGAAGACACCGACGAAGGCGCCCCAGGACACCCACCAGGCCATCATGAAGTAGGTCCACCACTGCATCCATTCGAGGTCGCCGAAAGCGGTGCCCTGCAGGCTCATCCGGAAGAAGTCGGTGGCCCACATGCCGATCGACTCGATGTAGAGGTTCGCGACGAAGACCGCGGGGCCGACGACGAGGATGAAGACGAACAGCGCGATGGCCAGCACCGTGCTGCCCTGGCTGAGGAACTTGATGCCCTTGCTGCACGCCGGTCACCGCGGACAGCGTGAACATCGCCGTGACGGCGGCGATGATCAGCACCTGCGTGACGTTGTTGACCGGGATGCCGAACAGCGAGCCGAGCCCGTTGTTGACCTGCAATGCGCCGAGGCCCAGCGACGTGGTGGTGCCGAACAGCGTCGCGAACACGGCGAGCACGTCGATGGTCTTGCCGATCGGCCCGTTCACGCGGTCGCCGAGCAGCGGCACGAACAGCTGGCTGACCAGCGTGCGGCGGCCCTTGCGGTACGTGGAGTACGCGATGGCCAGACCGAAGACCGCGAAGATCGCCCAGGCGTGCAGGCCCCAGTCGAAGTAGGAGTACTGCAGTGCGCGCACCGCGGCCGCCGGCGTGCCGGGCTCGGCGAGACCGTGCGGCGGGGTCGCGAGGTGAGAGATCGGTTCGGCGACGCCGTAGGAGACCAGGCCGATGCCCATCACCGCGCTCAGGATCATCGCGAACCAGGTGAGGTCGAGAACTCGGGGCGGTCGGTGTCCTTGCCGAGGCGGATGGTCGCCGACGGGCTGAAGGCCAGGAACACCAGGAAGACCAGGATGGCGAGCGTCACCACCAGGTAGGTCCAGCCGAAGGTGGCCGTCACCCAGTTCAGCGACGCGGTGGTGACCTTGTTCAGGTTGTCGGTGAAGAGCACCGCCCACGCCACGAAGACGGCCGAGACGCCGACCGAGGTCCAGAAGACGGAGCCGAGCTGTGCCCCGTCGCGTCGGCGGCTGCTCGCCGGCGATCGGGCTTCGGCGTCGGCCCGCTGGATCGCGACGAGTCGGCGGACGGTTGTGGGATCGGCGCCGCCCGTCGCCGGTGACGGGACATCGGGACCCGTCTTGAGCTCACTGGACATCGTGCTCCTTGCGTTCGCTCGGAACTGGCATACAACAGAATGTAAGGCCATCACATCTGGATGTCAACGTGCTCACGGCCGAATCACCTGCCCACTGCGACACATCGCCAGCAGGCACTCGCAGGTCTACCAAAGAATGGTTGTCCGATGCACTTCTCGAGAGCATGTTCGCGCTACTCGCCGACTGGCGCCGCTGTCTCTCGACCGTCTTGTGCTGACCTGAGTGACGACAACTATCGTCCTGTGGCATGCAAGAGATCGATCGCGCAGGCCGAAGATCGGCCTCCGCAAGCTGGTCGTCCACCGCGAGTGTCGTGGTGACCGAGGCCGGCGCTGACGCCTGCGCGGCCCGCACAACAGGCCAGCGTCGCGGCTGTCGTGCGCAACCCATGGGTGGGCACCGGCCCGACCGCACGATCTGTCGGCCGAGGTCGACCGCGATCGCGCCCGGTGCTGGCGCAGGCTGCTGACCGACCGCCTGATCGCCGCCCTCGGAGGCGTGGATGCGATCGAGGCGTTCGGCAAGGCCGCGATCGTCGGCACGCGCGGGCGAGATCGAGCACGGCGGGGCGCTGATCCACACGCCGTACTTCGGCAACCTGATGCGCGAGTTCCTCCAGGGCGAGTCGATCATCTGCTTCGCCGACGCCCGTGCCGACGCGGGCGAGACCCTGGTCGTGCCGCTGTGGCACAAGACGCGAGGCCGCAACCCGCAGCCACTACCAGACGATCACCGCCCGGGTCTCCGACGCCCCGCGCGCGGACGAGATCGTCGTCGTCGCCGCGGCGTCGACCGGGCCCGCGCCCGCACGCCCGCATCGGCGACCGCACCACCGACCCCGCCGTCACCACCGAAAACCCTGGAGAGTGTCCTGATCATGAAACGTCCGCAAGATCGTCACCGTCGTCGAGGAGATCCGCACCGAGGGCGGCCGCGAGGTCTACCCCCGCCGCCCGCGTCGCCGTCGTCGCCGCGGTCATCGAGAACCCCTGGGCCGGCCAGGGATTCGTCGACGACCTGGGCCCGGCATCGACGACACACGCGTCGGACCTCGGCGCGCTGCTGGCCCCGCAGGTGCTCGACGCGCTCGGCGCGCCCGCCGAGGCGTACGGCAAGGCCGCGATCGTCGGGCTCGACGGCGAGATCGAGCACGGCTCGGCTCTGATCCACACGCTCAAGTTCGGCGACCACTTCCGCAAGGCGGCCGAACGCGACCACCCTGCTGCCCGCGGTCGAGAAGCGCGGCCCGGCCGGCATCGTCTTCGACATCCCGCTCAAGCACATCACCGACGCCACGATCCGCTCGCACCACCAGACGGTCGAGGTGCGGATCGCCGACGCCCCGCATCCCGACGAGATCGTCATCGCCCTGGCCGCCGCGGCCCAGGGCCGCCCCCAGCAGCGCCTGGCGCCGCTGTCGACCGAGCAGTAGGCAGCGCGGCTCCATGAGCAAGCCGACCGGATCGTGCTGCTGCACGGCGTGGGGCTGGACCACACCATGTGGCAGCCCGTCGCCGCGCTGCTGGCCGACCGGTATCGACGGTGCTGACGCCCGACCTGCCGGGCCACGGCACGCAGCCCGCCGGTGCCGCGGGCATGACCCTGGCCGACCTCGCCGACGGCGTCGCCGCGCGAGATCCCGCCCGGCTCGCACCTGGTCGGCTTCTCGCTGGGCGCGCTGGTCGCCCAGCACCTGGCCGCTGCACCGTCCCGAGCTGGTGGCCACCCTGACGTCGGTCAGCTCGGTGTGCCGAGCGCACGGCCGAGGAGCGCGCCGCCGTGCTCGGCCGGCTGCGCACCGCGGCAGGCGGACTTCGCGGCGAGCGCCGAGGCCTCGCTGCAGCGCTGGTACGACGGCACCGACGTCGCCCCGGAGCTGGGTGCGCCGCACCAGGGCGACCCTGCTGGCCAACGACTCGCGTCGCTACCTGAACTGCTACCGCGTGTTCGCCACGGCGGACGCCGAGATCGGCCCGGACCTGGCCGCGATCACCGTGCCCGCCCTGGCCGTGACCGGCGAGTGACGACCCGGGTCCACCCCGGAGATGACCCGGCGGCTGGCCGCGGCGCTGCCCGACTGCCGCGCCGTCGTCGTGCCCGGCGCGCGGCACATGCTTCCCGTCGAGCGCCCGCGCGAGCTCGTCGACTGCCTCACCACCTTCATCGGAGAGCACGCCCATGTCTGATCACGAACCAGCTGCACCACTACATCGGCGGCGAGCGGGTCGCGCCCGCCGCCGGCGAGTACTTCGAGAGCACCAACCCCGCGACCGCGCGAGGTCCTCTACCAGGCGGCGCGCGGCAACGCCGCCGACGTCGACGCGGCGGTCGAGCCGCGCGCGGAGCGCGTTCGAGGACCCGCGCTGGCGGGACCTGAGCCAGACGCGGCGCGGCCACCTGCTGCGCCGGCTCGGCGACCTCATCGCCGAGAACGCCGAGGAGCTCGCCCGGATCGGAGACGCTGGACAACGGCAAGCTGCTGCGCGAGATGCGGGGGCAGCTGGCGGCGCTGCCGGAGTACTACTACTACTACGCCGGGCTGGCCGACAAGATCCAGGGCGACGTCATCCCCACCTCGGACCGCGGGTGCTGAACTACACCTCCCGCGAGCCGCTCGGGGTCGTCGGCGCGATCACCCCGTGGAACTCGCCGCTGACGCTGACCACCAGCAAGCTGGCGCCCGCGCTGTGCGCCGGCAACACCGTGGTGATCAAGCCGTCGGAGTACACCTCGGCGACGGTGCTGCGGCTGGCCGAGCTGGTGGTCGAGGCCGGCTTCCCGCCCGGCGCGGTCAACGTGGTCACCGGGTTCGGCGCCGAGGCCGGGCAGGCCCTGGTCGACCACCCCGAGCTGGCGAAGATCTCGTTCACCGGCAGCACGGCCACCGGCTCGCGCATCGCCGCAGCGACGGCGTGCCGGTTCATCGGCTCGACGCTCGAGCTCGGCGGCAAGTCGCCCAACATCGTCTTCGACGACGCCAACGTCGCCAACGCCGCGATGGGCGTGGTGGCCGGCATCTTCGCCGCCGCCGGCCAGACCTGCATCGCCGGCAGCCGGGTGTTCGCCCACCGGTCCGTCTACGACGAGCTGCTCGAGCGGGTCGCGCGAGCGCGCACGCACCATTCGCATCGGCGACCCGCTGGACGACGACGACCGAGCTCGGCCCGCTGGCGTTCGCGGACCAGCGCGACAAGGTGGCCGGCTACGTCGAGCTGGGCCGCGGCGAGGGTGCCCGGGTGCTCACCGGCGGCCGGGCCTCCGACGGCGGGCTCGGCGGCTACTTCTACGAGCCGACGGTCCTGGTCGACGTCGACAACGACATGCGGGTCGTCCGCGAGGAGATCTTCGGCCCCGTGGCCGCGATCATGCCGTTCGACACCGAGGAGGAGGTGTCGCGGCTGGCCAACGACACCGAGTACGGCCTCGCGGCCGGCGTGTGGACGACGAACCTGTCGCGGGCGCACCGCATGGCGGCGCGGCTGGAGGCGGGCACGATCTGGGTCAACACCTACCGGGCGATGTCCCCGATGTCGCCGCGCCAGGGCTTCAAGAACAGCGGCGTCGGCGTCGAGCACGGCACGGAGACCATCAAGGAGTACACCCGGCTCAAGAGCGTGTGGATCAACACCGAGCGAGGAGCCGGTGGCCGACCCGTTCATGATGCGGAGCTGATGATGCCGCACGTCGAGGTCACCATCGCCGAGGGCCGCAGCAGTGATCCATGAGGTCCACGAAGCAGTCCTGCGGACCGTCGACACTCGGCCCGAGTACATCCGGGTCGTCGTCCGGGAGGTGCCGCGGGCCCACTGGGCCACCGGCGACGTCACCCTGCCCGAGATGGCCAAGCAGTCACGAATTGAGGAGGGACAATGAGGTTTTCGTTGTTCGTGCACATGGAGCGCTGGGACGAGCAGGTCAGTCACCGGCAGCTGTTCGAGGACCTGACCGAGCTGACGCTGATGGCCGAGGCCGGCGGCTTCAGCACGGTGTGGATCGGCGAGCACCACGCATGGAGTACACGATCTCCCCGAGCCCCATGCCGCTGCTGGCGTACCTGGCCGGCGCAGACGTCGACGATCCGCCTGGGCGCCGGCACCATCATCGCGCCGTTCTGGAACCCCATCCGGGTGGCGGGCGAGTGCGCGCTGCTCGACGTGATCAGCAACGGCCGCATGGAGGTCGGGCTCGCCCGGGGCGCCTACCAGTTCGAGTTCGACCGGATGCCGGCGGGCTGCCGGCCGCCGACGGCGGCAAGCACCTGCGCGAACTGGTGCCTGCGGTGCGCGAGCTCTGGCAGGGCGACTACGCGCACGACGGCGAGATCTGGCAGTTCCCGACGTCGACCAGCGTGCCCAAGCCGGTCCAGCAGCCGAACCCGCCGATGTGGGTCGCCGCCCGCGACCCCGCTTCCCACGACTTCGCGGTCGGCACAGGCTGCAACGTCATGGTCACCCCGCTGATGAAGGGTGACGAGGAGGTCGTCGACCTCAAGCGGAAGTTCGACACCGCCGTCGCGAACCACCCCGAGGTGCCGCGTCCCGAGCTGATGGTGCTGCGCCACACCCATGTCCACGCCGCCGACGACCCCGACGGGCTGGCGGCCTGCCGCCGAGGCGATCTCGCGGTTCTACCGCACCTTCGACGCATGGTTCGGCAACAAGACCACGCCCGTGAACGGTTTCCTCGACGCCGAGCCCGAGTCGAAGTTCGACGGACGGCCCGGAGTTCGAGCTCGAATCACTGCACCGGACAGCGATGATCGGCACGCCCGAGCGAAGTGATCGAGCGGTTGCGCGTTCTACCAGGACCTCGGCGTCGACGAGTTCAGCTTCTGGTGCGACAACAGCCTGCCGCACGAGGAGAAGCGCAAGTCCCTCGAGCTGTTCATCAAGGACGTGGCACCCGCGTTTCTGTGACGCCACCCGCTATCAGCCTCACCCTCAACGTGATTCGTACTAGGAGCAGACATGCCGGACCAGCTCACTCGTCACCGAGTCACGTGCTGTGCGTCCACTCGATTGCGCCGACGCGTCGGACCGCTTCATGTCTTCCTGCGACACCAGGCCGCGCGCACACAAGTGTCCGCCCTCAGCGGGGTCCGGCTGCCGGAGTGCTTCGCCCGAGTCCGCGCCGTCGATCTGCGAGACGCTCAGCGTCAGTCGGCGAGGCTACGCGCGGAGGCCGGTAGGCAGGGGTGCACGGTCTTCGTCGACATCGAGGTGCTCGTCGACCGCGACGCCCGTACGGCGATGCAGGCTGTGGAGCAACTGGGGCAGACGCGTCGGCCTTCGGTTCGGCACTGCGCTACGCCGGCACGCCACGGGGATTGGCCGGATTCATCGCCGACCTTCACACGCTTGGCATCGCCGACGGGGTGACGCTGCTTCCGCTGCGCGCGGCCGACAACGCTGACCGCATCATCAACGACGTGCTTCCGATGCTCGGACTCGACGTCGCCCGGCTGTCGGCCTGACCACCTTCGCGCAGCGTACCGCGACGGGTCTCCCGCGACGCGTTGCGGATACCGTTTCGCGGCGGTGAGGCTTAGGTGACGAGCGAGACCGAGGTGGAGCGGCGCAGCTTGCCCGACGGGGTCTTCGGGATGCTGCCCGGGCCGAGCACCACGACGTTGCGCGGCCGCACGTCGACCTCGGCCACAACTTCGTGGGCGACCTGATGCTCGATGCGGCGCACCTCGGTCGGGTCCTGCCAGGCGTTGGACTCGACGGCGACGGCGAAGGTCTCGCGCGAATGGCCGGCGTCCAGCCGCACGGCGACGGCGCAGCCGGGGCGAACCCCCTCGACGCGGCCGGCGGCGCGCTCGATGTCGGTCGGGTAGATGTTGCGGCCGGCCATGATGATGACGTCCTTGACGCGGCCGCACACCACGATATGGCCTTCATCGGTGATGTAGCCCAGGTCGCCGGTGTCATACCAGCCGTGCTCGTCCTGGGCCGGGATGAAACCGCCCATGGTGATGTAGCCGGGCGTCAGCGGCTCACCGCGCAGTTCGATGACGCCGACGCCGCGCGGCGGCATGACGTTGCCGTGCTCGTCGATGACTCGGGCCTCGAGGCCTTCGAGCAGCGGACCCAGCGAGGCCAGCCTGCGGGTGTTGCCCTTGGTGGCGGGCACCGCGCGGCGCAGCGCGGCCAGCAGGTCGGCGTCGACCTCGTCGACGACCAGACCGGCCCCGCACTCGGAGAACGACACCGCGAGCGTCGTCTCGGCCATGCCGTAGGCCGGCAGGATCGCGTCGGGCCGCAGGCCGAACGGCTTGCCCGCATCGATGAGGTCCTCGACGTCGGCGGGCTCCACCGGCTCGGCGCCCGACAGCGCGAACCGCAGCGTCGACAGGTCGAACTCACCCGGCTTGGCCTGCCTGCGCAGCCGCTTGGCGAACAGCGCATAGGCGAAGTTCGGCGCCGCGGTCATGGTGCCCTTGTACTTGTCGATGAGCCGGGCCCACAGCAGGGTGTCGCGCAGGAAGTCCATCGGGGTGACCTTGACCAGTTCGGCCCCGAAGTACATCGGGATGGTCAGGAAGCCGACCATGCCCATGTCGTGGAAGCAGGGCAGCCAGCTCACCATGACGTCCTTGTCGACGTCGTACTCGGCGCCGATGAACATCGCCTCGGCGTTGGAGTAGATGTTGCGGTGGGTGATCTGGACCGCCTTCGGAGATCCAGTGGAACCCGACGTCAATTGCATCAGCGCCAGGTCATCCTCGCCGACCTCGATCGGATCGATCGGGGTCCGACGCCAGCAGTTCGGCGACGGTCAGGACCGTGATGCCCTTCTCCTCCAGCACCGGGATGGCGGCGGTGAACGGCTCGGACACGATGACGGCCTTGGCCTCGATCATGCCGATGACGGTGATGGTGTCCTCGGCCCAGATCATCAGGTCGGTGCGAGGGGTCGGCTGGTGCAGCATGGTCAGGCTGGCGCCGCGCATCCACAGGCCCTGCGCGGTCGGGGCGATCTCGACCGGGAGGCCGGCCAGCACGCCCACCGCGTCGCCGTGGCCGACACCCGCGGCGGCCAGGCCGCCCGCGATGCACCGGGCGCGCTCGTGGACCTCGCCCCAGGTATGGCGGATGGGCTCGTGCGGTTCACCGGTGACCATGCCCGTCGTGACCGTGCGGGCGTTGCGGTACATCTTCTCGGTGAATCTGCTCACGACAACCTCCTCGGTTCCGGCGCAAATGCCCGGATGTAATGCTCCGCCTGATAGAGGCCACTTCTGCGGAGGCGCGCACACAATTGGGGAGCGGTTAAGTCTCGAATCGGTGATGCGCTGGAGAGCTTGCGCATGGTTGCGGGAGCGGCAGTGCACGGACCTTCCTCTATATCCGGCGAACCGCCCACCGAGGTTGCCGGTGGGAGAAGCAGCCGCGTCCACTGCTTGACCGCTAGTTTTCACCGCGCGATCATCTTAAGCAACTCTTAAGTAGCTGCCAAACTGTCGCGAGAATTGAGGCCTGGGTCACACCAGATCAAACAAGGTCAATGGGCACGCACGAGCCGTCAGTTATCAGAACCAGACAGGGTTGACGGGCGCCGGCACCACCCGGGCGCCGTGGACCGGCCCGCTGGCCACCCGCACCGTCCGGCATACCCCTGCCCCGGCCAGCTGCGCGCCGACGTCGATCGCGGACGCGGCCGAGGCGCACAGGAAGGCGCACGTCGGCCCGGACCCCGACACGATCCCGGCCAGCGCGCCGGCCTCCGTGCCGGCACGCAGCGTGCGGCGCAGCCCGGGGTCGAGGCTCACCGCCGCCGGCTGAAGGTCGTTACCCAGCAGCGGCGCCAGCTCCGTCGGGTCGCCCGACGCCAGGGCGGCCAGCACCGGTTCGGGATCCTCCAACCGCGGCGGCTGGTCGCGGCCCGAACCGGCCGTCTCGCGCAGCCGGTCGATCTCTGCGAAAACCGCCGGCGTGGACAGCCCGCCCTTGGCGAAGGCGAGCACCCAATGAAACGTGTTGCGGGCGAGCACCGTCGCCAGCTCCTCGCCCCGGCCGGTGCCGAGGGCGGTGCCACCGTGCAAGGCGAACGGGACGTCGCTGCCGAGCTGGGCGGCCAATGCGTGCAGATCGCGGCGCGGCACACCGAGCTCCCACAGCGTGTTGATCCCCACCAGCACCGCCGCCGCGTCGGCGCTGCCGCCCGCCATTCCCCCGGCCACCGGGATGGATTTCTCGATCGAGATCGCGACGTCCGGCGCCCGCCCGACATGCTCGGCCATCAACTCAGCCGCCTGCCAGGCCAGATTGCGCTCGTCGGTGGGCAGCGACTCGACCCCCTCGCCGGACATTTCCAGGGACAACAAGTCAGCGTTGCGCACAGTGATCTCGTCCAGCAGCGACACGGCATGGAAGACGGTGGTCAGCTCGTGAAAACCGTCATCGCGGCGGTCACCCACGCCCAGGTAGAGATTGACCTTGCCCGGAACCCGCACGGTGACCGACCCGGTGGGGACCCACTCGGATGCGGTGTTTCCGTCGGAGGCAGACACGGCACGACACTATCGCTCACCAGGTGAAGGCCGCTGACGAACCCTAGTCTGGGTGGGTGCTTTCGCCCGGTGATCGGTTTGAGGGCTACGTCATTGAAGCCGCCCTCGGCCATGGCGGGTACGCGACGGTCTATCGAGCCCACCACACGGCAGGAGCCGACCGCGCGATCGCACTGAAAGTGCTCGACGAGCAGCATCGGCACCAGGCCCAACTCGCCCGTCTGCGCCGGGAATTCGAGTTCGCCCATCAGCTCGACCACCCGCACATCGTCCGGATGTACGAGCGCGGGCCGGGTTGGCTTTCGATGGAGCTTCTCTCCGGAGGTACCGTCGCAATCCTGTCGACAGTGCCTCAGCGACTGGCCGCGCTAACGCAGATCGCCGACGCCCTGGACTACATACACAACCGCGGAATCGTGCACTGCGACGTCAAACCATCCAATATCCTTGTCCAGCAGTACTTTTCCCGAAACGGCGCGGCACTCATCGATTTCGGTGTCGCCCTTTCGATCACGGATGACATCGGCTATCGCGCCACCCACGTCGAGGCGTCCCTGCCGTATTCCGCGCCGGAGCTGCTCACCGGCCATGCGCCTTCCGAAGCCACCGACGAGTACGCGCTGGCGTGCACCGCGGTTGAACTGATCACGGGTTCACCGCCATTCACCGCAACTTCGCAGTTGGGCTTGATCGGCGCTCACCTGAAGAAGGCTCCGCCGCGCCGATCACGTGAAATCGATTGGCTGCCACGTGTTTTCGATTCGATACTGGCAAAAGCCATGGCGAAGAGCCCGGAGAATCGCTATCAATCCTGCCGCGAGTTCATGTCGCTGATCACTCGCGCATTGCGGTAACTCGCGTCAATCCCTTTGTAACTGGGGCTTCAGAGCGCGCGGACGTGTGACGGTTGCTCTTCCGCCTGCTGCCCCTTGGCCCTTGGCTCGTCCCACTCCCCCGAGCGCTGCAGTAGCCGGACGAAGTCCGCCACGCTCAAGGTCTCACCACGGCGCGACGGGTCGATGCTGGCGGCAAGCAGCCGGCGGGCTGACTCGTTGCCCGTACCCGCCCACTCGGCGAACGCGTTGCGCGAGGTCTTGCGCCGCTGCGCGAAGGCCAAGTCGATCAGTCCGAACACCTGCTGACGGAACTCGGGATCGGTCGGCCAGGGCGACGCCTCGTGCCGGTCGATGCGCACCAGCCCGGAGTACACCCGTGGGATCGGCCAGAACACCGTCGGCGACACCATGCCGTAGCGGCGGACATTGCCGTAGAACCGCACCTTGACGCTGGGCACGCCGTAGTCCTTGCCGCCCGGTTCGGCGGCGAGGCGCTCGGCGACCTCGGCTTGCACCATGACCATCACCGTCCGGATCGACGGGAACTCGGCGAGCAGGTGCAGCAGCGCAGGGACGGCCACGTTGTACGGCAGGTTGGCGACCAGCGCCGTCGGCTCCTCGGCCAGTTCGGGCCGCTTCAGCGTCAGGATGTCGCGGTTGAGCACGGTCAACCGGTGGATCTCACTGTGCGAATGCTCGGCGATGGTCTTGGGCAGCTGTCGGGCCAGCACCGGATCGATCTCCACCGCGGTGACCCTGGCGCCCCGGTCGAGCAGGGCCAACGTCAGGGAGCCGAGTCCAGGACCGACCTCGAGCACGTGGTCATGACGGTTGACGCCGGAGGCCGAAACAATGCGCCGAACGGTGTTGGCGTCGTGAACGAAGTTCTGGCCGAAAGACTTGCGCGGCCTGAAATCAATCTCTTTCGCCAGATGTCGTATCTCGGTCCGCCCGAGTAGTCGAATAGTCAGCGCGCCCCAACCCTCCCGCTACACGTCGGCCACGCACCCCAACCTTGCCGCGCCCGAGTGACCTCAGCAATCGCGATCTGCTCTTCTCTTGTTGCCAGATCCGCCCTCGGAGCATACCTCAGACCACCTTGTCGTTCCCAGGTGTTTTGATCAAATTGGACACCACCGTAGAAACCGTTGCCGGTGTTGATGGCCCAATTACCTGTCGATTCGCACTGCGCCAGCGCGTCCCATTGGGCACCATTGGTGACCGGCGGCACCTCGGTTCCGGGCTTGGCGCCGACGCGAAGCACGCCATCGCGGGCGGGCGTAACAACGACATTGGCTACTGGCAGCCTGCCGGTTTCGACACCGTTGACCTTCGCGATGGCAAAAGTGACGTCCTGCGTTCCGGGCATCCCCGGGTCGTCGACGACCTGACGGCTCATGTTCATCGTCACGTCTTCGACGCGCCTGTTGTTCGGCGGCAGCGGGACGCGCTGGGTCACCTTGTCGATCCGGATTCGCGTGACCTGGATCTGCATGCCGTCGACGACGGGCGAGCCCGCGGCGGGCACTACCGTGTCGCGCTGCTCGAGTGGCACGCCGGCGGCCTCCAGCAGAGCGGCCACGTTCGGCGCCGCTAGACGAACGGTGCGGATCACCCCGGCGTCGTTGAGCTGCACGGTTTTGGCGCTGACCACGGGCAGCGACATGCCGGCCAGCGGGACGCGGCTGCCGCGCGAGGCCGCGGCGGGCGCCTTGTCGGTCATCTCCAGCTGCGCGAGTGCCTCGTCAACAGTCGAGGCCGTTGTCCACACCTGCCGGCGTGCCCTGGCCGTCCAGGGAGACCTGCAGCGGCCGGCTGCGGCGCAGCACGATGGTGTCGGACTGGTGCACCGGCTGATCGGCGGCCGGGTAGAGGTCGTCGCGTTCACCGACGTCGAACCCGTTCTCCTTGATGACATCGATGACCCGCGACTTCATCGTCGGCACGGTGACGGATGCGCCGTCGACGGTCAGCGTGACGGTCTTGTGTGCGGCGACGGCGTACCCGCCGGCAAAGGTGAGCGCGAGCAGCGTCGCACCGACCAGAAGCCGCAGCATGGGCGAGCGCGCTTCATGGAGCTTGTTCAAAATATTCAAAACGTGGTCTATCCCCGACTATCGGCCTGAGCGGCTGGGCCTGCCGTTCGATCACAAGACGGTAACGAAAAGGCCTAGGTCCGGCAACTCGCCAGCCCATAGGCACGTACGGCCGTCGTAGTACTTTCCCGCGCAATGTCTTCTGCAGGGCGATCGACAACCTCGGCGAGCGCCCGCACAGTGTAGGGCAGGCAGTACGGCTCGTTCGGGGCCCCGCGGTACGGGTGCGGGGTCAGAAACGGCGCGTCGGTTTCGACGAGCAGCTGCTCGGGCGGGATCAGCCGGGCGGCTTCGCGCAGCGCCTTGGCGTTCCTGAAGCTGACGGTGCCGGACAGGCTGAGCAGCCAGCCGGCGTCCACGCAGGTCCGCGCCATCGCCGCGTCGGAGGAGAAGCAGTGGAAGATCACCGTTTCCGGCGCGCCCTCGGCGCGTAGGACGTCGAGCACCTCGGCGTCGGCGTCGCGGTTGTGGATCATCAGCGGCTTGCCGGTGCGCTTGGCCAGGTCGATGTGCCAGGCGAAGGCCTCGCCCTGCTCGGCAGGCTCGGCGCAGCCGTCGAGCCTGCCCGGCCAGTACATGTCCATGCCGGTCTCGCCGATCGCCACCACGCGCGGATGGCCGGCCAGCCGTTCGATCACGGCCTTGGCTTCGTCGGTGAGTGCGTTGGCGCGCGTCGGGTGCAGGGCGACGGCGGCGTACACCCGGGGGTCGGCGTCGGCGGCGTCGGTCACCCAGCGGGCCGAGGCCAGGTCGTCGGCGATGGTGACGACGGCCTGCACGCCGACCGCCGCGGCGCGGTCCACGATCGCGCGGACGCTCTGCGGCGTCGGTGGCGCCGCAGGCGTCGAGGTGGGTGTGCGCGTCGATCAGCGGGGTCAGCGGCTCCGGGGCGGGCGGCGCCGGGCGGCTTCTGCATTCACCGCCAACACAATAAGCTGAGACGCAAATGAGCGAGCCTTACTACATCACCACGGCCATCGACTACCCGAACGGCGCACCGCACATCGGGCACGCCTACGAGATAGATCGCCACCGACGCGATCGCGCGGTTCAAGCGGCTCGACGGCTTCGACGTGCGCTTCCTGACCGGCACCGACGAGCACGGCCAGAAGATGGCCGAGACCGCCGCCGCGCGAGGGCATCGCCGACCGCCGAGCTGGCGCGGCGTAACTCCGACGTATTCCAGCGGCTGTAGGAGAAGCTCAACATCTCCTTCGACCGGTTCATCCGCACCACCGACGCCGACCACATCGAGGCCTCCAACGACATCTGGAACCGGATGGACGCGGCCGGCGACATCTACCTGGACACGTACGCGGGCTGGTACTCGGTGCGCGACGAGCGGTTCTTCACCGAGGCGCGAGACGTCCGTCGGCGCCGACGGCACCCGGATCGCCACCGAGACCGGCGCGCCGGTGACCTGGACCGAGGAGCAGACCTACTTCTTCCGGCTGTCGGCCTACGCGGACAAGCTGCTGGCGCACTACGAGGCGCATCCCGAGTTCATCGAGCCCGACGTACGGCGCAACGAGGTGGTCAGCTTCGTCTCCGGCGGGCTGCGCGACCTGTCGATCTCGCGCACGACGTTCGACTGGGGCGTGCCGGTGCCCGACCATCCCGACCACGTCATGTACGTGTGGGTCGACGCGCTGACCAACTACCTGACCGGCGTCGGCTTTCCGGACACCGACTCGGAGCTGTTCCGACGGTACTGGCCCGCCGATCTGCACATGATCGGCAAGGACATCATCCGGTTCCACACCGTGTACTGGCCGGCGTTCCTGATGTCGGCGGGAATCGAGTTGCCGCGCAAGGTGTTCGCGCACGGGTTCGTGCTCAACCGCGGCGAGAAGATGAGCAAGTCGGTCGGCAACGTCGTCGACCCGGTGGCACCTGGTCGACACGTTCGGCGTCGACCAGGTGCGCTACTTCCTGCTGCGGGAGGTGCCGTTCGGGCAGGACGGCAGCTACAGCGAAGAGGCGATCATCAGTCGCATCAACGCCGACCTGGCCAACGAGCTGGGCAACCTGGCGCAGCGCTCGCTGTCGATGGTCGCCAAGAACCTGGACGGAATCGTCCCGGAGCCAGGCGAATTCACCGCCGACGACACGCGACTTGCTGAAGGCCGCGCGACGGCTTGCTGGAGCGGGTGCGCGGCCATTTCGACGCCACCGCCATGCATCTGGCGCTGGAGGCGATCTGGTCGGTGCTCGGCGCGGCCAACAAGTACTTCTCCGCACAGGAGCCGTGGGTGCTGCGCAAGACCGATGCACGAGCCAGCGGTTCCGCACCGTGCTCTACACGACGCTGGAGGTGGTGCGGATCGCGGCGCTGCTGAGCCAGCCGGTGATGCCCGAGTCGACGCGGCAAGCTGCTCGACCTGCTCGGCCAGCCGGAGGACCAGCGGACTTTCGCGGCGATCGGCACCCGGCTCGCGCCGGGCACGGCGCTGCCCGCCCCGGTCGGGGTGTTCCCCGCGCTATCAGGTGGAGTGACCTTTCCTGCGCGAGCAGACGGAAAGTGCACCATTTCGTCGGCGTGTCGGAGCACTTTGCGTCTGCTCGGCACGATGAGTGGAGTGACGCGCGTCACGTTCTGTCACGTATGGGCGATCGGCGGTGTCTTGAGGGCATGACTGATACACAATCCGCCAAACCGCACGCACACAGTCGTCGTCATCGGCGGCGGCTACGCAGGAACCTGGCGGCCAACCATCTGCGGATGCGCGCCGACGTCGACATCACCCTGGTCAACCCTCGCCCGAAGTTCGTCGAGCGGATCCGGCTGCACCAGCTCGTGGCAGGCAACTGCGACGCGACGGTCGACTACGGCACGCTGCTCGGCGAGGGCATCCGGCTCGTCGTCGACACCGCCACCCGCATCGACACCGCCAACCGCACGGTAGAGCTGGCGTCCGGCCGCGCGCTGGACTACGACTACGTCATCTACGCGGTCGGCAGCACCGGCACGGTGCCCGCAGCGGTGCCCGGCGCGGCCGAATTCGCTTACCCGATTGCGGAATTGGAGCACGCACAGACGGCTGCGCGCCGCGCTCGACGAGCTGCACCCCGACGCGCCGGTCACCGTCGTCGGCGCAGGACTGACCGGGATCGAGACGGCCACCGAGCTGGCCGAGCAGGGTCGCAAGGTCACGCTGGTCTGCGGCGGTAATGCTCGGTGCCGTCGCTGTCCGAGCCGGGCCGCCGGTCGGTCGCCAAGGTGCTGGCCAAGCTCGGCGTCGCCGTGCTCGAGGCCGACGTGGTGACCGAGGTCCGATCGGACTGCGGTGGTCTTCGCCGACGGCGCGGTGCGTCCGAGCGCGGTCACCGATCTGGACGGCGGGCTTCGGCGTGCCGGAGCTGGCCGCCAACAGCGGGCTGCGCACCGACGCGCTCGGCCGGCTGCTCACCGACGAGACGCTGACCAGCGTCGACGATCCGCGCATCGTCGCCGCGGGCGACTGCCGCCTCCCCGTCAGGCCTGCCGCTGCGGATGAGCTGCCAAGCCGCCGAGCCGCTGGCGCGCCCAGGCCGCCAACACCGTGCTGAGCCGGATCGCCGGCACCGAGCCTGCGGTCCTCGACCAGGCGTTCGCGGGATCCTGCATCAGCCTGGGCCGTCGCGCGGGCACCTGCAGTTCGCCCGCAAGGACGACACGGCGGTGAACTTCTACTTCGGTGGCCGTATGGTCGCCTCGGTCAAGGAGGCGGTCTGCAAGGGCACGCTGTGGGGAATCCGCCGCGAGGCGCGCAAGCCCGGCTCGGCGTTCTGGTTCAAGGGCGGCCCGCGGCCGTCGCAGCCGGTGTTCGTCGCCGAGGTGGTCACGGAATCGTGACCACCACCGGGCACGAACACGCCGAGCGGTTCACGCACCTGCGGCCGCTGCTGTTCACGATCGCCTACGAAATCCTCGGCTCCGCAACCGAATCCGACGACGTGCTGCAGGACAGCTACCTGCGCTGGGCGGAGGTGGACCTCGCGACGGTGCGGGACACCAAGTCGTATCTCGCACAGCTGGTGACCCGGCAGGCGCTCAACGCCCTGCGGGCGCGGCGCCCGCCGCCGCGAGGACTACATCGGGCCGTGGCTGCCCGAGCCGCTGCTGCTCGACGATCGCGACGCCTCTGCCGATGTGGTGCTCGCCGAGTCGGTTTCGATGGCGATGCTGGTGCGTGCTCGAGACGCTGACGCCCGACGAGCGGGCGGTGTTCGTGCTGCGCGAGGTGTTCGGCTTCGACTACGACGAAATCGCCGCGAGCGGTCGGCAAATCCGTGGCGAGCGGTGCGTCAGATGGCGCACCGTGCCCGGGAGCACGTGCAGGCACGGCGCAAGCGGTTCGAGCCCGTCGACGCCGCAGCATGACCGACGCAGATCACCGAGCAGTTCCTGACCGCGGCCGCCACCGGCGACATGGACGGGCCTGCTGGCGATGCTGGCGCCGGACGTCACCTGGACCGCCGACAGCGGCGGCAAGGCCACCGCGGCCCGCCGGCCTATCGTCGGCGCCGAAGAAGGTCGCCAGAGTGATCATCGGCCTGTTCCGGGTCGCGCGACGCAGCGGACGGCCGGATCGAGCCGGCGATCTACAACAGCGCCCCGGCGCTGCGTCTCTACCGTCGGCGACAGCTTGGAAGGCGTCTTCACGGTCGAGATCATCGACGGCAAGATCGCCAACTTCTACGCGATGCGCAATCCCGAGAAAGCTGGCCGGCGATCGACAGTCCCGCGGCAGCCATCAGCCGCTAGCTCTCTGTCACGCTTAGTCGGTGCGGATCGAGCGGCTCGGCGACCTGGGCAGCGCCCCTGCGGTGCTGCGCGCTGTCGCCGACGCGGCTGCTCGGTCGCGGCCTGCCGCCGCCCGCCGCGTTGATCGGCGAGTGGTTCGGCTCGGGCGCGGTCATCGCCCCGTCGTTGGCGCGTCACGCCCGTCGATGTCGGCGAGGTGTTCGATGTGCCCGCCGGGTGCGTCCGCCGACGCGGTCGGCGGCGGGTGGTTCGGCTATCTGTCGTATCCGGATGCTGGCGCCGACGGGCTCGGCGCCGCGGATTCCAGAGGCGGCCGGCGGCTGGTCGGACTGCGTGCTGCGCCAGGACCGCGACGGGCAGTGGTGGTACGAAAGCCTTTCCGGCGCACCGCTTCCGGAGTGGGTAGCCGAGGCGCTGCGGTCTTCGACTGTCGACCGCGACACTGCACCATCACGTGGGGCGACGCCGACCGCGACGCGCACCGCCGCGGCGTGCTGGAATGCCTCGAGGCGATCGCGGCGGGCGAGGTCTACCAGGCGTGCGTGTGCACGCAGTTCGTCGGCACGGCTCGACGGCGCGCCCGTCGACTTCTTCGTCGACGCCGTGGAGCGCACCTCCCCCGCCCGCGCGGCGTACCTGGCCGGCGACTGGGGCGCGGTGGCGTCGCTGTCGCCCGAGCTGTTCCTGCGGCGGCGCGGCGAGGCGGTGACGTCGAGCCCGATCAAGGGCACGCTGCCGCGGCATGCGGATCCGTCGGCGCTGCGCGCGTCGGTCAAGGACGTCGCGGAGAACATCATGATCGTCGACCTGGTCCGCAACGACCTCGGCCGCGTTGCCGTCACCGGCTCGGTGCACCGTGCCTGAGCTGCTGGCGGTGCGGCCCGCGCCCGGGGTGTGGCATCTGGTGTCGACGGTGTCGGCGCGCGTCGACGTCGACGTGCCGATGGCGGCGGTGCTCGACGCGACCTTTCCGCCTGCGTCGGTGACCGGCACGCCGAAGATGCGGGCCCGTCGAACTGCTGGCCGGCTGGGAGCCGCATCGCCGCGGAGTCTATTGCGGCACAGTCGGTTTGGCGTCACCCGTCGCGGGCTGCGAGCTCAACGTGGCGATCCGGACGGTGGAGTTCGACGCGGCCGGCAACGCGGTCCTCGGCGTCGGCGGCGGCATCACCGCCGATTCCGATCCCGACCGCGAATGGGACGAGTGCCTGCACAAGGCCGCACCGATCATCGATATCGCCGACAGCGCTCGACGAGTATCTCCGCCAGTCGTTCCGGCTCGCTGACCATCGAGTCGTGCCCATTCCCTCAGTGCCCGTGAGCGCAGAACCGCATCGTAAAGCTCGCGGCGCGACGGCGCGCCCGGATTCGCCGCGACCACCTGCGCGCACGCGTCCTTGACTCGCATGCCGTCGTCGACGAGCGCGTTGACCTCGGCCACCAGCGTCGGCAGGTCGGCCCGCGGCGTCGCGCCCGCGAGGACGACGGTGATCTCGCCGAGCACGCCGTCGTTCGCCCAGCGGCGAGCTCGGCCAGCGTGCCCCGAATGATCTCCTCGTGCGTCTTGGTCAGCTCCCGGCAGACCACGGCCCGTCGCTCCGGCCCGAGCGCCTCGACCGCGTCGCGCAGGCAGTCGGCCAGCCGTCGCGGTGATTCGAAGAACACGCACGTGCGCGGTTCGGCGGCCAGCGTCTTGAGCCAGGCGATCCGCGCCGCATGTTTGCGCGGCGCAAAGCCCTCGAAGCAGAACCTCTCCGACGGCAGCCCGGAAACGGCCAGCGCCGTCGTCACCGCCGACGGCCCGGGCAGGCAGGTGATCGGTAGACCCGCGTCGATGCAGGCGGCCACCAGCCGGTAGCCCGGGTCGCTGATCAGTGGCATGCCCGCATCGCTGACCAGCAGGACCGTCGCGCCGCCCTTGATGTCATCGACCAGCGCCGGGACCCGCGACGCCTCGTTCTGGTCGAACAGGCTGACCACCTTTCCGGCGAGCCTGACGTCCAGGGCCTGGGCCAGGGTCCGGATCCGCCGGGTGTCCTCCGCGGCGATCACGTCGGCGCTGCCCAGGGCGCTGACCAGCCGCGCAGAGGCGTCCGACGGCTGGCCCAGCGGCGTGGCACCGATAAGCAGTCGGCCGGGGCTCATTCCGCACAGCCTACGATCGCAGGCGTGACCGCCCCCGCCGATGAACTCGTTGCCAAGGGTCGCGCGGTCCCCGTCATCAGCCCCGCACCCCTGGTGCCGGTTGCCGACTTCGGGCCGGTCGACCGGTTGCAAGGCTGGGCGATGACCGCTGTCATCACGGCGCTGGCCGCGGTGACGCGTTTCCTGAACCTGGGCTCACCGACCGATGCCGGCACCCCGATCTTCGACGAGAAGCACTACGCGCCGCAGGCGTGGCAGCTGCTGCACAACCACGGCGTGGAGGACAACCCCGGTTACGGCCTGGTGGTGCACCCGCCGGTCGGCAAGCAGCTGATCGCGATCGGCGAGGCGTTGTTCGGCTACAACGGGCTGGGCTGGCGATTCACCGGCGCGGCGTGCGGCGTCATCGTGGTGCTGCTGGTGGTGCGGATCGGGCGGCGGATCAGCCGGTCGACGTTGGTCGGCGGCATCGCCGGGCTGCTGCTGATCGCCGACGGGGTCAGCTTCGTCGCGGCGCGCACGGCGCTGCTGGACGGATTCCTGACGCTGTTCGTGGTGGCGGCGTTCGGCTGCTTTGATCGTCGACCGCGACCAGGTGCGCGAGCGGATGCACATCGCACTGCTCGAGGGCCGCATCGCGGAGACGCCGTGGGGCCCGCGGCTAGGCGTGCGGTGGTGGCGGTTCGGCGCCGGCGTGCTGCTCGGATTGGCTTGTGCGACAAAGTGGTCGGGGTTGTACTTCGTGGCGTTCTTCGGCCTGATGACGCTGGCGTTCGACATCGCGGCGCGCAGGCAGTATCGGGTGCCAAGGCCGTGGCTGGGGGCGTTCCGGCGCGATCTGGGGCCGTCGTTGTACGCGCTGGTGCTGATTCCGTTCGGCGTGTACCTGGCGTCGTATGCGCCGTGGTTCGCGTCGGAGACCGGCATCAACCGCCACGAGGTCGGCCAATCGATCGGTGAGAACAGTGTCGTGCCACTGCCGGACGCGGTGCGCTCGCTGTGGCACTACACCTATGCGGCGTACAAGTTCCACGCCGGGCTGACGAACGCCGACGGCAACCACCATCCGTGGGAGTCGAAGCCGTGGACGTGGCCGATGTCGCTGCGGCCGGTGCTGTATGCGATCGACAACCAGAACGTGCCGGGCTGCGGCGCGCAGTCGTGTGTGAAGGCCGTGATGATCGTCGGCACGCCGGCGATGTGGTTCATCGCGGTGCCGGTACTGGCGTGGGCGGTGTGGCGGGCGTTCGTCAAGCGGGATTGGCGTTACGCGGCGATCCTGGTCGGCTACGGCGCGGGTTTTCTGCCGTGGTTCGCCGACATCGACCGGCAGATGTACTTCTTCTACGCGGCGACGATGGCGCCGTTCCTGGTGTTGGCCCTCGCGATGATCTGCGGCGACATCCTGTACAAGCCGAACCAGAACTCGGAGCGACGAACGCTCGGGCTGATCGTCGTGTGTTGCTATGTGGCGCTTGTCATTACGAACTTCGCGTGGATGTATCCGATCCTGACCGGTATACCGATCTCGCAGGCGACCTGGAACATGCAGATCTGGCTGCCTAGCTGGCGGTAGCCTCCGCGTTGCAGATTGCGCTCAGGGCTGTTGTTGCGGGCCTTATCCACAGCCGTGTGTGCAATCTCAACGATTGCAGGCGAGGTCTGTCGGCGCGGCTCGCCAGTATCCGGACATGGCTGAGGTGTTCATCGGCAGCGAAGCTATTGGCTAGTGGTGCGCTCACCCGCGGTCAGCTGCGATGGAACTTCGAGGCGATCTTCCCTGACGTGTACGCATCGAGGACCGCGCACCCGTCGCTGCGGCGCAATACCGTTGGCGCATGGCTCTGGTCGGGCCGCAACGGCGTGATCGCGGGTCGAGCCGCCGCCGCACTTCACGGCGCCCTGTGGGTCCCAGACACCGCGCCGGTCGAGATGATCTGGCGCAGCGGTCGCTCGCCATCGGGAGTCGTGACGCGAAACGAACGGATCGAAGCCGATGAAATCGTCGACGTTGCCGGTCTGCCGGTGACGACACCCGAACGAACTGCACTGGATCTTGCGAGGCACCTGCCACGCGATCCAGCCGTTAGCGAACCTCGATGCACTGGCCCGGGCCACAGGCGTCAAGGCGCTCGACGCGCTTGTACTGGCCGATCGCTATCCGAGAGCACGGGGTCTGCGCCGAGCGCGAGACTGCGCTGAGCCT
Organism: uncultured Actinomycetota bacterium; assembly: GCA_963851115.1. GTDB lineage: Bacteria > Actinomycetota > Actinomycetes > Mycobacteriales > Mycobacteriaceae > Mycobacterium. The sequence goes on from CAWKOI010000030.1 coordinate 78,257, forward strand.
GATGGACGGCGGAGCCCAGTCTCCGAAGGAAACCTGGCTGCGCCTGCTCCTCATCGACGACGGGCTGCCGACTCCGCGAACGCAGATCCGGGTGAGCGACGGCGTCAACGAGGCGTTCATCGACATGGGCTACGACGAGCCGATGGTCGGCTTCGACTACGAAGGTGCGCACCACAGCACCAATCGCGGCCAGTACGTGTACGACATCGGGCGGGCAGAGCTGATCGACCGCCGAGGCTGGATCGACATCCGGGTGGTAGCCGAACACAGCCGGGCATTCATTCTGCATCGGGCGCACGCAGGCGTTCGAAATTGCGCTCATGGTTGTGAAATCCGTGCCAATCACAGCCCTGAGTGCAATCGACGACAACGCTAGAGCGGGTCGCTGGCCGCCGGGCAGGACATGCAGCGTGGGCCGCCGCGGCCGGTGCCCAGTTCGCACGCCTCGATAGGTAGCACCTCGATGCCCGCATCGACAAGCCGCGCATTGGTTTCGACGTTGCGTTCATAGGCGACGACGACACCCGGCGCGACCGCCAACGTGTTGTTCCCGTCGTCCCACTGCTCACGCTCAGCCGTCACCGGGTCGAGGCCCGTCGCGATGACGCGCAATCGCTCGATCTGCATCGCCTCCGCCGCGGCCTGCACAAACGGCAATTCGTCGTCGATCTTCACGCCGCCGTCCCCGTCGCGATGAATTGTGAACGCCGACAACGAGTCCACGATGTTCGGATACATCACCACCGCATCGACATCGACCATCGTGCACACCGTGTCGAGGTGCATCTGCGCGCGCTCCTGCGCGATCGGAACGGCCAGCACGGTGTGCGCGAGGTCGTCGTCGAACAGGCTGCGCGCCAACGCCTCCGCACCCGCCGGCGTCGTGCGCTCCCCCACCCCGACCGCGACCACGCCCGGCGCCAACAGCAGCACGTCGCCGCCCTCGACGGGCGCCGACCGCGACTCGTAGGCCCGCCGCACGCCAAGGAACCGCGGATGGTGTGCATAGATCAGGTCCGTCAGCGACGTCTCGCGCACCCGCGCCGGCAACGCCAGCGACGTGATGGCCACCCGCGGCCCGATCCAGAACGACGAATCGCGGGTGAACAACAGATTCGGTAGCGGCTCGATGACGAAATCCCCGCCGTGGTGCATCCGTCGCACCAGCGACAGGTCCCCGCCACTGAACGGCAGCTCGTTGAATGTCATCCCCGCCATCAGCACATGCGCCAGCGGCGCCGGTCTCAAGCGTGCGCAGGTACGTCGAAAGCTCTTGTGCCAGTGGCAGTCCCAGCCGCCGCGGATCGACCGCCGCGGCGATGCCGTGCATTCGCGCGGCCCCGCTCTTCGACAGCGCCTCGGTCAACAGATCCGCCAGCAGCAGCACCTCGACGCCGCGTGAGCGCAACAGCGAGGCGAACGCATCGTGCTCCTGCTGCGCCTTGGCCACCCACGGCAGACCGTCGAACAACAGCGCGTCGTTGTTGCGCGGTGTCAGGCGCTGCAGTTCGGCGCCCGGGCGGTGCAGGATGACGGCCCGCAGCCTGCCGACCTCGGAGTCACAGCCGAGCGCAACGTCTGTCACATCTAGCACCGTAACGCCAACGGCCACCTCAACTATTGTTGAGGTCATGGAGCTGATTCACGAGCTGACGCCGGGTGACATGTCGTTCCGCAGCGGTGTGGCGGTTTCGGCGCTGCACTTCTACGAACGCGAAGGCCTGATCGCCAGCCGCCGCACCAGCGGCAACCAACGCCGCTACGCCCGCGAGACGCTGAGACGCGTCGCGTTCATCAGGATGTCGCAACGCCTCGGCATCCCGCTCGCGCGCATCCGCGAGGCGCTGGCCACCCTGCCCAGCGATCGCGTCCCGACCAGCAAGGACTGGGCCAAACTCTCGGCCGGCTGGCGCCAGGACCTCGACGACCGCATCCTGCACCTGCAGCGACTCCGCGACAACCTGACCGGCTGCATCGGCTGCGGCTGCCTTAGCCTCAAGACCTGCGCGCTGTCCAACCCCGGCGACGTGCTCGCCGAGCAGGGCCCCGGCGCCGTGCGACTGTGACTCTTCGAACGCCTGTGCGATAGACTCGCAGTCATGGAGCTGGCTCTGCAGAGCTCGCTGTTCGAGGCCGCCGATCGGCGCCACCTCGGCAGTGGCGCGTGGGTCGAGGTGCGCTCCGGCTGGTTGGCGGACGCGGACTCACTGTTCGACGAACTCATGGACACCATCCCGTGGCGCGCGGAGCGCAGGCCGATGTACGACCGCGTGGTCGACGTGCCACGATTGGTCAGCTTCCACAATCTCGTCGACGAACCCCCTCCGCATCCGCGGCTGAAGCAGATGCGCCGACGGCTCAACGACACCTACGCCGGCGAACTCGGCGAACCGTTCACCACCGCGGGCTTGTGCCTGTACCGCGACGGCAACGACAGCGTGGCCTGGCACGGCGACACCATCGGCCGAAGCAGTACAGAGGACACCATGGTGGCGATCGTCGGCCTCGGTGCGACAAGGGTTTTCGCGCTGCGCCCCCGCGGCGGTGGCAAATCGCTGCGACTACATCACAGTCATGGCGACCTGCTGGTGATGGGCGGCTCGTGCCAGCGCACGTGGGAGCACGCGGTCCCCAAGACCACCAAGCCCGTCGGCCCGCGCGTCAGCATCCAGTTCCGGCCGCACGACGTGCGCTAGCCCCTGACCGCCGCCACCGCCGCACTGAGCAGGTCGCGGGCGCGCTGCGTGTTCACCGGCGCGACCGGCTTGTCGGGCAGCACCAGCGGATTGGCCGTGACGATCACCAGGAACGTGCCGAACGTGGCCACGTAGTTGTAGAGCTCGCCGGTCCGCGGCTTACCGTCGACGGTGGTCTGCAGGACCCGGTGAGTGCCGAGCGTGTGCGCGCCTTCGATCTGCGGAGCCTCGACCACCTCGACCAGGCCGCGCACCCCGCCACCGGCGAACCCGACCTTGTCGCAGTTCTGCGCCGGCGCATCGACCGGCACCGCTTCCGACGTCTCAAGCGCGATGGCGATGAACCGGTTGCCCTCACCTTCGGCCGTGGTGGCGGCCATATTGCCCTTCGCCCCCGCCGGCACGACCTGCTGGCCGGCGAACTTCGCGCAGTCGGCCGGCTCGAACTTCATCCCGGCCGGCAGCGTTTGCGGGCCGAGCAGACGCGGGTCGATACCCGTCGGCCCCACGTCGGTCACCTGGAACGGCGGCCCGAAGCTCGACCTCAGATTCTTGACGTTGGCGATGTCGGCGTGCGAGAGATCCGCCTCGGCCGACTGGCCACATGCGGCCAGCACGCCGGCGCACGCGACGCCGAGCATCGCTCTCGGGGTGAGCATCGCCGCCAATGTACCCGCACGCCGCGGCTCAACCCCGTAACGCCGACACCGTTTTCACCAGCAATTCCGCCGCGAAATCCTGTCCGAGTGGAGGATTCGGCGATCCGGGGTCGGTGACCACGGTGATGAATGCGACGTAGTCGCCCAGGTAGGCGGTGAACGTGTCGGCGTGGGAATGAGTTTCTGTGCCGCCCTCGACGACGGTCGTGGTCGCGGTGGACAGTCCCACCGTCACCACCCCGTCGATGGCAGGCGCGGCGATGAACGTGACGCTGCCGCTGGTGTGCCCGCCCGACAGCCTCCACTGCCCGCAATCGGCGATCAGTGCGGGATCGAGACCAATCGGATCCGGCGGCGAGCCGGTCACCACGGCATTGACGATGCCGCCGCCGCCCGACGCCGACCAACCCCGAGTGACGGCGCCGTCAACCACCGGATCGGCCAACGCGCCGCACTGCGGGGGGTCAGCCGTCCACCTGGGGCCGAAGCCCCACAGTGCAGCGGGCGCGGCCCTGCCGGTGATATCGGACACCTCATAGCCGGCCGGCAGGTCGCCTCGCACCTTCGCGATGTTCGCGGGCTTCACCTGGACCGACGGGCCCGACGGCACCGCTGAGCCGTCAGACGACGACGGCCCGGGCGGCTGCCCGCAACCCGCGATGCAGAGCGCCACGGCAGCGATCGACGCGAACAGGCGCATCCGGTGTTGATAGCACAGGGGTCGCTGCAGGGAATCGATTTGCGCTACCGCGGGTTTCATCAATTAGACCGCCAGTGACCGGAGGGGATCTGGCGGTCGGTCAACGACGTGGAAGGCACCACAAATGAATAGATTGACATTTGCCACGATTGCGGGAGGAGCATTCATAGCGCTGGCCCTGGGATTTCCGGCTAGCGCGCAAGCCGCTCCGTCGGGCATCGGATCGGCGCAGGACACCGTCCATGAGTTGGAGAACAACGGTTTCAAGGTCGTCTTGAACAAGGTCGGTACCGCACCGCTTGATGACTGCACCGTGGATTCGGTGCGCCCCGGAGAGATGGTGACGCATGCGGTGACAGCGGGTAACGAGGTTGTGAGCAGGGTCGTCTATCAAACCGTGTACTTGACGGCCAAGTGCTGAACCCGCGAGCGGACGCGGCTCAGGCGGCGGCGTCCTGGTCGTCGTTCTGGTCGTCGTTCTGGTTGTCCTGGTCGTCCGCGCCCGTGGGGCTCGGGTCGGGAGCCGTCTCGTTGTCGCTGGCGTCGTCCTGATCGTCGGTCGGCGAATTCGGTTGCGGCTCCGGCGAATCGAACTCGATCGGCCCGCGCACTTCGGGTTGGTCGAGGCTCTGTCGCCGCCGGCGTCTCGTTCGGCTCCGGCGTGGTGGTCTCGGCCTGCTCCTCTGTGGTGGTCTCGGCCTGCTCCTCTGTGGTGGCGTCCGGCTCGACGGGTTCAGGTTCGTCAATGACGCCCGCGACGGGCTCGAGATCGCCCGCCGTTTCTTCCGACTACTTCACTCACTAGCGACTGAGCTTCTGGCGCAACGGATTCCGCGTTGTCGTCGACGGCCTCGGTCGTCGCCGCCAGTGTCGATACGGTCGTGGTCCTCAGCGTCGACTCCGCAGGCAGTGGCGGGCCGCCGACGCCGAACGGACCGGACGCGGTCGTGCCCAGCGCCCGCCCGAGCCCGAGATCTTCCAAGGCGTTGTCGATGGCGACCGGGATGGCCGCCAACAACTTGAGCACCAATCCGATCGGGTCGCCGATGGGCAGGAGGCTTGCCGGTGTGGGCACGCCCGGGTTGACGTCGCGCAGATAGGCGTCCTCGATGATCACCCGGAAGAACTCATCGAAGAACGACAGGATGGGCTTCGGGACGCCGATCATCTGCAGCGGCATCAGGATCGGCACCAACTCGGTGGGGAAGAGGTAGTAGGACGTGTCCCCTTCCTTGCCCTGGAACAGCGCCTCGCTGGACGGCTTGTTGACGACGCCACTGTGCAGGAAGGCGTAGCCGAGCAACGAGTTGATGGTGGCCAGCAGATTGAGCGGCCGGAAGGGGAACTCCCCGCCGAGCCCGTCGTACTGCTGCGCGTAATCCGCAGTCGGATAGACGAAGTGTCGTCGGAAGGATCTGGCGTTCCTTTGTCATCGATGGGGCCGTTCGTCGGCGCCGCGCCGTAGAAGGTGATGCCGAAGAATGGGATCGACGGCAGGTTGACAAGTCGCATCAAGATACCGCCGTTGCCGCGCATGGGGTTTGCGACGAAGATGAACGATCTGCTCGGATCGCCCGGCTGGTATCTCGCGATCAAGTCCCGCTTGACCAGCGAGGCCACTACGGCGCTCAGTGAATAGCCGAACACGACGATGTCGTCGTCGACAGGCGGCGGATACACCGATGTCACCTCGTCGAGACCGTCGAACGGGCCGGTGTTGCGCTGACAGAGATCGTCTGCGTCGAGGCATCTGTGCAGGTTCACACGTCCGTCGGAAACCGACCTGTCGAATGTGCGTGTGCCAAAGACGGGAAAGAACTCCGCGGGGTAGGTGACCGCCACGGCGTTGGTCACCCCCCCGGCGGTTCCATTGCCCGCGTCGGCCGACGGGTCGATGTAGAGGTTGATGGCGTTGTCCAGATAGTCCTCGACGAACGACTGCGAGTCCTTGGGCCCGGCCAGCGGGTGGTCCGCTCCGCCCATGATCAGCGCGGTAGTTGCCAAGAGCTGAATGGCCGTCGCCGTGGCCCAGGCCACTGCGAGCGCAACGGCTCCGAGCACCGCAACGAACGCCACCCACAGCGAACGCGCGATCACCCGCATGATCAACACCCCTCCGTCAATGATCGGCACTCAGAAATGTGCTCGCCTCAGCCAGTCGCAGACTCTGAGTTACAGCGAACCCGCCCCGAAGCAGCTGCACAGCTGGATTTTGCACCTCGGGCCGCGAATAGATAACCGATTCCGCAGGGCGCGACGGCAAATACTTGCGTTTGCAACTAGTCTTCCCTGGGAAGTCAACGGGATAGGACTTCGGCAAAGATGCATTAGCAACGGTCATGGCCGTAGCGTGGACGAAGTGGTACGGCCGTTCGCCAGCGTGAATCGCCACGCCCACTAGCAGTTTCTCGGCGGTCAGTTGTTTGCCGACCGTAGGCTACGGCGCAGATTCCAATTGACGGGAGACCAAATGACAACGTCACGCAGCGCCGGCGTCATCGCCATCGCCGCCACCGCACTCGGCCTCGGACTGGCGGGCTGCGGATCGGACGCCAATTCCGAGCCAACGACGTCGGCGGAGCCGACAGCGCGACGACGACCACAACCAGCGAAGCGGCGCCCACGACGTCGGCACAAGCGTCGGGCCCCAACTACACGATCGTCGACTACATCCGTGACAACGGCATCGTCGAAACCCCTGTCCGCCGCGGCGATCCCGGCTCCCCCACGATCAATCTTCCGTTCCCGCCCGGTTGGGAGGACGCCGGCGGAAACACCCCGGAATGGGCCTACGGCGCAATCACTTTCACCGACCCCGCCATGGCCGACGATCCCCCGTCGATCATCGCTCTGGTATCCAAGTTGACCGGCAACGTCGAGCCGGGCAAGGTCCTCGAGTTCGCGCCCGGTGAGCTCCAGAACCTGCCCGGATTCGAGGGGGGCGACGCAGGCAATCCGAGCACGCTCGGCGGGTTCGACGCTACCGAGTTCGGAGGCACCTACACCAAGGACGGCGTCAAGCGCGCCATCGCCCAGAAGACCGTCGTGATCCCGGGGCAGGACGGGCTGTATGTGCTGCAGATCAACGCCGACGGCCGCGAGGACCAGTTGGGCCCGCTGCTGGATGCGACGTCCGTGATCGACGAACAGACCACCATCACTCCCTAATTTATTGACGCTAGCGACGACCGGAACGCGGGCTGCTGGCCGTTCCGGTTGTTGAACATGCACGAAAGCAAGCGGTTTTCGGTAACCTGCGCGGCATCATCATCAGGTCAGCAGCAAACACTTCAGGAACGAGGTACCGGACCCGATGACTGCCGCGATGGAGGCCGAAACGGCGGTGCCCAAATAGATGCTCAAGGCGATGACCCGCGGCTGGTGTGGTCGATGGCCGAGGGCTACCCCGGGGCGATTTCACCGTCGTCGTCGGCTCCGAAGACGTCCAGGTCGTAGACGAACCGCAGCAACGGACCTGCGGGGACGGCGAGCTCGCCATCTACTGGGGGCGTCGCCGAATCTCGCATCCCCTGGTCCGCACGCCAGCGATCGGGGGCGAGGATGCGCCGCCGAAAGCGGAGGCGGTGCACTCATCCCTGGTGTGGTTTCTCGAGGCCACGCTGTCGTACTCGAAGTGGACCCAGGGCATCGAACAGGTGCGCCGTCGGATCGTAGTCGTCAACGCGCCATAGTCACGCTCGGGATACCGCTGAGGCGGCGGCGATCTGCTCGGGCGTGGGCCGCACACCGGTGTAACGCTCGAACTGCTCGGCGGCCTGCAGCGCGATCACCTCGGCGCCGGTGATGACGTTGACGCCCGCGGCGCGCGCGGCCTTGATGAGCGGCGTCTCCGACGGCAGCGCCACCACGTCGAAAACCTTGTGCGCCTTGGCGATAGTGGCCTCGTCGAAGGCGCGCTCACTCTCCTCCGGGCCGCCGGCCATCCCCACCGGGGTGACGTTCACGATCACGTCCGCCGTGCGGGAAACAACCTCTGGTGCGTAGTCGTAGCCGAGCCGGTCGGCCAGTTTCGGTCCGGACTCGGGGTTGCGGGCGACGACCGTGCCCTGGCGAAAACCCTTGTCCCGGAACGCTGCACCGACCGCGTTGGCCATGCCTCCGCTGCCACGGAGAAGCACCGACTGCGACGGCTGCAAACCGTGGTCGTCGATGAGCTTCTGGACCGCGATGTAGTCGGTGTTCGACGCGGTGAGGCGCCCGTCGTCGTTGACGATGGTGTTGACGGAGTGGATGGCGCGTGCGGAGGGCTCCACGCGGTCGACGAGTGCGATGACGTCTTCCTTGAAAGGCATTGAGACCGAACAGCCGCGGATGCCGAGAGCGCGCACACCACCGATTGCGGCGACGATGTCTGTCGTCGTGAACGCCTTGTAGATGAAGTCCAGGCCGAGCTCGTCGTACAGATAGTTGTGGAATCGGGTGCCGATATTGCTCGGCCGTCCCGCAAGCGAAATGCACAGCCGGGTGTCCTTCGATAGCGGTGGCCGCATCAGCCGACAGCCCTGATGACCTGACGGGTCACGTCGCGGATCTGCTTTGTCAGCTCGGGCGGGAAGGACAGGTCGCGTGGCTGGGGTACGTCGACGACCGTGGTGACCACACCCAGGTCTTCGCGGTGCCAGGCGGCCCCGAAGCGGTCGAGGATTGTGCGCATGGCGTAATTCTCCGCCAGCACCCGCGCCGTAAACCGTTGTACCCCGTCGTAACCCGCAGTCACCGAGAGCGCGCCCATCAGGAACGTGCCGATCCCGCGGCCCTGATAGGCGTCACCGACGATGAAGGCGACTTCGGCGGTCGTGGGGTCGTTCTCGTCGCGGACGAATCGCGCGTCCGCCACCACCGGACCATCGGGCCCGTCGGTCATCACCCAGACGAAGTGGTCGACGTAGTCGACCTCGAACAGGTATGTCATCAACGACTTGGTGGGTGTCCGCGCCGACTGGAAGCGGCGGTACAGCGTCTCGTCCGAAAACTCGACCGGGCCGTTCGTCGTGCGTTCGTTGTCCCCGGGCAAGACCGGCCGTAGGTGTAGTTCGGTGCCGTCGCGCATTTGAACGGGGATCGGCGTGATGAACGCTGCGAGGCGCTGGCGGGCCGTGCGCAGCAAGCTGTCCACCATGCCCGGGATTTCGAGCATCGTGGCGAACGCCTCTCGGCCACCGACCCAGCCGATCAGCCGTTCGGTTGCGACCACCGTCGCGGTCCGCGGTGCGTCACGGAGCAAGGAAATCTCGCCGACGATCAGGCCAGGTGTCAGCTCGACGACCGTCGGGTGGCCGTCGATTCCAGTGTGGGTGACTTCCGCGCGCCCGGACCCGATGAGCAAGAACGAGACCGCCAGTTCGCCCTGCTGCATGAGCACCTGCCCGGGCGCCGCGGTCAGCGGACGCAATTGTGCCGCGAGCGGCACCAAGGCCTCGGTTGGGCAGCCGGCGAAGACCCCCAATGCGGCGAGTTCCTCGGCGCGGACAGCAGTCAGGCCGGCCACCGTTGAAAGGCTACGGGGTGCCCATCGCGGCGAGCAAGGAACTTCACCACCGCCTACGTCGCGCCTCTGCAGGCGCTCGACGGCGGCACCCTCGTGTGGTTCTTCGCCTGCACGTGCGGCGCCGGATTCGCGATGGCGTCGGCACACTCCTGGCGCATCAAGACGAAGTGGTTCACACGATCATCGCGATAGGGGCCGGGACATGCCGTCCGCGGGGCGTCAACATTTGATGACGGGTTCGGCGACTACATGTTGCCCAATACCGAAGTCACATGGGTGGAGCTAAGGGGATTCGAACCCCTGACCTACTCGATGCGAACGAGTCGCGCTACCAACTGCGCCATAGCCCCTGGTACCGGTAGGACAGGCTACCAGTCGCCGCGCATCGGTCGAAACCGACGGCGCTACTGGCCAGCCGCGTGCGGCAGGTCGAAGCTGCGCGAGAACGGGGCATAGTCGAGATGCTCGAAGATCGGGTCCTCGTCGTCGATCTCCAGCACCACCGAACCCGGCCGCCGCAGCCGCGACGGGACCACGTCGAACTCGCGATCGTCGGTGTTCTCCACACCCAGCCGCGACCGCGCGATCCGCTGTGCGCGGCGCCGACGCAGCCGCTCCTCGATGCGCGTCTGGCGCCGCAGATACGCCAGGTAGAGCACCGTCACGGCACCGATCGCCCCGCACGCCCACCACGCCGCCGGGGCCACCGTGAACGCGGCCGCGGCCGCGGCCACCACGGCAACCGAGAGGAACGTCAGCATGCGCTTGCGGAACTTGTACTTGCGGGCGCTCACCGCCGCCGCGGTCTTCGACTCATGCCGGCGCCTGCGCGCGGCGCTCAGTGAGTCGGCCAGTTGCAGCTCGGTCTCCGACGGCGACTCCAGGCCGGACGAATCGGCGACGTACTCGTACTCCTCTTCGATGCCGTCGGGTTCCGGTTCGTCGGCTTCGGTCTCGTCGGCGTCAGCCTCGAATTCCAGTGTCAGTTCGTCGGCTTGGTCTTCTTCCCCGGGGTCCGGCTCCTCGACTTCTTCGCTTGCTGACGCGCCAACGGGCAATGCGCCGGAGTCCTCGTCGACGACATCCACATCGAGGTAGTCCGGCTCAGCGACGATGTCGTCGACGTCCGCCTCGGCCACCACGACCGACCGCTCAGCCGATTCGTGCTCGGTGTCGTCGTCGAGATCGTCGTCGGATGGCTGCCAGTCCGGGTCGCTGCGGTGGCCGGCGGCGGGACCTCCACGCCGCCTCAGCAGCCTGGCGCTGCGGCTGCGGTTGAGAACCCGCGTCGCCAGGGCCACGTCGCTGGTGCGGCGGACCGCGTCACGCTTGCTGATCAGCATCGGCACGAGCACGAAGAGCCAAAGGACGACCAGGGAGATCCACAGGAGGGATTGGGGGATGTTTGGCATGTCGCCGGCTCCTTTCCCCATCAGGCTAGGTCTGTGACCAGCGCATCCGTGGAGGCGCGCCGAAACACAATTACACACCTGTAATTCGATGCTGACAAGCACCAATAGTCACAAATGTCACATTGGTAACAGACGGGGTCCTGCCAGGGTGCCCAAAATGCGACAACGTTTGCGCCGAGATCTGCACGAGGGTCGCGATTTGGCGGGCGGCACAGCCCTCATGCAGATCTCGCGTAATGCGGGTTCGCTATGCCCAGCTGGCGTGGCCCTCACGCACCAGCGCGGAGGCCGCCGAGCCGTGCAGTTCTTCGACCGTGATCGCCACCAACAGGTGGTCGCGCCATGCGCCGTCCACCTCCAGATAGCGCCGCAGCAGCCCCTCTTCACGGAACCCGACCTTGGCCAGCACCGCCCGGCTCGCCGCGTTCTCGGGGCGCACCGTGGCCTCGACGCGGTGCAACATGACGGGCCCGAAGCAGTGGTCCAAGCCCAACGCCAACGCGGCGGTCGCCACTCCGCCGCCGGTGGCCACGCTTGCCACCCAGTACCCGATCCACGCCGACCGCAGCGCGCCGTGCGTCACGTTGCCGATGGTCAGCTGACCGGAGAACTGCCCGTCCACCTCGATCACATACGGCAGCATCCGGCCCTTGCGCGCCTCTGAGCGCAACCCTGAGCACACCGCCGGCCACGACGTAATCGCATGCCGCGTATCCCAATCCACGTCGGTGGCCGGTTCCCACGACTCCAGGTGCGCGCGGTCGGCCAGCCTGATACGGCTCCACTGGCCCGCGTCGCGCAGCCGGACCTGACGCAGCCGCACCACCCCGGCGGGCACACGCAGCGGACCGACCGGCGTCGGCCAGCCCGGATGCATAGAACTGGAACGCCACAGGTTCATCACGACACGCCGGTCTCGCGGATCAGCCGCGCTGCGCGAGGAACGCAACGTCGACGATCTCGCCGGTACGGATCTGTTCGGCCTCGCTCGGGACGGTCACAAGACAGTTTGCCTCCGCAAGCGTGGCCAGCAGATGCGACGACGCGCCCGCCTCACCGCCGAGGGCCTGCACCAGGTACTCGCCGGTGTCCTGGTCGCGCATCAGCTGGCCGCGCAGATAGCCCTTGCGGCCCGCCACCGAGGCGATCGGGGACAGCGTGCGGGCCTGCACGACCCGCCGCATCGGCGCACGCTTGCCCAACGACAACCGGATCAGCGGCCGCACCATCACCTCGAAGACCACCAGTGCGCTGACGGGGTTGGCAGGCAGCAGGAACACCGGCACGCCCTCCGGGCCGAGCTGGCCGAAGCCCTGCACGGAGCCGGGATGCATCGCGATGCGGGTGACCTCCATCTCGCCGAGCTCCGCCAGGACCGACCGAACGCTTTCGGTCGCGGCTCCGCCAACGGCGCCGGCGATCACCACCACCTCGGCCCGGTTCAGTTGGCCCTCAACGACTTCGCGCAATTCCTTCGGGTCGGTGTCGACGATGCCGATGCGGTTCACCTCGGCACCGGCGTCGCGGCCCGCCGCGGCCAGCGCGTACGAATTGACGTCGTAGACCTGGCCGTTGCCGGGCGTTCTAGAGATGTCGACGAGCTCACCGCCGACACACATCACCGACAGCCGCGGCCGTGGATGCACCAGCACACGCTCGCGTCCAACGGCGGCGAGCAAGCCCACTTGTGCCGCGCCGATGATGGTGCCTGCCCGCACCGCGACGTCGCCGGGCTGCACATCATCGCCGGTGCGGCGAACGTAGGCTCCGGACCGGACGCCGCGCAGCACCGTCACCCGCGCCTCGCCGCCGTCGGTCCACCGCAACGGCAGCACCGCGTCGGCGAGCGTCGGCATCGGCGCACCGGTCTGCACGCGCGCGGCCTGGCGGGGCTGCAGCCGCTGGGCGTGCGGGCACCGGCCTCGATCGAGCCCATGACGGGCAGACTGACTTCGCCGTTCCCCTCGTCCTCGCCGTCCTCATCACCACCGCCGGCACCGAGCACGTCCACACTGCGGACGGCGTATCCGTCAATCGCGGCTTGATCGAAACCCGGCAGCGGACGTTCGGTGACGACCTCCTCGGCGCACATCAGACCTTGCGCTTCGGCGATGGCTACTCGGACCGGTCTGGGTGCTACCGCCGCGGCCGCTACCCGAGCCTGCTGCTCCTCCACCGAACGCACAACACCCCTATCTAGGCGTCAGGGGCCGTCGTTGCGTGTCAGCAATCGATCAGCCCCAATCGCTCCACCAACCACCGCCGCAGCTCGGGCCCGTAGTCGTCGCGCTTCAACGCAAAGTCAACCGCAGCCTTGAGGTAGCCGCCAGGATTTCCGAGGTCGTGTCGAGAGCCGCGGTGGACAACCACATGCACCGGATGACCCTCATCGATCAGAAGCGCGATCGCGTCGGTCAGCTGGATCTCGCCACCGGCGCCGTGCGGAACCCGCTTGAGCGCGTCGAAGATCGCGCGGTCGAGCACGTAGCGGCCCGCCGCGGCATACAACGACGGCGCGTCCTCGGACTTCGGCTTCTCCACCATGCCCTTGACCCGTAACACGCTCGGATTGTTGGTGTCTGGAACGGTTTCGACGTCGAAAACGCCGTAGGCGCTTATCTCGTCAGGCTCTACCTCGATCGCGCACAGCACGGTGCCACCGCGCTTGGCCCGCACCTTCGACATGGTTTCGAGCACCCCGGTGGGCAGCACGAGATCGTCGGGCAGCAGCACCGCGATGGCATCTTCGTCGGGCGCCAGGGAGTCCTCGACGCAACCGACGGCGTGGCCAAGGCCCAACGGTTCGGCCTGGACCACGGACTCGACCTTGATCAGCGCGGGAGCGCGCCGCACCTTCGCGAGCATGGACGTCTTGCCGCGGGCTTCCAACGTGCCCTCGAGGACGAGGTCTTCGACGAAGTGCGCGACGACGCTGTCCTTGCCCTCGGAGGTGACGATGATCAGCCGTTCGGCGCCGGCTTCGGCGGCCTCAGCCGCCACCAGCTCAATGCCCGGCGTGTCCACGACGGGCAGCAACTCCTTCGGCACCGTCTTCGTGGCGGGCAGGAATCGGGTCCCCAAGCCCGCAGCCGGAACGACCGCCGTGCGCGGAATCGGTACCAGAGACCGTGTCATCGTTCACACATTAACCTCCCTACGTTGGTTAAACCTGCCAACGTCCGAGGTTCGGAGAGGCTTTGTGGTGTCCGTGACGAAGACCGAGCTGCGAGCCGAGATCCTGCTGGCCCGCCGCGCATTGGCCCCGGAGCTCCACGACGCCGAGGCCCACGCCTTGTGTTCACACCTGCCCGGTTTCATCGGCGGCGGCAACACCGTCGCCGCCTATGTGCCCGTCGGCTCAGAGCCAGGCTCGATCGAGCTGATCGATTCGCTGGTCCGGATGGGCGTGCGGGTGCTGCTGCCCGTCGCACGCCATGACGCGGCCGGCATCCCGATACCGCTGCAGTGGGGCCAGTACCGCCCCGGCGGCCTGGTCGAGGCGCGATTCGGCTTGCGTGAGCCCGCCGAGCCATGGCTGCCGGCCGACGCCGTGGCGGCCGCGACGGTGGTCTTGGTTCCGGCGCTTGCGGTCGACCGCAGCGGAGTCCGGCTTGGCCGCGGCGCTGGTTTCTATGACCGCTCGCTGCCCCTGGCCGATCCGGCGGCGAGGTTGGTCGCGGTGGTCCGCGACGACGAAGTCGTCGACGAGCTGCCTGCCGAACCGCATGACGTGCGGATGACCCACGCGCTGACGCCGCGACGCGGGTTGGTCACGTTGGGCTAGGGGTCCGAGGCTTATCGAGCGTGCGTTCGCTGCGAAAAACCGGCCTGGATTTCGCAGTGGCTTCACGTTCGGCGCGCGAACGCCGCCGATAGCCGCCGAACGATTTCGCCTTCGGTGTCTCGCGACGTGACGCGGATGTCCATCCACCCGAGTTCGGTGACGTCATCATGCCGGCGGATGTCCTTGTTGAAGCGGAGGGGGTTTCGATGGTGGTCACCCTCGTAGTCGAGCGCTAGCTTGATGTCTTCCCAACCCATGTCCAAGACCGCGACAAGCACGCCGTATTCGTTGTAGACCGGGATCTGCGTAGTTGGCCGCGGAAACCCGTTACGGATGACGAGCAGCCGCAGCCAGGTTTCTTTTGGTGACTCGGCGCCGGGATCGACGAGCTCCAGAACAGTGCGGACACTGCGAATCCCGCGACGGCCCTTGTATCGGTCGGCCAGGAGCTCGACCTCGGCCATTTTGAGGTGCGTCGCGCGGGCGAGTGCGTCGATCGCTGCTACCGCCTTGCCGAGCGGGTATCGACATGCGATGTCGAGTGCGGTACGTGCCGCCGTGGTTACCCGAATCCCGTCGATCACCTCGACTTCGTCGTCAGCGAACACGCCGGACCCCGTGTGAATGCCCCTCGGGGGCCGTCGATTAGGCCAGAGAAGTTCCGCGGGTCGGCGATCGTCGACCCATTTCGCGCCGTGAAGCGCAGCAGCGGACTGACCGGCGACGACACCTTCTCGCCCAGACCATAAGTAGGCCGCCTTCGCACGCGTCACCGCGGTGAGTTCGGCATCTCGCGACAGATAGACGTCCGGATGAAGCCGCCTAAATCGACTGCGCAACGTGTATGGCGTCACGCGACCAGACGCCATCGCCTCACTGCCGATGAAAGGATTCCCCATCGCCGGAGTGTGCCAACGGGGACCGACAGCTCATCGAGCGTGCGTTCTCTGCGAAGAACCGGGCGGAATCTCGCAGCCAGCGCACGTTGGGTGGTGAGGGAATGACGCGGCCCACATAGCGGTTCTAGCACTTGAGCCGGTAGAGTGCTAAGAAGTTTGACCACCTCGGAGGTTTCGTGCCCACCTATTCCTACGCGTGCACCGAATGCGGCAATCGCTTCGATGCGGTGCAGGCGTTCAGTGACGATGCGCTGACCAGCTGCCCGAAGTGCAACGGCCGGCTGCGCAAGCTGTTCGGCAAGGTGGGAGTGGTGTTCAAGGGCAGCGGTTTCTACCGCACCGACAGCCGCGAGCCGGCCAAGAGCTCGAGCGGCGGCTCCACCAGCAGCTCGGAGTCCACGAGCTCGAGCTCGTCTTCGTCGGACAAGTCCAGCTCCAGCTCGTCCAACGGTTCGAGCTCGACCACCTCGGCACCCGCCGCCGCGGCCTCCAGCTGACACCCGCGAAGTTATCCACAGGCGGGTTCTAAGCCCGCACCATCACCAGCGCGTGCTGCCTAGCGTGGCGGCATGGGGGATTCTCTCAATCCAACGGCGTTGAGCCGATTGATCAGCGGCCTGCGACCAGACTGGTCGCGCACCGTGGCGGCCCGGCGCGTCGCCGCCGGCGCGCTGGTTGTTCTGGCGGGCGTCGCGGCGCTGCGCTCCGACCCCGACGGCGATCGCACCGAGATCGTCGTCGCCGCGCGCGACCTCGCTCCCGGGGTCGAGCTCACCGCCGCCGATGTGCATCTCGAAACCCGCACGGCGACAACGATTCCCGACGGCTCATCGTCGGACGTCTCCTCGGTGGTAGGCGCGACACTCGCCGGACCCGCCCGCCGCGGAGAGATCATCACCGACGTGCGATTGCTGGGCCCGCGGCTGGCCGAATCGGCGGCGGGCCCCGACGCCAGGATCGTGCCGTTGCACCTCGCCGACACGGGGCTACTGGACCTGATCAGGGCCGGCGATGTGGTCGATGTGCTCGCCGCCACCACCTCCGATACCGGCGCCGACGCTCGGCCGCGGGTGATCGCGACCGACGCCGTCGTGGTCCTCGTCTCCGAGAAGCAGAAGGGGGCCGGCAGCGGTAGCGACAGGGTGGTCCTGGTGGCGCTGCCCGCTCACGCCGCCAACGAGGTCGCGGGCGCGGCCCTGGTGCAGACGGTCACGCTGACCTTCCACTGACCGCGTCAGCCCGGCGGTGCCGGCACGGGCGTGGTGGTGGGCGGCGCAGGCGCGCCGTGCTCGATGACATCCATGACCATGTCGGCCAATTCATCGGTGGTCGACGGTGGCGCCGGAGCCGGCGACGGCTCGGCAGTGGCCGTCGCCGTCGCGAACACCGAAAGACCAATCAACACCGCAACCATGGTCGAGAACAGCCATCGCATCGCCACCCGGCGAAGCTAACACCGGACTAGGTCCGCCGCGTCGCCAACCCGACTAACGTTTTGTGTCTGTCAGACAGAACACGACCTGCAGGAAGGATTTGGGCGCATGTTGAAGGGGTTCAGGGAGTTCATCGCCCGCGGCAATGTCATCGACCTGGCCACGGCGGTCATCGTCGGCGCCGCGTTCACCGGCACTGGTGACGGCATTCACCGACAACGTGGTGCAGCCGATGGTCAGCCGGATCGGTGCGACGCCCGATTCGGACTACGGCTTTCTGCGGATTCCACTGGGCAACAACATCGCGATCGATTTCAACGCCGTCATCTCAGCGACGATCAACTTCCTGATTGTCGCGGCGGTTGTCTACTTCGTCATCGTGGTTCCCTACAAGAAGCTCAAAGAACTCGATACCAAGGTGGAGGAGGAGGAGACCCAACTGACTCTGCTCACCGAGATCCGCGATCTGCTGGCTGAGAACGGGAGCGCCGCCGGCAGGCATGGCGCTGAAGCCGCCCTCGAGGCCAAGAGAGCGACAAAGCCCGACACGGTGTAGCCCCCGGAGACAAGAAACAGCCCCCGGCGGGATCCGGGGGCTGCCTTGATATCCCTGGAGGTTAGTTCATGTTCCAGGCTTCGCCGTAGGTGGTGACGCTGTCACCCGACGACGCGATCAGACGGGCGAACGGACGCAGCAGCACACCACCGGCCGCACCGGTCACGGTGCCGTGCGCGTTGGAGACCGCCACACCACCCCCAGGTCCGGCCACGTCGACCGAGAACGTCGCGACTTCCTGAATACCCGGACCGTTACCCAGGTCAGCCGAGATCGACACACCGGGGAACAGGTTGGGCGTAATGACCGACTCCAGACCAAACGGCGGAGCGGTGATGTTGCCGTCGTCGATCAGGATGTTGGGCGTGGTGTAGCTGAAGTTGATACCGACACCCAGCGACCACGGGAAGCCGATCTGATAACCCAGCTCCAACGTGCCCTCGAACTCATCGGCACCCGGACCGGCCACGATGTACTTCGCACGACCCGAATGGAACCACTCACGGGTCAGCCGGTTGCGGTCAAGAGGGAACACACCATTGAGGAAGGTGTCCCACTGCTGAACCGTCAGGGTCCGGTCCTGGCCATCAACCAGACTCAGTTCGTTGTCCAGACCCGCGTGAGAGGTGCCAGTGCTCACGAACAGTGACGCGATGGCCGCAACCAACGCGATCAGCACCCGACTGACTGTCTTCATGTTTCCCCATCCGTGTCAGGCCTGGTCCGTTACACCAGCTTGTCGTTATTGGTGGTGTAATCGTTACCGTAGTTGTACCTGTTTCTTGCGTTACGGAGGTGGTTTCGACAAAACAGCCCCCGGCCAAGTGGCCGGGGGCTGTTTTGTTGGGCCCTGAGCTGGGACTTTAGTTCATGTTCCAGGGTTCGCCGTAGGTGGTGACGCTGTCACCCGACGACGCGATCAGACGGGCGAACGGACGCAGCAGCACACCACCGGCCGCACCGGTCACGGTGCCGTGCGCGTTGGAGACCGCCACACCACCCCCAGGTCCGGCCACGTCGACCGAGAACGTCGCGACTTCCTGAATACCCGGACCGTTACCCAGGTCAGCCGAGATCGACACACCGGGGAACAGGTTGGGCGTAATGACCGACTCCAGACCAAACGGCGGAGCGGTGATGTTGCCGTCGTCGATCAGGATGTTGGGCGTGGTGTAGCTGAAGTTGATACCGACACCCAGCGACCACGGGAAGCCGATCTGATAACCCAGCTCCAACGTGCCCTCGAACTCATCGGCACCCGGACCGGCCACGATGTACTTCGCACGACCCGAATGGAACCACTCACGGGTCAGCCGGTTGCGGTCAAGAGGGAACACACCATTGAGGAAGGTGTCCCACTGCTGAACCGTCAGGGTCCGGTCCTGGCCATCAACCAGACTCAGTTCGTTGTCCAGACCCGCGTGAGAGGTGCCAGTGCTCACGAACAGTGACGCGATGGCCGCAACCAACGCGATCAGCACCCGACTGATTGCCTTCATGTTCTCCCTAGCTATGTAGACGGCGACCCGGGCGGGGTCACCGTGTGTTGTTCGTGCCTGGCCCAACCGCTACACCACACACGACGCACGAACCTCATGTGAGCCAAATGAGAGACCTCACATGCTGCTCTTACGTTTCGCTCATCGTTGACACGAGGAACATAACGGGGAGGCATCGGACCGGCAACGCGTGCACCCCCCAGTGAACATTCACGCACTCGAACATTCGGGGTTTGCTGAACCAGCACGGTGGGTTCAGGTCGCGGGCGCGGGACCGGCCGGGGCGATGCAGCGAGACAACAGCGACCATGTCGCCCCGCAATCTGTGTCAGGCCCTGACGGGGACCAACGACCTGCTGTTTTCCAGGATAAACGCGAAATCACAGGTCAATCATGGTGAGGCGGAACATTGTCCCGCAACCACATCTCGTGGTCGGCCTCGTCGTCCGGCGAAGAATTGTCGCGCTCGTCAAAAGATATCCAGGGCGACGGATATCCGAAAATCTTGTTAACTGCGTCGCGAGAGCGCTTTGAACGATCGGTCACAGTGGCTGTCCGGTGTGACGAAGATCACATCTTGGTGAAGATTGCCGTTCACTTTCGCGCAACACATTCGACGGCGCCGGTGTTTGCGGTATGCGCGCGTCTAACCGCAACGGCGCACGGTCTGCGTCGTGCCGCGGTAAGGCCAGCAAGCCCAACTCGCTTAGATCTCCAAGCTGGATAGCTGGCCGATGATCTGGACTGCCAGCGGATTGAGCGTTGCCATGCCGTCACGCACCGCTGCGCGCGAGCCGGCGAGGTTAACCACGAGGGTGCTGCCGGAGATTCCGGCCAGGCCGCGAGACACGCCGGCGTCGACGATGCCGGCCGACAGCGCGGAGGCACGCAGCGCCTCGGAGATGCCCAAAAGTTCACGATCGAGGAGGTCGCGGGTGGCCTCGGGCGTCACATCGCGGGGGGTGACACCGGTGCCACCCACCGACACCACCAGGTCCACCCCGCCGATAACCGCTGTGTTCAGCGCGTTGCGGATCTCCACCTCGTCGGCGGACACGACGACCACGCCGTCGACGACGAAGCCTGCCTCGCCGAGCAGCTCGGTGACCAACGGACCGCTGTGGTCCTCCTCGCCGTGTGCGGTGCGGTCATCGACGACGACGACGAGCGCGCGGCCCACCAACTCCCCTGGCTGTTCCATGATCCCAACCGTATATCTGGGAAGCGACGGCGGCGCGACCACTCTCAGCGTGACCCCACCCGGCGCGATGCTCACTGGTCCGCCTTGCCGAGGGTGACCTGCACGGTCTGCGGCTTACCGGATCCGTCCAGGTAAGTCAGCGTCACTTTGTCACCCGGGGCCTTGGACCGGACCGCGGCCACCAGCGCATCGGCACTGTTGATCACCCGATCGTCGATCTTGGTGACCACGACACCGCTCGGCAGGCCCGCCGCGGCGGCCGCGCCGCCGCCGGTGACCTCGACGATCTTCGCGCCGTCGGTGGCGGTGTCGTTGCCGACCTGGACGCCGAGCGAGGCGTGCGACGCCGTGCCGTTCTGGATGAGTTCATCGGCAATCCGCTTCGCCTGGTCGACCGGGATCGCGAAGCCCAGCCCGATCGAACCGCTTTGCGCCTGCGGGCCTGCGTCGCCGCCGAGGGTCGCGATGGCCGAATTGACCCCGACCAGTTCGCCGTTCATGTTGACCAGCGCCCCGCCGGAGTTGCCGGGGTTGATCGCGGCGTCGGTCTGGATGGCGTCGAGCACTGTGTTCTGGTTCTGTGCGTCGCCGCCCGCGGCCACCGGCCGGTTCAGCGCGCTGATGATGCCGGTGGTCACCGTGCCTTCCAACCCAAGCGGCGAACCGACCGCCACCACGTCCTGGCCCACCCGCAGATTCGCCGAGGAGCCCAGCGTGACGGGGGTCAGCCCGGACGCGCCCTCGGCTCGCACCACGGCGATGTCGCTGCTCGGATCGGTGCCGACGACGGTGAACTCCGCGGTCTTGCCATCGGCGAACGTCACCTTGGTTTGCGCACCGCCTGCGGGGCCGCCTGGAGCGTCTTCGGCCGCCGCCACCACATGGTTGTTGGTCAGGATCAGGCCGTCGGTGGACAGGACGATTCCGGAGCCTTCCTCGGACGCCCGGCCCATGTCGACCTCGAGCTTGACCACGCTGGGCACCACCTTGGCCGCGACCTGCTCGATCGAGCCGGCGGGCACGCTGGCCGCAGGCACGCTGGGGGCGACGCCGCCGATGGCCGACGTGCCGGCTGGGCGGTCGGGCTGTGCCAGCAGTGCCACTCCACCGCCGACGCCGGCCGAGACGACCGCGATGGCCAATGCGCCTGCAGTCAAAGCGCCTGCGCGCGAACGCTTTTGGGGCCGAACGACAGGAGGGCCGGGCGGGGGTTGCGGGGCGCCCCGGTACGGGTCGTAGGGTGCGCGGAAACTCTGCTGCTGAGTCTGCTGCGTCGCGTAGCGCCAGTCGTACGGCTGCTGCTGGTACGGGCCGGGCCGTTGCGGACCGGGGTATCCGGCGCCATGCTCATAGGCGCCGGGCCGCCCACCCGGCTGTTGGGGTGGCGGCGAGTACCTCGGATGATTTGTCATGTCGCTGCAGTGCTCTTCCTCAAGTAGGTTCCGACATTTCGAACAACGATGGGCGCATGCCCACAGTGCCCGTCTGGGCTGAGAATCCACTTAGAGAACATTCGGGACATACCCAAATCTCCTCCCCTATGACCGGCGCCCCCGATCAGCCATTGTCGGTGCTGAGATCGGCGCCGTCTATGCCAGAGGCGCGTGTCGCCGGGATCGGTCGGCCGGGCAGCACCAGATGCATCGTTGTACCCGGCGGCTGTCCACCGGCAACGGTGTCCTCGACCCGCAGCGCGCCGCCGTGTTTGACCGCAACTTGTTTCACGATCGCCAGACCGAGTCCGGAACCCGGCATGGCGCGCGCCGACGTGGAACGGTAGAACCGCTCGAACACCAGGTGCCGTTCGTGTGGCGGAATGCCCGGGCCGCGGTCAGACACCACGAGCTCGGCGTGCAGCGGGTCGATCTGCGTCAGCCGGATGCCGACCCGCCCGCCTGGCGGGCTCCATTTGGCGGCGTTGTCCATCAGGTTGAGCACCGCCCGCCCCAGTCCCCCGCTGTCGCCGTACACCTGCCACGGCGTGACCGATACGTCGAACTCAATGTCGTTGCGGCGCCGACGAACTCGCTCAAGGCAGCGGTCGACGACTTCGGACATGTCGACCGGTTCGTGAATGATGACGCCGGCCTCGTCGCGGGTCAGATCCACCAGATCGCCGACCAGCGTGGACAATTCCTCGATCTGGGCGATCACGTCAGCGCGCAGCTCGTCCATCTCGTGTTCGGGCAACCGCGGCGCGCCGGGCGCCATCGACGCCATCAACAGCTCGACGTTGGTGCGCAACGACGTCAGCGGCGTGCGCAGCTCGTGGCCCGCATCGGTGACCAGACGGGCCTGACGCTCACGCGACTCGGCCAGTGCCCGCAGCATCATGTTGAAAGCCTCGGTGAGACGTGCGAGCTCGTCGCTGCCGAACACCGGAATCGGCCGCAGGTCGTCCGTGCGCGCCACCCGTTCGGCCGCCTCGGTCAGCCTGGCCACAGGTCGCAGGCCGGCACGCGCGACCGCGCCACCGGCCATCGCCGCAATCACCACGCCGAGCCCGCCGACGATGAGCAGCACGGTGCCCAACCGTCTGAGCACCTGACTGGTCGGCGCGAGGCTCTTGGAAATCAGCAGTGAGCTGCCGTTGGTGAGGTGCCGTGCCAGCACCCGCTGATGGTTGACGGTGCGCAGCGACATCAGCCACTCGCCTCGCACCACGGCCTTTTCGGGCTCGCCGAGCGGCAGCGTCTGCCCCTGCTGATTGGCGGTGTAGATGGACCGGCCCGGATTCACCAGCATCGCGTTCACATCGGAGTACGCAGTGCCCTCGATCGCCTTGCCCGGGTCGGCGGCCAGTGATCCGCTATCGATCAGCAACTGCGCCCGGCTCTTGAGTTGGTTGTCGATGTCGTCATAGAGCGCCCGGGACACCACCGCGTACACGGCGACGGCCATCAGCACCACGACCATCGCCACCATCGACATGGCCAGCAGCATCACGCGCCACCGCAGTGACAGTGAGCTAGTGGTCGATAGGCCGGGCAGGGAGTTGGACTGTGGCCGAAATCCCAACTTCTGGGCTGGCATCAGGGTGGCGTCTCGCGCAGCACATAACCCACTCCGCGCACGGTGTGGATCAGCCGCGGCTCTCCTTCCGCCTCTGTCTTGCGGCGCAGGTAGCCGACATACACCTCGAGCGCGTTGCCGGAGGTGGGGAAGTCGAATCCCCAGACTTCCTCGAGAATGCGGCTGCGGGTGAGCACTCGCCGCGGGTTGGCGATCAGCATCTCCAAGAGCGAGAACTCGGTGCGGGTCAGGCTGATCCGCCGCTGGCCACGGGTGACTTCGCGGGTGACCGGGTCCAGGCTGAGGTCGGAGAACGTCATCGCGGGAGACTCGGCGCCGTCGTCGGGCGTGGTGCGGCGCAGCAACGCCCGCATCCGCGCGAGCAGTTCCTCCAGGGCGAACGGCTTCGGCAGATAGTCGTCGGCGCCGGCATCCAGTCCGGCAACGCGCTCGGAGACCGAATCGCGCGCGGTCAGCACGAGGATCGGCAGGTCATCTCCGGTGCTGCGGAGATGACGGCACACCTCGAGGCCGTCCAGCCGCGGCATCATCACGTCCAGCACCAGGGCGTCGGGCCGGTCGCTGGCGATCAGATCGAGGGCTTCGAGGCCGTCCTGCGCCAGCGCAACCGAGTAACCGTTGAAGGAAAGCGACCGCCGCAGAGATTCGCGCACAGCGCGATCGTCATCAACGACAAGTATGCGCACAGCCACAGTGTCATCCCCCTATCTGAGAGTGACCTGAGAGGCGCGCCGGTTCCGCCTTAGCGTTTGTCGAGGTCGATCAGGCCGAGACGCGCGGCCTTGAGCAGCCGACGCGGCACCTTGTGCTGCTGGCCGGCGACGTTCACGCCGACGAGTTCGGGGCGCTTGGCCTTCCACTGCGCGCGCCGGCTACGGGTATTCGCGCGCGACATCCTGCGCTTGGGCACAGCCATGATCGAGCTCTCCTTTTCGGATGTTGCCGCGAGGACACCATCTGGCGGCGGCAATTAGTAGTAAGGATAGCTGGCGAAGTCCCAGCGCCGAAATTGCCGGCAGGGTTGTTGTAGACGCCGATTCACGACCCTCATTGCAGTCTCGGCGCGTCGAACGCGCTAACCTACCGGTTGGTTGGGTCGACGGCGACGACGGGAGAGCGTGCTGCTCTTCTGCAGTGCGCATCGGCAACTGCTCGGGCTTCTACGGGGACCGGCTGGCGGCGATGCGCGAGATGCTCACGGGCGGCGACCTGGACTACCTGACCGGCGACTATCTCGCCGAGCTGACCATGCTGATCCTTGCCCGCGACCGTGCGAAGTCGCCCGACCGCGGCTATGCCAAGACGTTCCTGAAGCAACTCGAGGACTGCCTGGGCACCGCACTGGACCGTGGCGTGCGGATCGTCGCCAACGCCGGCGGCCTCAACCCCGCGGGGCTGGCTGTCGCGGTGCGCTCGCTGGCCGAGCGGCTGGGCCTGGATGTCAACGTCGCCCATGTCGAAGGCGACGACTTGGTGGGCCGTGCCGAAGAGTTCGGGTTCGGCTCGCCGTTGGCGGCCAATGCCTACCTCGGGGCGTGGGGCATCGTCGACTGCCTCGATGCCGGCGCCGACGTCGTGGTCACCGGCCGGGTCACCGACGCCTCGGTGATCGTCGGGCCCGCCGCCGCGCACTTCGGGTGGGCGCGCACCGACTACGACGCGCTGGCGGGCGCGGTGGCCGCGGGCCACGTCATCGAATGCGGTGCGCAGGCGACCGGCGGCAACTACGCCTTCTTCACTGAGGTGGCCGACCTGTCGCACCCCGGCTTTCCGCTCGCCGAGATCCACGCCGACGGGTCGTCGGTGATCACCAAGCACCCGGGCACCGGCGGCTCGGTCAGTGTCGGCACCGTCACTGCCCAGCTGCTGTACGAGATCACCGGGGCGCGCTACGCGAATCCCGATGTGACGCTGCGCGTCGACACCATCGAGCTGTCCGACGACGGACCCGACCGGGTGCGGATCAGCGGCGTCAAGGGCGAGCCGCCGCCGCCCACCCTCAAGGTGTCGCTCAACAGCATCGGCGGATTCCGCAACGAAATGACATTGGTGCTGACGGGCCTGGACATCGACGCCAAGGCCGACCTGGTGCGCAGGCAGCTGGAAACCGGGCTGACCGTCAAGCCCGCCGAGATGGAGTGGACGCTGGCCCGCACCGATCACCCGGACGCCGACAGCGAGGAGGCTGCCAGCGCGTTGCTGCGCTGCGTTGTCCGCGATCCCGACCCTGCCAACGTCGGGCGCCAATTCTCTTCGGCTGCAGTAGAACTCGCGCTTGCCAGCTATCCCGGTTTCCACGCCACCAGCCCTCCCGGCGACGGCCAGGTGTACGGGGTGTTCACACCTGGCTTCGTACCCGCGGCCGAGGTGCCGCACGTGGCGATCCATGCCGACGGCACTCGCGTTCGACATCGCACCGGCCGCGCAGACCCTCGAGCTGGCGCCCGTGCCACCGTTCGCATTGCCGGAGCCGATTCCGTTCGGTGAGACGCGGCGGGCGCCGCTCGGAGTGATCGCCGGTGCCCGCAGCGGCGACAAGGGCGGCAGCGCGAACGTCGGCGTCTGGGTGCGCACCGACCGGCAGTGGCGCTGGCTTGCGCACACCCTGACCGTCGAGAAGCTGCGCGAATTGCTGCCTGAGACAGCCGATCTCACCGTGACCCGCCACGTTCTGCCGAATCTGCGGGCGGTGAACTTCGTCATCGACGGCATCCTCGGGCAGGGCGTGGCGTATCAGGCCCGATTCGACCCGCAGGCCAAGGGGCTGGGCGAGTGGCTGCGCAGCCGGCATGTCGACATACCCGAAAGCATCCTATGAACATCTGGCATACCCCCGAGCGCGAGCAACTCCGAAAGACGGTGCGCGCCTTCGCCGAACGCGAAGTCCTGCCCCATGTCGACGAGTGGGAGCGCAGCGGCGACCTGCCACGCGATCTGCACCGCAAGGCCGGCGAGGCCGGACTGCTGGGTGCCGGCCTGCCCGAGTCGGTCGGCGGTGGCGGCGGCGACGGCGCGGACTCGGTGATCATCTGCGAGGAGATGCACTACGCGGGCTCGCCGGGTGGGGTGTTCGCGTCGCTGTTCACCTGCGGCATCTCGGTACCGCACATGATCGCCTCGGGCGACGAGCGGTTGATCGACACCTACGTGCGGCCCACCCTGCGTGGCGAATTGATCGGTAGCCTGGCCATCACCGAACCGGGTGGCGGCTCCGACGTCGGTCACCTGACCACCCGCGCGGTACGCGACGGCGACGACTACATCGTCAACGGCGCGAAGACCTACATCACCTCCGGCGTGCGCGCCGACTACGTCGTGACGGCTGCGCGGACGGGAGGGCCTGGCGCGGCAGGAGTTTCGCTGATCGTCGTCGACAAGAGCTCGCCCGGCTTCGAGGTCACCCGCAAGCTGGACAAGATGGGCTGGCGCTCGTCGGACACCGCCGAGCTGTCCTACACCGACGTGCGGGTTCCGGCGGCCAACCTGATCGGCGGGGAGAACACCGGCTTCGTGCAGATCGGGGGCGCGTTCGTCTCCGAACGCGTCGGGCTGGCCGCGCAGGCCTACGCCAGCGCGCAGCGCTGCCTCGACCTGACGGTCGAGTGGTGCCGCAACCGGGAGACGTTCGGCAAGCCCTTGATCTCGCGCCAGCAGGTGCAGAACACGCTGGCCGAGATGGCCCGCCGCATCGATGTCGCCCGGGTCTATACGCATAACCTCGTGGAGCGGCAGCTGAGCGGCGAAACGAACCTGATCACCGAGGTCTGTTTCGCCAAGAACACCGCCGTCGAGGCGGGCGAATGGGTGGCGAATGCGGCGGTGCAACTGTTCGGCGGCATGGGGTACATGACCGAATCCGAGGTCGAACGCCAGTACCGCGACATGCGAATCCTCGGAATCGGCGGCGGGACAACCGAAATCCTCACCGCCCTCGCGGCCAAGACACTTGGATTCCAGTCATGACATTGCGGTCCACACTCGATCCTGCGTCGCCCGCTTACACCGAGGCGGCGTCGGTGATGACCACCAAACTCGCCGAGCTCGACGCCGAGCACGCCAAGGCGCTCAGTGGTGGCGGCACCAAATATGTTGAGCGCCATCACGCCCGCGGCAAGCTCACCGCACGCGAGCGCGTCGAGCTGCTGGTCGACCCGGATTCGCCGTTCTTGGAGCTGAGCCCGCTAGCCGCGTTTGGCACCGATTTCCAGGTCGGCGCCAGCGTGGTGGTGGGCATCGGGGCGGTCAGCGGGGTGGAGTGCATGCTGGTGGCCAACGACCCGACGGTCAAGGGCGGCACCAGCAACCCGTGGACGCTGAAAAAGGTGCTTCGGGCCAATCAGATCGCGCTGGAGAATCGATTGCCCGTGGTCTCGCTGGTCGAGTCCGGCGGCGCCGACCTGCCGACGCAGAAGGAAATCTTCATCCCCGGCGGCCAGATGTTCCGGGACCTGACGCGGCTTTCGGCGGCGGGCATCCCGACCATCGCGCTGGTGTTCGGCAACTCCACGGCGGGCGGCGCCTACGTCCCCGGCATGTCCGATCACGTGGTGATGATCAAGGAACGATCAAAGGTGTTTCTTGCCGGGCCGCCGCTGGTGAAGATGGCCACCGGCGAGGAGTCCGACGACGAGTCGCTCGGCGGCGCCGAGATGCACGCCCGCACTTCGGGTCTCGCGGACTACTTCGCGATCGACGAACTCGATGCGATTCGGATCGGTCGCAGGATCGTGGCCCGCTTGAACTGGCGCAAGCAGGGCCCGGCGCCCGGCCCGGTCACCGAACCGCTGTTCGACTCCGAGGAACTGCTGGGCATCGTGCCGTCCGATCTGCGGGTGCCGTTCGATCCGCGCGACGTGATCGCCCGCATCGTCGACGGCTCGGAGTTCGACGAGTTCAAGCCGCTCTACGGCGGGTCGCTGGTGACGGGCTGGGCCACGCTGTACGGCTATCAGATCGGCATCCTGGCCAATCACCGCGGCGTGTTGTTCAGCGAGGAGTCGCAGAAGGCCACCCAGTTCATCCAGCTGGCCAACCGGTCCGACACGCCACTGCTGTTCCTGCACAACACGACCGGCTACATGGTCGGCAAGGCCTACGAGGAAGGCGGGATGATCAAGCACGGCTCGATGATGATCAACGCCGTGTCGAACTCAGGACCGTCCCGCACATCTCGCTGCTGATCGGTGCGTCCTACGGCGCCGGGCATTACGGCATGTGCGGGCGGGCCTACGATCCGCGTTTCCTGTTCGCCTGGCCGCAGCGCGAAGTCCGCGGTGATGGGCGGCACCCAGCTGGCGGGCGTGCTGTCGATCGTCAGCCGCGCAGCGGCCGCGGCCCGCGGACAGGCGGTCGACGAGGACGCCGACGCCGCGCTGCGGGCAGCTGTCGAGGCGCAGATCGAGGCCGAGTCGCTGCCGATGTTTCTGTCCGGCAGGCTCTACGACGACGGTGTGATCGATCCGCGCGACACCCGCACCGTGCTGGGAATGTGCCTGTCCGCCATCGCCAATGGCCCGATCAAGGGGACGTCGAACTTCGGCGTCTTCAGGATGTGACGCCGATGAACGCTTGCGCGAAGAGGAGACGACCGTAGTGATCACGCGAGTTCTGGTCGCCAACCGCGGGGAGATCGCCCGGCGGGTGTTCGCCACCTGCCGACGCCTCGGCATCGGCACTGTCGCCGTCTACACCGATCCGGATGCGACGTCCCCGCACGTCGCAGAGGCCGACGCCCGGGTGCGCCTGGCCGGCACCACGGGCTATCTCGACGGTCGGCAGCTCATCGCGTCCGCACGCGCAGCGGGCGCCGACGCGGTCCATCCCGGGTACGGATTCCTTTCGGAGAACGCCGAATTCGCCGCCGCCGTGGCTGAGGCGGGGCTGACGTGGATCGGCCCACCGGTGGGCGCCGTCGCGGCGATGGGCTCCAAGATCGAGGCCAAGAAGATGATGGCCGGCGCCGGCGTGCCCGGTGCTCGACGAGCTCGACCCCGAGACGGTGACAGCCGATCAGCTGCCGGTGCTGATCAAGGCGTCGGCCGGCGGCGGTGGCCGAGGAATGCGGGTAGTGCGCGAACTATCCGAACTGCCGGCACAAGTGGAGGCGGCCCGCCGGGAGGCCTCCTCGGCGTTCGGCGATCCGACGGTGTTCTGTGAGCGCTACCTGGCCACCGGCCACCACGTGGAAGTCCAGGTGCTCGCCGACGAGCACGGCACCGTGTGGGCCGTCGGCGAGCGCGAATGCTCCATCCAGCGCCGCCACCAGAAGATCATCGAAGAGGCGCCATCGCCACTGGTCGAACGCACCCCGGGGATGCGGGCCAAGCTGTTCGACGCCGCACGACTGGCCACGACGGCCATCGGCTATTCCGGCGCGGGCACGGTCGAGTTCATGGCCTCCGCGGACGCACGATCGGGCGGCGAATTCTTCTTCCTCGAGATGAACACCCGGCTGCAGGTCGAGCACCCCGTCACCGAGGCCACCACCGGCCTGGACCTCGTCGAGCTGCAACTGCATGTCGCCGACGGCGGCCACCTGGATCCCGAACCGCCGCCGTCGCAGGGGTACTCCATCGAGGCCCGGCTGTACGCCGAGGACCCGGCCAAGGGCTGGCAGCCGCAGGCAGGCACCGTGCACCGCTTCGACGTGCCCTCAACGGTCCGCCTCGACAGCGGCATCGTGGACGGATCGACGGTGTCGATCTTCTACGACCCGATGCTGGCCAAGCTCATCTCCTACGCGCCGACCCGCCGTCAGGCCGCCGGGGTGCTGTCCGACGCGCTGGCCCGCACCCGCATCCACGGCGTGCGCACCAACCGCGACCTGCTGGTCAGCGTGCTGCGGCACCCGGCCTTCCTCGACGGCGCCACCGATACGGCCTTCTTCGACACCCACGGCCTGGCCGAGCTGGCCGCACCGCTGAGCGACGACCGCGCGGTCGCATTGTCGGCAGTGGCCGCCGCGCTGGCGGACGCGGCGCAGAACCGCCGAGCCGCAACGGTTTTCGCCGCCGCGCCCAGTGGCTGGCGCAACCTGGCATCGGGCTACCAGACCAAGTCCTACAGCGACGCCGCCGGGGAAACCCACGAGATCTCCTATCGATTCACCCGCACCGGCGTCGAGTTGCCCGGCCATGACGCCGTCACGCTCTTGTCGGCCACACCCGACCGGGTCGTGCTGACGGTGGACGGCGTGGACCGCCCGTTCGACGTGGCCCGCTACGGAGATGACGTGTTCGTCGACTCACCGCTGGGCCCAGCACAATTGACAATGCTGCCGCGTTTTCCCGATCCCGATGCGGCGGTCGCGCAGGGCTCGCTGCTGGCGCCCATGCCGGGTTCGGTGCTGCGCGTCGGCGCGGCGGTCGGCGACACCGTCACCGCCGGGCAGCCGCTGATCTGGCTGGAAGCCATGAAGATGGAGCACACCGTGACCGCACCGGCCGACGGTGTGCTCGTCGAACTCAACGTCGAACCCGGCCTACAGGTCGATGTCGGCGCCCTACTTGCCCGAGTCGAGAACGTAGGAGGAGCCCGCCCAGTGACCCCGCGCAGTTTCATCGAAACCGAAGAGCAGCAGGCGCTGCGCAAGGCCGTCGCCGCGATGGCCGCCAACTACGGCCAGGACTACTACCTGGAGAAGGCCCGCGCCGGCCAGCACACCGACGAATTATGGAATGAGGCAGGCAAACTCGGCTTCATCGGGGTGAACCTGCCCGAGGAGTACGGCGGCGGCGGCGCAGGCATGTACGAGCTGTCTCTGGTGATGGAGGAGATGGCCGCGGCCGGCTCGGCCCTGCTTATGATGGTGGTCTCCCCCGCGATCAACGGCACGATCATCAGCAAGTTCGGCACGGCCGACCAGCAGAAGCGCTGGCTGCCCGGCATCGCCGACGGCTCGATCACCATGGCGTTCGCGATCACCGAACCGGACGCCGGGTCCAACTCGCACCGCATCACCACCACCGCCCGCCGCGACGGCAGCGACTGGATCCTAAAGGGCCAGAAGGTGTTCATCTCCGGCATCGACCAGGCCCAGGCCGTGCTGATCGTGGGCCGTACCCAGTCCAGCTCAGGAGCCAAGACCGAATCGCTGCGCCCGGCGCTGTTCATCGTGCCCACCGACACGCCCGGTCTGAGCTGGACCAAGATCGAGATGGAACTGGTCAGCCCCGAAAGCCAGTTCCAGGTGTTCCTGGACGATGTGCGGCTGCCCTCCGACGCGCTTGTGGGGTCCGAGGACGCGGCGATCGCGCAACTGTTCGCGGGTCTGAACCCGGAGCGGATCATGGGCGCGGCCAGCGCGGTGGGCATGGGCCGGTTCGCGATCAACAAGGCCGTCGACTACGTCAAGACCCGCCAAGTGTGGAAGACGCCGATCGGTGCGCACCAGGGGCTGTCGCACCCGCTGGCGCAGAACCACATTGAGATCGAGCTGGCGAAGCTGATGATGCAGAAAGCGGCGACGCTCTACGACATCGGCGACGATGCAGGCGCGGCCGAAGCCGCGAACATGGCGAAGTACGCCGCGGCTGAGGCATCGGTGCGCGCCGTCGACCAGGCGGTCCAGTCACTGGGCGGCAACGGGCTGACCAAGGAATACGGCATCGCCGCGGCGGTCACCGCGTCGAAGCTCGCCCGCATCGCCCCGGTCAGCCGGGAGATGGTGCTCAATTTCGTCGCGCAGACCTCCCTCGGTCTGCCACGCTCGTACTGATGAAGTCACTGGTCCACTACACCGTCGAGGGCAGCGTCGCCCGGCTCACGCTGGACTCGCCGGACAACCGCAACGCGCTGTCCACCATGTTGGTCCACCAGCTGCACCAAGGTCTCACCGACGCCACCGAGGAGTCAGGTGTGCGGGCCGTCGTGCTCGGACACACCGGCGGAACCTTCTGCGCCGGCGCGGATCTCGCCGAAGCCGCCGGGCGCGATCCCGGCGATGTGGCCGTCGACCGCGCCCGCGAGCTGACCCACCTGCTGCGCCGGATGCTCGAGCTTCCGATGCCGGTGATCGGCGCCGTCGACGGGCATGTGCGCGCCGGCGGGCTCGGTCTGGTCGGCGCCTGCGACATCGTGGTGGCGGGACAGGCCAGTACGTTCGCGTTGACCGAGGCGCGCATCGGCGTTGCGCCGTCGATCATTTCGCTGACGCTGCTGCCGAAGATGACTGCCCGCGCCGCCGGCCGCTACTTCCTCACCGGCGAGAGGTTCGGCGCAGAAGAGGCCGCGAACATCGGGCTGATAACCGTCGCCGCCGACGACGTCGCGGCCACGGTGTCGGAGCTGACCGCCGCGATCGGCAAGGCGTCGCCGCAAGGCCTGGCGGCCTCGAAAGCGTTGACCACCGCACCGATTCTGGCCGACTTCGACCGGCACGCCGACGAGCTCACCAAGCAGTCCGCGGAGCTGTTCGTTTCCGAGGAGGCCCGCGAAGGCATGATGGCCTTCCTGCAGAAGCGGCCACCGCGGTGGGTAGCCGATGGGTAAGCACCTTCTTGTGACCGGCGCGACGGGCACACTCGGCAAGCAGGTGGTAGGCGCGGCTACGGCCGCTGGTCATCGCGTGCGCGCCATGAGTCGGCGCAGTCATGTCGGCTATACGGGTGTGCACTGGTCACAGGGCGACCTGCTGACCGCCGCCGGCGTGGATGCCGCGGTGGACGGCATCGAGGTCATCGTGCATTGCGCCACTCAGGGCACCCGGGACAAGGACGTCACCTCGACTGAGAATCTCGTCGCCGCGGCCCGCCGGGCCGGCGTCGCCCATGTCATTTACGTGTCGATCGTCGGCATCGACCGCATCCCGCTGCCCTACTACAAGACCAAGCTGCGGGTCGAGCACGCGCTGGAAGCCTCCGGCATCGGCCACACCGTGCTGCGTGCCACCCAGTTCCACGAGCTGATCGAAACGATCTTCTCGATCCAACGGTTCTCACCCGTGCTGTGGACCCTGCGCGGGGTGCGGTTCCAGCCCATCGACACCCGCGACGTCGCTGCGCGGCTCGTCGAGTTGGCCGATGCCGAACCCGCCGGAAGGGTCGCCGACATCGGTGGGCCCGCCGCGCACACGCACGCGGAGCTGGCGCGGATGTTTCT
This sequence comes from uncultured Actinomycetota bacterium, assembly GCA_963851115.1. Taxonomy (GTDB): domain Bacteria; phylum Actinomycetota; class Actinomycetes; order Mycobacteriales; family Mycobacteriaceae; genus Mycobacterium. The sequence continues at coordinate 111,736 of CAWKOI010000030.1, forward strand.
CGCGGTGCGCGGGAGCCGTCGCGGGGTGGTTCAGGTGCCGGTGCCGGGACGGATCGTTGCGGGCTATCGGTCCGGCGCACACCTGGCGCCGGACAACGCGGTGGGGACGATCGGCTTCGAGGACCATCTCGCCGAAGCGAATTAAAGTTCGCCTGTCTATCTGCTTCGCCGAGGCTGGTGAGCGCATAGTTTTAGTCAACGGCCTTGCAAGTGCCAGCGTTCGTCGTAGGCTCGACATTGATGAGCACTCCAGCGTCGCGGAACGGTCCGATGCGTGCTGCAGACACCGATCGAATTCAGGTGGCGCAGTTGCTCAGTGATGCCGCCGCCCAGGGCCAGCTGCAGATGAGCGAATACGAGGACCGTCTGACAAGGGCATATGCCGCCCAGACGTATGACGAACTCGATCGAATATCCGCCGATCTGCCCGGCGCCGTGACCCGGGGCCGCAGCGGTGGGCCGTGCCACCCGGCGCCGTCGACGCTCCTGTTGGCGATCATGAGCGGGTTCGAGCGCCGCGGTCGGTGGAATGTGCCGAAGCGGTTGACGACCTTCGCCCTGTTCGGCGGCGGCGTGGTGGATTTGCGGTACGCCGACTTCACCTCACCCGAGGTGGAGATCCACAGCTACTCGATCATGGGTGGGCAAACCATCCTGGTGCCGCCAGAGGTGAACGTGGACCTCAAGGGTGTCGGGGTGATGGGCACGTTCGACCACAGCGTCACCGGCGAGGGGTCGCCGGGCGCGCCATGCGTGCGGATCCGCGGCTTCTCGTTGTGGGGCAAAGTCGGCATCAAGCGCAAGAAGCGCAAGGCCTCCTGACAGCGAACATCGGCCCCCTCCATTTCGGAGGGGGCCGATGCTCTTGATGTTGGTTCTAGCTGCCAGCTTGGCGCCCTCGGCACCCTCGCCGGCTGCCGGAGCACCGCCGCCGGGCGGGGCAGGAGCGGCACCGCCACCGCCACCGAGGCCCAACTTGTTGGCGAGGTCCTTCCATCCCTGGAACGGGTCAGGTCGGACCACCGCCACCGCGGCCGTTCTGGAGCAGGATCGGGTCGGGCGTGAACTTGTTGCCGGAGTTCAGATCCTCCTCGTCGACGCTTGCCGTCGTCTTCCTCTTCCTCGTTCGACGACCGGATCCGGTCAGGGTCGACCGGATCAACGACGGGATCGGTCGTCGGCGGCGAGTGGAGACCGGGGGTTGACCGGCCGGCAGCGAACCGGAACCGGAGCCCGGCGTGGTCGCTCCGACCGGCGTCACGGTCGGATCCGGCTCGGTCGTCTCGACCGGCTCGGTCGTGTCGACCGGATCGACGTGTCGACCGTGGTCGATGGCGACCGGATCAACGTGTCGACCGTGGTCGGATCGGTCGTGTCGACCGGATCGAGGGTGTCGACCGGGTCCACGGCGCCGGTCCTCAGTTGGGTGCCCACGTTCAGATTGAACGTGCGAGCACTGGGGTTGATCGTTGTGTCATTCGCCTGGAGCAAGCTGTCCTGCGGGTCGCCCGTCTCCTCGGCGACGCCGAGGGTCTGGACCGTCCTCGAGAGCAGTTGCGAGGCCCGTCGCGGCCGGTCCTCGCCCACCGGCACTGTCGGGTTGCCGGCGAGCCGATCGAGGATGTAGTGAACCAGCCCGACGATTCCAGCCGGACCGGCGGGCAAGCATCAGCGCTTTCATCTACGTCCGGAGTCGCCGGGTCATCCTCGACGCGGCGACCTCAAACGGATACCCGGAGAAGAACGACTGGATCCCCTGCGAGACCACCGGGTCGCCTGCAGTGGCGTCCACAAGCACCAACTTCCGTCGCCGACACAAACCCGCCGTCGAGGAACGTCGTTGGCCAAGGTGTCGTCGGCGACCAGCGCCGTCGGCCAGGCCGACGATCCCACCGTTGACGAACGCGTTGACAAGAGGCGTCGCCTGCCGGTCAACTCATCGGCTACTCCGACGATCCCGCCGGTGACGAAGCTGTTGACCAACGGCACCCCGTCCGTCAACTCAGTCGAGCCACTCCGACGATCCCGCCGGGCGTGTCGTTGGGGCCGCCGCCGAAGAAGCTGTTGAGCAACGGCACCCCTTCCGTCAGGAGGGTGGCCACCCCGACAATCCCGCCGTCGAGGAACGCCGCTGCCACGGGGTCGTCGCGGAACAACGCCTTAGCCAGACCCGACGATCCCACCGTTGACGAACGACGGTGGCAGCGCATTGTCACATCCGTCAGAACAGAGCAGCCACGCCCACGAGCCCCGGCAGGCCCGTTGGTGTCCGGGAAGCCACTGAAGATTGCGTTGAACAGATCCTGTGAGCTCTGCCGCAATGCGACGTCGGCGTACACGCTCTCGGGGGCGGTCGCAGAGATCCTCACGTCGGGCGGCGTCGGAGCCGGCACGATCGCGGGCATTGCTGCAACGAGTGCGCCGGTGGTGACGATTGCTGCCCCTGCGGTGAGATAGGGACGAACTTCCATCTGAGATGCTCCCTTTTTGGAGGTGGGTCGACGTGGCTAAGGAGAAGTTACGCCTTAACTGAGACGCAGCTGAGAATAACATGCAAATGTTTGCGGTGTGTTTGCCAAATCACACAACATCTATCACTTCTGTATTAGCCAGACTCATCTATCACTTTGGTCACAGCCCCAGAGGCAACGTTCGCCGATGAGTTTCCTGCCGCTAGCAGCGCAGGGCAACCGCGTGTTACCCGCGGCTAGCAGGCGCCAGCCCTGACGAGCAGGTAGGATTCTTGCTTGCGTTCGAAACGGTTTGCGAGCCATGAACGCTCGCGTCAGACCTTCGTTTGCTGGGCAGGAGCCTACCGGCGCCGCCGCGACCGTAGGTAGTCGCCGACCACCGCGGCGCCCAATCCGTCCAGATCCGGCACCACCACCCGGCCTTCGACGCGGCGCGCGACCTGATCGATGAAGCGCGCCAGACCGGGGTCACTGCCGAGCCGGAAGATCGTCACCTGTGCCCCCAGCCGGGCCATGTCGTCGAAGCCCTTCACTGTGTGGGCGATCGTGCGCGGGTGCGGCGGGTAATCAAAGAACACCGCCGATCCCTCTCCGTCCATGTCCTCGAGATGCGCGGTGGGTTCACCGTCGGTGACGACGAGCACGACCGGCTGAGCGTTGGGGTGCCGGCGCAGATGCCGCCCGGCCAGAGCCAACGCGTGGTGCAGGTTGGTGCCCTGCTCGTAGACGCCCTCCAGTCCGGTCAACTCGGCCGCCGTCACCGTCCTGGCATAGCGCCCAAACGCGATGATCTGCAATGCGTCCGACCGGAACCGCGTGCTGACGAGGTGGTTCAGCGCCAGCGCCGTGCGCTTCATCGGCAGCCAGCGGTTCTCCATCACCATCGAGAACGAGGTGTCCACCAAAAGCGCCACCGCGGCCTGCGTGCGGGTCTCGGTCTCGGAGATCTCGACGTCGTCCACGGCGATGCGCACCGGCGGCTCCGCCACACCTGTACCGGCCCGCCGCAACACGGCGTTGGTCAGCGTGCGCGTGACGTTCCACGGTTCGGTGTCGCCGAACTGCCACGGACGCGTCGCGCCGGTCAGCTCGCCGGCCGCACCCGCGCGCCGGGTGTCGCGCTCTCCGTGCCGGCCCGAAAGCTGTTGCGCCACATCCCGCAACGCGGTCTGACCCAGCTGGCGCATCGCCTTGGGCGACAGCCGCCACTGCCCATCCGAGCCGCGGTCCAAAAATCCCTGATCCATCAACGCCCGCTCGAGCTCGGCAAGCGTGCGCGCGTCGACCGCGGCTTCGTTGCCGAGCTGACGCGCCAGCATGTCCAGGTCGACATCCTCCATCGAGGCCCCGGCATAGCTTTGCGAGAGCGCCTCGGCGAGCTGCTCGAGCTCGGCGATGTCGGCGAGCGCCTGCGTGCCCTCGCCCATCCCCATCGGGTTGTCACCGGAGAACCTCGACGAGCCGGACCAGTCCTCACCCGGCCGGGCGGATTGCAGATGCGCATCCAGCCGATTGAGTGCATTCATCAATGATGGCGAGCCGAATGCCTGCTGCGCCAACGCATCCAGCTCGGCACGCTGGTCGGCCGACAAGCTATTGCGGAACCGCTGCGCGGCGGCGGCGCGCTGGGCCAACGAGTCCAGCAGCTCGTCCACATTGCGCGGGTTCTCCGGGAAGAACTCGCCGTGCTTGGCCATGAAGTCATCGAAATCCTGCTGGGTGTCCTTGCCGCGAGAATGCTTGTCCAGCAAGTCATTCAGGTCGTCGAGCATCTCGTTGACCCGCTGGCGGTCCTCGTCGGTCGCGTTCTCCAAGGCCTGCTTCATCCCGGCGAAGCGCTGATCGAGCATCTCGCGACCGAGCAGATCCTTGATCTGCTCGTATTTTTCGCGCGCCTCGGCGCTGCGCCAGTCGTAATCGGAGAGTTCCTGCACGGCCTTGGCCGGCGACGGGGGCAACGATTCGATGCGCAGCTCGTTGAACCTGGCGTCGTCGTCAAGCGCGCGGGCCAGTTCCTTGCGCTCGGCCAGCACCGCCTCATCGAGCAGCTTCTTGACCTCGGCCAGCGTGCCGTCGAGATTGTTGCGCTGCAGCAGTTCGCGGCGACGACGGTTGGCCTCGGCCGCCAGTCTGTCGGCGCCACGCATGTTCTGAGTGCCGCGCCGCATCAGCTCGGACAACGCCCGTCGCGGCGAGCTGCCCTCCATGACGTCCTGACCGATCTGCTCCAACGCCTCGCGGAGGTCGACCGGCGGCGCGAGCGGATCCGGCCCGCCGGTGTAGGCCGAGTAGCGCGACGATCGCCCGTGGCCACGGGCAGACCGGTGTTTAGCCATAGACCGTTTCGCCTTCTCCGGAAACCTTGTCGATTCGCTTCGCCAGATACAACGCCTCGAGGGCCAATTCCACCGCGGCCGCACGCTGGCCGTCGGACTGCGCACCGAGGCGCTGCTGGATCTGGGCGATCGCGGGCACTTCGGGCACCGCGGCCAGCACTTCCCTCGCCGACACGCGTTCACCTGTGGTGACTGCCGAACCTCCCTCGATCGCGACTACCAGAGGTCCGACATCGATGCCGCCGAGTAGCCGCTGAGCGGTGTCCGCGGTGGCCCGCCGCAGGAGGTGTTCGAGCACCGCCTGCTCGCGGCCCTCTTCACCGGACTCGAACTCCAGCTTGCCGCGCAACACGTCGATCACCGTGGACAGGTCCACCACTCGGGCCACCGGGTCCTGCTCGCCCAGCACGGCGGAGCGATGCCGGGCGGCCGCGGCGACCGTCTCGGCGGCCGCGATCGCGAACCGCGCCGACACACCCGAGCGCTGGTCGATCGACCGCGACTCACGCAGATGTCGGGCGAACCGGGCGAGCACGTGCAGCAGATACTCCGGCACCTCGGCGGCCAGGTGCGCCTCCTGCTTGACGACGCCCACCTCGGCCTCGAGCTCCAGCGGGTAGTGAGTGCGGATCTCAGCGCCGAACCGGTCCTTCAGCGGGGTGATGATGCGGCCACGGTTGGTGTAGTCCTCGGGGTTGGCGCTGGCGGCGACGAGCACGTCCAGTGGCAGCCGCAGCGTGTAGCCGCGCACCTGGATGTCGCGCTCCTCCATCACGTTGAGCATCGACACCTGGATGCGCTCGGCGAGGTCGGGCAGCTCGTTGACCGCGACGATGCCGCGGTGCGCCCGCGGGATGAGGCCATAGGCGATGGTCTCCGGGTCGCCGAGGCTGCGGCCCTCGGCCACCTTGATCGGATCGATATCGCCGACCAGGTCGGCCACGCTGGTGTCCGGGGTGGCCAGCTTCTCGGTGTAGCGCTCGCTGCGGTGCTTCCACTCGACCGGCAGGTGGTCACCGGAATCGGCCGCGCGCCGGATGGACTCGGGCGTGATCGGTGAGTACGGGTGTTCGTTGAGCTCGGCGCCCGCGATGACGGGGGTCCATTCGTCGAGCAGCCCGCTCAGCGCGCGCAGCAGCCGCGTCTTGCCCTGTCCGCGCTCGCCGAGCAGCACCACGTCGTGCCCGGCGATCAGGGCACGCTCCAGCTGCGGGATCACGGTGTCCTCGAAGCCCAGGATGCCCGGCCACGCGTCGCGGCCCTCGGCCAGTGCGGCCAACAAGTTTTCCCGGATTTCCTGTTTGACGCCCCGCTCGCGATGACCGGAGGCCTTCAGCTCGCCGACGGTCCGGGGCAGATCATTAGGTTGGGTCACCACTCCACGCTACGACTGCTGTCGAGTTCCCGCGCGAGCACCGGCGGTCACGTCTGAGACGGTGGCAGCATTTGGAACCCTCTCAGAATCGCGTCGGCGTCGCGCTGATAGGTCGGGTTATCGGGGTCGGTGGTCTGGGCAGTCACGCTCGCCGCATACGTCATGCCGTCGGTGCTGAGAACCGCGACGATCGCGCTCCCTGGGTGCGGAGCGATGTTTCCCATCACCGGTGTCTGATAGTGCATGGTCTGGGCGGGCAGGCCGCAAAGCGTGTGGTCGGTAACGCTCAAATCGGTGGCGCCTAGATCCGACTCCAGCGCCTCGCGCACGGTGTCGAACACCACATCCGGGTCTTCGATGCCCGGCGCGCTCTCCAACGTCACCACCACGTTTGATGCGAAGCCGTCCTTGCGTGAGGCTTCGATTGGCCATCGCGAAGCGGATCAGCTCCGAATCCATCATGGTCATTCGATCCCAACCCTGCGGTTGCGGAATCTTCATCACCGGTTCGTCGTCGCCTTGCGCCGGGATCGCCGTCAAGGGAGCGTCGACGGCCTCGCACTGTGATGCGTCGGATGCCGGCACGGTTGACCGATCGGGACCGGCGACCGCCCGGGCATCGTCGACGTATCGCGTGCACGAGGTCATCAGAACTGTCGCCACTGCCAGCAGCACGGCGGCAGTCCTCGGCGTAGGCACCATATGTGCAACATAACGGCCCGCTCGCCGCTTGGGTGCGATCAGCGGACCTCAATCGACACAGTCGTCTGCCGAGTCTGCGGCGGCAGCTTGGTGGTGTCGACGACGAGGAACTCACCGGTGTCCTGGCGGCCGTTGGCCAGTGTCTTCGGCTTCAGCGTGAACGGCGGTGTCTCCGAATCGATACCGGCGAGGCCGAAGTCGCTGTCGTTGGCGATCACGAGAGTCGTGCCGCCATCCGGGGTCGCCAGGCCCTCGATCTTGTCGTGCCCGAAGAACTCGCCCTTCGCGTTCAGCTCGGTCAACAATGCGCCGAGATCCGACGGCGAATGGCCGTAGCGTCAGTGCGCGAAGTGGCGGGCGCCGGTGAGGTAGAGCGTGATCGATGCCGCCTCGGCCGCTGCGGTTACTAGGTCGTCGCGCATCGACCCGCCGGGATGCACGATCGCCTTCACGCCGGCCTCGGTCAGCGTTTCCAGCCCGTCGGGGAACGGGAAGAACGCATCCGACGCCGCGACCGCGCCGCGCACCCTGTCGCCGCCGCGCTGCACCGCGAGCCGGGCCGCGTCGACCCGGTTGACCTGGCCCATACCAATTCCGATGGTGGCGCCGCCGCCGGCGATGACGATGGCGTTGGACTTCACGGCTCGGCATGTCCGCCATGCGAACTGGAGGTCGGCCAGCGTCGCGGGATCGGCGGGCGATCCGGTGGCCAGCGTCCAGTTGACCGGGTCATCACCCGGCGCGGTCAACTCGTCGCGCTGCTGCAGCAGCAGGCCGCCGCTGACTTGGCGGAACTCGGTGCCGCCTTGTTGCGGCTCGGAGGCCACCAGCACGCGGATATTCTTTTTCCGCGCAAGCACTTCCACCGCACCTGGCTCGTACGCGGGCGCGACGATCACCTCGGTGAAGATGTCGGCGACGGTCTCGGCCATCTCGACGCTGACCGCGGTGTTGGCGGCGATGACCCCGCCGAAGGCGGACAGCGGATCGCATTCGTGGGCCTTGCGGTGCGCGTCGGCGACCGAGACCGAGGAGATCGCGATGCCGCACGGGTTGGCGTGCTTGATGATCGCCACGCAGATGTCTTCGTGGTCGAACGCGGCCCGCCACGCGGCGTCGGCATCCGTGTAGTTGTTGTAGGACATCTCTTTTCCATGCAACTGCTCGGCCTGCGCCAGACCGGGCCACGCCGCATCGTTGCGGTACAGCGCCGCCTGCTGATGCGGGTTCTCCCCGTAGCGCAGCACGTCGGCCCGCTTCCACGTCGCGCCGACCCAGGCGGGTAACTTCTGCGCAGGTTCCTCGGGCGCCAAAACCGACCCCATCCACGACGCCACCGCCACGTCGTACTCGGCGGTGTGCCGAAACGCCAACGACGCCAGAATCTTTCGCTCCGCAAGGGTGAATCCGCCCGCCCGCACGGCGGCCAGCACGCCGTCGTAACCGAGCGGGTCGACGACCACCGCGACGCTGGGATGGTTCTTGGCCGCCGCCCGCACCATCGACGGCCCGCCGATGTCGATCTGCTCGACGCATTCGTCGATGCTGGCGCCGGAGTCGACGGTCTCGGTGAACGGATAGAGGTTTACCACGACGAGCTCGAACGCGGCGATGCCCAGTTCGGCGAGGGCCGAAACATGTTCGGGTTTGCGCTGATCGGCCAGCAGCCCAGCGTGCACATGCGGATGCAGCGTCTTGACCCGGCCGTCGAGCACCTCCGGGAACCCGGTGACATCCTCGACCGGTGTCACCGGAACACCGGCGCCCGCAATGGTTTTCGCCGTCGATCCGGTTGAGACGATGTCCACGCCGGCCTCGTGCAGGCCGCGGGCCAGCTCGGTCAGCCCGGTCTTGTCGTAGACGCTGATCAGTGCGCGCCGGATCGGCCTGCGCCCGTCCTCTGTCATCCTATGGTCGCCTTTCGTCCGGTCCAGGTCACGCCGCGGACAGCCACCGCAGCCAAGACTTCCACCAGCAGCCGCCGTTCGACGACCTTGATCCGCTCGTGCAGGGTGGCTTCGTCGTCGTCGTCGAGGACGGGCACCGGCTCTTGCGCCAGGATCGGCCCGGTGTCGGTGCCGCCGTCGACGAGGTGCACGCTACAGCCGGTCACCTTGACGCCGTAGTCCAGCGCCTCGGCTACTGCGTGTGCGCCCGGAAATGCGGGCAGCAACGCAGGATGGGTGTTGATGATTCGGCCCATGAATCGGGAAAGAAACTGCGGACCAAGGATTTTCATGAATCCGGCGGCCACGATCAGGTCCGGTTCGTGCGCGGCGGTGGCTTCGGTGATCGCGGCGTCCCAGGCCTCGCGATCCGGGTAGTCGCGCAACCGCACAGTGTATGAAGGAACCGCCGCGGCCGCCGCGATGTCGGCCGCCGGGCAGTGTCGGTCGACTCCGACCGCGACGATCCTGGCGGGGTACTCGCCGCCAGTGGCATCGAGCAGAGAACGCAGCAGCGAACCGGTGCCCGACGCGAGCACCACCACCCGTGCAGGCACCGTCGGAGGCACATGGAGCGGTTGCTGCACGCGACGAGCCTAGTCGGCGGCTTTATCCTTATCGTCACGGGTCGCGCCCGTCGTGGCGTCGTCGTCAGCAACGAAATGTGCCTCTGGGTCCTCGTCGTCGACGGGTGCTGCGGTGTCGTCCTCGTCGACCGGTGCTTCCTCGTCGACCGGTGCTTCCTCGTCGACCTCAGGCTCGGGTTCGGGCTCGGGTTCGGGTTCGGGCGCCGGCTTGGCCGGCTTGGGCCGTCGCGCGATTCCGCCCGACATCGCCACGGTCAGCGCACCGATGCCCACGAACCACACGAAGATCGCAGGCCCGAAGGTGGCCTGGTCGACGCCGACGTCGCCGAAGTTGCCCAGCCTGCCGCTGCCGGCGTAGGCGAGCAGCGCCATCGTCGCCGCCGCCACCGCCGCAGCAACGACCACCTTGGCCAGCGCGGCCAATAGCGGCACCGGTCGCCGCGCACATTGCTGTCCGACCGCGACGCCGGACGCCGCGGCGACGATCAACAGCGCCACCCAGATCGGGCCCAGCGGCGGCGACGGCAACGCGGCCAGCACGGGCAGCGCCGGAATGTCGCCGCCGAACACCGTGAACGAACTGAACGTCGCGAGCCCGACGTGGGCGCTGGAGCCCACGGCCACCGCCGCCGTGCCGACGAGCACGTTGGGTACGTAGAGCACCGACAACATCGTCAGGCTGAACTGGCCGAACGCCGAGTCGGTGATCGCGTAGAGATCGTGCATCGTCGACCAATGCACCACCATCGAGCCGACCATGACGACGCCGGAAAGCCCGACCAGTGCGAGCATCCCGGCGGTAGCGGCCCGGAACGCGTCGGGCAGCCAGTCCGGTGCTCCCATCGCGGTCAACGTGCGGCGGCCGACCCGCAAGCCGACACCGATCAATGCGCCGATGGCGTGCACCGCCAGCACGCTGCCGAACGCGCGCAGTGCATGCGGGGTCTGCAACTCGGTCAGCACCGATGCTGCGTCGTGGATGACCGCCAGGGCGATCGCGGTCATCAGCAGCGGACCGCCCAGCGCCGACGCGACGACCCAGCGGATGACGAACCACGACGCGCTGCCCGATGTCGCAGGCCCGGCGGCTCCGGAAGCCGACGTGGCCGCCGCGGTCGTGCGCGCCGTGCCCCACACCATCGCCAGCACCGGCAGCAGCGGCATCACGCCCAGCTCACGCCCGCCGATCGACACCGGCACCTGATGCACCCCGAGCCACATGCTCGCGATGGCGCCCGACGCGCCGGTCATGTCGCTGTTGGCGATGAGCAGCTGCAGCAGCACTACCGCCGCGATGACGACCAGCGCCACAATGGACGGCCCGAATGCGACCCGAAGCAGCTCACGCGCCTGACGTGTGCCGACTGGCCGGTCGTCCACTAGTTGGGCCGCTCCCCCCGCAGGCTCACGCGCGCGAAGTTGACGCACGCGCGGCTCAGATTACGACGGCGCGGGGCCGGACTGCGAGGATGACGACGATTGCGGCTGCGCCGGCACTCCAGTGGTCGGGGTCGAACTGGACGGCGGCTGGCCGTAGGTCGGGAAACCGGTGGGCGGCGTCGGAGGGCCACTTTGGGGCCCGCCGGAGAAGCCGCCGGTCGACGGGCCACCGCCTGGGTAGCCGCCGCCGTACTGAGGCGGATATCCCGGACGCTGCTGCTGCGCGCCCTGCTGATGCTGCGGCGGCCCACCGCGGTGCTGCGGTTGTCCGTAGTACTGGCCGGGCGCGCCGTATTGGCCATACTGCTGCTCGTGGCGGGGCTTTGGTGCCGCCGGGGTGATCACACCGGCGTCGAACAACACTGCTGCCACCGCCACGATCGCCTGCAGCACGCTGAACGCGATGATGAGGTACAGCCCCCAGTCGATGGTGACGCCGCCGGGCACGGTGAGCACGATCAGGATCACCAGCAGGAAACCCAGCACCGACAGCACCGCCACGAGCGCAGGTGTGGCCTTCTGCTTGGGCAGCAGGCCAATGCCGGCGATCAACGCCGCGAGGAGGGCCGCGACGACACCGAGATCGAGCAGCGTGGGCGTGAAGAAGTCACCGCCTGCGGTGAACAGCGGGCCGAAGCTCGACAGGTACAGCGCGAGGCCGAGCGCCGCTACCGCGGCGGTCAGATACACAGGCAACTTGCTCGGGCCTTCAGCGGCGGCGGGGCCGGCATCGGGAACCTTGCCGAACTGTTGGGTCGGCGCGGCGAACTGAGTGGTCGGCTGTTGTGCGGGCGGATATCCGGGGCTACCGGGCGGGTAGGTCATGACCTCTCCTGTGCTGGACGCCTGAGCGATTCGATCACCCACGCTAGCGCACCCTCGTGTGAGGGCGGCGGCCGTCTGCGTCTCAGGCCGACGCGAGGACAGGCTCGCCGACCGAATCCTCTTCAGAATCTTCGATTTCGCGCACCAGCGGTAGTACCCGCGATGCGTTCAGTCGTCATGGTGTGCCATCCCAGCGCGGCGATGCGCCGCCGTCGTGGGTAACGCTCGCAGTGACGAAAACTCAGCTCATCACGATGGGGGTGGCGGGGAAGCCGTTGAACCTCGACGACGTGACCGTGGTGTAGGCGCCCATCATGGGGCTGATCACGACATCGCCGATGTCGAGAGCAGGCATCGGGTAGTCGCGGGCGATCACGTCGGCGCTGTCACAGGTCGGTCCGGCGAGCGTGACGCGTTCGAATTCACAGGTTTCGTCTGGGTCGTTGAAGAGTTCGCGCAGCGCCAGGATCGGCGGGTGCACATCCTCGGTCATCACGTTGGAGTAGCTGCCGTACAACCCGTCGTCGAGGTAGTGCCACACCTGGCCGTCGCGCACCGCGGTGCCGACGACGCTGGTGAGCAACGTCATGCAGTCCGCGGCCAGGAAGCGGCCCGGCTCGGCGAGCAGGGTGAATTCGTCCCGTGCGGCGCCGAGCACGTCGTCGACGATGTCGGCAATCGTGTCGATGGTCGGCATCGGGTCGCGGTAGCTGACCGGGAACCCGCCACCGATGTCGATCACCCGGGTCCGAACGCCGAGGGTCGCCTGGATGTGTGCGACGAGGTCGAGGGTGCCGTGCAACGCGGCCCGGTACGGCTGGGCCGACGAACTCTGGCTGCCGACGTGGAAGCTGAACCCGGCGAACTGCACGCCGGCGGCGATGACGTGTTTGACAAGCAGCTCCGCGTCGGCCGCTTGGGCACCGAACTTCGACGACAGGTCCGACTTCGCCGTCGGATTGCGGAATGCCAGCCGCACCAGCAGCTCGATATCTGCGGGCCGGCCCGCGAATTTCGCTGCCTCACAAGGGTTCTCGACGACGAAGGTACGGATGCCTGCCTCATATGCGTGGTCGATGTCTTTCGGCTTCTTGATCGGGTTGGTGTGGATGCACCGTTCCATCGGCAGCCCGAGCTGCTGCAGGAGATCGACCTCCTCACTGGTGGCCACGTCGAAGCCGCCGCCACAGATGGCGATCGTCGTCAGCACGACCGGATGCGGCAGTGCTTTCATGGCGTAGTGCAGGCGGAATCCGGGCAGCCTTTCGCTCAACCGGCGATAGCGCCTGGCGACCAGGTGGGGCTGCAGCACCAGCAGCGGTGTGCCGTGGCGCTCGGCGAGTGCCGCGAAGCGGTCAGCGTCCGCGCGCAGGCCGTCACGCAGCTGCGATCGTCGCGCCGGGTTCATCGCTCACCTCCTCAGCGCGCGGTTGACGCCGTGCCAGCAGCCCCTTGAAGCGCTCGTAGCTGAAGATGGCGCAGAGGTAGAAGGCGAGGTCGGAGACGAGCTTGCCGAAGATCCAGCCGGCGATGACGTTGGAGAACATCAGCGGTCCGAGGTAGAAGGCGACGGGCCTAATGGCAATGCTGTCGATCAGCTCGGCCGGGCCGAACTCGATGGCGACACTGCGTAGTGCGAGGAGATTTGCAATCACGATCCTTGCAGCCCAGTTGCGGCCCTGTCGTTGGCGGTAGCTCCAGCGCAGCGCGCTGACATATGCGGTCGCGTAGTAGCCGGCCGATGCGCCGATCGTCGCGGTGACGGCCGCGGCGGCGAGTGAGCCCGTCGCGAGATAAGCGATCGCGGCACCGCCCAATTCGCCGACGGTTCCGGCGATCTCGCACGGCAGATAGCGGCGTATCCATTCGCGCAGTTTCTGTCGTCTTGTTCCCCCCGTTGTCACACTCCGAACTGTCCGCGTCGGGGCACTCCGGGTCGCGAGTAGTGGGCTACGCGATCGTGAAGGCGCCGCTACCTAGGCCCCTTGGGGCTGCTCGCTGGGACCCCGCCCTTGCCCCTCAGACTGGAACACGTTCTAATTCTTGACATGGACTACGGGCTCGTACTTTTCACCAGCGACCGGGGCATCACCCCGGCGGCCGCGGCCAAGCTGGCCGACGACCACGGCTTTACCACCTTCTACGTGCCCGAACACACCCACATCCCGGTCAAGCGGCAGGCCGCGCACCCGACCACGGGCGACGAGAGCCTGCCCGACGACCGCTACATGCGCACGCTCGACCCCTGGGTCAGCCTCGGCGCCGCCTGCGCGGTGACGTCGCGGGTGCGGTTGTCGACGGCGGTGGCGCTGCCCGTCGAACACGACCCGATCACGTTGGCGAAGTCGATCGCCACGCTCGATCACCTCTCGGGTGGACGCGTCAGCCTGGGTGTTGGATTCGGTTGGAACACCGACGAACTCGCCGACCACAACGTGCCGCCCGGGCGGCGGCGCACCATGCTTCGCGAATACCTCGAGGCCATGCGGGCGCTGTGGACCCAGGAGGAAGCCTCGTACGAGGGTGATTTCGTCAATTTCGGCCCGAGCTGGGCGTGGCCGAAGCCGGTGCAGTCGCACATCCCGGTCCTGGTCGGTGCGGCGGGTACCGAGAAGAACTTCAACTGGATCGCCCGCAGCGCCGACGGCTGGATCACCACACCGCGCGACTTCGACATCGACGAACCGGTCAAGTTGCTGCAGGACACCTGGGCGGCCGCCGGCCGCGATGGGGCGCCGCAGATCGTCGCGCTGGACTTCAAGCCGGATCCCGACAAGCTGGCCCGCTGGGCCGAGCTGGGTGTGACCGAGGTGTTGTTCGGGCTGCCCGACCGCTCTCCAGAGGACGTGGCCGCCTACGTCGAGCGGCTGGCCGGGAAACTTGCCGCATTGGTCTAATCGGACGCGGACTTAGGCTGGTAGCGCACACGCCGGCCAGGAAGCCCGATGTCCATCTCGCTGATCCGCGCGCAGAACCCGCAAGCGGTCGTGACCGACGGCTACATCCTTTCGCTGGCGGCCAAGGATCTCGACGAGCTGATCGGCGACCAGGTGCGCGCGCTGCACGAACTGGAGCGCGGCTGGCAGGGCGACGCGGCGAACGCCGCACGGGCGCGGGCGTACCGCGACATTCAGCGTCAGCACCGATTGCACGAAATCCTCGCGGCGCTGGCGGACGCGATGCAGTCCGGCGCCGCTGCGTTGGTGCAGATCCGCCAAACCCTGTTGGCGTGGGTGGACAGCGTGTCGGCGACGTTCGACGTCTCCGATGCCGGGGTGGTGACGCCGCGACCGCCGAACGACACCGCGCCATGGGTCGCCATCGCAGCGACCTTCACCAAGCTGATCCAGCAGTTGATCGAGGCGTTCCTCACAGCCGATCAGCAACTGGCCGCTTCGCTGAAAAGCATTGCGGCGGGACATATTCCGGGCAACGATCCGGCACGCGGGCCGGGAATGGTCGACCCCGACTCCCTCAACAATCCACAACTGCAGTGGCAGCAGGGCCTGGCGGGCGCAGGCGACCCGTTCGACGGCGAAGGCGGTGCCGGTGTGCCCAGCACGGACCTGTCGATCATGGGGATGACACCCAACGGTCGCCTGTTCACGATCCAGGGGGACACCTCCGCAGGGGTCAAGTACGACAAGAACGGTTTTCCGACGGGCGGACCGGAAGGAAAGCGGCTGCCTGACGACCTGGGCGGCCGAAACAACATCATCTTCTGGAAGATGGACGAACACGGGAAATGGGTGCCCGAAGAAGTCGTCAACGGCCCATTCCAGACCGGCGGCAGGTCGACGATCCCGACGTCCACCTTCAACGTGGGCGACACGATGTACACCTCCGTGATGGACGTGGACAACTGGGACAAGGGCACATGGCAGACCAACAGTTCGCAGCTGTGGAAGTCGACGGACGGCGGACGGACATGGGCCAAGGTGGAATCCGCGGTCTGGCAGAACAGCGCGGCCCCGAACAACAGCCACCCCTTTCAGGTGCAGAGCTTCGCGCCCAACGACGATGGCTACGTGTACATGTACGGGACCTCCGACGGTCGCGACAACGACGGACTGCACGTCGCTCGGGTACCGGTCGGTGCCGTCGAAGACCCGAGTCAGTATCAGTACTGGAATGGCAGTTCGTTCGATGTCGGGCAAAACCCGCTCACCAGCCCGGCGGTAGTCGGGCAACCGTTGAACGCAACGGGTGTCGGGGAGCCGAGCGTCCATTTCTACGACAACAAGGCCCTGCTGACATTCACGGACGACACCGGCAAGGTCTACACGAGCGCCTCAGTGGACGGCGTCACCTGGTCGACCCCGCAGTTGGTCGCAGATCAACCCGGCGCGTATGGGGCTTTCCAATCACCCCTGTCGGGCGGAGAGTCAGTGGATATCTCACTGTCGCAATGGAATCCGTACGGAACGAACCTCTATCAGATTCAGAACTCCGATACCCGCGGACTGGGGGCATATTGATGACGAGCGCACGTCGCCCACTTGTTCTTGCTGCCGTGCTGGTCACGGCAGGCTGCAGCCCGACCACAGAGGGCCGACCCGAGAGTAGCCCGCCACCACCGCCGTCGAACTCGACAGCCACGCTCGCGCCCATCGACGGGTTCCCGGACATGTCGCGCTTCACCGAGGCCAACCGCCGGGACTATCTCGTCGTGTCACCGCATTCGCCTGGGCTGCATTTCCTGGCTCCCGACGGCATGTCGTGCTGGCTCGGCGCCAACCCGTCAGCCGAGCAGGCCTACGCGTCGTGCACCGGATCCCGGCCAGACATGGGGGGTGGTGACTGGGAGGTCGAGGCGGAACGCGATGAAAAGGGAAGCGCAGTAGTCGCTCCCCCGCCTGCCCCCGGCAGCGACGTCGAAGCGCCGCCGAAGCCGTTGCCGCCCGTGCACGTCCTTGACAACGACGTCGATCAGTTCTGCGGTGTCGACGACAAGGGTATGACCGCATGCCGAGTCGGCGACCACGACTTCGTGCTCACGCCGACATCAACGATGCTCTTCTAATGTCTAATGCGCGTGGGATTGGGGGCGTACTGATGCCGGACGCACATCGATGGACGGTACTTCTGCTCGCGGCAACCTGCGCCGTCTCGTGCAGTCCGACCACGAACGGCCAGCCCGAAAGCCCGCCACCGACGTCGAGCCCCACCGTTGCCAAGCCCGTCGACGGCTATCCCGACATGTCCGGCTACACCGAAGCGGATCTGGACGCTTACCAGGTGACGGGACCGCCCGCGTCTGGCGCCAGCCTGCTCACCCCCGATGGCATGACCTGCTGGCTCGGCTCGTATCCGATGCCCGAATATGCCTCAGTGTGGTGTTCCGGTCCCCGACCCGACAAAGGCCCCGGCGCTTGGGAAATCGACGCCGAACGCGAGCAGCCGGGCACCGTGGTGCAGCTGCCGGAGCCGCCCACCGAACCCCGACCCGCCCTGCTTCCGCCGATGCATGTTCTGCACTACGAACCGGACGTGTTGTGCGGAGTGGACGACAAGGGCATGACCGCGTGCCGAGTCGGTGACCACGGCTTCTTGCTCACACCGACGTCGACGATGCTGTTCTAGCAACCGGTTCCAGCACCGCCCGGGCCGCCTCCGTCGCCAACTCCACCGCCGACATGCCCCGGTAGTGGGGGTCGTCGATGCGCTCGGTGAACTGGCCGACGCCGACAATGACGGGCATACGCGGATCGACGCTCACGGAGCGCACCTCCTTATGCCGAGCAGACGCAAAATCACCCGACACGCCGGTGCTTTGGGGACTTTTGCGTCTGTTCGCGCAGGAAAAGCTACAGGCTCTGCAGGATCTCCCGGGCCAGGCGGGCGGTCTCCGACGGGGTCTTGCCGACCTTGACGCCGGCGGCCTCCAACGCTTCCTTCTTGGCCTGCGCGGTGCCCGACGAACCGGACACGATCGCACCGGCGTGGCCCATCGTCTTGCCTTCGGGCGCGGTGAATCCCGCGACATAGCCGACGACCGGCTTGGACACGTTCGCCTTGATGAAGTCGGCGGCGCGCTCCTCGGCGTCGCCGCCGATCTCGCCGATCATCACGATGACCTTGGTGTCGGGGTCCTTCTCGAACGCCTCGATCGCGTCGATGTGAGTGGTGCCGATGACCGGGTCGCCACCGATACCGATCGACGTCGTGAACCCGAAATCGCGCAACTCGAACATCATTTGGTAGGTCAGCGTCCCGGACTTGGACACCAGCCCGATCGGACCCGCACCGCTGATGTTGGCAGGCGTGATGCCGACCAGCGACTGACCGGGAGTGATGATGCCGGGACAGTTCGGGCCGATGATGCGGGTCTTGTTGCCCTTCTCGACGTTGTATGCCCACGCATATGCGGTGTCCTGCACCGGAATTCCCTCGGTGATCACCACCAGCAGCGGGATCTCGGCGTCGATGGCCTCGATAATCGCGTCCTTGGCGAACTTCGGCGGCACGAAGATGATCGATACGTCGGCGCCGGCCCTCGCGATGGCCTCGACGACGGTGCCGAACACCGGCAGCTCGACGTCTTTGCCGTCCTTGTCGACGTGCGCCACCGTCGTTCCGGCCTTGCGCGCGTTGACGCCGCCGACGATCTGGGTGCCGGCCTTGAGCATCCGCGCGGTGTGCGTGGTCGCCTCCGCGCCGGTGATGCCCTGGACGATGACCTTGTTATTCGCGGTCAGAAAAATAGCCATGGGTCATGTCTCCCTTTGGATCTCAGGCGTTTACGGCTTCGGCGGCCTTGGCGGCTGCGACGTCGGCGGCTTCGTCCATCGTGCCCACCTCCGTCACCAGCGGGTGGTTGGCTTCGGCGAGGATGCGACGGCCCTCGTCGACGTTGTTGCCGTCGAGCCGGACCACAAGCGGCTTGTTGGCCTCGTCGCCGAGGATCTTCAGCGCGTTGACGATGCCGTTGGCGACGGCGTCGCACGCGGTGATGCCGCCGAACACGTTGACGAACACGCTCTTCACTTGCGGGTCGTGCAGGATGACGTCGAGCCCGGCGGCCATCACCTCGGCCGAGGCGCCGCCGCCGATGTCGAGAAAGTTGGCCGGCTTGACCCCGCCGTGCTTCTCGCCGGCGTAGGCGACGACGTCCAGCGTCGACATCACCAGCCCGGCGCCGTTGCCGATGATGCCGACCTCGCCGTCGAGCTTGACGTAGTTGAGGTCGTTGGCCTTGGCCTTGAGCTCGAGCGGATCGGTGGCGTCGCGGTCCTCGAACTGTTCGTGCTCGGGGTGGCGGAAGTCGGCATTGCCGTCCAGCGTGACCTTGCCGTCCAGCGCCAGGATCTGATCGTCGGGCGTACGCACCAACGGGTTCACCTCGACCAGGGTGGCGTCCTCCTTGACGAAGACCTCCCACAGCTTGGCGATCGTCACCGCCGCGGCGTCGAGCACCTCGGCCGGCAGATGGCCCTGCTCGGCGATGGACCGGGCGAACTCCTCATCGACACCCTTGACGGCGTTGACGGGCACCTTGGCCAGCCGCTCGGGCTTGGTCGCCGCGACCTCTTCGATCTCCATGCCGCCCTCGACCGAGCACATCGCCAGGTAGGTGCGGTTGGCGCGATCCAGCAGGAACGAGATGTAGTACTCCTCGGCGATGTCGCTGGCCTCGGAGACCAGCAGCTTCTTGACGATGTGGCCCTTGATGTCGAGGCCGAGGATGTTCTGGGCGTGGGTGAAGGCGTCTTCGGGGGTGGCCGCGTACTTCACGCCACCGGCCTTGCCGCGGCCGCCGGTCTTGACCTGCGCCTTGACCATGACCGGCTTGCCGATTTCCTCGGTGATCGCCTTGGCGTCCTCGGCCGAGTCGGTTACCCGGCCGGGCGTGGTGGGCACGTTGTGCTTGGCGAAGAGCTCTTTCGCCTGGTATTCGAAGAGATCCATGGACTCACTGTCTGCTTGTTGACTTCGAAGGTTTGGGCCTGACGGGCTCGGGGGAACTTTATCCACACGCTCCGAAGGCTTCGGCACCGCCTACCGTTCATGTGGTAGATCTCACCGCCGGGTGGCAGTGATACGGCTCACAATCCGCGGCGGAATCCTCGCTCGAGTTGCCACGAACATTGGAGTTTGGTTAACGTCCTCTGGTCTCGATAACGTTCTGGTCACGACTAGAAGGACATTCCAGCTTGGCGCAGCACCGTTTGTCTCGATCTCCTGACGGAGTTTCGACGAACGCACGGCCCACCAGGACCGCTCCCGGCACCCCGAATATCCCGCCAGAAGCCACCGAAATCACCGACATCATCCCGTTCAATGAGTTCGGTGACCTCGCTGACCTGGAGTTTCGTGAGAATAGCGCGTTCGACCGCGAATCGCAGGTCATGCACGCGCCTGAGCTCGATGACCTGCACGACACCGACGATCTGATCCCCCTGCGGCTGGCGGTGCCGTCGCAGTTCCGGCCCGATGCACGCGAGGAGCGGCCCGCGTCGCGCGCCTACCGCGACAGCCACACCGATATCAGCGACGGCGTGGCCGCCACCGACGTCATCGACATCGGTGGCAGGCGGGGGCTGCACCGCAAGGACGAGGGCGTTCCGGTCAAGGGCCGGCTGATGGTCGCAGCCATGGCCGTCGGTGCGACCGCAGCGGGCGCCTATTCGATGTCCAACGCCTCGGACAAGCCACCCGCGGAGACTGTGCTGGCCGCCGACCAGTCCGTCACGGGCGGCGGCGTGATCACCGGTTCGGTGGACGGCATGCAGGTGGTGTCCGTCACCCCGGCGGCCAACACCTCGTTGCACGCCGAGGAGATCACCAAGGCCGCCGCGTTCGCGCAGGAGCGCGCTGAGCGCGAAGCGCGCCTGCAGCGGCCGATGTTCGTGATGCCGACCCGCGGTGTCTGGACGTCGGGCTTCGGCTACCGGTGGGGCGTGCTGCACGGCGGCATCGACATCGCCAACTCGATCGGCACCCCGATCCTGGCCGCCTCCGACGGCGTCGTCATCGACGCCGGACCCACTGCGGGATATGGCATCTGGGTCAAGCTGCGCCACTCCGACGGCACGGTGACCTTGTACGGCCACCTCAGCGCGGTGCTGGTCAACATCGGCGAGCGGGTGTACGCCGGCGACCAGATCGCCAAGATGGGCAACACCGGCAATTCGACCGGTCCCCACCTGCACTTCGAGGTTCTGCTCAACGGCACCGACCGTGTCGATCCGGTCGGTTGGCTGGCCAAACGGGGACTGACCACGGGCAACTAGTCTGGCTGAGTGGCCAGCGACGACACTCCAAGCTCCCCGCGGATAATCCGCCGTCATCCCACTGGCGAGATTCCTGTCGTCACCGATGAGGCGCTTGCGCGAAGTGGGGGCACCTCCCGCCCGAAGGGCAGGGGGACAGACAACGGCGACGAGCCGCAGACCAGCATCATCCGTCGCCATCCGACCGGCGAAATCCCGGCGGCCGGCGATGAGCCGCTTGCGCGAAGTGCAGACGGCGCAGAGCCGCAGACGAGCTACATACCGCGCGCCACGCCCGTCGCGGTGGGACCGCCCCGGTCGGCCCGGGCCAATCCGAGGATGGCGATCGCAGCGGCCATCGTGAGCATCCTGTCCGGCTGGGCGACCGCGGTGATCGCCACCGACCTGATCACCGGCTGGTGGCGGTCCGACCGGCTGTTCTGCGTGGCCGTTGGCTTTCTCACCGCGGTCTCCGCGGCGGCCACCATCGGGGGTTTGACCGCGCTTCTGCTGCGTCGCCGGATGGGCAGGCTGCTGATCGTGGTGGGTTCGATTGTCGCGCTGTTGATCTTCGCGAGCCTGTTCGTCGCGGGCGCGAACCTGCCCCCGATCGTCTACGCCATTCCTGTGCTGCCGCTGGCCAGCATCCTGCTGGTGCTGCTGCCGGCCACGCGGCGATGGGCCAGGCCCTAGACGCCTAGAGCTTGGTCACCGGCGCGTGATTGTGCATCAGCTTGACCCGCCCCGAGCTGCCGAAGTCGATCAGCGACATGGCGGATTCGCCGACGCCGGAGACCTCCTCGACACGGCCCAGCCCGTACTTGTCGTGGTTGACCCGGTCGCCCGGCTCGAGCACGAGCAGGGGGCGCTTCCCGGCCGACGAGCGTGCCGGTGACGGCCGCGGCGTGCCGAACCGGCCCGCCCCGCTGACCGGGGCGGAAAACGACGGCGTCGGGTCGGTGCGCCGCCAGTCGATGAGATGCTGCGGGATCTCCTTGAGGAACCGCGATTCGGGGTTGAGCATCGGCTGGCCCCACGACGAGCGGACCTTCGCCCGGCTGACGTAGAGCCGCTGGCGGGCCCGGGTGATGCCGACGTAGGCCAGCCGCCGCTCTTCGGACAGCTCGGTCGGATCACCCAGCGCCCGCATATGCGGGAACATGCCGTCCTCCCAGCCCGTCACGAACACCACCGGGAACTCCAGCCCCTTGGCTGTGTGCAGCGTCATCATCGTTACGACACCCGCGCCGTGCTCGGGCAGCTCGTCGGCGTCGGCGACCAGCGACACCCGCTCCAAGAACTTCGCCAGCACACCGGTGTCGGGCACGTCCTCGTCGGCGGGATCGACCTCCCCCATGGCCTCGGCGTTGGCCAGGTCGG
This sequence comes from uncultured Actinomycetota bacterium, assembly GCA_963851115.1. Classification (GTDB taxonomy): domain Bacteria; phylum Actinomycetota; class Actinomycetes; order Mycobacteriales; family Mycobacteriaceae; genus Mycobacterium. Next base: position 134,010 of record CAWKOI010000030.1, read on the forward strand.
TGCTGAATTCGTGTGCGACGCTGACCAATTCATTGAGGTTGTCCAGCCGCGCCAGATCCTGTGGGTCGCTTGAGTTCTCCAGCTCGGCGCGGTAGCCCGTGCGATCCAGCACCGCATCGACGAGTTCGCCAAGCTCACCATCGAGGCGCCCGCGCAGATCATCCAGCAGCTCAACGAAACTCGAGATGCACTTCTCCGAGCGGGTGTTGAGCATCGGCACCTTGCCTTCGGCGGCCGCCTGCAGCGCGTCATTGAAACTGGCGCCGGTGTTTTCGGCGTACACCGCAACGCACGCCTCGGCTCGATCACCGATGCCGCGGCGCGGGGTGTTCAGAATGCGCCGCATGCTCACCGAGTCGCCGGGGTTGTCCAGCACCCGCAGGTAGGCGACGATGTCGCGAATCTCCCTGCGCTCGTAAAACCGAACGCCCCCAACGACTTTGTATGGAATCCCGGCCCGGATGAAGACTTCCTCCAACGCGCGCGACGAGTTGTTGGTGCGGTAGAACACCGCGACGTCGTTGTAGGTGATTTCGCCGCTGTCGGCGAGCGAGTCGATCTCCTCGGCGACGAACCGGGCCTCGTCGTGCTCGTTGTCGGCGACGTAGCCGACGATGAGCTCGCCCTCCCCCGCGTCCGTCCACAGCCGCTTCTCGCGGCGCCCGGCGTTGCGGGAGATGACCGAGTTGGCCGCCGACAATATATTCTGCGTCGACCGGTAGTTCTGCTCCAGCAGAATCGTTGTGGCATTGGGGAAGTCGCGTTCGAAGTCCTCGATGTTGCGGATCGTGGCGCCGCGGAACGCATAGATGGACTGGTCGGCGTCGCCCACCACGCACAGCTCGGCCGGCGCCACACCGTCTTCGGTCTCCCGGCCGACGAGCTCGCGCACCAACACGTACTGGGCGTGGTTGGTGTCCTGATACTCGTCGACCAGGATGTGCCGGAACCGCCGGCGGTAGTACTGCGCGATCTGCGGAAAGGCTTGCAGCACAGCGACTGTCTCGCCGATGAGGTCGTCGAAATCCAGCGCGTTGGCCGCGCGTAGCCGACGCTGGTATTCGGCGTAGACCTCGGCGATGATCCGGACCAAGTCCTCGCCGGCGTTCGCGGCGTCGGCTGCGGCCTCCTCCGGGCCGATCAGCTCGTTCTTCAGGTTGGAGATGCCGTTGGCCAGCAACCGCGGCGAGTACCGCTTGGTGTCCAGCCCCATGTCCTTGCCGATCATCAGCAGCAGCCGGCGCGAGTCGTCGGCGTCGTAGATCGAGAAGTTGGAGTTCAGCCCGGGCAGCAGCGACGCCTGATTGCGCAGGATCCGCACGCACGTGGAGTGGAACGTCGACACCCACATAGCTCTGGCGCGCGGGCCGACCAGCTGCGCCACCCGCTCGCGCATCTCGGCGGCGGCCTTGTTGGTGAACGTGATGGCCAGGACCTGGCCGACGCCGACGTCACGCGCCGCCAGCAGGTAGGCGATCCGCCGGGTCAGCACCGCCGTCTTACCCGAGCCTGCCCCGGCCACGATGAGCAGCGGAGACCCCTCGTGAAGCACCGCCTGGCGCTGCTGGGGATTGAGCCCTTCGAGGAGTTGATCAGATTCGGTCGCGATCGTCATATCGTCCTTGAACTTACCGCTGGACAGGGACACTTTGCGCCGACGCGGCTGTTGGTGGCACACTCGATCCCGTGCTCATTAAGCAGCGGCGATTTTTTTACGGGTACCGGCCAGCGGTGCCCGTGGTCTAGCTGTTTCCCAGAGCCCCGCGGTCCGCTTCCGGATCCGGGGCTCGTCTCTTGTGTGAGGCCCGAAACCGGATGAGACCAGATCCCCCACACAACGAGGAGTCACCAATGTCTATGAAATCGAAACCGAGACCGGTGTCCGACATCGACGACCTGCGCCAGGAGATCGACCAGCTCGACGCCGCGATCCTGGAAGCAGTGAAGCGGCGCACCGAGGTGTCCAGGCTCATCGGCAAGGCCCGGATGGCCTCCGGCGGCACCCGGCTGGTGCACAGCCGCGAGATGAAGGTCATCGAGCGCTACAGCGAGCTCGGCCCCGACGGCAAGGACCTGGCGATGCTGCTGCTGCGCCTGGGCCGCGGCCGCCTCGGGCACTGACTCTGTCCGCGAAATGGAATTCCGGTCGCTAACCGTGCACTTAGCCGCCGAGCAATACCATTTCGGCACTGATCAGCGCAGCGCGTCGGTCAGCCACGGCGTCAGCCACTCGACCGCCTCCGGGGTCGGATGCACCCCGTCGCTGCGCATCCGGATGCCGTCGACCTTGGTGGTGTAGGCCCCGTTCGGGCCCAGCTTCTTGTTGAGGTCGAGCACCGTGACGTTCGGTCGTTGGCCGACGACGCGGCGCAGCAGGGTGTTCCAGTCGTCGACGCGATCCGGATCGTCCTCGGGATACAGGCTTCCGTCCGGTTTCTCACCACGCCGGTTGTAGGGCTCGGTCGTGACGACGACGCGGGCTCCGGTCGAGCCGAGGATGTCCAGGGCGCGGCCGAGCTCACCGCGCAGATAGGCGTCATAGGCCGGGTCGCCGATGGCTGTCCACCGGCCCTCGTGCATCCGATCGACGATCTCCCAACGCCCGATGATCAGCAGCACCACATCGGGCCGGTCATGGTTGATCCGCTGCGACCACCGGCTCGGCCAGGCGTCGCATTCGGGTTTCTGGTTCAGGGTGGCGCCGAAATAGCGATAGGGACCGCCGCGGGCGACGCCACACCCGATCGTGGTGTAGTCGGTGAAACTCAGTCCGGGCGTCGGCGGCAGGTAGCGCATCAACGTCCACGCGATCGAGTCGCCGAACACCGCGACGGTGCGGGTACCGACGGGGCGCTGCCCCGACGGCGAGGTCACCTCGACGGGCACCTCCGGCAAAACCAGTGCGGCGGAGTCGATATCCGAAGTCGGAAGCCCGTCGCCGGGTTTGGTTCCGACCGGAAGGACGAGCATCGTCACCGCGGCGGCGGTTGCGGCGGTGGCGCCGGCGAGCGGTAGCAGCGGAACCATCACAGGCCGCCAGCGGCGGATGGGCTGCTCGAGCAGCCACCACGACGCCGCGGCGACCGCGATCGTCACCGCACACCGCAGCGCGAACAGCGACCAGCCCGACCATCCGGTGCGTTCGCCGTTGAGCGCCAAGAAGATCGGCCAGTGCCAGAGGTACACGCCGTATGAGATGGCGCCGAGCCATACCAGCGGCCGCCAGGCCAGCACCCGCGCCACCGGCCCGCCCTGCTCCAGCGCCACCGGGGCGACGACGAGGACGGCGGCCATCGCCACGATGATCAGCAGCCCGCCGCGGAACTCGCTGGCGGCGCCGGTCGCGTAGTGCGCCGCCGCCGCCAACACCGCCAGGCCGATCACCGGCAGGATGCGGGCGACCCATCGGCCCCATCGCGTCCGGATCGGCGTGCCGCCGATGGTCAGCGTCGACCAGTCCCGCACCAGCAGGGCCGCCGCCGCGGCGCCCACCAGCAGCGCCTGCGCCCGGGTGTCGGTGCCGAAGTAGATGCGGTTCAGGGTCGCCTCGGAGGTGAACAGGATGGCCGCGGCGGCCGAGGCGAGCACACCGGCCGTGGCGAGCACGAAGACGGCCAACCGGGCGCGACCGCGGAACACCGCGGCGACGGCGATCAGCAGCAGCGGCCAGATCAGGTAGTACTGCTCCTCCACGCCCAGCGACCAGGTGTGCTGCAGCGGCGACGGCGCCGCGCCATGCGAGAAGTAGTCGGTCTTCTGAGCGACGAAGGCCCAGTTGGCGATCCAGAAGAAGGCGGCGACGGCGTCGTCTCGCAGCGCGGCGATGGCCTCGGGCGGGAAGAGGTCGCGTGCCGCCACGACGGCCAGCACCATCACGATCACTGCGGGCAGCAGCCTGCGGGCACGCCGAATCCAGAAGCCGCGCAGGGCGATCCGCCCGGTGCGCCCGAGTTCGTCGAGCAGCAGCGAGGTGATCAGGAATCCGCTGAGCACGAAGAAGACGTCGACCCCGAGGAAGCCGCCGGACAGGCCCGGGATTCCGCCGTGGTCGGCCAGCACGAGCGCGACGGCGACGGCTCGGATGCCGTCCAACGCCGGGATGTCGCCACGCCGACGCGGGCGGCGATCAGCGGGCGCGACGTATCGGCGCGCAGTCACCCGCGAAATCTTGCCCGCGCGAGCAGACGCAAAAGTCCCCGACACGCCGAGGACCGGGGTGCTTTTGCGTCTTCTCGCCGGAAGGCGACCTCGCGGGGAAGGTGACCTACTTCGTCAGCGCGATGTACTTGATGTCGAGGTATTCCTCGATGCCCTCGAAGCCGCCCTCGCGGCCGAAGCCGGACTGCTTGACACCACCGAACGGCGCGGCGGGGTCGGAGATCACGCCGCGGTTGACCCCGACCATGCCGGACTGGATGCCCTCGGCCACCCGCAGCGCGCGGTCCAGCGACTGGGTGTAGATGTAGGCCGCCAGCCCGTATTCGGTGTCGTTGGCGGCCGCCACGCCCTCCTCCTCGGTGTCGAAGCCGGTGATCGGCGCGACGGGGCCGAACACCTCCTCCTTGAGGATGCGGGCGTCGGCGGGCACGTCGGCCAGCACCGTCGCCGGATAGAAGTTGCCCGGACCGCCCGGGGCGACGCCGCCGACGGCGACGGTCGCGCCGCGGGACACCGCATCGGACACCAGATCCTCGACGGTGGCCACCTGCTTGGAGTTGATCAGCGGCCCCAGCGTCGACGACGAGTCGATCCCCTTGCCGAGCGTGAACTCGCTCATCCGCTTGACCAGCTTCTCGGTGAACTCCTCGCGCACGGAGTTGGCGACGTGGAAGCGGTTGGCCGCGGTGCAGGCCTCGCCGCCGTTGCGCATCTTGGCCAGGATCGCGCCGTCGACGGCGGCGTCCACGTCGGCGTCGTCGAACACGACGAACGGCGCGTTGCCGCCCAGTTCCATCGACAGCCGCAACAGCTTGTCGGAACCCTGCTTGGCCAACGCCTTACCCACGCCGGTGGATCCGGTGAACGTCAGCTTGCGCAGCCGGCCGTCGTCGATCAGCGCGGTCGGTGACGTCACCCGGGACTCTTGGTCGGCAGCACCGACAGCACGCCCTTGGGCAGGCCGGCCTCGTCCATCAGCTTGGCCAGCAGCAGCATGGTCAGCGGCGTCTCCTGCGCCGGTTTGACGATCATCGTGCAGCCCGCCGCGAAGGCCGGGCCGATCTTGCGGGTGCCCATGGCCAGCGGGAAGTTCCACGGCGTGATCGCATAACACGGTCCGACCGGCTGCTTGGTGACCAGGACGCGGCCGGTGCCGGCCGGGCTCGGCGTGAACCGGCCCGCGATGCGCACCGCCTCCTCGGCGAACCAGCGGAAGAACTCGGCGCCGTACTTGACTTCGCCCATGCTCTCCGGCGACCACCTTGCCCATCTCGAGGGTCATCAGGGTGGCGATGTCGTCGGCGCGATCGGTGATCTTCTCGAAGACCGCGCGCAGGATCTCGCCGCGTTCACGCGGGGGCGTGGCGGCCCACTCGGCCTGCACGGCGGACGCGGCGTCGAGCGCGGCGATCGCGTCTTCGGCAGTGGCGTCGGCGACGGCGGTCAACACCTGGTCGTCGGACGGGTCGAGCACGTTGAACGTTGACTTGCCTTCGCGTTCCTCGCCACCGATCCAAAGCCCGGTGGGTACTGACGACAGCAGCTTGGCGGTATCCATAGTTCCTCTCTTACACCTTTGTTCAATCGCCCGCACTAGGGTCAAAGAATGACCGCCGATACGCAGCAGATTCCCGATATTTCCACCACTGCCGCATGGAACGCGCTATCCCGGCACCACGACGAAATCGGCGAGAAACACCTGCGCGAGTTCTTTGCCGAAGACCCCGACCGCGGCACCGAGCTGACGTTGACGGTCGGCGATCTGTACATCGACTACAGCAAGCACCGGGTCACCCGCGAGACGCTGAAGCTGCTGATCGACCTGGCCCGCACGGCCCGGCTTCGAGCAGCGCCGCGACGCGATGTTCTCCGGCGTGCACATCAACACCTCGGAGAACCGCGCGGTGCTGCACATCGCGCTACGGCTGCCTCGCGGCGAGCGAGCTGATCGTCGACGGGCAGAACGTCGTCGAGGACGTGCACGAGGTGCTGGACCGGATGGGCGAATTCACCGACCGGCTGCGCAGCGGCGAGTGGACGGGCGCGACCGGTGAGCGCATCACGACCGTCGTCAACATCGGCATCGGCGGCTCGGACCTGGGCCCGGTGATGGTCTACGACGCGCTGCGGCACTACGCCGACGCGGGCATCTCGGCGCGGTTCGTCTCCAACGTCGACCCCGCCGACCTGGTGGCCAAACTCGACGGACTCGACCCTGCCACAACGCTTTTCATCGTCGCGTCCAAAACCTTCTCGACGCTCGAGACGCTGACCAACGCGACCGCCGCACGCCGCTGGCTCACCGACGCGCTCGGCGACGCCGCGGTCTCCAAGCACTTCGTCGCGGTGTCGACGAACAAGAAACTGGTCGACGACTTCGGCATCAACACCGACAACATGTTCGGCTTCTGGGACTGGGTCGGCGGGCGCTACTCGGTGGACTCGCGCGATCGGCCTTTCGGTGATGGCGGCCATCGGCCGCGAGCGGTTCGCCGACTTCCTGGCCGGGTTCCACATCGTCGACGAGCACTTCCGCACCGCACCGCTGGAGGCCAACGCGCCCGGCGCTGCTGGGCCTAATTGGCTTGTGGTACAACGACTTCTTCGGCGCGGAGACCCGCGCGGTGCTGCCGTACTCCAACGACCTGTCGCGATTCGCCGCGTATCTGCAGCAGCTGACGATGGAGTCCAACGGCAAGTCGGTGCGCGCCGACGGCACCCCGGTCAGCACCGACACCGGCGAAATCTTCTGGGGCGAACCGGGAACCAACGGCCAGCATGCGTTCTATCAACTGCTGCATCAGGGCACGCGATTGGTTCCGGCCGACTTCATCGGGTTCTCCCAGCCGACCGACGATCTCGCGACGGCCGACGGCAAGGGCAGCATGCACGATCTGCTGATGAGCAACTTCTTCGCCCAGACCCAGGTGTTGGCGTTCGGCAAGACCGCGCAGGAGATCGCCGCGGAGGGCACACCGCCGGAAGTGGTGCCGCACAAGGTGATGCCCGGCAACAGGCCGACAACATCGATCCTGGCGACGAAGCTGACGCCGTCGGTGGTCGGCCAGCTGATCGCCCTCTACGAGCACCAGGTGTTCACCGAGGGCGTCATCTGGGGCATCGACTCGTTCGACCAGTGGGGCGTCGAACTCGGCAAGACTCAAGCCAAGGCGCTGCTGCCGGTGATCACCAGCGACGGCTCACCGGCCAAGCAGTCGGACTCGTCGACCGACGCGCTGGTGCGCCGCTATCGCACCGAGCGGGGCCGCATCCGCCTAGCATGCCGACGCGACGCACGTTCGCCGTGAACGTGCGCCGCGATCGCGTCGTCACGGTCAGATTACGGCGCCGGGATGGTGACGCGACCACATTCGGGATGCATCCGCTGGCACCGCCGGGACCGGCGGTACCGCTCGGTCCGTAGCCGGGAACACAGCCGCTGGCACCACCAGGGCCGGCCGCGCCACACGGGCCACCGGGATGACACCGCCAGCGCCGCCACTGGTCCGGCCATGCCGCCGGGTCCACCCGGAATCCAGCGCCAGCGCCGCGGCCAGCGGTGCCAAGGCGCACACGGCGTGCCGTCAGCGTTGACACAGGCGGAGGAGGAGGTGGCTGGGCACCAGCCATCGGCGCAGCGGCGATCGCAGCTGCCGCAGCGCCCGCAAACAATAAGGGCGTCATCTTCGTCAGTTTCACGATCATGTAGTTCGGCTACCACGATCGCCGGACTGCTTAAACCTTAAGAGCGCCTAAGCAAAAGGTTTGGCCAGCCGTGGCGGCAGCACCTTGAGCAGCTGCACCAGCGGCGCCCAAGGCCACCACGGAACGGCGGCTCGGCCGGTCTCGCGTTCCATCGCGTCGACCATCGCCTTGACCCCGGTTTCGTTGTCGACCATCAACATCGTCGACGCCGATTTCGCGGTCATCTCGGATTCGATGTAGCCGGGCTCCAGCGTCGTCACCTTGATCGGGCCGCTCGGGTACTCCGCGCGCAGCGATTCACCAAGCGATGACACGCCGGCCTTGCTGGCGGCGTAGGCGGCCTTGACGCCGGGCACGCCCTTGTTGCCGAGCACCGACGAGATCAGCACCAGATGACCGCCGCCGGCCTGCTTGAACATCTCGATCGCGGTCTCGATCTGCACAAGCGCCGCAACGAGATTCGTCTCGATCGTCGCCTTGTTGGCCCACAGCTTGCCCGAGCCCAGCGGCGCACCCTTGCCGATGCCTGCGTTGACGACGATGCGGTCGATGCCGCCCAGCTCGTCGGAGAGCTCGGCGAACACCTTCGGCACCTGCTCGTGGTCGTTGACGTCGAGCGCGGCGACGGCGACGGTGATGCCGGGATGACGCTCGAGCAGTTCGGCCTGCAGTTCGTCGAGCCGGTCGAGTGCGCCGGGCGCACAAGGCCAGGTCACGGCCCTTGGCGGCGAATGCGCGGGCCATGCCCGCGCCCAGGCCGGAGCTGGCACCGGTAATCAGGATTTTCTGCCGAGTCACCCGGACAGACTAGTCACCCGGATGATGGGGACATGAGCCGCAATCGAACTGCGCCATTGTTGGTGGCCGGGT
>CAWKOI010000031.1:0-124633 GCA_963851115.1 uncultured Actinomycetota bacterium
GCTCTACCGGTCTTCGGCTCGTGCCGCCCGGGATCGGACGGCTACGGGTGTTCGACTCCAGTCGGATCACTCCGTGATCCACTTATTTTCGAACGGAATTGCACACAACATCCAAGCGCAGACTGCTAGGGTCCTTTCCGGTCCCGGCGAGTGCGAATGACGATCGATTTGCAGTTCGTCTCCGACCACCATTGAGACGTAGTAGTCGATGCCGGCTGCCGTCAGCGGCGTACAGCTCGACCTGCGCACCGTCGATGCGCGACGTCCGGCGAGAGTCGCGCGGGGCGGGCGAGCGATGCCAGTATGAGTTGCCATGACCACCTCGGGCAGTCCGGGCGGACTTCCCGCGTATTGCAGACCGAAGTGAAGCAATGACTGGTGGATCACGCCGTCGGCGAGGTCGTCTCGAAACGTCTCGACGATATCGGTTGCCAGGTCGGCCAATTCGGTGTCGGGCGTGATCGTGGCCAGGTAACTGGCCACTCCCAACGGGTTTGTGCTCGCGGTGGCGTCCACCGGTGGTGTGACAGGTGTCGCAGATCGACCGGATAGAGGTAGGGAATCGGGATGCCAGGAGTGTCACGCACCTTCCACTCGGCCAGCAGGATCGCGGCCCCGATCACGGCGTTGAGGTGAGCCGGTGGTCGCGACTGAATGCGGTGACCGCACGCGTTTCCTGCTCGGTCAACCGGCATGTGGCGGCGGGGACCAGTGTGGGGAACGCCGGGTCGCCGCCCGCCGTGTTTCTCGTGGACGGCGGCAGGTCGTGGGCGAACATCGCGGCATCAGGCGCTCGAATCCGGACCGCGACTGCTTGACGATGCCTCGTTGCTCGAGCACGACTTCGAGGGGTTCGGGCGCAGGTTGAGGTTCCACCGGCTCGATGTGGCCAGTGCCCAAAAGATCGGTGTACCAAGAGAACAGCTCCCAGAGAAGCCATGCGTGGTGCTGGCCGTCGGACACGCTGTGATGGGTGTACAGGGTGAGTTCGGGCTGCCCGTCGGCGAGCTTCAGTCGCAGGTTCGCCAGTGCCGCACCCTGGTCGAGCCGCATCCTCGGCGACGGCAGATCGGTATCGCCGACGACCCAGATACCGGGATGAAGCAGATCGTCGACGGCGATGTGGTGCAGGCCGTCTGAACCTCGTTCGAAATGGCCGGCCAACACCGGGTGTGCCTGCAACAAGGTGTCGAAGGCGGCAGACATCGCGTCGACGTCCACCGCACCGCTCAGTTGCAGTGAGGCGCCGAAGAACGTCTGGCTCTGGGCGAACATCTCTTCGCTGGGTGCCAGCTTCCGGATGACGGATGTGGGAAACATCAGCGCATGCTCGCCTTCCGATACCGACCACCATGGGCACCAGGCATACGGCGACGATGCCGCCGGCCCACAACAGGGTCGCGGTCATCGGCCAGGCGATCGGGCCGCCCAGCGAAAACCCTCGCATCGCGTCGATGGCATACGACATCGGCTGGTGTTCGACCACCGGCTGAATCCATCGCGGATATTGCTCCAGTGGGACGAAACCCGTGCAGAAGAAGATGCCGAGGGTGTTGACCAGCGCGATGGCTTCCACCAATGTCGTTGGGTCGCCGAATAGAACGCAGCGGCCGTCACCAGGGTGGCGAACGCCAGCCCGAACACCACAGGGACCGCCAGCCACGCGAGGGCCGCCAGCCAGCCCTGCTCGAATCGAAACCCCAGCGCCATCCCGGCGACGAGGATCACCACGCTCGTGACCAGGATCCGCACGGCCTCGGCAACGAACCGCGACAGCAGACCCGATGCCCGATGCACGGGCAGTACCCAGAGCCGGGCGAGCAATCCGTCGGTGCGCTCGCGGATCAGTCCAATCGCGCCGACCGACGATCCTGAGATCGTCGCGACGACCGCGACCATCGGGACACTTCCGTACAGCGCGTCATGCCCGCTGATCGAGGTGATCTGGCGGCCGAGGACCGTATCCAGCGTTACCAGCAGCAGAATCGGCACGATGAGCGTCTGCAGGACCGTGGACAGGTCACGGCTCCAGCGCAAGAGCATCCGCTTGGCCAGCACCAGGGTCTGGGGCACCAGCACACGCGGTGAGTTCTCCGACGGGCCGTGCCATGTGACGGCTGTGCGGCCTGGAGGCCAGCAGCGCCGCCATCATGATCTCCGCCTGACCAGGACCACGGCCGCCAACGGCACCAGGATCGCCAGAAGGGCAACCAGCACAGGGACCGCCGGCCCCATCACAGCCCAGGTCACCTCCGGAGCCATACCGGACGAATCCCCGGCAAGCGCACGCAACGCGTAAACCCATTGCGAAATCGGCTGATTACGCACGACGGGCTGAATCCATTCCGGGGATCGGTCTGCCGGCTGGATGCCGACGGACAGCAGCCCGAAGATCAGCTGCGGACCCATCAACAGCGGCGTCGTCGATTCCGGGTTCTTGGCATTGGTGCCGATCACGTCGGCCAGAAGCGACAGCGTCATCCCGACGAGCAGCACCAGCAGGCAGAAGCCGACGATGTACGCCGGGCCGCGGTGGAACCGGAATCCGATCACGTAACCGCATGCCAACGCGATCGTCAGGCCGACGACGCATCGGTACAGGCTGGCCGACATCCGCGCGGCGAACGGTGTCGCGGCGGCAATCGGCATGGAGCCGAATCGCCGGTTGATGCCGTGAGCCGCGTCTGTGGCCGCACGGAACGCCCCGGAGATGGAGGCGAACGAGATCGCCTGCAGCGCAATCAACGGCGTCAGGAACTGCGCGTAACTGCTCAGCCCATCGGTGGCCTTCCCCATCACCTGGTTCAGCGGAATATAGAAGCCCGCGGTGACGATCACGGACGCGGCGATCGCCGTCGCCAGCTCCCCGTTGCGGAAGGTCGGCACGATCGATCGGACGGTCAGCACCCACCATTGCTGTACCGCCGACGGCCGCGGCCGCGCCTCGACGGGAACGATCATGACAGGCCGTCGCCGAGTGCTCCGGCGCCGATGTGTCGTCGGAATCCTTTGTCAGCGCCAGGAATACGTCATCGAGCGAGGGTCGGCGCAATGCCACGTCGGCCAAGTCGATCTCGGCGGTGCGCAACCGCCACATCGCCTCCATCAGCGTGCGGGCCCGCCGGGGGCGGGAATCGAGATCCGATCAGAGTCGGCGGTCAGGGCCGCCCGGCTTCCTCGGGCAGCAGCGAGCCCAGCGCCTGCGCCATGGCCGGCAGGTCGCGGCACATCGGATGGCACCAGCTCACAGGAGCTGCCGCCGGTGCGTTCCTTCAGTTCGTCCGCGGTGCCTTCGGCGATGATGGCGCCGTGGTCGATGACGATGATCCGGTCACTGAGTGCGTCGGCCTCCTCGAGATATTGGGTGGTCAGCAGCGTGGCGATACCGGCAATCCTTGAACCGGGTCACCATATCCCAGATGCTCTGTCTGCTGCGTGGATCCAGGCCTGTCGTCGGTTCGTCGAGAAACACCACCTCGGGCCGGACCACGAGACCGCAGCCAATGTCGATCCGGCGCCGCATGCCGCCCGAGTACGTGCTGACCCGCCGGTCCGCGGCCGCACGCAAGTCGAACTCGCGGATCAGCTCCGTCGCCCGGGCACGGGCCGCCGACTTGCTCAGTCCCTGTAGGCGCCCGAACATCACCAGATTCTCGTGCCCGGTGAGCATGTCGTCGATGGCCACCTGCTGACCCGTCAGCATGATCGATCGCCGAACACCTGCCGGGTCGTCGACGACGTCATGACCTGCCACAACCGCTCGGCCCCGGTCGGGCCGGGTGAGCGTCGACAAGATGTCCACCGTGGTGGTCTTGCCCGCACCGTTGGGCCCGAGTAGCCCGATGACCTCGCCCTGGCCGACCTCGAACGTGATGTCGCGCACCGCCTCGAACGTGCCCGAATGACTTGCTTATCGCGTCGACGACGACGCCTTACCGAGCTGCATTGCCTCTCCCATTGCACTCCTCCGCGATCGGCTAGGCCGTCCAGCGCCGACAAGTCGACCAGCACGGAATCCTGGTATTCCGCCGTCATCCACTGTCCTGCCCGCCGGAGGAGATCGCGTGGCCGGTCAATTCGGTCGAGCGCTACCGGGAAGTGTTCAGCCAGTGCTGTCACTTCTGCGCGCTGCAGTCGGCGGGTATCGAACCACCAATCCAGGTGCAGCACACCGGCGCTGCGGTACACACGAAGTTCGAGCGCATGACCCAGGCCGGGCAGCACTTCGCGGGCAGGCATCGCAGGGTCCATGTCGAATTCGACCGGACCCTCCATTGCCGGCAACTCCGGGATTGTCCCGATGTAGGAAAAGAAGACATCGGGATGCGGTGCGGCAATGAGCCGGCGCGCCGTCGGGGCATAGACATACCGCAGCAGCCCGTACCCGATGCCGTAATGCGGCACGGCGTCGAGTGTGCGGTGGACGCCGTCCAACATTTCTGTCGCGCTGCGCTTCTCGCCGGGCACACAGTCCAGCGGCACAGGGTAGATGGTGGTGAACCACCCGATGGTTCTATGCAGATCGACGTCCGGTTTGAGGACCAAGCGGCCGTGTCCCGCGACGTCGACAGCGACAACTCCTTCACCCATCGTGCGTGCCAGCGTCGGGCCCAGTGCCGCAAGCAGCACCTCGTCGGCGGGGACCCGCAGGGTGCGCTGCACGTTGTCGACCGCGGCGGTCAGCTCTGGCGACAGTACCGACGACACCGACACCAGATCGTCGTCGCACGGCGCACCCGTAATCTGAGGATCACCGACCCGCAGCGTTGTCCGCACGGCGTTTTCCAGCCAGAAGTCGCGGCTGTCCAGCACGGCGGGATGTGTGCTCAGCGCTGCGCAGCGCTGCGACCAATCCAGCCATGAGGTCGTGACCGGTTGCAGTGTGATGGCCTCGCCTGCTATGCGTTGGCCGAACGCGGTGAAGATGTCCGTCATCACGATCTCGCGCGACGCGTTGTCGCCGGCGAGATGATGCACGGTGATCGCCAGGTAACGCGGATCTCCTTGGTCCCCGGTGATATAGGTAGCGGCCATCGGCGTGTACGAGTAGTCCCGCGAATTGACCAACTCGGCAAGAATTCCGACCACCGCCTCCCGTTCGTCCCGGCTGCCGCGAGCCACGTCGTCGTGCAGCGACTGACTCGTTAAGTCGGTGAACTCTTGCGGCGTCATCACACGCTGTTCCCACGTTCCCGCCCGCTCGACAACGCGCAGTCGTAGCGCGTCGTGATGGTTGGTGACTGCGGTCAGCACCGAGCGAACGTCGTCCAAAGACACATCGGCGCGCAGCCGCAGGACTATCGGCACACACCAGCGACCGGTCTCGCGCAACCCACGCTCGAGGAAGTACGCGAAGTTGGGTGGGACAGGCGGATTCTCGACGTCACCGGGTCCGGCGGCCAATCCGCCTGCGCCGTGTCGGGCGGTGAGCGCGGCGGCGAGCCCTGCCACGGTGTGGTGTTCGAACAGATCCTGCGGCGAAAGATCGAGGCCCTCCTTGGCCATGTTGTTGGCGATGCCGATGGCGGTGACCGAATCACCGCCGAGCTCGAAGAAGTCTGCGGTGCGGTCGATCGAGTCGATGCCCAGCGACTCGCCCAGATCCGTTGCAGCGTGGCCTCGATCTGCTGCTGTCGGCTGGGTACGCCGTTGTGCGCAACGTCGGCGCCGTTGGTGGAGCCCGCTGTCGTGGTCGCCCGCGGGGATCGGCCGGTCCTGGTCCTCGGCACTGATTCTGGGCTCGACCCAATGCTTCTGCCGCGCAAAAGGATAACCGGGCAGCGTGACGCGTCGCGGTGGTTCCTCGGCGCGCAAGCGGGACCAGTCCGCATCGATTCCCGCGGCCCAGAGTTGACCAAGGGCGAGCAGGAACACGTCGCGGTCGTCGCGGTTCTGCAGCTGGTGGCGCATCAGCCGGACCGCGCGGTGTTGGTCCGACCACCGCGGCTGGCGCGCCGCCGATGCAGTCAGGCTGCCGCCAGGGCCGACCTCCACCAACACGCGATGCGGATCGCCGAGCACCGCGTCGAGTTGATCGGAGAACTTGACGGTCGCGCGAATCTGGTTGGCCCACCGGGCGGGATCGGTGGCCTCCTCGGCGGTCATCCACGTGCCGGTGGTGTTCGACAGCATCCGTATGCGCGGCGCACCCAGCGTCAGGCCGCGAGGATCTTCTCGAACTCGCCGAGCACGGGGTCCATCGAACTGGAGTGGAACGCATGCGATGTGCGCATCCGGCGGGCCAGCACCCCACGCTGGGCTAGCCGGTCCTCCAAGTCGGCCATCGCATCCTCGGGCCCCGATACCACACAGTTTCCCGGGTCGTTGACCGCAGCGATGTCGAGGCCGGGTGCCAGGTGTTTGCCGAGCTCATCGGGTCCCAGCGCAACGGCAACCATGACACCGCGCGGGGCCGCATGCATCAGCCGTGCCCGCGCGGATACCGCGGTGATCGCGGTGGGCAGATCGAAGACGCCCGCCACGGTAGCCGCGACGTACTCGCCAATGCTGTGCCCGGCCAGCGCCGCCGGCCGAACGCCGTAGGAGCCGCGAGGGTGGCAAGCGCATATTCGACGGCGAACAGTGCGGGCTGAGCGTGATCGGTGCGAGCCAGGTTGGTGCCGGGCCCCTCGAAGAGTTCGGCGCGAAGGTCAATGCCGAGTTCGTCCGCGGAAGCCGGTGGCGCACGCGTCGAAGTGCTCGGCGAAAACCGGCTCGGATTCGTAGAGACCGCGCGCCATGCCTGCATGCTGGGCGCCCTGTCCTGGGAACAGGAACACCACCCGGCCGGCCGAGTCGGTCGCGTCGACCGATTCGCCGACGAACACGTCGTCGTGCTCGTCGGCCTGCAGCACGCGTGCCGCCTGCTCGTGATCGTGCACAACCGCTGCCAGTCCTGAGCTTCTCGGCCCGCCTGCCCTGGAGCGTGAACGGCGCGTTGTCCAGCTCCGGCGCCCCCGGGCCGGCCATCACGGTTGCCAACTCGGAGCGCAATTCCCGTAGGCCCTCGGTGGTGCGGGCCGACATCAGCAGCAGCTGCGGACCGGGACTTTGTCGCGCGGGTGCCTGCGGGGCCTCCTCGACGACGACGTGCACGTTGGTACCGCCCACACCGAAGGAGCTGACGCCGGCCCGCCGGACGCCGTCGGCGTCCCACGGTCCGTACTCCGTGCCGACGGTGAACGGGCCGCGGTCCAGATGCAGTTCCGGGTTGGGGCTGGTGAAGTGCAGCGTCGCGGGGATCGCGCGGTGTTTCAGGCACAGGATCGTCTTGACGAGCCCCGCAATGCCGGATGCGACCTCGAGGTGGCCGATGTTCGACTTCACCGAGCCGAGGATGCATGGGCTCGGCCGCTTCGCGTCGGACGCACCGAATGCCATTCGCAGCGCCTCGATTTCGACCGGGTCGCCCAGCGGTGTGCCGGTGCCGTGGGTTTCGACATAGCTGATGCTCGACGAGTCGACGCCGGCCACCGCGTGCGCCTCGGCGATGACGTCAGCCTGTGCGGCGGGATTGGGTGCGGCGTAGCCGATCTTCTTCGATCCGTCATTGTTGACGGCCGATCCCCTGATCACGGCGTGGATGTGGTCCCCGTCGTCGATGGCGGCCTGCAGCGGTTTGAGCACCACCACCGCGAGCCCGCTGCCGAACACCGTGCCGTCGGCCCGCACGTCGAACGGTCGGCAGTGGCCGACCGCCGACACAATGGATCCCGGCTCGTACCAGTAGCCCACGTCGTGCGGAATGCGGATCGACACACCGCCGGCAAGCGCCATATCGCACTCACCGTTGAGCAGGCTCTGACATGCCAGGTGGACGGCGACCAAAGACGACGAACATGCGGTTTGGACGGCGATGCTCGGACCGCGCAGGTCGAACTGATGCGATGCCCGCGTTGCCAGGAAATCCTTGTCGTTCTGGAACGACAGGCTGATCAGGTCGATGTTGGCGCCCTGCCCAATGATGGTGTTCAGGTTGCGGTGCGACAGCAGGTTGTACATGAGATATCCACTGGCAGAGCTTGTTCCGTACACACCGATCGAGCCGTCGAACTCGGCGGGGTTGCAACCGGCGTCCTCGAGCGCCTGCCAGGCGCACTGCAGAAACAGCCGATGTTGCGGATCGGTAGTCCTGGCGGCCTGCGGCGTGAACCCGAAGAAGTCCGCATCGAATTCGTCGACACCGTCCAACAGGGGCGCCCGGCGGACGTAGGCCGGATTGTCCAGCACGTCGTCGGCGATTCCCGCGGCGCTCAGCGCCTCGGCGGACAGCGTCGTGATCGACTCCTCACCGCTGCGTAGGTTGTTCCAGAACTCCGAAACGGATCTGGCGCCGGGGAACCTGGCGGCCATCCCGACGACGGCGATCGCATTGGCCGGTACTGAGGCCTCTGTCGTGGTGCTCACACCAATTGCCCTCCGAATTTCGTCTCCACCTCGGCGACCACGTCAGCGAGGTGCTCGGCGAAGTAGAAATGGTTGCCTTCGAACACCCGCACGCTGAACTGTGCCGTCGGTGTGGTCGGCCCATCCCGATACGTTGTCTCGGCGAGGCAAGTCGGTCGTCGGTCCCGACGAAGGCGTGTATCGGACACGTCACCGTTGCCTGCTCATCGCACGTGTAGCCGGCGATGGCGTTGTAGTAACCGCGCAGCGGAGGCAGGATCATATCCACAAAGTCCTTGTTGTCCAGCATCTTTGGATCTGTCCCGCTCAGGTCGATGAGGAACTCGACCAGTTCGTCGTCCGACATGTCCCGGAAGTACTCCGACCGCATCCGCGCCGGCGCCGCGCAGGAAGAGACGAACAAGGCGCTGATGGGGTTGCCCGCCGCTTCGAACCGGCAGGCCACTTCGAACGCAACAAGAGCGCCCATGCTGTGGCCGAAGAACGCGACCGGGACGGCGGGGCCCTTGGCGAGAATTCCGTACAGCGTGTCGGCCAGCTCCTCGATGCTGGGTACTTCCGCACTCCCGTTCTGGGCCCCGGGATATTGAACGGCGATGCGCTTCACGCTGCCTGAAAACGCCTTGGCGAAGGGAATGTAGAAGGCGGGCGACCCGCCGGCGTGCGGGAAGATGTACAGCCTGGGCTCGGTCATGATGCCCTGCCCGCCGTGATCTTGCGAACCGTGGGTGCCCCCGCGACGCGGCTGCCGAAGGCAAAGGTGAACCGCACGACGCGGTCGAAAACCTTGTCCGGCAACACCCGACGAACGATCAGAATGGGCTTGGCGCCCAGGCCGACGGCGTAGCGGCTTCGCGGACGCCGCGCACGCACGGCACGATCGACGGCATTGGCGATCACCTCCGGCGACGAGCCCAGCCCGCCGGCGGCCAGGATCTTGGCCACCGCGGAGGCTTGGTCGGAGTATGCGCCTGCACCAGATGTCGACAGCAGGTTGTCCGCGGCCACACCGTGCCATTCGGTGTCGATGGCGCCCGGTTCGATGACGACGACGTGGATACCGAACGGCGCGACTTCCAGGCGAAGGGCATCACTGAATCCCTCCACGGCGAACTTGGTGGCGTGGTACCAACCACCAAGCGGCACATGGATCTTGCCGCCCATCGACGACATGTTGATGATTCGGCCGCTGCGTTGGGCTCGCATGTGCGGGAGCACGAGCTGCGTGAGCCGGGCCAGCCCGAACATGTTCACGTCGAACTGGCGGCGCGCCTCGGCCAGCGGGACGTCTTCGATCGCCCCGAGCGCCCCGTAGCCGGCGTTGTTGACCAGCACATCGATGCGCCTGGTCTCCGAGACGATGCGCGAGACCAGCGCGGTGAGCGAAGCATCGTCGGTGATGTCGAGCCGCACCGGCACGATCCCCTCCTCGGCGAGCGGCGCCATCAGCTCAACCCGGCGGGCGACCGCGTACACGACGTACCCCTGGGCGTTCAGTCGACGGGCGACGGCTGCGCCGATACCCGACGAAGCTCCGGTGACAATGGCGACTTTGGGGCTCACGGCTGCTCCCTCGGGTAATCCAAAGGGATCCGCAGGGCCGATATCGTCGCCGCCAGCCCGTCGTATTGCCCTGCCAACAAGCAGAATTCGATCAGCTGGCGGGTATTGAGGTGGCGCGACAGCACGTCCCAGGTGTCGCGGCTGATGGTCCGCTGCGTGACGAACTCGTCGGTGGCGGTGAGCAGGGCCTGGCGGCGCGCCGAAAGCCCGTCGGCCTGTGGCCAGGCAAAGATCTTTTCCTGGATGTCGGCGGGAACCCCGCGGCGGGCGCCGAACCGGCGGTGCTGCTGCAGTTCGTATTCGCAATCGCGAAGATGCGCGACCCGCAGAATCACCAACTCGGTATCCGGTCGGGGCAACCGACCGGCATAGAGGACGGCGCCGAACAGAAACCACACCTGGAACAGCAGCTTGTGCTGTCCCAGCGTCGCGAAGAGATGCATCCTGGGCGCCCGGATCACCCAGGCAGCGATCTTGTTCACCACCCAGTTGATCGGTCCCAGTCGGCGGAAGCCGCCGTCGGGGATACGGGTGTCCGTCTCCCCTAACGCATCCCAATCAGGTTGCGCGGTCACACGCGTTGCCCCCGCTTCCGCCGCAGAGCGGCTTCCTGGCGCGCCGCGGCCCGCTGCTGCGCGCGATCACGGACTTCGTCGGTCTGTCGCCCGTCATTCGGTTCGGCCAGGCCGAGCTGACGGACGAGATCGGCCGCGACGTCAGCCAGAGTGGCGCCCTGGAGTAGCAGCGCCACCGGTGGCTCGACACCGAAGTCGGCGCGTGCGGTGTTGCGGATGCGCACCGCCATCAGCGAATCGAGTCCCATCTCGGTGAGCGGCAGTGTCGTCTCCACCGCCGCCGGGTCGGCGTATCCCATGACCGCGGCGATCCGCGCACATAGCCGGTCGGTGATGATCCGCTGCGCCTCGACCGGGTCGATGTCGCGCAAGGAGTCGACGCCGGCCCAGTCACCGCCGTCGTCGGCCGCGTCCAGTTCCTCGACCACCGAGGAGAAGTAGGTCAATCCGCGGATCTCCGGAAACGCCGCCAGCGCGCGGTCGGTACGCAACCGCGCGACGCCGGTGAGGGTGCGGTCGGTGCCAAGGAGGGTGTCCAGCGCCTCGATTCCTTCGGTGGGAGTGATCGGGTCGAGCACGGTGCCGGTCAGGGAACGCGCTACCCCCACCTCCGACCAGGGACCCCAGTTGATCCCCGTCGCGGGCAGACCCGAGGACGCGCGCCACGTCATCAGGCCGTCAAGCCAGGCACTCGCCGCGGCGTAGGCCCCCTGCCCGGGTGAGCCGAGAAGTGAAGCGACGGAAGAGAAGCCGGTCCACCAGTCGAGTGGCCGGCCGACGCTGGCCTCGTGCAGCCGTACCGCGCCTACGGCCTTGGGGGCCCATACCCGCTCGAGGCTCTCCCTTGTCATCGCGATGACAAGGGAGTCGTCGATCACTGCCGCACCATGCACGATGCCACGCAGTTCGCGTCCGGTCTCTTCGGCTGTGGTCACCAGCTGCTCGGCCACTCCCGGCGAAGCGATATCACCGTCGACGACAGCGATCTCGGCGACGGCCTCCATTGCGGCGAGGATCTTACGCTGGTCGTCCGAGGGCTTGCTGCGCCCGTTGAGCACCACTCGACCCGCACCGCTGTCGACGAGCCACCGCGCGACTACCATGCCGAGGCCACCGAGACCACCTGTGACGATATAGGCGGCGCCAGTGCGGACCACCGGTCGATGTTGCGACACAACGAGTTCGGCCCTCGCCAGCCGTTCGGCGTAGCGGTGTCCGGACCGATAGGCGATGACGTCGTCGGAGTGGGCTGACTCGAACTCGGTCGCCAACGTGGCGGCGGGGTCGTCGTCCAGATCGACCAGCGTCGCACGAAGATCCGAATGCTCGTATGCGAGAACGCGGACCAGCCCCCGCAGGGAGGCGGCGCCCGGATCGCCCGGGCCGTCGCCGTTGACGGCGAGAGCGCGGCGCGTCACCAACCACAGCCGTGGCGAGCGGCCATGCCAGCCACCGACGACCGTGCGAACCGTGGACGCGATCGCCCAGACCAAGTCCCTCGCTCGGGTGACGGCCTCGGCCAGGTCGGTCGGGACACTTCCGATGAACATCACCACGCCGGTGGGCGGCCGTTCGGCGTCCGCGCCCGTCTCGGCGAAGGCGGCCCGCACGTCGGACTCGTCGGTGAGATCGGCGCTGATCACCCGTCGCCCTGTCGAGCGCCACAGGGCCGCGAATTCTTCTGATGCCGCTGAGGTTTGCGAATCCGCCAGCACCAGCCAGCTCCCAGGTGCGGCTGCCGCTTCGCCGGCGAGCGGGCTCTGTACCCAGGCGGTGTCGAAGATCTTCTGTTCCAACGGCAGCGGGATCGCCCGCCGTTCGACACGGCGCACATAAACCCCGGTGAGCTCGGCCATCACGTTGCCGGCATCGTCGGTCAGGGTGACGGTGCCGAGTTTGCCTGCCCCGGCTTCGTCCAGATCGACAACCTCCGCGTGGCAGCGGGCGTGGCGACCGACCTCGCGGAACACTCGAATCGTCTCGAACGAGACCGGGAGATAGCTGATTTCGGCGGCCTGGGCCACAGTGCGGTCCGGCATCGCGGCGGCCATGCTCTGTAGCGCCGCGTCGAGCATGACGGGGTGGACCCGGAAACCCGGATGCCGGGACGCCTCCGCGGGAACGGTGATCTCGGTGTCCGACCCACCGGCGGTGTGCCGGACGATCCTCGTCAACGCCGCGAACGCGGGCCCGTGGTGTTGCCCGGTCTGACGCAGGGTCGCGTAGAAGTCGGCGGGCGACACCTCGACACCACCGGTGGCCGGCGGAGCACACGTCGGGGCGGCGGCTATTCAGTTGCGCCGGTTCGATTTTCGCAACGGCGTGGCGGGTCCACCCGTTGCCCGAGCGTGAGTGGATCTCCACCCGCGCGCTGCCGTCCGCGTGGCCGCTCAGCTGCGTCGTGATGCGGGTATGGCCGTCCAGCGGCAGCATCTGCTCGACCTCCAGCCGGATCACCGACACGGCGTGGACGGGCATGTCGAGCGCCTCACTGCCTGCGGCAAGGGCGATCTCGGCGAATGCAGCAGCGGGCAGGATGGGTTGGCCGTGCACCTTGTGGTCGGCCAGCCATGGGCACACGTCTGTTCCGACGTCGGCCTGCCAGACGTGGTCACGGCCCGACGGCAATTCCATGTGGGCGCCGAGCAGGGGATGGCTGCTGTTCAGATCCCCGAGGCCGGATCGGTCGGCCACCCAGAACGGTAGTGTGCTGCCAGGGTGCATGCGGGACGTCGACAACGCGCCCGTCGGTGGCTCCGCCCGATGGCATGATCGCGGCGAGCTGACTGTGGAAGAACAGCGTCTGGTCGTTCGTCGCGGTTCATCGCCGAGGTGACCCGCGCACGTCGCGTGGGTGTCTGCGGATTCGAGGGTGTCGGTGATCGCGTGGGTGAGCAGCGGATGCGGGCTCATCTCGACGAAGGTGCCGTGGTGGGTGGCGGCACTGGCGACGGCCTGGGCGAAGCGCACGGGGTTGCGCAGGTTGGCCACCCAGTAGTCGGCATCGAACGTCGCCGCCGGGCCGGTGTGGTCGTAGGTGGTGGTGATGATCGGGTATCGTCGGGATGGCCGGCACCAAATCGGCTATCGCAGCGCGCAATTCGGGCAGGATCGGCTCGATGATCGGATTGATGCGACGCCACGTCGACGTCGACGCGCCGCGCGAGCCGGCCGGTGTGCTCCACCACCGCGATCAGGGTGTCGATCTGCTCGGGCGGACCGGCGATCACGGTCTGTCGCGGTGAGGCGTGCACTGCCACCGTCACCTGCGGATAGTCGGCGATCAACGCCTCGGCGCCCGTCGGCGTCCAACTCCAGCAGCGCCATCGCGCCCTGACCGGCCAGTCGCGCCATCAATCGCGACCGGGTGGCGATCACCCGTAGGCCTTCGGCCACCGTCAGAGCGCCGGCCACCACCGCTGCGGTGACCTCCCCCATCGAATGGCCGATCACCGCGTCGGGTTCAACGCCGTGGGCCCGCCAGAGCGCCGTCAGCGCCAACTGCACTCCGACGAGCACGGGCTGGATCCGGTCGATCCCGCGACACCGGCTCACCAGCGGCCAGTACCGCCTGTAGCGAAAATCCCGTCTGCTCAACGAATACCGCGTTCCAGCTCGGCGATCGCCGCGGCGAACGCCGGCTCATCAGCCATCAGTTGGCGGCCCATCCCGGCCCACTGGGAGCCCTGTCCGGAATAGACGAACACCGTGCCACGCCCACTCGGGCCTTCGTGCGGTAGCACCACGCCCGCAGCGGGCCGGCCGTCGGCGAGTGCCCGCAGCCCGGCGACGGCCTGTGCGCGGTCGGCGGCGGCGACCGTCCCAACCGTCGCATGCAGGGCCCGGTGGTGACGCAGCGTGTGGGCCACATCGGGCAACGGCGTCGATGCCCCTGCGCCCTCCAGCCAATCCGCCAGCGCGGCAGCCCAAGCCGACACTCGCTGAGGCGTCTTACCGGATACCACCAAAGTGGTAACCGCGGGCTGTGCCGACGCTATCGGCGCCCCTTCCGGGCGCCTGCTCCACCACCACATGCGCGTTCGTCCCACCCAGGCCGAAGGACGACACCCCCGCGCGACGATACCGCCATCGGCGGGCCAGGGCGTGTTCTCGCGTCGGTACGTAGAAGCGGGTCGAGGCCGCGTCGATCGCGGGGTTCCAACGGGTGAAATGCAGGTTGGGCGGGATGGTTTCGTGGCCGACGACCATCACGGCCTTGATGAAGCCCGCCACCCCGGCCGCCGCCTCCAGGTGTCCGAGATTGGACTTGACGGCTCCCAATGCGCACGGTGATGGCCCGTTTCCGTATGTCGCTGCCAGCGCCTCGAACTCGATCGGATCGCCCAGCACGCGTGCCGGTGCCGTGGGCCTCGACATAGTGCACGGTGTCGGCCGCGATGTCACCGGCCTTCAAGCGCGTCGGTGATGACGTCGCGCTGCGCCATCGCGTTGGGCGCCGTCATCCCGTTGGACCGGCCGTCCTGGTTGATCGCCGAACCACGTACCACCGCAAGCACGCGATCGCCGTCACGCTGCGCGTCGGCCATCCGCTTGAGCACCACCACGCCGCAGCCCTCACCGCGGACGAACCCATCGGCGCCCGCGTCGAAGGTCTTGCACCGGCCCTGCGGTGAGAGCGCCGACCACTTGGACAACGCGATGCCGGTGAACGGCGACAGGCTCAACTGGACGCCACCGGCCAGTGCCAGATCGCTTTCCCGCATCCGCAGACTTTGGCAGGCCAGGTGAACGGCCACCAGCGACGACGAGCACGCGGTGTCCACCGCGACCGCAGGACCCCGCAGACCAAGGAGATACGCGATGCGCCCCACCGCCGCGCTGTGGGGGTTGCCGGTGCTCAGGTAGGCATCGATCTCGGCCCGGTGCTCGATGTTGACGATCGTGTAATCCCAGGACGACATACCTACCATCACGCCGGTTCGGCTGCCGGACAACCGATCCGGTGCGATACCGGCATGTTCTAGCGCTTCCCAAGAGACCTCTAGCAGCATCCGATGCTGCGGGTCCATCGCCTCGGCCTCGCGCGGGGTGATCCCGAAGAAGTCGGCGTCGAAGCCCGCCACGTCGGGGACGAAACCGCCCCATTTCGTCGTCATCCGTCCCGGTGCTGACGGGTCAGGGTCGTAGAACGCATCGGCGTCCCAGCGATCGGCAGGCACCTCGCTGACCGCATCCCCACCGTCGACCAGCAGGCGCCAAAAACTCTCGGGCCCGGTCACATTGCCCGGAAACCGGCAACCGATGCCGACAACCGCTATGGGCTCGGCGAGCGCATGCAGAGGAAAAACGGTGCCTGCGCGGATGAGTTCGCGCGCGAGTACCTCTCGCGCCTGCGGCGAGAGCTGTGCTGCGCGTTCGGCCAGGCTGGTCACGAGTCGGCGGCTCCCGTCGTGGCTTCGAGTTCACTGGCGTCGACGAGGTCGGCCAGCAGATCCATTTCTTCGTCGGATAGGGCGGTCTCGGCCTCTGCCGCTTGCGGTTCGGCGTCGGTGGCGGTCTGCTCGTAGCCCATCCGCGCGCACAGCGCGGTGGCCAGACCGGAGATCGTCGGGTACGCCCACACCAGCGCGACCGGCAGCGTGATGCCGAGTCCTGCCTCCAGTCGGTTGCGCAGTTCCAGTGCCATCAGGGAGTCCAGGCCGAGCGACTCCATTGCCTGGTCGTGGTCGAGCGGGTCGGTCGACCGAAGCACCGCCTGGATTTCGTCGGCGATCGCCGACGCCAACCGAGTCGCGCGTTGCCCGGGCTCCGCGGCGTCGAGTTCGGCGCGGATCTTCCCTCCGCCCCGGCGTTCGATCGTCGCGGTGTCGGCAAGGTTGGCGAACAGCGAAGACCCCTGCGCCGCAGGGAAAGACTGGAACCATTGGCGGGCATCGAGTCCGAAAACACCTGTGCGGGACCGGTCGGCGGCGAGCACCGCCCGCACCGCCGCGATCCCCTGATCGCGGGTGATCATGGAGAATCCCAGATCGGCGAAGAACTGGGCTCGCCCGACTTCCGCCCAAGGCCCCCAGTTGATTCCGGTGGCGGGCAGTCCCCGGGATCGGCGGGACGCGACCAGGCCGTCGACCCAGCAGTTCGCGGCCGCGTAGGCGCCCTGTCCAGGTGACCCGAGCAGTGCGGCGGCGGAGGAGAAGGTCAGCCACCAATCCAGGTCGAGACCGGCGGTGGCTTCATGCAGCCGCCAACTGCCGGTGACCTTCGGGGCGAACACCCGCGTAGCGGCGGACTCGCTCATGTTCAGCACGATTTCGTCGGCGAGCACGGTGGCGGAGTGCAACACCCCGGCGGGTCGCAGTCCGGCGTCCTCGATCGCGGTGACAAGGCGTCTCGCGGTGCCGGGTTCGGCGATGTCGCCCGTGATCACTTCGATGCGGCCACCGTCACCGGTCATCTCGGCGATCGCCGCACGGACATCGTCGCTCGGGCCCGAACGGCCGTTGAGGACAACCATTCCCGCGCCCTGCCGGACGAGCCATTGGGCGAAGACGAAGCCCAGCCCACCCATGCCGCCGACCACGATGTATCCGCCGTCGCGACGGACCGGGGGCTGCGGCGGCAGTGCGGCGACGGCCTCCACGCTGCCGCCGGACGGTATCGAGAGGACGATCTTGCCGGTGTGGCTTCCCGATGCCATCAGCCGGAAGGCGTCGACCGCGTGCTCGAGGGCGAACTCCGTGACCGGGAGCACCTGCAGCTCACCGTCGCGGACGTGGGACAGGATCTCCTGTAGAAGCCTGCGGTAGCGATCGGGCTGCAGGTGCAGATTCAGGTCTAGGTCGACGACCGAGAACGACGCGCTCTTGGCCAGTGCCGAAAGGCCAAGCGTTGCGTCCGCGTAGACATCCTTCTTGCCCAGCTCGATGAATCGGCCACCGGGTGCCAGGATCTGGACACCGCGCCGGATCGCTTCACCGGACAGCGAATTGAGGACGACGTCCACCCCGTAACCGCCTGTTGCGGCGAGGATTTCGTCGGCGAAGTCGAGGCTGCGTGAATCGCCGACGTACTCGACTCCCAAGCCGGACAGCAAGTCACGTTTGGCCTGGGAGCCTGCCGTGGTGTAGACGCGGGCGCCGATCATCGTGGCGATGGAGACCGCCGCGAGTCCGACACCGCCGGTGGCGGAGTGGATGAGCACGCGTTCGCCCGGCGCCAGGCGGCCGACTTCGCACAGCGAGTGCCATGCGGTCAGGTAGGCGACCCCGAATGTGGCCGCCTCATGATCGGTCAGCGACTCGGGAACGGGGACGACGAGGTCCGCCAGAGTGGTCAAATGCGAACCGAATGTCCCTGGGCCGAATGCGATGACGCGCTGGCCGACGCAGGGTCGGGTCGACGTCGGCACCGACGGCGGTCACGACGCCGACGCATTCGCCACCGATTATCGGCGCATTACCGTCCAAGCCTGGGTAGACGCCCATGGTCTTGAGCACGTCGCTGAAGTTGAGTCCGGCTGCCACGACACGGATCTCGACCTGGCCGGCCTCGGGAACGGTCCGCTTGACCGCGTGCACCGTCAGCGCGTCGAGCCGGCCGGGCTGATCGACCTGCAGTCGTACCGCGCCCCTTTCGTCCAGATTCACTGTGGTGTACCGCTGCTCGACGCACAGATCGCCTGACAGAGGTCGGTCGGCGCGGCGACTACCCGGTTGACGTAGCGCCGGCCAGTCGCGCAGCGCGATCTCGTCGTGGTCGGC
The DNA here is from genome assembly GCA_963851115.1 of uncultured Actinomycetota bacterium. Taxonomy (GTDB): domain Bacteria; phylum Actinomycetota; class Actinomycetes; order Mycobacteriales; family Mycobacteriaceae; genus Mycobacterium. The sequence continues at coordinate 18,266 of CAWKOI010000031.1, forward strand.
ATTGGCCAGCAACTCGGCGAGCAGCGCCGTGGCCGGCCCGTTTCCCTCGGCGTCGACGTCGACGATGGTTGCCTTCAGCTCGGGGTGTTCGAAGACGAGCACCCGCGCCATGCCGCGCAGCCCGCTCTGCGCCAGCGTGATCGGTTCGCCGCGCTCCACCTGTTGCGCGCCGCGCGTGACGATCCACAGCCGTGGGGTGTTCCGCGCCCCCACTTGCGACACGGTCTTGACGATGTCCGCGACGAGCAGAGTGCGCGACCGCACCAGCTCCAGTTGTTCAGCGTCGCTGAGCGACTCGTCGACCGCGCGCGGTGGGCACAGCACGACGATCGCGTCCCACTCGATGTCTTTACGGCTCAGCGCCTCACGCAGCCGCGCCATATCGGTGGGGGCGATCAGGTGGCGACACGCGGCATGCTCGCCCATCTCCGAGTACAGCGCGTCGAGCAGTGGATCAGGTGCGTCGGGGTCACCGACCAGCAAGCACCGAATCCAGCGTGCCCGCAGGCGTGTCGAGGTCCGCGCGCTCCCACTCCAGAGTGAACATGCGGTCGGTGAGCTTGTCGGAGGCGCCGGGTGCGCGGAGTACCGCCATTTCGATCTCGTCGATGTCCATCAGCACGCGCCCGTCGGCTGCGGCCAGCGACACCCTGCCGACCAGGCGGTCCGGCCGGGCGGTCGCGGCGAGGGAACCGATCGCGGCCACTCCCTCGGTCACTTCGCCGTACACGCGCACGCCAGCCAGCCGGATCGGGAGTATCACTGTTGCGTCATCGGTTTGGCCGGCGGCCAGGTCGGTGGCGGCCTTGGTCGCACCGAGCGCCTGCAGAGCGACGTCCATCATCACCGGGTGCGCGACAAACCGCCGCGCGCCCTGTTTGGCCGCCGCGGGCAATCGGACTGCCGCGCGGGCGACGCCGTCGCCGGAGACGGAGAGCCCGATGATGCCCTGGAACGCCGGCCCGTGCTGTTGGCCTGCGCTGCGCAGCCGCCGGTACAGCTCTTCTGGGTCCAGCATGGTGGCTGAGGAATCGTCGAAAACATCCGGGGCGGAGGACGATGCGGTGGTGCGCTCCAGGACTGCGCGAGCGTGGATAACCCAGTCGGATGCGTCTCGGCGCGAACGGATTTCGACTCGTGCACTTCTCCTCGTTGCCGTTGAGGGTGGTGACGACGACGGTGTCTTCGGCGAGGTGCATCACCTGATCGAGACTGAGCTCGCAGATCGACCAGCGCTCGACGTCGTCGGCACCGAACGTGGCGGTTGCGGCGGCCAGCGCCATCTCGGCGTACGCGGCGCCCGGCAGAACGCATGCGTCGTCGACGCGGTGGTCGTTGAGCCACAACAGATCCGGACCGATAGTGCTCTCCCACACCCGGGTGCCGTTGGTCGGATCCGTCACCCCGACACCAAGCAGGGGATGCATGCCTGCGGGAGTCATGGCCGCGCCGGTGGTGATCCAGTGGTGGGTGTGGTGCCAGGGGGTGGCTGGTAGGTGGGGGTGGGGTTCGGGTGGGTGGGTCGGTGGTTGGTGGGTGGGCGGTGTGGGTGGTGTTGAGGTGGGTGTGGAAGGTGACGGTGTCGTGCGTGTCGCGGATCAGGGTGGGGATGGCGTGATGATGGGCGCCGCCGAGGGTTTCGCCGATGGCGTGGGTCAGCAGCGGGTGCGCGCTGACCTCGATGAAGGTGGCATGGGTGGTGCCGGCGGTGGTGATCGCCTCGGCGAAGCGCACCGGGCGGCGCAGGTTGGCCACCCAGTAGTCGGCGTCGAAGGTGGGGTGCGCCCGGGGTCGACGGTGGAGAACACCGGGATCGCCGGGGGCTGCGGGGTGAGATCGGCCAGCGCGGCGCGCAACTCGCCGAGGATGGGGTCCACGGTGGGGTGGTGGGAGGCCACGTCGACGTCGATGCGGCGCGCCAGCCGATCCTGGGCGGCCACCACCGCGATCAGCGCGTCGACCTGCTCGGGGGGACCGGCGATCACCGTCTGGCGCGGGGAGGCATGCACCGCCACCGTTACCTCGGGATGGTCGGCGATCAGGGATTCGGTGGCGGTGGCGTCCAGTTCCAGCAATGCCATCGCCCCGCGCCCGGCCAGCCGGGCCATCAGCCGTGACCGCGCCGCGATCACCCGCAACCCCTCGGCCACACTCAACGCGCCTGCGGTGACTGCGGCGGCGACCTCGCCCATCGAATGCCCGATCACCGCGTCCGGGGCCACCCCGTAGGAGCGCCACAACTCGGTCAACGCAATCTGCACCCCGACCAGCACCGGCTGAATCCGGTCAATACCGGTGACCTCGCGGCCCTGCGCGAGCATTTCGGTCAACGAAAACCCGGTCTGCTCAACGAAAACCGGCTCCAGCTCGGCAACCGCCGCAGCAAAAGCGGGCTCGTCGGCCAACAACCGCTGACCCATCCCCACCCACTGCGATCCCTGACCGGAATACACGAACACCACGCCGGCCCCACAGGTGCCCTCATGCGGTAGCACCACACCGGGACCCGGCGCGCCGGCGGCCAGCGCCCGCAACCCCGCCACCGCCTGACCCCGATCGGCCGCACACACCGTGGCAAACCGCGCGTGACGCGTGCGGTGATGATTAAGCGTGTGCGCCACATCGCCCAACGACACACCCGAACCGGCGCCATCCATCCACTCCGCCAACACCGCAGCCAACGACCCCACCCGAGCAGGTGACTTCCCCGACACCACCAACGTCCACACCGGCGCCTCCGGCGCCGCCGCCGCCACCCGCTCCGGCGCCTGCTCCACCACCACATGCGCGTTCGTGCCGCTGACGCCAAACGATGACACCCCTGCCCGACGCGGCCGACCCGACAACGGCCACTCGCGGCCGGATGACGCGATGTCCATACACGACGCCGCATCCGTTGCGTAAGGCGTTAACTCGGTGAAGTTCAGGTGCTTGGGAATGTAGCCGTGCTGGACCGCGAGCACGGTCTTGATGAACCCCGCCACCCCGGCCGCGGCCTCCAGATGACCCAGATTCGTCTTCACCGACCCGAGGACAAGGGGAGGCGAGTCGCCCCGGTCGGCAAAGACCTGGCTCAGTGCCTCCAGCTCGATCGGATCCCCGAGCGGGGTGCCGGTGCCGTGCGTCTCCACATAGTCGACATCGGCCGGCTGCAATTTCGCGGCTGCCAATGCCTGGCGCAAAAGCGCTTGTTGGGCAGGGCCGTTGGGAACGGTCACCCCACTGCTGGCGCCGTCCTGGTTGACGGCGGACCCCCGCACCACCGCCAGCACACGGTCCCCGTCACGCTGCGCATCGGCCAACCGCTTCAGCACCACCACACCGCAACCCTCGCTGCGCACATAACCGTCGGCGCCAGCGTCGAAGGTCTTGCACAGGCCGTCGGGCGATAGCATGCCCCAACGGGAGCAGGCGATGCTGGTTCCCGGGCTCAGCAGCAGGTTGGTTCCACCGACCACCGCCGCGTCACTTTCGCGCGCGCGAAGGCTCTGGCAGGCAAGGTGAATGGCCGTCAGGGACGACGAACACGCCGTGTCGACGACGACCGCGGGACCACGGGCGCCGAGGAAGTAGGCCAGCCTGCCCGCCGCGAAGTTCGCGGCGTTGCCGGTCGGAATGTAGGCGTCGAGATCCTCCGGTTGGAGTCCACCCGAGAGTGTGACCATGTAGTCGTAGGCGGTGAGGCCGACGAAGACGGCCGTCTGGGTGCCGCGAATGGCCTGGGCTGGAATCCCGGTATCCTCCAACGCTTCACACGCCACCTCCAGCAGCAGCCGCTGCTGCGGGTCCATCGCGGCCGCCTCGCGCGGCGAGATGGAGAAGAACTCCGCGTCGAATTCCCCGGGCTGCCACGTAGTCAGGAAGCCACCTTCACGGTTGCAGATCGTGCCGGGGACCGTGTGGTCGTCGGTGTAGTACTGGTCGGCGTCCCAGCGTTCGGCCGGCACTCGGACAATGCCACTGCGGCCTTGGGTCAACAACTCCCAGTACTGGTCGGGATTGTCGACACCGCCGGGGAACCGGCACGCCATGCCCACGACGGCGATCGGCTCGGTGCTGGCCTTCTCCGCGATCTCGAGGCGGGCGGTCAGGTCGTCGATCTTGCGAAGCGCATCGGTGATGATCGCACGGCGATCGTGCGTTGCTGCGGTCATCTCTCAGGCCAGCCTCTCGGAAAGTTGTTGCAGCAACTCGTCCTCTGTGAAGTCGTCATAGGCGTCGGCGTCACCGTCTGCGGTTTGCGTGAATTCGGGCAGGCGCGTGGTCAGGTGATCGGTCAGCGCCTCGACGGTCGGATAGTCGAACACGACGGCTGGCGTGAGCGGCTCCCCGAGGGTTTCGCTGAGGCCGCGGCCGAGCGTGACGCTCATCAACGAGTCCATGCCGAGCTGGAAGAACCCTGCCGACGGGTCGAGCACCTCGGACGCCGGAAGTCCCATCACGGCCGACGCCAGTGCGGTGACATGGTCGAGCAGAAGGTGATGACGCCGTTCGGGTGCGCAGTCGCGCAGTGCCTTGCGGAACTCCGTATCCGTCGGCGACAATGCGGTGTCGTCGTCCACCGCGGACAGCAGATCGTCGACGACGCGCAGCGATCCCCTGGTCCGGTATGCGGCGGTGAGCCGGGGCCAGTCCGCATCGACGACCGTGGACCGCACCGGCGCGCCGGGACGCATCGCCAGCGCGAGCGCGCGAATCGCAACATCGTCGTCCATCGGCTCCATGCCGGTGTCGGAAGTGACCTGTCGCGCGTCGGACTTGCTTGTCGGCCAACGATTTCCATACTCCCCAGTTCACGACGGTGGCCGGGAGCCCGAGTGCCCGCCGCGCGAACGCGAGAGTGTCGAGGAATGTGGAGGTCGCGGCGTAATGAGCAAGCCAGCGGGAGCCCAGGATGCCCGAGATCGAGGAGAACAGCACGAACTGGCTCACCCCCTTCTCAGCGACAACTCATGCAACAGTCGGACGGCGTCGAGCTTGGGCCGGAACATCGCGCTCACGTCTTCGTCGGTCATATCGCACAACGTGACGGGGCCACCGGCGAACGCAGCCAGGTAAATGCCTTCCAACGGGGGCAGTTCGGTGCCGAATCGGTCGAACAGCGTCGCCATGGCGGATGGGTCGGCGGCATCCGCGGCGACCGGGAGCAGCGTGGTGCCCGTTGCGGCCAGGCGTTCGGACAATTCGTCCAGCCTGCTGCCGGGGCTGACGCGAAACCGCGACGATGGTCTTCGCCCCCATATCGGCCAGCTGTGCGATCAGATGCGGACCGATGTTCCCGGTCGCGCCCACGACGAGATGGCTGCCATCGGAGCCAAGCTCGGCACCGCTCTCGAGCCGTCTGGATACACCGTTCGAGCCGTGGGACATAACGCACGCCCGCGCGGTACACGACCTGGTCCTCGCCGTCATCGGCCTGCGCCTCCGCGAGCACGCAGCGGGCGGCCAGGACCGGCGGAACCGTCTCGTCGAGATCGACGATGCCGCCCCAGATTTCGGGATGCTCAAGCGCCAGCGTGCGCCCCAGTCCCCACAGGACGGCATGTACCGGGTTGGCGCGATCGCCTTCTCTGACAGGCTGCGCATTGCGGGTGACGATCACCAGACGCGTCGACGCACCCGCGGTGCGGGCGTCAACCAGCTGTGCAACAAGCATTCTGGCCTCGTTGAAGAGCCGGTACGCCGCTGCATCATCGACGTGCGCACCGGTGACAGGAGGTGCGTAGAGCACGTAATCGGCGCTGCCGACTGCGTCCTCGATGTTTTCGCCGATTCGGAGCACCGTTGCGCGCGAGGCCAAGCACGCGGCCGAACTCGGCACCGAGTTCCGCATCGGCCAACACGACCCACCGAGCCTGGCCGAGGTCGCGCGTCGTCGGCAAGGGACGTGTCTGCCAGGACGGCTCGTAAAGCCAGTCAGCCGGGACGTCACCACTTACCTCGGTGTCCTGCATGCGTGGATGGGCGGTGACCGGTAGCGGGGTGACGACGTTGGTGGGGTCGATCCAGTAGTGGGTCGGGCGCCACGGGGTGCACGGCAGCGGCGGGTGCGGTTCTGCAGGGTGCTCGGTGCGCGGCGGGTGGATCGTGTGGGTGGCGTTGAGGTTGGTGTGGAACTCGATGGTGTCGTGGCAATCGCGCCGTAGCGTCCCCAGACTGTGGTGATGACGCTCGCCGAGGGTTTCGGTGATGGCCTTGGCGAGCACCGGATGCGGGCTGATCTCGACGAACGTCGTGTACTCGGCGCCTGCGGCGGCGACGGCCTGCCGGAACCGCACCGGGTTTCGCACGTTGGCCACCCAATAGTCAGCGTCGAACAGCGTTGCCGGATCGGCGTTTTCCAGGGCGGTTCGGATGACGGGGATACGCGTAGCGCTGGGGGCTGAGATCGGCCAGCGCCACCCGCAGCTCCGGCAGGATGGGGTCCATCATCGGGTGATGTGAGGGGACCTCCATATTGACCCGGCGAGCGAAGGTGTTCTGCTGGGCGGCGAGGGCGATGATGTCGTCGATCGCCGGCACTGGGCCAGCGATCACCGTCTGGCGCGGCGATGCATACACCGTGATCGATACATCGCGGTGGCCGGAGATCAGATCCTCGGTCGCCTCGGCATCGAGGTGGATCAACGCCACTGCCCCGTGCCCCTCGAAGCGCGACATCAGACGCGCCCTGGTCGCGATCACCCGCAGCCCGTCCGCGACGCCCAGCGCGCCGGCCACCACCGCGGCGCTGACCTCCCCCATCGAATGCCCGATGACCGCATCGGGTTCCACCCCGCGCGACCGCCACAGGGCGGTCAACGCCAACTGCATTCCCACCAACACCGATTGCACGCGTAGCGACCCGGCCACGGGCTCGCCTCCGGCCAGCACGTCGTGTAGCGAGAACCCGATTTCGGCGGTGAAGACGGGATCCAACTCGTCGACCGCGGCGGCGAATGCGGGTTCGTCGGCGAGCAGTTGGCGGGCCATCCCGGCCCATTGAGAACCCTGACCGGAGAACACGAAAACCGTTCCCGGACCGCAAGGTCCGTCGTGCGGGGGCACGACTCCCGGGGCGTGTTGTCCGACCGCCACCGCACGCAAACCGCTGATCGCCTGCGCGGCGTCGGCCGCGCACACTGTCGCGAAGACGGGCTGCCGCGCGCGGTGATGGTTGACGGTGTGCGCGACGTCGGCCAACGCGAACACCTGCTCCGGCATCGGCCATCCAGTCCGCGAGAACACCCGCCCACGACGCCACCCGATCGGGTGTCTTGCCGGAGATCACCAATGTGTGCACCGCAGGTGCAGGCGCGGATGCCGATGACTGACTCGCTGCGGGACCCTGTTCCAGCACCACATGCGCATTCGTCCCGCCGAACCCGAACGACGATACGGCGGCTCGTCGTGGGCCGTTGTCGCGTGGCCACGGCGTGTTCTCGGTGGGGACGAAGAATCGCGTCGGAGACGGATCTATACCCGGGTTCCACTGGGAGAAATGCAAGTTCGGCGGAATGCGACCGTGTTGCACGGCGAGCGTGGCCTTGATGAAACCCGCAATGCCTGCCGCCGCCTCGAGGTGCCCCATGTTGGTCTTCGAGGATCCCAACGCGCAGGGCTGCGCGCCGCGACCATACGTCTCTGCGAGCGCCTCGAACTCGATCGGATCACCGAGCACGGTGCCGGTCCCGTGGGTCTCGATGTAGTCCACCGAGTCCGCGGTCACGTCGCCCGCGCGCAGCGCTGCAGCGATCACGTCGCGCTGGGCGATCGCGTTCGGTGCGGTCACCCCGTTGGATCGGCCGTCCTGGTTGGTGGCCGTGCCCCGTACGACTGCCAGCACCCGGTCGCCGTCGCGGACGGCGTCCACCAGTCGCTTGAGCACCACCACTCCGCAGCCTTCGCCACGGACGAAACCGTCTGCGGAAGCGTCGAATGTCTTGCACCGACCGTCCGCGGACAGTAATCCCCAAGCCGAGATGGCGATCTGGGTTTCCGGCCGCAGGATGACGTTGACTCCCCCTGCCAGCGCCAGATCGGTTTCCCGCAGGCGCAGGCTCTGACAGGCCAGGTGCACCGCCACCAGCGACGATGAGCACGCCGTGTCGACCGCCACCGCGGGACCACGCAGCCCCAGCAGATAGGCGATCCGGCCCACCGTCACGCTGTGTGCGTTGCCGGTTCCGGTGTAGGCGCTGACCATCTCCGGGGATTGCGCCGAAAGGCTCTGATATTCGTTGTAGTAGACACCCATCATCACGCCGGTTCGGCTGCCCGACAAGGAATCCGGCGGGATCCCGGCATGTTCGAACGCTTCCCAGGCGACCTCGAGCAGCATCCGCTGTTGCGGATCCATCGCCGCGGCCTCGCGCGGGGTGATCCCGAAGAAATCGGCGTCGAACCTGGCGATATCGGAGACGAAGCCGCCCCATTTCGTCGTCATCCGACCCGGGGTCAACGGGTCCGGATCGTAGAACGCGTCGGCATCCCACCGATCGGCCGGCACCTCGCTGATCGCGTCTTCACCGTCGACCAGCAGCCGCCAATAGCGTTCCGGCCCTACAACATCACCGGGGAACCGGCACCCGATGCCAACAACGGCTACCGGCTCCGCAGCGACTATGCGAGATGCCTTGTCGAACTCACCCGATAGGGCAGTACGCTGCTGATCGCTCATGCCGGAGATCCGGCCGAATGCAGCCGTCATCCGTGTCTGCTCTCCGTTCTTGCGGGAGCCGATTCGACGCGGTCGAACAATGAGTCGAGTACGCCTTCCGTGGGTTCTGCCGACGCGGTCATGGTGTCGACCGCCGGTACTTCTGCAGGGACCAACTTGGCGGTCAGATAGGCGGCCAGGGATTCAACGGTCGGGTGGTTCCACAGCATGGTGGCTGAAAGCTGCAGGCCCACCAGGTTCTCGATCTCGCGGCGAATCGCCATTGCCATCATCGAGTTGAGGCCGAGTTCGATGAACGGCCGGTCGGTGACCAGTTCGGATTCCGTCGGTGCGCAGCTCGCGAGCGAGGATGGCGCGAATCTTCGCGATGAGCTGGTTGCGGACGTCGTCGGCGGGCATTGTGGACCAGGCCGCCGCTGCTTCCGGCGACGACGCGCCGTTTACGGGTTGCGCGGTGCGGGTCGGGTCCTCACCGGATGCGACCGACACCGGCACCACCACTGCTTGTGCAATATCGTTGCGGTGCAAGTACTCCCAAGCTGCGAATGCTTCATCGGCCGCGAGCTCGCGTAACCCGAGCCGGCTCAACTCTTCGGCGACGATTGGTGCGTCGGCGGCGAAGCCGAGACCCCGCCAGGCCGCCCAGTCGACGCTGACGCAGTGACAGCCTGCTCGGTTCCGCGCCCGAGCCAGGGCATCCAAATAGGCGTTGGCCGCCGCGTAGGAGCCTTGACCCGCGACCCCGAACACCGACGCGGCCGACGAGGTCAGGTAGAAGAAGTCGACGCTCCCGCACGGGAAGGCTTCGTCGAGCACCTGCGCCCCTTGGATTTTCGGCCACATCACCTCGCGCATCGAACCGTCCGTCACGAATGCCAGCAGCTCGTCGTGGGTGACGCCGGCCGCATGGATGATCCCCCGGATCGGCGGCGCCCCAAGGCGATCCCGCGCGGTCAGCATGCCGCGCACATCATCTGCAGATCCGATGTCGATCGGCAGTACGTCGACGGTGACACCGCGGCGTTCCAGTTCGCGGATGGTCGAGATTCGATGGCGCATCTGCGGATCGATGCCCGAATCGTCCCACTTGCTCCGCGGCGGCAGCGGATGACGACCAGCCAACAAGATCCGGTGTGCACCATGGTCCGCGAGCCAGGTCGCCATCAAAAGGCCCAGTGCGCCAAGGCCTCCGGTGATGAGGTAGGCCGCGTCGGATCGACATCGAAGCGCCTCGCGTACCGGCTGGTCGGCCAGAGGTAGGAGTTCGGGAGCCAGGAATGTGCCGTCGCGGAGCAGCAGCACGGTCTTGCTCGGTGTGGCCAGAGTCGCGGCCATCGCGGTAGCGGTTTCACGGAGCTGGCGGCCAGGCGCCAGGTCAACCACTCCACCCCATAGGTCAGGGTGCTCGGCGGCGATGACACCCCCCAGACCCCACAGCGCGCTCTGCCGGACGGCGGCACGATCTGCCGCTTCACGGACTCCGGTGGTCAGCACCCACAGCGTGACCGGATAGCGGTCGGCACGCTCTGCCACGACCCGAACCAGCTCGGTCAGTTGGGTCGACATGCGGACGGCGGCGTCCAGGTCCGACTCACCGTCAGCGGCAGGCTGGCCGTCCGCGACATACAGTACGTAGCGCGCGTCGGCGAGCTCACCTGTAGTGAACCCGAGGTCGACAAGATGGGTTCGAAGCTCTGCGGCGGCTTGGGTTGCCCCGATCACCGCGATCGGTCCTGTGGGACTGGCCATTTCACGTGTCGTCGGCTGCCAGCCGATCGCGTGGGCGAACCTTCTCGGGTCTGCGGCGGGTTGTGTCGGGGCGGTGTCCGACTCGAGGGCTACATAGCGCAGCGATCGGAGGCCAAGGCAGAGAGCCCCGTCGAGTGCCGAAGCATCGATGTCGACGACCACCTCGTCGGCATCACCGCCGGTGCGCCGCATCGAAACCGAACCATTGGCTGCGGGGAGCGGGTCTGCTACCCAGACCTGCTCGACAGCGGCAGGCACGAAGAGCCGGGAGTCCGACGCCCCCGCGAGCGCCGCGATGTGAGTCGCCGCGTCGAGCAGTCCCGCAGTGCGGGCTTCCAGGCATACGTCGTCGAGGTCGACTCGCGCACGCAGACCGCTCGGCGTGGCCGCATAGGAACCGATCGACCATGCGAACGGTTGTCCCTCCACGCCGCGCGCGTGCAGCAGCTCGGCGATCGGTGCGTCCGCGCTATCCGACAGACCCTGGTCGGGCACGGCCACATCGTCCGTCGCTGGGACAGAGCGCGAGAGTCGTGCTGTCACATGGGTGGTCCAAGGCCCGGGGGATCCATCGACAGCCGAGCCGGCCGTGATCCGCAGCGAATCGCCATCCGCCACGACCTGGATGACCTTGGGACGATCGAGCATGATCGGCTGCTCGAACCGGACCGCGGACACCGCTGCGACGCCGAGTTCGCCTGCGGCGGTGAGCAATGTCTGCAGCAGCACCGACACCGGCACGACTTCCAGTCCGTGCAGGCGGTGGTACCCGGGATAGGGCTTGGCGTTCGGAGCCAGCCGCGCTTGCCACACATGGATGACGGGCGTCGACGACACGGTGAACCGCTCCCCGAGCAGTGTGCCGATCTTGGGCGCCGAGGCGCTCGAGGCGTCGCTTGCTGGTGGTGATCCAGTGGTGGGTGTGGTGCCAGGGGGTGGCGGGTAGGTGGGGGTGGGGTTCGGGTGGGTGGTCGGTGGCCGGCGGGTGGGTGGTGTGGGTGGCGTTGAGGTTGGTGTGGAAGGTCAGGGTGTCGGGGGTGTCGCGGGTCAGGGTTCCCAGGGCGTGGTGGTGGACATCGCCCAGGGTTTCGGTGATCGCGTGGGTGAGCAGCGGGTGCGGGCTGATCTCGACGAACGTGCTGTGAGCGGCCCCCGCGGCCGCGATCGCCTCGGCGAAGCGCACCGGGGTGCGCAGGTTGGCCACCCAGTAGTCGGCATCACAGCGCGGGCTAGTGGTCCCCGGACACGGTGGACACCATCGGGATGGCCGGGGGCTGGGGCGCCAGATCGGCCAGCGCCCCACGCAGCTCGGGCAGGATCGGATCAACGGTGCGGTGATGGGAGGCCACATCCACCTCGACCCGGCGAGCCAACCGATCCGAGGCGGCCACCACCGCGATGACCGCGTCCACCGCCTCGGGCGGCCCGGCGATCACCGTCTGACGCGGCGAGGCATGCACCGCCACCGACACCTCGGGATAGCAGGCCAACAACGCCTCGGTACCGGCAGCATCCAACTCCACCAGCGCCATCGCACCCGCACCCGCCAGCCGCGCCATCAACGCCGAACGCACGGTGATCACCCGCAACCCCTCGGCCAGACTCAGCGCCCCGGCCACCACCGCCGCAGAAACCTCACCCATCGAATGCCCGATCACCGCATCCGGGGTCACCCCATAGGCCCGCCACAGCTCGGTCAACGCCACCTGCACCCCGACCAACACCGGCTGAATCCGCTCAATACCGATCACCGGCGCCCCGCCGGACAGCACCTCAGTCAACGAAAACCCGGTCTGCTCAACAAAAACCGGCTCCACCTCGGCCACCGCCGTGGCGAACGCCTGCTCATCGGCCAACAACTGCCGGCCCATCCCCACCCACTGCGAACCCTGCCCCGAATACACAAACACCGTGCCCGAACCACACGACCCCTCATGCGGCAACACCACACCGGGCCCGGCCACCCCCGCCGCCAACGCGGCCAACCCCGCCACCGCCTGCTCCCGATCACCGGCACACACCGTGGCAAAACGGGCATGACGCGTGCGGTGATGATTCAGCGTGTGCGCCACCTGCGCCAACCCCACCGACGCACCCGCACCAGCCATCCACTGCGCCACCACCCCGCGCCGTGGCAGCCACCCGATCCGAAGTCTTACCCGACACCACCAACGTGCACACCGGCGCCGACACCACCGACCCCGACACCCCCACCAACTCCGGCGCCTGCTCCACCACCACATGCGCATTCGTGCCGCCGAAGCCGAACGACGACACCCCCGCCCGACGCACCCGCCCCGTCACCGGCCACTCTTGCTCTTCGTCAACGACTTTGAGATGTAATTCCTGAAAAGGTATGTGCGGGTTGGGCATCTGGTAGTTCAAGGTCCGCGGGATCTGGCCGTGCTGCACCGCCAGGACGGTCTTGATGAAACCCGCCACCCCGGCCGCCGCCTCGAGATGACCGAGGTTCGTCTTCACCGACCCGATGAGCAGCGGCTGCACCGTCCGTGCGCCCGCGACCGTAGACCGTTCCGAGTGCCCGCGCCTCGATGGGGTCGCCGAGCAGGGTGCCGGTCCCGTGCGCCTCCACATAGTCGACTTCGCGCGGGCTGAATGCCTGCGTTGGCGCACGCGGCCCGGATCACCGCGATCTGCGCCGCGGGGTTCGGTGCCATCAAACCGTTGGACCGGCCGTCCTGGTTGACGGCCGACCCGCGCACCACCGCCAGGACCCGGTTCCCGTCACGCTGCGCATCGGCCAACCGCTTGAGCACCACCACACCGCAGCCCTCACCGCGCACGAAGCCGTCGGCAGCGGCGTCGAACGCGTGACAGCGGCCTGTCGGCGACATCGCGCCCGCCCGATCGAAACTCCGCGTAATCGCCGGGGATAGCAGAAGGTTCACCCCGGCCGCGATGCGCGAGCGCCGAGTCGCCCGTGCGCAGGCTCTGGCAGGCCTGGTGAATCGCGACCAGCGACGACGAACACGCCGTGTCGACGGCGACCGACGGGCCACGCAGGTCGAGAAAGTACGACAACCGATTGGCGATGATGCTGAGGGCGCCGCCCGTGCCCGTCCAGACGTCGATCTGGTCAAGGTCCCGCGACGCCAGGTATCCGTACTCGCTGACACACGCGCCCGCGAAAACGCCCGTCTGTGTGCCACGAACGGCCTGGGCGGGAATTCCCGGCATCCTCCAACGCTTCACAGGCGACCTCGAGCAGCAGCCGCTGCTGCGGGTCCATGTGGGTCGCCTCGCCCGGCGAGATGTCGAAGAACTCCGCGTCGAAGGCGGCGAGGTCGGTGAGAAACGCACCCCATTTGGTGGTGCTCGCCAGCGCCGCAGCCGTTTCGGGGGATCCGTCGTCGAATGCCTCCCACCGCTCCGGCGGAACGAGTCCGATCGCAGATCGGCTCTCACACAGGAGCTTCCACATCGACTCAGGGCCGTCGACGTCACCGGGGAAGCGGCAACCCAGTCCGATCACCGCGATCGGCGCGTCGGACGCACCGGGATCCGGCCGGCGGTCGCCACATCCGGCGCGTGGCCGTTCTGCTCGGGTGCGGTCAGAAACGCCGCCAGCGCGTTGACGGTCGGATGCTGCCAGAACTCCACCGGTGAAACGGCCCGACCGAGCAGTTCGGAGAGTTCCGCCTGAGAGCACGACCGCGTCGCGGGACCCGACTCCCAGCTCGTTCAGCGACAGATCCGGATCAACCGTCTCAGGGCTGCAGCCGATAGTCGTTACCAGGTAGTCCACCAACCAGTGTCGAAGTTCGGCCTGCGCCGTGAATCTTCAACGTCACAAATGCACGTCCAACCGAGTGAAATCATCGAGCCGGTAGCGTTCCGCGCAGGCCGCACGCCGCACCTTGCCGCTCGTCGTGATGGGGATGGATCCGGGTGGCACCAGCACCAGGTCGGCCACGCGGACGCTGTGTGACTGCGAAATCGCCGATGTCACTTCGCGTTTGACCGTGTTCAGCCGGTGTAGGACATCCTGTTGGGTATTGCCCCGTTTCTTGAGCTCGATGATGGCGACCAGCTGCTCGGTGCGCTCATCGGGGATCGAGATAGCGGCCACCCGACCACCGGTGATCTCTTGGATGGTTGCCTCGATGTCGTCTGGATAGTGGTTGCGGCCATCGACGATCAACAAGTCCTTGATTCGTCCGACGATGAACAGCTCGTCCTCGGACATCACGCCCAGGTCGCCTGTGCGCAGCCACGGGCCGACTGGTGTCTCGGGGGTGGCGCCGGCCAGCGTCGCACGGAATACGGCCTGGGTTTGGCGGGGGTTGCGCCAGTAGCCCATGGCGACGTTCTCACCGTGCACCCAGATCTCCCCGATGGCTCCCGCAGGGTTCTCTGAGCCGTTGTCAGGGTCGACGATCCGCACCGTCGACGATCGCGGCGGGCCGTAGCTGACCAGCTCGACGCTGCCGCCGGCCTGGTCGGTGCACCGTTCGGCCTGGCCCGCGGACAACTTGTCGTAATCGAAGCGGACGGTCTTGGGCGGCTGCCCCGGCCCGGCCGTCGCGACATAGACGGTCGCCTCGGCCAGTCCGTAGGACGGACGGACCGCCGCCTCGCTCAGGTTGAACGGGGCGAACCGGGCCGCGAACCGCCGAAGTGTCGCGGTGTGAATGCGCTCGGCACCGCTGATGATGCCCAGCACGTGGGCCAGGTCCAGCCCGGCCATGTCCTCGTCTGACGTCCGGCGCACCGCGAGTTCGAAGGCGAAGTTGGGCGCGGCCGAGAACGAACAGGGGTGGCGCGCGAGCAATTGCATCCACCGGGCGGGTCGCTGCAGGAATGCCATCGGGCTCAGTACAACCGCGCTGCGCCCGACGACGATCGGGGCGCAGATGCCGAATATCAGTCCCATGTCGTGATAGAAGGGCAGCCACGACACGATGGTGGTGTCCTCAGGAGGGAGTCCACCGAAGTAGTCGGACACGACCTGCTCGAGGTTGGCGGTCACGTTTCGGTCCGACACCATCACGCCCGCGGGGAGTCGGGTGGACCCCGAGGTGAATTGCAGATAGGCCGGTCTGCCGCGGTCCGACGGGACCGGATCGGTCGCGATCGACGGTTCGAGCGCCAGGGCGTCGATCTCGACGATCTCCGGCGCGGGGTGGGCACCCCCGGCATCGGCGTACGGAACCACCTCGTCGACGACCGCAGACGTCGTCAGGAGGACTGCGGGCGACGAATCGCGCAGCACCGAGGTCACTCTCTCGTCGTGCGCACCGAACTGTGGCGCCGACAGCGGCACCGCGATGAAGCCGGCATGCAACGCGCCCAGGAAGGCCACGACGTAATCGAGTCCCTGCGGGGCGAGGATGGCGGCCCGATCGCCGGGCTTCCCGATCCGCAGGAGCTCTTCGGCGACCGCTTGCACTCGTCGATAGGTCTGTGCCCAGGTGATGCTCTCGGCGAAGCCGGCCGGGTCCACCTCGTAGTCGATGAACGTATAAGCCACGGTGTCGGGTTGCGTCCTCGCCCGTTTCCCTCACTAGCTCGGCTACAGATGAGACGGTCACCGTGGAGTCGATAGAACTCACCCCAGAAACGTACGCTGTTTTTAACGAGCGCGTCAGCCAATCAGTTGTGGGGACTGGTGCACCGGCACGGCGCCCGCGGCCGAGAACCGGGTTCGGACCCTCGAGAAAATTTGCTGACGGCTTCGCGCAATCGATCAGGCAGGGTAATCTCAACTACTCACTGCGGAAGCCGCATTCGCTAGCCATTCATTACCTTTACATTAATTTTGCTCGCGGGCCTCTTCTCGCGAGGATTTCGACCCTTGATCGCATTCCTTCAGCAACATCACAGAGCGACGCGGCGCACTCGCCGACCCGGTGCAGAGCACGGAGCAACTCAGCACCGGCACACCTCTTCCGCCCCAAACTTGACATGTGTAAAGTTTGGCCGCATGGACAACATCCGGGGCAAGACCATCGCGATCACCGGCGCTGCCCGAGGCATCGGCTACGCAACCGCCAAGGCCCTGCTTGCGCGTGGCGCGCGGGTGGTCATCGGCGACCGCGACGTCGCGCTTGGAGAGTCGGCCGTCGCCGATCTGACCAAGCTCGGGCAGGTCTCGGGCTATCCCCTCGACGTCACCGATCGGGAATCCTTCGCGACGTTCCTCGACAAGGCACGCACCGACGGCGGTGGCCACATCGACGTACTGATCAACAACGCCGGCGTGATGCCGATCGGCCCGTTCCTCGAACAGTCCGAGCAGTCGATCCGTTCGTCGATCGAGGTGAATCTTGTACGGCGTGATCACCGGATGCCAGCTGGTGCTGCCGGACATGATCGCCCGCCACAGCGGCCACATCATCAACATCGCCTCGTTGTCCGGACTGATCCCCGTGCCGGGTCAGGTCGTCTACGTGGGCGCCAAGTTCGGCGTGGTGGGGTTGTCCGCTGCGTTGGCCGATGAGGTCGCGCCGCACGGCGTCTACGTCTCGGTGGTGATGCCGCCGTTCACCAACACGGAGTTGATCTCGGGCACGAAGAGCGGCGGAGCTATCAAGCCGGTGGAGCCCGAGGACATCGCCGCCGCCGTCATCAAGACGCTCGAGAAGCCGAAAACCCATGTCTCCGTGCCGACTCCGCTGCGTTTCACAGCGCAAGCGGCACAGATGCTGGGCCCGCGCGGACGGCGGTGGCTCAACAAGCGCCTTGGCCTCGACCGTGTTTTCCTGGATTTCGATGCGACGGCACGGCAGGGCTACGAGCAGCGAGCGCAGGCGGCACAGGGCGTCGTCGAAGGTCCCGACAACGGCGCGTGAGGCAGGCTGTTCCCGCCGCGCTGGCTCCGGATAGTGGTGTGCGAGTTGCCCACCTACACGCGACATTTTGTCGCTAACGGTGAACGGCCGACGACGGCTCGACCCCCGCGCGACAATTCAGCGACACTGTCGCTCCGAGGTGGACACTCAGAAGTGTCTATCCTCGAAGCCCGTCTCAGAAGGGCGGCGGATCACCGCAGCGGTAGGCCTCGATAACATCGAGATGCTCGAACAGTTCTTCGGGTGGAAACGAAACTATCTCGTTGTCTCCAACCAGAAAGACCGACATCGCCTCCGGGAATGGGGGGGATCCGTCTGGAAGATCGCTGGTGTCACCATCAGACGCAACGATCCTTGTCACCGTTTCATGGTGCGGTTCGGTGACGTAGGCGGCTGACGGAACGTAGAACCAGGCCGCAAAGCCCTCTTCGGACAGCTCATCGTCAAATGTCCAGCCACGCTCGGTAATTCGTTCATCGAAGAGTTCCAGTTCGGCGGCGATCGGCGCTTCCGCCGTCACCAGTTCCTCCAGTAGCGGCTCCGGAATCCATCGCGCGTCCCGAGTGGCCCGCCGCTTGTCGCGACGAGCTTTCTTCGCATCGCTCTGCCGCGACACCTAGCCCAGGGCCTGGTCGAGATCGGCGATCAAGTCGTCAGTTCCCTCCAGCCCGACCGAGACTCGCACCACGCCATCGCCCAGCCCGATCGCGGCGCGGCCCTCGGGGCCCATGGCCCGGTGTGTGGTGGTGGCCGGATGGGTGATCAGCGACTTGGCGTCACCGAGGTTGTTGGAGATGTCGATCAGCGCCAGCTTGTCCAGCACCTCGAACGCGCGCTCCTTGCTGCCACCCTTGAGTTCGAATGTCACGACGGTGCCACCACCGGTCATCTGCCGCTTCGCCAGGTCGTACTGCGGGTGCGATTCCAGGAAGGGGTAGCGCGCCCAGCTCACCGCCGGATGGTTCTCCAGGAATTCGGCGATCCGCTGCGCCGACGTGTTCTGGTACTCCACCCGCACCGCCAGCGTCTCCAGACCCTTCAGCAGCGTCCACGCGTTGAACGGACTCAAGGCAGGACCCGTGTGCCGCATCAACTTCTGCACGGGCTCGTCAATGTACTCCTTGTCGCCCAGAATCGCCCCGCCGAGCACCCTGCCCTGTCCATCGATGTGCTTGGTGCCCGAATAGACCACCACGTCGACACCCAACGGAAAGCCTTGCTGCAGGATCGGTGTGGCAAACACATTGTCCAGCACCACTTTTGCACCGGCGGCGTGCGCGAGATCGCATACCGCGGCGATGTCGACCAACGACTGCATCGGGTTGGACGGCGTCTCGAAGAACACTGCCTGCGTGGGCACCGACAGCGCCTCTTCCCATTGCGACAGGTCGTCGCCGTCGACGAACACGGTCTCCACACCCCAGCGCGGGAGGATCTCGTTGCACACCACGAAACACGACCCGAACAGGCTGCGCGCGGCCACCAATCGGTCACCGGCCGCCAGCAGCGCACCCAGCGACGTGAACACCGCCGCCATGCCGGTCGCCGTCGCAAAGCAAGCGGGTGCGCCTTCGATCAGCCGCAGCCGCTCCTCGAACATCGAGATCGTCGGGTTGCCGTAGCGCGAGTACACGTAGCGATCGATCTCGCCGGTGAACGCCTTCTCCGCCTCGGCGGCCGACGAGTAGACGTACCCCGACGTCAGGTACATCGCCTCGGCGGTCTCCTCGAACCCCGATCGCAGCAGACCGCCGCGCACACCGATGGTGGCCTGGCTGACGCCGTCCGGCAGTTCGGCCGGCTTGCGCACCGACGGCACTTGATCGTCCGGGCCGGAGCTCATGACTGCTTCCAGGGCAGGCCGACGGCCTTCCATCCGGTGCCGCCGCGATGCTTGTCCTCGTCGAGGTTGCCTTCGAATCCGTCCAGCACGTTGTAGGACGGAGCGATCCCGGCCTCGGTTGCGGCCTCGGCGGCACCGATCGACCGGTTGCCGGAACGACACAGGAACACCACCGGCCGTCCCCTGCTGGCGCGTGGGCCCACGCCGGGCGTGACGCCGGCAGCCGTCAGTTGTTCGACGAAGGCATCGTTGTGATTCCCGTCGACGCGGTTCCATTCGATGTAGACGACGTCGCGGCCAAGCGTGGACAGATCGGGCACCCCGACGAACCGCCACTCGGCGTCCGTGCGGCAGTCGACGAGCACGGCCTCGGGGTTGTCCTTCAGCAGCTTCCAGGCCTCCTCAGGCGTGATGTCTCCTGCGTAGCTCACGGTCGGAAGTGTCCCACAGTCAGCTGGGGCCGGTTGAACAGACCTTCCATGCTCCGCCCTCACGCACGAACGTCGTCGCAACACCCGATTTGGTGTCCGGTGCCTTGTCGAAATGATAGGTCACCGTCGCAGTGGCGCGGTCGCCGTCCATCACCACATTCGTGACGTCGTCGACAAACCGTTCCCCGTGTTTGGCGACCGAATCACGTTGGCGAGCAAGGATATCGGCTTCGTTGCCCTGTTGTGCTTCGCATGTGTACTTGCGAAAGTCAGCGTAGTTCTGGCGCTGCAGCGCATCGTTTTGCCCGACGGCCGTGCGTGCGACCTGCTGGTCCTCGGGCAGCTCATCGGTTCCGAAAAAGTTGAACAGCCCGATTGCGATCACGACGACCACAATGATTGCCAACGCGGCCAGAAACGGCGTGATTGTCGGGCCGCCGACCGAGTCTTCAGACTCCGAGGTCACCTGGTTACCACAGTTTGCGCAGGGCCGTCGAAACCCGTCGGGCCCGGTCCCGGGCCACGATCGGATCGGGCGCAGTGGCCAGCGCCACCCCGAGCCGTCGCCGGCCGTCGGTCTCGTCGGGTCGATCGAACAGCCGCACGTCGCTCTCCGCCACGGCCAGCGCCTCGGCGAGCACCGCGGCCAGGTCGGCACCATCGTTGCGGACGCCGGTCGATTCGGCCCCGGCGTAGCTGACTTCGGCGGCGGCGGGCGAAATCATGATGGTGTCCACCGACAGCCCGAGGATCGCGCGGGCGTGCAGCTCGAACTGCGAAAGTCGTTGTGAGCGCAGCGTCACCAGGCCGCTGTCGTACGGGCGGGGCCGGACGTTGTCGAAATACACTTCGTCACCGCGTACCAGCAGCTCCACACCGAACACGCCGCGGCCGCCCAGCGAGTTGACGATGCGCGCCGCGATCGACTTCGCCGCGTCCAGCGCCGCAGGCGACATCTGCTGCGGCTGCCAGGACTCCAGCACGTCGCCGTCGGCCGGACGGTGACCGATCGGCTCGCAGAAGTGGACGGCGGGACCGGTCGGCCCGGTAGTACGGACGCTGAGCAGGGTGATCTCGAAGTCAGTTTCGACGACGGTCTCGGCCATCACCCTGTTGTGGGGGATCCGGCCAGCGGCGACAGCACGGTGCCACGCCGGCTCTACGTCGTCGACACGCAGCAGCACCGACTGGCCATCACCGGGTGCCGCGGCGGTCGGCTTGACCACCAGCGGGAAGCCGGCGTGCTGCGCGACGGCGGTCAGCTCCTCGGCGGACCCGGCGAACCAGAACGGCGCGGTGGGCAGGCCCAGTTCGTCGGCCGCCAGTCGCCGCAGGCCCTCCCGATCGACGGACAACCGGGTGCTGCGCGGCGTCGGGAACACCTCGATGTTGCCCCGTTCAGCGACGGCGATCAGCGCGTCGGCGGCGATCACACCCGCTTCGGCCACCACGTAGCGCGGATTCTCCTTCTCGATCAGCGCGGTGAGCGCCTCGGCGTCGTTCATCTTGACGACCACCGACCTGTCGGCGACGCCGTGCGCGGGGGCGTCGGCATAACGGTCGACCGCAATCACGTCGGCGCCGAGCCGCTGAAAGGCCAGCGCCAGTTCACGGCTCAATTCGCCGGAACCCAGCAGCATCACCGTGGATCCGGTCGAGCCAGGCCGGTCGACCGTTGCGGCCGGCTCGGGTGCGGTCTCCGGCGCGGAATCGGACTCGGTCTCGGGCAACTCGCCCTCAGTCGTTTCACTCATCGCGCATCCAGCCTGCCAGATCGCTAGCCGACTCGGACGTCGATATAGCACCACCGCCAGTTCTCGCCCGGCTCGGCGGAGCGCATCACAGGATGACCGGATTGGTGGAAGTGTTCGCTGGCGTGCCGGTGCGGGCTCGAGTCGCAGCAGCCGACGTGGCCGCAGGTCAAACACATCCGCAGGTGCGCCCAGGCGTCTCTTGCCGTCTTCTGTGCACTCCTCGCAGTGGCCCGGCGTGCGCGGATCGGGTTCGGCGGCATCGACCGCGGCCTCGAGGTGTTCACACGTTCCGGGGACCGCGGCAGGGTCTGCGTCGCGCCGGCGTGATCTCCTCAGCATGCTGATCAAGGATACGGACGCGGCCGGAGCGGCGGCGTCATCGAGCATCGAGGAGGTCTGGCGACGTGGGTGCCTCACTGCTGACGGTTCTGGTGGTGTCGATCCTGCTGGCCGCATTGGCTCGACGTTTCGACATCTCGGCGCCCCTGGCGCTCGTCATCGCGGGGTTGGCGGCCAGCAACATTCCCGGCTTGCACGACGTGCTGCTCGACCCCGAGCTGGTGCTGTACGTCATCCTGCCGCCGTTGCTGTGGTCGGCGGGTACTGAAAGTAGCTACGTCGCCCTGCGTAAGAACGTTCGCCCGATCGGTCTTCTCGCGGTCGGGCTGCCGCTCGCAACGACGTTCGCGGTCGGGTTCGTCGCGTACAAGACGGTTCCGGAACTCACCGTGGCGGCGGCGCTGACCCTCGGGGCGATCGTGGCGCCGCCCGATGCGGTGTCGGCGACCGCGATCGGCAGGCGGCTGGGTCTGCCGCGCCGGACCATGACGTTGCTCGGCGGCGAGAGCCTGCTCAACGACGCCACGGCGTTGACCGCATACAAGGTGGCGCTCGGCCTCGCGATGATGGGCGGGATCGGCTCCTCACATCTCTGGGGCTCCGCGCTCGGCACGTTCGCGCTTGGCGGCGGTCGGCGGTGTCGCCGTCGGCGCCGCGTTCGGTGCGCCTGATCGCCTTCATCCGGTCGCGGCTCGACGATCCGGTGGTGGAGAGCGCTATCGGGTTGGTCGCTCCGTTCGTCATCTACTTCGTCGCGGAGCTGGTGCATGGCTCCGGGGTGATCGCGGTGGTGGTCGCCGCGCTGATCCTGGGCCAGCGCTCGGCCCACGCCGGTTACGCGACGCGGCTGCAGGATTTCGCGCTGTGGCAGGCCGTTGAGCTGATCCTCGAGTCGTTCGCGTTCCTGCTGATCGGCCTGCAGCTGCCGAAGGTGATCAGTGAGCTGGAGGGCATCCGCGCCTCGGTGCTCATCGCGTCGTCGCTGGCGGTGTTCGCCACCGTGATCGGCGTCCGGATCATCTGGGTGTACCTGTTCGCCTATCTGCCTCCGCTGTTGTCGCGCCGGATCCGAGAACGCGAACCAGCACCGACCGCCGGCGCAGGTGTTCGTCGTGGCGTGGGCCGGCATGCGCGGCGTGGTGTCGCTGGCTGCCGCGGCAGGTGTTCCGCTCACGACGTTGTCGGGTGATCCGTTTCCAGGACGACCGCACCTCGTGTTCCTGACGTTCGTCGTCGTGGTGGGTACGCTCCTGCTGCACGGGCTGACGCTGCCGTGGGTCATCCGGATCCTTCACGTGCAGGGCGACGATCCCCAGAAGGACCAACTCGCCGCGGTCCAGGCGCAGGACAGGGCGGCGCGGGCTGCGGCCGACCGGCTCGACGAGCTGCTGGCGGACTCTGATGCCGCGTCCGATGTGCCCGAACGGGCGGCCGAGGTGCTGCGGCACTGGAACACCCGCCGCCTCAACAGCGCGTGGGAGCGGCTGGGCCGCACCGACGAGGAGATCGGCGAGAGCCCCACGGCTGCATTCCGCCGGTTACGGCTGGAAATGCTTGCGGCCGAACGCAAGACGTTCATCGAAGAGCGTGACGCAGGACGTATCGACGACGAAGTGCTGCGCGCGGTGCTGCACGGGCTCGATCTCGAGGAGGCGACCCTCAACCGGAAGTAGCGTTCCGTCGAGTGGCTGCGAAACCCATCCTCTCCCTATCCTCGCGCCACTCTCCTCCCCCTGGAGGAACACACGGTCGACACCGCGCTGGGGCGGGTAAGGGTACAGACTCGCGGTAGCGGTGAGGCGATGATGTTCTGGCCCAGCCTGCTGATGACCGGCGACATGTGGGCGGCGCAGGCTGACCACTTCGGTGCGCAGCGGCAGGTGATCCTCGTCGACCCGCCAGGGCACGGTGGCAGTCAGAAGCTCACGGCCCCATTCACTTTCGACGATTGCGCCCGCTGCATCGTCGATATCCTCGACGGCTTGGGCGTGGAGCGGACGCACTTCGTCGGCAACTCGTGGGGCGGAATGGTCGGCGGCACGTTCGCCGCGACCTATCCCGAGCGCATCGGGCGGGCCGTCCTGATGAACTGCACCGCGTCGGCCGCGGGTACACGGCAGAAGCTGGAGTACGGGTTTCTGCTGCGCATCGCCAAGCTTCTCGGCGGGATACGGCCGCCGCTGACGCGTTCGGTGCTCAAGGCCTTCCTCGGCCCGACGACATTCACGACCCGCCCGGATGTCGTCGCGTTTGTGCGGGACACCGTGCAGGCCGTCGACATACGCTCCAGCGCCTGGGCTGTGAAGAGTGTGGTGCCGAACCGGCCGGATCAGCGCGCGCTGCTGGCGCGGGTGTCGACGCCGGTCCTCGTGGTCGCAGGCGTAGAGGATGCGACGTTCCCGCTGACCGAGACGATCGCCATGGCCGAGGCCATTCCGGATGCGGCGATCGCCGTGCTCGAAGGCGTCGCCCACCTCGCCGGGCTGGAGAACCCACCGCTCGTCAACAAGCTCATCGAGGAGTTCGTTTCTCGCGGGTAGCTTCGAACCATGACCCAAGCGCCGGAACTGCCCCTGCACATGCGGCGCAATGCGTTCAACCCGACTCCGGAACTTCGGGAGATCCGCGAGACCACCGGCGTGCGCACCATCATCAGCGCGTTCGGCATGGAGGTCTATCTCGTCACTCGGCACGAGGACGTCAAAGCGGTGCTGTCCGACCACCAGCGGTTCTCCAACGGCCGGCCACCCGGATTCGTCGTGCCCGGGGCGCCCGACGTCTCTGAGGAGGAGCAGGCCAGTGCGCGGGCGGGCAATCTGCTCGGCCTCGATCCGCCCGAACATCAGCGGCTGCGCCGGATGCTCACCCCGGAGTTCACCATCCGCCGGATGAAGCGGCTGCAGCCACGCATCGCCGAGATCGTCGATCAGCAACTCGATGCGATGGAAACCGCCGGGCCGCCAGCCGATTTGGTGGAGAACTTCGCGCTGCCCATACCGTCGCTGGTGATCTGCGAGCTGCTCGGGGTGCCCTACGACGACCGCGACGACTTCCAGCGCCGCAGCGCCCGCCAGCTCGATCTGTCCATTCCGATTCCCGAACGGCTCGAACTGCAGCGGCAGGGCCGCGCATACATGCGGTCGCTGGTGGAGCGGTCGCGACGCCAGCCCGGGCGAGGACATCCTCGGCATGCTGATCCGCGAGCACGGCACCGAGCTGACCGACGACGAGCTCATCGGCATCGCGAGCCTACTGCTGCTCGCGGGGCACGAAACCACGTCGAACATGCTCGGTCTCGGCACTCTGGCGCTGCTGCGCCACCCCGAGCAACTGGAGGCCGTCCGCGACGACCCCGACGCCGTCGGCCCCGCGGTCGAGGAGCTGCTGCGCTGGTTGTCGATCGTGCACAGCGCGATTCCGCGCATCACCACCACCGACGTCGAGATCGCCGGCGTGCCGATCCCGGCCGGCGCAACTGGTCTTCGTCGTCGCTGCCGTCGGGCAACAGGGATCCCGGCTTCATCGACTCACCCGAGGTGCTCGACATCCGCCGCGGCGCGCTCGGGCATCTGGCGTTCGGTCACGGCGTGCACCACTGCCTCGGCGCACCGCTGGCCCGGATGGAGATGCGCATCGCGTTCCCTGCGCTGCTGCGCCGCTTCCCCACCTTGGCACTCGCGGAGGACTTCGACGATGTCCAGTTCCGGTCGTTCCACTTCATCTACGGTCTGAGGTCGCTGGAGGTGAGATGGTGAAAGTTACATGCAGATCGCGATGTTTGCATCAGTGCGGGCAATTGCGTGATGGTCGCCGACGCGCTCTTCGATCAGGATGACGACGGCATCGTCATGGTGCTTGTCGACGAGGTGCCTGAGGGCGAAGAGGAGCACGCCCGCGAGGCGGTCAAGATGTGCCCATCACAGGCGTTGCGGTTGGCGTCCGAGGAATGACCAGGCCAGTCAGCACGCAGGCCGAAGCACCGAGCACGATGACCAGAGCAGCGACGAGCGGCCACTGGGCGTGCTGCCATGCAAACCCGGCGAGCCAACCGAATGCACTCGATCCGGCGTAGTAGCTGATGTTGTAGAGCGCGGCCGCCTGCGCACGTCCAGTAAGCGCGCGCGCCGTGACCATGCTCGAGCGCCACCGCATGACCGATGAACAGACCCGCCGTCAGAACGACCACGCCCGCCACGACGATGTACAGGGGGTGGGCAAGGGTGATTGCGCCGCCACCGGCCATCAACACGCAGGCCGTTGCCAAGATGGGCCCCTGCCCAACACGGCCGGTGAGCCAGCCCGCTGCACGTGAGCCCGCGGTACCGGCGAGATAAGCCAGGAAACCAGCGAGACCAGGTCCGGTGTCAGCAGATAGGGAGCCTGTTCGAGCCGGAATGGCAGGTAGTTGAACACCGCGATCATTCCCCGATGAGCAGGGCCCCGATCCCGAAAAGCGCCACCATCATAGGATTTCGCAGATGCGTTAGCACGGCGCCGGCGCTGGCGTCGGCTTGGTGGGCCGGCTTCTCGGCCGGTCGCGGAATCAGCCCGATCAGCCCCGCCATGAGAGCGGCGACGAGGCAGCCGATGGCGAACAGTCCAACCCGCCACCCGACGTGATCGGCGACCGGCACCACCAGCAACCGCCCGCCGAGGCCGCCCAAAGAGGTGGCGGCGACGTAACTTCCGGCCATCGTCGCCGCGTGCTTCGCCGTCGCGGTGTCGTGCAGCAGCGCCATCGCCAGCGCCGGGATACCACCGAGCGCGATTCCCTGCAGAAATCGTCCGCCCACCAACCCGGCATACGACGGCAGCCACGGCACGGTGACCGCGCAGATCGCAGCACCGGCTGCGGCCCGGCGCATCGCAGCGCGTATCCCGATCCGATCGGACAACCACGCCCACGGCAGCACTGACACCCCGAGTCCCCTCGGTGTCGCCCTGGTGCCCGAGGGTTCGGTACGCGGCCACCTCGCCGATTCGATCAAGACAATCCGTCTTCAACAGACAGTGACAATCGATCTTGCAGCCGTTTGGCGCGAATCCGGCAATCGCCTCGTCGCGGATTTTCTCGAGGCAGTCGTCAATCGTCGCGGTCGAGGTCGATGACGCCCGCCCGGACCAGCATCAGCACACTGACCACCAGCACCCAGATCGGAAAGGCCAGCGCGAGCCACATGCTGATATCACTGGACACCAAAAGCCCAACCGCGGCAAGGTAAGTCACCACCACAAGCCAGCGCGGCATCAAGCCGGTCTTCAACCAGATCGTCGCCAGCGAGATCATGAAGACCGCCGCCATCCGCAGGGCATACGTCTTGGAAACGGCCAGCAGCACCATCTGCCCGAATGTGGCGACGTCCGGATAGTCGGCGGCGTTACTGCGTTCCAGACCCGCACCAACGCCCGCCGCAACGAACATCATCGCCAAGAAAAGCAGGCCGCTGCCGATGAACACGGTCGAGAAGAACTTGTCCTCATAGCGACCCAGCCCATCGCGCACCACTCCCATGAACCACAAGAAGGCGATTCCCGCGAACGGCATGATCGTCGCCGCGATCTTGAGGTTCGTGCTGCCGGCCACCAACCATTGCGAGCCCGGCTCTGCGCCTTCCGGCAGCGCCGTGCGGATCAGGATCAACGCGGTGGCGAACAGCAGCGCGAACAAAACCCCGGCAATCGCGGCGGCCCGGGGGGTGGATAACCTGCGAAATGGACGTTCGGGCACGCCGTCATGGTCCCATTCCTCGCGAAACGGAAACTGCTGCGACGGTTTTCGGCGTGTCGTCGCGGAGAGTTATGGCTGGCCGGGCAGCAATCTGATCATCAGCCCGTTGGCCTCGGCGAGCAGGTTCTCCTCGGGGTCGCGCAGTTCGGCGTTGACGAACGCCTTGCGCCCCTCGGCCTCGCGCACCCAGCCGCGCGCGATCAGCGGGGTGTCGATCGGGGTCACCTTGCGGTAGTCGACGTGAAGGAATGCGGTGCGGCTGATCGGACGCCCGGCGGCGTGGATGACCATGCCGAACACCGAGTCGAACAGCAGCGGCAGCACGCCGCCGTGCACGGCATAGTTGCCGCCCACGGAGAACCGGCTGAATTGCACACTCAACTCGACGCCGTCGGGCTCGAACTTGACCACCCGGTACGGCGGCATCAACAGGCTGCCTGCGCCCGGCAGACTCGGGACGCGGTTGGCCGGTCCGACACCTTCGGGCGCCTCGAACGGGTCGAGCAGCTTCACCAACTCTTCGGCGCGGTCGGCGACCTGTTCCCAGGTATCGCTGTCCGGATCCGCGGACACCGCCAGATCCTGCGCTCGCCGCATCGCGGTCAGAAACCGCGCGAACCCCGGACCCGGCTCGGCCGGTTTGAAATTCGGGAATCCGCCGTGTTTGTCGTAGTCGGGGTCGACCAGCCTGGGATCGTCGGTCACGATCGCGCCGCCAGGATATCGCGGCGCACGATCGTCTGATCCCGTCCGGGGCCGACACCGATGCACGAAACATGCGCTCCGGCAAGCTCTTCCAGCCGCAGCACATAGTCGCGCGCCTTGGCGGGCAGGTCGTCGAACTCACGCGCTGCGGAGATGTCCTCCCACCAGCCGGGCAGCTCTTCGTAGATGGGCTCGGCGCGGGCGATATCAGACTGGGTCATCGGCATGTCGTCGACGCGCTTGCCGTCGACCGTGTAGCCGACGCAGACCGGCACCGTTTCCAGGCTGGACAGCACGTCGAGTTTGGTGAGGAAGTAGTCGGTGATGCCGTTCACGCGGGTTGCATACCGGGCGATGACCGCGTCGAACCAGCCGCAGCGGCGGCGCCTGCCCGTCGTCACGCCGAACTCGCCGCCCGTCTTGGAGAGGTACTCGCCGTTCGCGTCGAACAACTCGGTGGGGAACGGACCCGAACCCACCCGTGTCGTATAGGCCTTCAGGATGCCCAGCACGGTGGTGATCCGGGTCGGCCCGATGCCGGAGCCTACGGCCGCGCCGCCGGCGGTCGGATTCGACGACGTGACAAAGGGATACGTGCCGTGGTCGACGTCGAGCAGCGTTCCCTGCGACCCTTCCAGCAGCACCGTCTCGCCATTCTCGAGCGCGACGTTGAGCAGGTACCTGCTGTCGGCGATGCGGTGCTTGAATCCCTCGGCCTGGGTCAACAAGTTCTCGACCACCTCCGCCGCGTCCAGCGCCTTGCGGTTGTAGATCTTGACCAGCATCTGATTCTTCAACTCCAGTGCGGCATCGATCTTTTGGGCCAGCAGCGCCTCGTCGAGGACGTCGGCGACACGGATACCGATGCGGGCGATCTTGTCCTGATAGCAGGGGCCGATCCCGCGGCCGGTGGTGCCGATCTTCTTGCTGCCGGCGTACCGCTCGACGACCTTGTCGATGGCGACGTGATACGGCATCAACAGGTGCGCGTCGGCCGAGATCAGCAGCCGTTCGGTGTCCACGCCGCGGTCTTCCAGACCCTTGAGCTCGGTGAGCAACACACCGGGATCTACGACGACGCCGTTGCCGATGACGTTGGTGACGCCGGGCGTCAGGATCCCCGACGGGATCAGGTGTAGCGCGAAGTTCTCGCCACTCGGAAGCACCACCGTATGACCGGCGTTGTTGCCGCCCTGGTAGCGCACGACCCACTGCACACGGCCACCGAGCAGATCGGTGGCCTTTCCTTTGCCCTCGTCGCCCCATTGAGCGCCGATGAGCACGATTGCCGGCATGGCGTACTCTCCCGCTTTATCTGCCTAAAGGCCCAGTCCAGCCGGTGACCCACCCTATCCCAGCCGACTCGAGGAGCCGCGTTGACCACAGCGGATGTCGTGGTTTTGCTGTTCGGCGGCCGTCGGATGCCGCGTCCGCTGCGCGGACTGACGGCGGTGAGCATCGACGACATCACCAGCTGGCGCAGGGTCATCGTAGTGGGCTCCGACGCGGATCTTGCCTCGGTGCTGACGCGATTACTGCGCGCGGACCGGCTCGACATCGAGGTCGGGCTACGCGCCCGGCTGGCGGAAGGCTGCGACGGGCCCGAACCGGAAAAGCCCGCCGAGTGCCTCTGATCCGCGACGAGACGGGGACGGTGATCGTCGGCGCCGCGGAATGGACCGGCTCTCCCCTGCGCGGCGAGGCGGTGGTTGACGACACGGTGCTGTTCGACGGCGACGTGCCTGCCGTTCGCATCGAGCCCACGCCGACCATGCCGGGACTGCGGGCGGCCGTCACGGGCCGGGGCCGACGGCGCTGGGTGACCGGCCGCGCCGCGCAGCTCGGCACACCTGGCGCGACGGTGGTTCGCGACGGTGTGCCGGCGCCGCGGCCGGTCAAGCGGTCGACGTTCTATCGACACACCGAGGGGTGGCTGCGGGTCCGCTGACGATCGCAGTCGATTGGACGCCGGATTCGCATTCGTCCGAGCCGGTTAGCTCGTCGATTCGTGAACATCCGCCCGCTGCATCAATCGGTGCGGCCCAGCCCGATCTTCCTGGCGATCGTCGCGCTCACCGCGGTCGGCGGGGTGCTGGCGTGGATTTCCGCCGACACGAACCGGCCGCTGGCCTACGTCGGGGTGTTCATCTTCGTCGTCGCCGGCTGGCTGGTGTCGATGTGCCTGCACGAATTCGCGCACGCCTTCACCGCCTGGCGATTCGGCGATCACGACGTCGCGGTGCGCGGCTATCTCACCCTCAATCCGCTGAAGTACTCGAGCCCGCTGATGTCGATCGCCCTGCCGCTGCTGTTCATCGCGATCGGGGGCATCGGCCTGCCCGGCGGTGCGGTTTATGTGCGCACGTCGTGGATGACGACCGTGGCGGCGCACGACCGTCGCTCTTGCCGGGGCCATTGCCAACGCGGCCCTGGCCGTGCTGTTGCTGGCACTCACTGCGGTATTCGCCGACTCCAACCACTCGTCTTTTGGTCCGGGATGGCGTTTCTCGGCTTCCTGCAGGTGACCGCCTTCGTCCTGAACCTGCTGCCGATCCCGGGTCTGGACGGCTACGGCGCGCTGGAGCCACACCTGAGCCCGGAGACGCAGCGCGCCCTGGCACCCGCGAAGCAATTTGGTTTCTTCATCCTGCTGATCTTGCTGATCGCGCCGGGGCTCAATCAGTGGTTCTGGGACATCGTGCTTTGGTTCTTCGACTTCTCCGGCGTGCCCCGCGGGTTGGTAGGGGTCGGAAGCTCGCTGACCCGCTTCTGGTCCGCCTGGTTCTGACGGTGGGAGTGCGTCAACCTTCGCCGGCGATCGGGAGGTCATCGCAGAGCTTCTGGTACGGGATGTCGGGACTGACCCAGAAGTCCCAATTGTCCCGGCTCATGTTGTAGGTGATTTTTTCGCACAGCTTTTCGCGCGACGGGGTCGGCACCGGCCAGACCCGGATGGTGTTGTCCGCACTGGCTGATGCAAGCTCCGTGCCGTCTGGACTGAACTCGACGTCAGTTACACCCCGGCTGTGCCCGACCAGGGGTGGTCCGATCTGGGCACCGCTCTGGACATCCCAGAGGCGTACGCCACCGTCAAGGCCACCGGTCGCTATCAGGCGACCGTCTGGGCTGAACGCGACGTCGAGGACCCAGCTGTCCTGGTACATGAGGCCCGCGGGCTCGCCAGTCTCGACCGTCCAGAGCTGAATCGAGTCGAGAGCTGCTACCGCGATGGCATGGCCGTCGGACGAGAAGCGCACCGCATTGATGAAGTAGTCATGATCAAGGGGATTCCCGATCGGGCGACCCGAGTTGGCATCCCACAATCTCACCTGGAAGTCCTCGCTGGCGGTCACGACGCGTTGGCCGTCCGGGCTGAAGACGAACGATGCGACCGGCTTGTCATGATGCAGCGGGCTACCGATCGGCCGCATGGCTTCGTTCCGCAACTGAATGTCGTTGCCTTTCAAGGATTGCATTGTCCCCGTGTCTAGATCGGTCCCGGCGAGCGTCGCGAACCTGTGCCCCTCCTCGCTGTACGCCAGGCCCACCGTGCCGGGTGGTGGGACAGCGCGCTCGCCCAGCGGATTCCCGGTCACGGCGTCCCAGGCGCGGTGGGCGTTGAGATCCGACGCCGATGATCTGCCGCCCATCGGGGCTGAATCCCGCCCCGATGAGCTTATGGAGCTTGTCGACAAGGGCGCTGACGCCGGTCGGGCCGTCCTCGGTTCGCAGGAGCGGTCCGGTCTGGGCACCCGTGTCCACCTCCCACTGCCGGATCGTCCGGTCGAGGCTGCTCGACACGATTCGACGTCCGTCCGGACTGAAGTCGACGCCCATCACCGCGTCACCGTGGCCGCGAAGAACCTGCCCACCGCCGGTGTCCCATACCCGCACCGTGTCGTCGATACTCGTCGACACAATCCGGCTGCCGTCCGCGTCGAACGCAATGTCGGTAATCGAGGACTCGTGCCCGGTCAGCGGCTCTCCGACGGGAGCCCCGGTGGTCGCATCCCACATCCGGATGGTCTTGTCATCGGCAGCGGAGGCCAACCGCCTACCGTCCCGGCTGTAAACCACCTGACTTATCGGAGCGGTATGTCCGGCGATCGGTTCGCCGATCGGCGTGCGGGTCGCCACCTCCCACAACCGGACTGTGGTGCCACCCGCCGAGGCGATCCGGCGCCCATCCGGGCTGAACGCCACGGACGCCACTACCGCGTCGTGGGCCGGCAGCGGCTCCGCGGCCGGTAACCCGGATTCCGCGTCCCAGAGTCGCAGCGTCGTATCGACACTGCCGGAGGCAACCAGCTTGCCGTCTGGGCTGAACGCAACGCTCGACACGTCCGCGGTGTGGCCACGCATCGGTGCGCCGATCGGTGCCCGCCGTGCGGTATCCCACAGCCGAACCGTCTTGTCCGAACTTCCCGAGACGATGCGGCTGCCGTCCGGGCTGAATGCGACGTCCGTGACGAAGCCGTGATGTCCCTGCATCGGCTGGCCGACGGGTTGGCGCGATTGGACATCCCACAGCCTTATCGTGGTGTCCGCACCACCGGAGACGATCAGCTTCCCATCCGGGCTGAAGGCGACACTTTTCACGTCCGCGGTGTGGCCCTTCATGAAATCGCCAATGGGTTCCCATGTTCGGGTGCTCCACAACTGGAGGTGCGGACCTCCGGTCGTTACGATCCGCTCGCCGTCCGGGCTGACTTCCACCCTTAAGGGAAAAACGTTCGTGTTGATGACCTTCAGCAGATTGCGTTCCTGGTTCAGGGCGTTCAGCACCGCGAAGTCGCCGCTCATATTGGATTCGAAACTGCCGACGGCGAGCGCCAATTGCATGCCGAGCACATCGTCACTGATGCCCAGCGACCCCGACAGTATTGCCTGAGAGTTCGCGATCAACGCGTTCGCCGCTGCATCCTTGCTGCGCGCTTCCGCTCGTTCTTCGGCCCTCGTCGCCCGCACATTCAGCAATCCGGCGACCACCGCGGCGACAGCCATCAACACCACCGCTGCCCGCAGGATCCAGTTCCGACGGCGCAATACCGACGCGTGCCGTTCGGCGTCTTCCTTGGCCTGGGTTTCGGCTGCCGCTAGAGCTTTCGCCGCCTCTTCCCGGTCGCGTGCGGCCTGCAGATCGGCCTCGTGTCGTCGGCGTTCCTCTGCGATCTGCTCGTCTTCGCTTCGGCGGGAGGCCAGCAGGAAATCGCTTGTCGGATTCAGCCGCTCACGGAAACCCGGTTTGGCGGCGAGCGATTCGGCGTCCGCGAGCCGGCTCCCCGGAATAAGCCACTCGTCGCTGCAGCCGTTTTGCCGCCAGGCTCGCGCGGCCCGCTCGAGATTGTCCGCATCCTTGAGGTCCCCGGCCTCGATCCGCAACCACTCCGCAAGCGCATCCCATTGCCGCAGCAGGCTTTCCAGTGCGACCTCGACGACGACCTCACCATCACGTTCGTCACGCACCAGCAATCGCTTGGCGATGAATGCCTCCAGGAAAGAATGACTCTCCGGCGGCAAATCGGACCAGCGCGCAACCCGACGCATCGGCTGATCATTGTCCGGGTTGATGGTTGCCAGCCAGGGCACGAACGCCGACCGCAGGATGTCCAGTTGGCGTTGCCGGGCAACGGGATCCGAGGACAACAACTCGTCGACCTCGCTCTGCACCACGTGGCGCAGCCCGCCCATGGCCTCGTATTCGGCCAGCGTGATGCCGCCGCCGCCGTAGTCCTGGTACAGCCGCGCGAGCGTGAGTGACAGCAGCGGCAGCGTATCGGCACCGCGCGACCAGTCCTCGAGTAGCCGGTCGACCAGTTCGGGCGCGATCGTGAGTCGGCTCCCCGCCTCGCCTGCTCGCCGCGCCGGTCCGCAGATGACCTCCTTGAACTGGGCCTGCGGCATGGGTTTGAGATCGTCGAACGGACGCACCTGGACGGTCGCGAGCTGCGGCGCGGTCTGCAATGGCTCGTATCGGTCGGCGCGGATGGTCGCGATCACGATCATCGGCAGCGAGCTGTCCGGATCGAGCAGCCCCGACAACACGCCGAGCAACGCGCTGGCCTGCTCGCCCGCGTCCACACCGAACAGTTCCTCGGCCTGATCGATCGGCAACACCAAGGTGGGCGGCACGGCGTCCGCCGGATCGAGTATCCGGTTGTGGGCCACCCGCTGCGCCTCGGTGAGCCAGGACCGCACCCGGCCGACGTCGCCCACGCCTTTCTTGATGTCACCGAGACCGGGCTCCGGCAGTCCCAGACCGGTTCGCAGCTCATAGATCGACTGCGCGAAGCCGCCGTCGCCGGTGAGCGCGTTACGCTGCGGCCGAACGATGCCCATCGGCAGGAAGTGCCGGTCGTCACGGCGCAGCCGAGGCAGCAGCCCGGCTCGCAGGAACGAGGACTTCCCGACTCCCGACGGTCCGAGGACGACAAACAGATGCCCACCGTCGGCACTCCGCAGCTCGCGAATCACATTCAACGCTCGGCCGATCTGGACGTCACGCCCGAAGTACACCGCGGCGTCGACCTCGTGCAGCGGTTGCCAGCCCCGATAGGGTGCGCGATCCGGCTCGTCGGCGGGCGGCCAGCCGAAGGTATCCGCGCCGATGCCCGCCGCGCGCAAGCCGTCGCGCACCGCAGCAGCCCTTCGGTGAGAAATTCGACAGGCTGTGAATTGTCGTCCACCGAGATCGACGTCTTCGGCCCAACGCCGAACAGGTCGCAGCGTTGCCACTCGCTTGTGATGTCCTGGCTGGTCAGCGGCTCCAAGCGGACGACGAAGATCGGTTTGTTGAGGTCTTCGGCGTTGCGGTACTCCACCTTGCACTCGTGCGACGCGTCCCAGTTGTCGGAGAGCAGGCAAACGACGGCTTCGCAGCGATCATTCGCCCGCCGTAGCGCCTCCTTCCAGCGCACCCCCGCGGGTATTCCGGTGTGACGGTCCAGGTCGAGGAAGATCTCGTCGGCCAGCCCTGGGTCTGCTTCGATCAGCCATGCCTTGAGCGCGGCCGCTTCGCGACTGTCCGCACTCGAATGGCTAAGGAAGACCCTCGACACAAAGATAGCGTGACCTGGCGAAACGATTTGCGCATGAGTATTGCACTACTCGAAACCGCACTGACCCGCTTCTGGTCTGCCTGGTTCTGACGAGGCACTTGCGACATATGCGTGTTTACGCATATATTGCAGACATGGGTGCCGGGCACAATCACAGTCACGCCGACACCCGTGTTTCCCGGATGGTCATCGCCGCGGCGATCCTGACCGCGTTCTTCATCCTCGAGCTCACCACCGCGCTGGTGATCAACTCGCTCGCGCTGCTGTCCGACGCCGGGCACATGCTCACCGACCTGGTCGCCATGTTCATGGGCCTGACCGCGGTGCTGCTGGCCCGCCACGGCAGCGCATCGCCGGCCCGCACCTACGGCTGGCACCGCGCCGAGGTGTTCACCGCCGTGGCCAATGCCGTGCTGCTGCTCGGCGTGGCGGCGTTCATCCTCTACGAGGCCGTCGAACGGCTCGGTGGCGCACCTGATATCCCTGGCGTGCCGATGATCGTCGTCGCGCTCGCCGGACTGGTCGCCAACGCCGTCGTCGTCATGCTTCTGCGGTCGCATTCCAAGGAAAGCCTGGCCGTCAAGGGCGCCTACATGGAGGTCGTCGCCGACACGGTGGGCAGCGTCGCCGTGCTGATCGCCGGCATCGTGACGGTGACGACGCGCTGGCCGTACGCCGACGTCGTGGTCGCGGTGTTCGTCGCATTGTGGGTGCTGCCGCGGGCGATCTCGCTGGCCCGCGCCGCGCTGCGCATCCTGTCCGAGTCCTCCCCGACCCACATCGACGTCGAGGAGCTGCGCACCGCGCTGTGCGCCGTCGAGGGCGTGACCGAGGTGCACGACCTGCACGTGTGGACGCTGGTGCCGGGCAAGGACATGGTCACCGCGCACCTGACCAGCGTTCGTGATTCCGCGCTGGTGCTCGACGACGCGCGTGCGGTGCTCACCGCGCACGGGCTGGATCACGCGACGGTTCAGGTGGAGCCGCCAGACGGCGCCGCCGACTGCAAGTGCGAAGCGGAGTGGTGAGCGGCTAACCCAACCCGAGTTGGGATCGCGCCGCCGGATCGCAGTCGTCGAGCAGATCCAGGCAGCGCGCATACTCGTCGGT
The DNA here is from genome assembly GCA_963851115.1 of uncultured Actinomycetota bacterium. Classification (GTDB taxonomy): domain Bacteria; phylum Actinomycetota; class Actinomycetes; order Mycobacteriales; family Mycobacteriaceae; genus Mycobacterium. The sequence goes on from CAWKOI010000031.1 coordinate 54,454, forward strand.
CTCGCCGATCGCGTCGGCGGCCCGCGCCAGGGCGGCCACGCAGCGCAGGAATCCACGGTTGGGTTCGTGGCTGTAGGGAACGGGGCCGAAGCCCTTCCACCCGTTGCGGCGCAACTGATCCAGGCCGCGGTGGTAGCCGGTGCGGGCATACGCGTAGCCGGTGATCGCCTTGTCATCGGCCAGCGCGTCCTCGGCGAGCGCCGCCCACGCCACCGACGCCGTCGGATGAGCGGCGGCCACGATCGCGGGGTTCTCGGAGGCGGCCAATTCGGCCTCGGCTGCGCTGTCGCCGGGAAGCAGCACCGGATCCGGTCCGAGGAGATCGCCCATCCGCGTCATGGGCCCATTGTGCCGCTAGGCTTCCGCCGTAGCGTCGTAAGGGAGGACTGCAGCAGCGATGTCGAACCCATCAGGGCCTGACCAACCGGATGAGGCCGCCGAGGAGGTGGCCGAGGCCAGTGACGTAGCCTCCGACGACGTCGCCGCTGAAGAGACCGAGGCGCCGACCGAGGCCGAACCCGCCACCGAGGTGATGGCGGTCGATCCAGAGCACGAGCCGGCCACCGAGATCATGGCGCCGGCCGACCCCACACCGGAGCAGGCAGAAGCCAATCAGCCGACGGAGCGCCGCTTCACCGCGCCCTCCGGATTCGACGCGGGCTCGACGCAGAAGATCGACACCCCGGCGGAGCCCGCCACCGAGGTATTTACCGTCTCGGAAACTACGGTTCAGCAGAAAGCGGTTGCACCGCAACTGATTCCGCCGCGCGGCGACGTCCCGAAGCCGCCACGAACCCGCCGCAGCTGGGGCTGGGTGGTGGCCCTGCTGTTGGTCATCGCCGCGGTGGTCGCCGTCGCGATACTGGGCACCGTGCTGCTGACCCGCGGCTCGGAGCCGAAGGTTTCGCAGGAGGACATGGTCCGCTCGACGATCAAGAACTTCGACATCGCGATCCAGAACGGCGACCTGGCCACCCTGCGCAGCATCACCTGCGGCGCCACGCGCGACAGCTATGTCAACTACAACGACCGCTCCTGGGCCGATACCCATTCCCGGGTCGCCGCCGCCAAGCAGTACCCCGTCGTCGCCAGCATCGACCAGGTGGTGGTCAACGGCGACCACGCCGAGGCCAACGTCACGACGTTCATGGCCTATGCCCCGCAGACCCGCTCGACGCGCAGCTTCGACCTGGAGTTCCGCGACGATCAGTGGAAGATCTGCCAGGCGCCTAACGCCTAGGGTTGTTGCGACATCGCGATGCACGTGCCCAGGTGTTTCTGGTTGCACGGGATGCCGTTTATCGTTGCGACGCTTCCGGGCGCGGTCACCACGTCGGCCCCCTGCGGCGGAATGACGATGGGGAGCGGGGGACCCGCACCTCCCTGACCGCTGGTGCACACCCCGTCGAATCGAGACACGGTGCCGTAGGGGCAGCTGTTGGCCGCGGCCGGTGAGGCGACGGCGAGCGATCCCAAGACGGCCGCGAAGGTGCAGAAGGCGATCAGGGTTCCACGCTTCACCGTTCAGACTCTAGCCGGGTCGGCCGGCGGTCACCGACCGCCCTGCGCTGTGCAGGTCGTTGCACGCCTCGACGACGCGCTCGCTCATCGAGGCCTCGGCCTTCTTCAAATAGCCGCGGGGGTCGTAGGCCTTCTTGTTGCCGACCTCGCCGTCAACCTTCAGCACCCCGTCGTAGTTGGCGAACATGTGCCCCGCGACCGGGCGGGTGAACGCGTACTGGGTGTCGGTGTCGACGTTCATCTTCACCACGCCGTAGCGCAGTGAGTCCTCGATCTCGGACTTCAGCGAGCCCGAGCCGCCGTGGAACACGAAGTCGAAAGGCTTTGAGCCAGCGGGTAATCCGAGCTTGGCCGCGGCGACCGTCTGGCCCTGCTCAAGAATGTCCGGGCGCAGCTTGACGTTGCCCGGCTTGTAGACGCCGTGCACATTGCCGAACGTCGCAGCCAGCAGATACTTGCCGTGCTCGCCCGCGCCAAGCGCCTCGATGGTCTTCTCGAAGTCTTCCGGGGTGGTGTAGAGCTTGTCGTTGATCTCGTGGGCCACGCCGTCTTCCTCGCCGCCGACCACGCCGATCTCGATCTCGAGGATGATCTTGGCCGCCGCGGCCTCCTTGAGCAGCTCGCGGGCGATCTCGAGATTCTCGTCGATGGGCACCGCAGATCCGTCCCACATGTGCGACTGGAACAGCGGGTTGCGCCCCTCGGCGACGCGCTTCTGCGAGATCGCCAGCAGCGGCTTCACATAGCTGTCCAGCTTGTCCTTCGGACAGTGGTCGGTGTGCAGCGCGACGGTGATCGGGTACTTCTCGGCGATGATGTGGGCGAACTCGGCCAGCGCGACGGCGCCGATCACCATGTCCTTGACGCCAAGGCCGGAGGCGAACTCCGCCCCGCCTGTGGAGAACTGGATGATGCCGTCGCTGCCGGCGTCGGCGAAGCCCTTGATCGCGGCGTTGACGGATTCCGAGCCCACGCAGTTGATGGCCGGGAACGCGAACGAGTGCTCCTTTGCTCGGCCCAGCATCGCTGCATAGACCTCAGGGGTCGCGATGGGCATGGCAGTTCCTTCCGCTGGTCGTCCTGCGAGTATCCCAGGAAGTGGGCCGCCTCACATGGTCAAGACCATCCGGTAGCGCGCGCGCCCCTCATCCATCGCCGCATACGCCTCGGCGGCCTGCCCCAGGGTTCGTTCCTCAATTTGGGCCCGTACACCGGCCTGAACCGCAAAGTGCATCGTCTCCTCCACGTCCCGTGCGGTGCCCGAGGGATGTCCGCTGACGCTGCGACCGGGGGTGATGAGATCGATCGGGCTGATCGGCAACGGGTCCGGCGTGACCCCGACGACGACGAGTTCACCTTGCGGAGCGAGTCCGCCGACGGTCTGACCGATCGCGGCCGAGTTGGCGGCGGTTGCGAGCACGACGGACGCGCCGCCCAGCTTCGTGCAGTTCGGCGCTGACGTCGGCCGCCCTCGAGTCGATGTAGTGATGGGCGCCCGAGTGCGCGTGCGTCGTCGGCCTTCTCGGCGCCGCGCGCGATGGCGACGGTCTCGAAGCCCATGGCGCGGGCGAATTGCACACCGAGGTGGCCAAGGCCACCGACGCCGAGCACCGCGACGAGTCCCCGCGACGGCCTTGGTCTGGCGCAGGCCGTTGAAGGTGGTGACCCCGGCACAGCCCATCGGAGCAGCTTCGGCGAACGACAACTCATCGGGGATGCGGGCCAACGCCGTCGCGGGGACCGTGATCGATTCGGCGTACCCGCCGGGATAAGCCAGGCTGGGCACCTGCAGCTTCTCGCATTGCATGAACTTGCCCTTACGGCAGGGCACGCACTTGTTGCAGTTGCCGCCGAACCAGCCGACCGCTACCCGGTCGCCCACCTCGAAGCCCTCGACGCCCTCGCCGAGCTCGGCGATCGTTCCCGCGGCCTCGTGTCCCGGCGTCAGCGGCCAGGACATCCCCGGGAACGCCCCGTTGACGATCGCGTGGTCGGTTCCGCATACGCCGCACGCTTTGACGGCGATGCGGACGTGGTCACGCGAGGGCGAGGCGGTGTCGACATCGCCGAGGGTCAGTGGCGCGCCTGCCGATTCCACCAGCACGGCTTTGTGAGTGGGCATGGCCAAACCCTATCCATCGGGGCCGATGGCGGCCCCACATCGACGTTTTCGGGAGTTGGCCGCCGGTGCCGGTATCTTGGGGCCTTGTGACCACCACGGCCCTCTCGTCGGCTGCCACGCAGCTGGCGCTCATGCCGGACTTCCTGGATCCGATGAAGCTGCTCGGATACTTCGGTACCTGGGCCCTGGTGGGGCTGCTGGTCGTCATCTTCGTCGAGTCGGGGGTGCTGTTCCCGATCCTGCCCGGCGATTCGCTGCTGTTCGTGGCCGGCATGCTTGCCGCGGGCACGGCCGCCTTGGCGGAAGAGGGCGGGGAGGCGATCAACTTCCAGCTCTGGCAGCTGCTGGTCTTCATCCCGATCGCCGCCATCCTGGGCGGTCAGGTCGGCTACTGGATCGGTCGCAACCTCGGCACGGCGATGTTCAAGCCGAACGCCCGGTTCCTCAAGCAGAAGTACCTGGACGAGGCCCACGTCTTCTTCGAGCAGCGCGGTCCCTTCGCCATCGTTGTGGCGCGATTCGTGCCCATTGTGCGGACCCTCGCGCCGCTCACCGCGGGCGCCGCCCGGATGAGCTACCCGGTGTTCGCGCTCTACAACATCCTCGGTGCCGTCGTGTGGGGCGTCGGCCTGACCCTGCTCGGGTATTGGCTCGGCCAGTTCGAGATCATTCAGAAACTCCTCGAACCGATCTTCATCGCGATCGTGCTGGCTTCGGTCGCCCCGATGTTCATCGAGTGGTACAAGCGCCGCCGGGCGGCCAAGAGGGCCGCAGGCGGAACCGCCCAACCTGCCACGGAGTCCTAGCCCTCCTGGTCGGCGAGTACGGCGAACAACTTCCTCAGCCCGGTGAGTGAGTGTGCCGGCAGGAAGTGATCGCAGTACGGCAGCGCCGCGGCCATCGAACCGGCCAGGGGACGGAAGTCGGGATGCGCTGCGCGCGGGTTGAGCCAGACCAACGTCTGTGCGCGCCGGCGCACCCGCGCCAGCGCCCGATCGAGAACCTCCGGGGGATCGCTGTCCCAACCGTCAGAGGCGACGATCACCACCGCGCCGCGCAGCGCATTGCCGTGCGGCGCCGACAGCAGCTCACCCACGCAGTGGCCGACGCGCGTTCCGCCGTAGCGGTCAGTGACCTTGGCGTTGGCCCTGGCCAGCGCGACCTCCGCGGAGCGGTGCGAAAGCGCCGCCGTCAGCCGGGTCAGCGACGTCGAGAACGCGAACACCTCGGGGCGAATCCCCTTCTGCCGCAATGCCGCAGCACGCATCAGGTGCAGATAGATGGTGGCGTAGGGCTGCATCGAGCGGCTGACGTCGCACATCAGCACCACTCGACGGGGATGCGCACGGGCGCGGGTGCGCGCGACCCGCATCGTCTCCCAGCCCGTCGCACGCGACTGCTTCATGGTCTCCCGCAGGTCGATACGCTTGCCGTGCCGGTGCGGCTCGCGGCGCATGCTGCGGCGCTGCGGCCAGCGCGCGACGGACTGTTCCAGCCACCGACCGAGCAGCCGGAGGTCTTCTGGATCGAATCGATCGAACGGTTCGTCGGCGCGCGCGACGAGCCGGCTGGGCAGGGTGTCGGGGATGCCCATCTCGCCGTCATGGGTGTCGGTCGCCGTCACCGACGCAGGCAGAGTGCTCCACCGCAGCCCGCCTTCAGCGACGGCTCCCTGGCGGCCGGGCACACCGGCGTCGGCCGCGGCGGTCGTACCGAGGCTCCGCTTGAGCCCCGGCGGATCCACACCGAGCACGGCGTCGGCGAACACCGCCTCGAACACCGCGTCGAACGCGGCCATGTCCTCGACGCGGTTCACCAGGGTCAGCCGCGCCGCCCAGTACAGCTGCGTTCGCGTACCGGGCCATCCGCGACGCAGCACATCGACGAACCCCGTTGGGCCGCTGGCGGAGACCGCCACACCGCCGGCGTGTAGCCGATCCACCAGCGCGACGGCGAAGGCCGCGATGTCGACGCCACGCAGCAGATACGGCGCGGTCATCGGTTCGCGCGCCGCGCCTTTCGCGCGATGCGCAACCGCCCCAGCGTGAACAGGACAGCAGCGAACAGGAAGGCGCCGAGAACCGGCGGGCCGTACTTCTTCAATGCACCACCACCGGCGAGTTCGAGCAGGTCGATGGCTTCCGATTCGGGCTGGGGCGGGGCGACAGCCGCGACCGGCGCAGCACCGTCATGTTCCGGCGCGGGCTCTGCCTTGTCGGCAGCCAGCTTCGCCTCGAGAGACTCGACGAACTGGCCGAGCAGTTTTTCCGAAACTTGTTGCAGCATACTGCTGCCGAACTGGGCCAGCTTGCCGACCACCTTCAGGTCGGTGTCTACGGTGACCCGGGTGAAATCGCCCGCGTCGTGCAACTGGGCGGTGACGGTCGCGGCCGCGTTGCCTGTGCCGCGCGCCTCCTTGCCCTTGCCGTCGATGACCGCGCGGTGCTCGTCACCATTCCGTTCGACGAAGTGCACCTTGCCGCTGAACTCACTGGTCACCGGGCCCACCTTGACCTTGACCTTGCCGAGCACGTCGTCGCCGTCACGGCCCGTCATCTGCGCTCCCGGCATCAGCGGGATGACCTGTTCGAGATCGGTGAGAACATGCCAGGCGTCCTCGATCGGGACACTGACGGTGAACTCGTTGGCGATCTTCATCGAGCATTCCTCTCAGTTGGAGCTGTATTCCGCGAACGCGTCGTTGATCAGTGCGTGGTCATCGGGAGTCTTGGCCAGCGCGCCCAGGCTGGCCAGACCTCGTTCGGTGTCGGCGGCGACAAGGTCGGTCACCCCGAGCGCGACGAGGGCGGCGACCCAGTCGATCGTTTCCGCCACGCCTGGGGGCTTGTCAAGGTCGAGACTCCTTGTCCCGCCGACGAACTGGGCGGCATGCTCGATGAGTGCGGCGTCTGCGCCGGGTACGGTGCGCCGCACGATGTCCGCCGCGCGCACCGGGTCCGGATAGTCGATCCAGTGGTACAGGCACCGCCGCCGCAGCGCGTCGTGCAGATCACGGCTGCGGTTGGAGGTGAGCACCACGATCGGCGGCCGGTCGGCGACGAAGGTGCCCAATTCCGGCACGGTGACGGCGGCTTCACCGAGGAACTCCAGCAGTAGCGCCTCGAATTCGTCGTCGGCGCGGTCGATCTCGTCGATCAGCAGGATCGCGGCGCCGGGTCCGCGGTGCCGAACGCACTGCAGGATCGGCCGGTCGACCAGATAGGCCTCGGTGTACAGGTCGGATTCGTCGATCCCGGTGCCGCGCGCCTCGGCCAGTCGGATGGCAAGCAGCTGACGCTGATAGTTCCAGTCGTAGAGCGCCTCGGCGGCGGTCAGACCCTCGTAGCACTGGAGTCGCAGCAGCGGCGCATCCACCACACTTGCGAGGACCTTTGCCGCGGTCGTCTTGCCGACCCCGGGTTCACCCTCCAGCAGCAGCGGACGCGCGAGCGTGACCGCGAGGTAGATCGCGGACGCGGTGCCGGTGTCCAGTAGATAGTCGTGCGCGTCGAAGCGTCGGATGACGTCGTCGACATCGGCGAACAGGGCCGATGGTCGCGTCATCGCGCCACCGATGCGAGCAGGCGTTCGTAGTCGTCCCAGGTGTCGACGTCGAGCGGTACCACGGTGATGATGAGCTGGTCGAACGGGCAGCTTCCGGCGACCGCGAGCGTGGCACCGAGAACAGTGGTATCGCCTAGCGGCAACAGCTGTTTCGGTGTGCCCAACCGGCGAGATGAGCCCGCCGCCAGCACGATCCCAGTCACCCGTGGCTGTGGCATGCTTCTTCTCTTCGCGTCTCTGGTGCGCCGGCCGCCGGCCGCGTGGCGACAAGGCCGTCGACCCGGATGCCGCGGATGACCTCGGCCAGGATCGACACCGCGATCTCGGCGGGGGTCTTCGCGCCGATCGGCACCCCAACCGGAGTGTGCACACGCCGCCGCTGCGCCTCGGTCAGCTCGAGCGCCTTTAGGATCGCTTGTCCCCGTACCTTGCTGGCCACCAGCCCGACATATCCGACGCCTGCGTCGAGCGCCGCGAGGATCGTTTCGGCCTCCGGCCCGCCATGGGTGGCGATGACGACCGCGGTGGCCTGCGCGAGATCTCCCTCACCGTCGCGCTGTACGTCGTAGCCGAGCGCGGAGCACATGAGCGCCAGCGCTTCGGAGATCGGCGTGGCACCGCACACCCGGATCAGGGGCGCGGGCACCTGCGGCGCCAGGAAGATCTCCAGCGCCCCTCCGGACAGGCAGGGATTGACGACGACGCACGCGCCGGGAGCCTCAGGGAAGTGCACGTCGCCGTCGGGCAGCACCCGAAGCAGCACGCTCTCGCCCGCCTGCAACGCGCCCAGCGCCGCCTTGCGCACCGAGTTCTGCGCGCACTGACCGCCGACGAACCCCTCGATCGTGCCGTCCGACAACAGGATTGCCTGATCACCCGCGTGCGCCGACGCGGGTTGTTGGGCACGCACAACAGTGGCGTGGACGAACGGCGTCCGCGAACGCCGCAGCTGCTGGGCCCGTTCGCTGACCGTCATGTTGGCCTCCTCAGATCGGGGGTTGCGCCCGGCCTTGCATCGCCTCCCACACCCGCGACGGGGTCAGCGGCATGTCGGCGTGCCGAACCCCGAACGGCGCCAAGGCATCCACCACGGCGTTGACGACGGCCGGAGGCGATCCGACGGTCGCCGATTCGCCGACGCCCTTGGCGCCTATCGGATGGTGCGGCGACGGGGTCACGGTGAACCCGGTCTCCAGGTGGGGAACCTCCATCGCCGTCGGGATCAGGTAGTCCATCAGCGAACCGCCCAGGCAGTTGCCCTCCTCGTCGAAGGCGATCATCTCCATCAGCGCCATGCCGATACCGTCGACGATGCCGCCGTGGATCTGGCCCTCGATGATCATCGGGTTGATGCGGGTGCCGCAGTCGTCGACGGCCAGGAACCGGCGCACCTTCACCACCGCGGTGCCGGGATCGACATCGACCACACAGAAGTAAGCGCCGTATGGGTAGGTGAGATTCTCCGGGTTGTAACAGATCGCAGCGTCGAGGCCGCCTTCGAGGCCCTCGGGCAGATCGCCCGCGCCGTGGGCGCGCATCGCGATGTCCTGGATCGTCACCGACGCCGACGGATCGCCCTTGACGTGGAATGAACCCTTATCCCACTCCAGGTCGGCGACCGAGGCTTCCAGCATGCCCGACGCGATGATCTTCGCCTTGTCCCGCACTTTGCGGGCGACCAGCGCGGCCGCGGCGCCGGACACCGGGGTGGACCGGCTGCCGTAGGTGCCCAGCCCGAACGGGGTCTGGTCGGTGTCGCCGTGCACCACGTCGATATCGTCGGGCGGGATGCCGAGCTCCTCGGCGACGATCTGCGCAAACGTCGTCTCGTGGCCCTGGCCCTGGGTCTGAACCGACAGGCGCACAACGGCTTTGCCGGTGGGATGAACCCGCAGCTCACAGCCGTCGGCCATGCCGAGGCCAAGGATGTCCATGTCCTTGCGCGGGCCTGCGCCGACGGCCTCGGTGAAGAACGACATGCCGATGCCCATCAGCTCGCCGCGCTCGCGCTTCTCCTTCTGCTCGGCACGCAGGGCGTCATAGCCGATCATGTCCATGGCCAGCCGCATGGTCGTCTCGTAGTCGCCCGAGTCGTACACCCATCCGGTCTTGGACTTGTACGGAAACTGATCCGGTTTCAACAGATTCGACAGCCGCAGCTGCGCCGGGTCCATCTTGAGCTCGAACGCCAGGCAGTCCACCAGCCGCTCGACGAAGTACACCGCCTCGGTGATGCGGAACGAGCACGCATAGGCGACACCGCCGGGCGCCTTGTTCGTGTACACCGCGGTCATGTGACAGTACGCGGCCTCGATGTCATAGCTGCCGGTGAACACCCCGAAGAAACCGGCCGGGTATTTCACCGGGGCCGCGGTGCCGTTGAACGCGCCGTGGTCGGCCAGCACATTGGACCGAATCGCCAGGATCTTCCCGTCGTTGGTGGCGGCGATCTCGCCGACCATGATGTAGTCGCGGGCGAATCCGGTGGACGTCAGGTTCTCGCTGCGGTCCTCCATCCACTTGACCGGCTTGCCCAGCAGCAGCGAGCCGACGATCGCGCACACGTAACCCGGGTAGATCGGCACCTTGTTGCCGAACCCGCCACCGATGTCGGGAGAGATGACCCGGATCTTGTGCTCGGGCAGACCGGCGACCAACGCGTACAGCGTGCGGTGGGCGTGTGGCGCCTGCGACGTCGACCAGAGCGTGAGCTTTCCGCTCACCGGGTCGAGGTCGGCGACGGCGCCGCAGGTTTCCATCGGCGCCGGATGCACACGGGGATAAATGATTTCCTGCTTGACGACGACGTCGGCCTTGGCGAAGGCGGCCTCGGTGGCCGCGGCGTCGCCGGTCTCCCAGTCGAAACAGTGGTTGTCGGACTTGCCCTCCAGATCGGTGCGGATCACCGGGGCGTCGGGGTCAAGAGCATGACGCGCGTCGATGACGGGATCGAGCGGGTCGTACTCGACGTCGATGAGCTCGAGCGCGTCGCGCGCCGCGTAGTGGTCCTCGGCGACGACGAACGCCACCTCCTGGCCCTGGAAGCGGACCTTGTCGGTGGCCAGCACGGCCTGCACGTCGTTGGAAAGCGTCGGCATCCACGCCAGGCCCTTGGCGGCCAGATCGGCGCCGGTGACCACCGCCTTGACCTTCGGATGCGCCTGCGCCGCAGTCGTATCGATGCCGACGACGCGGGCATGCGCATAGGGCGAGCGCAGGATCGCCAGATGCAGCATCCCGGACAGCTGCACATCGTCGACGTAATTGCCGCGGCCCCTGATGAACCGGGGGTCCTCCTTGCGCAGCATCCGGCCGTGCCCGCACGGCTTCTGGTCGTTGTCGGCCAGATCGTCGGGCCGACCCTCGGGGCGAACCTCCGTGGTGGTCATGCGTTGGCCTCGGCGTTGGCGTGTGCGGCGGCCCACTGGATGGACCGCACGATCGTCGTGTAACCGGTGCAGCGGCAGATCTGTCCCGAGATGGCCTCCCGGATGGTGTCCTCGTCCGGGTCGGGATCGCTGTTGAGCAGGGCCCGCGCCGTGATCATCATCCCGGGTGTGCAGAACCCGCACTGCAGCCCGTGGCACTGCATGAAGCCCTCCTGCACGGGGTCCAGCCGGCCGTCGACCTCCAGCCCCTCCACCGTTCGGATGGCGCGGCCGCTTGCCATCGCGGCGAGCACCGTGCACGACTTAACCGGCTCGCCGTCCATCTCGACCACACAGGTGCCACAGTTGCTGGTGTCGCATCCCCAGTGAGTTCCGGTGAGCCGCAACTGATCCCGCAGGAAGTGTACGAGCAGTGTTCGCGGTTCGACCTCGGCCGTGACCGATTCGCCGTTGACGGTCATGTTCACTTGCATCGCCAGGTTCCCTTCGGCCTCAGGAGTTGTCGCGCGCCCGCTGGACGGCGGTGCGCAACGTTCGGATGATGAGCTCGGATGCGAGGTGGCGCTTGTACTCCGCGCTGCCCCTCATGTCGGTGACCGGGCTGCACGCCTGCGCTGCGCCACGGCCAGCCTCCGTGAATGTCTCCTCGGTGGCCGGTCGTCCGGCGAGGCCCTCACCGACCGCGGCCAGTGCGGCCACGTCGGTGTTCACCGCGGTCAGCCCGAGCCGAGCTGCGACTAGGGTCTCACCGTCGAGGGTCACGGCGGCGCCCGCCGCGGCAACCGCCCAGTCGCCGACCCGCCGCTCCACCTTCGCGTAGGCGCTTGAGCTGTGCCGCCGGATCGGGATCCGGACCTCGGTGAGCAGCTCGTTGTGGGCGAGTGCGGTTTCGTACGGCCCGGTCAGGAAGTCATCGATGGGAATCTCTCGGTCCCCCGACGGGCCACGGGCCACGCACACCGCGTTGAGCACCGTGCACACGGTCGTCAGATCCTCGGCGGGGTCGGCCTGGCACAGCGATCCGCCGACGGTGCCACGGTTGCGCACCACCGGGTCGGCGATCACCTTCTCGGCGTCCCGGAAGATCGGGCAAACCGCGGCGAGCTCGTCTGACTCCAGTACCTGCCGGTGCCGCGTCATCGCGCCGATGCGCACCCTGGTCGGGTCGATGACGATGTATCCGAGCTCGGTCACCAGGTCGTTGATGTCGACGAGGTATTCCGGGTTGGCGATGCGCAGTTTCATCATCGGCAACAGGCTGTGGCCTCCTGCCACGACCATCGCGCCGTCCCCGAGGCGGTCGAGGAGTCCGATGGCGTGATCGACGCTGGTGGCGCGTTCGTATTCGAATGGTCCGGGGACCTGCATGTGATCGACCTCGCACGATTTGGGCTGGGCCACCAGTCTCCGTGGCGCCTACCAGGCCGTCAATAGCGAGTTAAGCAATCACTGAACTCGCTCCCAGGCCCCGGACGTAGGCTCGGTTCGTGACACCGGCTCAGCTTCGGGCCTTTTCGGCCGTCGTCAGGTTGGGATCGGTGCGTGCGGCCGCCGAGGAGCTCGGCATATCCGACGCCGGGATCTCAATGCACGTAGCGCAGTTGCGCAAGGAACTCGACGACCCGCTATTTTCCCGGACGTCCGCAGGGCTGGCGTTCACGCCCGGCGGGCTGCGGCTGGCCAGCCGGGCCGTGGAGATCCTCGGCTTGCAGCAACAGACGGCGATCGAGGTGACCGAGGCCGCGCACGGCAGGCGGCTGCTGCGGATCGCGGCGTCGAGCGCGTTCGCCGAACACGCTGCACCCGGCCTGATCGAGCTGTTCTCGTCGCGCGCCAAGGACCTTTCGGTGGAGCTGAGCGTGCACCCGACGAGCAGGTTCCGGGAATTGATCACCTCCCGCGCCGTGGACATCGCACTCGGTCGCGTCGCCGACGACTCCACCGGCGCCGACGACGGGTCGATTGTGGTCCGGCCGTTCCTGAACTATCAGATCCTCACCGTGACAGCGCCCAACAACCCGTTGGCGGCGTTCTCGGGTTCGGCGCCACCCTTGTCGCTGCTGCATGAGCAGCAGTGGATGCTCGGCCCATCGGCGGGCAGCGTCGACGGCGAGATAGCCTCGATGCTAAGAGATTTGGCGATCCCGGAGGGACAACAGCGGATCTTCCAGAGCGATGCCGCTGCGCTGGAGGAAGTGCAGCGTGTCGGGGGGGTCAGCCTGGCGATCGGTTTCGTTGTCGGCAAGGATCTGGCCGCCGCACGGCTGGTCCACATCAAGGGGCCGAGGCTGCAGACACCCGGCGAGTGGTGCGCGATGACGTTGTCCCCTGCGGCGCGCCAGCCTGCCGTGTCCGAGCTCGTCCGGTTCATCACCACGCCCAGATGCACGCAGGCGATGTTGCGCGGCACCGGAGTTGGAGTGACGCGGTTCCGACCCAAGATTCATGTCACGCTCTGGAGCTAACTCCGACCCGCCTCCATCGTGATCGCTCAGCCGGCGGGGTGAGCGCCGAACCAGTCGAGCAGCAGATCGGCCAGCGTGTCCGACTGCTCCTCGGGGATCCAGTGCGAGACCCCGCGCAGGATCTCGAACCGGTAGTCGGCGCTGACGTAGTCACCGCTGGCGTAAGCGGCCTTGTCGCGCAGGGCGTCGTCGGCGTCGCTCCATACGTACATGGTCGGCACGGTGATTTTCCCGGGCGCTTTCGACAGGAACATCGCCCGATACCAGTTGAGTGCAGCGGTCAGCGCCCCGGGCTCGCTCATCGCGGCGACGTCTCGGGCCGCGTTGGCCGGTGTCTGGCCGCCGCGCTCCAGGGATGCCGCCATCCGAGTGGTCGACCCGTCGCGGCGCAGCAGAAGCCGCTCGGGTATGCGCGGCAACTGGAAGAAGAGCATGTACCAGGACGCCAGCACCTGCCTGCTGGTCCACATCGCCTGGACGAACGGGACGGGATGCGGAACCGAGACCGACGAAACGGATGCCAGCCGGTCGGGCAGCTGCGCCGCTACGTTCCACGCGACCGCGGCGCCCCAGTCGTGCCCGACGAGGTGCACCCGCTCGGCGCCGCTGGCGTCGATGAGCGCGGCGACGTCGGCGACGAGCTCCGACATCCGGTAGTCCCGACGGCGTCGAGGCCGCGCCCGCGGTGAGTATCCGCGTTGATTGGGTGCTAGGCAGCGGTACCCCTGCGCCGTGAGCTTGTCGATGACGGCGCTCCAACTATCGTTGCGCTGTGGGAAGCCGTGCAACAACACGACGACGGGTCCGTCGGCGGGCCCCGCATCCCGGACATCGAAAACCAGCTCACCGCGACCGAACTGCTCCATCGGCTCAGCATGTCCCGTGCGCTAAGACCGGCCTGCCTCCAGTGCACGAATCAGGCTGGCCGAATCCCACGGACCCTTGTGCCGCTTGCCGTTGACGAAGAACGTCGGCGTCGAGTTGAGATCCATCAACTCCGCGTCCTGCGCGTCGTCCTGCACGCGGTGCAGCACCTTCGACGAATGCACGCGCACGTCCTGGTCGAATCGCTCGACGTCGCATCCGGCCGCCACCGCATAGCGGTACATGTCCGACCACTCCAGATCGTCCTGGTGCTCGAACAATTCGTGCGCCATCTCCCAGAACTTGCCCTGAAGCGCGGCGGCCTCGCTCGCCCGCGCGGCGTCGAACGCACGCGGATGGACCCGCTCCAGCGGAAGATGTCGCCACACGTAGCGCAGTTCATTGCCGAAATGCGCGCGGACTTCGTCGATCGCGCCGGTGGCCCGGCTGCAGAACGGGCATTCGAAGTCGCCGTACTCCACCAGCGTCAGCGGGGCGTTCGGATCTCCGCGGATGTGGTCGCGGTCGGGGTCGACGGGTCGCAACAGCTTCAAGCCGACCGGTTCGGGCGGGCTCACCCAGTCGGTGATCCGGAAGATCGCCCAGCCGGCGAGGAACGCCACCACCGACGCGATCAGGACGCCGATCAGGGCCTGCTCCTTACGCGCCGGATCAGTCGATGGCGATGTCGACGATGAAAAGCGAGATGGTGAAACCGATTCCGGACAGCGCGGCACCGCCGGCCACCCGGCGCAGCGTCAACCCCGGCGCCAGCTGTCCAATGCCGGTGCGCTGCATGAACCAGGTCGCCCCGGTGATGCCGACAAACTTTCCGACTACCAAGCCCGCGACAATGCCCCACGTCAGCGGTGAGCGCAGCGCCGTCGTCACGCTCTCGGAATCCAGCCGAACGCCCGCGTTGACCAACGCGAACAGTGGCAACACGACGAACGACACGTAGGGTCCGACATCGGTCTGTAGCCGCTCGTTTATCGAAATCGACTGCCGCAGTCCGCGGGTCGCGGCCCTGGCGTACTGCGAATTCGGGGACTGCCGGAAGGCGCGGATGAGGTCGACGGCCTGCTCCACCTGCTGCCGCTCGGGTGTGAAAACCGGGATCAGCAGCGCCACAGCGACGCCGGCCAAGGTCGGGTGCACGCCGGCAATGAACAACGCCACCCACAGCGCAAAGGCCAGCACCGCGTAAGCCGGGCCACGCGCCGCCGGCAGGAACCGCACCAACGCGATGGCGACGAGCAAGACGACCGAGATCGCCAACGGAACGACCTGAATGCGATCGGAGTAGAACAACGCGATCACACACAATGCGCCGACATCGTCGACCACGGCCAGGGTGAGCAGGAAGATCCGCAGCCGGGCAGGGAATTTCGGCCTGATGATGGCCAGCGCGCCGATCAGGAACGCGGTATCGGTCGAGATCACCACGCCCCACGCCTGCGCGTCCTCCCCGGATGGGTTGAACAGCAGGAAGATGACGGCGGGTATCGCGAGCCCCGCGGCCGCGGCGACCACCGGCACCGCGGCCCTGGACCGGTCGGTGAGCTCGCCGATGGCGAACTCGCGGGTCACCTCGAGGCCGACGATGAAGAAGAAGAACGTCATCAGGCCGTCGTTGACCAGGTGCTTGACGGTCAGTTCGAAGTGATGATCACCGAACGTGAACCCGACATGCGTGTCCAGCAGCGTCCAATAGGTCTCCGCCCACGGCGAATTCGCCCATACGAGCGCGGCGATGGTGAATACCAGCAGCAGTGCTGCAGCGGTGTTCTCCGTAGTCTTGGTCGCCTTGGGATCGCGGCTGAACCGCGTCGGCAACAGGCGAACGATCCGCGGGGAAGACTCGGTGGTCACCTACTCCTCGGTCTCCTCCGCGGCGACGTGCGCGGCTTCCATCAACATCCAGCCCGACAGCTGAACCGACAGATCGCGTTCGGGGACCTTGGAGGCGTTGACGGCACCCTCGACGAACTCGGCTTCCTTTCCGCCTACTGCGGGTATCTCGGCGGTGCGGTCCCAGAACGCGGCAAACAGCGGCAAACCGTCGACGGTCTGGCGGTTGTCCCACGCCGACTGCGCGGACTTCAGCACCAGCGTGCGGGCGGTGTCGCGGGCCTTGGCGTCCTCGGGGCCGTTCTGCGGAAGCGTCGGTCGCCACCAACGCCAGATAGCGGGCCAGGATCCCGTTGAACAGTCCGCCGTCGCCACCGCCGGCGCCCTTGATCACGCCGTCGGGCGCCATGTTGTCGCGCACGGCGGCGACGAGCCGGTGCACCCGCTTGGCGTGGTCCTCGTCCTTGGTCCGCACCGCGAGCTCGGTTTCCAACCCGAGCACCACGCCCTGGCAATAGGTGTACTGCGCGCGCACCAGCGAGCCGGCCTTGATGCCGTCGAACACCAGGTGCGACTCCGGATCGATAAGCATTTCGTCGATCCAGTCCGACATCTGCTGGGCGCGGCGCAGCCGGTCGTCGTAGCGCGCGAGGAATATCGCTGCCGGACCGTTGGCGGGTGCGTTGAAGAACTGGTCCTGCTTGCGCCACGGGATGCCGCCGCCGTCCTCGGGCACCCATGCGTTGACGAACTGATCGCACAGCTTCTTCAGCGAGCCGGGTTTCTCGACGCCGGCGAGCCGGCCGGCTCGCTCAAGCGCCAGCGCCAGCCAGGCCATGTCGTCGTAGAAGTCGTTGATCCAGGATCCGTTGTTGCGCAGGCGATGTGCGCGGATCTGTCGGCGGATCTTCGTCTCCCGCTCGGGCTGCGGGTCGCGCACCTGCGCGTCGACCAGATTGTCGAGCAGGTGAGCCTGCCACCAGTAATGCCAGACGCCGAACAGCCTGTGCTGCCTCGCCGCCGGCCAGGCGACGACGCCCAACTGGGTGCCCGGCAATCCCCAGAGCCGTTTCAGATGTCGCTTCGCGACGGCGGCTTCGGCGCTGGCAGCACGGTTTGCCCATACCTGATCCATGGTCATGATCCTGCCCTACTCGGCGCCGTCATTGGTGCAGGCTCGAACAGACCCAGTGAGACATTTTTGTCTCAGTTTAGCTATAGTTGTCGCATGCCATTGGATCGAGACGGGTTGCTGCGCGCCGCCGCTGACTTCCTCGGCCGCCGACCGAACGCCACGCAGGACGAGATCGCGGCCGCCGTCGGGGTAAGCCGCGCCACCCTGCATCGCCACTTCGCCGGCAAGCCCGCGTTGATGGAGGCGTTGGACGAGCTGGCGGTCGCCGAGATGCGGGATGCGCTGAAAACCGCCCGTCTGGACGAGGATTCGGCCACCGCTGCGCTGCGCCGCCTGATTACGGCGTGCGAGCGGGTGTCCCCGTACCTGGCGCTGTTGTACAGCCAGAGCCAGGAACTCGACCTCGATCAGTCGATGCACGGCTGGGCGGATATCGACGCGGCGATCACCGAGCTGTTCGGCCGGGGCCAGCGGGCCGGCGAATTCCGGCCCGACCTCACCGCTTCCTGGCTCACCGAAGCGCTGTACAGCCTCGTCGCCGGCGCGGGTTGGGCCATTCAGGTCGGACGCGTCGCAGGCCGAGACTTCGACCACATGATCACCGACCTACTACTACATGGAGTGAGCACCTCATGACCCGCCGCTGGTTCGCCCTCGGCGTCCTTACCCTTGCGGTCCTGCTGATCGGCGTCGACGGCACCGTGCTGGCCCTGGCCACGCCGTTCATCGGCCAGGACCTCGGCGCCACCTTCACCCAGATCCTGTGGATCGGCGACATCTACTCGTTCGTGCTGGCCGGCCTGTTGATCAGCATGGGCAGCCTCGGTGACCGCGTCGGCCACAAGAAGCTCTTACTCTGCGGTGCAACGGCTTTCGCGCTCGTCTCCGTCATCACCGCATACTCGTCCAGCGCGGAGATGCTGATCCTGACGCGGGCGCTGCTCGGGGTGGCCGGCGCGACGCTGACGCCGGCCACCCTGGCGCTCATCCGCGGCCTCTTTCCGGATTCCAGGGAGCGCAGCATCGCCGTCGGCATTTGGGCCTCTGCATTCTCCGCGGGCGCGGCCTTCGGCCCTGTTCTCGGCGGCATTCTGCTCGAGCACTTCTGGTGGGGCTCGGTGTTCCTGATCAACGTTCCCGTGATGGTGGTGCTGGTCGTCGGCGGCATCGTCCTTCTGCCCGAACACCGCAACCCCGAGCCGGGCCCGTGGGACCTGCCCAGCGTCGGCCTTTCGATGATGGGCATGCTCGGGGTCGTCTACGCGATCAAAGAAGGCACCGTAGGCGCGTCCTTACATGATCTGCGGGCGGACGTCGTGGCGGCGGGCGTGATCGGCGCGGCGGCGCTGATTCTGTTCGTCCGGCGCCAGCTGCGGCTGCCGACTCCGCTCATCGATGTCCGGTTGTTCGGTAATCGGGCGTTCTCCGGCGTCGTCGCGGCGAACCTGCTGTCGGTGCTCGGCCTGTCCGGTCTGGTGTTCTTCCTTTCGCAGTTCTTCCAACTGGTGCATGGATACGGCCCGTTGAAGGCCGGGCTGGCCGAGTTGCCTGCGGCCGTCACCGCGACGGTGTTCGGCGTACTCGCAGGCGTAGCCGTGCGCTACTGGTCGCCGCGCGCCGTGCTCACCGCCGGGCTCGCGCTTGTCGGCGTGGCCATGGCCTCCCTGACGCTGATCACGCCGTCCACCCCGTATCTGCCGCTGGGCGTGGCCCTCTTTCTGGTCGGCGTCGGCCTTGGCCTCGCGTTCACGGTGGCCAGCGACGTCATCCTCGCCAGCGTTCCGAAGGAGAGGGCAGGCGCGGCGGCCGCCGTCTCGGAGACCGCCTATGAGCTCGGCATGGCTCTCGGCATCGCCACGCTGGGCTCGATAGTCACCGGCGTCTACCGCAACTTCGTCGTTCCACCGGGCATCCCCGCGGCAGTCGCCGCCGATGCGCGCGACTCACTTGCGGCGGCGATCGACGCGGCCAAGGGTCTGCCTGCCGACCGGGCGGCGGACCTGCTGGATGCCGCGAAGGACGCGTTCACCAGCGGCCTGGCCATCGCGTCGGGTGTCGGCTCGGTGCTGATGCTGATCTCTGCGGTGGCGGTGTGGCTGTTGCTGCGTCAGCGGCTACCAGGCGCGACCGAGATCGCCGTGCTGGACGATCCAGGTGTGCATCGCGATGCCGGCGGCGACGGCAGCGTTGACGCTGCGTGTGGAGCCGAATTGGGCGATCGACACGGTTAATTCGGCGCCCGCCTTGGCATCTGGGGTGATCCCCGGCCCTTCCTGGCCGAAGATCATCAGGCAGTTCCGCGGCAGCGAGGTGTGCTCGATGCGCTGCGCACCCGGCACGTTGTCGACCGCGACAACCGTCAGCCCCGCATCCGCCGCGAAGGCCAGCAGTTCGGCGGTGGTGTCGTGGTGGCTCAGCCGCTGATAGCGATCGGTCACCATGGCGCCGCGCCGGTTCCAGCGGCGTCGGCCCACGATGTGCACGGTGTCGACGGCGAATGCATTCGCGGTGCGAACGACCGCGCCGATATTGGCGTCGTTGCCGAAGTTCTCAATCGCCACATGCAGCGGGTGCCGGCGGTTATCGATGTCGGCAATGATCGCGTCCCGCCTCCAATAGCGGTACGCGTCAACGACGTTGCGGGTGTCGCCGTCACGCAGCAATGCGGAGTCGTAGCGGGCATCGTCGGGGACCGGGCCCTGCCACGGGCCGACGCCGGCGGTTTCGCCCCATTCCGTGGGCCCGGGGTCAGTCATCCGTCGTCCAAAGTGCTGCGTGGGTGCCGGCCAGCGACACCGTCGCGTACAGCAGCGCAGCGTTGATCTCGCCCTGCGTGCACAGTGAGGCGCGGACCTGCACAGCGTCGAGCGAGGCATCGGGCAGCACGAGAACCGACGCGCCGTAGACGTCACAGGCGTGGCTCAGCCCGGGGGTGGCAGCGTGGGCGCCGTCAGCACCATCATGGGGCCGCCACGGCGGGCGGAGTCGTCACGGTATCGCGCTGCCAGACCGCCGATTTCGAGCCCGAGCAGCATGTAGCCGTTGCCGTTGAACGCCACCGGGTCGCCGAGCGCGGCCGGGTCGAGTTTGGCGCCGTCGGCGCGGAACGCGTCCACACTCGTCGACTTGAGCACCAGCCCGGTGTCGTTCTCGTTCGTCGCAGGCACACCCACCGGGAAGGCCCCGGGGTAGGCGACCGTGGTGCCGGCGATCCGGTCCCGCGGTGAGTACGCGTAGATGCCCCGAACTTGGGATTGGTCGCGCTGGGGGCCCAAACACACTGTGCCCGTTAACCGGTCGGGTGTCGGCGCCGACAAGGGTTGCACCGCAAGGCTGGTCACATCGCGGCAGCCGCCGACAGCGTTGGCCTCGATCGGGTGAGCCAGCGCGCCGTAGAGCCCGAACCGGATGTCCTCGGGTTTGGCGTGTGGGGCGCCCTGCTGCGACGGCGAGGCATCGACGTCGACCAGGACGTAATCGGCGTCGAAGCGCAGGTTGGACACCGACATGTTCCAGCCCAGGATCGCCAACGATTCGCCGAGCACGGCGGTCTGCGCGGCGTAGGGATGACCGCGCTCATCGTCACTGGAGCACGCCGAGGCCGCGACGACGACGATGGCTGCCAGCGTTGCGATTAGCGCTCGCACCGGATCTCAGGTGCGACTTCAAGTTCTCCCGCGGCCACGCCCCACCACTTTTGTCATGGCGCGCACCAGGTTTCGCGGAACCACCCGTCCGCCGGTGGTGAGCACCTTGTACTGAAGACCGGGCACAATGACCACCTTGCCCTTGGCGACGTCGGCCATGCACTCGCGCACCACACCATCGACGTCAAGCCACAGGAACGACGGCGTGTTCGCCATGTCGATGCCGGCGCGCGCGTGAAACTCGGTGCGCACGAAGCCCGGACACAGCGCGTGCACGCCGACGCCGGTGCCGTCAAGGCCGTTGGCCAGGCCCTCCGAGAACGCGATCACCCACGCCTTGGACGCCGAGTACGTCGAGCCGCGGCCGGGCAGCAGGCCGGCGACGCTCGCGACATTGACCACGGTGCCGGCGCCCGCGGCGAGCATCGGCGGCAGCGCCGCGTGTGTCAGTTGCATCACCGCGGTCACGTTGACGTCCAGCTGATTCTGCAGGAGCTCGAGATCGGCGGTCCAGAATTCGCCGGAGGTGCCGAATCCGGCGTTGTTCACCAGGATTCGAACGCCTGCGGCGAGCCGGTCGGCGACCTTCGCACGATCGGCGGCAAGCGCCAGGTCGGCGGGGAGAACCTCGACGTTGGCGCCGACCTCGTCGTGCAGCTCGGCGGCGAGGCGTTCCAGCCGTTCGACGTCGCGGGCGACCAGCACCAAATCGTTGCCGTCCATGGCGTAGCGACGCGCGAAGCCCGCCCCCAGCCCGGATGTCGGTCCAGTGATCAATGCGACGGGGCGGGCCATGCCCTAGAGACTACTTACCGCTGATAGTGCGGCGACTGCCGTCCATTGCGCGACGGCGGCGGGCGACGGACCGGCTCGGCCTGGCCGAGATCGGGACGCGGCTGGCTGTAGCGGCCTACGTCGGCGCGGCCCGGGCACGGGTGGCAGGCGTCGGCCGGCGCGGCGGGCGGCAGAGCTTCAGAGCGCGCCGGCGCCGGCTTGAGCGGGCGACTCGGCGATCCGCTGCGACGCGCAACGGCCTGGCCCGCACTGGCCTGCGGTATCGGTGGCAGCACCCGCAGCAGGTCATTGAACTGCCGCACGGTGCGCAGTCCCTCGTCCCACTGGGCGCGGGTACTGGTGACCGGCATGGACACCAGCGTCCAGTGCTGCTCGTTCCACATGATCTCGGCGCAATCCGGGCGCCGTGTGGGCGAACGTCACCATCCGCCGGTCGCAGGCCCGGCGGGCGGCGTCGAGGTTGGTCGAGTACACCATCCGCGGGCCGATCGCGCCGAGCAGCCAGATGTCGTTTTCCCGCGGCTCCTTGATTCCCTTGAGCCGCAGGTCAACAACGACGTTCGTGCCGACCTTGCGGTGCAGCGCGATCACCGTCGCGACGTCCTCGAGGTCGAAGATGAACACCGCCTCGCCGCGGATCTGCCCGAGGACGACATTCTTGGCGGAGATGTCGCCGACGGTCGACATCACTCCGCGCTTCCAGCGCTTGAGGATGTCGCGCGACTCGTGCTCGTAGTCGAAACCGTGCGACTTCGCCCACGATTTGCGGCGACGACCCAGCCCGCGTCGACGGTCGATGTCGACGTACAACAGCACCGCCGCACCCACAAAACAGAGTGCGGACAGCGTGAACCAGAGCGGGACCATTACGCCTAGCCTACTTGCAGGTACGCCCTATTCCCGAACTCAAGCAAGTCACAACCCCGTATCACCGCCGCCGAGCCACACCGAGTTCTGCATGAGGGTCGTGATTGCGGCCGGACACGACCTGACGCAGAACGAGCACTCGCCCCGTGCTGGGGACGCAGATCTGACGCCGCAGCGTCGAGGTCGCATCGGCTCAGCCCAGAACCAGGCCGTCGCCGTCCGGGCTGACGTTGACCGGCACCACGTCGCCGTCGTGCACGTCGCCGGCCAGCAGCATCTTGGCGAGCTGGTCGCCGATGGCCTGCTGGATCAGCCTGCGCAGCGGACGCGCCCCGTAGAGCGGGTCGAACCCACGCTCGGCCAGCCACTTCTTGGCGGGCAGCGACACCTCGAGGGTGAGCCGGCGCTGGCCAGCCGCTTCTGCAGCTGAGCCAGCTGGATGTCGACGATCTGCACCAACTCTTCGGGGTTGAGCCCGTCGAAGATGATCACGTCGTCGAGCCGGTTGATGAACTCGGGCTTGAACGCCGAGCGCACCGCCGCCATCACCTGCTCCTCGGTGCCGCCGGCACCCAAGTTGGACGTCAGGATGAGGATGGTGTTGCGGAAGTCGACGGTGCGGCCCTGACCATCGGTCAGCCTGCCCTCGTCGAGCACAGCCAGCAGCACGTCGAACACGTCGGGGTGCGCCTTCTCGATCTCGTCGAACAGCACCACCGTGTACGGACGCCTGCGGATGGCCTCGGTCAGCTGACCGCCCTGGTCGTAACCGATGTAGCCGGGAGGGGCGCCGACGAGGCGGGCCACCGAGTGCTTCTCGCCGTACTCGCTCATGTCGATGCGGACCATCGCGCGCTCGTCGTCGAACAGGAACTCCGCGAGCGCCTTGGCCAGCTCGGTCTTGCCGACACCGGTCGGGCCGAGGAACATGAACGAGCCCGTCGGCCGGTTCGGGTCCGCGACGCCGGCACGGCTGCGGCGCACCGCATCCGACACGGCCTGCACGGCCTTCCGTTGGCCGACGACGCGCTTGCCGAGCTCGTCCTCCATGCGCAGTAGCTTGGCGGTCTCGCCCTCGAACATCCGGCCGGCCGGAATGCCCGTCCACGCCGACACCACGTCGGCGATGTCGTCGGGTCCGACCTCTTCCTTGAGCATGACGTCCTCGCGGGCCTCGGCCTGCGGCAACGCCGCGTCGAGCTTCTTCTCGATCTCGGGGATGCGGCCGTAACGCAGCTCGGCGGCCTTCTCCAGGTTGCCGTCACGCTCGGCGCGATCGGCCTCGCCGCGCAGCGTCTCCAGCTGCTCCTTGAGCTCGCGCACCACGTCGATGGCGTTCTTCTCGTTCTGCCAGCGGGTCGTCAGCTCGGCCAGCTTCTCCTTGTAGTCGGCCAGCTCGGCGCGCAGCTTCTCCAGCCGTTCCTTGGAGGCGGCGTCCTCCTCCTTGGCCAGCGCCATTTCCTCGATCTCGAGCCGGCGCACCAGCCGCTCGACCTCGTCGATCTCGACGGGCCGGGAGTCGATCTCCATCCGCAGCCGCGACGCGGCCTCGTCGACCAGGTCGATGGCCTTGTCGGGCAGGAACCGCGACGGTGATGTAGCGGTCGGACAGGGTGGCGGCCGCGACCAGCGCGGAGTCGGTGATGCGCACGCCGTGGTGCACCTCGTAGCGCTCCTTCAGGCCGCGCAGGATGCCGACGGTGTCCTCCACCGACGGCTCGCCGACGAACACCTGCTGGAAGCGGCGCTCCAGCGCGGCGTCCTTCTCGATGTACTTGCGGTACTCGTCGAGCGTGGTGGCGCCGACCAGCCGCAGCTCGCCGCGGGCCAGCATCGGCTTGATCATGTTGCCTGCGTCCATCGAGGACTCGCCGGTCGCGCCCGCGCCCACGATGGTGTGCAGCTCGTCGATGAACGTGATGATCTGGCCGGCCGAGTTCTTGATGTCGTCGAGCACGGCCTTCAGCCGTTCCTCGAACTCGCCGCGGTACTTCGACCCGGCGACCATCGAACCGAGGTCCAGCGAGACGACGGTCTTGTCGCGCAGGCTCTCCGGCACGTCGCCGGCCACGATGCGCTGGGCCAGGCCCTCGACGATCGCGGTCTTGCCGACGCCGGGTTCACCGATCAGCACCGGGTTGTTCTTGGTGCGACGGGAGAGCACCTGCACGACGCGACGAATCTCGTTGTCGCGCCCGATAACCGGGTCGAGCTTGCCTTCGCGGGCGCGCTCGGTCAGGTCGGTGGAGTACTTCTCCAGCGCCTGGTAGGTGCCCTCGGGGTCGGCGCTGGTGACCCGGGCGCTGCCGCGGACCTTGACGAACGCGTCGCGCAGCGCCTGCGGGGACGCGCCGTGTCCGGTCAGCAGCTTCGCCGTGTCACTGTCCCCAGTGGCCAGGCCGACGAGCAGGTGCTCGGTCGAGACGTACTCGTCGTCCATCTCGGTGGCCAGGTTCTGGGCGGTCGTGATCGCGGTCAGCGAGTCGCGCGCCAGCTGCGGTGTCGAGGCCGCACCGCTGGCGCTGGGCAGCCGGTCGAGGAGCCGTTGCGTCTCGGCGCGGATAGTCGCAGGTTCGACGCCGACGGCCTCCAGCAATGGAGCGGCAATGCCATCGTTTTGGGTGAGCAATGCCATCAATAGGTGGGCGGGCCGGATCTCCGGGTTGCCGGCAGCAGTCGCCGCCTGCAGGGCCGAAGTCAGGGCCGCCTGGGTCTTGGTCGTCGGGTTGAACGAATCCACGACACCTCCGATCGTTTAGAGAAAATGCTTGTCGCGATGTTCAACGTCGTCAAGGTTGAGTCTGTTCCGCTCAACTCTAACCAATTTGTGCGCCGAGGCTGCGTGGAGATCGGGAAATTCGCGATCTGTGAGCAGACTCGGCGGCCTGGACAATGGGACGGGATGCAGATCGCCGTCGTCGCCTCCTCGGCGCCCAGCCACATGCACCCACACCTGGCCGTCGTCGCCGAGCTGGTTCGCCGCGGCCACCGGGTGACCTACCTGGTCGGCCGCCATCTGGCCGACCTCGCCCGCCCCACCGGCGCCGACGTCATCGGCTACGACTCGCTGCTACCCGGATCGCCCAGCGCGCCGTGCAGCTGGCCCAACGACGACACGGCGGGCATGCGGATGTTCCTCGACGACTCCATTCACGTCCTGCCGCAGGTGCAGGCCGCGCTCGATGAGGACCGGCCCGACATCGTGCTCTACGACATCGGCGGCATGGCCGGCCCCGTCGCCGCCGACGTCTGGGGCATCCCGTCGGCGCAGCTGTCGCCCAGCGCGGTCGCCTGGGACGGCTACCACGAGGACATGGCCGAGGTGCTCGAGCCGATCTACGGCAGTCCGGCGGGACTGGCATATCTGAAGGCGTTCGACGACTGGCTCGCTGCCAGCGGCACATCGTTGACCTTCGACGATGTCACCGGCAGGCCGCGGCGTTGCCTGGTGCTGATCCCCCGTGTCATGCAGCCGAACGCCGATCGGGTCGACAGTGTGCGCTATCGCTTCGTCGGGCCGTGCATTGACCCGCGGCGGGAAGACCCTGGCGATTGGACCCAACCGGCGGGAGACGGCCCGCACGCACTGCTGGCGTTCGGTACCGCCTACACAGATCGAATCGATGTGTACCACAACACAATTGAAGCTCTCGACGGCACCGGTTGGCGGCTGACCATCGCGACCGGCCGGGTGTCGCCCGACTACCTTGGTGCCGTGCCGGACTGGGTTCAACTGCGTTCGACGGTGCCACAGCCAGCAGTGCTACGCACTGCCGACGCGTTCGTCACTCATGCCGGGATGGGTTCCTGCACCGAGGGACTGTGGTACGGCGTTCCGATGGTGGCGATCCCGCAGGCGGTCGACCAACCGTCGAATGCCGACCACCTCGAGGCGATCGGCGTGGGCCGTCACCTGCAGGCCGATCCGCCGAGACCGCCGGAGATTCGCGACGCTATCGTACAGGTGGCGGCCGACCCGCAGGTGCGCTTGCGGCTCAACGAGATTCGCGACGAGTTACATCGTGTCGGCGGTCCGTACCACGCAGCCGATGCAGTCGAACACGCCGCGAGTGGGCACTGGTGAGCGTGCACTCGGCGCGTCGCGCCGCCGTGACGACGATCATCGGCAAGGCTTGGTGAATGGACGTACTGGTCGCCACGCTGACGATCGTTGCAGTGGTGAGCGTGGCCACGGCTGGCTCGGCGCATGCGGCCACGGATGCCGACCAAGTCCGCGCCGTACTCGACAAGATGAACAGCTCGTACAACCACTCGGATTTCGACGCGTTCGCGTCACACCTGTGTGCCGACATTCTGAGAGTGCCCGACTTCGAAGCAGGGTGGCACGAGAGTCGGGAGTCAGACGGGCCCACCCAGATCGCCGTCAATTCGGTCGATGTGACCGGTGACATGGCCGTTGCCACCGTCCGATTCGAGGCCGCCAACCACGCGGACGCCAAGACACTCGACATCGACTTTCTTCGCGACGGCGCCGAGTGGAAGGCCTGCCAGTATCACTCCGCCCAATCCGTATAGTCCTCACAGGCGACGGAGAGGCTATCGATGACTGAATCGGTGCTGACCGAACTGATTCCGCTGGCGCTGGTGGTCGCGCTCTCGCCACTGTCGATCATTCCGGCGGTGCTGGTGCTGCACACGCCCAGGCCGCGGCCGACGGGGCTGGCCTTCCTGGCCGGCTGGCTGATCGGCCTTACTGCGTTGACGGCCATCTTCCTCGAGGTATCCAGCCTGGCCGGCGGGCTCGGTGACAAGCCGCCCGGGTGGGCCTCATGGCTGCGGATAGTCGTCGGGGGCGCGCTGATCGTGTTCGGCATCTATCGTTGGCTCGCCCGCAAGCGGTCCGCTCACACGCCAGGCTGGATGCGGAGCCTGAGCAAGGTCACGCCCCCGCGGGCCGCCCTCACCGCAACCGCGCTGACGGTTGTCAACCCCAAAGTGCTATTCATCTGCGCGGCAGCGGGTTTGGCGGTCGGCACTGCCGGGCTCGACAGCTCCCACGCGTGGCTGGCTGTCGCGTGGTACGTAGCGGTGGCCGGCTCGACGGTGGCGCTTCCCATTTTGGCCTACACCGTCTCGGGTGACCGTCTCGACGGGCCGCTGACACGGCTCAAGGACTGGATGGAGCGCCAGCACGCCACCTTGGTGGCCGGCATATTGATCGTGATCGGACTTCTGGTGCTATACAAGGGAATTCACGGCCTATAGCTCGGGCAGCCCCAGCTCATCGGCGTCGGCGATCAGATACCGCGTCACCGTCGGCGCAATCAGGCGCACCAGCTCCTCGCCCGACAATGTCGCCAGCGGCGCCACTTTCATGACGTAGCGCAGCACTGCCGTGCCCACAAGCTGGCTCGCGGCGAGCATTGCGCGCAGCCGGGCCTGTTCGCCCCCACCGAGCACCCCGGACACCGCCGTCAGGACGTAGTTCTGCATGAAGCCGCGGAAGGCTTCATGGGCATCGGAGTTCGACGTGGCCGACTGCAGCATCGCCACCATGCTCGGACCCGTGTCGGGGGCCTCCCAGATCCGCATGTACGTGCGCACCATCCGCCTGCCGATATCGGGGTCGTCGTCGGGGCTCCCGGTAAGCGCAGCGACGAGCACCTCGGGGTTGACGATCAACCGCAGTGATTCGCGGAACAGGTCTGCCTTCGACCCGAAGAGATACAGCACCATCGACGGGTCGACGTGCGCATCGTGCGCGATCGCCCGCAGCGTCGTCTTCTCGTACCCCTCGGTCGCGAACCGCTGTTTGGCCGCCGCCAGCACCACGTCGCGCGACACCGGTTCGCCCTGGCGTCGCCCCCGCCGCTTGGTTGTCTTCGCTGGTGACGGCATACGTCGACAGTATCATTTCAATGGCTGTTGAAATCTAGCCAAGCCCGGGTTACGCTCGCCGTGCGCAATT
This sequence comes from uncultured Actinomycetota bacterium, assembly GCA_963851115.1. Taxonomy (GTDB): domain Bacteria; phylum Actinomycetota; class Actinomycetes; order Mycobacteriales; family Mycobacteriaceae; genus Mycobacterium. The sequence continues at coordinate 82,603 of CAWKOI010000031.1, forward strand.
AATTCAACATCGGATGAAAAGGACTCATCATGGCCACGCAAGCGGTCACCAGGCACACCCACCACGCGTCACCGGTGCACGAGCCACCGGCCGCTATCCGTGCCACCGGGGTCATCGTCGTGCTCACGGTCGCGCTGGCCGTCGTCGCGATCGCGTTCGCACTGCCTGCGGCGCGCTCGAAGCCGCACGACCTGCCGATCGGCGCGGCCGGCCCGCAGGCGGCCAGCGGCCAAATCGCCGACCTGCTCGAGCAGCACGCCCCCGGCGCGTTCGAAATCACCTACTACCCAGGTGAGGCGGCACTGCGGGATGCGATCCGCAACCGGGACGTCTACGGCGGGATCTCGTTCGGCCCGGACGGACGGGCGCTGCTGGTCGCCACGGGCGGCAGCCCCACGGTCGCGCAGATGCTGACCCAGATCGGCAACGGCATCTCGCAGCAGGCGGGGGTGCCACTGCGCACCGAGGACTTGGCCCCGCCGACCGCCGACGATCCGCGCGGCGCAGGGCTGGCCGCGTCGGCACTACCGATCACCCTGGCCGGGCTGCTGCCGGCGATCGCGCTGGTACTCCTGCTCAAGCGCGAGGTGTGGACGCGCTTTGCGGCCGCAGTGGTCTTCGCAGGCGTGGCGGGTATCACGATCGCCTCGCTGCTGCGCTACGTGTTCGGCTCCATCGACCAAAACCTTTGGGGCGTAGCTGCGGGGTTGACCCTGGGCGTGCTCGCCGCCGGACTGGCGATGCTGGGTCTGGGCTCGCTCTTCGGCCGGGTCGGGCTGGCGCTCGGCGCGCTGCTGGCGCTGCTGCTGGGCAACCCGCTGTCCGGCCTGAACAGTGCACCGGAGATGCTGCCAAGCGGCTGGGGCGAACTCGGCCAGTGGTTGCCACAGGGCGCAAATGCCACGCTTTTGCGCTCGACGGCATTCTTCGACGGGGCAGGCGCGACCATGCCGATCGTGGTCCTGACCTGCTGGACGCTGGCCGGAGCGGCGCTGATCGTCATCGCCGCGCGGCGGCAGCGATCCAGGGCGGCCGCCTGACTTACACTCGGGCGGCGTGGGACTCGACGACCGTGACGCGCTGCGCATGCTGCGCGACGCGGTCGACCCCGCGCTCGGGTCCGACGAACTGATCCGCAGGTTCTACACCCGTTGGTTCGCCATCGACATGTCGGTGCGCGACCTGTTCCCTCCGGACATGGAGGCCCAACGCAGGGCGTTCGCCCAGGCCATGACGTGGCTGTTCGGCGAGCTCATCGCCCAACACGCCCAGGAGCCGGTGGCGTTCCTTGCGCAGCTGGGCCGCGACCATCGCAAATATGCTGTCGCGCAACGCCATTACGACAGCATGCAGGATGCGCTGTACACCACGCTGCGCAGTCATCTGATCGAAAGCTGGGACGACAAGCTCGCCGAGGCGGCGCAAGACGCGGTGGCGCTGTTCATCGGGGTGATGCGGGGTGCGGCCGACGCCGAGAAGGGCCCGCCGTTCTGCGACGGCACCGTGATCGAACACATCCGGGCGTCGCGCGACGTCTCGGTGGTGCGGCTGCAGCTCGACCGGCCGCTGTTCTACCACCCCGGGCAGTACGTCACCGTCCAGGTGCCGCAGTGGCCTCGGCGCTGGCGCTACCTGAGCCCGGCGATCCCGGCGGACCGCGGCGGCGGCGTCGAGTTCCACATCCGCTCGGTCACCGGCGGCATGGTGAGCACCGCGATCGTCGGCGAAACCAAACCGGGCGACCGCTGGCGGTTGTCCAACCCGCACGGTGGCATGCACATCGACCGCGACGGCGGTGACGTGCTGATGGTCGCGGGCAGCACCGGCCTGGCGCCGCTGCGGGCGCTGATCATGGACCTCACCCGCTGGGGCGTCAATCCGCGGGTACACCTGTTCTTCGGCGCCCGCTATCCCTGCGAGCTGTACGACCTGCGCACCCTGTGGCAGATCGCGTCGCAGAACCCGTGGCTGTCGGTGACGCCAGTGTCGGAGTACAGCACCGACCCGCCGTGGGCCTCCGAGTATGCCGATGTGCAGCCGCCACGCGGCCTGCACGTGCGTCAGACCGGCACACTGCCCGACGTCGTCACGCGATACGGCAGCTGGGGCGACCGGCAAATCCTGATCTGCGGCGGTCCGGACATGGTCGAGGCCACCAAAGCCGCGCTTATCGCCAAAGGTGCACCCGCCGAACGCATACAACACGATCCGCTCGCGAGCTGAGCATGGCAGGATCGGGACCCATGCCCGACTTTGAGACCGTCACCCTGCGGGACCCTTCGTCATCGTTGACCGCAACTTACGTCCCCAATGCCGGCATGGTCGGCACGTCGCTCTCCGACGACGGGGTAGAGCTACTCGGCCAACGTCGCGGTCTGCAGGCCTACGTCTCCACCCACCGGACGATGGGCATCCCGATCCTCTATCCGTGGGCGAACCGGTTGAGCAGCAACGGTTATGGCGTTGACGGCGCCGTCGTCACGCTGACCCCTGGGACCGGCGGTGTCCGCACCGACCAGCACGGCGTCCCGATCCACGGCACGTTGGCGGGCTACCCGGATTGGCATGTCACCACCCAGCTGGAATCCCAGCTGACCGCGGAACTGGATTACGCCGCCCGTCCCGGCCTGCTGGCCACGTTCCCGTTCCCGCACCTGGTGGAGCTGGACATCACACTGGCCGACCGCACGCTCACCGTGCGGACCACGGTGACGGCGACGACGGGCGCGCGCGTCCCGTTGTGCTTCGGCTTTCATCCTTATCTGCAGCTGCCCGACGTCCCGCGGGCGGAGTGGCAGATGGAGACACCGGCGATGCGGTTCCGTCCCGTCAACGCGTGGGGCATTCCGACGGGCGCGATGGAAGAACACGCGGCGACCACAGAATTGTTGGGCGACAGATTCTTCGACGACGGCTACGACGAAGTGAAGCCGGGGTCTGTCTTCGCCCTGTCAGGCGGCGATCGTCGGATCGAGGTGCACTTCGACGAGGGATACACCGCGGCACAGGTGTTCGCACCTGGCGACGACGACGTGGTGTGCTTCGAGCCGATGGCCGCGCCGACCGACTCGCTCCGCCGCGGCGGCTACCGGGTGGTCAATGCCGGTGAATCCGCCGTTGCGCAGTTCCGGATCAAGGTCGCCTAGCGACTACCCTTGCGCGGCTGCCACACCACGACGGCCGTACTCTTCGGCACCACGGCGACGTCGCGGCGCTGTCTGCCGCGCAACTGCTCCAGCTCGTCGGCCATCTCGGCCAGCCGCGACCGCAGCGCCTCGACCTGGTTGGTCAGCTCGATGATGCGCTTGATGCCCGCAAGGTTGACGCCCTCGTCCTGGGAGAGCCGCTGCACCTCGCGAAGCAAGTCGACATCGTGTTGCGAGTAGCGCCGGCCGCCGCCGGAACTGCGTTGCGGCCTGACCAGGCCGAGCCGGTCGTAGGTGCGCAACGTCTGCGCATGCATCCCCGCCAGCTCGGCGGCCACCGAGATCAGGAAGGTGCGGGCATCGTCTTTCTGGGCCATCACGCACCCGCCCATCCGGCGCGCGGGTCAAACCCGCTGGCCCGCTCCGCCTTCGCGTAGGCCTCCAGCGCTTCCTGCGCTTCGCCTTCCAGGTTCGGCGGCACCGCAACCTTGACGGTGACGAGCAGGTCGCCGTGGCCGCCCGAGCGTTTAGGGACCCCGCGTCCGCGCACCCGCAGGATGCGGCCGTCGGACGTGCCCTTGGGCACCCGCACGCCGACCTTGCCTTCCAGCGTCGGCACCGAAAGCGTTGTGCCCAGCGCCAACTCCTGGAAGCTGACAGGAACGGTGACGGTGAGGTCGTCACCGTCGCGGCCAAACACCTTGTCCGGCTTGACATGCACGGTCACGTACAGGTCGCCCGACGGGGCTCCGCGCAGACCGGCCTCGCCCTGTCCGGCCAACCGGATCCGCTGGCCGTCCTCGACACCCGGCGGGATCCGCACGTTGATGGTGCGGGTGCGGGTCGTCACGCCGGTGCCCTTACATTCGTGCACACGGATGCTCGATGATCGAGCCACTGCCGCGGCATTCGGGGCACGGCTCGGAGAACCCGAACGCACCCTGATTGCGGCTGACCACACCGGAGCCGTTGCAGTTGGGGCATACCTTCGGGCTGGTGCCCGGACGTGCGCCGCTGCCATGGCAATTCGTGCACGGCGCGGGACTGGTCAGCCGCAGCGGCATCGCCACGCCCTTGGTGGCCTCCATGAACGACAGCTCGGTTTCGGTCTCCAGGTCGTTGCCGCGGCGCGGCCGGCTGGGGCGCGGCTGCGCGCCACGGCCGAACAGTCCGCCGAACAGGTCGCCGATGTTCGCACCGCCGGTCTGCCCGGCCGCGTCGAACAAGTCGTTAAGGTTGAACTCGACGCCGTCCCCACCGAATCCGCCGAAGTCGCCGCCGCTGAAGCGGCCCCGGCCGAATCCGCCGCCTGCGAACAGCCGTCGGGTTTCGTCGTATTCCTTGCGCTTAGCCGGATCCGACAGCACGCTGTGCGCCTCGGACACCGCCTTGAATCTCTCGGCGGCGCCCGGGTCGGAGTTGGTGTCGGGATGAAGATCGCGGGCCAGCTTCCGGTAGGCCCGCTTGATCTCGTCGGCGCTGGCGTCAGAGGAGACGCCGAGCTCCTTATAGAAGTCCTTTTCGACCCACTCACGTTGGGCCATACCGCGTCACCTCCTCACCTCTTGTCTAGTTGTCGTCGTTCTCTGAAGATTCTGCGGCCTGCTCGTTCGCCACGTCGGTGTTATCCGGCGTCTCGTCCTGGTCGGGCACGGTGTCGACGACACCGACGAGGGCGTGTCGCACCACTTGATCGCCGACCTTGTAACCACGCCGCATCACCGAACCGACGATGGGATGCGTGCCTTCGCCTTCGTGCTGAACGGCTTCGTGCAGCGACGGGTCGAACTCGTCGCCCTCGTCGCCGAACCCCGAAAGACCAAGCCCCTCAAGGACAGTCGCCAGCTTGTCGGCGACCGACTTCAGTGGACCGGACTCCAGGTCGCCGTGGCTGCGGGCGCGATCGAGGTCGTCGAGTACCGGCAGGAGTTGGGTGACAACCGCGGCCTTGGTGCGCTCGGCGACGAGCTGCTGGTCGCGCAGCGCGCGCTTGCGGTAGTTGTCGTACTCCGCCTTGACGCGCTGCAGGGTGGACTTCAGCTCGGCTACCTCATCGGTTTCCGCGGCCGCGGTCGCTGGAGCCGCTCCCGACGCCGACCCACTAGGGGCCGGCCCGGTTGCGGGTTCACGGATCTCGCCGGTTTCCGGATCGATGCGCCGTTTGTCGGTGACGGTCACCGGCTCGTACGAATCGCTTGAGCTCACTTGTTCTCCCGGTCATCGTCGTCGACAACCTCGGCGTCCACGACGTCGTCTTGCGACGACCCCGCAGACCCCGCGTCAGAACCACCGCCAGCAGCCTGGTCGGCCTGCGTGGCCTGGTAAATGGCCTCGCCCAGGGCCTGCGACTCGACGCCCAGCTTCTCCATCGCGGACTTGATCGCACCGATGTCAGTGCCCGCGAGCGCGGTCTTGGCTTCGGCGATCGCGCCGTCGACCTTGGTCAGCGTGTCCTCGGGCACCTTGGACCCGCCTTCGGCTTCCCGCTGCTCCTTGACGAACTTCTCAGTCTGGTACACCAGCGACTCGGCCTGGTTGCGGACGTCGGCCTCCTCGCGACGCTTGCGGTCCTCGTCGGCGTGCGCCTCGGCGTCCTTGATCATCCGGTCGATCTCCTCCTTGGACAGGCCGGAGCCCTCCTGGATGCGGATCGTGTTCTCCTTGCCGGTGCCCTTGTCCTTGGCGGTGACGTGCACGATGCCGTTGGCGTCGATGTCGAAGGTGACCTCGATCTGCGGCACACCGCGCGGGGCCGGCGGGATGCCGGTCAGCTCGAAGCTGCCGAGCAGCTTGTTGTGCGAGGCGATCTCACGCTCACCCTGATAGACCTGAATCTGCACCGACGGCTGATTGTCGTCGGCCGTGGTGAAGGTCTCGCTCCGCTTGGTCGGGATCGTGGTGTTGCGCTCGATCAGCTTGGTCATCACGCCACCCTTGGTCTCGATGCCGAGGGACAGCGGGGTGACGTCAAGCAGCAGAACGTCTTTCACCTCACCCTTGAGCACACCGGCCTGCAGCGCGGCGCCCACCGCGACAACCTCATCCGGGTTGACGCCCTTGTTGGGCTCCTTGCCTCCGGTCAGTTCCTTGACCAGATCGGCCACCGCGGGCATGCGGGTCGAGCCGCCCACCAGCACCACGTGGTCGATGTCGGACACCGAGATGCCTGCGTCGGCGATCACCGACTTGAACGGTTGGCGGGTGCGGTCCAGCAGGTCCTGGGTAATCCGCTGGAACTCGGCACGCGTCAGCTGCTCGTCGAGGAACAGGGGGTTCTTGTCCGCGTCGACGGTGATGTAGGGCAGGTTGATCGAGGTGCCCTGCGAGCTGGACAGCTCGATCTTGGCCTTCTCCGCGGCCTCGCGCAGCCGCTGCATGGCCATCTTGTCCTTGGTCAGGTCGATGCCGCTGGTGCCCTTGAACTTGTCGACGAGCCATTCGACGATCCGGTCGTCCCAGTCGTCGCCACCGAGGTGGTTGTCACCGGACGTGGCACGCACCTCGACAACGCCCTCACCGATCTCCAGCAGCGAGACGTCGAAGGTGCCGCCACCCAGGTCGAAGACCAGGATCGTCTGCTCCTTCTGGCCCTTGTCGAGCCCGTAGGCCAGTGCGGCCGCGGTCGGCTCGTTGACGATGCGCAGCACGTTGAGCCCGGCGATCTGGCCGGCCTCCTTGGTGGCCTGCCGCTGGGCATCGTTGAAGTACGCGGGCGTGGTGATCACCGCGTCGGTGATGTCCTCGCCGAGGTAGGCCTCGGCGTCACGCTTGAGCTTCATCAGAACGCGGGCGCTGATCTCCTGCGCGGTGTACTTCTTGCCGTCGATCTCCACGGACCAGTCGGTGCCCATCTGGCGCTTGACCGAACGAATGGTCCGGTCGACGTTGGTCACCGCCTGGTTCTTGGCGGGCTGGCCGACCAGCACCTCGCCGTTGCGTGCGAACGCTACGACCGACGGGGTGGTGCGGGAGCCCTCGGAGTTGGCGACGACGACGGGGTCGCCACCCTCCAGTACCGCGACGACGGAGTTGGTGGTCCCGAGGTCGATTCCGACCGCACGAGCCATGGTTTTTCCTCCTGAATAGACGTTTTAGGGGTCTGAGTGCACCGCACTCAAGCCTGCTCCGGCCGACATTACCCTGTCAACCCAGACTTGAGCCTACTGCACTCAATTGTCGAAGGAGTCAACGGCGGGCTGGGGGGGTTTGTTCCCGATTGCCCCGGCGCAGTTGTTGGGATCGGTAGCCGCCCCGCCGTTCTGCACTTGGCCGCACTGGCGACGCCACCGAGGCGGCGCGCCTCCGGAAAAGGAACCAATCATGAACCGAATCTCGCGGTTGACCGCGACAGTCCTGGTGTCTGGCGGCTTGGGAGTGGCGATCGCCTGCCCGGGCGTGGCGTTCGCCGAACCCTCCGATTCCACCGGGTCGGCGTCGGCTGATTCGTCGTCGCCGGCGCCAGGCACAGAGTCGGATTCGGCGTCGAGCTCACCATCGACGGATTCCGGCTCGCCGACCAGTTCCTCCTCTGCGGAATCCTCCTCGCCGGAGTCGACGGACCCGCGGACGGGAATCGTGCGCAGTTCGGGTGGCGCCCACACCAGCTCCACTGATGACAGCGCCGAAACAGACAGCGCCACGACGGATCAAGAGCCCGAGATCAATTTCACCTTCTTGTGACCCTCGCCGGCGCCGCTATTCCACGCCGATGGTTACTTCGGTGGACTTGATGAAGACGGTCGCGGCCTGACCCACCTCGAGCCCGAGGTCGAGTGCGGCATCCTTGGTGATCGACGACGTCACCACCTGGTCACCGCCGTCAAGCCGTACCTTTACCGTGGCCATCACGCTGCCGAGATTCACCTCGACGATCGTTCCCGGCAGTTGGTTACGGGTGGACAGACGCATGGCCATCTCGCTTTCTCGTCGACAGTCAGGGTTTGGCGAAGCCCGCCTGGGTGAGTATTTCCTGGCCGCCTTCCGCAGTGACCAGATCGACGAACTTGGCGGCGAGATCGGGGTTTTCCGACTGCTTGAGCACCGCGATCGGATAGGTGTTGACGGCGTCGGCCGACTCGGGGAACGGGACCGCGGTGACCTTGTCCCCTGCGCCCTTGGCGTCGGTGACATACACCAGGCCGGCGTCGGCCTGACCGGTGGTCACCTTGTTCAGCACGTCGCTGACCGACGACTCCTCGCTGACGGGGTTCAGCGTCACGCCGGTGGCTTGTTCGACCTTCTGCGTGGCCGATCCACAGGGCACCTGGGGCGCACAGGTCACGACGCTCAGCTCGGGCTTGGCGAGGTCGGCGAATGAGGTGATCTTCTTCGGGTTGTCCGGCGCGACGGCGATGACCAGCGTGTTGGACGCGAAGTTCACCGGGCCATCCGCGAGCAGGCCCTCCTGGGCGGCCTTGTCCATGTTCTTGGTGTCGGCGGAGGCGAACACGTCGGCGGTCGCGCCCTGCGTCAACTGGGTCACCAGATCCGAGGACCCCGCGAAATTGAATTCGACTGAAGTGCCGGGGTTTTCGGTCTTGAACCGCTCCCCGATCTCGGTGAAGGTCTTGTTCAATGAGGCGGCCGCGAAGACCATGATCTTGCCAGCGGCGGGAGACGACGAGTCGCCTGACGAGCCGCATCCGCTAACCAGCGCCACCGACATGACACCGGCGACCAAAAGCCCAAGAACGCGTTTCACGAGTTTCCTCCGCGAGTTTCGACAATGACGGTGGTGGCCTTCACCACGGCGACGGCGACGCTGCCGGGTTCGAGTTCGAGCTCGCGCAGCGCCTCCGTGCTCATCAGGGACACGACAGTGAAAGGCCCACACTGCATTTCGACGTGGGCCATCACTTTGTCGGAGACCACCTTGGTGACCAAGCCGACGAATCGGTTGCGAGCCGAACTGCCGACACCGTGCGGATCGTCAGGCAACGGAGCCCGGTGCTTGCGGGCGAACTGGGCCAGCTCGTCGCCGCCGATCACCTTGCGGCCGGATTCGTCTCGACTGGCCGACAGGCTGCCGTGGTCGATCCACCGCCGCACAGTATCGTCGCTGACGCCCAACAATTCGGCGGCCTCTCGGATCCGCAATATCGTCGGCACCGCAGAATCTTATCCTCGTACGCGGAGATATTGGTCCGTTTCATGCGCATATGCGGAATCTGCGGATTCACCACTTAGCACCTCCGAACAGGCGGACCATGAGGTTATGGACACCACGGTCGACGAAATCGGGGTGGGCATCTATCGACTGTCCACTTGGATACCGGACATCACCGAGCACGGATTCACCCTCTTCCACCCCGGGCTGACCACCAACCTGCAACCCACGCTGGAGCTGCTCGCCGAGCTGAACCCCGCCACGCTTGCGCTGATGCACGGTGCATCGTTCGCCGGCGATGGCGCCGCGCAGCTGCGGGCATTGGCGGACGGTTACGCCGTGATGGCGGGCGCGTCACTGCAGTAACTCGCGTCACTCGCTGAGTAGCCTTAGCGGGATGAAGGCCCGGCTGGCCCTTGCATGCGTCCTCGCGGTGGGCGCGCTACTGGCGGGTTGCGAATCCGGCACCCCGGGTACGCCCGTCAGCAGCCCGGACTCCCCCACTGAGCCCAGCTTCCCGACCAGCAGGCCGAGCCGGCCGACGGCCGCGCCGCCACCGACCAGCACCCCGGCCCCGCCCACGCCGGGCGCCGAAGTCCTGCCGCCCGAAAACGGCTACGTATTCATCGAGACGAAATCTGGCAAGACCCGCTGTCAGCTCAACGAGGACGAGGTCGGCTGCGAGGCCCAGTTCACCAACTCACCGATGCAGGATGGGGTGCGCGCCAACGGCGTTCGGCTCGCCGCCGACGGCGCCGTGGAGTGGATCGTCGGCAACCTCGGCGACATTCCAGTCGTCACGCTCGACTACCGGACGTACCGCGCGGTCGGCTGGACCATCGTGGCGGGTGAAGACGGCACCCGGTTCACCAACGATGGCACGGGCCACGGCATGTTCGTCAACATCGACAAAGTCGAGGTCTTCTGACCGCCGCGCCGGTGGCCGTGTTCCAACAATTTCCCAAGGAGTCGCTGAAAACGTCGCTCCCACGACCGAACCGAAGGTGCCGGTGTGGGCGTGGCCGGTGAAGATGACGGTCAACAACGTCAGCGACGGGCACAAGCTGTTCGACTCGTCGGCCAACAAGCCAACGGTCGCGGACCGCGGCGGTTCCCTCGACACCGCATCGGTTTTCGACGTGCCGGCCGGCACGGTCCCTGAGTCCATCGAACTGCACGATTCGTTCGGATCCGCCGGCGTCGTCGTCGGACTGTCGGCGACGGGTTCCGACACGTTCTAGGGTTGAGCATGACCGCGGCTCAGCGTGAACGTGCAGCACTTGTTGAAACCATGCGCGCCGTCGGACCCGACGCCCCGACGCTCTGCGGGGACTGGACGACCCGCGACCTAGCCGCCCATCTAGTGGTCCGGGAGCGGAGGCTGGACGCCACGCCCGGTATCGCGATCCCGTTTCTCGCCGGCTACACCGCCAAGGTTCAGCACGAAGTCGCGCAATCCAGCGACTGGGACGACCTGTTGGACAAGATCGCATCGGGCCCGCCACTGCTGTCACCGTTCAAGCTTCTCGACCCGGTCGCGAACATGGGCGAGATGTTCATCCACCACGAGGACGTTCGCCGCGCCCAATCTACTTGGGAACCAAGGACTCTCGATGACGCGACGCTGCGGGCCCTGAGCCGGCCGCTGCCCGTCATGGCGCGGCTGACCCTCCGCGCGGCCCCCGCCCGGGTGTCGCTGCGCACCCCGCAGGGCAAGACGCTCCTGACGATCGGCAAGGGCCCGACGCTGACCGTGACCGGTGAACCGCCCGAACTGCTGCTGTTCATCTCCGGCCGCGACGCGGCGCGACTCACCTTCGACGGAGATACCGAGACCGTCGAAGCGGTCCGCGCCGCCCGCCGCGGGCTGTGACGTCCCTCTAGGCTGGCGTCCGTGGATTTCCGCGTCTTCGTCGAACCCCAGCAGGGTGCCACCTACGCCGACCAACTCGCCGTCGCCCAAACGGCCGAGTCACTCGATTATTCGGCATTCTTTCGGTCCGACCACTACGTCGCGATGAGCGGCGACGGCCTGCCCGGCCCGACCGACTCGTGGGTGACGCTGGCGGCGATCGCCCGCGAGACCTCGTCGATCCGGCTCGGCACGATGGTCACCTCGGCTACCTTCCGCTATCCCGGTCCGCTGGCGATCTCGGTCGCGCAGGTCGACGAAATGAGCGGCGGCCGTGTCGAATTGGGCATCGGCGCGGGCTGGTTCGAGGGCGAGCACTCGGCCTATGCCATCCCGTTCCCGCCGCTGGGTGAGCGATTCGACCGCCTGACCGAGCAGCTGAAGATCATCACCGGGCTGTGGACGACACCGGTCGGCGAGAAGTTCAACTACGCCGGAACCCACTACACCGTCACGGATTCACCGGCGCTACCCAAACCCACTCAGTCACCACATCCCCCGATCATCATCGGGGGCGCAGGTGCCAAGCGCACACCCGCACTCGCGGCGCAGTTCGCGGCGGAGTTCAACGTGCCCTTCGCCCCGCTGGACGTGGCCAAGACCCAAATCGAGCGGGTCAGTGCGGCGCTCACCGACACCGGACGATCGGCGGACTCGCTGACATACTCGGCGGCCTTCGTGGTCTGCGCGGGCCGCGACGACGCGGAGATCGCGCGGCGTGCCGCCGCAATCGGCCGCGAGGTCGACGAACTGCGAGGCAACTCCCCCGCGGTCGGCACGCCCGATGAGATAGCAACCAAGCTGGGCGCATATTCACAGATCGGTGTGCAGCGTGTCTACCTGCAGCTTCTCGACATGTCCGATCTCGACCACCTGGAGTTCTTCGCCAACCAGGTCATCCCTCAGGTCGGCTGACAGGCGTCTCGTTAGGCCCCGCGGTTACTATCAGTGGCGGTGACCGGCCGGGACTCCGACGACTACGACGACGAGCAAAGCGCGCCGTCGCCGACGCCCTGGCACAACCGAACTCCTGCCGTCCTCGGAGCGAGCGTCCTCGGCCTTGCGGTGATCGGGATCCTGGTGCTCGCAGTGACGTACGTGTCACGCCAGTTCAGCGAGCCCCCGGAGGCTCCGCTCTACTACGTCGAGCCGTCGTTCTCGGCGACCGCCACCAGCACATCGAGTCCGACGACCACCCAGACCATCACGAGCACGAGCCCTCCGGTCACGACCGACATCAACCCGTCGAGCACGTCACCGACGTCCTCGTCTGACACATCGAGCAGCGAGACGTCGCCGCCGCGAACAACCGCATCCGACGACGAGGGCGACGAGGAGTCGACGCCCCGCACGACGCGACGCCCGCGAACGAATGTGACACGCACGCTCTATCCGCAACCCTGAGCGCCTACTATCGGTGCCCGTGGCGCGCTACGGACCTCCCGACAATCCGGATTACTCCGACAACGACCCGACCGTCTACATCAATTACGGCAACTACGGCGGACCCGGCGAGCCGCCCGGGCCCCCTCCGGAAGAACCGGTGCCCTGGTACCGCAAGCCCGCAGCGCTGGTCGCGTTCGGCGCGATCGGAGCGGTGGTCGTCGCGCTGATCGTGTGGGGACTGGCCAGTCTCATCTCGGGCCCGTCATCGGACAACACGCCAACGTCGCTCACCCCGATAACCCCGACGTCGGTACCGGCGCGCACGACCACCGAGACGACGGCTCCGACGACGACCGAACCCACCACCACCGAGACGACGACGACCGAGCCAACCACCACCACCGAGACCACCACCACGACGACAACCACCACGACGACGACGACGACCGACCACCACCACCGAGACCACCACCACCACGACGACAACCACCGTCCCGCCCGGCGGCTGACGATGACCCGCTCCAGCTATGCGCACGACGCCGTGGTCACGCTGGATCCCGGCGGCGACTCAGCCGCGCCGGGTGGCGCGATAACCGTTGCGCTGTGCGGACATTGGGACCATGAGCCGCCGTGTCCGCTGGCCCCCCACCACACCGATGCGGTGCCCGCCGATGATGGGACGGTCCGGCTTCGGGTGCTGTTCGCCTCAGATGACGAGGCGCGCGTCCGTTCGTTGATCGGCCAGGCGCTGTCGTCCGGGCGATTGACCGGTCCGGACGGCCGGGTCACCACCTGGACGGTGCGATCCAGCACCGCGGGGACCGTCCGTCCCGACGAGGCCGACCACGCCGCTCGGCTGGCGTCGAGCTAGCGACCGCGCGCCGCATAACCCGCCACCAATGCCTCGGCGCTGCGCACCGCGGCCCGGCAGGCGCGGGTGGTGAAAGGGTCGTTGAGCGGATGGTCGGCGCGGCGCCGCCACCGCTGAGCGGCGGCGAATGCGGCCCGCGGCCCGTCATAGGGAGCATCGGGTTGCAGACCCAGCCTGCTGGCGGCATCGGTGCCCGACCCGCCGATGATCCGGCGCAACGACGCCATCTCGTCCTCGTTCAATGTCGTTGGGCGCGAGCGTAATTGGCTGAGCAGCCGTAGCTCCTCGAACGCATGCGTGTCGGCGAGCAGCGGGTCGATGTCGGCGATGATGTAGCGCGTGGCGTAGATCGGGTTGTGCTGCACGAACTGCCGCAGTGACAGCAGCGCGGTGTGGGCCTTCAGCAGATCCGAGCGCTGGGCGAACTGCTGATCGATGACGTCGCGCAGCGCCATCAGCCCGCTGCGTTCCAGAAGCTCATCGGCCAGCGCCACGGAGTCGGTGACGCCGGCGCGCAGCACGGCGATCGAGATTCTGATGCCGAACATGCCGAACCGGTCCAGCAGCGCGGCGCGGGTGGCGGCATCGACCGGCAGCGAGCTGTCCTCACGCACGAAGCGATCCACCGACAGCATCGCCTTGGTCAGCTCGGCGGCGTCGACCCCGGCGAGCTTCTCCAGCGCGACGAACTCACTCTGCCGCAGCGTGCGTGCGGTCAGTGCAAGCAGACCGGACACCGGCACCACCGCCTGACAGATACCGGTCTTGTCCATCACGGAGGTGAACCGTTTGGCCACGTCTCTCGCCGAGAGCATGGCGTCGATCCGGCCCGCGCCGATCTCGTCGGCCCGGGACGCGACGCCGATGACGCCCAGCGCGCCGGCCGACCCGCCGACCAGCTCACCGATCTGCTTGAGCAGCGCGATGTCGGCGGCGTTGAGGGTGCGCAGCAGGAACACCACCGCGTCCACCCGCGGCACCCCGTCTTCGGGCACCAGCAGGCGCAGCGTGCGTTCGGAAACGTCGCGCGACAGCGACGACGTGCCCGGGGTGTCGATGATGGTGGTGTCGATCAGCTCGGCGGCGGGCCATTCCACATCCAGGTCGACGACGTCCTCGGGGTCGAGGCTGGCGAAGTCGAACGTCAGCCCACCGTTGCGGGCGATCGGCACGTTGGACCGCCGGCCGCCGCGGTGGTTGGCGGTCACCTTCGGCGTGGAGCCGTGCCGGAACCAGGTGACGATGCGGGTGGCCTCGGTCGCGTCGGTGGGTGCGATGTCCTCGCCCACAAGCGCATTCACAAGAGTGGACTTGCCGGCCTTCAGCGTGCCCGCCAGCGCGATACGGATCGGCTGGTTGAGTCGACGGCCGATCCGGTCCAGCTCGTTGTGCACGTCGGGGCGGTTACCGTAGGCCGGATCTGCCCGGTATGCCTGGATGGTTCCGCCCAGGATCGCGCGCACCTGATCGCTCGTGCTCATCTCGCGCTACCTCGGCTGTCCTCCCGCTCGGCAATGGCCGGACGTCCAGCTTAGGCACCGCTAGGTCATTCGATCGCCTTGCCCCAAGCCGCCGGGCTGAAATCGGGGTCGACGAGATCCTCGGCAGGGGGCGCGCCGGAGAACCACCTTCAACATCGGGGCCACACCCCAACCCCTAACGAGGGGTATTGGGGGCTGCCGCCAGTGGCTACGGGGTGGCCGCAGCTGCGGGTGTCGCGGCGGGTGTCGACAGCTTCACGGCGTGGTCGGTGACCTGTTTGAGGATGTTGAGCTGACGTTCCAGCTCCCGGATGCGGGTATTGCGCTCGTTCTCTTCCATTTTCGCCGCGGCGAGGGTGGCCTGTAGCGATTCGTTCAGCGAGCGGGTGGTCTGGTTGGCGATGCCGCGATAGTGATCTCGCAGCTGACGCTGGATGCCCTTGAGCCGGTCGCGCGACTCCTTGCTGACCACGAACTGAACGTCATCGACAAAGCGGCGCACATTCATCTTCGCGTCGTTGCGGATCCGCGACATCCGGTTGTCCATCTCTTCCTTATAGGCCTTGCGGCCCAACAAGGCGCCGGCGCCAAGAGAGAGGGGATTCAACATGCCCAGGCCGGCGAAGGAGGTCAGCATGCCGAACATCAACACGCCGCCGAACGATCCGCGAAGCCCGGACACCGCCCGGTCTCCCGCCTTGATTGGTTTGGCCTCGAGGTTGGCCAGTGATTTGAATTCCGTGAAGCCGGCGCCCATGTCGCGGGCGCTGATCTCGGGCATCTTCACTGCTTCCAACCCGGCCTCGACAAACGTGCGGGCCACCTCGGCGGCCAACGCCTCGGCCCGCTGATAGGCCCAGACGAAGTTATCCCCCACCGCGGTGGCCACCGCGTTCTCCAACTCAGTGCCGATCTCGGCCCAATGATGCGACGGATCGCACCCGTCGATCACCTTCTCGGTGTGCTGGGTGATCACCCGGAACCGATTGCGCAGATCATGATCCACATCCGAGGTCAGATCCGAGATCCCGTCATTGAGCACCTGCTGCCACAACGCCGTGTGCTGCAGCGCTTCCTGCGCCTCCTCCTTGCGCCGCTCCAGCTCCGCGGTCAACCGATCCCGCCTCTCCGGATCATTGAACGCCGACAACTCCGACTCCACCGACAGCGTCAAATGCTCAGCCGCCGAACGTATCTCAGCGACCACGTGATCACGCACCCGGTCATTCTCGCGAGACAAGACCTTCTCGCTGAGAAACTTCACAACCGCCGGGAAGTTCGACTCCTCGTTGAGTTCCTTGTCGTTGAGCTGAATCGCATGACTGCGCAGCATCGACGAAATCGGGATCATCGGCGTGCTGACACCGGCTCGCCGCAGATGCTCGGCATTGGCATCGACGATCTGGCGCCAGTGCGGATACAGATCGGTCTTCGTCGCGAGAATGACTGCGACCGGACAGATTTCAAGCGCCTGCCGGATGAACGTCATCTCCGGCTCGGTGAACTCCTGGCTGGTATCACTGCACATCAGCATCGCATCGGCGTCGGGCAACAAACCCAACGTCGCCGACAAATGCGGCTGGCCGTGCCCGCCGACCCCGGGGGTGTCGATGAACGCCAATCCACCCTTGAGCAGCGGACTGGGTGCGGTCACCTCCACCCGCAACACCTCACGACCACCGGCCTGCGGCGCACGGCGCAGGTCGTTCTTCAGATCCCCTGGCGGAATCTCCACCAACTCCGGCTCGGCGCCTTCGGGCCGCGCCACGACCAACCGCGCCGACGCCTGCTCGGCATACGACACCACGGTCGCCAACACCGTGCTCTCGTCATCACCCACCCGCGCCACCGGAACATTGAGCAGCGAATTGAGCAGCTGACTCTTGCCCTGCTTGAGCTGACCAGCAATCACCACCCGAATCTGCGGATCGGTGATGCGCTCCTTGGCCACCCGCATCCGCTCCACCAAGTCACCACGACCGTTGGTATCGGCGATCTTGCTGGTGTGGTCGATCAACTCAACGATCACCTTGACCTTGCGCGGATCACTCGCCGGTTGCGTCATGGTGTCCCTCTTCTGCCGTGGATCAACGGTAGGCGCACGAACTGGCGGGGACCATTGCGGTCCCCGCCAGCTGTGTTATTCGGTTGTGTGTCAGAACAGGCCGGCGTCGACGTTGGTGCTGACATCGACGTCGGTGTTGACCTGGCCGGAGTTGTCTGTGGAGTTGTCCACCGAGTTGTCCTGGCCGGAGTTGTCGACGGAGTTGTCCACCGAGTTGTCGACCGAGTTGTCCTCGGTGTTGGTGCCGCCGGAGATGCCGCCGGACACGTTGCCGTCGATGTCCCCGACGGTGGTCTGGTTGCCGTCGACGTTGGTGGTGTCGTTGTCGTTGATGACGATTCCGCCACCGCCGCCGCCGGCACCACCGGTCGCGTTGCCGCCGTCGTTGCCGACGCCGATCAGGCCGCCGCCACCGTCACCACCGACGGCGCCGCCGCCGTTGCCGCCGCTCATGTCGACGTCGTTGATGACCGGTCCCTCGTTGCCGGAGATGATGTCGCCGCCCGCGGTCTGGTCGCCACTGTCGTCGATCTCGTTGTCCTCGCCGATGTTGACGTTGGAGTCCTCGATATCGCCGGTGTTGACGTTCTCGTTGTCGTCGCCGACCACGTTGCCGTCGCCCTCGACGTTCGTGGCGTCGATGTCGCCGGCGTTGCCGGTGTTGATGACGCTGCCCTCGGAGGCCTCGTTGCGGTCACCGAACGTCATGTCGGAGAAGTCGAGGTTGACGCCGCCCTGCTGGACGCTCTCGCCGGCGTTCGGGCTCAGCACCTGGGGGTCGTTGTTGCTGAGGAACTCGGTGTTGTTCCGGCTCGCGAACTCGGTATCGGGCGAGAGCACGCGGTTCGGCTCGAACTCCAGGTTGTTGTGGTTGGCAACGGCGCGCTGCATACCCACGATCGGGTCGCCGCCGCCGTACGCCGCGCTCACCGGCGCAACCGCGGTGTAGGCGGTCTGCAGCTGGGCCGCGGTGACGGCCTGCCCCGTAGCGGTCGACGCCGCCTGCACCGGGTTCCCGACGAACGCGCGGGCGACATCGGGGTCGGGGCTGCGGAACAGGTTCAGGATGTAGTCGATCAGATTCATTGTCGTGCCTTTCAGGTTGTCCTTGGAGGAGGTCTGTCGCCGGGCTGTCCGGCGAACTGGTGACTACGTTATGGAGCCGAGAACCCGTCCGGAACGGGGTCGAATCCCCTCCCCGTGCCGGAGCATCCCGGGGTAACGGGGCATCCCCCATTAGGGGATTAGGGGGTAGCTAGGGGTTGGCGATCTAGCTAGCGTACTCCCGCATTTCCGCAGGTCAAAGCACACGAAAAATGCGCGGCCTGTTAAGACCGCGCATTGATTTCGGCTCTCAGAAGACGTCGAACCCGGAAGCGTTGGAATCCAGGTCCCCGACTTCGGCGATGGTGTCGTCCCAGTCGCCCTCTGCGGGCAGCTCCTGGACCGGCAAATCGTCGATGACAGGCGCATCGAACTGCAGCGACGCGTCGTCGGCACCCGTCACGCCCGGCACACCGGCATCAGCGAGCACGTCGAGCCCGGGCTGCAGAGCCGCATCCGGCTGATGGACGAGATCGGAAACCACCGAGGGCGCGTCGTCGATTGCCTGGACGACCGTGGGATCATCGAACGCATCGAATGCGGCGGTGGCCGCGCCACTCGCCCAGACGTTGCCGGCCGCGTCGCCGATGACGCCGTCGGTACCCGCGGTGGGCACTGCCGTAGACAGCGATTCCGAAACGACCGGGATCAAGTTGCTAACGTCGGCGCTGGTCACATCGATGAGGTTGGCATCATGAATAGCTTGATCGGGGTTCTCGGCATAGCGAGCGGCGGCCTCGGGATCTCGCACCAACGACATCACAAAGTCGAGCAGCGAGTTTGCCATGAGATTCCCTCCTTCCCATTACAGATATAAGCGGCGATAGCCCAAAGGCTTGACACGATGCTATCGACGGGCGCGCAGGCGGTGATCGGTGCCGAACCCACCTCTGCGGCGACGCCGTTAGGGGACTCGGCGTTAGGGGTTTCGCGCCACTAGGGGGATCTCCCTGATCCAGGCGTCAGTGCCGCTAAGGTGAGGCGACATCGAGATCCGTCAGGGGTGAAGATGAGCGACGCGCTCGGGTTGTCGATCGGGATGACCAACTTGGTGGCGGCCCGCGTCGGCCGTCCACCGGTCATGCGCCGATCCATCCTCACCCTATTCAACGACCGTGCCCCGGAAGTGGGCGTGCCGAGCGGAAGAACCCGAACCTGAACCAGCCCGGCCTCGTGCTGAGCGGCTTCGTCGATCGGGTCGGCGACCCGGTGCCACTCGTCGCCGCCGACGGCTCCTCGCACAGCGGTGAGCGGGTGCTGGTCGAGGCACTCGACGCGATGGCCCACACGGTCGGCGGCGGTGCCCCCATCGCGATCGCCGTGCCCGCGCACTGGGGTCCCGCAACGGTCGGCGCACTGCGGGGTGCGCTGCGCGCCAAGCCGAGCCTCGCGCCCAACGGTGTGCCCGCGGCGCTCATCCCTGATTCGGTCGCAGCGCTGTCGGCGCTGCAGACCGCCCCTGGCCTTCCATCGAATGGCGTTGTGGTGCTGTGCGATTTCGGCGGCAGCGGCACCAGCGTCACCCTGGCCGATGCCGGATCGAATTTCGACGCCATCGGCGAGACCATCCGCTATCACGACTTCTCCGGCGACCAGATCGACCAGTCTCTGCTCAACCATGTCGTCGCAGGCATCGCCGAAGCCAGCAACGCCGATCCCGCGAGCACCGCGGCCGTCGGATCGCTGGCCCGGCTGCGTGACGAGTGCCGCCAAGCCAAGGAACGGTTGTCGGCCGAGACCGCCACGGTGGTGCCCGTCGAGCTGCCCGGGTTCAACTCCGACGTCCGGGTGACCCGCACCGAGTTGGAGAACCTCATCTCCGGCCCGCTGGCGGGCCTGCTCGCCGCCATTGAAGAAACGTTGCAACGCAACAACATTCCGGTTGCGAACATTTCGGCCGTGGCAACCGTCGGCGGCGGCGCCAACATCCCGTTGGCCACCCAGCAATTGTCGGAGCGGCTGCGGGCCCCTGTCGTCACCACGCCACAGTCGCAGCTCAACGTGGCGGCCGGTGCCGCGCTGGTCGCCGACGCCGGGCTCGCCGCGGACGCCCCCACCGGGATGGCGGCCGCCGCGGATGCGCCGACGAGCATGGCCGCGGCGGGCTGGGCCGCCGGCGCCGCGGGACTGGCCGCGACGGAGTCGGCGTCCGACGGCGCGGCCTCGGCGACATTCCGGGCGCTGGCGTGGTCGCAGGACGATTCGCCGGGCGCTGAGCCGGTCCCGTACTCGGGGGAGGACTACAGCTTCGATCCGGGTCCTACCGACGCCCGGCCGCAGGTGGCGTTCGCCCACGAGGAGGAGGGCTATGAGCCCGAGCCGGGGCCGCTGCCCTGGTACAAGCGTCCGCCCATCCTGTTCGGCGCGGCGGCCGCGGCCGCGCTGCTGGCGATCGGCGGTCTGGCGTTCACCCTGACCAGCACTAGCAGTGGACACGAGCCCGGTGACCGAGACGGCGACGACCGTCGAAACCGGGCCGTCGCCCGGACAGCCGCCGACATCGCAAGCAGCCGCAGACGATCACGGTGACCGGTCCCGACGGCCGCCCGAGCACGACCGTCGTGCCACCTCCTCCGCCGCCCTCAACCACGACGACCACCTCGCCGACCACCACAACACGACCACCACGACGACAACAACGACGACAACCACCACGACCACGACGACCACCACGCACGCCGCCGACAACCACCACCACGCCGCACGCCGACGACCACGACGCAGCCCCCGACGACCACCGAGGACCGCCGACCACGACGACGGCTGCGGCTTGGAACCGTTGGAACCGACCACCACTGAGCCGTGACCCATGGCAACAACCGGCGCCGGAACCACGGACGGACATCCCGCCGCCCGCGCGTGACGCCGTCGCGACGCTGATCGCCGCGCCGACCGTTCCGGTCAAGATCCTGGTGTCGGGAGGCATCGGGACAGGTAAGAGTTCGGTGCTCGCGGTCGTCCGCTCGACACTGCGGGCGGCAGGGGTTCCCGTGGTGACCCGACCTCCGCGCGACGGCGACGATCCGGGCGCCGCCGTGGTGATCGACGACGCGCAATTGCTCGACGACGACGAGCTCGGACAGCTGATCGAACGGGTCGCCGATCCCGCGTCGACGATCGTGGTGGCCGCCGAACCACTCGCCCACCAACCGTCGCTGCGCGCGCTGGCCACGGCCATCGAGCGTGAGAACCCCGTGGTATCGCTTGGCGCGCTGGCGCCGGCCGAGGTGAACGAAACCGCCGCCGAAATACTGGGCGCCCCACCGACACCCGACATCGTCCGGTCCCTGATGGTGGCGACGGGGGGCCTGCCGTTCCTGCTGGCGCCTGCGATCGCCGCGGCTGGTTCACCCGACGGCGAAGCGCCCGCAGCGGCGATCGTGTCGGCCGCGAAGTTCGCATTGATCGAGCGGCTGCGCCGGTTGGATGAACCGGTGCTCGACACTCTTCTTGTCTCGTCGCTGAGCCCGGACCTCGGGCCGGACGACGTCGCCGCCGCGCTGCGGGTGAGCACCGACGAGGCACAAGCACTGGTCGACCGCGCCCGCGCCAGCGGACTGATCGAGCCGTCCCACAACCACGCGTTCCTGCAGTCCGTTCACCGTTGCATCGCGCAGATCATCGGAACCGCGCGACATCATGACACCGAGATCTCGTTGCTCGTCTCGCAGATCGAATTGTCTACTCTTTCAACGGATCTCGCGCTACGGATGGCCGAACACGGCCTACAGGACGAGCGGCTCGCCAACGCGCTGGCCGAGCTGGCGGCCCGCAGCCAGGGCCAACCCGGCAGGGCCGCGCGGCTGTATCGCGCCGCCGCGGATGCCGGGGCGACCGCGCTGAGCGCGCGTCTCGCCGATGCGCTCGCTCTGACCGGTGACTGCACCACCGCGAGCCGGCTGGCCGACGAACTGCTCGGCTCCGAGGACGCGGCCGAGCGTGCGGCCGCGGTCCGAATCGCCGCCAGCATCGCCCTCCACGACGGCAGTGCGGCGCAGGCGGCTGACCTGTTCCGGTGGCTCGGACCGTATCCCGACGCGTTCGTCAGCGCCGCCGGTGCGATCGTGTCGGTCGCCGCCGGCGACCTGCCCTCGGCGCGGGCAGCGCTGAGCGCAGAAAGTGCCGGACCGCCGACCTCGACGGCCCGCGCCGCCCGCAGCCTCGCCGAGGGCGTGCTGCTGTCCCTCGATCAGCCGTTTCCAATCGCCGTGGCACGGCTTGGCCAGTCGATCACCGCCGAACAGCAGTCGCCGGGCGTCGCCCCCGATACGCCGGCCGCACTGGTGACGCTGGCCGCCCTGCATGGCGGCGATCCGGTGCGGGCCCGCAGCGTCATCGGCCGGGCCGTCCGTGCCGGCAGTCAAACAGACACCGCCGACGAGGCCTTCGTCGCTCCTCGGCACCGGCTGCTGCTGGGTTGGGTGCGGATGCAGGACGGACAGCTACCCGCGGCAGCCTCCGACGTCAGCGCCGTCGCCGCTGCCGAGGCGTCGCTGCACCGCCGCGACGCGCTGTGGGCGGCGGCGCTGCAGACCGCGATCGCCCGTCGCAGCGGCGACAGCGGTGCGGTGCAGAAGTATTGGTATGCCGCGATGGAAGTGCTCGCCGAGTACTCCATGGATCTGTTCTCACTGTTGCCGCTGGGCGAGCTGTGGGTCGCCGCCGCACGGATGCGGCAGGTGGACCGGCTGCAGCACACCCTTGCGGAAGCGTTCGCGCTGCTGGAATCGCTGGGCAATCCCGTGCTCTGGTCGGTGCCGTTGCACTGGGCGGGCGTGCACGCCGGAATCCTGGCGAATTCACCCGAGGACGTGGCGCCGCACGGCCAGGCGTTGACCGCGGCGGCGGCTCACAGCGCATTCGCCAAGGCGCTGGCCACTGCGGGCCGAACGTGGTTGCGGGTGCTGGCCAATCACGTCGACATCGACGAGGTGACCGGGGCGGCGCGGGCGTTGTCGCAATTCGGCCTGACGTGGGACGCCACGCGGCTGGCGAGTCAGGCGGCCTTGCAGACCCCTGACGGACGTGTCTCCGGGGCGATGCTGCAGCTGGCGCGGGACCTCAAGCAGACCATCGCTCACGACGAGGGGCCGGGCATCGAGGCAGCGGCCGCGGTGGAGCTGACATCGGGAGCGCCGCGCACGGGCTCCGCGCGTCGCGTCCTCGCGGCTGTCTGATCGCGAACGCGAGGTCGCCGAACTGCTGCTGCTGGGCATGCCCTACCGCGACATCGGCAGTCAGCTGTTCATCTCCGCGAAGACCGTCGAGCACCACGTCGCCCGGATTCGGCGGCGGCTCGGCGCCGAATCGCGATCGGAGATGCTGTCGATGCTGCGCGCCCTGCTGACGCCGCAGGCCTAATCCCCGTACAGGGGCGCCGTCCCCTAACCCCAATTCCCTACGTCGGGGACCCCCGGCAACGGGTTGCGCACCGGATTTGCCGCGCCGCCGTTCGCCATACGGTCAGTCGCATGTTGAATCCACAAGCCACCCGCGGCCACTCGCTGGGCCTTTCGGTCGGGGCGACAAATCTCGCCGGAATGCGCGACGGCCAAACCGCGCTCATCCGCCCGTCGGAACTGACCGTGCAGGGACAGCGACTGAGCGGGTTCGTCGACCGCGTCGGCGACCCGGTGCCGCTGATCGCTCCCGACGGCTCGAAGCATCAGTCGGAGCGGCTGCTCGCCGAGGCGCTCGGCGCGATGGCACAGTCCGTGACCGAAGGCATGCCGGTCTCGGACGTGGCGGTCAGCGTCCCCGCGCACTGGAGCCCGTCGGTGGTCGGCACCCTGCGCAGGAGCCTGCGCGACGGGCTGCCGGTGGTCTCCGACGCCACCGCGGCGCTGACGGCGCTGCGGGCCAACCCCGGCCTGCCGACCCACGGCGTGATCGTGCTGTGCGACTTCGGCGGCAGCGGTACCAGCATCACGCTTGCCGATGCGGCGACGGACTTCGCGCCGATCGGCGAAACGGTCCGCTATCCCGACTTCTCCGGTGACCTCATCGACCAGGCGCTGCTGACATACGTCGTGGCGGGACTGTTCGACGCGTCGCAGACCGATCCGTCGGGCACTGCGATGGTCGGATCGCTCGTCCGGCTACGCGACGAGTGCAGGCGTGCCAAGGAGCGACTGTCCGCAGAGACCGCGACGGCGGTGGTCGCTAACCTGCCCGAACACCGGGCCGAAGTCCGCGTCACTCGCAGCGAACTCGAGGACCTCATCCAGGCACCGCTGGCGAATTTCCTTGCCGCACTTGACGATACGTTGGAGCGCTTCCGCGTTCCGCTGGCAGCCGTTTCGGCGGTCGCCACCGTTGGCGGCGGTGCGCGCATCCCGTTGGTCACCCAGCTGCTGTCCGAGCACCTGCGCGCACCCGTCGTCACCACACGTCACCCGCAGCTCACCGCGGCAGAGGGTGCGGCGCTGATCGCATCCCGCAGTCGTGTCGTCGAGACAGCGACCACGATGACGCCGGCCCCGGGCACCGCGGTTGCGGCTGCTGCCATCGGTGCGGGCGAGCCGTCCACCAGCTTCCGCGCACTGGCGTGGTCCGAAGATGTCGATGCGGAGTACGCGGACACGCAGTACGTCGAGCGGCCCGCCGACTCCCGCCCGGAGGTGAACTTCCGGCACGAGGAGGCCCAAGACGGGCAACCTCCGCGCCGCGCCCCGATCATCCTGTTCGGGCTGTCGGCCGCCGCCGCGCTGATCACCACCGCGGTGTTCGGCTTCACGATGCTCGGCCGTGACACCACCGCCCCCGTTGAGGCGGCCACCACCGTCACGTCCTCCCCGGCGCCTGCGGCGTCGGCGCCCGTTTCCCCTCCCCGGGCGCCGCAGGCCTCCCAGGTCACCACGGTGGTGGTGCAGCGGTCGAACCCCGCTCCACAACAGCCGCGGCCCCAGCAGCCGGTGACACAGCCACAGACTCAGCCTCCGACCGAGCCGGCAACGACAACGACACCGACACCGACACCGACAACGACGCCGACCACAACGACGCCAACGACGCCAACGACAACTCCGCCGACCACGCCGCCAACGACACCGCCGACAACGCCCCCGACCACGCCGCCAACGACACCGCCGACAGTGCCCCCGATCGACCCGGGCCCGGGCAACGGAGACGCTGGTACCACCACGCCTCCGATCGACCCCGGTCCGGGCGACGGAGGCGCCGGAGCGTAGTTAGGACAGCCTTCGTAGCGGCGTTTCCCCGCGAGATGCAACTATGAGCAGGCATCGAGCGAAAGTTACTGATCAGTAACATTCAGTAAGTTACCCTTGAGTAACTTAGGAACGGGGAGGCACAGGGTGGATACCCAGATGCTGATCAGGCTCATTGTCGGGCTATTGATGACAGCTGTCGTGCTGGTATTCGCCGCCAAGCGCGTGCTCTGGCTGACCTCGTTGATCCGCTCGGGTCAGCCGATCAGTGAGGAGAGCGGCCGCAAAGACCACCTCGTCACTCGCATCACCACCCAGTTCAAAGAGGTGTTCGGGCAAACCCGACTGCTGAAGTGGTCCATCCCCGGCATCGCGCACTTCTTCACCATGTGGGGCTTCTTCATCCTGGCGTCGGTCTACCTCGAGGCGTACGGCCTGCTGTTCGTCCACGACTTCCACATCCCCTTCGTCGGCAAGTGGGACGCGCTCGGCTTCGTGCAGGATTTCTTCGCTGTCGCGGTGCTGCTCGGCATCGCGACGTTCGCCGTCATCCGCGTGGTGCGGGAGCCGAAGAAGCACGGCCGCGATTCCCGCTTTTACGGATCGCACACCGGCGGTGCCTGGCTGATCCTGTTCATGATCTTCAACGTCATCTGGACGTACGCCCTGGTGCGCGGCGCGGCGGTGAACACCGGCACCCTGCCGTACGGCAACGGCGCGTTCTTCTCGCAGCTGATGGGCATCGTCCTGAACCCGCTCGGCCAAACCGCCAACGAGTGGATCGAGACGATCGCGCTGCTGCTGCACATCGGCGTGATGCTGGTGTTCCTTCTGATCGTGCTGCACTCCAAGCACCTGCACATCGGCCTGGCGCCGATCAACGTCACGTTCAAGCGGCTGCCCAACGGCCTTGGCCCGCTGTTGCCCATGGAGTCCAAGGGCCAGCCGATCGACTTCGAGGATCCGGCCGAGGACGCCGTGCTTGGCCGCGGCAAGATCGAGGACTTCACGTGGAAGGGCTACCTCGACTTCACCACCTGCACCGAGTGTGGCCGCTGCCAGTCGCAGTGCCCGGCGTGGAACACCGGCAAGCCGTTGTCTCCCAAGCTCGTGATCATGAACCTGCGCGACCACATGTTCGCCAAGGCCCCGTACTTCCTCGATGACAAGAAGATTCCCGGCGACGAGACAGTGGGCAAAGAGCTCGAGTCCGCCGAGGGTGGCTTCATCGAGACCCGCCACGACGACGAGCACCATGTCCCCGAATCCGGTTTCGAGCGCGTGCCCGCCGATTCACCCCTGCAGGCCACCCGCCCGCTGGTCGGCACGCTGGAGCAGGGCGGCGTCATCGACCCCGACGTGCTGTGGTCCTGCACCACCTGCGGCGCCTGCGTTGAGCAGTGCCCCGTCGATATCGAGCACATCGACCACATCGTCGACATGCGCCGCTATCAGGTGATGATGGAGTCGGAGTTCCCCGGCGAGCTCGGCGTGTTGTTCAAGAACCTTGAGGCCAAAGGCAATCCGTGGGGGCAGAATGCCAAGGACCGCACCAACTGGATCGACGAGGTCGACTTCGATGTGCCGGTATACGGCCAGGACGTCGAGTCCTTCGAGGGCTACGAGTACCTGTTCTGGGTCGGCTGCGCCGGTGCCTACGAGGATCGGGCCAAGAAGACCACCAAGGCCGTCGCCGAATTGCTCGCCATTGCAGGCGTGAAGTACCTGGTGCTCGGCGAGGGCGAGACCTGCAACGGTGACTCGGCGCGGCGGTCCGGCAACGAGTTCCTGTTCCAGCAGCTGGCCGCGCAGAACGTCGAGACGCTCAACGAGATGTTCGAGGGCGTCGAGCGGGTGGACCGCAAGATCGTCGTCACCTGCCCGCACTGCTTCAACACGCTGGGCCGCGAATACCCGCAAGTGGGCGGCAATTACACGGTGCTGCACCACACCCAGCTGCTGAACCGGCTGATCCGGGACAAGAAGCTGGTGCCCGTCAAGCCGGTGGGCGGCGACGGCAATGGCAGCAGCCCGGACATCACCTACCACGACCCCTGCTACCTGGGCCGGCACAACAAGGTCTACGACGCGCCGCGCGAGCTGATCGGTGCGTCCGGCGCGACGCTGACCGAGATGCCCCGGCACGCCGATCGCGGCCTGTGCTGCGGCGCCGGCGGTGCGCGGATGTGGATGGAAGAGCACATCGGCAAGCGCGTCAACCACGAACGCGTCGAGGAGGCGCTGGACACCGGCGCGTCGAAGATCGCCACCGGCTGTCCGTTCTGCCGTGTGATGATGACCGATGGCGTCGACGACGTCGCCGCAGCCAAGGACATACCGAAGGCCGAGGTGCTCGACGTCGCGCAGCTGCTGCTGGGCTCGCTGGACAAGAGTTCTGTCACGCTGCCGGAGAAGGGCGCCGCGGCCGAGGCCACCGCCGCCAAGGCCGAGACCGCGCCGAAGGCGGAGACTGCACCGGCGGAGGCGCCGGCCAAGGCCGAGCCGAAGGCCGCCGCGGCACCTGCAACCGAGACCAAGGCGGTGACCGGGCTGGGCATCGCCGGAGGCGCCAAGCGTCCCGGCGCCAAGAAAGCCGCCCCGGCGGAGCCGGCCGAAAAGCCCGCGGCCGCAGCACCGCCTGCCAAGGGGCTGGGTATCGCCGCCGGAGCCAAGCGTCCCGGTGCCAAGAAGGCCGCCCCGGCCGCCGAAGCGCCGGCCGAACCTGCCAAGGCGGAACCCGTTAAGGGACTTGGCATCGCCGCAGGCGCAAGACGCCCTGGAGCCAAGAAGGCAACGGCGCCAACGGCTTCCGCCGAACCCGCGTCGACGGCGACGGAGCCGGCATCCACGGCGAGCGAGCCGGCATCGACCGCGACCGAGTCACCGGTGAAGGGGCTCGGCATCGCTCCGGGTGCCCGGCGACCCGGCGCGAAAAAGACTGCGGCACCGGCGCAACCCGCTCCGGCAACGCCTGCGCCGGCAGCCGAGCCCGAACCCGCATCCGAGCCCCAGCCCCAGGCAAGTGAGGGCAACGGCGAAGCTGCAGCACCACCGGTCAAGGGGCTGGGCATCGCCAAGGGTGCGCGCCCGCCGGGCAAGCGTTAACGGACGTCTAAGCAAAATCGCTGGACGGCAATGAGACGATGGAGGACGTGACTACCCACCAGGTGCCGTGGCATACCACCGGGCATCACCCGCGGCAGCGCACGTTCACGCAGTCGTCGAAGCTGCAGGACGTCCTGTATGAGATCCGCGGACCGGTGCACGAGCACGCCTCACGGCTGGAGGCCGAGGGTCACCGAATCCTCAAGCTGAACATCGGCAACCCGGCGCCGTTCGGATTCGAGGCGCCCGATGTGATCATGCGCGACATCATTCAGGCGCTGCCGTACGCGCAGGGCTATTCGGATTCCAAGGGCATCCTGTCGGCACGGCGTGCGGTGGTCACCCGATACGAACTCGTCGATGGATTCCCGCGATTCGACGTCGACGACGTGTTTCTGGGCAACGGCGTGTCCGAGCTGATCACGATGACGCTACAGGCGCTGCTGGACAACGGCGATCAGGTATTGATCCCGGCGCCGGACTACCCGTTGTGGACGGCGTCGACGTCGCTGGCCGGCGGCACGCCGGTGCATTACCTCTGCGATGAGACCGAGGGCTGGAATCCCGACATCGCCGACCTCGAGTCGAAGATCACCGACCGCACCAAGGCGATCGTCGTGATCAACCCGAACAACCCCACCGGCGCGGTGTACACACGTGAAATCCTCGAGCAGATGGCGGAACTCGCGCGCAAGCATCAACTGTTGCTGCTGGCCGACGAGATCTACGACAAGATCCTCTACGACGACGCCAAGCACATCGCGGTGGCGTCGGTGGCACCCGATGTGCTGACGCTGACGTTCAACGGGCTGTCGAAGGCCTACCGGGTCGCCGGATACCGCTCGGGTTGGCTGGCGATCACCGGGCCGAAGGAACACGCCAGCAGCTTCATCGAGGGCATCAGTCTGCTCGCCAACATGCGGCTGTGTCCAAACGTGCCCGCGCAGCATGCGATTCAGGTAGCGCTGGGCGGGCATCAGAGCATCGAGGATCTGGTGCTGCCGGGTGGGCGGCTGCTCGAACAGCGCGACCTGGCGTGGTCGAAGCTCAACGAGATCCCCGGGGTGACGTGTGTGAAGCCGCAAGGCGCGCTCTACACCTTCCCGCGGCTCGATCCCGAGGTGTACGACATCGACGATGACGAGCAGCTCGTGCTCGATCTGCTGCTGCAGGAGAAGATTCTGGTCACCCAGGGCACCGGCTTCAATTGGCCCACACCGGATCACCTGCGCATCGTGACGCTGCCCTGGTCGCGTGACCTGGCCAACGCCATCGAACGACTGGGCAACTTCCTGGCGAGCTACCGGCAGGCCTACGGCTACTCCGTGCCCGGTCTGCAGATCTCCGACCGACTTGGCTACTTCGTGCAGTTCGTCAAGCGGTGCACAGCGGTCGCAAAGAGCAACGCATCCCGTCCGGAGCGACCGTGAGTCACACCTCTTCGGCCCACAGCTCTTCGGTGAGGTCCTGAAAGGTCGCCAGCGCAGCCGGGTCGTCACCGCGTAATAGCGCCGACCCACTCATCTTTGCCCGCACCGTCGAGCCATCCGCATGCGCCAACTCCACGAGCTGACCCGCGTGGGCCTTCAGCGCAGAGATAGCCGATCCGGCAATAGGCGTGCGGAATATCTCGTGAAACTTCATCGACAGCAGCGTCTCCGCGGGGTAGCCCAGCATCTCGGCAGCCGCCGGGTTTGCGACGAGGATGGTGCCGTCGCTGGTGATCGCAAGCGTCGGAACGGGGATTCGCCCGAGTACGACCAAAGCGGGCATCCGCTCGAGAATTTCTGCAGGAGACTGGGCCGGCTGCCGCCCGCGCCGACGGTCCATCTGCTCCATCCCCTCATTATCGCCAGATCGGCAGAGCGGCGATGGACCTACGGAGACCAGTGCGGTCTGCTCGCGGGCTTGTCCCCTCGCACGCTGCGTCGGGTCACGGTGGCCTATCTCGGTGCGACGACGTTCGTCGGCCTGTGGCTCTGGCACGGTTGGGGCGGCCCGTATGTAACGCGAGTAGTTGATGACATCGCATCGCTGACGGGCGTGTTGTTCGCGGCCGGGTGCGCCGGCTGGGCTGCTCGCGCCGCGCACGGGCGCGCGCGGCAGGGCTGGTTGGCGATGATGGCCGGTCTGCTCGCCTGGGCGGTCGGCGAAGCCATTTGGGGCTACTAACTCGCGCCCAGCTACCGCCCTGCTTTTGTGAGTACCGTGTGGCGCTGTGACGCACTCGCACGCACACTCACACTCCCTGAGCGGCCCGGCGCCGCTGGGCCCGCTGGCGGCCAAGATCGTGGTCGGGCTGCTGGTCATAATCGGTGTCGCGGTCCTGGCCGGTGCCGCGTGGCTCTGGCCCAGCGAGCAGAAGGTCGACATCCCGCTGCCGTTCCAGAACTCCGCCGGCGGTGCCGTCACCACCGAAGCCGGGCATGTGCTGTCCAGCAGCGCCGCGACGTGCGGCAGCCCATCGGTGGGCGCGGTGCTGACCGCCGCACCTATGCCCGCGCAGGGTGAGGGTGCCCAATGTGTGCAGACGCTGGTGGCCATCGATTCCGGGCAGAACAAGGGCGCCAACACGCTGTTGGAGTTCAGTGGCGGGCCGGGCCAGCCGAATCTCGCCGTCGGCGATGACATTCGGATCAGCCGCCAGGTCGACCAGGCCGGGCTGACCATCTACTCGTTCTACGACTACGAGCGAACCTGGCCGCTCATCGCGCTGGCGGCGGTGTTCGCCATCGTCATCGTCGCGGTCTCCAGGTGGCGCGGGTTGCGGGCCCTTGTCGGCATCGTCGTCGCTTTCCTCGTTCTGGTGGTGTTCCTGCTGCCCGCGCTGCGCGACGGCGCCGCCGCCATTCCGGTCGCGCTGGTGGCATCGGCGGCGATCCTGTACGCGGTGATTTACCTCGCACACGGCGTGAGCCTGCGCACCAGCGCAGCTCTGCTCGGGACGCTGGCCGCGCTGCTGCTTGCAGCGATATTGTCCTGGGGCGCAATCGAATTGGCCAATCTAACTGGCCTGTCGGAGGACCAGAACAACGAAGTGGCTGCGTATATGGGCAACGTGTCGATCACCGGCCTGCTGCTGGCCGGGTTCATCATCGGCTCACTCGGTGTGCTCAACGATGTCACCGTCACGCAGGCGTCGACGGTGTTCGAGCTGGCCGAACTCGAAGGCAGCTCGCGGCGGGCGATCTTCCTTGGCGCCATGCGGGTGGGTCGCGACCACATCGCCAGCACCGTCTACACACTGGTGCTGGCCTACGCGGGCAGTGCGCTGCCGCTGCTGCTGTTGTTCAGCGTCGCCAACCGATCACTCGGCGACGTGCTCACCAGCGAGAGCGTCGCCATCGAGATCGCCCGCTCTGCGGTGGGCGGCATCGCGCTGGCGCTGTCGGTGCCGTTGACGACCGCGATCGCGGCGGTGCTGGCGACGCCGAACGCCGACGCCGCTAGCGTTCCAGCAGCCCCAACAGGTAGGCGCCGTAGCCGGACTTGAGCAGCGTCTGCGCGCGGCCGGCCAACTGATCGTCGTCGATGAACCCGAGCCGCCACGCCACCTCCTCCGGCGCGCCGATCTTCAGCCCCTGCCGCCGCTCGATGGTGCGCACGTAGTCGCTGGCGTCCAGGAGCGAATCGAAGGTGCCGGTGTCCAGCCACGCGGTGCCGCGGGCCAGCACATCGACCGATAGCCGGCCCTGGTTGAGGTAGGTCTGGTTGACCTCGGTGATCTCGTACTCCCCGCGCGCCGAGGGCTTCAGCGACCGCGCGATCTCGATGACGTCGTTGTCGTAGAAGTACAGGCCCGGTACCGCGTAGTGCGATTTGGGCGTGGCGGGCTTCTCCTCCAGCGACAATGCCGTCCCATCGGCGCCGAACTCGATGACACCGTAGGCCGAAGGGTTGGTCACCCAGTACGCGAAAATTGCTCCGCCGCTGACGTTTTGAAAGCGGCTCAGGTTGGTGCCGAGACCCGGGCCATAGAAGATGTTGTCTCCCAAAACCAATGCCACCGAATCGTTGCCGATGTGCTCGGCGCAGATGACGAAGGCCTGGGCCAGACCGTCGGGTCTGTCCTGTACCGCATAGCTGATGTTGATGCCGAAATCCGAGCCGTCGCCGAGCAATCGGTGGAACGCGGGAGCGTCATCGGCGGTGGTGATCACCTGGATGTCGCGGATGCCGGCCATCATCAGCGTCGACAGCGGGTAGTAGATCATGGGCTTGTCGTAGACGGGCGCCAGCTGCTTGCTGACGCCCATGGTGATCGGGTACAGCCGCGTGCCCGATCCGCCCGCCAGAATGATGCCCCGCATCAGCCCGCGAGGTCCTTCTCGGTCAGCTCGGTTGCGGCCAGCGCGGCGGCCAGGTCGTCGTGCCGGAACACCGAGGTGACGTGGTCGCGCACCACTCGGAACGCCGCCGCGGCGGTGGTGCTGCCGGCCGTCGACGTGATCTGTTGCTCGACCACGACGACACCGTCGTGGACGTACATCCGGCCCGGCTCGGCCTTGGTGCCGGCCGAACGTGCCCAGTCGAGCAGCGCCGCGTGCCCCTGCGCGGCGCCTTTTGCGTCGCCGACTTCGATATCGTCGCTGGACAGCGCCACCAGCGTGTCGAAGTCCTGCTCGTTGAACGCGTCATGCCACGCGAGGACGGTCGCGATCTCCGAAGTGGTCATGGTCGAGAAGGTACGCCACTCAGAACGGCGTGCGGTCTAGCCACTGGTCCCAAACCGAGGCGTCGCCGAACACCTCGACACCGACCTCGGCGGTGGTGCGCCTGCGCACGATCGCCAGCAACAGATCCTTCGCGGGCCCACGCAGCGCGACATCGCCCTTGCCGTGCTCGTGAGACCAGCTCACGCCGTCCTCGTCGTTGACGATCGTCCATTCGCCGGTCGGGCCGAGCGCGCCGTCCGTGGCGTGCAGATGCAGACTCTTGCCCCTATCCACCGGTGGCGCCTCACGCTTGGCCTGGACGGTCATGAGCTCGACCCATTCGCTGATCCCGTCGGCGGCCAGCTCGGGCGCCGGGTCGTAATCCACGCCCAACGCCATGGCCGCATCGGCGCGATGCACCGCGGCTTCGTGCACACGCCTGCGGATCCACCAGCCCGCAGGGCGCGGGCCGTTGAAGGTCCACACCCGAGCGTCCGCACCGACCCGGTCGACGGCGTCGATGATCAGTTGGGCGCCGTTGTTCAACCAGTCGATGGCGGCGTCGGGATCGTCCGGCGGCCTGCCGCCACGTACCTCGCGGGGGTCGAGTTCGTGTACACGGCGGTCGGCGATGATCTGTGCGGCCCAGCGGTTTCCGCGCCCGACGTGGCGGAACAGCTGTTTGAGTGTCCAGTCGGGACATGTCGGCACCGGGGTTGACGGGTCTGCACTGCGGATCAGTTCCCCGAAGGCCCGGGTCTGGTCCAGCAGCACCGCTCGGAAATCCACGTCACGAACTTACAGCGGTGCGCGCCTTTCCAAGCGAGATCGGGAGGGAGGACCATCCGCGCAGCACGCGGGTATCGCGCCGGCTGCCATCGCCGGCCAGCCGCGCGTCCGGATAACGCTCGAAAAACGTCCGTAGGCCGACTTCGCCCTCGGCGCGCGCCAGCGCGGCGCCAAGGCAGAAGTGGCGGCCGCCGGAGAACGACAGGTGCTTGCCTGCGTTCTCGCGTTCGATGTCGAACCGGTGCGGGTCGTCGAAGACTTTCGGGTCGCGGTTGGCTCCGGCCAGATAGAGGATGACCCTTTCGCCACGCCGCACCAGAGTGCCGGCGATGTCGGTGTCCTTGCTCGCGATTCGGGCGCTCAGTTGAACGGGTGAATCCAGCCGCAAAATCTCCTCGACTGCGTTCGGCCACAGTTTCGGGCGATCGGCCAATGTGGCGAGGTGTTCGGGCGTCTCGAGCAGCATGCAAATTCCGTTGCCCAGCAGGTTGACTGTGGTTTCGAAGCCGGCCGCCAGCACCAACCCGGCAGTGGCCAGAAGTTCCTCGTGGCTGAGGTGTGGCCCTTCATCGCTGGCCTGAATGATCTGGCTCATCAGGTCGTCGCCGGGATTGCGTCGCAGCTCGTGGAGGTGGTTGGAGAGCCAAATGTTGAAGCCCTCGATGCCGCGATAGACCCGTCGATACTGCGGCCAGGTCAGTCCGATGTCCAGGCTGGGCGCGGCGAGCTCACCGAACTCCAGGATGCGTGGCCGTGCTTCCTCGGGTACGCCGAGAATGTCGCCGATCACGCTGACGGGCAGCTTTGAACAGTACTGCTCCACGACGTCGACGACACCTGGCTCGTCGCCAAGCTCGTCGAGCAGCTTGTTGGCGGTTTCGGTGACCCGATCCCGCAGCGCCGCAACCGCTCTCGTGGTGAAGACCGACGACACCAGCTTGCGGTAGCGGGTGTGTTCTGGCGGCTCGACCGACAGCATCGACGGCGGTTCGAGCGGGTGCTGCAACCCGGTCTTGGTGCGATTCGCCACCCACTGCAGCGGTTTGGGCAGGTTGGATCCCATCGCGACGACCCGGAAGTCGTCCGACCGCAGCAGGTCGTTGACGATCTTGTGGTCGACAGTGATGTACAGGACGCGGCATTTGACGATCGGGCCCTGCGCGCGGAGTTCTTCGGTGAACGCCACCGGATTGGCCCGCACCGCCGGGTCGGCGATCAGCCGGCCCTGGGGATCACCGCGCCGGGCGAAATGCTTGGACACCGCCCGTAATACCCCGTGGATGGCAAGCCACCGGATCCGCTGCCTCATGTCGGCGAGCTTACGACCGCCGACGTTGTTCTACAAGTGTCAAACAGCCGCGGGACGGCGGCGACCGGGCCTCCGTCGATGACCAAGTCCTGCCCGTTGATACGCCCGCAGTGCAGATACGCGGGGCACTACCCGGGGTCGTCCGATGGACAGCGGGGCGTGGGGCCGTCGGCGTCAGCTTCGAGGGGCCGCGGCAAGCCCCGCCGCACTGGCTGTAACGCGACCACGTCCCAAGCAGTACACGTTCCACCCCGCGCCGGTCCAGCGGTCGGAGTCGAGGCAATTGCGGCCATCGACAACGACTTTCGCGCGTACCGTACCGGCGAGGTCGTCGGGGTCCAGCTCGACAAACTCGCGCCACTCGGTCAGCACCAACACGGCGTCGGCGCGCTCACAGGCCTCCACCACCGACGTCGAGTAGTTCAGGGTGGGAAACAGGCGCTGCGAGTTCTCCATCGCCTTGGGGTCGTAGACGTTGACCGTTGCGCCATTGAGCTGCAGCATGCCGGCGACGTTCAGTGCCGGAGAGTCGCGCACGTCGTCGGACTCGGGCTTGAACGCCGCGCCGAGCACGGCGATATTGGCTCCCAGCAGCGAGCCGCCGCAAGCCGTGGTGGCCAGCTCCACCATCCGGGTGCGGCGCCGCATGTTGATGCTGTCCACCTCACGCAGAAAGGTCAATGCGTGGTTGGCGCCCAGCTCGCCGGCCCGGGCCATGAATGCGCGAATGTCCTTGGGCAGGCAGCCGCCGCCGAAGCCAAGACCGGCGTTGAGGAATCGACGTCCGATCCTCGGGTCGTATCCGAGCGCGTCGGCCAGCAGCGTGACATCGGCATCGACGGCCTCGCACACTTCTGAGATCGCGTTGATGAAGGAGATCTTCGTGGCCAGAAAGGCGTTCGCCGACACCTTGACCAGCTCGGCGGTCTGCAGGTCGGTCACCAGGAACGCCACGCCCTCGTCAAGCATCGGAGCATAGAGCTCCCGGATCGCGGCTTCTGCCCGCACCGAATCACGTTGCACGCCAAGCACAAGGCGGTCGGGGTGCAGGGTGTCGTGAACGGCGAAGCCTTCGCGCAAGAACTCGGGATTCCAGGCCACCTCGACGTCCACGCCCTCGGGCGCCAGCTCGCGCGCACGGCCGGCCAGCTCGGCGGCGGTGCCCACCGGCACCGTGGACTTGCCGACGATCACGGCGGACCGCCGCAGCCGCGGCACCAGCGTGTCGATCACGGCATGCACATGGCGCAGATCGGCGCCGTATTCGCCCTTCTTCTGCGGGGTTCCGACGCCCAGGAAGTGCACGTCGGCGAATTCCGCTGCGGCGTCGTAGTCGGTGGTGAAGTGCAACCGTCCGGCGGCCAGGTTGTCGCCCAACATCTTTCGCAGACCCGGCTCGTAGAACGGGATGTCGCCCGAGGCCAGCTTGGCGACCTTGCCCGGATCGATGTCCACACCGATCACGTCGTGCCCGAGCTCGGCCATGCCGGCGGCGTGCGTGGCTCCGAGATAGCCAGTGCCGAAGACGGTGCATCGCATACTGCCTCTATATGCAGCCGCGATGAGCTAACCGCTACGCGACACTTAGCGCCAGACCAACGGCAGGTAACGAGTAAACGCGTCGATTAGCCGCAGAAGATGAGGAAGCAGTTGCCACCCGAGCCGCCGCGGCCAGACCCACCGGAACCTCCGGAACCGCCGCGACCTCCGGACTCGGAGCCACCTGAGCCACCGGATCCGTGGTCACCGGAGCCACCCGAGCCGCCCGAACCCGAACCGCCCGACCCCGAACCGCCGCCGCCCGGCCACTGCGGCCACTGCGGCTGCTGCGGCTGCTGCGGCTGCTGCGGGACCTGCGGCTCTTCGGGTTCCTGCGGCGGCTGCCATGGCGGCGTCCACGTCGGCTTGGGTGGCGTCCACGTCGGCTTCGGCGGTTGCCATGGCGGATTCCACGGGTTCTGCGGCCGCGGGTACCAGACCACCGGCGGAGGCAGAACCGGCGCCGGCGCAGGCAGGATCACCGGCGGCGCCGGGGCAGGCGCGGGCGGCGGGGCTGCAGGAGCCGGGGCAGGCGCTGCGGGTGGCGGGGCAGGCGCGGGCGCCTGCGGCTGCTCGACGTACACAGTCCGCGGCGGCGCCTGCGGGGCTTGCTGTACCACCGGCACGGGCGCCTTGATTGTCTCCGGGGGTGGCGGTGGCGCCTCGATCGGCTGCGCCTCCTGCACCGGCGGCGGCGCAGGGGCCGCGGTGCTCGGCACAATCGCACTCTGGCCGGGGCTGGGTCGCTGGTCGACCGTTGGCCGGATGCTCACCGCCAGCGAAATAACCAGTGCCACAACGCCAACCACGAAGATGGAGGTCAGTGCGCTGCCGACGAGCAGGAACGGCTTGCGACCCTCCTCAACCGGCTGCGCGTCGGTTTCCGGCGCGAAGTCCGAGTAAGCCTCAGCCAGCGGATCGGCGCCGCTGACCGGGGCCAGCTGGGTTTCCGCGGCGGCCAAACCGGGGTAGGCGGCGCCGGCGGTGGTGCCGTCGGGGTCCTGAGAGTAGGCGAGCCCGACAGTGGTGGCCTCGAATGCGGGCGCGTTGGCCGATGCCAGCGCCGCGCCGCGGGCCAAGGCGAGTTCGGGCTCCTCGGGCGCGCTCACCGGCAGGCTGACGAGGTGCTCCAGATGCGCCTTCACCGAACTGACGTCGACGCCGGAGCCGACGACGAACATGCCCTGCGGCGGCGAGTCCTGAGCGTCCACCGCAGCGGCCATCTCGGTCAGTGCGGCCATCGCGTCGCTGCTGTGCAGGGTGCGGCTCAACACCTTTACGACGGAGCCGTCGTCGGTCTGCACTACCGAGAGCGTGGCGGTGTCGCGGTCGATGAACAACAGCGCGGTGGTGTCGTATCCGACGGCGCGGCCGACGGCCTGGGCGAGGGCGGCGGCGGCGTGGCCGTCGGAGACGAGCATGACGTCGTCGATGCCCCGTGCGGCGAGGGCGTCACGTAGCGCCGACGCTTCGGTGTGGTCAGTCCACGTCACGCCGATCGACTTGAGATGATGGCCGCCGGCGTCGGCGCTCTCCTTGGTGCCAAGCACCGCAGCGATCACCTGCTCGGCCGCGCTCGAAGTTGCTGTGCCGTCAGTCGCGGCGACGTCGAAGACGTCGTGGTCGACGGTCACACCGTCCGCCTTTTCTCCTTCGACCAGCACCATGCGGACCGTCGCAGGTGTCATCGACACACCTAGCACGATGTCCACTGACCCCTCCAAGTGTTTGCTACGCCTTGTATGTCGCCGTTAGGCACTCATCCCGCACGAGCCGACAACTAGATACTTCATCGGCGCGATCAGCTGGTGCGTTACAACCAACGGCATTAGCTGATGGTGCTCAATCGTCGCCTGCGGCACGGGTGCTCGCCGACGCCGGTATTTAGACCCTACTAGGGTCAACGACAACCCGCGCTGGGCGGTTCAAATTCCGCCTGGCTCTTGGGCATCAGCTTCTTCGGCGGACTCGGGTCGTAGTCCCAGGGCACCTGGGTTCCCGAACGAATCGGGGCGGCGCGACGGCAGATGGCCGTGCACGCCCTCGGCGTACGCGGTCTCGGCGTGCTGGGTGAAGTCGACTCCCGTCGTTTCGTCCTCGGCGCTGACCCGAAAGCCCATGACGCGGTCGATCAACTTGGCCAGCACGAAGGACACGGTGAACGCGTATATCGCGACCACCACCGCCGCCAGCGACTGCTTGCCCAGTTGTGTGAGCCCGCCGCCATAGAAGAGGCCGGACGCACCGGCGGTCATCACTTCGGTGGCGATCAATCCGATCAGCAGCACGCCCACGAGGCCGCCGACGAAGTGCACGCCGACCACGTCCAGCGAGTCGTCGTAACCCCACCGGAACTTCAACCCGACCGCAAACGAGCAGACGATCCCCGCCGCCAGGCCCACGATGAAGGCACCGAGGGTGTTCACGGTGCCGCAGGACGGTGTGATCGCGACCAGCCCAGCCACCACGCCCGACGCGGCGCCGAACGTGGTCGGCTTGCCGTCCCGGATCCGCTCAACGGTGATCCAGCCCAGCATGCCGAGGCAACCGGCGACCAGCGTGTTCAGGAAGACCGCCGCGGCAGTGCCGTTGGCGGCCAACGCGGAGCCGGCGTTGAACCCGAACCAGCCGAACCACAGCAGGCCGACACCGAGAAGGACGAAGGGCAGGTTGTGCGGACGCATGGCGTCTCTCTTGAAACCGATGCGGGGGCCTAGTACCAGCGCCAGCGCCAATGCCGAAGCCCCGGAAACGATTTCGACGACCAGACCGCCCGCGTAGTCCAGCACCCCCAGTTCGAACAGCCAGCCGCCCGGCCCCCACACCCAATGCGCCACCACCGCGTACACCGCGACGGTCCACAGCGGCACGAACACCATCCAGGCCGCGAACCTCGCGCGGTCTGCGATGGCACCGCTGACCAGTGCCGCGGTAATTATCGCGAAGCTCAGTTGGAAGGTGGCGAACAGAAGTTCGGGCACCGAGCCACGCACGGTGGTCGGATCGATGCCGAGCATCCCGAAGTGCCCGAGGTTGCCGATCAGGCCGCCACCGGCGTCCTCGGAGAACGCGACGGAATAGCCCACCAACAGCCACGCGATGGTGCACATCGGGATCGCGATGAAGCACATCATGATCATGTTGAGCACACCGGTGGTGCGGACCATGCCGCCGTAGAAGATGGCCAGGCCCGGGGTCATCAGTAGGACCAGTGCCGTGGCGGCCAGCAGCCAGGCGGTGGCGGCAGGATCGATCGCGTCCAATTCGGGCTCCCTCCAGGATCGGAGAAGAGCATAGGGCGCGGGTCAGCTCGACTTGATGAAGTTCTGATACGAGCGCGACGGAGTAGGGCCGCGCTGGCCCTGGTACTTGGATCCGGCCTGCGCGCTGCCGTAGGGGTGTTCGGCGGGGCTGGTCAGCCGGAGCAGGCAGAGCTGGCCGATCTTCATGCCTGGCCAGAGCGTGATCGGCAGGTTCGCGACGTTGGACAGCTCGAGGGTGATGTGGCCGGAGAATCCGGGATCGATGAAGCCAGCGGTCGAGTGGGTCAACAGCCCGAGCCGGCCCAGCGACGACTTGCCTTCGAGGCGGCCGGCGAGGTCGTCGGGCAGCGTGCACAACTCCAGGGTCGAGCCGAGCACGAACTCGCCGGGATGCAACACGAACGGTTCGCCGTCGACGGCCTTCACCAAACTGGTCAGCTCGTCCTGCTGAACGGACGGATCGATGTGGGTGTAGCGGGTGTTGTTGAAAACACGGAACAGATTGTCGAGTCGGACGTCGACGCTGGACGGCTGCACGAGGCTGTCGTCTAAAGGCTCGATGCCCAGCCGCCCGGTGGCGATTTCGGCCCGGATGTCGCGATCGGAGAGCAGCATCCGACGAGCGTATCCGGTTGGAGTGTTAGCCTTCGGGATCAACAGTGCCGATGTAGTTCAATGGCAGAACATCAGCTTCCCAAGCTGAATACGCGGGTTCGATTCCCGTCATCGGCTCCAGGTTATCCCGGCAAGTCAGAAGTACCAACAAGGCGTCCTCGCGAACTTTTACCCGACTCAAACGGCCCCGTTTGTGCCATTAGCGTGCCATTAAGGCGGGGGCATGCCCTTGTGATGTGCCTCAACCATCGCCGACAGCTCCTCGGCGATCCGTCGGTCGGCGTCGCTAGTAGCGCGCTGGTAGATCAGCGCCGCGCGCATGTCATCGTGGCCCATCCGAGCCATGAGATCCCTGGTCGACGTCCCGGACTTCGAGGCCCAGATGTTTCCCGCGTGTCGCAGATCGTGGAAATGCACGCCCTTCATACCGAGCCTTTCGACCATCGATGACCACTTGACCCGCTGCGAAAAGTTCGACCGTCGGACGGGACCGCC
This sequence comes from uncultured Actinomycetota bacterium, assembly GCA_963851115.1. Lineage (GTDB taxonomy): Bacteria > Actinomycetota > Actinomycetes > Mycobacteriales > Mycobacteriaceae > Mycobacterium. Next base: position 123,613 of record CAWKOI010000031.1, read on the forward strand.
GGATAGTTCGCCTGTGAAGAGCAGGGACTCCGGATGCTGGCCGACGTAGTAGGCGATGTGTTTCGAAAAGGTCGTCACGGATGGCTTCGGGGATGGCGACCTCTCTGACGCCGGCCCGCGATTTGGGCGGGCCGAATACGATTCCCCGGCCTGGCAGCTCGACGATCGCCCTTGCGATCCTGATGCTCGACCCATCGAGGGCGATGTCCGAGCGCCGAAGGGCGGCGACCTCGCCCCAGCGCATCGAGCCGAACGCTGCGAGGAGCACCAGCAGCCGATAGCGATCAGGGACCTCTCCCGCGATCTGGAAAACCTGGGCGATGCTGACCACGGGCCGCTCGTCGGGGCTTTCGCGATCGGCACCACGCACGATGCACGGATTGCGCGGCAGGATCTTGTCCTCGTTCACCGCTGTGTTCATTGCGGCCCTTAACAGGCGGTAGGACTTCGCGGTGACAGTTGCCGAGACACCGGACGCAAGGCGAGCGGCTCGCCAATGCCGGATCAGCGATGTGGACAGCTTTCCTAGCTCGACTCCGCCGAGTTCCGGATTGATGTGTTTACGGAGGAGCCACTTGTACAGCTCTATCGTTCGCGGTCGGAGTCCAGGACGCTGGGTAATCCACGCGGTGACATAGTCATGCACCGTGACGCGAGCCCGTCCGGGGTCTGTCCACTCGCCGCGCAGTACCTGCGTCTCAGTGATCGAAAGCCACTGCTCCGCACTACGTTTCGTGTCAAACGTCCGCGGGGCCGAGTGGACTAGTCCGTCGGGCCCTCGGTATCTCACCTGCCAACGCTTTGACGGCAGTTGCCGAACGCTTCCGAATCCCCGGCGGCCTGGCTTGTTTGCCACTACGACGCTCTCAGGTCGTGGCGCACGGTGGTTGCAGTGATTGGCGCCACTCGGCCAGCCTGCGCATAACTGTCCAGGTCCTCGATCGACAGGCGCACGTGCGCACCAAATTTGTGGAATGCGATCCGCCGTTCCGAAATCAAACGACGGACGAACCGCACCGAG
>CAWKOI010000032.1:0-145515 GCA_963851115.1 uncultured Actinomycetota bacterium
CGCGGCACCTACGCCGCCGTTGCACACCCGGTCGTCATCGGGCACTTGAAAGTCGTTGGGCGTCAATGCAATCGAGCTGATGCCGGTACACCATTTCGTCAACGACTCAACGCTGATCGAAAAGGGGCTGTCCAACTACTGGGGCTATAACACCATCGGGTTCTTCGCGCCCGACCCAAGTACAGCAGCAGTTCCACGCCGGGGGGCCAAGTCCAGGAATTCAAGGCCATGGTCCGTGCGCTACACGAGGCCGACATCGAGGTGATCCTCGACGTCGTCTACAACCACACGCGGAGGGCAACCACCTCGGGCCGACGCTGTCAATGCGCGGGATCGACAACGCGGCGTACTACCGCGTGGTCGCGACGACAAGCGCTACTACATGGACTACACGGGCACCGGCAACAGCCTCAACGTGGCCATCCGCACAGCCTGCAGCTGATCATGGACTCGCTGCGGTACTGGGTGACCGAGATGCATGTGGACGGGTTCCGGTTCGACCTGGCATCGACACTGGCCCGGGAGTTCTACGACGTGGACAGGCTGTCGGGTTCTTCGAACTGGTGCAACAGGATCCGACGGTCAGCCAGGTCAAGCTGATCGCCGAGCCGTGGGACGTCGGGCCCGGCGGGTACCAGGTGGGCAACTTCCCGCCGCAGTGGACCGAGTGGAACGGCAAGTACCGCGACACCGTGCGCGACTACTGGCGGGGCGAGGCGGCCACCCTCGACGAGTTCGCCTACCGGCTCACCGGGTCGCCGATCTCTACGAGAACACCGCCCGCCGGCCGGTGGCCTCGATCAACTTCGTCACCGCCCACGACGGCTTCACGCTTCGGGATCTGGTGTCCTACAGCGAGAAGCACAACGAGGCCAACAAGGAGGACAACCGCGACGGCGAGAGCCACAACCGGTCGTGGAACTGCGGCGTCGAGGGCCCGACCGACGACCCGAGGTGGATGCTCTGCGCGAGCCGCCAACAGCGCAATTTCCTCGCCACACTGCTCCTGTCACAGGGCGTGCCGATGATCTCGCACGGCGACGAACAGGGCCGCACCCAAAGGGCAACAACAACGTCGTACTGCCAGGACAACGAGCTGTCCTGGATCAACTGGGAGAAGGCCGACACCGAGCTGATGGAGTTCACTCGGTCGGTTTCAGCGCTGCGCGCCGCCCATCCGGTGTTCCGGCGACGACGCTTCTTCAGTGGCCGTCCGGTCCGGCGCCGGCGGATCAGGGCAACCCGACATCGCCTGGTTCGCTCCCGACGGTTCGGAGATGAGCGAGGAGGATTGGGAGTCCGTCTTCGCCAAATCGATGGCGGTGTACCTCAACGGCCAGGGATCCCCGATCTCGACGTGCGCGGTCAACGCGTCACCGACGACTCGTTCGTGCTGTGTTTCAACGCTCACCACGAACCGATCGAGTTCGCGCTGCCGCCGGCGATTTCGGCAAGTCATGGGTCCCGGTGATCTGACACCGGTGCCGATACGGGCGCAGACGCGGAACCCGCCCCGATCCGCCGGCGCGAAGGTCACGGTCGATTCCCGCGCGGTGATGGTGCTCAGGCGGCGGCCGGATAGCTCACTCGACGATGTCGAAGAACGAATCGCCGTCCTCCGGCGTCCCGTCAATCTGGCCACGTGCGCGCCCGTGCTGCTCCGGATCGAGGCGGTCTAGTTCGTCGTCGGAAGTCAGCACGATCGGCTCGTCGTCGGCATCCTCGGCGTCGTCAGGGTCGATGTTATCGGGGGACACGTCCGGGGTCTCCTCCGACAACCGCTCGTCGAGCGATTCGTGGTCCTCGACCTCGATCCACTCATCCGGTGGAACGACCACCTGGTCACCGTCGTCATTGCGCACCTCGTCGGAGTCGAGCGCCTCGGCGGGCTCCAGCGGGTTGTCGTCGAACTCGTCACCGGCCATGCAGCCATGTTGCCCGACACACGTTGCGTCGCTAAACGTTTCAGCTGGCGGATACAACGCGGCCGGCAAATCGGACGCCGACGGCCTGGCTGGCCGACAACGGCGGCGCGGCTGAGTCTCAGAAGCGTTGGCGCCAGCATGCTTACCGCTTGAGTTCCACGGACCGTACCAGGCCGTATGGCATGGTGAGCCGCTGTAGCAACCGTGGCCGCCGCGCATGGCACCGAGAGTTTCTCTTCTGTGCCGCCGGCCGGGCGGGCCGGAGTAGGAGCCGAAGAGCGGCGGCGCCCTACCTGGCGGCCGCGGTTGCCAGCTTAGTGCAGACCACCCGGCCCGTCGGCAATCGCCATTTCTTTGCCAGACATAATTTTCGCCAGTGTCATCGCAGTCGTCGCGCTGCGTATGCTGTCCAGCATGACGCGGCCGGGCGGCTTCGGCCGCCGATTGACGGCCGACGACTGGATCCAGGCCGGGTTTGCGCTCCTAGCTGACGGCGGACCCGACGCGCTCCATCGAGCGGCTATGCGACCGGCTGGAAGTCACCAAGGGCAGCTTCTACTGGCACTTCACCGATATGCAGGCGTATCGCGCCGCTCTGGCCTGCGCATGGGGCAGCCTCCACGACGAACGCAGGCGCCGGTTCGAGAGCATGCGCGACGCCGATCCCCGTAAACGTCTGGCAATGATGATGCAGACACTGGTGCGCCCCGAACCACTGGGCGCTCGAACGCACGATGCGCGTCTGGGCGCTGACCGATGAAGCGGTGCTGGCGAGCGTCCAGCGAAGCGACGGCCGCGTGCTGCGCACGGTCCGACAGGCCTTCGTCGACTGCGGGTTCGACGGACGAGGCCGACTTGCGGTCGGCCATCTTGTTCGCGGCGGGCTCGGGTTTCTTGCCGCGGCGAGTTCCACCAAGGACGCACCCGTAGAGCTGCGCGAGCAATGTCCTGGACTTCATGCTCCGTCGATAGTCCCGGTAGCGGCTTCCAGGCTCCCGTCTTGCGGTCGAGATACTGCAGCAGCTCGATGGGCGGCCAGCTCGATGTCCTTGTGCCGCCATTCGGACGCGCGGTACACACAGGCGATCAGCCCAGTCCGGTGGAGCCGCCGAAAATCGCCGTACACGAACGCATATCGCGCCTTGGTTCCGTCCTGGCGCCCTCAGTGAGCCCGAGGTGCCACTCGCGCGTAGTCCTCCCATGAGTGCGACTCGAGGTAGGCGTTCTGCGCGTCGGCGCGCGGTTGCACCTCGCCCCAATCACTGTCGAGCACGTACTGGCGGGCATCGATGAGTTCGCGGGCCTTGGCCACCGCCGCTTCGTTGAGCGGGTACTTGGCCATGGTGTCATTCTCGGCTCCCACCGGCTATTCGCCGCGTTCTGCCCGGCGAGTCGCGCGGCCCGCAGGGTCGGTCAGCGTCCACACCGAGATACCCAGCAGCGCGATGTCTTTCATGAGGAAGCCGCCTGTCAAGTGACAGCGCCGGGAATCCGCCCTGTGATGCCTCGAATACCCCGGGTGTGGTGAACATGAAACTGATTGTCGCGACGAACAACGCGATCGACAGCAAGCTGCCGAAGACCGAAACCTTCGGCCACCACGGCTTGACGGCAATCAGCACGGCGGCCGCGACTTCGAACACGCCGAGCAAAGCCGAGAACGTGTAGACGGAGAAGATCTCGTAGAGCCAGCTCATGAACGGGCTTTCGGACACCAGCGGCGGGATGCCCTCTGCCTCGTAGTTCATGAACTTCAGGCCGCCGTACCACAGCGATCACGATGGCCAGGCCGTACCGCGCGACCAGGCCCGCGACGACGTCGATTGCGTCTGTCGGGTCGATTCGATCTGATGAGTTGTCATACCGGGTGGTGCCGCGACGGCGGCCACCGTTACGCGCACGCCGACCCGTTCTCGGTGATGATCGCACGTGCCGCGCTCGATCCAGACGACGGATGAGCGCCGTCGCCCGCCCGAACATAATGGCGGCGAAGGGCTCATCCCGTTCCCGTGATCGAATGGTCTACGGCGTGCGACCGGCGCGGATCGTTTTGGCAATCTGTTTACGTATGCGTCAGCCCACGATCCGCTCGATCGACTTGAGCGGGATGGCCAGCCAGCTCGGCCGGTGCCGGGCCTCGTAGGCGGCCTCGTACACCGCCTTGTCCAGCTCGTAGGCGGCAAGCACGTGCCCGGAGTCGCGTGGGTCGCCGCCAGAGACCGCGGCATAGCCTTCGCAGAACGAAGCGCTGTTGCGGTCCACCCATTCGCGCGCCCGGGCGGCGAGTTGGCGGTAGCGATCGTCGTCCTCGGCCTGGTCCATCAGCCGTTGATACGCCGCGTACTCAAAGGACCGCAGCACGCCGGCGACGTCCCGCAGCGGCGAATCGGGCCGCCTTCGTTCGTCTAGCGGCTGGCCCGGCTCGCCTTCGAAGTCGATCAGCAGCCAGGTCTCCGGAGTGCGCAGCACCTGCCCGAGGTGCAGGTCGCCGTGCACCCGCTGCACAGTGATCGTCTCCTCGGCGAGCTTTCGGTAGCGCTCCTCGATCAGCGGGACGTACTGCTGCAGTTCGGGGACCGCGGTCGCCGCCGAGGACAGCCGCTCCAGCACGGTGTCGGTCGGGGAACAGGACGGTGGAGGTGCCGAGGGTCTGCGCGAGCGTCGCGTGCACCGAGGCGACCGCCTCGCCCAACCGGTAGGACTCAGCGGCGAAGTCACCGCCCACCTCGTCGGCGTACAGGTCGCCCTCGGCGAACAGGTCGCGGGTGCTGGCGGTGGCCATGTCCCAGCCCTCAGCGGAGTTCGCCGCGAACTCGGTGACCATGCCGAGCGCGCACGGTCGCCGTCGCACGTCGTCTTCGACGGAACCCAGCAGCCGGGCAACATGCGGGTTGCCCGCCCGGGCCAGCACCCGGTTGAGTTCGATGTCCGGGTTGATGCCCGGCGTGACGCGGCGGAAGAACTTGAAGACGGCCTCCTCCTCGAAGACCACACTGGTGTTGCTCTGCTCGGCGCCCGATCACGCGCGGCGCGGCATCCAGCGGCAGCGTGACGCTCCGGCTCCTTGGTGAAGCGGACCGCGACGGCGGCCGACCGTCGCCGACGAATCGATCAGCGACAACAGGAAATCCGCGTCCGCCGGGTTGTAGAGCGCGTCGTAGGCGGTGCGGTCCCCGTCGGTCCCGATGGTGGCGACCGTGCGGAATTCGGCGATCGGCCCTGCTGTCCCAGCGCACGATCACCTGGTAGCGCTCCGACGAGCCGTCGGTGTAGGACACGTCGAGCAGGACGAGATCGAGGTCGTCGCGCAGCGAAACCACAACGCCGGGTTCCGCGGAGGACAACTCCCGACTGCGTCCGGCGTACCACCGCTGCTGTGGTAACCATTCGTCGAACGGCAGGTTCATGACTGCTCCTCCAGACTCTGCGCTGGGCGCCCGCAGCTGGAACCAGTAGAACCCGTGGCCGGGCAGGGTCAGCAGGTAGGGCAGCTGGCCGATGGGGGGGAACTCAACGTACCCGGTCATCTCCACGGGTATGTATCCGCTGTAGTGCTGCAGGTTCAGCTCGATGGGCTGCGGGAACCGCGACAGGTTGTTGACGCACAGAACCGTGTCGTTATGCCCGCCGTGGTCGATCTCGCGCACATAAGTCAGCACCGACGGGTTCGACCCGCCCAGCTCGCGGAACGAGCCGATGGCGAAAGCGTCGTGCCTCCGCCGCACGGCGAGCATGGTGCGGGTCCAGTTCAGCAGCGAGTTGGAGATGTCGCGCTGGGCCTCGACGTTGACCGCCTGGTAGCCGTAGATCGCATCCTGGTTCGGCGGCAGGTACAGCCGGCCCGGGTTGGCGGTGGAGAAACCGGCGTTGCGGTCCGGCGTCCACTGCATCGGGGTGCGCACCCCGTCGCGGTCGCCGAGCCAGATGATGTCGCCCATGCCGATCTCGTCGCCGTAGTAGAGCACCGGCGAACCGGGCAGCGACAACAGCAGCGCGGTGAACAACTCGAACTGGTTGCGGTCGTTCTCCAGCAGCGGCGCCAGCCGCCGGCGGATGCCGACGTTGGCCTTCATCCGCGGGTCCTTGGCATATTCGGCGTACATGTAGTCACGCTCTTCGTCGGTGACCATCTCGAGCGTCAACTCGTCGTGGTTGCGCAGGAAGATCCCCCACTGCGCCATATCCGGGATGTCCGGTGTGTGCGCGAGGATCTCCGAGATCGGGAACCGCGACTCGCGCCGCACCGCCATGAAGATGCGCGGCATCAGCGGGAAATGGAACGCCATGTGGCACTCGTCGCCGCCGGTCTTGGGGTCGCCGAAGTACTCGACGACGTCGGCCGGCCACTGGTTGGCCTCGGCCAGCAGCACCCGGCCGGGGAACTCGTCGTCGATCACCTTGCGGCAGTGCTTGAGGAAGGCGTGCGTCTCGGGCAGGTTCTCGCAGTTGGTGCCCTCCCGCTCGAACAGGTACGGCACGGCGTCCAGCCGGAACCCGTCGATGCCGAGGTCGAGCCAGAACCGCAGGACGTCGAGCATCGCCTCCTGCACGGCCGGGTTGTCGTAGTTGAGGTCGGGCTGATGGCTGAAGAAGCGGTGCCAGTAGAACTGCCGGCGCACCGGGTCGAACGTCCAGTTCGACTCCTCGGTGTCGACGAAGATGATCCGCGCATCGGCGTAGTTCTCGCTGGTGTCGCTCCACACGTAGTAGTCGCCGTAGGGCCCGTCGGGGTCGCGGCGCGATTCCTGAAACCACGCGTGTGAGTCGGACGTGTGGTTCATGACGAGGTCGGTGATGACGCGGATGCCCCGCCGGTGCGCGGCGTCGAGCAGGGTGACGAAATCGTCGACGGTGCCGAACTCGGGCAGCACCTGGTAGAAGTCGCGGATGTCGTAGCCACCGTCACGCAGCGGCGAGTCGTAGAACGGCGGCAGCCAAAGGCAGTCGACGCCAAGCCACTTCAGGTAGTCGAGCTGCTCGGTCAGGCCGCGTAAGTCGCCAGAGCCGTCAGAGTTGGAGTCGTAGAACGCGCGGACCAGCACCTCGTAGAAGACCGCGTGCTTGAACCAGGTGCGGTCCTCCGGCAGCGCTCGTGCATGCCCGAAGTCTTCAGCGGTGGGATGCTCAACCACGCCGTCTTCGACGTGGCTGCCCTCCGCCGGGTCGTGTTCGGCGAGTTCCCCTGTATCGCTGGTTCTGGTCCATACAGCCTTCAAACCTACCCATGTCGGCGGAAATTGAATCGAGGCATTTCGGCCGCAAACTGGCGGTTGAATCCGTGGTCGAGCGGCGTTACCGTTCGGCGTCCAAGATCAGCGTCGCCGGTGGACGCTCCAGCCGTCACTGGCAATGTTTCTACGAAGAAGAATCGAGTGGCTGTGGCTGATTCGGCGCCAAATGATGGTGAAGCTCCAGTAATCGTTGGTCTGTCCGATGCGGCGATGCACATGTATGCAGCCGCGATCGACGCGCTCCCCGACCCGCATGACCCCGAGTTCGGTGACCGGGCCGGTGTCATCCTTGCCGGGCTCCGCAAACTGCAGGGGTCGCTGTCGGAAGCGGCGGGCCGCAGCAGGGTCACGCCGTCGGTCATCGTCGCGCTGAGCGGAGTGCGCAGCGCTACGACGAGCTGATGGAACCGCGGCGACGGGCCCAATGCCACGCTCGGGCAGCGACTGTATGTCGCGCGCGAACGCGCGAAGCTGTCCACCAAGGAAGCGGCGAACGGTGTCGGTCTGCGCAAGGACCTGATCGAGGCGTCGAGGTGGAGGAGCCCGCCACCGAGGACGAGACCAGCGATCAAGGATCTCATCGCCGCCTCGGCGGCTGACGACTAGCCTGCCTACGGAGGAACCGCTCCGCGCCCGCGGTGCGGATGAATCGGATGCTGTTGGCCTGCCGGTATCCGATGACGCCTCCGCTGAAGGTGAGGAACATCAGTCCGGCCACGCCCGGCAGCGCAACGGCGGCGAGCTGACCGACCGTCGGGTTGCGAAGGAACCGCGGATAACCCACCCGGGTGGCCTGCCCGCTCATCGGTGTCATGGTCGTCTTCGCTGTTTCCGCCGTCGGTGACAACGATCCGCGGATCAACGGCGCCCTCGCGCCGGCAACGGCGGTCGGGGCGCCGGCGGCCATCGGCGGACCTGCGGGGGCGGACGCGCCCAGCGGCACCGTGGGCGCGACGACGCCCGGGATCGGGATCGCCGGTGCCACCACCAACGGGAGCTCGAACACCGGCGGCGCGCCATTGTTGTCGGCGGCCATCGACCCACCACCGCCGCCGCCCGTGACGTCGATCACGGGCGCCTCCGGCTCCTGCTGCGTCCTGAACGCCGGGCCCGGCGTCGGCTGTGGCTCCGGTTGGGAAAGGGCGCTCAGGAAGCCGTCGATCGATGGCACCGGCACCTCGAGGGTGCCGAAGAACGCGGACGGGCCGGTCAGCGCGGTGAGCTCCTCGGGCGTCGGCAACCGCAGGACGGGAATGGACAGCGAGTGCTTGAACTTCGGCCAGGCTGCCGACGGCCGGCTCGGGCTTCTTCTCTTCTTCGGCGGCGGGTTTGCGCTCGGTGTCCTCGCGGCCGTTACCGAACGTGCTGGTCGGGCGGTCGTTGTCCGGCTTGGCCTCGCGCCGGCCGAACCGCCGTCGGGAGTGGCCTCGACGTCGGCGGCTGTCGCCGACGCACCGCCCTCATCGCCGGCACTGGTCGAATCGTCGGTCGGCTATCGCTATCCCGGCGCCCGCGCCTCCTAGCAGCAGCCCGGTTGCGAGCGCGCCGGCACACGCGATAAGTCGCAATGCCGACGCTGACACAGCCGCCACACTCCCCGTTTGAAAGGTTGCTCCCCCAGAGAAAATTACGAGCAATTCTCGCATATTGGAGTCGAATTGTCGCACAACAAATTTTAGCTGGAATCTTGAAGCAATCGACGACTGCGTCAGTTTTCTCGGCAGCCCGGCAACCTCTGTGATTCGGTATGGTGCCGACGTGGCGTCCCGCGATCACGGCGACACGGGCGATGCCCCGTCGGCCCCTCCCCCGTTGACCGCGGTGGCGAGTTCCGTTCGCCCATCAGCCGCAGAAGAAGCACGCACAATCGCCGCGGCAGCGAATACCGGCACACTCGCGACGCTGACCGCCGACGGTGACCCGTGGGCCTCGTTCGTCACCTACGGTCTGCTCGGCGGCGCACCGGTGCTGTGCGTCTCCAACCTGGCCGAGCACGGCCGCAATCTCGCCGCCGACCCGCGGGCGAGTATCGCGATCGTCTTGCCCAGTACCGATCCGGACCCACTCGCCAGTGGTCGTGTCACGCTGGCCGGCATCGTCGAACACCCTGCCGGCGACGAACGAGCCGCCGCGCGCGATGCCCACCTGGCCGCCGTCGCCGCGGCGAAGTACTACATCGACTACAGCGACTTCTCACTGTGGGTGCTGCGGGTGCAGCGGGTGCGCTGGGTCGGCGGGTACGGCCGCATGGACTCGGCGACGGGTGAGGCGTACGCAGCGGCCGAACCCGACCCGGTGCATCCGAAGGCGGCGGGGGCGGTCGCTCATCTGAATGCCGACCACGCCGACTGGCTCGTCGCAATGGCGAGGACGCTCGGCGGCTACCCCGACACCACCGCGACCACCTGCACCGGCGCTGACCGGTACGGCCTGGATCTGCGGGTCGTCACGGAGCGTGGCATCGCGTACACCCGGGTCGGCTACGCCGCACCGATCGACTCGATCGACGAGTTGCGTTCGGCCACGGTGCAGCTGGTGCGCCTGGCCCGGCAGGGCTGAAATACCATCCCGGTATGTCTGCTGCGACCGAGCGTCCGGACACCTGGCAAGCGGCCTTCGACCTGATCCGCACGCGCGGGCTCGAGCGTCGCGACGAGCCGTTCAAGTTGGCCAGCGGCCAGCTCAGCCACGACTACATCGACGGCAAGTTCGCCGTCGACACCGGGGAACGCCTCGCGATTGTCAGCCGTGCGGTCGCCGACCTGGCTGCGCGCCATGGGATCGAGTTCGATGCGGTCGGGGGCCTCACCATGGGCGCCGACCCGTTGGCGCACGGCGTCGCGATGGTCACCGACAAGGCCTGGTTCTCGGTCCGCAAGGAACAGAAGCAGCGCGGACGCGAGCAGTGGGTCGAAGGCACCCGGCTGGAACCCGGTACCCGGGTGCTGTTGGTCGACGATGTGATCAGCACGGGCGGGTCCACCGAGATCGCGTTCGACCGCGTGACTGCAGTGGGCGCGGTTGTCACCGGCGTCATCCCGATGGTCGACCGCGGCGACGTGGCCGCTAAGCGCTTCGCACAGCGCAACGTGCCCTTCGTCGCGCTCGTCACCTACCGGGATCTGGGCATCGAGCCGGTGAAGGACGTCTGAGCGGCAAGTCGTAAGGATTGCCCGCCGCGTCGTCAAGAGCCCGTCAAGACTCGTGCTCTTCGCGGCGGGTGCGCGCAACGTGGCGTTATGACACTGCTGGACTACCTGCCGTCCCTGAGCCGCGCCGCCAGGCCTCGAATAGACCCGGCGATCTGGCCGATGACGACGACCGTCGACGAGCTGGGTCGCCTATGTGTCGGTGACGTGCCGCTGACGGATATCGCCGACGAATTCCGAACCCCCGCCTACGTTCTCGACGAGACCGACTTTCGGCACCGGCTCAAGCACTACCGCACCACGCTGCGCAACGTCGAAATCGTGTACGCCGCCAAGTCGCTCCTGACGACCGACGTCGCGCGCTGGGTGGCCGAGGAGGGCGCCGGCGTCGACGTCAGCTCGGGTGGCGAGCTGGCTGTCGCGCTGGCGGCCGGCGTCGACCCGGCCCGGATCGTCATGCACGGCAACGCGAAGACGGTCGACGAGCTGCGCGACGCGGCCGAGGTCGGTGTCGGTCGCATCGTCGTCGATTCGCTGATGGAGATCGCCTACCTCGCCTGCGCGGTGCGCCGAACGCAGAAGGTGCTGATCCGGGTCACCCCCGACATCGACATCGGTGGCCATGCCGCGGTGATAACCGGGGTCAACGATCAGAAGTTCGGCTTCGCACTCGCCGACGACCGCGCCGTCGAAGTTGCGAGACGCATTCTGCACCAACCACTTCTGAATCTCGTCGGGTTGCACTGCCACATCGGTTCCCAGGTCACCGATCCGATGCTGTACGGCGAAGCCGTCCACCGCATGATCGCCGCGATGGCCGACATCCGGGCCAGGCACGGCGTGATCCTGCACGAACTCAACATCGGCGGCGGGCACGGCGTTCCCTACCTCAGCGGCGATCCAGAGCTCGATCTGGCCGAGCTGTCCGACGTCATCGACGACGCGCTGGACTGGGCGTGCGCGGCCGAACGGTTCCCCCGGCCGCGTGTCGTGGTCGAACCCGGACGCGCCATCAGCGCCCGCGCCGGGGTGACGTTGTATCGGGTCGTATCGGTGAAGTCGCAGCCCGGCGGTCGCACGTTCGTCGCGGTGGACGGCGGCATGTCCGACAACCCGCGCGTCGCGCTGTACGGCGCGAAATACACGGTGGCGCTGGCCAATCGGCACGCGCTCGGCCCGACGAAGCTCGTGACGGTGGCCGGACGGCACTGCGAATCCGGTGACGAGATCGCGCGCGACGTCGAGCTGCCCGCCGACATCCACCCCGGCGACCTGCTCGCGGTGGCGTGCACGGGCGCGTACCAGCACAGCATGGCGTCCAACTACAACATGGTCGGCCGTCCGCCGGTCGTGGCGGTCCGCCGGGGACGAACCCGCGAACTCGTGCGCCGCGAAACCACTACCGACCTGTTGTCACGCGACCGCGGATGGTCAGGCGGGGCGTGATCACGCTCTCGCCGCCGGGGGCCCGAACTGTCTCAGGGAGGCGCACTGACCGCCCACGAGGGTGTGCCGACCGACCCGACGGCGGTGTCCGAGGGCCTCCGGCCGTCGGCCTGATGGACATGCTCGAAGGCTAGGATCCGCAGCATGCCGGCGCACCCCCGAACCGTGAGCGAACCGAGCCGCGAGATCGACGTCATCCACGAGACCGACGTGCTGGTCGTCGGGTCGGGTCCGGGTGGCCTCGCCGCCGCCCTGGCGGCGTCGCGGGCCGGCGTGCGGGTGGCCCTGGTCGAGCGGTTCGGGTGCTTCGGGGGAAGCATTACAACGGTCGGCGTCGAGGGCTTCGCCTGGTACCGCCGCGAGCAGACGGTGGACGCCGGCGGCATCGGCTGGGAGTTCGAGCAACGCGCCAAGGAGATGGGCGCAGCGGTGCCCGAGAGCCAGTCGCTGTCCTACGAGCTCGACTCCGAGGGCTTCAAGCTGGTCGCCGACCGACTGGTCGAGGAGGCGGGCATCCACGCGATGCTGCACCGCCAGTTCGTCGCACCGCTGATGGACGGTGACACGATCATCGGCATCGTCACCGAGTCCAAGGCCGGCCGCGAGGCGATCCTCGCGCGCCGGGTCGTCGACGCGACCGGGGACGCCGACGTGGCGACGCGGGCGGGCGCGCCGGTCCACAAGACACCGCCCGAGGAGATGATGGCGGCCTCGGTGATGTTCCACCTCGCCGGTGTAGACAAGGCGGCGTTCCTGCGGGGGGTGGCCGAGGACCCGCAGACGTACCGCGACTGGGCGGCGGGTGAGTTCGCGGCCGACACGGACGAGAAGGACGCCGACCTCTACTCGCCGTACCTCGGCAAGCCGTTCGCGAGAGCCATCGAGGACGGCGTGCTCCCGGTCCACCTGAACACGATCGGCGGCACCTGGGGAGCGATGCACGATACCGGCGAGCTGACCTACATGAACCTCGTCCACCTCGCCGGCTGCGACGGCACCGACCCCGACAGTCTCACCCGCTTCGAGATCGAGGGTCGTCGGCAGGCCATGCTGGCGATCGACGCGCTGCGCCGCTACACACCGGGCTGTAAGACCGCCCGCCTGCGCAACTTCGGGATGACCATCGGCATCCGCGACACCCGCAAGATCGACGCGGTCTACAACCTAACCGAGACCGATGTGCGCGAGCAGGGCCGGTTCGGTGACAGCATCGGCATCTACCCGGAGTTCATCGACGGATACGGCGTGCTGGTGCTGCCGACGACAGGGCGCTACCTGCAGATCCCGTACCGGTCGCTGCTGCCGCAGGCGGTCCGCCACCTGATCGTGGCCGGGCGTGCCACCGGAGGGGACCGCATCGCCCACGCGGCGACCCGGAACATGTCCTGCTGCGCCGTCACCGGCCAGGGCGCGGGCGTGGCGGCCGCGGTGTCCGTCCGCGGGGACCGGTCTCTGGAAGACGTGGACATCGCCGCGGTGCAGGCCGAGCTGATCCGCCAGGACGTCCGGATCGCCTAACGGGAATCGATCAGCGAGCCTTCGACGGTCGTGTTTGGGGAAGGCTGATCGCCGAGCCGCTGGGTGGTGAGCACTGCCTGCGCGTGGAGTGTTTGTAGCCGCTCGACTGCGTATTGGAGCTGATTCAGGCTGGGGTGTAGCGGGTTCCGATGTGGGTTCCGATGTGGTGCAGTAGTTCTGCGGTGCGTTGCGGGTCGCTGGCGGTGTCGCTGTCGGTGAGGTCGGCGACGGCGAAGATGTCGGCGAATCCGGTGCTGACGGTGTCGATACCGAGGTCGTTGCGGCCGACGACGGCGACCACCGGGGTTGGTGCGGCGCGCCGCGCAACGGCGGCGGGCAGCTTTCCTTGCAGCGTTTGGTGGTCAATACGTCCTTCTCCGGTGATGACCAAGTCGGCGTCGCCGACGTGGTCATCGAAGTTGAGCAGGTCCAGGAAGTAGTCCGCTCCGGAGGCGGTGGTGGCGCCCAGCAGCATGGCGGCGAAACCGATGCCGCCGGCGGCACCCGATCCGTTGGCGCGGGCGAAGGTGTCGGCGTCGGTGTGTCCGGAGCGGGTGAAGGCGGCGACGAGGTTGTCCAGTCCGGCGTCGAGTTGGGCGACTTGTGCTGCGGTGGCGCCCTTTTGGGGCCCGAACACGGCTGCCGCGCCGGTGAGTCCGAGCAGCGGGCTGGTGACGTCGCCGGCGACGATGAGGTCGATCCCATCAAGATTGACTCTGCGGCGGCTGTCGACACAGTGGATGCGGTCCAGGTTCTTAGCGGTGGGCGCCAGCAGTTGGCCGGCGCGGTCGAGGAAGCGGTAACCGAGCGCAGCCAACATGCCGATTCCGCCGTCGGTGCTGGCGCTGCCGCCGAGCGCGAGGACCAGCCGTGTGCGGGCCACTGTCAGCGCTGCTCGGATGGCTTCGCCGAAGCCGTAACTCGATGCGGACATGGGGGCGCGGACCCCGCCGGGCAGGGTGGACAGTCCGCAGGTGTTGGCGACTTCCACGATGGAGGTGTCGCCGTCGAAGGCGGCGACGACCGCGTGTGGCTACGTCCGGTCGCCCCGTGCACGCTCACCTTCAGTGGTGCGAAGCCGCTGGCCAGGGCGGCGGCGACGCTGCCGTCGCCGCCGTCGGCCAGTGGGAGGGTCCTGCTGTGCGCACCGGCCGCGGTGAGGCCTTTCGCCAAGTGGTCGGCGACCTCGGCGGCGGTGAGGCTGCCTTTGAACTTGTCGGGTGCGATGAGGACTCTCATGGGTTTCTATCTCCTTGGTGCGGCGGGGGGGTGGTCAGACGGTGAGTCGTTAGCAGCGGCTCACGGCGACACCGTCGGCGGTGCGCAGTGCTGATCTGTCTCCGTTGGATCCGCTGGTCGCCAATTCGCCTGGTGTGCCGGGGTTGTCGGAGACGGGTTGCAGCGGCGCGCCGCTGTTGACTCCGACGAGCTCGTGGGCGTTCGGGTCATACGGGTTGATTTCGAGGTCCTCGCTGGGGTCGAACAGTGGTTCCACGTCCTTGCCGGCGAACACGGCTCGGGCCCGGGCGACGTCGAGTTCGCCGTTCCATTTCGCGACGAACAGGGTGGCCACCGCGTTGCCGATGAAGTTGACCAGCGCCCGGCACTCGGACATGAACTTGTCGATGCCGAAGATCAACATGATGCCCACCACCGGGATGGTCCCGAGCGTGCTCAAGGTGGCGGTCAGGGCGATGAATCCGCCACCGGCGACCCCGGCTGCACCCTTGGAGGTCAGCAGCATCACCGCGAGCATGCCGAGCTGCTGGCCGACGCTGAGGGGGGTGTTGGTGGCCTGAGCGATGTAGAGCGCCGCCAGCGACAGGTAGATAGCGGCACCGTCGAGGTTGAAGCTGTACCCGGTCGGCACGACCAGCCCAACGGTCGGCTTGCTGACGCCGGCGTATTCGAGCTTGCGGATCAACCCGGGCAGTGCCGGTTCGGCGGTCGAGGTGCCCAGGATCAGCAGCAGCTCTTCGCGCAGGTACTTCAGCATGTGCCAGATGTTGAGCCGCAGGTAGGCCATTACCGAACCCAAGACCACGAACACGAACAGCGCCGAGGTGACGTAGAACAGCCCGATCAGTGACCCCAGGCTGGTCAGCGTGGAAACGCCGTACTTGCCGATCGCGTACGCCATCGCCCCGAACGCGCCCAGCGGCGCCAGCTTCATGATGTAGTTGAGGATCTTGAACACGATCTTGGTGCCCCGGTTGATCAGGTCCAGCACCGGGCCGCCGATGTGACCGACCGCGTTGAGCGCGACACCGAACAGCACTGCCATGAAAATGATCTGCAGGATGTCGCCCTCGACGAACGGGCCGACCACGCTGTCGGGCACCAGGTGGGTGATGAACTCCCACCACTGCTTGGTCTCGCCGGTGGTGATCAGCTTCTCTGCCGATTCGCTGGTCTCGATCGTGGAAGGGTCGGCGTTGACGCCGTCACCGACGCGGAAGATGTTGATCGCCACCAGCCCAAAGCACATCGCGATGATGGTGCCGACCTGGAAGTAGGTCAGTGCCTTGATCCCGGTCAGACCGACCTTCTTCAGATCGGCGACACTGGCGATGCCGCCGACGATGGTCAGGAAGACGATCGGCCCGATCAGCATCTTCATCGCGGTGACGAAGGTGGTGCCGATCGGCTCCATCGCGACCCCCGCGGACGGGCTGAGCCATCCGAGGAGGACGCCGATGATGATCGCTAGTAGAACCCAGAAGTAGAGCTGTTTGTACCAGCGTTTCTTCTCGTGATTGGGCCGGTAGGCCTCGGTTGTGCTGTGTGTTTGCATGACGTCACCTCTGTGCGTATGTGAATTGGTGTGTAGCGGGCTGCCGGGTCACCCGGCCAGGTTTGAACTGCGCCGCACGAGAGGTGGCGCGGGGAATTACGGGTGGATCAGATCAGGCCGGTGTCAGGGCCTTGGTGAGCGCGGCGATGATCGCGTCGGTCACCTCATCGGTGTTCGACGTTCCGCCGATGTCGCGGGTGAGAACACCACTGCGCGGTGGCGGTTTCGATCGCCGCTTCGACCCGGCGGGCCTCGGCGTGCAGACCGAAGTGATCCAGCATCAACGCGGCGCTGGCGATCGCGCCGACCGGGTTGCTGATCCCTTCACCGGCGATGTCGGGGGCCGATCCGTGGACGGGCTCGAACATGCTGGGGAAGCGGCGTTCCGGGTTGAGGTTGGCGCTCGCGGCCAGACCCAGGCTGCCGGCCAGCGCCGAGCCCAGATCGGAGAGGATGTCGGCGTTGAGGTTGGAGGCCACCACCACGGACAGCTCCTCGGGATGCAGAACGAACTTCGCGCTCATCGCGTCGACGAGAACGCTTTCGGATTCCACGTCCGGGTAGTCCAGAGCGACCCGCTTGAACACCTCGTCCCACAGCACCATGCCGTACTGCTGGGCGTTGGACTTGGTGACGCTGGAAACCTTCTTCACCGTCCGGGTGCGGGCCAGGTCGAACGCGAAGCGCATGATGCGCTCGCAGCCCTTGTCGGTGAACAGCGCGGTCTGCAGGGCGACCTCGTTGCCCGGCCCGCGCGCGCTCAGGTTGCGTCCGCCCAGGCCGGCGTATTCGCCTTCGCTGTTCTCCCGGATGACGACCCAGTCGAGTTCGGTGTCATCGGCCTTGCGCAGCGGGGAGACCACGCCGGGCAGGAACTTCACCGGCCGGATGTTGGCCCACTGGTCGAAGTTCTGGGTGATGTTCAGCCGCAGACCCCACAGGCTGATGTGGTCGGGCACGTTGTGCCAGCCCACCGCGCCGAAGTAGATGGCGTCGAAGCCCTTCAGGGTGTCCAGGCCGTCGTCGGCCATCATCTTGCCGGTCTGCTCGTAATACTCGGAGCCCCAGGGGAACTCTTCCCAGGCGAACGCGAACTTGCCTTCGGACTGCGCGGCCAGGGTGTCCAGCACCCGGCGCCCGGCTGCCACCACCTCTTTGCCGACACCGTCGGCGGGGATCGCGGCGATCTTGAATGTCTGTGCTGCCATGATGGCCTCTCATCTCGTGTGTTCTGTGTCACCAATGGGTGATGACTCCATTAGCGGTCACACCCATCGATCCGTCTAAGACCAAGATTCGATGCGGCGGATAGGCTGGGCCTATATCGCTAGGCGGGAGGTCCGACGGTGGACATCAGGCAGCTGAAATTCTTCCTGGCGGTGGTCGACCACAACGGGTTCAGCCGGGCCGCGCAGCATCTGATGGTGGCCCAGCCGTCGCTATCGCAGGGGATCGCCACCTTCGAGCGTGAACTCGGGATGCCGCTGTTTCACCGGATCGGCCGCGGCGTCGTCCTCAGCGAGGCCGGAGCGGCCCTGGTCGGGCCTGCCCGGGTGGTGCTGCGCGATCTGGACGAGGCGAAAGCCACCATGCGGGCACTCCAAGGACTGCGCGGTGGGCGGATCGATCTGGTCACCATGCCCTCGCCCGGCATGGAACCGCTCACCACCATCCTCACCACATTCTCCCGAGCCCACCCTGGTGTGACCGTGAACGCCGAAGCTGCCTTCACCCCCGAAGAAGTCCTCGCGTTAGTTAGAACCGGATCCGCCGAGATCGGGATCCTCGGATCCGCCCAACCCACACAAGCAGCAGACCTCGACGTGATCCCGCTGGAACGTCAAGCCCTCGTGCTGATCTCCGGACCTGACGACGACGGACCCACCGACGGCAACATTTCGCGCGACGACCTCACCGGATGCCGACTCATCGTCTCCCAACGCGGCTCGCTGATGCGCGCACTCGTCGACGACGTCCTCGCCAGCGGAATCGAAGTCAGCATCGTCGCCGAAATCGCCCACCGCACATCCATCCTGCCGATGGTCCTCAACGGTCTTGGACGTGCCGTCATGCCCGCATCCTGGACCGCAACAGCCCGCCGCTCCGGCGCCCGGGTCCAAACCATCACACCCGAGACCTACCTGCACGTCGCCGCCGTCAGCCGACGCACCCACCTCACCACACCCGCGACCGCACTGATGATCGAAGCCCGGGCCTACGCAGCGCAAGCAGGCCGCCAAACATAGGGCCGGCACGGAGGAGTTCAGCCGCGTCGCTGCGCAGCGTTCATGAGCCACATCATCGAGGAATCTTTGACCTGGGGAATTGAATCTCGGAATGAAACAGAATTACTGCGGCCCACGCCGTGACAACGCCATCACGGTAGGTCATGGAAGTGCGATTCGATGAAGGATTCGAGAACCTAAGCCGTCGCGACGGATGGCTGGCTCGGCGTGGCCACGACCAGCATCGGCGTCGGCTCCACGCCCACGGCGACCCTGTCGCCGGGGCTAAGGCGCACCGCCAGCGGGCTCGGCACGGCAGCCATCAGTAGCTCCGCGTCATCGACGTCGACGTACACGCGGGACACCGGTCCCAGGAAGTTGACCGATGCCACGGTGGCGTTCGGTGGACCGTCGGCGGTGATGGTCACCGACTCGGGCCGCACCAGCGCCTGCCCGGGCCCGGAGGAGATCGACCCCTCGATCGTCGGGACCGCGGCGCCGAGCACGGTCGCACGACCATCGGAGACCGTGGCGGCGACCTTGTTGTTGAGGCCGACGAACTCCGCGACGAACTGCGACGCCGGGTTGGCGTAGAGCTCGGACGGTGGCGCCAGCTGCTCGAGCCGGCCCCGGTTCATCACGCCGACGCGGTCGGCGACCGCGAGCGCCTCCTCCTGGTCGTGGGTCACGAACAAGGTGGTGGTGCCGACCTCCAGCTGCACCCGGCGGATCTCGTCGCGGAGCTGGACCCGGACCTTGGCGTCGAGTGCGGAAAGCGGCTCGTCGAGCAGCAGCACCGACGGCTCGATGGCCAGGGCCCGGGCCAGGGCGACCCGCTGCTGCTGGCCCCCGGAGAGCTGATTGGCGTACTTCGTCGTGATGCTCACCGAGGCCGACGAGGTCGAGCATCTCGTTCGCGCGCCGACGGCGGGCCGAGCGGCCCTGGCCGCGCAGTTTGAGGCCGAACGCGACGTTGTCGAGCACGGTCAGGTGCGGGAAGAGGCTGTAGGCCTGGAAGACCATGCCCATGTCGCGCTTGTTGGCCGGTACCCGCGTGATGTCGCGGCCACCGACCTCGACGCGCCCGGTGGTCGGGTGGTCCAGGCCGGCGAGGATCCGCAGCACCGTCGTCTTGCCGCAACCCGACGGCCCGAGCAGGGCGACCAGCTCACCGGGGGCCATCTGGAGGTCGAAGCCGTCCAGGGCCCGGAAGGAGCCGAAGTCGCGGGCGAGGTCGTGCAGGGCGACCGACCTGCTCGCGCCGTCGTCCTTTCACGCGCCGTCCACGCCGGTCTGTATCACGAGGACCTTCCTCCACTCGTGCGTCGGTCCCTGCTGAAGAGCCCGATGCCCAGGAGCAGCAGCTGAGGCGAAGACGATGGTGGCGAGCGACGCGGCGACCGCGGTCGAGGCGTCGCTCTTGCCGAGGAGGTTGATAACAACCGGAAGCGTCTCGAAGTTGAGCAGCGAGGCGAAGGTGAACTCGCCGAGGACGAGCGCCACCGAGATGAAGGCGGCCGAGAGCACCCCGGGCACGATGTTGGGCAGCACCATCCGCGCGATCACGGTGAACCACCCCGCGCCAAGGGAGCGGGCGGCCTCGGCCAGCGTCGCCACGTCGATCGAGGACAGGGCCGAGTCGATGGCCCGGTAGGAGTACGGGAGTACCAGTACGACATACGCGAAGGTCAGCACCAACGCCGAGTCACCGAGGAGGTAAGTGACCCAGGCGTAGACGTTGGAGATGCCGACGACGATCACCAGCGCGGGGATGGTGAGCGGCAGCAGGCAGAGGTATTCGACCAGGCGCGACGCTCGCGGTACCCGAAGCCGGACCCAGATCATGGTCGGCACCAGCAAAGCGATCATCATCACGACCGTGAACAGGCACAGCAGCAGCGAGGTGACGATCGCTTTGGAGAGAGCCGGGTCCTCCACCAGGTTGCGCCAGGCCTGGCCGGTGCGTCCGGGGGCAGGCCCGGGCAGCTGGGTGCTGAAGTCCAGCATCGACAGCAGCGGGATCGCGAAGAACGCGGCGAACAGCAACAGCAGCAGCCAGCGGGTCACCCGCCAGACGACGGCGCCCGTCACTGCAGCCACCGCGCCGCGCGTCGGAGCAGCAAGCCGTAGGCACCCATCACCAGCGCGACCACGACGACCATCTCGAGCGCCAGGGCGTACCCGAATTGGCTCTGGCCCAGCAGCGTCTCGCTGGTCAGCGCGGACCGGATCAGCAATGGCGTGATCGGGCTGCCCTGGCTGACCAGCGCGGCCGCCGTCGCGTACGCCGCGAACGCGTTGGCGAACAGCAGCAGCATCGACCCGAGGAAGGCGGGCAGCAGGAGCGGGAACCCGACCTGGGTCCAGTACTGCCGGGTGCTGGCCCCGAGGTTGATCGCCGCCTCGCGCCACTGCTGGCGGAGTCCCTGCAGTGCCGGCATGAAGACGATGACCATCAGCGGGATCTGGAAGTACGTGTAGACCAGGATCAGACCGGGCAGGTCGAAGAGCCAGCCGTCGCCGAAGATGTCGATGCCCGGCCACGAGCGCAGCGCCTCGGTCAGCACACCGGAAAAGCCGACGGTCGCGATGAAGGCGAACGCCAGGGTCACACCCCCGAACTGTGCGAGCACGCCGCACACTGCCAGCACGACCCGCCGAAGGATGCTGGTGGGCCGAGCCGTGACCACGAGGTAGGCCAGCAGCGCCCCGAGCACCGCGCCGATCACCGCGGTGGACGCCGAGAGCAGGATGCTGTTCCACAGCGCGCTGCGTGCCGCCTCGCTGTTGAGGGCCCGCAGCTTCTCCAGCGTGAAGCCGCCCTCGTCCGCCTGGAAGGCACCCACCAGCACGGTGACCGTCGGGACGACCAGGAAGACCGTGAGGTACGCCAGGAACGGCAGCAGGGCCAGGGACGGGCCGAAGTCGAACTTCCGGCCCGGCCCCGCACGCTTGCGATCGACCGCAACCGGTGCGGGCGTGACCGCGGCATCGGCCATCGTCAGCTGATGACCTTGGACCAGTTGGCCCCGAGGTAATCCGCCATCTTCTTGCTCTGCTCGTCGGTCGGGACCACCGGGGTGCCCTGGACCGACGGCAGCGCGCTGAGCAGGTTCGTGTCGACGGTGCCGGCCTTTTCCATCGCGTCCGCGCGCACCGGTCGGGCGAGGCCCTTCAGGAAGAGGTTCTGACCCTCGTCGCTGTAGAGGAACTCCTGCCAGAGCCGAGCCGCGGCAGGGTGGGGACCGTCCTTGTTGATCGCCTGGAAGTAGTAGCCCCCCACGAGCGCATTGGACGGCACGAACACCTTCCAGGTGGGAATCTTCTTGGTCTCGGCCGAGTTCAGGTAGTCCCAGTCGATGACGACGGGCGTCTGGCCGGACTCGATGGTCGCGGGCGTCGGGTCGACCGGCAGGAAGTTGCCGGCTTCGTTGAGCCGTCCGAAGAAGTCGACGCCCGGAGCGATGTCGTCCACCGACCCGCCGTTGGCGATCGCGGTCATCAACACCCCGTTAGCCGCGGCGCTGGCGGTCGTGGGGTCACCGTTGAGGGCGACCTTGCCCCTGAACTCGGGGCGCAGCAGGTCGTTGACCCCGGTTATCTCCGGGACCTTGGCCGAGTCGTAGCCGATGGACATGTAGCCGCCGTAGTCGTTGACCCAGGTGCCGTTCGGATCCTTGAACTGCGTCGGGATGTCATCGAATGTCGACACCTTGTACGGCGCGAACAGGCCGGTGTTCGCCAACGCGATCGCCTGTCCCAGGTCGAACACGTCGGGTGCGCGGTCGGTGCCGGCCAGCTGGTTGGCCGCGTTGATCTCGTCCTGGCTGTTGGCGTCGGGCTGGGCGGAGTTCACCTTGATGCCGTACTTGTCCTCGAACGCCTTGATGATCTCACCGTAGTTCGCCCAATCCGGCGGCAGCGCAATCACATTCAGTTGACCCTCGGCCTTGGCCGCCTCGACCAGGCCGTCCATGCCGCCGAAGTCTTCGGCCGAGGTGGCCTCGCCGGCTTTCACCCCGGAGTCGGTCGCCTCGCCTGCGTTGTCCTTCTCGGGCGGCGCGCACGCGGACAGTGCAGTAGCCAAGAAGATTGAGCCGAGGGCGGAGGCTGCCAGGAGCCGGGATTTCTTCATTGCCGAACCTTCCGATGGGCAGGAGGCGGTGCAGTGGCGCAGCGGTTACGGCGCCGAGTCGCCGCGGTGAATGAATCCAACAAGGCGACCGAACTTTATCGTGGCGGCGCAGATGTCGCTGCGCGTTGCGTCAGAGTCGGTTCGGGTATTCCGCCGGGCGCACATATGCCCTGGTACCGGCAGTAGCATCTGTGTGTGGCTGAACGCGAAGCCTCGGGGGACTTCGACTACCTCTTTGACGACCCGGCGGACGCCGACGGGTTGACCGGCCATGCGCCTGCCTTCGACGCTGAAGCGCCGCAGGATCTCGACTCTCAATCCACAAGCCCCGACGACGACCTGTGGGACGACCCCGACGACAACTTCTGGGACCGGGATGCGGAGTCGGCCGATGGCGACCACTTCGATGCGTTCGCCACCAACACCTGGTACTTCACGCCGGCACCGACGCCCTGGTATCGCACCAAGCAAGCGATGACCGCGCTGATCGCCGCCGCTGCGGCGATGGTCGCGATCGTGGTGTCGGGCGTGCTGCTGGTGTTCCGCGCTCCGGGCAACACCGATGACGCCACGACGTCGGTGACCCCGACAGCGCCGACGAGCGCAGCGCCTACGAGCGCAGCGCCGACGAGCGCGGCGCCGACGACGCCAGCGCCGACGCAGCGCAGCGCCGACCGCCGCCACCACTGCCGCCGCCACCGCCACCGCCACCGCCGCCACCGCCACCGCCGCCGCCGCCGGCGGAGACCTCGGCCTCGTCGGTCAACACCGCGCCCGACGCCAACTACCCGAGAGTGCGGCCGCGGGAGAGCAAGGAGCCGGAGATCGGCGTGACCCGTACGCCGGCCACCCGGTCACCGATCAGCGTCGCTCCGCAGCCGCGGCCCCCCCGCAGCTGAAAGTGCGCCCAGCGCAGGGAAAGACGCATCCTTCCCGCCCTGGGCGCACCTTCTCGAACAGCGGCTCAGCGATGGCCGCCGTGGTGGAACAGCAGGCCCCCGTACCCGTACCCGAAGAATGGCTGCTGGAGCTGGCCGGCCTGCAGCGCGGTCGCCCCGGGCTGAGCGGTGATCTGCGCGTTGCCGGGTGACTGGACCACAGTCGCGCCGCCGGTGTTCGTTGTGGCAGTCGGCGCCGCTGCGGCGATGGGTGCGAACCCAATTGCCGCCGCGATAGCGGCCATGGCCACCGGCGCAATAACTCGCATCTTCATAGTTGTGCTCCTTGATGTGGAGCGTCCCACCAGAGGGGGATCGCCCGTCATAGAAACTGAACGTTCAGTTTCTATATTGGACAACGCGCACCGGACCGATTCCATTCAATCTCTCGGCGTGATCTCAAGCACTTGTAGCCAGGCCGCGCATCGCCGTAGCGACGATCGCGTCGGCCGCGGCATCGTCCAGCGGCCCGTGCCCAAGCAGGTGTCGATACAGCACCGGGCCGACCATCATGTCGATCGCAACATTGGCGTCGATATCCGCGCGAAGGTCCCCACGCGCCACGCCTCGATCCCAGATCGCACGCATCAGGTCTCGCCGCGGAGCGACGAGGTGTTCCTCCAGTACTTTCAGGATCGCCGGATCGAACTGCGCCTCACCGATCAGCTGCGCGAACACCCTGCCGCTGGCCCCGGCGTAAAAGTGCAGCAGGCCCCGCAGCACGATGCGCAAATCCTCAACCGCTGAACCGGATTCCGGGTCGCCCGCCTCGGCCATGATCTCCGACCGGAACGCATCGACGGCGACCGCGTACTTGTTCGGCCACCACTTGTAGATGGTCGCCTTGCTCGTTCCGCTCCGGCTGGCGATCTCCTCGGTCGTCATCGCCCGCATGCCGACCTCGTGCAGCAACTCCGACGTCGCGCGCAGCACCGCGGCGCGGGACTGCTCGCTACGCGGTCGCCCAGGGCGGCTGACCGGCTCGTCGGCAACTTACTGAACCGAGAGTTCACGCCTATAACTATTGGCCACTTCCCGGGTATCGCAACCGCGCTGCGGGGTGGGTTCAGGCGGCGTTTTCGTCGGCGCCCCAGAGTTGATCGATCGCGCTCGGCGCGCCGCTCAGACTCTCGCCGAGGCAGGCCGCGGATCTCATCGAACGACGCCGCTCTCCGCAGGACCGCCGCCGCCACACGGTGTCGCTGACCGCCACGGGTGAGCACCGGCTGAGGAAGTCGAGCAGCTACTCGCCGGCGTCGAGCAGCGGGTGCTCTCCACACTGACCGCCGAAGAACGGGCCACTTTCTACAAGCTGCTTCAGCGCGCTACGGCGAACCCCACTTGCACCGAGGCGCTCGAGACGTCGCGGTCCTGCATGGAGGACTAGGCGTCGGGAATAGTCTTTAGGGCATGGCCGAATTCGACGCCGCGGCCATGTTCGCGGAATCTCCGGTGGCGATGCTGGCCACGTCCGGACCCGACGGCGCACCCCACATCGTGCCGGTCGTCTTCGCGGTGCACGACGACATGGTGTACACCGCCGTCGATGCCAAACGAAAGTCGACGCAGCGGCTGCGCCGGTTGGCCAACATCGAAGCCAACCCACAGGTGAGCATGCTCGTCGACCATTACGAGGACGACTGGGCCGCATTGTGGTGGGTGCGTGCCGATGGTGTCGCCGCGATCCATTACAGCGGCGACGCAATGGCCACCGGTTACTCGCTGCTGCGCAGGAAATACCTTCAGTACCAAAGAATTGCGTTGGACGGTCCCGTCGTCACCGTCGACGTGCAACGGTGGTCATCGTGGCAAGCGTGAACGACGGAGCGGGGTCGTCCAAGCAGCAGCCGCTGCTGGTGCTGGGCAAGATCTCAGGGCTCGCGGCGCCCGTTTTCGATTCGGCCGCCGACATCGTCGGCGCGATAACCATCAGCGGTCCAATCATCAGGATGCCGCGAGAGCAATGCGAGTCCTGGGTGGATCTGCTCGTCGGCTACGCCGAACAGGTCACCCGCACCATCGGCGGGCGTATACCGCACTGACGCGGCTCATCCGACCACCCAGTCGAAAGCTTTCGCCTTGGACCGCGCCCTGTACGGTTCGGCTCGTACCGGCGATGTATGTCAAGCCGGAGTATCGAACGCGGGCCGGAAACCGGGTACGAGCGTGTATGCGGCTGCGCAATGACGAGCACGGCTACGGGGCCGTCACGAAGACCCTGCACTGGCTGATCGTTGCCGCGATCGCAGGGCAGTTCGCCGTCGGCTGGACCATGGAGGCCAACAACGCCTCGCTCGAACACGAGAAGGACCGCATCGAGCAGTTCGAGGAGTCGGGCGAGGACCAAGCGAAGCGCCAGGGCGAAGCTGCTGAGGAGCGCTTCGAGAACGAGATTGACCGGCTCGAAGACGAGCTCGACGCCCGTGAGGACGACTATGTCGCCGACGCGTTCTCTGAAGTCTTCGCGGGCCGCTTCGCCGACGACAGGGGTGTCGTTACCGGAAACCCATGTGCTGCTTGGGCTTTCGATCATTCTCCTGGCGCTGGTGCGTGTCCTGTGGCGAACAACGACTCCGCTGCCGCCATGGGCGGATCACCTGTCGGAAGGCGAGCGGCGCCTGGAGGCGTCGTTGGAGAAGGTGCTGTTGACGCTGCTGTTCGTTGGGCCGGGCACCGGTCTGTTGCTGATCGCCGCGGGCGGCGATTGGCTTGCCCTGCACATCGCGGCGCAGCTTGCCTTACTGACCGCGATCGCGCTTCACGTCGGGCTGGTCCTCAAGCACACCGTCGTTCGGCGTCACCGCCAGCTGGCGCGAATGCTATAGCCCGCGCCCATGGCAAGCTCGACGCTCGCCCGCGAATTGTGCGCCCCAGGGGTGACCGTCGATGCCGTCGCGCCCGGACCCGTCGACACGCCCTTCTACCACGGACCCGAGTCGCGAAGACTTCGAGAAGCCCCTGTCATCAACGCGGTTCCGGCACGGGATCAACGGCGCGTACGACACCCGCTGACCGCGAGGCGAGCTGTTGTCACTCTGGCACGCTCACAAGAGCGGTCATCCGGGCGATCTCGAACTGCTGCCAATCGACGATTATCTTGGCCATCTTCACCGCGTCCGGATTTTGGCCGTGCGCAATCTCTGGCTGCGCCATCGCTATCGCGCCCTGATGATGGCTAATCATCGATCTCAACCACAGCACGTCGAACTCGCTGACCTGTCAGCGACTGGCAGCCGGGTAATGGTGGCTGTGTCCACCATGCCGTCGATAGCCATTCCGTCGCGCCCTCCATGCCCGGTGTGCTCGGACGCAGCCGGCTCTCCCCACTGCGCGAGCAGACTCCTGCAACACCTCGATCTCCGCCTGCTGATCCAATGAGATGTGCTTGGCGATGACGATGACATCCGGGTTCGCCGTGTGGGTCGGCGCCATT
Source organism: uncultured Actinomycetota bacterium (assembly GCA_963851115.1). GTDB lineage: Bacteria > Actinomycetota > Actinomycetes > Mycobacteriales > Mycobacteriaceae > Mycobacterium. Next base: position 26,795 of record CAWKOI010000032.1, read on the forward strand.
GCCGACATGTCGACCGCTTGCTGATGGTGCGGAATCATGTTCTGGGCGAAGGCGACGTCGGCGGCGTTGTGCTCATGCACGTCATGGACGGGATGGCTGCACGAGCTCACAACGGTCGCGGTGGCCAGTGCCGCAAGCGCCGATGCGATGCGGATTGTGACGGCCCGCATGAAACCACCATAGGCTGATGCTTGGACGTAGAATTTCTCGCTCCTCGGACTGGTTCGGGCCTGCCGCGAAGCCGTCCAGCGAGATGGAGATGTCTGCGGTGACTGTGGTCATGCCGAAACAGACCTTGGCCGCCCGCGAAACTCATCGAATCCCTTGTGCTCGGTGTCAGTTCGGGGAATTGTGGATTAACAGATCCAGTGGGCGGCAATGTGGTCGCTCAGGAGGGAACGTCATGGCTGACAAGACGACAACTTCTGCGGGCGCCGGAGCCGCCCCCACCGCGGACAGTCCGGCCGCCATCCGCAACGTGGTGCTGGTGGGCCCATCGGGTGGCGGCAAGACGACACTCGTCGAGGCCCTTCTGGTCGCCTCCGGTGTGCTCACCAGACCCGGCTCGGTGGTCGACGGCACCACCGTCTGCGACAGCGATGAGGCAGAGATCGCAGCGCAGCGCTCGGTCGGATTGGCGCTGGCGTCCCTGCAGCGCGACGGGATCAAGGTCAACCTGATCGACACACCCGGGTACGCCGATTTCGTGGGCGAGCTGCGGGCCGGACTACGGGCCGCAGACTGCGCGCTCTTCGTGATCGCCGCCAACGAAGGCGTCGACGAGCTGACCAAGACGCTGTGGATGGAGTGCAGCCAGGTCGGCATGCCACGCGCTGTGGTGATCACCAAGCTCGACCACGCCCGCGCCGACTACGACAGCGCGATGGCCGAGGCGCAGCAGGCGTTCGGCGACAAGGTCCTGCCGCTGTACCTGCCCGCCGACTCGCCCTGCACGGGCTTGATCGGTCTCCTATCGCAGACGCACTACGAGTACTCCGACGGCAAGCGCACCACCACGCACGAACCCGACGCGTCGTACGCCGACGGCGATCGCGGAACAGCGCGGCATCCTGATCGAGGGAATCATCGAAGAGTCCGAGGACGAGACGCTGATGGAGCGCTACCTCGGTGGTGAGGAGGTCGACCAGTCGGTGCTGATCGACGACCTCGAGAAGGCGGTCGCCCGGGCTTCGTTCTTCCCGGTGATCCCGGTGTGCAGCAGCACCGGTGTCGGCACACTCGAACTGCTGGAGATCGCCACCAGCGGATTCCCCGCCCCGGCCGAGCATCAGCTGCCCGAGGTCTTCACATCGCAGGGCGCGTCGCGCAATGGCCTGACCTGCGACCCGAACGGACCCCTTCTGGCCGAGGTGGTGAAGACGACGTCGGATCCCTATGTCGGCAGGGTCAGCCTGGTCCGGGTGTTTTCCGGGACGATCAGGCCCGACGCGACGGTGCACGTGTCGGGCCATTTCTCGTCATTTTTCGGTTCCGCCGGTCGTAACGGTTCCTCGACCAGCCATGCCGACCACGACGAGGACGAACGCATCGGCACGCTCTCGTTCCCGCTCGGCAAGCAGCAGCGTCCCGCACCGTCGGTGGTGGCCGGCGACATCTGCGCCATCGGCCGGCTGAGCCGCGCGGAGACCGGCGACACGCTCTCCGACAAGTCCGACCCGCTCGTGCTCAAGCCGTGGACGATGCCAGAGCCGCTGCTGCCCATCGCGGTGCAGCCCCGCGCCAAGACCGACGAGGACAAGCTGGCGGTCGGTTTGCAGCGGCTGGCCGCCGAGGATCCGACGCTGCGCATCGAGCAGAACCCGGAGACCCACCAGATCGTGTTGTGGTGCATGGGCGAGGCCCATTCCGGTGTCGTTCTCGACGCGCTTTCGCGCCGGTACGGCGTTGCCGTGGACACGGTGGAACTGCGCGTGCCGCTGCGGGAAACGTTCGGCGGCAACGCAAAAGGCCACGGCAGGCATGTCAAACAGTCCGGCGGACATGGACAGTACGCGGTGTGCGACATCGAGGTGCAGCCGCTGCCGGAGGGCTCCGGGTTCGAGTTCGTCGACAAGGTAGTCGGCGGCTCGGTGCCACGCAACTTCATCCCGAGCGTCGAGAAGGGCATCCGCGCGCAGATGGAAAAGGGCGTCGGCGCCGGCTATCCGGTGGTTGACATCCGGGTCACGCTGTTCGACGGCAAGGCCCATAGCGTCGACTCGTCGGACTTCGCGTTCCAGATGGCGGGCGGACTGGCGCTGCGCGAGGCGGCGGCGGCGACCAAGGTGAACCTGCTCGAACCCGTGGACGAGGTGTCGGTGCTGGTGCCCGACGATCTCGTCGGCACGGTGATGGGCGACCTGGCCGGCCGCCGCGGCCGCGTGCTGGGCACTGAGAACGTCGGTGAGGACCGCACCCTGGTAAGGGCCGAGATTCCGGAAGTCGAACTGACCCGGTACGCGATCGACCTGCGCTCGCTGTCACACGGTGCCGGATCCTTCACCCGGTCTTTCGCACGATATGAGCCGATGCCGGAGTCGGCCGCATCCAAGGTGAAGACGTCGGTCTGAGCGGCGACTCGCCTTCGTATGGGGGATAACCGGTAGGCGCCGGTTCGGGTTTCCCGTCAGCAGCTTGGGGGCCAGCCGTGCAGACTATGCCGCGCCCACGCGCAAGAGTTGAACCGTGGTCGGGCACAAGCAGTTCGCAGATGCGGAGTTGACGGCACGGTTCGAGCGGGACGCGATTCCACTGCTCGACGGACTCTACCGTCAGGCGTTCAGACTGACTCGCGATCACGCCGATGCCGAGGACCTACTCCAAGATACGGCGGCTAAGGCGTTCGTCGGGTTTCACACATACCGCGACGGCACCAACTTAGGCGGCTGGCTGTACCGGATCCTGCTCAACAACCACATCAGCAACTACCGCAGGCATCAGCGGAGCCCGGCGCTATTTGCTGACCGAGCAGATCAGCGACGGCCAGATGGTGGCCGAGGCCCGCCATTCGGCCAGCGGCCTTCGGTCCGCGGAGGATCAGGTGTTGGCTTCGTTGGGGGACAACGACATTCAGGCAGCGATGCGGGCGCTACCCGAGAAGCTGCGCACTGCGGTCTATTACGCCGACGTCGAGGGCCTGCGCTCCAAGGAGATCGCCGAGCGCACCGGTGTTCCGCTCGGGACGGTGATGTCGCGAGTGCACCGTGGCCGGCGACGACTGCGGCACCTGCTGGCCGACGTCGCCGAGGGCCGGGGCTACCACCGGACCGAAGTGCTCACCGTGGCGGGTCGCCACGCCAGCTGAAGCTGTTGACGTATTTGCCCATGTCCAAAGCGATCTGAAGGTTGGCGCCGGACGGCTTGCCGATTCCGGAATCGGGGCCGAACTGGTGGAACGGGCCGACCGCAGCGGCGACTAGCGCAAGGTCATCCTTCACCGCCACCATCACGATCACGCGCATCCTCAGGTAGCTGCTGTTGGCGCCCTGCGGCCAGCAGTCGGCCACCTTTCCGTACCCGGACTGGTATCCGACCATCGCGTTGGGGATCTCGTAGGCGGTCCGGGTGTCCGGGAACGTCTCGTTGACCAGCGCCGTGGCGATGTCCTCCGGGGATCGGTTGGCGGCCGGCTGGCTGAACAACTGAAGGGTGCCGCCGTCGCCGCCCACGAAATCCGCCGTCACCCCATTGGGTTTGGTGGTGATCTTGTACGCCGTACCCTCCGCCGGATAGGAGACCGAGAACGTCCCATCGGGGGCGGTGAAGCGGGGATTGATTTCGACGGGAGTGCCCGTCGGCGGCCGCCCACAGTCGGGCGGGCACATGTAGCGCACCGGCGGCTTGGCGATCAACGCCGACACGCCGACCAGCGTCGCCGCGATCACCGCGATGGCGAGGAACCACGTCAACACCAGCCGGGTACGCGATGTGCGGTGCACCGGCGGGGCCGCGTACGTCCCGCCGGGCATCGCGTAGCCCGGAAAATAGGTGGGCGACGATTCCGGTGCTGGGGTGGTCATGGCCCCTCCGGTTCCGCCTCGCTGCGCACCGGCCGTGCCTCCCGCCGTACCTTTCGGGACGAGCGTGACGACGCCCGCGTGGCCACCCCACAGGCCGGACAGAACGCCATATCAGGAACGACGTGCCCGCAGTGCGGGCACAGCAGCGGCTCGTCGGATTGAATCGTGTCGTGCGCTTCGTGCAGCAACGCCAGGTGCAGGCCGATGCGCAGCAAGAGTAGGGCCACCATTGCCAAGACCAGGTAAAGCACCAACATCAGCAGCTGCGGAAAATGGGCCACGTCGATCAGGCCGAGGGCCAGGTACACCACCAGCACCGCGACGGCGAACAGGACCAGCACCAGGCGCACGACGCCGGGGTGCTGGTGTTCCTTGCTCGGCGGCCTCTTGAACCACAGCGCCGCACCGATCAATCCGCCCGCCGCGGCAGCGGTCAACGGCACCGCCAGTCCCCTGATGCCCGCCTCGACCATCAGGCTTTCCATCGGGCGCTTGCTCACCACACCGGTGCTGAACTGCGGGGCCAACCGCGTCAGTGTCGCGGCGGCGGTGAACGAGAGCGCACCGAGCGCACCGATCACGAAGCCGTCCAACGCTTCTCGCGTCGGCGGCCGCAGCAGCCGCACGATCACCGCGGGCATCAGCATCAGGATCATCCCGCCCAGCGGGATGCCGATGCCGTCGCGCAGCATGCGGGCCCCGACGACGCTGCTGCCCAGCGCGATGCCGTAGGAGCGCGCGACCGTGGCACCGGTCAGCAGCACCCAGCCGACAGCGAGCCCGATGCCCAGCGCCGCGGTGAACACCAAGGTGACGGCCGGATAGTCGCGGAACGCATCGGACTCCCGCAGGTAAATGAGGAACAGTAGAGGCAAGCCCAACGCGGAGACGGTGATCAGAGCCGCGGGCAATCGCAGCAGCGTGAAGGCGAGCAGCGCCACCAGCAGCACGGCAAGCCCCAGCCGGAACGCGGTCCGCGACCGTGACGGCAGGTGGGGGAACAGTGAACTCGTCAGCGCCGGCCGCAGCAGGTGTTCGCCCCGCGCGGCTCCGTAGTCGGTGATGCGCAGCCATTCGGGACCGTCCCCGGGCCGCGGCGTCAGGTGGCAGCCGCAGAGCCCGCAGTACTCGCCGGCGGGTACGTCGGTCTGACAGATGCGGCACTCCGCGGTCGGCACACTCTGGTCGGGTTCGGGTGCGGTGGTCATGGGGCTGCCCTCTGGAGGATGAGCACATTGCGGACGAGGTTGTCGACGTCGGGCGTCCCGAGCCCGGTCGCGAGGTCATAGCCGGGGCCCGCGTCGGCCACCGCGTTCCCGCCGAGGGTGACGTCACGGAACGCCGGCAGCGGCGCCCCCTCGGCAATGCGGTAGAGCAGCGGATTGAGGTCGCCGAGCGCCCGTCCGCCGTTGGACGTCAGGTACTGATTCATCACCGCCGCAAGCCCGGCCCAGATCGGGGCCGACTGCGAGGTGCCGCCGCCGACCACCTGCTGCTGCTTGAAGATGATCTGCACGCCGGTGAATGGGTCGGCGACCGCCGAGACGTCGGGGGTCAGCCGGCGCGTGGGGTCCTGATCGGGCAGCACCGCGCGCTGCCACTCCGGACGGTCGAACAGCGAGGACACGCCACCGCCGGTGCCGATGGACAACGGCACGTCGAACCACGCCTGCTCGGAAAGCCATACCCCGTTTCCATCGGTCGACAGCGTGGTGCCTCCGACGTCGACCATCTCCGGCAGCGATGCGACGGAATCCAGCCCGATGTCGGAGGCCCCCGGAGGAGATGACCAGTCGTCGCCGCCCTTGCATTCCAGGCCGGCGAGGTCGCCGCTGGCGTTGAACGCCGTCGTGCCGTGCGACAGCGCCGTCGCAAGCGCGGACCGAACCGGCGCGAGGTCGGCGGCGGTGAGCAGTTTGTCGCAACCCCAGCCGATCGAGAAGCTCCACACCGCGCCGGAGAACTGCGCATCGGCCGACTCGAACATCTGCCCGATCTTCTCGAAAGCGCCGTCGCCTTCGACAGTCGGTCGGGCGTTGATCACGACCTTGCGCGCATCGGGCGCGATGGCGTGGGCGACTTCGAGATCCATCGTCGTCTCACCGCGCGGCTCGCCGGCCTGTCCGCCGACCACCGTCGGAGTGAACTGCGGCAACCCATACGTGGAGGCGAACGTGTCGAGGTCGGCCTGATCGAACCCGTCGAAGGCGAAGAACACGATCGTGGTGCCCTTGCCGGTATACCCATCCACGGCGAGCCGATTGGCGTTGTAGGTATTCAGCAGCGCGCTCGGGGTCAAGCCCTTGTCCGGCACATCCAATGGAAAGAAGTCGGGCCGCGACATGTAATGCGGTGTGTAGCCGAGGATCCGGCCGAGCTCGGCAACCTCGACGCGCAGCGGTTCGGGTATCGACGGCTGTTGCGGCGACGCGTAGAACACCTGGCCGCGCTGACCCCGGTAATCGTGCACGTCAACGCCGAATGCACTCGCCACCTTCTCAGCGGCGCCTTCGACGATGGCCCATTTCTCGCCCGGACGCCAGCGCACCGCCAACCCGTTGGTGTGCGCCCAGCCGAACAGCGCGTCCGGCCGGCTCGAGCCGTGCAGCACCGCGGTCAGCTGGGTGTCGGCGCGGTGCGACGGACCGAGATCGGCCGAACTCGCCAGCAGGTACGCGTACGGGCCGCCGATCGCACCGGCGCTGTCGAACACCGCCGAGGGGCGAAGGTCCGAGACGAGCACCAACACCCCGGCCGCGATCAGCGCCAGCGCACCAACATGCCGGACAGCCACGGACGCCAGCGTACGTCCGGGAAGGCCTGGTGTGTTGCTAGTTATCGCCAGGGGGGGCCGTCGGCGCCGGCGGTGCGATCACGGTCGGCGAGAACGGGTTCGGCTGGCCGGGATCGATGCGCGGGGCCTTCTCCGTCGGCTCGACCGGCGGCGGCGGGGCGGTGGTTGTCGTCGTGGTGGTTGTCGTCGTGGTGGTGGTGGTCTCCTCGGGTGCCTCTTCTTCCCTGGCGCACGATGCGGTTAGCACGACCATCGCGGTGATCGCAGTGCCACCTGCCACAGCCGCGAGACGTCGAGCCACAAGCCCTGACCTCATGTTTGCAGTCCTATCTATCCCGACCGTTACCAGCTGCTTTCCAAGATCAGTCTGGCTTTGCGAACTCTAATTGCCTCACACATATTTGTCACTTGAGCGGCCCGGCTCCCGGCGCGGCATGCGTGCGGGTGATCGTGGGCTCGTTGTACCCGGCATTGTCCACGGCGCGTCGCACCGCGTCGCTGATTGACTCGACGTTTTCGGCGGCGACGAGCGCGATCACACAGCCGCCGAAGCCGCCGCCGGTCATCCGCGCACCCAGCGCGCCTGCGCGCACCGCGGTGTCGGCGATCAAATCGATGTGGTCGGTGGTGATCTCGAAGTCGTCTCGCATGGACGCCTGCGAAGCGGTCAGGATCCGTCCCATCGCGATGAAGTCGGAATCTTCCAGTGCGGCAACCACTTCGAGCACCCGCTGGTTGTCGGTCAGGATGTGGCGGGCGCGTCGCGCGTCGACCGGATCGGTGACCCAGTCGAGGACGGTGACGCCGCGATCCTGCACCTCGCGCAGCGAGCTGACCCCGAGGTCGGCGGCGGCGCGTTCACTTGACGCCCGCCGGGACGCATACTCACCGCCGGCATGTTGGTGTGGTGCGCGGGAATTCATGAGCAGCAACGCGACACCCGAGGCGTCCGGATCGAATGCCACCGGTCGCACGGTCGCCTGGAGAAAGTCGATCAACAACGCCCGGCGCGACTCTCCGCACAGGGCGGCCAGTTGATCCATCAGTCCCGTTGGTGCTCCGACATAGTCGTTTTCGGCCCGTTGCGCGATGCGGGCCCGCTCGACGCGGTCGAGCCGAAGACCTGTAGCGGTTGCGAGCGCGCCGAGAACTGCGCATTCCAGGGCCGCCGACGACGCCACCCCCGCGCCCATCTCGACGTCGCTCGTGATCGACATTGTTCCGCCGGGTATGCGATGGCCGGTTTCACGCAGCGCCCACATCACGCCCGCCACGTACGCGGCCCAGCCGGCCACATCCCCGGGAGCGGTGTCGAGTGAGATCCGGACTTCACTGTCCTCCCGATCGCTTCGCACGGCGAGCGCCGTGGTTTCTTCGGGTAGGTAGGTCACGACGGTGCGCTCGGGCAGCGCGATCGGCAGGGCGAAGCCCAGGTTGTAGTCGGTGTGCTCGCCGATCAGATTGATCCGGCCCGGCGCCGCATAGCGAATCGTGCGTGCCATCTACAGCTCCCGCAGGCGGTGGGCGACGCTTTCGGGGGTGACGTCGCTGATGAACGCGTCCATCGCCGACTCGGAGCCGGCGAGGAATTTCAGCTTCGTAGCGCTGCGCCGCACCGACATCAACTCGACGTGGAAGTATCCCTCGCGCTGGTCATCGGTGTCGGCGTACTGATGCAGCGCCGAGATGTACGGCAGCGGAGTCGGGTACATGCGGTCGAACCGGCCGAGCACGTCGAGGTAGATCCGTGCAAAGCCGTCCAGTTCCGCATCGGTGAGGTCAATCAGGTTGTGCACGAAACGGTTTGGATAGATGTGCACCTCGACTGGCCAGCGGGCTGCGAACGGCACGAATGCGGTGAACAGCTCGGTGCGGACGACGATGCGGCTGCCGTCGGCCACCTCGTGCGCGAGGATGTCGGCGAACAGGTTGCGGCCGGTGCGGTTCGCATGTGCGGTCGCTTCCCGCAGCATGAGCGCGGCGCGTGGGGGGAGGTAGGGATAGCCGTAAATCTGACCGTGCGGATGGGTCAGTGTCACGCCGATCTCCTCACCGCGGTTCTCGAAGCAGAACACGTGCGCAATGCCCGGGCGGGCCATCAGATCCGCGGTGCGATTGCGCCATGCCTCGGCGACGAGACGCGCATGTCCTACTTCGAGTTCGGCGAACGAGCCGGTGTGGTGGCTGGAGAAGCAGATGACTTCGCAACGACCGTGACCCGGCGCCGCGACGAACTGGTCACCGTCGACTGTCGGCAGGTCGAACGAGGCAGTACCTGCGCCGGACAGGCTCGGGAAGCGGTTCTCGAACACGACGACGTCGTAGTCGGGCGCCGGTATCTCACTGGTCAGCCCGGTCGGGCCCGGGCACAGCGGGCACTGATCGGGCGGCGGCTTGTAGGTACGGTCCTGGCGCAGCGCCGCGATGATCACCCATTGACCGGTCTGCCGGTCAAACCGCAACTGGGAGCGCTGGTCTGGACGCTCTTCAAGCGGCCGCCGATCGGCAACGGGCGCCGGAGTGTGGCCCGGCAACGAGAAGAACAACAGGTCGCGGCCGTCGGCCAACCTCCACCGGGTCGGTGCCGTCGCGACGTCGTTCACGGCCGGGCCACCGTGGCGATCTGCAGGTTGCCGACCTGTGCGCCGACGACAGCGCGGTCCTCGACCGCCAGCCCATCGTCGACGATCAGGGTGTGCACTTGCGGCAGTCGGGCGAACACATTGGTGCCGACCTCGCGGTACTTGGTGTGATCGGCCAACACGACCAGCTGCGCACCGATACCGATCAACGTTCGATTCGTCTGTGCCTCCGCGATATTCGGTGTCGTCAAACCGGCGTCCGGATCCAACCCGTGCACGCCTAGGTAGCTGGCGTCCACCCGGAACGATGCGATCGCCGCGTCGGCGATGGGTCCGACGAGCGCATCCGACGGGGTGCGAACGCCACCGCTGAGGTAGACCTGTGGCGCGTCGGCGGCGTCAGCGGCGGGATCGGTCAGCACCTGAAAGACACTGACGGAGTTCGTCACCACCGTGATCGATGACCGGTGGCGCAGACGGCGGGCAAGCTCGGTGGTGGTGGTGCCCGCGCTGATCGCGATGGTCATGCCGTCCTCGACAGTCGTCGCCGCGACCGTGGCGATCGCCGCCTTCTCGGCACGCTGCTGAGCCGCCTTCACCGACGACCCCGGTTCTTCGCCGCGGTTGTGCCGCGTCACGGCGCCGCCGTGCACCTTGCGCAGCAGGTTCTGCGCGTCCAGCGCGTCGAGGTCGCGGCGCACGGTCATCTCGGACACCTCGAGCTCTTCGGCCAGGTCGCCGACACGCACCGCGCCGACCGCATGCAAGGCCCGCAGAATCGCGTCGTGCCGTTCCGCGGCCAGCATCGCCCGTCACCTCCATCCAAGAAACGAACATTATCCAACAAATCTCCCTGAATCCTGCCAGAAAGCTGCCTATGGCTGTTACTTTCTGCGTGATTCCGTTAGAACATGTGCTTATGCGCGTGTTCGCTCCAGTGAAGGCGGCGGAGTTGGCCGGGTTGGTGTACTCGGAGACGCCGAAGGAGATCTTCCACGACCCCGCCAGCGAGGGAAAGGCCTGGTTCTACAAGCCCGTTCCGCTGGCTGCGGTGGCCCTGGCGCTGACCATCATCCTCAACATCGTCTTCCACTGAGTTTCGAAAAGGATCCGTGATGAGCGAAACCTCCACCAGCCGGCTGACCCAGTTGTTCGACATCCGCAACGTGATCGGCGCGCTGTTGGCCATTTACGGTGTCGTACTGACGATCGCCGGCTTCGCCCCCAGCCTGCTGCGGGAACGGGACAAAGGCGCAAGCAACAATCCCGTGGATCTCTACTTCGGCACCGACGCCAACTGGTGGGTCGGACTCGCCCTGATCGGCGTCGCCGCCGTCTTCTTCGCGTGGAAACCGCCGCGCCTGCAACGGATTCCGGCGAACCCCCCACGACCTGAGCCGTCTACGATGGCCGCTTGGCGATGGCCGCCTCGAGTTCTTCCTCGTAGGCGCCCTCGTCACGGCCGAGCGCGACGGTCGCCGCCGCCATCGCGGCGAGGGCTAGCGTGATCGCCACCGCCCTGACCCCGTCGACGGTGATCTGTTCACCCAGCACGATCGCACCGAGCAGCACGGCGATGACCGGCTCGAGAACCAGCATCGTCGGCACCGACGTCTGCAGAGACCCCGCATGGAAGGCCGACTGCTGCAGCAGCGTCGCCACAACCCCCAGCAGCGCAAGCAGATACGGCACCGGCGTTGTCAGCACGGCGCGCAGGCCATCGTGGGTGAGCAAGTGCATCAACAACTTCGTCAGCACCGCCACGACGCCGAACAGCACGCCAACGGCAACGGCCAGGAGCACCGCCCGCCGCCAGCCCATGGTGCGGACCGCGATGATCACGCAGGCCATCACCGCGGCGGTGCAGATCAAGGCGACCAGCGCCGTCAACGGCACCGAAGCCTCGTAGTCTCCCGGGCGCGTCTTCGCCAGCACGACGAACACCGCCAGCGCGACGGTCAGCAGCAGCGCCCACAGCCATTCACCGCGAGTGACCCTGCGATGGGCCAGCCGTGCGCTCAGCGGCAACGCGAACAGCAGGGCCGAGACCAATATCGGCTGCACCAACAGCAGCGACCCGTTGGCCAGCGCGAGCGCCTGGAACACGAACCCGGCGACCGCCGCGGCGGTCCCCGCCCACCACAGCGGTCGGCGTACCAGCGTCAGCAACATGACGCTGCTCACGCCGTGCTCGGGCGGGACGTCCATGGTCGCGCGTTGCCGGACCACGATGCCGATGGCAAGGAACAACGCGGCAAGCAATGCCAAGAGCACCACCAGACCATGGCCTACCAAAGCGTCGAACTCCTTTCGGACCACGGCCAGCACACCGAACAAGGACAACACACTTGGCGACGCCACGCCCAGTGGTTTCGAGTGCGGCAACGGCATCGCTGCGGACACCTCGGCCGCCGGTCAGGCCGACAACAGCAACCCCGTGAACCTGCCGATCCTCAACGAGATCGTGCCACACACCGACTACGTGCCCCAGTGCCAGTCCGCGGTGTCCTCGCGGCGGGCGTGGGCTATTCCGCTGGCCGTCGTCGGCGTACGCGCGGGGTAGCCCCTAGCTGGCTTCGCGTCCCTCGACCAGGTGAAGTCGCGGCCGCTGTTGGCTGGGCGCGATCTTGTCGTTGATCGTCGCGACGACGGAATCGACCCGGTTGACCGCGCGGTCGCAGAGCCCGCGGACCTTGTCGCCCGCCGCATCGACATCGTCGGCCGCACTCAGCAGGTACGCCCGGACGTTGATCCGCAGTCGCTCACCGGCCCGGCGCGCACGGTTGCGCAGTCGGTCGTCGATCTCGACAGTGACGTAGGGCAACACCTGAAGCTTCATCTCCGCGCCTCCCCTTCGTGGATGCCTGCGCTCACCCTAGCCCGCGCTTTCAGGCTGGGGCAGGTGACGTGCGCCGCAGAAGCTGGCCGGGTGTGCGCGCCTCTACTGGCCGGACTTGTCTTCTTTCGCCGCCTTTAGCGCAGCCCGGCCTTCGGGGCTGGCCGCAGAGTTGCCGGACTTGGTGGCCGACGCCACGGTGGCGTTGCAGTTCAAACTCACAAGAACCGTGTCGGTGACGGGTGCGAAGTCGTCCCCCTTGAGCCATGGTGCCGACTGGGAGCTCGTCACGATGCACTTGTCGTCCGGCAGCGAGTCACCGGCCCGAGTCGTGATGACGGCCTTCTCGCCGGCGTCGCTGATTGCGGCGGAGGCGTCGCCGTATGTCTGGCCGGCGTAGTCGTCGGCGGCGGCCACGCCGGTTCCAAAGAATGCCATCGACACAGCGGTGGCGCCGAGGGTGCCGGCGGCGTAGACGCTCAACTTCTTCATGAGCACCGGACAGTAGGGGCGGGAGCTGCAAAGACGCTGGAAAGAAGGGCGGCGCTTCCTGGACAGTGACAGTGAGTTGGACCGGATCGTCTCAGCTGTGAGATGAATCGCCACGTGATTGCAGATGTTCGCGTTGACTGACCCATTTTCTGGACGATATAGTTCACTTACTCCACAGATAGGACATACAAATGAGGTCAGGCCGAACGGCTCGCCGACTCGCTGCTACCGCCGGTTTGGCGGCGATAATTTCCATGGGCGTGTTGAGCGCTTGTGCGCAGGAAGAAGAAGCGCCGGAAACTCCCACTGAAACTACCACCACGACGACCACCACGACCACGCCGCCGGCCAGCCCGGCGCCGGTCGAGCCGACCGAGAAGGCTCCGCGCATCGACCCCGGGCAGCCGAACCCGTTCTCGCCGACGGTGCACGCTCCGCCGGCCCCGACGGCCATCCCTGGCGACCACTAGTCCGCCGAGTCCGGCACGTCTCCGCCCGGTCACCCCACCGACTGGGCGGAGACGGCGTACGACGCGACGTGGCCGATGGCCATGTTCAGCGCCGCCTGCATGAGCCGCGGATCGCGGCCGGTCTGCGACAGCAAGTAGCCGCCTTCGACGGCGGCGAGCAATCCCGTTGCGAGCGCTTTGATGTCGGCATCGGGGCGTAACACGTCACCATCGCGCATTCGCCCGAGCGCGGCGGCCAGCAGGCCTCGCCATTCGGCGAAGTGCTCGGCCAGCGACGCGCGCGCTCTGTCGTCGGTGTCCGATAATTCGGCTGCGAGAGAACCGAGTTCGCACCCCCACAAGCCGCGCCGCAACGCGCACCGCTGCACCATCGCGTCGCGCCAGTGGTACAGCCCGCGGAACGAATCCACCTTCTCCAGTCTCAGCCGCTGCCACGACAGGATCTCGTCGGCGCGCAGGGTGATGACCTCGTACACCAACTCCGTTTTGTCTTCGAAGTGTTGGTAAAGCTGGGATTTGCTTGTCGCGCTGGCGGCCAGCACGTCGTCGATGGTGGTTGCCGCCACGCCCTGCACATGCATCAGTTCGGCGGCAGCGAGGACGATCCGGTTGCGGGTGGCTGCGCCTCGTGACGTCAGTTTGGGCCGTGATGCGGGGCTTTCGGGCGGCACAGAATCACTGTAACTGGAACATTTCGTCCGAAGCGAACTTCGGCAGCGGGCGCCCAGCGGTCTCGCGCATTGTTGTCGGACCAGATTTGTCGGGAGTGGCCGGCCGAGGCCGATCGATGCGCATCGGTGCGGTCGCATTCGGGGCGCCCCGCTGAGCATTTCGCTTACATGATGTAAGTGGCACACCCGACGATAGCGGCCAGCGATGAGTTCGCGCGCTACCCGGGGTCTATACCTGCAACGAACCCGAAGGAGGTACGGCGATGAACATGCCGCCGATCGTCTCACCGCAGGAGTGGGAGGCCGCTCGCGAGGAATTACTGGTCAAGGAGAAGGAACTCACCCGCGCCAGGGACACACTGGCCGCCCAGCGCCGCAGGATGCCGAGGATGGCGGTCGACAAGGACTACCGCTTCGATGGCCCGGGGGGTCAGGCGAGGCTGCTCGACCTGTTCGACGGTCGGCGCCAGCTGATCGTCTACCGGTTCTTCTTCCAGCCCGATGTGGACGGCTGGCCCGACCGCGGCTGCCCCGGCTGTTCGTTGCTCGCCGACCAGGTCGCGCACCTGGCTCACCTGAACGCGCGCGACACCACGCTGGCGTTCGTCTCCCGGGCGCCGCAGGAGGGCATCGCGCGGCTGAAGAAGGACATGGGCTGGGACATCCCCTGGTACACGTTGACGGACAGCTTCGACGCCGACTTCGGCGTCGACGAATGGCACGGCACCAACGCGTTCCTTCGCGACGGCGACCAGATCTTCCGCACCTACTTCATCGACAACCGTGGCGACGAGGCGATGGGCAGCACGTGGGCCTACCTCGACATCACCGCGCTGGGTCGGCAGGAGGAGTGGGAGGACTCACCGAAGGGCTACCCACAGACCGCGCCGTATCAGTGGTGGCACCGGCACGACGAATACCCTCCAGGCCCCAGAACGGGCGAATGACCAGTACATAGGCCACCACCACCGCGAGTGGTGCCAGCACCGGCAGCCACGGCAACTGCACGGGCAACGATGCAGCCGCGAGACCTGCCGCCGTAAACCCCACGGCGCCAACCACTGTCGGCGCAGTCGCGGCAACCGTGTGGCGCAGTACCAGATACCCGGCAGCCGAGAGCCCCGACAGCGCCGCGAGCATGGGCGGTGCATCGGCAATCACGATCACCGCGGCGGTGATCAGCACGGCAAGTGAGGCGGCGGGGCGAAAAACGGTGCCCACCAACACCGCAGCCGCGGCGAAGCCGGAGCCCACCAATGCGGTTCCATCCGCCGCAACGACGGCTGCCGCAACCATCACGAGTCCGAACGCGGTCGACAAGGCGCGGGCTTGCGCAACTGCTGTCATCTCATCTCCGTCTCCGTACCCGACGCCGGTGATCGGGGACCAGATGCATCGCCTGATCCAGGGTGGCATCGCCGCGCCACGACACCACGTCGACACCGATGGTGCCCATGTCTCGATACATGAATGATCGCTGCATCGCCCATAGCTGGGCGACCAGGTCGTCCTGATCCTCCGAGAACGGTGCGCCTTCCAGGACATCGATAGCGACCACGGTGTGACCGCGCTTACGCAGGTCGATCAACGCCAACGCGAATTCGGTGTCGAGCAGCGTAGAGAACGCGACGACGATCGCTCCGGGTGGAAGGGCTGCGCGGGGCGCCAACGTGCCGGACAAGGTTTCGAATTCGTCGCCGGCCGCCAGTACCGCGTCGAGAATCCGGTAGAACTGCCGCCGGCCGATGTCGGCACCGAGCCATCGGGGACGGCGGTCCCCGAGCGCAACGACGCCGGCACGATCACCGCTTCGCAGCGCGCTCTGTACGACCTGCACCGCGCCGCGCACCGTCCGGTCGGTGGCTTCCGTCGCAGGCCCCGGCGGTTGGGGATAGGAGTCGATCAGCACCACCACGTCGGCGGCACGGTCGGTCAATCGCTCGGTGACGTGCAGGCTGCCGCGGCGCGCGCTCACCGGCCAGTTGACGGTGCGCAGTTGATCGCCGGGCACATAGCGACGGACATCGGCGTATTCGACGCCGGGGCCGATGTGCCGGGTGAGGTGGGTGCCAAGGCGGTCGAGCAGTTCGGTTCGCGGGATCGAGGTCGACTGCGGTGGAGCCGTGGGGAACACGTAGACGTCGGCGGCGTCGACCGTCGCCGATCCCGTGAGTAGCCCGCCGCGCGCATCGACATTCACCTGAGCGCGGATGGGATAGCGCCCCCAGCGATCGGCGACCACCGCGACGGTCTGGCGGACAGCAGTCACCTCCTCGACAGTCTCGAGTCGCATGCCATCGATAGCGGTGACCGTGAGATCGGTTGTCGCGTCGTCGGATTCCGCGACGGTCCAGACCGTCAGCTGTGTCTGCTCGTCCTCGAAACACCGGTGGAATCCGGGTTTGGCGTGCACATGAATCGTCGGCGTCGGCCGTTGCCAACCGATCGAGCAGAGCACGCCGATCAGCGGGGCCGCGAATGCGACGAGCTGCCACTGTGCTCCGATCAGCGACACCGCGAGCGCGACCCCTGCGCACGTGGCGATCGACAACGTCAACGGTGATGGGCGCCAGCGCAACTCGGCTTGTGTACTGCGTGCTTCGATCACGGTGGATCAGGCTTTGGTCCGCGGAACCGGCAGGCGCCGCAGCAGTTCCTCCACGACGTCGGAGCCGTGCACGCGCCGCACCCACATCTCCGGTCGCAGGCTGATCCGGTGCGCCATGGTCGGAACGGCAACGGATTTGACGTCTTCGGGTACCACGTAGTCCCTGCCCA
This sequence comes from uncultured Actinomycetota bacterium, assembly GCA_963851115.1. Taxonomy (GTDB): domain Bacteria; phylum Actinomycetota; class Actinomycetes; order Mycobacteriales; family Mycobacteriaceae; genus Mycobacterium. The sequence continues at coordinate 43,437 of CAWKOI010000032.1, forward strand.
GCAACAGTGCCCGGGCACGAGCCAGCTGCACCAGGTCGAGCTCGGCCCGCGGGCTGGCGCCGACCGCGACCTGCGGATGTTGCCGGCTCGCGGTCGCCAGCGACACCACATAGCGCAGGACGTCTTCGTGCACGGTCACTTGCTCCACCGATTCCCGCATCGCGAGCAGATCGTGCGCGTCGACGACCTGGTTCACCGTTGGCTCGGCCGAGCCCCGGTCGAGGCGGCGGCGCAGCATCGACGCTTCCTCCTGCTCGGACAGGTACTTCAGCTCGAGCCTGATCGCGAACCGGTCCAGCTGGGCCTCGGGCAGCGGATAGGTGCCCTCGTACTCGATCGGGTTGTCCGTGGCCAGCACGACGAACGGGCCGGGCAGCTTGTGGGTGACGCCGTCGATGCTCACCTGGCCTTCGGCCATCGCCTCCAGCAGCGCCGCCTGGGTTTTCGGCGGTGTCCGGTTGATCTCGTCGGCCAGCAGCAGATTGGTGAAGATCGGCCCCGCCCGGAACTCGAAGCGGCCGGACTGCATGTCGTAGACCGTCGAGCCGAGCAAGTCGGCGGGCAGCAGGTCCGGGGTGAACTGCACCCGCTTGAACTCCAGACCCAATGCCGCGGCGAAGGAGCGCGCGATCAGTGTCTTGCCGAGGCCGGGAAGATCCTCGATGAGGACATGGCCGCCCGCGAGCACGGTCGTCAGAATCAGGGTCAAGGCACCGCGCTTGCCGACCACCACACGCTGGATTTCGTCCAGGACCGCCTCGCAATGCTGGGTGGTCGTCGCGACCGGCATGGTCATACCCGCTCCATCCGTTGCAGTATTTCGGCGAGTGCCGCGCGGCCTGGCCCAGGCTCGTCGCCACCGGTTCGCGAAACATTCTGCGGGTCAACCCATCTCCACAGTTCCGCGCCGAAGAGCATCTGTCCGGTCGCCTGAAAGGATGCCGGGTTCCTCGCTTGCCTTTGACCGGTGGCCAATTCGAACTGCCGCGCCAGCATGGGGCGCAGGTGCCGATCCCAGTCCCGTCGCGTGGACTCGGACCGACTGACCAAGGTCTCGGTGCGAGAGAGCCAGCGGCGCAACGACTCTGCAGGGTCGTTGGCGCCTTCTGATCCTGCGTCGAGTTCGGCTTCGCGGACCAAGAGCCAGCGCAGTGCGAGGAGCACGATCGCGACGACGAGGCCCGATGCCACGAGGAACAGCTCACGGTCGAGCAGCACGAGCGCGACCAGCTCGACGGTGACCACCACGCAAACACCCGCAGCGACATACTTTTTCATGCCACGCTCCTGAGCTCGGTGAGAACCGAGCCGCAGCACACCCACCGCCACATCGCGGTGTCCCTCGTTCATCACGTGCGGGCTGAACCGTGCCTCCTCGAACAACTCGACCAGCTGTGTCGCGCTGTCGGCGTGCAGCGCATGGTGCTCGACGGCTCGGGCCAGCACCTCCGTCGGGGTGTCGAAGTCCTGGGGAACCGCGCCGGGTACTCGCGTGAGCTCCCGCTCCATCGCCGCGTAACACGCGATGATCGCCTCCCTCGGTTCGCGGCTGAGGTCGCCGATCTCGGCCAACCCGAGTTCTGCTGCACGAGCGAGGGATTCGGTTGCCGCCACAGATGCGGGCGCGTGGGCGACGTCGGCGTCGAAGAGGTACGGTTTCGCACCGCGCCGCTGCCGCCTGGATGCGACCACCGTGCCGAGAGAGAGGACATGAGGATCAACATCGGGGGAACGAGGTAGCCGAGCACGTTGGTACCCGGCTCTGGCGGCGTGGACGGCGGCGGTTGGGTTTCGCCTGCGGTCGGGCGGCGCGGTGGTCTGGTCCGGCACGGTCGCGGGCACGGACGGGGGCGGATCGACGGGCCCAAGGGCGCCGACTCGCATCAGCAGCAAAACCAACACCAGCCACCCGATCAGCAGGCCGAGGGCGATCAGCGAGAAGCGCCACGTCGGCCTGCCCGTCAAGCCGCCGGACCTCTCGGGCAACTGCCCTCTGGTGGCCGGCCTCGCCCGGCGATCGCGCAACCGCATGATGATGGCGAACCCGATGATCGCCACCGCGGCGGTCAGCAGCGCGATGTCGACAACCAGCGCCAGGGGGCTGCTCGCCGGCCGCTGGCGCTCGGCAACGTCTTCGTGGCCCGGCAGGTAGCCGCGCAGCGCTACGGCGGCGAGGACCAACAGCGCGATCACCGCGATCGCGCGCCGTGTCGACCCGTCGATACCGGCCATCGCCCTCGCCCCATCCTGGCACGCCGCCGTTCAGCCGGAACTCAGAATCGGCGACTACCTTCGGGGCGGTGACCACAACGCTTCTAGACGCCAAAGTCGCGGCCGCGCTGGACCGGATGTACACCGCGTCCAATGAACAGTTCGCCGAGTTGCGCGAAAGGGGAGACGACTTCGCGCGCCTCGCCTCGGCGAGTGCCCAGGAACGCGCGGACGCGTTCAGTGATTTCTACCTGCCGGTGACGCCGGAGGCGGGCCGGCTGCTGTACGCGCTGGTGCGGGCAACGCGGCCGGGCACGGTCGTCGAGTTCGGCATGTCGTTAGGTATCTCCGCGCTACATCTGGCGTCGGCAGTGCACGACAACGGCAGCGGCCGAGTCGTGACCACCGAGCTGAGTGCGGCGAAGGTCGCCGCAGCGAAGAAGACATTCGCCGAGACCGGGCTGGACGACGTCATCACCGTGCTGGAGGGTGACGCGCTCACCACCCTGGCGGGTCTGGACGGCACGGTCGAGTTCGTTCTGCTCGACGGCTGGAAGGAGCTCTACCTGCCGGTGATCAAGCTGCTCGAACCTCGGCTGACGCCGGGCACACTCATCGTCGCCGACAACACATCGATGGACGACACGAAGCCCTACCTGGACTACGTGCGCGACCCCGGCAACGGCTACGTGAGCGTCAACTTCCTGGCCAGAGACAGCGACAGCATGGAGATCAGCTGCCACGCAGTCACTTAACGGCCGCTGGACGGCACTCTTCGCTACTTGGTCGTCGCCCTCAGCGTCGCTTTGGCTTCCTTCACCAGACTCGCGGCGTCGCGGCTGGCCTGCTTGGCCTTGTCGTAGGCGTCCTCGGCCGCGGTCAGCCCGCGTTCGGCCTCCTGCAGTCTCCTGCGGGCGTCCTGATGACGCAGCCGGGCCGTCGCCAAGTCGGTCTGCAGTTCGGACAGCGCGTCGTCGGCCTCGGCCTTGGTCCGCTCCGCGGCCGCCAGTGCGGCGCGGGCCTCGTGCGCGTTTGTCGTCGCGCGGCTCGTCCTTGACGGGTTTCGACGGCTTGGGCTCGGCCTTCGTCTTGGTCTTGGGCTTGGCTCCGCGGGTAGCGGTGAAAACCATTGCGGTGTCGCCGAACTCGCCGAAGCCGGACCAGCGCTCGGCCTTGGCGAGGCGGCCCAGCCGCGCTGCGACGTCGGGATCGGCGACGGCCGCCTGCAGGGTGCCGGTGACGTCGTCGCGCAGGGCGGCCGGCGGATCCGTCAGCGCCGCTTCCTCGAATCCGGTTCTGGCGAGTTCGTCGACGAGTCGGCGCTGCTCGGTGGACAACTCCCGGATGCGCTCGCCGTCCATCTCGGCATGTGCGGCGCGCAGCCGCTCGCCCAGGTCGGCGAGCCGCTGCTTGACTTGCTTGTCGCCCAGCGCAAGCCGGTTGACAACCCACGCAGCAGTGGTGGGCTTGCGGGCAGCGGAGATCCGTTTGGCGGCGTCCGCGTCGCCACGTTTCTTGGCAGCGCCAGCGAGCTTGGTGCGCAGCGCGGTGAAGTCCTCCGGCTTGGCGGCATAGAGTTCGTCGAGCTCGGCGTCGGCCATGACGCCATGATCTCCCGACTAGCGACTCGCGGTCTCGAAATGCCCTGTCACCTCCCACCGCCGAAGGCCGGGCAAACTAGCGCGCGCTCGGCAATGATCTTGGAGTGCAGACAGAAACCGAAGCCGGCGCGCAGACCCTGCGCCTGGCCGTAGTGGTCGCTGCACTGGGCGTGGTCTTCGGTGACATCGGGACCAGCCCGATCTACACGATCCAGACGGTCTTCAACCCAGGCGACCCTCACCCCGTGCCGCTCTCCGACACGCACGTGTACGGCGTCGTGTCACTGATTTTCTGGTCGGTGATGATCATCGTCACCGTCACATACGTCTCGCTCGTGATGCGGGCCGACAACAACGGCGAGGGCGGGATCATGGCACTGATCACGCTGCTGCGGCGGTGGAGCAGCCCGCGAGGGAGGCGCACAACGATGACGCTGGCCGCCCTCGGCCTGTTCGGCGCGGCGCTGTTCTTCGGCGACAGCATGATCACCCCTGCGATCTCGGTGCTCTCCGCGGTCGAGGGCCTCAAGGTCATCAACCCCGAGTTCGAAGACTTCATTGTGCCGATCACCGCGGTGATCATCGTGGCGCTGTTCTCCGTGCAACGTCACGGCACGGCAGTCGTCGGCCGATTCTTCGGGCCGGTGATGATCGCGTGGTTCGTCGCGATCGGCGCGTGCGGCGTGAACGGCATCGCCGACAACCCGGAAATCCTCAAGGCGCTCTCGCCGACCTATGCGCTGACATTCATCGTCGGGCACTTTCACATCGGCTTCTTCGCCCTCGCCGCGATCGTGCTCGCGGTCACCGGCGCGGAGGCGCTGTACGCCGACATGGGGCACTTCGGTCGACGTGCGATCACGTATGGCTGGCTCGGACTCGTCCTACCGGCCTGCACGCTGAGCTATTTCGGCCAGGGCGCGCTGGTGCTGCGCGACGAAGCCGCGGTGGTTGCTCCGTTCTTTCTGCTGACCCCGGAGTGGGCGCGACTTCCGATGGTGCTGCTGGCCACTGCCGCGACGGTGATCGCGTCTCAGGCGGTGATCACCGGGGCGTTCTCGGTGGCATCGCAAGCCGCCCAGCTCGGCTACCTGCCGAGGCTCCGGATCGAGCACACGTCGGCGTCGACCATCGGCCAGATCTACGTCCCATGGATCAACGGGGCGCTGATGGTCGCGGTTTTGATCCTCGTCTTCGCGTTCCGGAGTTCTGCGGCGCTGGCGTACGCGTTCGGTATGGCGGTGACTGGAACGATCACCATCACCACCACGCTGTTCTTCTACTACGCACGCACGAGGTGGCGATGGCCGCTGTGGCTGGTGCTGATCGGCGGCGGCGCGCTGGTTCTGGTGGATCTGATGTTCCTCGCGGCGAACCTCACGAAACTCGTGCACGGGGCGTGGCTGCCACTGCTCATCGGCATCATCGCCTTCACGGTGATGACGACCTGGGAACGCGGCCGTGAGATCGTCACCCGTGCGCGGGAGAAGGCGGAGGGTCCGCTACGGGAGTTCGTCGACGGGCTGGTCCACCGCGATCCGCCGTTGGTGCGCATCCCCGGCACAGCGGTATTCCTCAACCGCGGCATCCAGACTGCGCCGCTGGCGATGCGCGCCAACGTCGAGCACAACCAGGTGCTGGCCAAGCATGTGATCATCCTGTCGATCGAGACCGAACCGGTGCCCCGGGTACCGGATTCCGAGCGCATGACTCACGACGATCTCGGTTACGCCAGGGACGGCATCATCCACGTCGAGGCACGCTTCGGGTACATGGAACGGCCGAACGTGCCGCGCGCTCTTTCGCTCCTCGACCCCGACCAGACCGAAGGCCCGATCGACCTCGACAACGCGTCCTACTTCCTGTCCAAGCTCGAACTGACCGCAGGCGATGCACCCACGATGGCGCCGTGGCGCAAGCGGCTGTTCATCGCGACGTCCCACATCACCGCCGACGCCGCCGCTCACTTCGGCCTGCCCCTCGCCCGTACGGTGATCGTCGGCTCACGCATCGAGATCTGACTGCGTCAAATCTGTCGGCGCCGTAGCGGTTCGCGGCCAGGAGGCTGCTGCGGGGGAGGAAGCATCGGCTTGCGGGGTTGCACCGCAACGGTCTTCGGCGCATCGGCGGTGACATCAAGTCGCTCGCCGGCGTGTCGGATCGTCAGCGCCATCGTCCGGCCCGTCCCGCACGGTATAGGTGACTTCGTCATGGCTGGCATCGACCGTCAGTCGAAAGCCTTGCCACCGCAACCGGAATCGCAATCGTGAGATGCCGTCCGGCAGATGCGGGTCCAGCGCCAACACGCCCTCGTCGTCGCGCAGACCACCGAATCCGGCGACCAACGCGATCCAGGTCCCGGCGAGCGACGCCATGTGCAGTCCGTTGCGGGTGTTGTGGTGCAGGTCGCGCAGGTCGATGAGCGCGGCCTCGAACGTGTAGTCGTGGGCGAGCTCGAGATGGCCGACGTCCGCGCACATCACCGCCTGCGTGCACGCCGACAGCGACGAATCCCGTGTGGTGCGCCGCTCGTAGTAATCGACGTTGTGCGCCTTCTGCGCTGGCGTGAACGCATGGCTCTGCCATTGCATCGCCAGTACCAAGTCCGCCTGCTTGACCACCTGGGCCGGGTAGAGCCGCACATACGCCTCGTTGAGCAGCAACGGATACACCGTGTTTTCGGTGAAGTCCCACTCCCGCAGAGTGGTGAATCCCTCGCATTGCGGATGCACGCCGAGTTCTTTGTCGTAGGGGATGTGGGCGGCGTCGGCCGCATCGCGCCAGGCGGCGGTCTCCTCCGTGCTGACGCCCATGGCGTGGGCCGTCTCCGGGTGGCGAATACACGCCTCGGCGGCGGTATGAAGGTTATGCGCCGCCATCAGATTCGTGAACACGTTGTCGCGCACCACCGCCGTGTATTCGTCAGGACCGGTGACGCCGTCGAGATGCCAGATGCCATGCCGGTCATGGTGTCCGAGGGAGAGCCATAGGCGTGCGGTCTCGACAAGCACTGCCAACCCGCAATCGGCTTCCAGCGAATGGTCGCCCGTCACGGTCCGGTACCGCTCGAACGCCATCGCGATATCGGCATTGACGTGCCACGCCGCCGTGCCGGCCGGCCAATACGCCGAGCACTCCTCGCCGCGGATGGTGCGCCAGGGGAAGCTGGCGCCGGCAAGGTCGAGCTCGGCGGCCCGCTCACGCGCCAGATCGAGTGTCGACGCTCGCCAACGAAGCGCGTCGGCGGCGGCATTCGGCGCGGTGTAGGTGAGGACGGGAAGCACGAATCCTTCAGTGTCCCAGAAGGCGTGGCCGTCGTAGCCGGTGCCGGTGAGCCCCTTGCTGGCAATGGCTCGGCGTTCGGCGCGCGCGCTGGCCTGCAGTACGTGAAAGAGCCCGAACCGCACCGCCTGCTGACAGTCCGGATCGCCCTCGACCTCGACGTCGGCGGAGTCCCAGAACTCGTCCAGATACGTGCGCTGCGCGTCCAGCAGCCCCTTCCAGCCGGTGTAGCCGGCGCCGGCGATCGCGCCCGCGGCCTGATCGCGCAACGCAGGGCGGGACCGCAGACTCGACCACCCGTAAGCCAGGTATTTGACGATGCGCAGCTGCTGACCCGGCCGCAGACCACAGATCACCGTGGTGCGAGCCCAGTCCTCACCCGAGGCAGTGGTCACCTCGACCCGGCCCGGGACCTCGACGACGTGGTCCATGGCAGCGGCCATCATCAACCCGCTCGATCGAGTGCGGTGCACCAGCAGCGCCCCTCGCTCGGTGCGCTCGTGCTGGACCGCCTGTAGGGGTTGGTCAACACCGCCGCGACCCGCGGATCCTCCGACCGCGGCGGCTGGTCTTCGTTGGCGACGAGCTCGGACTGCACTGTCACGCGGACGAATTCGTCAAGCGCCTCGACCACGTATTCGATTGCCGCCACACTGCGCTGCGCCAGCGAAACCAGGCGGGTCGACCGTACCTTGACTTGCTTGCCCGACGGCGATCTCCACTGCGCCGACCGTGTCAGCGTGCCGGCACGCATGTCCAAAGTCCGTTCGTGTGTGAGCAATTCGCCGTAGCGGACGTCGAAGGGCTCGTCGTCGACCAGTAGCCGCAGGATCTTGCCGTTGGTGACGTCGACGATGGACTGGCCGTCTTCAGGGTAGCCGTAGCCCGCCTCGGCGTACGGCAGTGGCCGGGTTTCGTAGAACGAGTTGAGATACGTACCGGGCAGGCCGCTGGGCTCGCCTTCGTCGAGATTGCCGCGTAATCCGATATGTCCGTTGGAGAGTGCGAATATGGACTCGGACTGGGCCAGCAGGCTCAGATTGAGTTCTGTCTCGCGCACTTGCCATGGTTCGACGGGGAAGGCGTCGTCGGTGATCATCACGCTGACAGCAGCTCCGCGAGGTCGGTCACGACCACGTCGGCGCCGTTGCGCAGCAACGCTTCTGCCTGCCCGACGCGGTCCACACCGATCACCACACCGAAGTTCCCGGCGCGCCCCGCCGCAACTCCCGCCAATGCGTCCTCGAACACCGCGGCCTCGGCCGGTGTCACGTCGAGCAGTTGCGCGGCCCGCAGGAACGAGTCGGGCGCCGGCTTTCCGGGGATGTTCTCCTCGCGCATCGTGACACCGTCCACCCGGTGCTGAACGAATCTGTCGAGACCGGTGACCTCGAGCACTTCGCGGGTGTTGGCGCTGGACGACACGACTGCGCGGCCGAGCCCAGCATCGGCCGCCGCTTCGAGGTAACGCCGCGAGCCTTCGAAAACTTTTACGCCATCGTCACGCATGGTGCGATGGAACAGTTCGTTCTTGCGGTTACCCAAACCGTGCACCGTTTCGACGGCCGGATCATCGGCGGGCCCGCCCTCCGGCAGGTGGATGCCGCGGCTGGCGAGAAAGGACCGGACGCCGTCATCGCGCGTCTTGCCGTCCACATACGTCAGGTAGTCCGCATCGATGTCGAACGGACGGAAGTGCTCCCCCGTTCGCCCCGCTCGTTCCTGCAGGTATTCGTCGAACATCGTCTTCCAGGCCTTGCGATGCACGCTCGCAGTGTCGGTGAGCACGCCGTCGAGATCGAACAGAACGGCGCGCACCCTCTCGGGCAAACCGAGCTTGTCAGAAGCCATTTCTGGAGACTACCCACGGCGCCGCCGAGTTCAACGGCGAAAGACCACCCACCGCATCGCGCTGTACATGTACACGGCTTCGCAGCCGCCTGCCACGATCCGTGCCACCTGGTACTCGACGCCGATCGCGGTCAGGGCGGTGGACACCCCGAGGATGAACGCCAAATAGTTGACGACGACCACCACGACGTACACCGCGACCTGGGGTCCCACCGGGGCGTGCGACCGGAAGTTCATCGTGCGGTTGAGGAAGTAGCTCAGCGCGAACGCGCATCCGTAGCCCACCGTCACAGCGATCGGCAGCGGCGTGCCCAGACCGCCGTGCAGCGCGGTGAGTATCACCAGGTCGACGAAGAAGGTGAAGCCGTTGATCAACACGAAACCCAGGAAGGTCGGTGCGACAACAGAATTCAGGCCGAAAGGCAGCCTCGCGGTCACCTCCACGCAGAACCGATGAAAGCGCTCGACCGGTCCTATCCGGCCGGGCTGCGATTCCACGCGCACATGTCAACGCTGACATGGTCAGGTATCCAGACCATGATCACCGGGCAAACGTCCGGCGGCGAGCCGCTTTTGGTCAGCCCAGGGCCGGCTGAGCGAGCAGATCGTATGTGCGCCACCAGATCAGCGCGGCGAACAGCACCAGGACGGCCACGGTCGCACCCCACTGGATCAAGGTGCGGCGGTCGCGCGGTGCGTACGCGTACGCCGCCGCGATCACCGCTCCGGTGACCAGCCCGCCGATGTGCCCTTGCCAGCTGATGTTCTGCGAGCTGATCAACGGGATCACGAAGGTGAAGGCCAGGTTGAGCGCGATGAGCCCGATGACCCACCGGACATCGAGGTTCAGCCGCTTGCCGACCACGAAGAAAGCACCGAAGAGGCCGAACACCGCACCTGAAGCCCCCGCGGTCGCAGAGCCGACGTCCGAAAGCAGGTAGACCAGGACCGAGCCGCCCAAAGCGCTCATCGCATACAAAGCGCCGTACCGCAGCCTGCCCAGCCACATCTCCAGCGGCGGGCCCACCACGTACAACGCCCACATGTTGAACAGCAGGTGCGTCAGCCCGTAGTGCAGGAACGCCGAGGTCACCAGGCGGTACAGTTGCCCGCCGTCGGCCACCGCGCGCGGCTGCAGGACCAGCTCGCTCTGCACATCCGCCGAGGCGTTCTGCAGGACGAACATAACCACGCAAGCGGCGATCAGCACGTAGGTGACCACCGGAGTGGCCCCGTACTCCCGCCCACCGAAGCTGGTACGCGGCTGCCGAACGGTCTGGGCGCCGACGTTGACGCACTCCGCGCACTGATGACCGACGGCGGCGTCACGCATGCACTCCGGGCAGATGTAGCGATTGCACCGGGTGCAGCGGACATACGTCGGGCGGTCGGGGTGCCGGTAACAGGTCGGTGTTGGTGCTCCCGGCGCGCTCGGAGTGCTCACAGCGCTCCGAACAGTTCGATCCAGTTGCCGTCGGGATCGGCGAGGAACATCCAGCCCATGCCGGGCACCGGCGCGAACTCGGTCAGCGGCTCGACCACATCGTAGGAGGAGGCTTCGATCGATTCGGCCAGCTCGCGCAGGTTCTTCACGCCGACGGTGAAGTACCGAACACCGGCCTGAGCTCGCCCACCACCGGGCGCGGGGGGCGTAGGCGGCGGTGAGCTGTACGTGACGAGCTTGAGCACGCTGCTGCCCAGCGAGTACCGCCGCTGCGCTCCGCTCGAAGCACTGCCTGGGTCGACCGAGGAAGCCCTCGAAGGCCACCATCTCATCGAGGTTCGTTGTCACGACACCCACCTCGATGCCGGGAGTGAGCAGATCGAGCTTCACGGTCACCTCTTCTCTTGCTGACTGGGAAGGTCGGCCGGCGCGTCCCACTGGTCGGCGTTGATGAAGCGCCGGATCGTGCGGGCGGTCGACATCGCCTCCCCGGGGAGAACCTACTGGTCGGAGCGGATAACGATTCGGTCACCATGCAAATCACGATCAATTAAGACTTGCGGGCAAATTCTGAGAGCTTTCAAGATCTTGGCCGCGATCTGGTCGACGGCTTACCGATTTCCGGCCGAATGAGGTCAACATCACGCCGCCGAGGTGTAACACCGGGCAGTGGGCGCATAGGCGGCGCGCAGGTTGGGTATACACCCTTTTGACTTCCGCTACCTTGGAATTCGGGTGGGGGAAATCAGCGACCAATTCGCGAACTGAAGGAAAAAGAAATCATGAAAATCAGTGGTATCACTGCGCGCCGAAGAGCTGCCGGTGTGTGTGCGGGTCTACTCGGGGGTCTTGCTGCAGCAACCATAGCGGCACCGAACGCCGCCGCGGCACCCGATTGCAGCGCCGACCGAGTGGCCGGCACCGTCAGCTCGGTGACGGGCTCGGCACGCGCCTACCTGGCCGACCACCCGGGCGCCAACCAGGCGGTGACGGCCGCGATGGACCAGCCGCGTCCACAGGCGGAGGCCAATCTGCGCGGCTACTTCACCGCCAATCCGCAGGAGTATTACGACCTGCGCGGCATCCTGGCGCCGATCGGTGACGTGCAGAGCCAGTGCAACGTGTCGGTGCTGCCGCCGGATCTGGCGTCGGCCTACACCACGTTCATGGCCGGCTGATCTCGGTGTAGGACGACCCGCCCCGGCGTGATCGTGCGCCGGTGAGTCGCAGAAAGGCATGGCCGAGAAGATGCACTCGTACAAGAAGTTCGTGTTCCCGGTCTACTCACCCGGCGCCACCTGGTTTGGCGAGCTCGCGACGCAGAAGGCCCTGGACCTGATCAGCTCGACAGCGTTCGAGAGCGGCGCAGTCGCGATGTACTGCAGACCCGCCGGCTGACCTCAGCCGCAAAGTACCCGGGACCCGAGCCGTACCCTGACGGACGTGGCCGACCTCCATCCCGATGTCGCGCTCCTCGCTCCCCTGCTGGGCACGTGGGCGGGTCAGGGTGTGGGCGAGTATCCGACCATTGAACCGTTCGGCTATTTCGAGGAAGTCACCTTCGGTCACGTCGGCAAGCCGTTCCTGAGCTATGTCCAACGGACAAAAGCCCGCGACGACGGACGGCCCCTGCACGCGGAGATCGGCTACATCCGGGTGCCGTCGCGCGGTCGGGTCGAATGGGTGCTGGCGCACCCGACCGGCGTCACGGAGATCGCCGAGGGAACACTGTCGGTCATCGGAACGACGCTCGAGATGGAACTGCGCGCAACGACGATCGGACGCACCGCCTCGGCCAAAGACATTACGGCACTGGGCCGTTCGATTCGCGTCGCCGACGACGAACTGACCTACACGCTACTGATGGGCGCGGTCGGCCAACCCCTGCAACACCACCTGGCCGCCACGTTGCGGAGGCGAAAGGAATGACAGACCTCATCACTGCGGATGGCAGGATCCGTGTGCCTGCCGATCTCGACGCGGTGACCGCGGTAGGCGACGAGGATCATTCCGGCATCGACGCCAGGTCCGTCGAGCGGATTTGGCAGGCAGCGCGGCACTGGTATCAGGCCGGAATGCACCCGGCCATCCAGTTGTGCCTGCGACACAACGGGAAGGTGGTCCTCAACCGTGCGATCGGACACGGCTGGGGCAACGCGCCGACCGACCCGCCCGACACCGAAAAGGTCCCGGTCACGACGGAGACGCCGTTCTGCGTGTACTCCGCGGCCAAGGCGATCACGACGACAGTCGTGCACATGCTCGTCGAACGTGGATCCTTCTCGCTCGACGACCGCGTCTGCGACTACCTGCCCAGCTACACCAGCCACGGCAAGGACCGCACGACGATCCGGCACGTGATGACGCACAGCGCAGGTGTGCCGTTTCCCACCGGGCCGAGGCCGGATCTCAAACGGATGGACGACAGCGAGTACGCCCGCGAAATGCTCGGCGCGCTCAAACCGCTCTACCGGCCGGGACTGGTGCACATCTACCACGCGCTCACCTGGGGCCCGCTGGTCAGGGAGATCGTTTCGGCCGCCACGGGCCGCAACATTCGCGACATTCTCGCCACCGAGATCCTCGAACCGCTCGGCTTCCGATGGACGAATTACGGTGTGGCACAGGGGGATGTGCCCCTGGTCGCTCCTAGTCACACGACCGGTAAGCCATTGCCGGCGCCGATAGCGGCAGCCTTCCGCACGGCGGTCGGCGGAACGCTGCACCAGATCATCCCGTTCAGCAACACGCCCCGCTTCCTCACGGGTGTGGTGCCGTCGTCCAATACCGTCTCGACCGCCTACGAACTGTCCCGGTTCGCCGAAATCCTGCGCCGCGGCGGCGAACTCGACGGAGTGCGCGTGCTGCAACCGGAGACTCTGCGCGCCGCGACAATTCAGTGCCGTCGGCTGCGACCGGACCTGGCTACCGGGCTGGCGCCTCTGCGCTGGGGCACCGGATACATGCTCGGTTCGAACCGGTTCGGACCGTTCGGACGCAATGCACCCGCCGCGTTCGGCCACACCGGTTTGGTCGATATCGCCGTCTGGGCCGACCCCTCGCGTGGGCTGGCGGCCGGGCTGATCAGCAGCGGCAAGCCGGGCAGGCATCGCGAGGCCAACCGCTATCCGGCGCTACTCGACCGCATCGCCAGCGAAATCCCCCGCGTCAGCGGCGGATGAGGATCATCACGCCGCGTCGATGCGCACACGAAACATATTTGGCCAGTTCTTGCCGGTCAGCAGAAACTCCTGGCCGTCGACGTGCGCGATGCCGCTGAGAACCTGGCCGCTCCTCCGAAGGTCTTTACTCCAGAGATTGGAGGCATCGACCACTGCAGTCACCGATCCCGTCACCGGGTCTATGCGGACGATGGTGTCGGTTGGCCAGACGTTGGCCCACACCTGCCCGTCCACACATTCCAACTCGTTGAGCCCGGTCACCGGCTGACCGTCGCGCGTGACGTTGACTGCGCCGGTCTCCGAGAGATTCGCCGGGTCGAGGAAACGCAGCCGGTCGCTGCCCTCGCTGCTGATCAGCCGGTCACCATCGCGGCACAGGCCCCAGCCCTCGCCGCTGAACGGAACCTCCCGCAGCGGAGTCAAGGTGCGCTTGTCCCACTCGACGGCGACGCCATCCCGGTACGTCAGCTCCCAGATGCGGTCGCCGACGACGCTGATTCCCTCGCCGAAGTAGTTGTCGGGTATCGCGACCGCGCGGCGCACCGCGCCGCTGACCGGGTCCAGTTCACGCATCTGCGACTGGCCCGCCAGCCCGGTGCCCTCGTAGAGCGTGGACCCGTCGAGCTCGAGACCCTCGGTGTAGGCGGTGGTGTCGTGTGGCATCACGGCGAGCACCACAGGTGCAACCACCGGGACCGGTTGGGCCTGCGCGGTCGGGGCCGCGCTGATAAACACCGTGGCCACGACGATTGCGCTTGCCCAGGCGACCGCTCGCCGGGCCCCCCTACCGTTCCCGATTCGTATCCGCATATCTGCGTTGTACCCCGCCAAGAGGTGTGAGCTCACCTCTTCGGGGGTAAGAGGGGGTACGGCGGCGACCCCGCTAGTATTTCGTCGACGCCGCCATTGGCGCACGAACACCTCGGAGGTGACCATGGCTAGCCGGCCGGATCCGGCGCCCGTTGGCGGCGCCGCGGCAGCGACTAGCTGCACAATCGAGGAACGCCGTGTCCGTGAGATCAGCGTGGTGTCGGTGGCCGGGACGGTGGACATGCTCACCGCTGCGCAACTCGAGCAGGCGATCGGCGCGGCTGCGAAGAGTTCACCTCCGGCCGTGGTCGTCGACCTGAGCGCGGTGGAGTTTTTGGCGTCCGCCGGCATGGGCGTCCTGGTGGCCGCACATGACGAACTCACCCCCGCCATCCGATTCGCTGTGGTCGCCGACGGGCCCGCCACCAGTCGACCGCTCAAACTCGTTGGCATTGCCGACGTCGTCGGTCTGTATGCCACGCTCGACGAGGCGCTGACTGCCCTAGCGACATAAAACAAGCCGCAATCGGGTAGCCAGCAGGCGACATGACAGACCCAGGGCAGTCAGGCTGTAGCGCGAGCTTCGCGAAGACGGACGTCACCGCCGCTCCGGAATGCGCCGCGCAGATTCGGCATGAGTTCTCGGACTGGTTACGCGGGCACTTCACACTGGACGCGATAAAGGCCAGCGATGTGGTGCTGGCCGTCAACGAGGCGTTGGCCAACGCGGCCGAGTTCGCATACGTGACCGCCCAGCAGGCCGGCGTCATGCACATGCGGGCCGCCTATGACGGAGCTGCGGCTGTCCTCACGGTCACCGTCACCGACGAGGGCGCCTGGCGAATGACCGATCCGGAGACCAAGGGCCGTACCCGCGGTCGCGGTATTCCCTTGATGCACGCGCTCACCGACCGGGCCACCATCGACTCGACGCCCACCGGCACCCAGGTGCGCCTGCAATGGGATCACGTCTTCTCGATACCGACCGCTGCGGCCGCCGAGACGCGCGCTCAGAACTGCGGAAGTCGCACGACCTGAACGAAGAACTCGTCGATCTGCCGCACCGCACTCATGAACTGGTCCAGGTCGACGGGTTTGGTGACATAGGCGTTCGCGTGCAGCTTGTAGCTCCGCAGGATGTCTTCCTCTGCCGATGACGTAGTGAGCACCACAACCGGGATGTGACACAGATCGGGATCGGACTTGATCTTCTCGAGCAACTGCCTGCCGTCGTACTTCGGCAAATTCAGATCGAGCAGAATCAGGTCGGGCCTCGGTGCATCCTCGAAGGTTCCCCGCCGATAGAGGAAGTCCAGCCCCTCCTCGCCATCGTGCGCGACATGCAGAGTGTTCTTGATCTTGTTGTGCTCGAACGCTTCCCGGGTGATGAGTTCGTCTCCGGGATCGTCTTCGACCAGCAGGACGTCGATAGCGCGAGGTTCTGACGATGTCATTCGGGTGCTCCTTCTAGCAGGGCCGTGGGGATCTCGTTACGGCGCGGTGGTGGGCGTAGCGGGCAGGGTGAAGCGGAACCGGGTTCCGTTCGGTGTAGGCGGTGTCGATCCAGATGGTCCCGCCGTGGTGCTCGACGATCTTCTTGCACAGCGCGAGCCCGATACCCGTTCCGCTGTACGCATCGCGGCCGTGCAGCCGCTGGAAGATGACGAAGACCTTGTCGACGAACTCATCGGCGATACCGATGCCGTTGTCCGACACGGAAAATACCCAGTTCTCGGCGTGATCATCGCTGCCTGGTTCGTAGTCGATGACGATTCGGGGCGCGATACCCTCGCGCTGGAACTTCACCGCGTTGCCGATGAGGTTCTGCCACACCATCACCAACAGGGTCGGATCTCCATCGACGTGGGGAAGCGGCTGCGGCGGGCGCACGATCTGCGGCGCCCGACTCCTCGATCGACGGTGGCGAGGTTGCTCAATGCGGTGTCCAGCGCGGCGTTGAGGTCGACCTCGGTGTATGTTGCGTTGAGCCGGCCCGACGCTGGAGAACGTCAGCAGGTCGTTGATCAGCACCTGCATGCGTTTGGCGCCGTCGACGGCGAACCCGATGTATTCGATGCCCCGCTCGTCGAGCTTGTCGCCGTACCGCTTCTCCAGCAGCTGGCAGAAGGACGCCACCTTTCGCAAGGGCTCCTGCAGATCGTGCGACGCGACGTAGGCGAACTGCTCGAGTTCGGCGTTGGACCGGCGCAGCTCTTCCGCCTGCTCCGCCAACGCTTCGCGCGCCCGACCGCGACGCCTCGAGTTCGTCGACGATCCGCTGCCGCATGTCCTCGACGTCTGCCGCGATGGCGCGGATGTCCTTGGGTCCGCGGGGAACGATGCGTTCTGCGAAGTTGCCTTCGGTGATCCGCCGGCACGCCGCCGCAAGCGCGGCCAGCGGCCGGCTGACCGCGCTGCGCGACCAGCACCGCCAGCAGTATCGCCATGGCGAAGAAGGCGCCGACCATCGCGCCGAGCACCCGGTCTCGCCAGGCCCGTATCTGGTCAAGCTCGCTCGATGTCCGCCTCTCGCGCCTCGGCCAATTGCGCGTTCTGGACATCGAACAGCGCACGCAGACGGTCG
The DNA here is from genome assembly GCA_963851115.1 of uncultured Actinomycetota bacterium. GTDB lineage: Bacteria > Actinomycetota > Actinomycetes > Mycobacteriales > Mycobacteriaceae > Mycobacterium. The sequence continues at coordinate 60,402 of CAWKOI010000032.1, forward strand.
AATTCGGCCTTTCCACGCTCCGCGGTAGCGGTGTCCACGACACCAGGTGTTCCAGGGGTGACGCTTGCGATGAGCGGCTCGGCATATGTGGTTCGCCAGAAGGCGGCGGCCTGTTCGATCGCGTCCAGGTCGTCGACGAGGTCGCTGCGGTGGCCCACGAGCTCCCGAATGTCCTCGGCCGCGGCCTGATTCCGTGCGCTGCCCGTCATAGTAGGGCTGCAGGAACTGGCGGTCGGCGGCGATCGCGTATCCGCGGACGGCCGTTTCCTGGTCCCGCAGCGCCGCCTGCAATTGGTAGGCGGCCACTCGCGCCGGCTGGATGTCGTCGATCAGCTCGCGCGACACGTCGTCGGTGCGGTTCAGCAAGATCGCGCCGGCCACCGCGCCCGTCAGCACCACCGCGCCCATGACCGACAGCACCAGGATCTGCCAGCCCTGCACGGTCAGTGCGAGCCGGTTCGGCACGGGTCGTTCAGCGTACGAGTTCGCTCCACGCGGATCACCGCGATGTCGTCGGTGAGGCCGCCGTGCATCCGTGCGCGGTTCTCGGCCTGTTCGATCAGCGCATCGACGAATGCCGGGCCGGGCAGCGCCGCTAGCGAACGAGCCAACTCGAGCAATCCTTCTTCGCCGAGACGTTCGTCGCCGCGGCCCGCGTGGCCCTCGAACAATCCGTCGGTGAGCAGCAGCAGGCCGTGACCCTCGGGGAGTTCCAACTGGTTCACCGGCCACTCGGTGGCGCCCAGGCCGAGAGCAGGTCCAGCGGGTGGTTCCAGCCATTCCACCGTGTCGCGGCCGTGCACCAACATGCCGGGATGCCCCGCCCGGACCGCAGTGAAGCGCCCGCTGTCGGGCGCCAGCGCCACGCTCAACAGCGTCGCGAAGATCCCTCTGCCGGGGCGCTCGGTGGACAGAATCCGGTCGAGCTGACGCATCCGCTCGTTGCCGCGCAGGCCGGCGAACGTCAGCGCCCGCCAGCCGATCCGCAGCGCCACTCCCAACGCTGCCTCGTCGGGTCCGTGGCCGGCTACGTCCCCGATCATCACGTGGACGGTGCGGTCAGCAGTCTGGACGACGTCGTAGAAGTCGCCGCCGAGCAGGGCGTTCTGTCGGCTCGGCCGTGACTGCGTGACGATGTCGACGCCCGGGTCGTCCAGGAGCAGCGGGGAGGGCAGCAGGCCCGCGTTCGAGTCGCGCGTTCTCCTGGGCGCGCAGGCGGCTCGCGTGCAGGTCCACCGCCGTGAGCTCGGCCCGCTTGCGCTCGATGGAGTAGACGACGGCCCGCCGCAGCATCTCCGGGTCGACACGACCCTTGACCAGGTAGTCCTGGGCACCCGACGCGACCGCGGAAACCCCGAAGTGCTCGTCGTTCAGCCCGGTGAGCACGATGATCGGGATGGTGGCATCCGAGTTTGGCCATGCGGTGCAGGGCGTCGATCCCGTTCGCGTCGGGCAGGTTCAAGTCGAGCAATACGCAGTCCGGCCGGGCATCTGCCAACTTGCGTTCGGCATCTGAGATCGACTGCGCCCAGGTGAAGCCGATGTCGGCGGCGGCGTCGGCGATCAGCTCTTCCACCAACAACGCGTCGGCTCGGTCGTCCTCGACCAGGAGCAACGACAGCCGGTGCTCACCAGCGGTGTGTACAACGCTGGAGCTGGGAGCAGGCAGGAACTGCGGGTCTAGTGGCGCGCGCATCGGTAATCACGTCCTTCAGTTAGCGACGTCACCCCGGTCGCGCTGACCCTCTGCTTCAGTGACAACGCCTTGACAATACCCAGGCACCGGCGTCAATTCAGCCGGGCGGATGCGCGCGCTGGTTCGTCGAGCGCGTCAGCGGATCTTTTCGCCGTAGACGTGGTCGACGGTCAGCGCCATGAGGACCCTGCGGTCGGACACCATCACCGACCGGTACTCGTCCCAGTCCGGATGCTCCCCTGCGGCGCTGCGGTAGTAGTCGACGAGCGCCTCCACCTCGGGGCCGTGGGGGTCGGTTCCCGGTCCGGTGAGTGTCACCGTGCCCTCGGCGGTGGCCCAGGCCCAGCCGTCGGAGCTGGTCACCTCGAGCGCCGCCCGCGGGTCGCGGCGCAGATTGGCGGTCTTGGCTCGTCCTTCGGTCATCGACACATAGATGACGCCGGCGTCCTGGTCGTAATAGGGCGTGACCGGGGACAGTTGCGCGAGGCCGTCCGACTTGATCGTGGCGAGGACGCCGATTCGGCTGTCGGCCAGCAGCGTGTGGGGATTGAACTCCGTCATGTCCGTGGGCAACTGCGGCCCGGGCTCCGGCTATTCCGTATGCGATCATGAAGTTGACGGGCCCGCCTCGAATGCCGACAAAAGAGGGGCACCCGGGTTGGGTGCCCCTCTTCGTTATGCCGCGGTGATTCAGTTGTTCTGGTGAGCCCGGACAGTCGGGTCGACCTGCGGCACGTTCACCCGCGGCTGGATGTTGTGGACCCATTCGTGGTGATCGATGCCGGTCGGCGCGACGACGCCGGTGACGGCCTGGGCGGGTGCGGCGAACCCGAGGATCGCGGCGGCCAGTCCACTTGCGACGATGGTGGCAAATCCGAGCTTCTTCATTTTGGTGCCTTCTTTCATCTCTATCTTGTGTGTTCGAGCCGTGGCGAGAATGTCGCGGTTCGGACGCTGTTTCGGCCGGTATTTGTGTTTCTCCGTGCCGATCTAATGGCTCAAACACGCAGTTCAGAGGATTAATTCCGATGGCAGGAATTGCTCGCCGATTGGCAGGAATCGGCCACTTTTTCGGCCCGTGAGGCCGACCGAAGAGTGCTAATGCGTAATCGCGGTCACATTTAAGTGGGCACTGTGGGCAAAGCTATGCCCGCTCCCTACGACATCCTGGTGTTCGCATAGGCGAGCATGGCGTCGCGCAGGTACTCGGCTAGGCGTGGATCCATCGAGTCGAGGTGTGTGCGCCATTCCGACGACACCTTGCTCTGCAGCGCCAGGTCATCCTCGAGTATGGCGAGCGCAGTGCGCTCGATTTCGCGTGCGATGTACCCGGGGCCGAAACTCGAAACCGTGGAACAGGTTCTCGGCGGGCATGTCGGTTCCTTTCTCGAGACCACCTGCTGAATCGACCAACTCACTGGTACCAACACCTTTCGCTGTCCCCAACTAGCGACGGTAGAAGCTGCCGTAACGGCAAGGTCAAGTCCTGCGTGGCTACAGCCGGATGGCGTCGATGGCCCGATAGATCCGTTGCTCGCTGACCGGCCGCGCGGTACCGAGCTGTTGGGCCCACAGGCTGACCCGCAGTTCCTCGATCATCCAGGCGATATCGCGGACATCGGCGGCTGCCGCCCGAGCAGGCGAAAGTGCTTGCAGGAGTTGGTCGTAGGCGTCCTGCACGGTGTGCACCTGTCGCATCCGTTTCCGGTCGGCATCGATGCCGTGCGGCAGTCGGTCCAGTCGCCTGCCGATCGCGGTGAGGTAGCGCGTTAGGTCGCCCAGGCGCGCAGCTCCGGTAGCGGTGACGAAGCCCTCGGGCAAAAGCGTGTCGAGTTGGGCGCGGACGTCGGCGATCGCCTCCTCCTGCGCGGGCGACGGCTCGGCGGGCAGTGCGAGCTCCACGTCGTGGGCAGCGGCGAGTGCCTTCTCGACGCGTGCGACGACGTCGAGCGTGGTCGGCACCAACGCGTCGGCCACCCGGTCCCGCAGCGCGGTGAACTCGGCCCGCGTCCACACCGGCTCGGGCGCCAGTACTGCCACCGCGGCGTCGGCGCAGTCGTCGAGCAGTGCGGACAGTGAGCCGTCCGGATTGCCGCCGAGCACGAGTCGCGCGCGGGGAGCGAGCGCCCGCTCGACAGCCTTGACCGGTGACGGCGCCGAGAGCCGCAACAACCGGCGGGTGCCGGGTCCCATCGCGGCGTCCTGCTCGGCTTGCGTCGCGAACACCCGCAGATCGACTGCTTGAGCCCGCATCGACCAGCGCCGGGAAGCCGCGAACGGCGTGGCCGCCGCTGGTGCGCTCGATGATGCGCGGCAACTCGTCGAGGTCATCGGGCCAGGTTCGCAGCCCGGCGCGTTCCAGTTCGCCTGCGACCGCGTCGGCGACGGCCTGCCGGGCCGGCGCGGCGAGCTGCTGCTGCAGCGCCTCGAGGTTCTTGCCGCGGGCCACTTCGGTGCCGTCGGGCGATTCGACGGCGAACGTCACGCGCAGATGCGAAGGCAGCTTGCCGAGGTCGAAGGCGTCGATCGGCACGAGCACCCCGGAGCGTCGCCGCAGCTCGCGCTGCAAGCCCTCGAGCAGGGGTTCTTGTCCCGGGTCCAGGGAGGTGAGTACCGCACGAGCGGTGTCGGGTGCGGGAACAAAGTTGCGGCGCAACTCTTTTGGCAGGGAGCGGATCAGCGCCGTGATGAGCTCTTCACGCAAAGCCGGTATCTGCCAGGCGAATTCATCCCCACCCAGGCGCGCGAGCACCTCGACCGGCACATGCACCGTCACGCCGTCGTCGAAGGCGCCGGGCTCGAAGCGGTAGGTGAGCGGAAGGGACACATCGCCTGCCCGCCAGGTGTCCGGCTGGTCGCCGGTCGCGTCCTTGCGCAGCAGATCGTCCCGGCGCAGCGTCAGCAACTGTGGGGTTCTGTGCCGCTGCTTCTTCCACCAGGTGTCGAAGTGCCGCGCCGACACGACCTCGGCCGGGATGCGCGCGTCGTAGAGGGCGTAGATCTCGTCGTCGCCCACGAGGAGGTCACGGCGGCGGGCTCGCTCCTCCAACTCGGCCAGTTCCTCGCGCAGGCGCGTGTTGTCGCGGAAGAAGTGGTGGCGGGTCTGCCAGTCACCCTCGACCAGCGCGTGCCGGATGAACAGCTCGCGGGCCAGTTGCGGCTCGATCTGCGCGTAGTTCACGCGGCGACGCGGAACGAGCGGCAGACCGTAAAGAGTCACCCGTTCGTAGGCCATGACCGCGCCGCGCTGGGCGTCCCAGTGCGGCTCGCTGTAGGTGCGCTGCACGAGGTGCCCGGCGACGCGTTCGACATCCTCCGGCTGGATGCGCGCCGCGATCCGTCCGTACAGCCGGCTGGTCTCCACGAGGTCGGCGACGACGATCCAGCGTGGCGGGCGCTTGGTGAGAACCGAGCCGGGTGCGAGGACGAACTTCGAGTTGCGCGCGCCGGCATAGTCCCGTGAGTCACTTTCGCGCATGCCGATATGCGACAGCAGCCCGGCCGTCAGTGCGGCATGCACGCGCGCAGGGTCGGCCGGCTCGTCCTGCTCACGAATACCCATGTCCCTGGCGATGCTGCGCAGCTGCCCGACGAGGTCCTGCCATTCACGGATGCGCAGGTAGTGCAGGAACTCCTCGCGACACATTCGCCGAAATGAGTTGCCGGACCGTTCTTTTCGCTGCTCGCGCAGGTAGCGCCACAAGTTCAGGTAGGACACGAAGTCGGAGTTGTCATCGGCGAAGCGGGCGTGCTTCTGCCGCGCGGCCTCCTCCCGGTCGGCGGGCCGTTCGCGAGGATCGGGGATCGACAGCGCCGCGGCGAGCACGAGCACTTCGCGGACGCAGCCTTCGGCGTCGGCCTGCAGGATCATCCGGCCGATTCGCGGATCAAGGGGCAGCTGTGCGAGGCGGCGGCCGAGATCGGTTATCGCGCCGTCGTTGTCGAAGGCGCCGAGCTCCTGCAGCAATTGCACGCCGTCGCGGATGCTGCGCCGCTCCGGCGGGTCGAGGAACGGAAAGTTCTCTATCTCGCCGAGTTGCAGGGCGGCCATCTGCAGGATCACGGCGGCGAGATTGGTCCGCAGGATTTCGGGATCGGTGTAGCGCGGCCGTGACGCGAAGTCGTCCTCGGAGTAGAGGCGGATGCACACTCCTGGTGCGGTGCGCCCGGAGCGGCCGGCCCGCTGCGCGGCAGAGGCCTGCGAGATCGGCTCGATCGGCAGCCGCTGCACCTTGGTCCGGCGGCTATAGCGTGAGATGCGTGCGGTGCCTGGGTCGACGACGTAGCGGATGCCCGGCACGGTCAGCGACGTCTCGGCGACGTTGGTGGCGAGCACGACGCGACGGCCCGTGTGCGGCTGAAACACCCGCTGCTGCTCGGCGGTGGCGAGACGCGCGTAGAGCGGCAGCACTTCGAACTGGTCGACAAAGCCACCCAATGCTTCACTGGTATCGCGGATCTCACGCTCGCCGGAGAGGAAGACCAGCACGTCGCCCGGCGGTTCACTCTCCAATTCGTGAATGGCGTCGATGATCGCTTCGGTCTGGTCGCGGACCTCGGTGCGGACGATCTCGTGGTCGGGGTCGTCGGGATCCTCGTCATCATTTGATGACGGCACGGGGACTTCCAGTGGGCGGTAACGGATCTCGACCGGGTATGTGCGTCCGGAAACTTCGACGATCGGCGCGCCGCCGCCACATCCATTTTCGGCACCGCCGAAGTGCGCGGCGAAGCGCTCGGGCTCGATCGTGGCCGATGTGACGATCACCTTCAGGTCGGGGCGGCGCGGCAGCAGTTCGCGAAGGTACCCGAGAAGGAAGTCGATGTTGAGGCTGCGCTCGTGGGCCTCGTCGAGGATGAGGGTGTCGTAGCGAAGCAGGCGGCGGTCGCGCTGGATCTCGGCGAGCAGGATCCCGTCGGTCATCAGCTTGATCAGGGTGCGGTCGCTGGCCTGGTCGGTGAAGCGCACGGTGTAGCCGACTGTGTCGCCGAGCGGGGTGCCCAGCTCATCGGCGATGCGCTGGGCGACGGTGCGCGCCGCGAGCCGGCGGGGCTGTGTGTGCCCGATGGTGCCGCGGATGCCGCGGCCGAGTTCCAGGCAGATCTTGGGCAGCTGGGTGGTCTTTCCCGAGCCGGTCTCGCCGGCAATCACGACCACCTGGTGCTCGCTGATGGTCTTGGCGATCTCGGTGCGCAGCTCGCTGACCGGGAGGTCGGGATAGGTGATCGAGGGGACCGCGGCGGTGCGGGTTGCGACCAGTGCCTCGGCGACGGTCAGCTGGTCGGCGATCTGACGGAGCTTGTCGGGGTCAGGATTGCGGAGGTTCTTGAGGCGGCGGCCGAGGCGGGCGGCGTCGCGGATCGTCAGGCCATCGAGGCGCTGGCGCAGCTCGGCGACGGAAGGTTCGGACACTCAAGCAAGGATAGGCGGACGGAATGGGAGCCGCCAGCGCTGACCATCGACGGTTCCTATCGTGGCCAGATGAGCAACGCTGCTGACGCGGACCGGGTCGCCGATCTCGCGCGACAGGTCGTCACCGACCACGACCCCAAGTCGGTCCCAATCCCCGAGTTCCTCGGCGCCTGCTTCGACGCGGGCCTGTCCTGGGTGCACTTTCCCGAAGGCCTTGGCGGCCTCGGTGTTTCACGTGGACTGCAGGCGGTCGCCGACGGGATCCTGCAGGGGGCGGGCGGGCCCGTCCCGCTGGCGTTGAACCCGATGGGGTACGGGATGGCGGCTCCGACGGTGCGTGAGCACGCGCAGACCGACGACGTGAAGCGGCGATTGCTGCGCCCGCTCGCGACCACCGAGGACATCTGGTGCCAGCTGTTCTCCGAACCGGGTGCGGGCTCGGACCTGGCCGGGCTGGCCACGTCGGCCGTCCCCGACGGCGACGAGTGGGTGATCAACGGGCAGAAGGTCTGGACCAGCCTCGCGCACCGGGCGCGGTGGGGACTTCTACTCGCCCGCACCAATCCAGAAGTGCCGAAGCACAAGGGGCTGACGTACTTCGTCCTCGACATGCACGCGCCGGGCGTGGAGACGCGGCCGCTGCGCCAGCTCACCGGGCACGCCGAGTTCAACGAGGTCTACATGACCGATGCGCGCATCCCCGACGCGCACCGGCTCGGCGAGGTCGGCGACGGTTGGCGGGTCGCGATGACCACCCTGATGAACGAGCGAAGCGCGCTCGGCGCCAGCGGCAACCGGCGCGGGGCGGGCACGATCGCCGAAGCAGTCTCACTCTGGGCGTCCCGGCCCGACCTGCAGACACCGGTGCTGCGAGACCGGCTCGCCCAACTGTGGCTGCGCGCCGAGGCGCAACGACTCACCTCCGAGCGATCCCGAGCCACCGTGACCGTCGGCGGCCCCGGCCCCGAAGGATCGGTCGGCAAGCTGGTCGGTGCCGAGCTGAACCAGCACATCTACGAGTTCTGCATGGATCTGCTTGGGCCGGAAGGGATTCTGTATCACAGCTACGCCCTGCGCGACAGCGATCGGGAGGTCGAAGACTGGCGTGGCCCGCTTCAGCAGCGGTTCCTGCGTAGCAGGGCCAACACCATCGAAGGCGGAACCTCCGAGGTGATGCGCAACATCCTCGGTGAGCGGGTGCTGGGGTTGCCCGGCGACCTGCGCGCCGATGCCGGCATGCCGTGGAAGGAGATCCCACGTGGCTGAGTTCACGTTCACCGACGAGCAGGCGCAGTTGCGCAGCGCGGTCCGGAAGTTCTGCGCCGAGAACTTCGACGAGCAGACCGTGCGCGGGCTCATGGAGTCCGATCCGCCGTTCGACGCCAAGGTCTGGAGCCGGCTGGGTTCGGAGCTCGGGGTGCTCGGGCTGTCGGTTCCCGAGTCCGAGGGTGGAGCCGGCGGCAGCCTCGTCGACCAGGCGGTCGCGGTCGAGGAGCTGGGAGCGTCGCTGTCGTGCGGACCGGTCTTCGGGACCGTGTTCCTCGCCATCCCCGCACTGGTCACGGCGTCGTCCGGGCGGTGCGGACGAACTGCTGGCCGAGCTTGTCGAGGGCCGCCGGACCGCGGCGTTCGCCGTCGCCGACCGCGCCGGAGCGTTCGACCCGTCAGCGGTCACGGTGACCGCATCCGGTGACAGGCTTTCCGGAACGGTCGAGCGGGTGGTCGACGCAGGCGCCGCAGACGATCTCGCTGGTCGCCGCGGGTGGTCCGGACGGGGTCGGCCTGTACGCGGTCGAAGCAACGGGTCCCGGCGTGGAGCGGACCCCGCTGGTCACCATCGACCTCACTCGTCCTCAGGCCACCGTCCGGTTCTCCGACGCACCCGCGCGGCTGGTGGCGGGGCCCGACGAGGCCGAACGCGTCATTTCCCATGCGCTGCAAGTGGGTTCGGCGCTGCTCGCGGCCGAGCAGGTCGGCGCCGCCCAACACCTGCTGGATCTCTCGGTGGACTACGCCAAGTCGCGACTACAGTTCGGGCGACAGATCGGGTCGTTCCAGGCCGTCAAGCACCGGCTGGCGGACATGCTGGTCGACCTCGAGCATGCCCGCTCCACCGCCTACCACGCGGTGTGGGCGTTGACGGACGGCTCGGATGATCCCGCACTCGCCGCGAGCATGGCGCAAGCAACGTGCTCAGCAGCGTTCAGCCGGATCGCGAAGGACACCATCCAGGTGCACGGCGGTATCGGGTTCACGTGGGAACACCAGGCGCACTTGTACTTCAAGCGGGCGACCGCCGACGCCGCGCTGCTGGGCACCGCCGAGCAGCATCGCGCGCGGGTCGCGTCGCTGGTACTCGACACCGCATCGGCCGAGAGGGTCCCGCGGGTGGCGACGGGGTCGGCCGTGTAGCGCTCGTGCCGGCGGGGTTATCCCCAGTGCCGTTTTTATCCACAGGTTGGGGTTGAGCTGGTTCTTTCGGTCAGCGGACCCGGCTAGGGTCGAAAGCATGTTCGAAGCGGTCGCGGATGCGGAGCTCATCGATGTGATGGGTGAGGCGACGCGCGACGAGTCCACGGCGATCGCGCAGCGGTTGTTGGCCATCGGCGAGTTGTATGCGCGCCGCGCGGTGCAGCTGGCCGAAACGTTCTGGTGGCGCACCGATCCGACTGAAGAGGTCGCCGCCGAGATTTCCGCGGCGCAAAACATCAGCCGCGCACGCGCGGTGGGCCAGATTCACTACGGACGGACATTGTGGGAGCGGCTACCGCAGGTCGCCAAGGTGTTCGCCAGTGGGGTGATCGATTTCCGGATGGTATCGACGATCATCGCGCGCACCGAGAACGTCGCCGACGAGGTCATCGCCCAGTTGGATGCGGCGATCGCGCGCCACGCCGAGAAATGGATGAAGCTATCGGGACCGAAGTTGCGCGACCGAGTCGATCTGTGGGTGGCCAAGTTCGATCCGGCCGGGGTACGGGTGCCGCCGAAGATCGATGAGGACCGCTATGTCGAGATCGTGCCGACCGAGGTGGGGATGGCCGGCGTCTTCGGCAACATCCACGCCGCCGACGGCGCGGCGCTCGATCAGCGTCTCGACGCGCTGGCGGCCACGGTGTGCGAGCACGATCCGCGCACCCGCGAGCAGCGCCGCGCTGATGCGTGCGGGCCGCTGGCGCGCGGTGAAGCCACTCTGGCCTGCGGGTGCGGTCGCGACGACTGCCCGGCCGGTGCTGAGCGCAACGCCGCCGCCGACGCGGTGATTCATCTGCTGGCCGAACAAGCCACGATTGACGGGACCAGTGACAAGCCGGGATACCTGCCCGGCTTCGGGATCCTGCCTGCCGAGTCCGTGCACGAGATCGCCACGTCCGCCAAACTCAAGCCGCTGGTCGTGCCCACCGGCGTGGCAGCGGATCCGGGATACCGGCCCACCACGGCGACCGCGGAGTTCATTCGGTGGCGGGATCTGACGTGTCGCTGGCCGGGCTGTGACAGACCCGCGGAGAAATCCGATATCGACCACACCGTGCGCCCCGGCGCAAGCAAACCCGCGACCAAGACCGCCGCGACCGCATCAACCAAGAGCGCCGCGAACGCACCGAACTCATCGCCGAAGAAGAACGCCAACGCCAAGCCTGGCTCGCCGCCAACTACGAACCACCACCGTTCTGAGAGCTACACCTCGTCGCGCACACCGCGGTAGATGCCCCTTCGGACCACCCACGGCATCAACACGCGGTCGATCGACCACGCCGGGAAGCGGAAGGCGCGGCTGTTGGGGGCGAAGACGTCCAGCCCGTCGGCCTGAATGCCAATGATGGAACCCCACCGTCGTTTGGGCGGCCGGAAGCTGCGCAGCGGTGGCCCCTCGAACTCGGCGCGGACATTGTGGGCTATGAGGCCGTCGGTTCGGCCGCGAAATCCGCAGTCCGAGTTCTTGCCCGCTGACCAAGGCGGGCTTCACCGAGATTCTGGCGACGTCGGCGTGCCGCGCGAGCTTGATCGCGGTGAGGACACCGTGTCCCCGAGTCCGGCGATCACAACACGCTTCTTTTGGCCCACAGCGTCACCCGCCCGGCTGTCAGGGCTGATCGGGTGACCAGTAGGCGAGCATCTCCGCGAAGGTCTCGAAAGCGGGTGTGGACACCCCGTACGTCGCCTCGAGGTGGATGCTCAGCGGGAAGCCGAGGTCGGCCACGCCGTCGATCACCCGCTTGTAGAGGTCGATCGTCAGCTGCCGCTTCTGAGCCGGCTCGGTTTCGGCGAGTTTTCTGACGAACGCCTGCTCGTCGGCGACGGCTTGATTGCCTGGGTCCTGGATCAGCCAGTTGATCAGGCCGACCTTGGTCTCCACCTTCGGGACGAATCCGAACGACAGCAGGATCTCGGGGCGATGGTCGGTGGTCTTGGCAAATTCGGTCAGGAAGCCGACGATCGCGTCGGAGTACAACAGCTGGGTCATGCCGTAGGTGGCGCCCTGATCGCACTTGAAGTTGAAGCGGCCCTGTTCGCCGTCGCGGGTGGGGATCAGGATCGCGCCACGGTTGGGCACCACCTGGTCGTAGAGGGACAGGGCGTCGGTCGGGGCAACACCGCTGCCCTCACCGTCGTTCATGGTGCGTGGCACCCCGACGAAGGCGATGCCGTCGAACCCGGCAGCACTCAGGTCCGTCAGACGCCGGCGCAGGGCCGACTCGTCCAGAAACGCGGTGACCTGGGTGCACAGCCCGTTCACGCCGCGCAACTCGGGTTTGATGATCTGCCAGAAGTCGAGCACGTCCATCCTCGGCTTCATCTCGATGGGCCGGTCGTCATCCTCTTCGATCATCCCGGGGATCATCACGTGGCGGATCCGGCCGTCGAGCCCGGTTTCGGCGGAACACCGCAGCACTTTCTGCGCGTCTTCCAACGCCTGCTCACGGCCCCGATCCACGTTAGGTGGCACGAGCTCGAGCGCGATGGTGTTGAGGCTCACGAAGGCTGCTCCTCATCGGACGATTTCTTCCTCGGCGCGACAGGTCGACGCTGACCACAATTCGCATTTTGCCGGGAGCCTCACGATACAGACCGCGGCGACAGCAACGTCGCGCCGAGGCCTCCGTAGGGTGGGAAACGTGAGCGTCGCACCTGACACGGCCATCGCCCTGGATGCCCGCTTCGCGCGTGAATTGCCGGAGATGGCCGTCCGCTGGCAAGCCGAAGCGGTTGCCGACCCACGGCTGCTCGTGCTGAACGAGCCGCTGGCCGCCGACCTGGGTCTCGCCGCCCCGTGGCTGCAGAGTTCCGACGGTGTGCGCTTTTTGACCGGCAATCTCGTTCCGAACGGCGCCGCTCCGGTGGCGCAGGCCTACGCCGGACATCAGTTCGGCGGGTTCGTGCCGCGTCTGGGCGACGGGCGCGCGCTGCTGCTCGGCGAGTGCGTCGACGGCGATGGCCACTCCCGCGACATCCACCTCAAGGGTTCGGGTCGTACACCGTTCGCACGAGGTGGCGACGGACTGGCCGCGGTCGGTCCGATGCTGCGCGAGTACGTCGTCAGCGAGGCGATGCACGCGCTGGGCATCCCGACCACCCGATCCCTGGCGGTGGTGGCGACGGGCCGGCGAGTGCAGCGGGAGACGCCGCTGCCCGGGGCCGTCCTCGCCCGCGTCGCAAGCAGTCACCTGCGCGTCGGCAGCTTCCAGTACGCCGCGATCACCGGCAACGTCGACCTGTTGCGCCGCCTCGCCGACCATGCGATCGCCCGGCACCATCCAAGCGCCGCGGAGGCCGAAAACCCCTGTCTCGCACTGTTCGATGCGGTGGTTTCCGTCCAGGCCGCGCTGGTGGCCCGGTGGATGCTTGTCGGGTTCGTCCACGGCGTGATGAACACCGACAACATGACGATCTCGGGCGAGACCATCGACTACGGGCCGTGCGCCTTCATGGAGGCCTACGACCCGGCCACGGTCTTCAGCTCGATCGACCATCGGGGGCGCTACGCCTACGGCAACCAACCTGCGGTGGCCGCGTGGAATCTCGCCCGATTCGCCGAGACGCTTCTTTCCTTCTTCTCCGACGACGAGGAGGAGGCGATCGCAGTGGCGACGGAGGCGCTCGGCACGTTCCAGCAGCAGTACAGCGCCGCATGGTCGGCGGGTATGCGGGCGAAGCTCGGCCTGTCCGACAACATCGCGGACGAGGTCGCCGCGGCGATGGTGGAGGAGCTGCTGACCCTGCTTCAGCAGAGCCACGTGGACTACACCTCGTTCTTCCGCGATCTCGGTCGGGCCGCCCGCGGCGCCACCGAACCCGTGCGCGGACTGTTCCTCGACCTCGCCGCGCTCGACGGTTGGTTGGCGCGCTGGCGGGCACTGGGTCCGGACGCGGACGTGATGGACCGGGTCAATCCCGTGTACATCCCACGGAACCATCTCGTCGAGGAGGCGCTCACCGCGGCGACGGCCGACGATCTGGCGCCACTGCATAAGCTCCTGACGGCCGTCACCGCCCCGTACGACGAAAGCCCCGGCCTGGAGCGCTTCGCCGAACCAGCGCCACACGAATTCGGCACTTACCAAACCTTCTGCGGGACTTAATCAGTCATCGCGTGGGCGCCGATGTGTCCGCAACTTCATCCACGGCGGCCACTTGCGGGCGTACCGTGGCCCACGCGGACCACGGATAGTCGCCGCGAAGCCAACAGGAGACCCCTTGAGCGCCAACAGTGTCAGGCTTGGTCCGCAAGATCTGATGTTCATCTACGGCGAGACGCCGAGTTCGAAGATGCACGTCGCGGGGCTGTTGCCGTTCACGCCACCGAAGGATGCGCCGCCCGATTACCTGCGCCAACTCATCGACGAGGCGCGCAGGCAGGACATCGTCGCGCCGTGGAACCGCAAGCTGGCCCATCCACGTCTGCAATACAGCCCCGTGCACAGCTGGGTCACCGACGAGGACTTCGACTTCGACTACCACGTCCGCCGCTCCGCGCTCGCCAGCCCCGGCGATGAGCGCGAACTCGGCATCCTCGTCTCGCGGTTGCACAGCAATCACCTCGACCTCACCCGCCCGCCGTGGGAGATCCACGTCATCGAGGGCCTCGAAGGGGGGCGCTTCGCGCTCTACCTCAAGATCCACCACGCCCTGGTAGACGGGTACAGCGTCATGAGGATGCTGGCCCGCAGCCTGTCGACCGACCCGAGCAGCCAGGACACCCGGATGCTCTTCAACATGCCGACGCCCGCCCGCACGCGAGACGACACCCCTGCGGGCTCGGCCAATCCGTTGACCTCGGCACTGCGCGCCCTCAGCAGCGTCGGCGCCGCGGTGGTGGGTGGCGTCAGCTCGACCGTCGACCTCACCACCGCGTTGGTCAACACCCAGCTCCGCCGCGACGGCGACTACGCTCAGATCGCCGGCTCGGTGCAGGCGCCGCACAGCATCCTCAACGCCCGGATCAGCCGGAATCGGCGGTTCGCCACGCAGCAGTACGAGTTCGTCCGGCTCAAGGCGCTCGGCTCTCGGCACGGCGCGACGCTCAACGACGTAGCGCTGGCTGTCATCGGGGGTGGGTTGCGTCGCTTTCTTTCCGAGCTCGGCGAACTACCCGACAGATCGCTTGTCGCATTTCTGCCCGTAAATGTCCGCCCGAAGGGCGACGAGGGCGGCGGCAACGCGGTGGGTGCGATTCTGGTTGCGATGGGCACCGACATCGCCGATCCCGTCGAGCGGCTGATGTCGATCACCGCCTCGACCCGGGCATCGAAGGCCCAGCTGCAGACCATGTCCACGACCGCGATCCTGGCCTACAGCGCCGCACTGCTCGCCCCGGCAGGCGTGCAGATCGCCAGCGCCCTCACGGGGGTCCGCCCACCGTGGCCGTACACGTTCAACCTGTGCGTGTCCAACGTGCCGGGCCCACGAGAACCGCTGTACTTCAACGGAAGTCGGCTGGAAGCTACCTACCCCGTCTCCATCCCGATACATGGTATGGCGCTCAACATCACGCTGCAGAGCTACGCCGACACGATGAATTTCGGCTTCGTCGGGTGCCGCGACAGGCTGCCGCATCTGCAGCGGCTGGCCGTCTACACCGGCGACGCGCTCGACGAACTCGAGAAAGCGTCAATCGAGTAGGCACTGCCGGACGGCGAACTCAGACTTTTGCGCTTCTTGCTCACTAAGCGCTGTTCCGGCCAGAGTTCCGCATGCCATCCCAGGTGTCCCCTAGAGATTCGAGTAGCCGACTACGTAAGGTTTCTCGGTCGGCGCGATCACTATGAAGAGGGCAGTTCATAGGAGGTTGCGATGACCACTACGGAAAGCTGCGATGTCTGCATCGTGGGAGCCGGCCTCGCCGGCCTCAATGCGCTGTTCGTCGCCAGCCGATACCTATCACGCGATCAGAAGGTCATCCTGATCGACCGCAGGGAACGCGTCGGCGGGATGTGGGTCGACACCTATCCCTACGTGCGACTGCATCAGCCACATCCCATGTTCACCGCCGGAAACATCGAGTGGACTCTGGGACAGGATCGCTCCTACTTGGCGACAAAGGGAGAGGTGCTCGACCACTTCGAGCACTGCCTCGGCGTCATCAAACAGCGGGTGCGGGTCGACGAGTTCTTCGGCTGGGCGATGGAGTCGGACGATGAGACCGATGGAATCGTGCGGATCACGTGCAGATCGTCGGATGGCCGGCTTCTGGTCGTCGAGGCGAAGCGACTGATCAAAGCCTATGGCTTCCGAATTGAGCCCAACGATCCGCTCGAGATTTCCAGCAAGCGTGTCCTATCGGTGTCTCCGGACTACTGCGATATGCGCGGGGAGGAGATGCGGGCCAGCGACACCCCTGTGTGGATCATCGGGGGCGGTAAGACCGCGATGGATACCGCCCATGCACTCATCACGGAGTATCCGGGCCGTGAGGTGAACCTCGTGGCAGGGTCGGGCACGTTCTTCACGAGCCGCGACCGCATTCTGCCTGCCGGCGCCGGGCGATGGTGGCGCGGCAAGGTTTTCAGCAGTGTCGGGATGGAACTGTGCCGTCGTTTCGACGGGACCAACGAGACAGATGTCGGGAACTGGTATCGCGCGACATACGGCACGTGGCTGACCCCCGACACCGGCAACTTCCTGTTCGGTGTCTTGTCCGAAGCGGAGAACAACACCATCGCCGCCGGGCTGAACGACGTGATCATGGACCACGCCATGGATGTCGTCGACCGCAACGGTGCCACCGACCTGGTGCTCCGCAGCGGGGCCACGAAGACGGTCCAGCCGGGCAGCTGGATAGTGAACTGCACGGGCTATCTCATGCAGAACGAGCACCGTTACGAACCTTACGTTTCCCCCAGTGGAGCGGTGGTCTCGATTCAGCCGCGCTCTGCCACACTGCATTTGAGTTCATACATAGCGTATTTCCTTACACACCTGCTGTTCTTGGGCAAGATCAACGATGTTCCACTGTATGAGCTCGACGGGCAGGATCTGCGGGCGAAGTGTCGTGCGGCCGGCCCTTATACGCTCATTTCGCTCGTGCAGTACAACCTCAGCCTTGTCTCCGACAGTGTCCCGGCCAAGGTATTCCAAGAATGCGGTCTGGACTTCGACCGCTGGTTCCCGTTGCCCCGGCGGCTAGTGGGGACGGCACGGTTCATGCTCACGCACCATCGCGAGCGCGAGCATTGGCGTCGGACCTTGGACACCGTGCGAGAACGGTTCGATGTTCGTTGCGGCCCGCTGAGCCGGGAGTAAACACCGGCTCCAGATGCGCTGGATGCGACGGCACATTCGTGGTGCGGCAGGATTGCTTTCAGCATGACCAACAGCGACGGTTCCTCCGCGACAACCCGCGGGCGCCACATCGTGCGGCTCGCCCTCTTCGCCGCCTTCTTGCTCGGGCTGTTCTATCTCGTTGCCGTCGCGCGAGTCGTCGACGTCGAGGACATCCGGCAGGCGGTCGCCGCGACAGGTCCCGCTGCGCCGCTGATCTACGTCGTGGTGTCAGCGGTGCTCGGCGCTGTTTTCGTGCCGGGTCCGATCCTGGCCGCCGGCAGCGGTGTGCTGTTCGGACCGATCCTCGGCACGTTCGTGACGCTTGGCGCGACGATCGGTACCGCGATCATCACCAGCGTCATCGGCCGGCGGGCAGGCCGACAAAGTGCTCGCGCGCTGCTCGGGACAGATCGCGCCGACCGCCTCGACGCGCAGATCGAACGTGGCGGATTGTGGGCGGTGGTCGGCCAGCGATTTGTCCCCGGCATCTCCGATGCGCTGGCCTCCTACGCGTTCGGCGCGTTCGGAGTTCCGTTGTGGCAGATGGCCGTCGGGGCGTTCATCGGATCGGCACCGCGGGCATTCGTCTACACCGCGCTGGGTGCGTCGATCGGAGATCTGTCGGCGCCGTTGGCATATGCCGCGATCGCAGTATGGTGCGTGACCGCCATCGTCGGCGCCTTCGCCGCCCGACGTGGATACCAAAGGTGGCGACGGGCATCACGTCGTCTCGGGCAGCCGCCGACGCTCGGGCTGCCCGACAAGGCACCCGATGAGCAGGCCGAGGAACGGCACCGCGGCCAGGATGGTGCTCAGCGTGGCACTGCCGCCGGTGACGAGAGTGAAGTTGGATAGCACCAACCACAGGCTGGCCAGCAGCCCGAGGCACGCCAGGGCGGGGGCGATCCCGGTCTGCCAGACGCGCCCGCCCGCATGCTCGTGGTGACGCAGGAAGTAGACCAGCACGGCCACCGAGGTGGTCAGCATCAGGATCACCATCCCGACCGTGGCCACGCCCGCCATCGACCCGAACACGCCGACGAGCGGGTCGACACCGAACACCGCGAGGACCAATACGATCACCGCTGCGGTCACGGTCTGCACCACTGAGGAGAAGGCGGGCGAGTTGTGCGTGGGATGCACGGCGCCGAGCCGGTGCGGCAGCAATCCCTTTCCGGCAAGGACGAATTGGTAGCGGGCGATCACGTTGTGGAACGACAGCACGCAGGCGAACAGGCTCGACAGCAGCAGGACGTTCACGACATCTCGGCCGACACGCCCCAGCGTGTCGTCGGTAGTGTCGAGGAGCATGTTCGCTTCGCCGTCCAGCGTGCGCTGCGCGACCTCGCTGACCTGGTCGGGGCCGATCGCGACGACGAATGCCCAGCACGTCAGGGCGTAGAAACCACCGATGATGAGCACTGCCGCATACGTCGCCCGGGGAATCGTGCGTTCGGGATCGCGTGCCTCGTCGCGGAACACCGCGGTCGCCTCGAAGCCGATGAACCCGGTGAGGGCGAACAGGACGGCGATACCGAGAGTCTCCCTGGGTGAACACGTCGGGCCGGAACGAGTCAAGGGTCAGGCCTGACGGCCCGGGCCTGGCGACGATCACCAGGTCGAGGATGAGGACGATGCCGATCTCGAGGGCAAGCGCCACGCCGAGCACCTTCGCGCTCAGCTCGATGTGACGGTAGCCGAGTAGGGCGACGATAGCCAGGATCACGAATGAGTAGACGGGCCAAGGGATTTTCGGGCCGTCATAGAAGCGCACGGTGTCATCGATCGCCCAGCCGATGTAGCCGTAGATGCCAACCTGGATGGCCGTGTATGCGATGAGTGCGACCACCGCGATGCCGGTGCCAATCCGCTTACCTAGTCCGACGGTGACGTAGGAGAAGAACGCCCCGGCCTCGGGCACGTATGGCGTCATCGTCACGAAGCCGATGCCACCATGGCGTTGACGATCGCTTCCTCGGTGGCCTCGATCGTCATGTCGAACAGCCGCGTCATCAGCTGCGGCGCAACCATTTTCAGGGGGATCTCGGGTCGCTCGGCGTCGGAAGCCTCGTCCCACGCGTAGGGCGGGATGCCGCGATTGCCCGTCGCGAACGCGAGCATCAGGTCGCCGCTGTACTGCTCGCCAGTGCCGCCCACCCGGGCGACCCCGAGTGCGGCCCGCTGCGCGATCCGGGTGCATTGGTGCGGCAGCAGCGGAGCGTCGGTGGCGACGATGACGATGATCGAACCCGAGCCGGGCTGGTAGCGCGCGGGCGTTTCCGGCAGCGGCACGTCGTCGGGTCCGATCAGCTCGCCGACGGGAACCCCGTTCACCTGGAGCCGCTCGCGACGTCCGTGGTTGGCCTGCACCAGAACCCCGACGGTGTACTGCCCTGTCGCGGTGTCGGTGACTCGCGAGGAGGTGCCGATGCCTCCTTTGAACCCGTGGCAGATCATGCCCGTCCCGCCACCGACGTTGCCCTCGGCGACCGGACCGTCGCATGCAGACGCCAGCGCCTCGTGGACATGGTGTGCGCGCACGTGGTGTCCGTTGATGTCGTTGAGGAGCCCGTCGTAGGTCTCGCCGACGACCGGCAGTGACCAGTAGAGCCCGTCGCCCCGCTCCCGCACCTGAGCCTCGACCAGTGCGTCGCGCACCACGCCGACGCTGTGGGTGTTGGTCAGCCCGATCGCGGTGGTGAGTTCGCCGGATTCGCGGATCCACTCCAGCCCCGTGAGTTCGCCGCTGCCGTTGAGCCGGTGGGCGCCCGCGAAGACGGGCTCCGTCCAGATGTCGCGATGCGGGACGAGGACGGTCACTCCGGTGTGGACGGCCGGCGGTCCGATCTCGTCGATCGTGACGTGCCCGACACGAACCCCGGCGACGTCGGTGATCGCGTTCTCCGGGCCGGTCGAATGCTGGCCGACGACGATGCCGAGATCTCTGGCTCGCATGTGCCCTCCGTGGCGGAGTCCGTGGCAGAGAGTTTTTTTCCTTGTCGGAAAAGAATGCACCTCGGGCGCGGTTGCGCAAGAGAATCGATGGAAAGGAATCATGGGACCCGTGGCACGGCCCAACCGACAAACGCAGCGACGCGCAGAGATCCTCGACGCCGCCATCAGCCTGATCGAGCGTCATGACCTGGCCACGCTGCGGGTCACCGACGTCGCCGCCGAACTCGGTCTTACCGCCAACGCCGTGCGCTACTACTTCAAGGACATGCACCATCTGCTGTCGGAGTTGGCCCTGCGCTCCGATGTCCGCTTTTACGACGAGCGCCTCGCCATCGTGGAACGCACCGAGGATGTTCGCGAACAGCTGGCCCTCACCATTGCCGCCGGACTACCGACCGGACCGGAGGATGCCGAGTGGCGGGCGATCTGGCGCGCGGTGCTGGCAGCCGGTTTCGAACTCGACCAGCGCCGAGACGTTCAAGGGATTTACCACCGCCAGGTGCAGCTGTACACGCAGATACTCGCTGCGGGTGCGGACACCGGGGAGTTCGCGCTTCGCTCGCCGGCGATCGACGTGGCGATGACGCTGATGTCGATGGAGGACTACCTCGGATACCGCATCGTGGCGCGCGATCCCGACCTGAGCCGGCAGACCGCGCTCCGGCTGATGCGGGAGTACGCCGAACTGGCCACGGGTGCGCGCCTACCCCAGACGGTATGAGCCCCTAACCTGCCACCCCGACGTCACCGCCTCGTCGTACCTCCAGCACCAGCATCGCCACGTGCAGCGAGGCCATCGATTCGGCGTCGGAGAGATCGACGCCCAGGTGCTGTTCGATGGCGGACAGCCGCTTGTAGAGAGATGGCCTGCTGATGTGCAGACGCTGAGACAACGCGGCCTTGTTGCCCGCCAGCCGGAGGTACTCACGCAGGATCGCCAGATCCGATGGCGTCGCGGCATTCTCAGCCGTCAGCAGTGCCTTGAGCTCGGTTTCGGCGAATGCCTGGACTCGAGGATCGTTCTGCAGCAAGGAGATCAACCCGCGCAGCCGCGCGTCGGAAGCACGGTAGAACGGCCTCGGCTCACCTCGCATGGCCAGCGCCACCTCCGCGACGTGAGCCGCATCGCCGAGACCGTGGACCGCGTCGGTGACGAGTTCGGAGGGCTCGCCGAGCGCGAGCACCGACCGCTGCCCACTGTCGATGCGCGCGACCTCGCGTGCCACGCCCGTGCCCACCGATTTCCACGCCTTGTCCGAGGCTCCGGCACGGGTGGCACTCAATGTCACGACCGCGCCGATCTCACCGTCGCCACGGATCGTGAACAATCCGGTGTGGCCCAACGCATTCACGGTGTGTGCCACCGCATCGAGAAGCGCGACGTTGCGGCGCTGATCGGCCACGGGATCGGATCCCATCGATGCGCTGCGGGTTCGTACCACCACCGGGAAGTACCGTGATGTCTTGCGAAGGCCCAATGCGTGTGCGCGAGCGGCGATTTCCCGCTCATCGCTCATCCGGTTGCGGAGTACATCGTCGATGAGGCCGCTCTGGGCCTGCTGGTGCAGACCGGACCGGTCACGCTCGATCATCCGGTTGAGCGCGAGCGCCGCCGCTGCCCGTTCGAGCACCATCTTGGCGCGCGCGGTGTCCGCGGAGACGCGCGGGACGATGAGCCTCCCCCATTCCTCACCGCGGGGTCCCACCGCCGTCATCACCCAGCCCTCGTTGCCTCCAGCGCAGGCGCGTCGGGAGCGCCGCTCCCAGTCGTCGAGAAGTGCCGCCGTCGTATCCGGGCCCGGCGCAACCGCAAGCGCTTGGTGCGCAAGGTCTTCCAGCACCATCGGCTCGTCGAGCATGCGGGCGGCGGCTCCGACAATGCCGGTGGCCGAGACCCGTTTCATGCTGAGGTCAGTGAACGTCTCGTGCACGCGGCGGTCGAAGGCGACCTCCTCGAACTGCTCGGCCACGATCCGTCGGTGCACCTCCTCGGTCACTTCGACGAACTTGATCTCGCGGTGCAGCGCTACCAGCGCCACGTTCAGGCGCTCGGCGAGCGGCCCGACCGACTCGGCCAGTGGCACCCCGGCTGCAAGTTCGACGACGACGCCGAGTGCGCCCGCGTCGGCCAGGCCACGCAGGTAGCTCTCGGGCGAGTTTCGCAACGCCGCCCCCGTGGTCAGGACCAACTCGCCGCCCTGCAGCAGGGTCGACAGATCGGCAACGTCGCCGACGTGGACCCAGCGGATCTGCTCGTCCCATCGACGTGCGCTGAGCACCTCGGGCCGCCCTGCCTGGAGGACGGGCAGATCGATCACCTGGGCCACGGTCAAAGGCACTTACACAGTGTAAATGGCAGGGCGATGTGCTTAACATTTTGCACCGGGCCGAGTGGCGCCTTCCGGTCCCACACTGAGGCATATGCCGGAAACCATCCCCCATTGGATCAACAACAAGCCCTACCCGGGCGCCAGCAGCGCCGCCGCGCCGGTGACCAACCCGGCGACGGGTGTGGTGACCGGTGAGGTCGCGCTGGCCAGCTGTGGAGGATGCGCGCGCGGTGATCGACGCCGCGGCCGCGGCGTTCCCGGCGTGGCGCGACACGTCGCTGGCCAAGCGCACCCAGATCCTGTTCAACTTCCGTGAGCTGCTCAACGCGCGCAAGGACGAGCTGGCCGAGATCATCACCAGCGAGCACGGCAAGGTGGTCTCCGACGCACTCGGTGAGGTGTCGCGTGGCCAGGAGGTCGTCGAATTCGCCTGCGGTATCCCGCATCTGCTGAAGGGTGGGTTCACCGAGAACGCCTCCACCAACGTCGACGTCTACTCGATTCGCCAGGCGCTGGGCCCGGTCGCGATCATCTCCCCGTTCAACTTCCCTGCCATGGTGCCGATGTGGTTCTTTCCCGATCGCGATCGCCAGCCGGCAACACCGTGGTGCTCAAACCCTCGGAGAAGGACCCCTCGGCCTCGCTGTGGCTGGCCGAGTTGTGGGCCGAGGCCGGCCTGCCGCCCGGGGTGTTCAACGTGCTGCACGGCGACAAGACCGCCGTCGACGAACTGCTGACCAACACGGCGATCAAATCGGTGTCCTTCGTCGGGTCCACCCCGATCGCGCCGTACGTCTACACCACCGGGACCGCCCACGGTAAGCGAGTGCAGGCGCTTGGCGGCGCGAAGAATCACGCGGTGATCCTGCCCGACGCCGACCTGGACCTCGCCGCTGATGCGATGGTCAACGCCGGGTTCGGCTCGGCAGGCGAACGCTGCATGGCGATCTCGGCGTGCGTGGCCGTCGGCCCGATCGCCGACGATCTGGTCGCCAAGATCGCCGAACGGGCGCGCACCATCAAGACCGGTGACGGCACCGGAGACGCCGACATGGGCCCGCTGGTCACCAAGGTGCATCGCGACAAGGTCGCCTCCTACATCGACGCCGGCGAAGCCGACGGTGCCAAGATCGTCGTGGATGGGCGCGGCGTGAACGCCGACGGCGGCAAGGACGGGTTCTGGCTGGGCCCCACCCTGATCGACCACGTCAAGCCCGAGATGAGCGTCTACACCGACGAGATCTTCGGCCCGGTGCTCTCGGTGGTGCGCGTGGAGACCTACGACCAGGCCCTGGACCTGGTCAACTCCAACCCGTACGGCAACGGCACCGCGATCTTCACCAACGACGGCGGCGCCGCCCGGCGCTTCCAAAACGAAGTCGAGGTCGGCATGGTCGGCATCAACGTCCCCATCCCCGTCCCGATGGCCTACTACAGTTTCGGCGGCTGGAAAGCCTCCCTGTTCGGCGACGCCCACGCCCACGGCACCGACGGCGTGCAGTTCTTCACCCGCGGCAAAGCCATCACCCACCGCTGGCTGGACCCCAGCCACGGCGGCATCAACCTCGGCTTCCCCGAAAACAAGTGAGAGACGCCCCCATGACATTGGCCCCCGAAACCGAACTGCTGCCCAACGGCCTCACCGTCGACGAGGCCCGGGATCGCGCTGCCCGAGCGTACGAACTCGACCGGACGCACGTGTTCCATTCGTGGTCGGCCCAGGCCGAGATCACACCGATGGCGATCGTCGCGTCGAGCGGCTCGTACGTCTGGGACGGCGACGGAAATCGCTTGCTGGACTTCTCCTCTCAGCTGGTCAACACCAACATCGGTCACCAGCACCCGCGTGTGGTGGCAGCCATCCAGGCCCAGGCCGCCACGCTGTGCACGATCGCTCCCCAGCACGCGAACGACGCCCGCTCCGAGGCCGCGCGACTGATCGCGCAGCGCACCCCCGGCGAGCTGAACAAGATCTTCTTCACCAACGGCGGTGCCGACGCCAACGAGCACGCGCTCCGCATGGCGCGTCTGCATACCGGCCGGTACAAGGTGCTGAGCCGGTACCGCTCGTACCACGGCGGCACGGACACCGCGATCAACCTGACCGGTGACCCGCGGCGCTGGCCCAACGACTACGGCAACAGCGGCGTCGTGCACTTCTTCGGCCCGTTCCTCTACCGCTCGCATTTCAACGCGACCACCGAGGCCGAGGAGACCGAGCGAGCACTCGCGCACCTCGAAGACGTGATCCGCCTCGAGGGACCGTCGACGATCGCCGCGATCGTGCTGGAGTCCATCCCGGGCACCGCAGGCATCATGGTGCCGCCGCCGGGCTATCTGGCGGGCGTGCGCGAGCTGTGCGACCGGTATGGCATCGTCTTCATCGCCGACGAGGTGATGGCGGGCTTCGGCCGCAGCGGAAAGTGGTTCGCCATCGACCATTTCGACGTCACACCCGATCTGCTCACCTTCGCCAAGGGCGTCAACTCCGGTTACGTCCCGCTCGGGAGGCGTCGCGATCAGCCCCGCGATCGCGGAAACGTTCGCGCACCGCGCCTATCCCGGTGGCCTCACGTACTCCGGGCATCCCCTGGCCACCGCTGCGGCGGTCGCCACCATCACCGCGATGGAGGACGAGAGCATCGTGCACAACGCCGCCCGCATCGGCGAGGACGTCATCGGTCCGGGCCTGGCCGACATCGCCCGCCGGCACCGCAGCGTCGGCGAGGTCCGCGGACTCGGTGTGTTCTGGGCCGTCGAACTCGTCGCCGACCAGAACACCAAGGAGCCGCTGGCGCCGTACGGCGGATCAAGCGCGGCGATGGCCGCTGTGGTGAGCGCGTGCAAGCAGGGCGGCATGCTGCCGTTCGCGAACTTCAACCGGATTCACGTCGTCCCGCCGTGCACCGTCACCGAGCAGGAAGCGCGCGAGGGTCTGGCCATCCTGGACGAGGCGCTCTGAGTGGCCGACGCCCACCTGTAGGAGAAATCGTTTCGAAAAAAGTGTCCGACTGACGAGTGGTGGCGGCTCCTACCTACGAGTGCGGCCCATCTGGGTCGCAACCACGCGAAGGGGCACATCGTGACCACGACCCATACAAAGTCCGCCGTTGCAGTTGGCGCTGCGATTGCCAGCGCCGCGGCACCGGCAATGCTTTCCTCGGTGCGGGAACCGCGCAGGCCAAACAGGACATCAGTGAACGCGGCGGGGTGGCGATCATCGATGATCTTCCTACCCTGCGGACTTGTTCCTCGTGCCGGAGATTCGATCCGCAGCCAGATCCGCCGGGGTTCCCCGATCCCGGCAGCGCGGGGATCGGCAATCCCAATGACCTGCCGCCGATGCGGCCGTTCAACCCGCAACCAGATCCGCCGAGCAACCCGACGGGACCGGGTTGGGGCCATAGCGCGATTTCGACGAAAGGCGCAGCCGCGGAACGGGCGTAGGGCCGGTCTTGCCTATCCCCAGCAGACCTGGTCGAATATCAGCAGCAAAACTTTGTCGATGGGAAGCACAGTCATCACGGCAGCACCCCACTGGGACATCCTAG
Organism: uncultured Actinomycetota bacterium; assembly: GCA_963851115.1. Taxonomy (GTDB): domain Bacteria; phylum Actinomycetota; class Actinomycetes; order Mycobacteriales; family Mycobacteriaceae; genus Mycobacterium. The sequence goes on from CAWKOI010000032.1 coordinate 86,109, forward strand.
GCCCAGCCGAGCACCGACGCGGAGCTCGCCCGCGCCGCCGCTGCCGGTGACCGTGAGGCGTTCGCAGGTATATATGACCGCTACGCCGACCGGCTCCACGACTTCTGCGTGGGAATGCTGCGCGACCGCGACGGCGCCGCCGATTGCGTCCAGGACACGTTCTGCACCGCGGCGACGCGGCTGACGCAGCTGCGAGAAGCCGGACAAACTGCGCCCGTGGCTGTATGCGATCGCCCGCAATGAAGCGTTGCGCCGCATCCGGGAACGTCGCCGCGAAATACTTTCTGACGAATTGCCTGACACCGTGTCTCATGAGCCTGGCCCGGAAACCCTGGCCGCCCGCACCGAACTCGCCGATCTGATTGCCGAAGCCGCCGGCGGGCTGTCCGACCGCGACCGCTCGGTTCTCGAGTTGGCCTACCGCCACGGCCTGGACGGCGCCGACCTCGCCGATGCCCTCGGAGTCAGCCCCACCAACGCCACGAAGATGGTCTACCGGCTGCGTGAGACCATCGAACGTTCTCTTGGCGCACTGCTGGTCTCGCGCCGCGTTGCGCAGCACCGGCGAGGGGTGCATCGAGCTGGCCGCGATCCTCGACGGGTGGGACGGACGGTTCAGCATCCTGATGCGCAAACGCATCGCCCGCCACATCGAGTCATGCCCAACCTGCGACGAGGAGCGGCAGCGACTCGTCAGTCCGTCGCGCTGCTCGGCGGTGTGCCGGTGTTCATCCCCGCACCGGCATGGCTACGTGAACGCACCCTCAGCGAGTCCAGCTCACCCCTCGACCCCCGATCGAGGCCAACGCCACCGATCCCGACCCGGACTGCGCCGCGACCGCCCGGCCCCACCGATTCCGGTAGAACACGTCGACGACGTGGGCGGCATCGCACCCGCCGTGTGATTCTGCTGATCGCGTTGTTCGCCGCAACTGTGATCGCATCGCTGGGGTTGACCATTGCCTGGCTGCAGGCGAAGACCACCACCATCGTCCCCGCCGAGATGAGCGAAACCGCGACCCAACCGGTACCTACACCCAGCGGCCAAGCCGAGCCCAACCGCAAGCAGCCCGATACCCGCTCCACAGGCCCCGCCGACGGCAACGACCACTGGCCGATCGGTGCCCCCCGACCGCGGAGACAACGCCGGTGCAGACTCCCGAATACACCGCGCCGGTACCAACAAGATTAGAGCCGGATTCACCCATCGCCGAGCCGTCCGATCCACCCACACCGCCAGTGTCGGAGCCGCCCGCTCCACGGGACCCGAACGTCTTCCTCCGACCCGGCCGACTCGTCACCGCCGCGCACCACACGTGCGCAGCCTCCGACAGGAATTGCCGGTATCCCGACACGGGACGCAGACCCTCCGAAACGGACTGCGATGCGATTGGGACGGATGACCCGCCACGCTGATCGGCCCTCGAGCGATGACGTCAGCGCACGCGACGGAGCGTCAGTAGCGTGATCTCGCTGGGAGCGAAGACCCGGAACGGCGGTCCCCAGAAACCGGTACCGCGACTCGTGTAGAGCTGAGTCCGCACGCCGTGTCTGCTCAACCCGTGCACCACGGGCTGATCGAGCCTGACCAGAAAATTGAATGGCCAGATCTGCCCGCCGTGGGTGTGCCCGGAGATCTGCAGGTCCACTCCTGCCGCTACCGCCTGCACGACCTGCTTGGGCTGATGCGCGAGAAGCATCACCGGCAGCGTCGGATCGGTATCCGCCAGTGCCGCTTCGAGATTCGCCCCATGGCCGTCGACGCCCGACGCATGGGCCGTCGCGTCGTCAACGCCCGCGATGACGAGCCGGTCCCCACCGCGTTCGATGACCATGTGCTTGTTGTGCAGTGCGTCCCAGCCGATTTCGTCGATGTAGTCGAGCCAGCCCTGTGCCTCGCTGAAGTATTCGTGGTTACCGGTGACGTACACGCGGGCGAGCTGCGCCCGCACCGCGGCGAGCGGTCTCGCCTGTACCTCCCGGACCTCCACTGTTCCGTCGGCGATGTCGCCGACGTGGCACACGACGTCGGCGTCGAGCTCGTTGACGCGCTCCACCACCGCCGTCGACCAGCGGGTGCGGTCAATCGGCCCGTAGTGGGTGTCGGTGACCACCGCCACGCGCAGGCCGTCGAGTCCGCTACCCAGTCTGGAGATGTCGACGTCGACGTGCCTGATGCGCGGCACCCGCATCGCTTCGGCATAACCCCACGCGAGCAGTGCAACGACGACGGCCACCACCGCACCCGCGACCACGCGCGAACGCTCCGGATCCTCGACACCCAGCACGAGCAGCGCCAGCCGTAGCAGTTGGGCGAACACCGACCAGACGAACATCACCCACGTCGCGCCGAGAAGCGCGTCTCCGGTCGCGGCGGCCCAGTCCAGGTGGCGCCGGCCATGGCCCAGCGTCATCAGCACGGGCAACGCGACGAACGCCGCAGCGAATACGACGGTGCCGGCGACGATCACGACGGTCGGCCAATGCGTGCCCGCCGACAACAGCGTCCACCAGGGCACCCCTAACAGGAGCAACATGATGGAGTACACGACAAGCAGCCGTCGCCACCGGCGCCGGGGTCGCGCACGCGCGGCCGATTCCACCTCAGCGGCCGGGGAGTCTTGCATTACCGCGAGAGTACCGTCGTCCGGAACTGCCGAGCGTGACGCAGATGCCCACCTGTCGGTGGAGGGTCTCCGCAATTTGTTGGGGTCGGTAGCCGCCCCCACGGTCTGTACTTGACCGCACTGGCGACGCCAACGGGGCGGCGCTACCACCCAAAGGGGCGCACCATGAACATCACCCTCACCCGCAAGGCGGTCGGCGCCGCGATCGCCGGCGCGGCGGCGCCGGCATTGCTTTTCCTCGGTGCGGGAACCGCGCAGGCAATACCGGATGTCAGTGAACGTGGCGCGGTGGCGGTCATCGACGATCTGCCTACCCCGCGCTCATGTGCGAGTTGCGTGGGATTTGACCCGCAGCCAGATCCGCCGGGTTACCCCGATCCCAGCAAGCTGCCGTCGCTAAAAGGTTTCGATCCGCAGCCCGACCCTCCTGGCGCCCCGGCGGTGAAGTCGGGGCCGTAACACGAGCGCGGCCGACACCCCTACGTCAGAACGGGCTGCTGTTCGACTGCCACTTGGCCTCTTCCGGGCGCGGTCCGTACCGCCGGATGTAGTCCTCGTGGATGCGTGCGTCTTTCTTGCGCTTGATCACGTCGACGAAGTTCGGGTCGAGCCCGTGCTGCACCAACCGATGTCGGCGCCAGATCTTGTTCAGCGCAAGCGCCATCAGCAGGGCCCAGGCGTATATCGGTGCTGTCATCTCGAGGTGCACGTAGAGCGAGGCCGGGAGCAGCCAGAACGGGGCGAGGACCAGAAACGGCGGGATCGCCATCCGGATCATGTGCCTGCGGACGGCTCCTTGACCGGCCAGATCTTCGGCAACCCAACGTCGCATCGAGTCGGGCAGGCGTCGGCCGTAGGCGTACGCGACGTACTGCAGGGGGGTGGGTCTGGCGGTGGTCATGTCGGGCTCCTGTGGGGCGGGTGGTTAGACGTTCAGTGCGCCGGCTGCCAGCGCGGCGGAGTTGATGCGGGTCAGTACCCGGCGTAGTTCGTCGAGTTCGGCCATGTCGACGCCGAGTCGAGCGACCACGGCGGGCGGGATTGCAAGTGCGCGGCCGCGCAGGGCGTTTCCGTCGTCGGTGAGCTCGATATGGGTCGAGCGCTCGTCGGCGGTGCTCCGGGTGCGGGCGATGAACCCCAGTGCTTCCAGCCGTTTGAGCATCGGCGACAGCGTGGCCGAGTCCAACTGCAATGCCGTGGCGATCTGCTTGACCGACAACGGTGAGCCGCCCTCAGTGGACGCCTTCTCGTGATCCCACAGTGCGAGCATCACGAGGTACTGCGGATGCGTCAGGTTCAGCGGCTCGAGCAGCGGGCGGTATACGGACAGCACCGCCCGGTTGGTGATCGCCAACGCGAAACACACCTGTTGTTCGAGAGCTAGCGGGTCGACGTCAACTGCAGTTGGTGAGGGCACAAATTGATCGTACCCTAATCATTAGGGTACTAGCGAAGTTAGCCTCGTCACACCGGTGCTGCCAGTACGGTGGGCCACATGAGGTATCTAGACGTTGACGGGGTCGGGCGGGTCAGTCGGATCGGGTTGGGCACCTGGCAGTTCGGCTCGCGTGAGTGGGGTTACGGCGACAACTACGCGTCGGGCGCCGCCCGTGACATCGTTCAGCGCTCGCTCGCCCTGGGGGTCACGCTGTTCGACACAGCGGAGGTGTACGGACTCGGTAAGAGCGAGCGCATCCTCGGCGAAGCGCTCGGCGATAAGCGCTCCGAGGTCGCGGTGGCCAGCAAGGTTTTTCCGGTAGCCCCGTTTCCTGCGGTGGTCAAACAGCGAGCGCACGCCAGCGCACGACGGCTGCAACTGGACCGCATTCCGCTCTACCAGATCCACCAGTCGAACCCGGTCGTCCCCGATTCGGTGATCATGCCGGGGATGCGTGACCTGCTCGACAGCGGTGACATCGGCGCTGCCGGAGTCTCGAACTACTCGCTCGCGCGGTGGCAGAAAGCTGACGCGGCGCTGGGGCGGCCCGTCATCAGCAATCAGGTGCACTTCTCACTCGCCCACCCCCAGGCCCTGGACGATCTGGTCCCGTTCGCCGAACGCGAGAACCGCATCGTGATCGCGTACAGCCCTCTGGCGCAGGGACTGCTGGGCGGCAAGTACGGCCCCGACAATCGGCCGGGCGGCGTGCGGGCGATGAACCCGTTGTTCGGCACCGAGAATCTGCGACGTGCCGAGCCGTTGTTGCAGACGTTGCGCGATGTTGCGACCGAGGTCGGCGCCAAGCCGGCACAGGTGGCACTGGCCTGGTTGATCAGCCTGCCGGGCGTCGTCGCGATTCCCGGGGCGTCCAGTGTCGAGCAACTCGAGTTCAACGTCGCCGCTGCCGACATCGAGCTGAGCACGGATTCCCGCGATGCGCTGACACAGGCGGCCCGGGCGTTCCGGCCGGTGTCGACCGGACGCTTCCTCACCGACCTGGTCCGCGAGAAGGTCCGGAAATAGGTGGCGACGCGCCGACTAGGCATCACCCTGAAGCGACAGCACGGTGATGTCCGGTGGCGCCCCGATCCGTACCGGCGGACCCCAGAACCCCGCGCCCCGTGTGACGTACAGCTGTGTGTTGTCCACAGTGGACAATCCGGCGAGGGTCGGTTGCGCGAGCCGGACGATGTAGTGGAATGGCCACATTTGGCCGCCGTGGGTGTGCCCGGACAACTGCAGGTCCACCTCACGCGCAGCGGCCTCCTCCACCAGAATCGGTTGGTGCGCGAGCAAAATCGTCGGCCTGGATGGATCCAGCCCGGATAAGGCGCGGTCGAAATCCGGTGCGTCTGAATGAGATTCACCAGCGATGTCGTTGACGCCGGCAAGGTCGAAAGCTGCGGTACCACGCCGAATCGCGGTGTTCTCGTTACGCAGCGGCTGCACACTAAGCCGCTCCAGCTCACGCAGCCAGGAGAACGGATCGTCGACGAAGTACTCGTGGTTGCCGGTCACGAAAAATGTTCCCTCCCGGGAGTCCAAGTCCCGCAACGGCTCCGCAGCTGGGCCGAGCTCCTCGACCGTCCCGTCCACGACGTCGCCCACGATCGCCACGAGGTCCGGCTGCGGTCTCGTTGATCATCCCGACGATCCGCTCGATGTGTGCGCGACCCGCCAGCGGGCCGAGGTGAATGTCCGAGACGACAGCGATCCGGAACCCGTTGAACGCCGGATCGAGTTTGCGTAGTCGTACCGGCATCTGCAGCAGGTCGGGGGGACCGAGCGCAGTGGAGGCGCCGACCCCCACCAGGCCGACCGACGCAGCGCCGGCGGCCACAGCACTGACCCGGGCGAGGAACACCCGGCGATTCAGAGCCGATCCCGCGGGTTCGCCCTCCGTCGTGATCGTCTCAGTCGTTTCCGGCGCCTTCCGCTTCACCCAGCCACGCAGCGCGAGCCGGACCGGTTCGAGCACCAGCAGCGTGAGAAAGAGGTAAACGATCAGGCCGAACCAGAAGTAGCCCGGCCACGCGAACCACCCCGATTCGGCCAGCCCGAAGACGCGCGGGGCGATCAGCGTCGCGACGAGGAGCGCCGCCAGTGCGATGAGGATCGCCGTGAGGATCCATCTCGTGCGGCCCGGCTGGGTCGTGTCTTTGACAAGCCGTTTCCAGAGATAGAGGTGCATCAGCCCAAGGACGGCGCTGAGACCGATGATGAACATGCACGTCCTTTACGGGTTCGTGTCCGACCGCACCTCACAACTGTCTGCGGTGCCGAGCTCGGTGAAGTAGCTGAAGTCGACGACGACACCAACTATGCCTGGGCTCGCGGCGCCAGTGGTCCGGTGCGTTCGGTCGGCCGTCTGCGCGCTCGGTACACCTCGCGACCGCCGATCCTGTCGAGCTTGCCCACGATGCACAGGGCTGAGCCGACCAACAACGGGCTAGCTTCTCGCGTTCGGGGTGGCGCATCGTGCTGTCTCAGGCGGATGTCCAATTGGACATCTGGTGGACATTCGATATGAGAATTGGACACGAAATTTGAGAATGAAGTTGTCGGGATACCGCGGGCCCGAGCCGGTCCAGAGACATCGCCCTGGAAGCGCACCCGTCACATAAGTTACCGTTGAAGTTGCATACAGTATCCGGACAGTGTTCCCTCCGCTCCGATTCATGACAGCGAAAAGAGGCTTAAGCCGTTGGCCACTCTGCTTCTGCACCATTCGATATTCGCCAACCACGAGACCGCCGCGAGGCATCCGGAGCGGCCTGACCGCTACCGTGCGGTGGAGGCGGTGCTCGGCCAGTCGCCGTTCGACGCGCTGGTGCGCGAACAGGCCGAAGTCGCCGATCTCGATACAACGCGCTACGTCCACACCAACCGTTATGTCGACGCGCTCGAAGCGGCACGCCCGGACGAAGGCTACGTCTATCTCGACGGCGGCGACACCATGATGGAGCCCTCGACGTGGGAGGTCGTGCTGCGCGGCGTCGGCGCCACCCTCCAGGCGGTCGATAAGGTTCTCGACGGCGAAGTGCAGAACGCCTTCGTCGCTTGCCGTCCGCCAGGTCACCATGCCGAAAGCGAACGGGCGATGGGGTTCTGCCTGTTCAACAACATCAGCATCGGTGCGCGTCATGCACAAAGGAAGCACGGGCTGTTGCGCGTCGCGATCGTCGATTTCGACGTCCATCACGGCAACGGCACACAGGAAATCTTCTACTCCGATCCGAGCGTGCTCTACGCCTCGACCCATCAGATGCCGCTTTTTCCCGGTACGGGCGCGGCGCGTGAAACAGGCGTCGGCAATATCTTCAACGCGCCTCTGGCGCCCGGCGATGGCGGCGCCGAACTGCGCGAAGCGTTCGAGGACAAGATTCTGCCGGCGCTCAACACGTTCAAGCCGGAGCTCATCATCGTCTCCGCCGGGTTCGATGCCCATGAACGCGATCCGCTCGGTTCACTGCGTATGACGGCGGACGATTTCGCCTGGGTGACGCGCGAATTGATGAAATCGGCGGAGAACAACTGCCAAGGCCGTCTCGTGGCGGTCCTCGAAGGCGGTTACGATCTTCAGGGTCTTGCGGATTCGGTCAGCGCCCATGTCGGGGAACTGATGAAGGGCTGAACGAGGCGGACACCGAGATCGCAACACTTCCCGTCGAGCCGGCACGGCGGCATATCCATAAGGGTGTTACCCAAGATGGCTCGTGCCGGCTGCGGCCTCCCACATAGCGGATCCGCCATGGTCCGCCGCTACCCGTGAGATTCTGCCACGCGCCGTGAGAGTCTACGTGCGCCGCGAACGTGGAAGGGAGTTCTGTTTGTAGGTAGGGCTTTTCACACGGTGCCGTGCGGGAGATGAAGAGTTTGGCACTTCGGAGTCGCCCTGCGGTGGGAGGCTTCAACCCACCACAGGCTGCGTTGGCTGAAGACCGTCGTGGTGAGCGATGTGGAAAAGGCGCGCGGGATGCATCAGGTGGGGACCGGGAAGACGGTGCGCAGTCGTCGGTTTCGGGGATCGCTGCTGCCGTGTCGTTACTCAATAAGGTGGCATCAAAACCGGGGTGTAGTAGGTCAGCCCGGGAGAAGCATGGCGGGAGAACCGCTCACTGGCCAGGTGGTGTCCGGCATGTAGGTGACGTGAGTCCGGTCTGCTGCTCTTGCACGGAACGTGGGAAGGCGGATCTCGTTCGCGTTTTGAGGCGGATGGGCGAGAGGGAGCCTGCCAAGCGGCTGAACCGCGAGGCAGTGAAAACCGGCGCGTCCCACAGCATCGGCAGGTTTCATGAAGAAGAAGGGCGGCTCGCGATCGGGATCCTTACCCATTTCGCGCGCGTGGGCAGCGTAGTTGCGTCCGACGCAGAACACCCGACGGCTGGGAAAGCGCTGGGCGCCGGTGCACCGGAAGCGAAGCCTGCGCCGGCGGCGGGATCACGTAGTCAGTCATCGTGTGTCCTTGGGACGAACTGTGTCAGGAGTTGAGCGTTGACGTTCATCATCGCCACGGCGGTCGCTTTCGCGGTGATGATCGGCGCTCTCCTGCAACGGGTCAGCGGAACGGGTCTTGCACTGGTCTCGGCGCCGCTGTTGACGCTGCTTCTCGGGCCCACCACCGGGGTGCTGGTGGTGAATGTCTGCAGCGTCTGCGGTGCGGCGCTGATCTTCACCCGTGTCCGCCGCGACGTCGAATGGTTGCACTATCGCGCACTGGCTCTGGCGTCGATCGTTGGTGTCGTCCCGGGCAGCCTTCTGGTGGCCGCTGTCCCCGAGGGCTGGCTTGCGTTGATCGTCGGACTCAGCGTGCTGGCTGCCCTGACTGCCACCTTGATTACCCGTGTCGAGGCCAGCAAGGAGCACCACCGGGTACCCGTGCTTGCCGCCGGCTTCCTCTCGGGATTGATGAGCACCACCGCCGGGGTCGCCGCGCCGCCGGTGACGATCTACGCGATCTACTCGCGGTGGCCGCAGCAGTCCTTCGCCGCCACTCTGCAACCGTTCTTTGTCACCGTCGCGGCCCTGTCGTTGAGCACCAAGGTCAGCGCGGGCGTGGGCGCGCAGCTGGACTGGCGGGTGGGCGTATGCGCCGCGCTCGGTCTGCTGGTCGGAGTCACCGTTGGAGGTGTGCTGGCCGGCAGGATCAATCCCATAAACGCCCGCATTGTCGCGGTCACACTGGCCTACCTCGGGGCGGCAGCCACCGTGATCCACGCGCTCATCATCCTCTAGTCCCACGGCAGTCAGGTAATCGGCGCGGGCCAATGCCCGGTGACGTTCACGATTCAGTCTGCCGGGCATGCCGCATCCACCAGGACCCCAGCCGTTGGCCCTGCCCACATATTGCCCGCAATGTGACGACACCGCCATCAGTTACAGTCGTCTCCAGCGATGAAAACTCCTGGCTATTGCCCTGTTTCGGGCAGTTCACCATCGAAGGAGTTCAATCCTGGCAGCGGGCTCCACGCGTCCGAGTCGCCTGATTCGCAAAGCCGATCCAACGCGTACTGACGCATGGTCTCGGAAAAGCGGTACCGGGTTCGGCCGCATCGGGTTTCAGCCGTGAGCAGTGACTTGTCGACAAGCGAAGCGAGCAGGTCGACCACCTGAAAGCCGCGGACGTGCCCGCCACCGGCCACCGCCTGAGCAGCCTCCACATCGAATGCGCCCGGGAACACCGAAAATCGCCTGAGCGCTGCTTTCTCGGGTTCGGTGAGCAGCGCATACGACCAATCGACGCAGGCTTTGAGCGTCTGCTGGCGGTGCACCGCCGTCCGGGAGCCGCCGATCAAGAGGCGGAACCGGTCGCGGAGGCTGTCCATGATCTCGTCGAGCGAAAAGGCGCGCACCCGCGAAGCGGCGAGCTCAATCGCCAAGGGCACGCCGTCGAGGCGCCGGCAGATCTCCCTCACCGCGACGGAATCTCGGGCGTCAAGGGTAAATTCCGAGCAGGCTCGGCGTGCGCGTTCCGTAAACAACACGATCGCATCGTCGTGGAGCGACAGCGAGGGCACCCGCCAAACCCGCTCGCCGCTCACCGCAATGGGTTCGCGGCTGGTCGCCAACACGGTGGCGTTCGGGCAGGAACTCAACACGGCGCCTATCAGCGCGGCACTCGCATCGAGCAGGTGCTCGCAATTGTCCACTACGAGCAGCAGGTTGCGGTCGCCGATGTGTCGCGTCAAGGTATCTCGGGTGGAGCAGCGATCCGGTAGATCGGGCAGCGCCAATGCTCGCGCGGCCGCGAGCGGGACTAGCTCCGGGTCGGTGATCGGGGCCAGGTCCACGTAGCAGATGCCATCCCCGTATCGCTGAGCGAGGAGGCTAGCGGCTTCTACTGCGAGGCGAGTTTTGCCGACACCGCCGGCTCCAGTGAGGGTGAGCAGGCGGCCGCCTTCCAGGAGTCGCCGGACTTCGGCAAGCTCGCTGACGCGGCCCACGAAGGTGGTGAGTTGTACGGGTTGCCAGTGGAAGACGTTGGTTGGACGGGTTCGCAGCCGCGGGAAGTCGTTGTGCAGGTCGGGGTGGCATAGCTGAGCCACGCGCTCGGGACGGGGCAGATCACGCAGCGCATGGCGGCCGAAGTCGATCAACCACGCGTGCTCAGGTAGCAACTCACAAGCGAGATCACTTGTCGTGCCGGACAATAGGGTTTGTCCTCCGTGCGCGAGGTCGCGCAATCGGGCGGCGCGGTTGATCGTCGGCCCCATGTAGTTGCCTTCATCGCGCAACTGTATTTCGCCGGTGTGCAAACCAATCCGCAGACGGATGGGTGACAGGGCAGCCTGTTGTAGGGCCATCGCACAGGCCACCGCATCGCTAGCGCGGATGAACGCCACCACGAAGCTGTCTCCTTCACCCTGCGCGATCGGGCACACGCCGTTATTGGCGTGGACAAGTGGGGCGAGCGTGCGATCCATGGTGGCCAGCGCGGCCGCCATCTCGTCAGGCTGGGTTTCCCAGATCCGAGTGGAGCCCTCGATGTCGGCCATCAGCAGCGTCACGGTTCCGGTCGGTAAGAAGTGGTCTGCGGTGTGATCGCTAAAGTCCTTGCGCACCATGCTGACTCGCGGCGCAAAGTCCAGCCATTTGAGCTCCGACGCGGCCCTTTCCGCGTGCTCTGCAGATCCGGAGATTGACATGTGAGTCCCTAAAGGGTTCGTGAAACATGCTGTAGCCAGAGATTTTCGATGTCGAGATTCATCCTGCTGCGCCGAAACCTACTTGACCACCGTGTGCGCAACAGAGTTGGCGGTGGTGTGTACACCCCCAGGGCGCGAACTCGCCGACCTGCCTCAGCTTCCGCTGCAGTCGATCCCGGCCGAGCAGGCCCGTTGTACCGGGGGGTCGACGATGGCGATGACGCGGGTACCACGTCCGGGCGCAGTGTCGATCACGAGCTGGCCGCCGATGGCTGAAAGTCGGTCAGTCATATTGGTCAGCCCAGTTCCGATGGTCGCGGGGTCGAATCCGCGGCCGGTGTCGCTGATCGTGAGGTTGAGCGTTTGTTCGTCGGCATGGGCCGTGACATGACCGTGGTGGCTGGGCCGCCGTGTTTGGCGGCATTCTGCAGCGCTTCGCTGCAGCAGTAATAGAGAGCAGCCTCGGTCGAAGGCGGGTAGCGGCCGAGGCCCTGCAGGTCTAGGCGCACAGGGACCGGCGCGCGCGCGGCCAGCGTCGGCAAGGCCTCACTCAAACCGCCGCTGATCAGGAGCGGGGGGTAGATACCGTGCGCGAGCCTGCGAATCTCGGCGATTGCTGTTTCCACCAGGTCGGACGCCTCGGTCAGCAGCGGCCGAGCTCGGTCGCGGTCGGCGTTGCGGGCAAGCTGGACGAGCACCGACAGCGCGACGAGGTGTTGCTGGGCGCCGTCGTGCAGATCGCGTTCGAGGCGGCGCCGTTCTTCGTCGGCGGCGGTGATCAACCGGGTGCGCGAGGCCGCGACTTCGGCGGCGCGTTCGGCGAGCTGTCCTTCAGACGTCCTCAGCGCCGCGGCGTTGTTCCACACAATCACCATGAGGTGAAAGGCGTTGAGCGGCAGTGCCACAACGATGAACGCAGTCTCCAGCCAACGAGGAGCCTGGTTGACCACGTCTAAAACCTGCGTGAACCGCGCCAGGGCAGCCATCGCCAGTACGCAGACGGCGGTGATCACAGTAAAGGCCAGCCCGCGCTGCCATCGGATGTAAGGCTCGGCGAAAACGACGGGCACCAGGGCCACCAACACCATCACCGGCAGCAGCGGCGGAGACACGAACGTTACCAGCGAAGCACAGATCCAATTCCCGATACAGACCAGCGTGATCGATTGCTGGTATCTGCCGTGCCGAGCCAGGCGTAGTCCGACGGCCAGCGCGATACATTGCGCGGTGCAGACGGCGACGAGGACCAGCAACCACGGCGATTGCAGGATCCACACGTACTCCCAGAGCAGCACGATGCCGGCACTGGCCCACAAGGCGAGATGACCTGTGAGAAACAGCTGATAGCGCTCCGCCCTGAAACGGTTTATCAGGTCGTGGCCCAACACAGATGACTGCTGGACCGCCGCGGTAAGGAGCACCTTCGGCACGCGCCAGTGCGGCATCATTCCGCCAGGCATCGGAGCCTTCATTTCGCTGTTCGCCATATCCGGCTCAGTAATTCTGGAGAGAGGCGTTCTTTGTGCAGGTATGCGGCGGCGCCACAGCTTGACGCGGCAGCGGGAAGGTCCTCGACGTCGTAGGTCGACATCAGCACGACGATCAAATCCGGGTGCGCAACACGGATCTGCCGCGCGGCTTCGATTCCTCCCATCCCCGGCATATGGATATCCATCAACACGATGTCCGCGTCGCCGTCGCGGAGTAGTTCGACCGCTGATTCACCCGTCCTGCATTCGCCGGCCATCACGAAATCGTCCATCGCAGCGAGAGTGGCGGCAGTAGCCCGCCGGAAACTGGCCTGGTCGTCGACGACCCAGACTCGCACGCGCTCGTCCGCCACCGCGCCATCGTGCCCGGCATGTTTGCTGCACGCCATGGTGTACACACCACCATTTCCAGCCGCTCCGTCGACACGTTCAAGCCGATCCGTGGTCGTCGAGGAACATCAGCACAGCTTTGACGCGCCGATCAACAGCGTCGTCAACGGTCAACTCGAGTTTGGCGAAGATCGAATTGATGTGCTTTTCCACCGCCCGCTGCGACAACACCAGCCGCTGCGCGACCGTTCGATTGGAGAAGCCGGTTGCCAGTTCGCTGAGCACCTCGCGTTCTCTGGAGGTCAACCGGCTCAGAGTCGGAGCGGAACGAGGCTGAGCGAGCAGCGCCTCGACCACCAGCGGATCGAGCACCGTCCCACCACTCGCCACCTGGCGCACGGCCTCGTTGAGTTCGTCGAAATGCGATACGCGTTCCTTCAACAGATATCCCCGACCCGCTGTGCCGCCCTCGAGCAACCCCGCCGCATAGCGGGGGTCGGCGTAGTTCGACAACACGATCACACCGACGTCCGGGTGCGCGGTCCGCATCCATCGCGCCAATCGAATCCCTTCATCGGTCGATGTGGGTGGCATGCGAACGTCGGTGACCAGGATCGTCGGTCCATGCTTCTGGACGAGTTCGACCGCCGCGTCGTAATCCTCGGCGAGGCCGACAACGGTCACATCGGGGTCCGTCGACAACGCCCGGGAAACGCTGTCGCGCACCAGCAGGGAATCCTCTGCGATGACGATCGAGATCCGATCACTCACGTTGCCCGTCGTCCCTCCCCGATCGTTCGTGATAACCAATCACGATCGCTGCCGGAAGCCGTCAGTGTTGAGTTTTCGAATTATCCCCCCCATCGACCCAAGTCCGCCTAGTTAGCACATCGCCGGCATGCGAGCCGTGCAATGTTTGCGGAAACTCGCGCGACATGTCGACGGCATCTGAATTTGACCCCCTGGCTGCACATGAAAATTGACCCCCTGGGTGGTGGTTGATCATCATCCACGCGTAGACCCGCTCAGCTTCTTGCGCTGTGGCTGCCCACATTGCCGCAGCACTCAAACGCACAGACCGCTTCATCTCCTACGGCCCCTGCCAGCATGATCGGTCTATAAGTCGAAGAGGGGTGGCGGGGTACGGCGATCGGACGGCAGTTGATGCCGAGCCCACTCGGGGTGTCTCCCCGCGAGCCGTCAGCATCTCCCGGTCGCGCATTCTTCTTGCGGTTCGCTCCAGTAGTCGCATTTCTCGACGACCTAAGAAAACGACCATTAAGGGATGCTGCGCAGATCGTGAAGTCTCGTTACCTTTTTCCAGAAGACGGAACCCTGGAGCTGAGCGTCAGCGTTCAGCCGGAAACCTCCGCGCGCCACGCGATTTGATCGCGTAGCCATTTTGAGGTCGGTCCGAATCGTGGATCCAAAGAAGGGCTCTCGCGCTGTGTTCTCACTCTTAGCTTAGTCGAGTTGCTCATGAACGAAGGTGGCCAGCAATCGATCGTCGTCGTGACAAGGGGTGTCGAACACCAGCGATGTCCCTAGACAATGAGGGTCACTGCAGGGGGAAGGGCGGCTGCCACCACCACGGTTCGTCGACCACCTCGATGGACGTCACCCACTTCACCCACCAGAACCCGCGCCGCCCCGGCGCGACGATGCGGGCCGGGCCGCCGTGGCCGGCCGAGAGCGGGCGGCCAGAGGCATGCGTCGCCAGCAGCAGCGTCGCGGCCTCGCTGGCGGGGAATCGGCGGCGGTAGCCGGTCGTCGACACCACCTCGATCGACGCCCCCTGCCGCAACCCGAGCGCCGAGAGCGGCACCCCGCGCCACTCCTGCTCGGTGAACCAGCCGCCGGTGCAGTCGAGCACGGCGCGCACGGTGCTCTGCGGGAGCGCGGCGATGGCAGCCAGATCAAACGATCTGTCCGGGGTGCGCAGGCGCCAGGCCGCAGCCGCGATGTGCGGCACCGGGTCGAACATCCACTGCGTGACAGGAACGTTCGCGATGTTCCCCGAGCCGACCTCGTGTGATCCGGTCGCGCGACGCGGCAACCCCGGTGCGATGACCCATAGCGCCGCCGAGCCCGCGACGACGCCGGTGCCCAGCAGCGCCCGCCGTCGCGTCAGGTCGGTGCGGCGCAGCAAAGGCCGCCACCGGCGACGGGCGCTTCGGTGATGCATCACCACGTGCGCAACCAGCAGCGCCACCGCCCCAACCGCCGCACCGACGTGGAGCTGCATCGGCAGCAGCCCAAGGTAGGGCCGCCATCCGCCGACCGCGTGCAGCAGCCCAGTCCCGAACACCGTGAGCACAAGCACGGTGAACGTCAGGCTGATCACCTTCCTTGATCGTCCGGGTCGCCGAAGGCCCCGCCGCGCAACGCGCAGCTTGGCCGGGACAAGCAGCAGCAGCCCCAACCCGGACGCCCCATGCACGGCGACGACCCACCGCGCCGGGCCCGGGAACCCCACCCCGAACGCCACGACGCCACTGATGGTGGCCACCACCAAGAGCGTCAGCAGCGTGACGTTGAGCGCTCGAATCCCTCTATCCATGTCGGTCCGTCCCCAAACCCCGACGAACAGTGAGCATTCGGCATGTTCACCTCACCCGAACGGGTTGGTCCGGTATTCAGACTGTCACAGTGGGAGAGCTCGCCGCTGTCGTACTGGTAACTACGAGGCGCTCGTCGAGCGGATGATGTGTCACACCTTGGTGGCGCCCACTTTCGGGCGCGCGATCGTGGTAAGCGATTCGTCAGCGCACCCGTTGGATGTCGTAGGCCAGCGCGTCATGCATGCGCGCGTGTCGTGGACCGACGACGGCGCGGTGCGCCCGTCGCAATCAATGCCGTGTTATTCGCCAGCGGCCTTCGTCGCGGTCGGGCGGATGCTCTGAAGGAGAACCGGGCGAAATCTTCCGAATAGAGCTGCGCGCTCCCGTGAGGCAGCCGTTGGAAACGGCACTCGGTTCCTCGACTCCCGTCCATCAGCCGAGCGACTCGACGAGGAGATGATGGACCAACCCGCAGCGTTCGCGTCGAATCGATGTATCTGTCCCGAATCCAGCAGGCTAGGCGAGGCTAGGCGGGGCCCACCTCTGGCGCGATCCGCTGAGCAGGTTCGGCTTCGATTTCGGCGTCTGCAGGGTAGATCATCTGCGCCGGCGGGTTCGTGGTCTTTCTCGCCCACAGGTAGTAGATCGTTGTGGTCACGACCAGCCCGACCAGCCAGGAGATGTCCGCCCCGCCCAGGTCGTCGACCAGCGGACCTGTGTAGAGTTCCTGCGCCACGAACGGTATCTGGACGGCGATGCCGATCGCGTAGCACAGCAGCGCGGTGAGATTCCAGCGGCCGTAGCGCCCGTTCGGGTCGTACAGCGCCGGAATGTCGACCCGCTCTTTGGAGATCAGGTAGTAGTCGACGAGGTTGATTGCGCTCCACGGCGTGAACGCCAGCAGGAGCAGCAGCACGAAGTTTCGGAAGTTGGCCAAAAAGTCCGCCGAGGCCAGCAGCGCGATGAGCACCGATACGGAGATGAACATGCCGACACACACCGTGCGAACCCATTGCGGCACGCGTGCAGTCTTGGTGAACGCCGTCGCGGTGGTCAGGATCGTCATCAGGCCGCCGTACGCGTTGAGGCAGTTGACGGCGAGCTTGCCCACGACGATGACTAGGTAGATGAGCAGGGCGATCACTGCACCGCCGGCCAGGTCGCCAATGAAGGTGACCTGGGACTCCAGGAACGCGGGCCCGGCGGCGGCGGCGACGATCGCACCAAGGGTCATCGACCACTGTGACCCGATCACCGAGCCGAGGAAGGTCCCCCAGAACGTGTGCGACTCCTTCGTCGAACGGGGCAGGTAGCGCGAGTAGTCCGCGACGTACGGGCCGAAGGTCAGCTGCCAGGCAGCGCTGAGGGAGACCGCGAGCAGGAAGGTGGGGAACTCGAACGGCTTGGCACCCAGCAGCGCGGGTACGTCGTACTCCATGAGCATCCGGATCGCGAGGTAGGTGAACCCGATGGCTCCGACAACGGTTGCGATGCGTCCCATGGTGTGGATCAAGCGATAGCCGACGGTGGCGACGATCATCGTCAGCACACCGAAGACAACGATGCCGACGGAACGGCTCTCGACGTTGAGAATCTCGTTGATCGCCTGCCCCGACAGCACAGTGCCGGTGGCGGCGAACCCGAGGTACATCAACACCACCAGCACCAGGGGTAGACAGGCGCCGAGGACACCGAACTGGGCGCGGCTGGAGATCATCTGCGGGATGCCCATCCGCGGGCCCTGCGCCGAGTGCAGCGCCATCACCGCACCGCCGCATATGTTGCCGATCAGCAGCCCGATGATCGCCCACAAGGCGTCTGCGCCGAAAACGACGGCCAACGCTCCGTCGACGATCGCGGTGATTTGCATGTTGGCGCCGAACCAGAGCGTGAACTGGTCACGTGGTGTTCCGTGGCGCTCGGCATCTGGGATCACGTCGATCGTGCGACGCTCCACTTGGACAGCCATCGGGGTGCTCCTTGGTATGGCGGTCAGGTGAGCTCGGAATGGACCGGTGCGGCCAGCAGGTCGTCGACGTCGTGGGCGAGCGGGCACACGACCGGCTCGGGCACATTTGAGGCTACCCCCGTGCAACGTCATGCCCCGGGGTCACATCGCTTACGCACCCGATGGCTGTTGCCCGGCGAGCGGGCGAGTTGGTCGCCATCTGCGGCAACTCGGGGAACTCCAGCCGAGCCGCACGTGCCCCTCCAGTTCATGGACCGCCCAAACGTTCCGTTCGCTGTCGGCCCTGCCGATGCGGTTCGACCTTCGAGGTCGACGGGGCAGCCCGCTGTGGCGTGCCCGGCGACAGCGTGCCGTTCATCGCAGCCGATCACTGACGGCTGGCAGTCCCGCGCTACGCGGGGCCGACCGACGTGGCCGACTGCAAGCCTGCGCCGCGCTGCTGAGCGAGGCACGTACCATTCTGGCCCGGCATGATGAGGCGCTGCGGCGGTTGGCGGAGTTCACCACGGAAGTGGTGCTGCGGGAAAACCTCGGCGTGCTGCTCGCCTCCGAACTCGCCGCCGGACTCGTCGGCACCCGAAGGCCTGGGGCTCGACTCGCTGAATCGCCTGCAGTGGCTCGGCTTTCCACGCTCCAACAGCCCCGGGAGTTGAAGGCTGCCGAGGTCATGATCACGCTTCGTCACGTCCCACTTCCATAAACCATTCAGCGTGCCGTCGGAAGACGGCCTGCCGGAGCTGTTGCCGGAGCAGCCCGATGTCAACAACTTCGAAGGCTGGACCGCACTCGCGTCGTGGGCCGAGATCACCAGCCGGCCGCAGATCGGGCTGCTGGTGACCGGCATCGGCTATCGCAATCCGGACCTGCTCGCCCATATGGCTCGCACCGTCGACCACATCAGCGGTGGGCGGCTGATCCTGGGGTCGGCTCAGGCTGGTATGAAAAGGATTACAGCACTTACGGATACGACTTCGGCACGGTCAAGTCACGGATGGATCTGTTCGAGGACAACCTCGACCGGGTCGAACGCCGGCTCAGCCAGCGACGCTGTCGTGGCCGGGGATTTCTACCCCGATTGGTTGCGCCAGGCGATCATGTTCTTCAGTTCGGCGAGGGCGTCACGCTGTTCACCACCGAGATCCACCCCACCGGCGACGGCTACGACTTCACCGAGCTCCTCGTCGGCCGGTTCGCGTTCATCGGTGGGAGCAGCGGCCGTGGCCAGGACCCGCGCACCACCGACGGCAGTGTTGCGGCCTCGTCCTTGGGCTTGGCGAAATCCTCCGATCGTGGGGCGGGCGGCCGCGCTTGCGGCTAAACGGATTTGGAGGCCGATACCTTTTACCGGCAGGCTCAACTTCGGGACGTTGTGCGGAATCTGTCCCGGTAGGCCTTCGGTGACACTCCGAGTTCGTTGACGAAGACCCGTCTGAGGGTTTCGGCACTGCCGAAGCCGGCGAGGCGGGCGGTGTCTGTCACGCTCCGTCCGGCGTCCAGCGCGGCTCTTGCAGCATCGATCCGAATCATTTCCACATACCGGGCCGGCGTGGTCCCCAGTTCGGATTGAAACAGCCGGGTCAGCTGCCGTGTACTCAACGATGCCTGCGCGGCAAGGCTTTTCACGCTGTGGTTGGCGCCCGGGTCGGCGGCGATCGCGTCGGTGACCGCGCGCAGAGCCGACTGCGGTGGCGGATCGGCCTCGACAAGCACCGAGAATTGCGATTGACCGCCGGCACGCTTGAGATAGACCACCAATGACCGGGCAACGTCTCGGACGAGTTCGGTGCCGTAATCGTCTTCGACCAGGGCCAGCGCCAGGTCAATGCCTGCGGACACCCCCGCGGAGGTAAAGACATCCCCGTCGCGAACGAAGATCGCATCGGGCTCGACCGACACGTCCGGGAAGGCGCGAGCAAGTAGCCGAGCATGTCGCCAATGTGTCGTGGCCCTGCGACCGCTGAGCAGGCCGGCCTGAGCCAAGATGAACGACCCGGTGCAAATCGACGCCAGTCGCCGCGTCCTGGACGGCACGATCTTCAGTGCGTCGACGAGCGCCGGGTCGATCGGCCGCCCGACGAGGCCGTCGCCGCCGGCGACCAGCACGGTGTCGGCAGACTCGATTGACGCGATGCGATCGGTGACAGCAAAACCCGTCCCGATCGAGGTCCTGACATCGCGCCCGTCCACCGATGCGATCCTGAGCCGGTAGTTGGCGCCGAACCGGTTGGCTTCCGCGAAAACCTCTGCCGGTCCTGCGGCGTCCAACAACTTCACGCCGTCGAAGACGACGATCACCACCACACGCGGCTGCGGATGAGTCTCCGCCACGAGACCATTGTGTCGCATTTTGTGCGAAACATGGCTGATCCGCCATGCCCAGCTAGACCGCCCGCGACCCCACACTGGCCACAGATAGTCCCTTACCTACCAAGGAGTTCCCGTGCCTACTGCGCCCGCCAACACGATCGCCGATATCGTCATTCCCGACACCCCGCTCGTGCGCGACGTCACCGCGCTGATCCGCGACGCCGAGGATGATTTGCTGTTCCATCACTCCCGCCGGGTGTTTCTGTTCGGTGCGCTACAGGGTCGTCGCCGGGGACTGCAGCCGGATCTGGAGCTGCTCTACGTGGGTGCGATGTTTCACGACATCGGGCTCACCGAGGCCTACCGCACCTCGCAGCTGCGCTTCGAGGTCGACGGGGCCAACGCGGCCCGCGACTTCCTGCTGCAGCGCGGCGTCGATGACGCCACCGCCCGAAAGGTCTGGCTGAGCATCGCGCTGCACACCACCCCGGGCGTGCCGGAATTCTTAGACCCCGAGATCGCTTTGGTCACCGCCGGTGTCGAGACCGACGTTCTGGGTATCGACCGCGACGAGCTGCCGGCAGAAGCACTCGCCGCCGTCACCGCCGCCCACCCCCGGCCCAACTTCAAAAACCGCATCCTGCAAGCATTCACCGACGGCAACGTCCACCGGCCGCGCACCACCTTCGGCAACGTCAACGCCGACGTGCTCGCCCACTATGACGAGTCGTTTGTTCGTGACGACTTCGTCAACATCATCCTCAACAACAGCTGGCCCGAATAGGCCACGAACAGCCGCAGCGCTGCCAGGCCTCGCCGCAGCGAATAGAGACGAGCCAGGGCCGGCTTGCGGGCGTCCACGGTATTAGGCCTGAAATAACCTGAACCACAACAATTTTGACAGCAGCTTTGGCAACAACGGAAAGGCACGACAAAATGACCGACACTCAACCCGCACCGACGACGACCGATGCCGGCATCCCGATCGAAAGCGATGAGCACTCGCTGACCATCGGGCCGATCCTGCTGCACGATCATTACCTGATCGAGCAGATGGCGGCGTTCAACCGTGAGCGGGGAATTTCATCCGCTCGCAGAAGCGCCGCGCCGACAGCAACCTGCGCGATCACGACATGCAGTGGGACTTTTGGACCCTTTCGCCAGAGACCGCGCATCAGGTCACGTGGCTGTTTGGTGATCGCGGGATCCCGCGCAGTTGGCGGCACATGAACCTCTACAGCGGGCACACCTTCATGTGGGTCAACGCCGCCGGGCACAAGGTCTGGGTGCGCTATCACTTCATCACCGATCAGGGCATCGAGAACTTCACCCAGGCCGAGGCCGACGAGCTGGTGAACCCGTCGTGGACGCTGAAGATGCAGATCATGCCGTTCGAGGACGCCAAGACTTACCGGTTCAACCCGTTCGATCTCACCAAGCCGGCGGGTTAGTCTTTGCGGTGCCAATTGGATTTTGCATCGGATCTCGGACTCTACAAGAGCAGCAGCACAGCAGAATGCGAGTACACGCGGGCCCGCATCACGGTGGCAACAGCTCCGATGAAATACAACACGAGGCCGATCACGGCCATAACACCGATCACAGGCATGAAGAGGCCAACCAGGAGGCCCGCGGCTCCTGCGGCCTTGGCCGTGCCGAGCCAAGGCCACCACGAGCGGGGTACTCCGTAATCGGCCAAGGGCTGCACGACCCACTTGGCGCGGAAGAAGACGGAGCCGGCCGAAAAGCCCACCCAGGCGGCCCACAGGACGGTGGCGACGACGTAGGCGGTGGACATCGCAAAGTTCCTTCCTCGGCCGATGGGGTGAACAACTCACGAACCGATAGAACACCCACGACACGATACGTATCGTGTCGTATGACATTACGGCCCCTCCGAGGTGGATGTCAATACGACACGTGTCGTTTCCGATACCATGCCGACATGGCGGCACCTAACGCACTTCGACGTAGCCAGAAGAGTCATCGAGCGATCTTGGACGCGGCCCTGGATCTCTGTGCCGAACAGGGCTACGGCAACGTGACCGTGGAGGCGATCGCCGCGCATGCGGGGGTGAGCAAGAAGACGATCTACCGATGGTGGCCCACCAAGGGCGCGGTCGTGTTGGAGGCACTCCACGAGTGGCGCGAGGACGCCATGACCTTTCCTGATACCGGCGACATCGTCGCCGATCTTCAGGCTCAGTTGGAGATCCTCAACGACTTCATGACCGGCCCCCGTGGCGCTGCCTACACCGGACTCATCGCCGAATCACAACACGACGAGCGACTCGCCCACGCCCTGGCTGACCGATTCATCCGGCCTCGCAACGAGGTCACGCTCGCACGACTGCGCACCGCACAAGAGCAACATCAGCTGGCCGTCGACGCAGACCTGCCGCTGCTCGTCGAGCGCCTGTACGGCCCGATCCACTACCGAATACTCCTCCACCTCGGACCGTACTCCCGCAACTCCATCCGCTCCCTGATCGCCGAGACCCTCGGTCCGCTACAGGCTGCGGCCTCGTGACCGTACTGACTGCCGCGTGCCGCTTCGTCGGGTCGGTCACGGCGCGGCGGTCGTGACCCTCCAACTGCCCGGATCTGTTCACGCGGCGCCTCGTCGTGGGTGATCGTCACCGCTCGACCATAGGCAGCGCGGCGGCCGGAATGCCTTTCGGGCACGCTGGTCCTCACGATGACCGCAATTGCTCCTCCCCTGCTCGACGACCCGAGCGACCTGTCTGCACTGCGCGCG
This sequence comes from uncultured Actinomycetota bacterium, assembly GCA_963851115.1. GTDB lineage: Bacteria > Actinomycetota > Actinomycetes > Mycobacteriales > Mycobacteriaceae > Mycobacterium. The sequence goes on from CAWKOI010000032.1 coordinate 108,737, forward strand.
AAGGGCGCCGACCCCGACGAGCTGTTCGCCTCCTTCGCCGCATGGGCCGAGAGATGCGGCACCGTGCTGTACCCGGCGCAGGAGGAGGCGCTGATCGAGGTGGTCAGCGGAGCGAACGTCATTTTGGCGACGCCGACCGGCTCGGGCAAGTCGCTGGTGGCCACCGGGGCGCTGTACGCGGCGCTGGCAGCGGGACGGCGCAGCCACTACACCGCGCCGATCAAGGCACTGGTCAGCGAGAAGTTCTTCGCCCTCTGCGAGGTATTCGGTGCGGCCAACGTCGGCATGCTCACCGGCGACGCCTCGGTCAACGCGGGGGCGCCGATCATCGCCTGCACCGCGGAGGTACTGGCCAACATCGCGCTGCGCGAGGGCGGCCGAACCAACACAGCCGCCGACATCGGTCTCGTCGTCATGGACGAGTTCCACTTCTACGGCGACCCCGACCGCGGCTGGGCCTGGCAGGTGCCGCTGCTGGAGCTGCCGAAGGCCCAGTTCCTGCTGATGTCGGCCACGCTCGGCGACGTCACGTTCCTCCGCGAGGACCTCACCCGACGCACCGGCCGGCCGACGGCGCTGGTCGCCAACGCCGAGCGCCCGGTTCCGCTGCACCACTACTACGCGACCACGCCCATGCACGAGACGATCGGCGACCTGCTCGACACGAAGCAGGCGCCGATCTACGTCGTCCACTTCACCCAGGCCTCGGCGCTGGAGCGCGCTCAGGCGCTCATGAGCGTCAACGTGTGCACCAAGGAGGAGAAGAAAGCGATCGCCGACCTGATCGGTGGGTTCCGGTTCTCCTCGGCCTTCGGGACGACGCTGTCGCGACTGGTCCGACACGGCATCGGCGTTCACCACGCCGGCATGCTGCCCAAGTACCGGCGGCTGGTGGAACAACTGGCCCAGGCCGGCCTGCTCAAGGTCATCTGCGGCACCGACACGCTCGGCGTCGGCATCAACGTGCCGATCCGGACCGTCGTCTTCTCGGCGTTGTCGAAGTACGACGGCACGCGCACCCGGCTGCTCAGCGCCCGCGAGTTCCACCAGATCGCCGGGCGGGCCGGGCGGGCCGGCTACGACACCGCAGGCACCGTCGTCGTCCAGGCGCCCGAGCACGAGGTCGAGAACCTCAAACAGTTCGCCAAGGTCGCCGATGACCCGAAGAAGCGCCGAAAGCTGGTGCGCCGCAAGGTGCCCGAGGGCATGGTGCCGTGGAGCGAAGCGACCCAGACCCGGCTGGTCGAGGCCACGCCAGAACCGTTGACCAGCAACATGCGGGTGTCGACGGCGATGATCCTCGATGTGGTCGACCGTCCCGGTGACCCGTTCGTCGCGATGCGCCGGCTACTCACCGACAACCACGAACCGCGCAAGCGGCAGCTGCAGCACATCCGCGAGGCGGTCGGCATCGCCCGCTCGCTGCTGCAGGCCGGCGTCCTGGAGCGGCTCGACGAACCCGACCCCGACGGACGGCGCTACCGACTGACCGTCGACCTGCCGCCCGACTTCGCCCTCAACCAGCCGCTGTCGACGTTCGCGCTCGCCGCGGTCGACGTGCTCGACCCAGCGTCGGAAACCTATGCGCTGGACGTCGTTTCGGTCATCGAGGCGACCCTCGAGGACCCTCGCCAGATCCTGGCGGCGCAACTGAAGAAGGCCAGGGGCGAGGCGATCGCGCTGATGAAGGCCGAGGGCATCGAGTACGACGAGCGGATGGAGCTGCTGGACGAGGTCACCTATCCCCGGCCGCTCGACGAGCTGCTCGGCCACGCCTTCGAGGTGTACCTGCAGAGCAACCCGTGGGCCGCCGACGGGCAGCTGTCGCCGAAGTCCGTGGTGCGCGAGATGTGGGAGCGGGCGTTCACGTTCCGGGAGTTCGTCAGCGTCTACGGGCTGACCCGCTCCGAGGGCGCAGTGCTGCGCTACCTATCCGATGCCTTCAAGGCGCTGCGGTCTTCAGTGCCCGCCGCCGCGCGGACCGAGGAGGTCACCGACATCGTCGAGTGGCTCGGCGAGCTTGTGCGCCAAGTCGATTCGAGTCTGCTCGACGAGTGGGAGCAGCTCACTAGCCCGGACCAGCCGCTGGACGTGCCCGTGGCGGTACCCGCTCGCCCGCGCCCGCTGACCGGGAACGAGCGGGCGTTCACCGCGATGGTCCGCAATGCACTCTTCCGGCGGGTGGAGCTGTTCGCACGGCGCCGCTGGTACGACCTCGGCGTGCTGGACGCCGACTCCGGGTGGACATCTGAGCGCTGGGAGGACGTCATCCGCGCGTACTTCGCCGAGCATGATGACGTGGGCACCGGCGCCGACGCCCGGGGCCCGGCGCTGTTGATCATCGACCGGCAGCCCGGCGTGTGGCGGGTGCGGCAGATCCTGGACGACCCGGCCGGCGACCACGACTGGGGCTTCGACGTGGAGGTGGACCTAGAGGCCTCCGACGAGGAGGGCGCGGCGGTTCTCCGCCTGGTCGACGCCGGCCGCAAGGACTAGGTCGTTCAGCTAATTCGGCTATAGAAGTGCTGCATTCGGTGCCGCTTGCGAAGGCCTAACCGGCAGTTGAATAGCTCGACTATGAGTTGGCCGCTAACATGTAGCGGTCGCGCCCGGCAACGATGCTGTGACCGCGCTCACGAGCTCACGAAAACCTCACTCGGCGCTCGTAATTCACGAAACACCTGGTCCGTGAGGCCGCGTCAACCCCTTGTGCGGGAACAAAGCCCGCCCCGAAGAAGTTGGAGCAAAACGTGCCCGCCCCGATCCCGTTGACCAGCTGGCTGAAGCAGCAGCGCCATTGCCAGCTAACTCACAGTTTCGGGAAAGGCTGATGCGTCAAGGCCCGCTTGCCGGACGGTACCCGGCGGTGGCCGCGATGGTCACGCTCGCATTGATTCCTTACCTGGCGCTATCCGCGGCGCTCGACCCACTGGTTCCGATCATCTCCGAGCAACTGCACATGTCCACCCAGGCGATGAGCCTGAGTTCAGGGTTGGGCAATGCGGCTTATGCAGTGGGAACGGTGCTGGCGGTCCAGTTCGCCCTACACCTACCGCAGCGAAGGATGCTGCTGGCCTACGCGGTGCTACTCGTCGTGGGCTCGGTACTCGCCGCCGCGGCGCAGAACGCGGCCATGTTCATCTGCGGACACGTACTGCAGGGTTTGGCTACCAGCATGCTGTTGATCGCCGCCGCGCCGCCACTGACGATCGGCTATCCCAAAGACAAGCTCCGCCACACGGCCGTGATCATGAACATGTGCGTCTTCGGGGCAGTCGCCCTCGGCCCATTCATCGGCGGCGTACAAGCCGAGGCGCACGCGTGGCGGCCGTTGTTCTGGATCGTCGCAGCGATCGCGCTGCTGGCTCTGGTCATGGCTGCGCTGACGTTCGACGACGCCCCGCCCGCCGACCTCGACGCGCCCGCGTGACCTGCCGGCGATCGGCGCTGGCGACCGTCGGCTGCACGCGCCGCCTTCATCGGCGCCGCGCAACTCGACCAGCCACGGATTCACCGATGCGGCGGTGACCGCGCCGATGCTCGGCGGCCTGGCGCTGATCGTGGTGTTGATCGTCTACCAGTTCAGGGCTCGCCGCCCGCTGCTAACGATCCGCACGATGTTGACGAGTTCGATCCCGGTCGCCGGTGTCGGCGTCGCGCTGTTCGCCGCGGCCGCGTCAGTGGCGGCGACCGCCCTGACGGCCAACGTTTTTCTGCAGACCTACAGCCCGGTCCAAGTCGGGCTGCTGTACCTGCCCGAACTCGGCGGCGCGGTCGTCATGGCGGTCGTGTTCGGGATCGTCATCTCCAGGCGTGCGATGCATTACCTCCCACTCGTCGGCATGGCGCTCCTGGCGGCCGGGATCCTGGTGTTCCGGCTCGCCTTACCCGCCAACCAGCCACTTGCTCTGCTCGGCTCGGCACTGACGGGGCTTGCGCTCGGCGCCACCGTCGCACCCGCGCTGTTCGTCGCGGGCTTCTCACTGCAGTCCAACAGCCTCCAGCGCGTCTTCGCGATCATCGAGCTCTTGCGGGCGGTGGCGGCGTTCATGGTCGCGCCGATCTTCGCCCACTTCGCGGCGACCGTCGCGGCGTGATCTCGCCGAGGGCACCGGCGTCGCGCTGTGGATCGGCTTCGGGCTCGCGATCGGCGGCGCCGTGTTCGGGGTGGCCGTCTACGCGCTCAGCGGCGCCCGACCCCAGCGACCCGACCTGGACGAGTTCCTCGACGGCGAATCCCCGGCCTGGTACTCCCCGCCACTACTGGCGCGAATCCGGAACGGGCCTGCCGCCCCCTGTGGCCGCGGCCGAGCACGCCCCGGCCGTCACGACACCGAATCAGCCTGTCGCTCCAGGGTCCGCCGGCCCGGTGGTCTTCGCCTACGACGGATCCGAACTCGCCGCGTCTCGCGATCGAACGGGCCGCGACCCATCTGCCGCCTGGACGAGACGCGCTCGGTCGTGTGCGTCTGGCAGCCCGTCGACGTCGGATTCACGCCGACCGACGACGGGCACTTCGACGCCGACCAGGCCACCGAGGTACGGCGAGCCGCCGAGCAGACCGCCGCCCACGGGGCATCGCTGGCCGTCGAGGCCGGATTTCAGGCGTGTAGCAAGGCCGTTGAGGCATCGCCGACCTGGAAGGGCATCGTCGAGACCGCCGACGAACACAACGCAAGCCTGATCGTGCTCGGACCGCACCGTCGCAACGGGCTGCTCGGACACCTGCAGGGCAGCGTCGCAGCTGCGGTCGTCGCACACACCACGACGCCAGTCCTCATCGTCCCGCAGCGCGTTGCAGGCCGCGAACCTCTGTTTCACGGCTAACTGACGAGAGTGCGAAAGTCAGACAGCTGCAAGGTTTTTCCTATGCCTCCGGTGCAGCGACACTGAGGGTCGCTCGCCTGGCCGACCCCGTTCTCGCGCCTGAGTTAGTGCCACGCGTGGGTCGATTGCACGACAACCGGCCGACGGATGAGGCGGCCGGTGACAACGACCCGACCCCTTAAATATGTATGTGCTATACATATATAGTGCCGCGCTCCCGCTACGACGACCTCGACGAGCTGCTGTCGCGCATACATGTCGCGCGGCAGCGGCCGAGCTGGCGGCGCCGCCTCCTCGACGGAACAAGCCCGGTGACGAGTGTGTCGACGCTGCGGGTGCTGCGTGCGGTCGAGCGGTGTCAACAGATTGGCGGCGGGGCATCCATCCGAGAGGTCGCTGAGTTCATGGCCGTCGAGCATTCGACCGCCAGCCGCTCCGTGGCCGCGGTCGTCGCGGCTGGACTGTTGACGAAGACGTCGGCCACCGACGATCAGCGGAGGTGCGTGCTGGTGTTGACCGACGTCGGCCATAAGGCGCTCGCGACGGTGACGGATCGGCGGCGCGAACTGGTCGCCGAGACGATCGCCGACTGGCCCGACACGGACGTCGACACGCTGGTCACCCTGTTGGACCGGCTCACCCAACGCTTCGAACACGTGGCCGGCGGATGACCGCGGAGGCCACCGCCCCGCCGCGGCCGCGCGGCGCGCTCGGGCTCATGTTCGACCCGGTGTTCGGAGCGCTGTTCTGGGGCAAGATGTTCGCCGTCGTCGCCGTGTGGACGCACGGCATCGTCGCGGCGATCGTGATGTATGACGCGACGCATTCCGCGCTGATGGTCGGTCTGGTCGGTGTCGTGCAATTCGGACCGCAGCTGATCCTGAGCCCCACCAGCGGCAAGTGGGCCGATACCGGCAATCCGGCGCGGCAGATTCTGCTCGGCAGGGTGTTGTGCGTCTTGGGGTCCGGGTCCGCGGCGGCGTGGTTGTTCGTCGATCCAGGACTGCAGGGCATGTCCGCGGCGATCCCAGTGCTGATCGGTTCGTTGCTGGTTGGTTTCGGCTTCGTCGTCGGCGGGCCTGCGATGCAGTCGATCGTGCCGACCCTGATCCGCGACGGCGAACTCTCAACGGCCATGGCGCTCAACAGCATCCCGATGACGATCGGCCGCATCATCGGCCCTGCCGCCGGGGCGTACCTGGCCGCGCATCTCGGACCTGCCGCCGGATTCGCCGTCAGCGCAGGCCTGCACCTCGTGTTCGCGATCTTTCTCATCGTGGTGCGCTTCCCGTCTCCGTCCGAGCGTCGCTCCGGCGTCGACTACCGCGTCCGCGCCGCCATCAAGTACGTCTGGCGGGACCGCCCGCTGTTGCTGGCACTGGTCGCGGTGACGACGGTCGGTATCGCATCGGACCCGTCGATCACGTTGGCCCCCTCGATGGCTGACGAACTCGGTGGCGGCACCCGACTCGTCGGGATGTTGTCGGCGACCTTCGGCATCGGCGCGGCTGTCGGGATGGCGGTGCTGGCATTGATGCGCGGCCGGATGGCGTCTGAGCGGGTGTCGTCGATCGGGTTGTCAGGTCTGGCTGCGGGGTGCGGGGTACTCGCGGTCGGAACCGTGCCTGCCGTGGCGATGGCCGGATTCGCGGTAGCGGGTCTGGGCTTCGGCTGGGCCATGACTGGGCTCAGCACGGTGGTCCAGGAGCATGCGCCGGAGGAGTTGCGGGGCCGGATCATGGCGCTGTGGCTGGTCGGGTTCGTCGGCTCGCGGCCGATCGCGGCGGCACTGCTCGGAGGGACCGCAGATCTGGTCAGCGTGCAGGCGGCGTTCGCGGTGGCCGCAGCGCTGAGCGCGGTCGTGGCGCTGTTGTGCCGACCGTCGAATCTCGTGGGGCCACAGCCACAGCGCATATGACGACGGCGACGACGACACGCCGGAAACCCGAGCCCCACGTCACCGCACTGCTGGCGACTGAAATCCGCACAACGCGCTGCCGTGAGATCCGCGATGCCTATTGGTCATCGGGGAGCCGAAGGAACAGGGACAGCCCAGGCGCTCCCCTGCTCGCGGTCGAGCGCCGTCTCCCCCTTGTTCTTCAGCCCGAAGATGTAGACCAGCAAGCTCACGCCGATCACCACCGTGACGTAGACGATGAACCAGTCGGGTTGACCGGCCGACTTGGCCGATTGGAAAAGCAGCGGCGCCGTGCCGCCGAAGGCGGAGTTCGCGAGCGCGTAGCCCAGCCCCACGCCCAAGGCGCGGATGTCGGCGGGGAAGAACTCCGCCTTCACGATCGCGTTGACCGAGGTGTAACCGGTGAGGATGACGTAGCCGACGGCTGTGAGTGCGAACGCCATGAGCGGCGAGGTGGTCTGCGGGAGGAAGGTGAGCAGGATATAGGTGTAGATAACGCCACCAACGCCGAAGAAGATCAGGAGTGGCTTGCGACCGACCCGGTCGCTGATGATGCCGCCGACGGGCTGCAACAGCAGCAGGAAGATCAGCCCCAGCAGGTTAATCCACGTTGCCGTCATCGCCCGGTCCGCCCCGAAGGTGGACTTGACAATCGCCGGCGCGTTGACGCTGTAGGTGTAAAACGCGACCGTGCCACCCGCGGTGATGAGGAAAACGAGCAGCAGGGAGCGCCAGTGCGTGGTGAACAACGTCTTCATCGATCCCGCGTCCGGATCCTTGCCCTCGCGGATGTCCTTCAGGTGCGACTCGCTGAGCGACTCGTCCATCGAGCGGCGAATCCAGAGCACCACAAGGGCGGCGATGCCGCCGATGAAGAAGCCGATCCGCCATCCCCAGGCGTTCAGGGCCTCGACATCCAGGACGCTGAGCGCGATGAGGAGCGTGAACTGCGCGAGAACGTGACCGCCCACGAGGGTGACGTACTGGAAAGACGACAAGAAGCCACGCCGATTCGCGGTCGCCGCTTCGGACATATAGGTCGCCGATGTGCCGTATTCCCCACCCGTGGCGAATCCCTGCACGAGCCGAGCGAGGATCAGAATCACCGCCGCCCAGTACCCGATGATCTCGCGGGTGGGCATGATCGCCACGAGGAAGGAGCAGGATGACATGACGGTGATGCTGAGCATCAGGGCGGCCTTGCGGCCGCGACGGTCGGCGTACCGGCCGAAGAACCAGGATCCCACCGGTCGCATGACGAAGGTGACCGCGAAGATCGCGTAGATGTAAACCGTGGAGTTTTCGTCGCTCTCGTCGAAGAACTGCGCCTCGAAGTACGTGGCGAAGACCGTGTAGACGTAGACGTCGTACCACTCGACGAGGTTTCCTGCCGAGCCCTTGACGGTGTTGAGCACCGCCCGCCGGGTGCTCGTCGGAGCGCGTGTCGGACCGGTCAGGGTGGACGGCGTCGCGCCATCGCTCATTCATCGGACGATAGCGGATCGACTCCTACATTCGCGGGCGCTTGGAGCGCCGATTCGGGTTCACAGCCACGACCTGTCACCTTCTCCTTCCAGCAAGGTTCGCGACATTGCCACGGAAACCGAATGGAACAGGCGCAGAGGAGTTTCGGACTCATGACCACCGATCATTAGCTCACCTAATGCGGGCGTACAGTCGCTCCCATGGAGTACCGCAGCCTCGGACGGACCGGAATCCAAGTCAGCCCGCTATGTCTCGGCGCGATGATGTTCGGCAGTTGGGGCGAACCCGACCACGAGACGTCGATTGCGGCGATCCACGCCGCTCTGGATGCGGGCATCAACTTCATCGACACCGCCGACGTCTACTCGCAGGGAGAGTCGGAGATCATCGTCGGCAAGGCCCTCGCAGGCGGCAGGCGCGACGACGTGGTGCTCGCGACGAAGGTCAACATGCAGATGGGCGTTCCGGTCGATGTGCCGGCAGGCACCAAAGGCGACCCGAACAAGCGCGGAAACTCTCGGCGCTGGATCGTCAGCGAGGTCGAGAACAGCCTGCGCCGGCTGAACACCGACTGGATCGACCTGTACCAGATTCACCGCCCCGACCCGTACACCGACATTGAAGAGACGCTGGGAGCGCTCACCGATCTGCAGCGACAGGGCAAGATCCGCGCGTTCGGCTCGTCGACATTTCCCGCCCACCAGATCGTCCACGCGCAGTGGGTCAGCGAGCGGCGCGGTCTCGGCCGGTTCGTCACCGAGCAGCCGCCCTATTCGCTGCTGGTCCGCGGGATCGAGGCCGACGTTCTGCCGGTGGCGCAGGAGTACGGGATGGGTGTGCTGCCCTGGAGCCCGCTGGCCAGTGGCTGGCTCGCCGGGGGCTACCGCAAGGACACGGAGCTACCCGAATCGCGGCGCCGCACCCGACTGCCGGCCCGGTTCGACATGTCCAATCCGGAGAACCAGCGCAAACTCGATGCTGCCGACGCACTCGGGCAACTGGCCGACGACGCCGGATTGTCGCTGATTCACCTCGCGCTCGCATTCGTGATGCAGCATCCGGCAGTCACCGCGCCGATCATCGGCCCGCGCACCCTCGACCATCTGAAATCCCAGCTCGGCGCGACCGAGGTCACGCTGTCCGTGGACATCCTCGACAGGATCGACGAGATCGTGCCGCCTGGGTCGACGATCTCTCGAGCCGATCAGGGCTACCAGCCGCCGTCGTTGACCGATCCGTTCTTCAGGCGCCGCCGCACCGCGTAAGGGGTCTGGGGTTCGACGGCGCCGACGCCGGGCCGTTTGCGCTCGGCGGGCATACCGGCTTACCTGTTGGGATGCCTGACATGAATCGTCGCCACGTGATGCAGATGGCCGGTATCGGCGCGCTGGCCGCCACTGCCCATCCGCCGCCTGCCCGACCGCCGGGATACGCCGTGGATGGGTGCCGCCGCCCGCTGCGCCGCCACCGCGGCTACCGCTTCGAGGACGAGTTCGACGGACCGGCCGGCTCAGCCCCCGATCTACTCCAAATGGGAGCCGGCGTACGCGCGCGAGGACATGGAGGACCCGACATTTGGGAGTTGCCCGGGAACGTCGGCCAATACCGCGACGATCGGCGAAACCTCTTCCTCGACGGCAAGTCCAACCTCGTGATCCACGCCGCCAAGGACGGCAACACCTACTACAGCGGCAAGCTCTTCGGCAAGTACAGGGGCGGCATCAACACCACCTGGGAAGCCCGGATCAAGCTGAACTGCCTCACCCCCGGATGCTGGCCCGCCTGGTACCTGGCCAACAACAGTCCGGTCAACGGCGGCGAAGTCGACCTCATCGAGTGGTACGGCAACGGCAGCTGGGCCCGGGAACGACCGTCCACGCGAAGTTGAACGGCGGAGAACACGTCAGCCACAGGATCGCGCCGGACAGCGGGTGGCACACCTGGCGCGTCCAGTGGGATGAGGCCGGCATGCGCTTCTGGCAGGACTACATCGACGGCGCGCAACCGTACTTCGACGTTCCGGCGAATTCGCTGCCGGACTGGCCAGTTCAACGAGCCCGGCTACAGATGTTTCCGATCTTGGGTCTTGCTGTCGCCGGGTCCGGCGGTGGCGATCCCGGACCGGGGGACCTATCCGGCGGACATGCTCGTCGACTGGGTTCGCGTCTGGTAATTCACGGAGGCGTAACTCAGCACAACGAGCACCTTTGACTCCTGGTATCGGTGAATTCGAAAACTCTTGAGGTGCCGTGATCTTCACTCGATCATTGTTCGTAACGGACCGGCGAACAAATCAAAGCGCGTCGCGCGTAGTTTGCTCAGTGACTTGAGTGTCGACCGTCCAGCCGTGACGATGGGGTGATGACCGCTACCGACGCCCGCGCCAGTTACACGGACACGGACGCGTCCGCGGACACGTCTGATACCACGGCGCAACGGCGACAATGGAGCTCGGCGACGTTGATCGCCTTCCGGTTCGGCACTTGCTATTTCGGTTCATTCGGACTCGCGCTGGGATCGGTCTCATCGCGGTCGATCTGGCCGGGCGTCGGAACGACGGGCCGGTCGGCGATGCGCGGACTCATTCCGTGATGCGCCCGCCGAGCGTAAGGGACCGGCCCTCACCTGTTGGGCTGCACGTGGAAAGCACCCAGGTCGGCAGCGACAGCGCATTTCAGTGGTCGGCGCTGTACTGCATCGCGGTGTCGACATTCGAACGGTGGGCCGGAGCGCTCACCCGGGCCGGGGAGGCTAGTACCGGCTGGGAATGGGTGTGGACGGTCCTGCGGATCATGCTTGCCGCGGCGATGTTCTATTTCGGGATGGCGAAGGTAATCCCGACGCAGATGCCGTTCGAGCTCAATCGACTGGTCGAGCCGTACGGCAACGACAGCCCCACGGGCGCGCTCTGGGCGCAGGTGGGCATCTCCCCGCCGTACCAAATGTTGCTCGGCGCGGCGGAAGTGCTTGGTGGCCTGCTTCTACTGGTGCCCCGGACGGCCGCCGCCGGCGCACTGGTGTGCGCGTTCGACCTCACGCAAGTGTTCATCCTCAACATGACCTATGACATCCGCCTCAAGTCGGTGTCCTCCCAGTTGCTGTTATTGAGCCTGTTCCTGCTTGCGCCCTACGCACGCCGACTGTTCGCGGTGCTGTTCACCGACCGCGCCATCCCGGCCACGGTATCCGCGCCGCTGTTCACCGGCCGTCGCGCCAACCGCGTGGCGTTGCGCGCGGTGTGTGCGGGCCCGGTCCACTGGCCGCGTTCGGCGGGGAGGGATGGCAACAGTTCACCCGACCGACGCCCAACCTCTACGGCATCTGGCAGGTGGACGGGTTCTCCGCCGAGGGTTACCGGCGCGATCCGTTGCTCACCGACGAACTCCGTTGGCGCCGAGTGATATTCGACCGCCCCTTCCTGATGTCCGATCCCGTGATGGTGACAGTGCAGCACATGGATGACTCGTTCGAGGTGTTCGGCGGCACCATCGATCCGGCCAAGCACTTCATCGACCTCGGCAACCGGATAGAGCTGGGCTCGTACGAGGAGACGCCGACGAGCGATCAGGCTGACCTACTGGTGGCCGGACCCCGGTACCGATCGGATCGTGATCGATGGCGAGGACTTCGCCGGACACCGAATCCACGCGTGGTTCACGCGAATGGACCCGGGCTCGTTTCCGCTCGTCGAACGCGGCTTCAACTGGGTTCAGGAGCAGCCGTACAACCGGTGAGACCACCCAAGCCGACGCGTTTTTCAGCCGTCATCCCGATCGTCCAGCTCGCCGAGGACCAGACCGCCACCGACGGTACCTCGCCGATGTGTACAGGAATCAGATCGCCGGCTCAGATAGATGTCCGATAGGACATCTGGTGGGATATTTCATTCGAGAATTGCAGCATGAAAATCCGTCGTATTGTCGGCATCGACGAGGTTGTGATGTTAGGCCCGGACCCGGCGACGGTACGTGAGTTTGTCGAATTCCCAGCCGTATTCGTCGACGGCCACCAGTCCATTCGATCACGAGAACCCTGGGCGCAGGAAACGGATGAACCAAGTGGCGCAACCGCAGGACCAGGAGCCTCGACGCGCGCCGGCATGACCGACCAGCAATGGCGCAACAAGTGGGATGCCCGCGGAAGGTCTCCAACTCACCGGGCTGAAAGTTGTACCGTGGCCGCCCAGCGCTTCCGACCGTGTAGTAGACGGTGCCGTCGGTTTCGGGGTAGACAATCGCGATGTCCGCGGCGACCGTCGTTGGCTTACCGTCCCGTATCGGATCCGTGCGCTCGAAAACGTGGTTGTAGCCTTGAAGCACGGTCGACCTGGTACCGGTCGAATAGGTCGCACCAGGCCGCCCGTACTCCACCGTCACTGGCATGCGCCTCGGTGGTGGAGTACGCACAGTGATGGAAGAAACAGACGATGAAGTCAATGGCTGCGCGTTGGCGCGGTGTGCGTCTAAATGTGCGCCTCGACCCATGTGTTTTGGGCGCCGCCCGAGTAGCCGGTGTTGGCTGTGATCTCGTAGGTCACGTCATTCGCGTCCAGTGAGAGTACGGCGACGTTGCCGTACACGAACGAATACACCGACGGGGATCGCGGCAGGACCAGTGCCAGAAAAGACCAGACGCGCCAGGTGCCCACCGTAGCCGTGCGTCGGGTAGGCGGCTTCGATGACGCGGTTGCCGGCTGCGAACATCCACGGTGTCGTCGAGGCACTGGCTTCGATAGACCCGAAGTACACGTCCCAGACGTACGGGTTGGCACGCCTTACGAAGCCGGCTGGGGCTCGCCCCCTGACGGCACGAACGTCGCCGGCTTCCCCAGACCGGAGGGGTCCGCGTAAGCGATGTCACCGGCGAGTACGTGAAAGTCCGGACGCGACGCAATGAGCTGGTTCAGCACATTCTCCGTATGAGGAGCGGCGGGATCGTTGTCGGGCTTGTAGTAACTGTCGTCGTAGTCGCCGCGAGCGATGCCGGGCGGCAGCATCGGGTTTTCATCGGTGCCTTCGGCACCCATCATGGTGAACCCGCGCGGGCCCAACGCATCTACGCGCGTCGGAATCGTGGTTGCCGCCGACCGGGGGTCGGTGACGAAAGCGCTCTGTGCGCCACGGTAGAAATGCGGCATACGGCCGGAGGCCGGCCACGGGAACGTGGGCGTAGAACTGCTCGGCCGCCACACACCGCCACCGCTGTCCGGGATCTGGGTCACCAGGTTTCGGACCTCCGCTTCGACAGTCGCGCCCAGTCCCGGTGTCGGACCATGATCGACAAAAACCTTGGCGCCGTTCGGGTTTCGTGAGAGCTGCGCGGCGACGCGAAGTTGGCTGGGAGGCGTCGGCGCCGTATCCCACCCTCCGGTTTGCCACGGCGAACCAGGCCCGTACCAGATCCAGGCGGCCATCGCCGCGTGCCACGCGACCGCACCGGAAGCCGACGCCACCGACTGGGCCCAGATCGCTGCCCTCTATGCCCAACTGGCTTGGATGACACCCAGCCCGGTTGTCCGGCTCAACCACGCTGTGGCCGTGGCAATGGTCGACGGTGCGGCCGCAGGACTGGCGTTATTGGAGGCATTGGACGCCGCTGGCGACCTTGCCGGATACCACCTGCTGCCCGCCGCGCAGGCCGATTTGCTGCGCCGCTTGGGACGCTACGGGGAGGCCGCGACGCGTTACCGCCAGGCGCTCCAGCTAGCCCGGGCAGATGCCGACAGGGCGTACCTGAGCAACCGCCTCGCGGAAATGACTGACACGACATGACTTTGGGTCTTCGCGTGGTCGGGTCACTGCAGCGGGAAGGGCTGGCTGCCACCACCACGGTTCGTCGACTACATCGATGCATGCCACCCACGTCAGCCACCAGACCCCGCGCCGTGCCCGAGGTCGACGATGCGGGCCGGGCCGCGTGGCTGCGAGAGCGGGCGGCCAGAGGCATGCGTCGCCAGCAGCAGCGTCCCGGCCTCGCGGGCGGGGAAACGGCGGCGGTAGCCGGTCGTCGACAGACCTCGATCCGATCATCTGGCGACTTGTGCGCCGAGAGGCACGTCGGGCAATCCGATCGGTGAACCCGTCGCCGTTGCCGTCGACACGGCGCGCCCGGGCTTGGAGAGCATCGCGGCCAGAAACGACGGGCGGGTCCGTGCGGCCTCAGCACGCTGCTCGACCTGGCCCACCGGCACAACTGGTACGGACGTTCGTGGTGTTCCCGAGCCGACCTCGTTCGTCCGACGCGCGCGCGGCAACCGGGTGGGAGACCCTGGGCCGCGGATCCCGCGAGGAAACCGGTGCGAGCAGCGCCCACCGTCGCGTCAGGTCGGTGCGGCGCAGCAAAGGCCGCCACCGGCGACGGGGCTCCGTGATGCACACCCGGCGGACCCAGCCGCGCCACCGCCGGAACCGCCGCACCGAGGTGGAGTGCCGGCACAACACAAGGTGGGCCGCCATCCGCAGACCCGTGCAGCAGCCGCGTCCCGAACAGCGAGCAAAGCACGGTGAACATCAGGCTGACCACTTCGCGACGCGGGCGGCGAAGGCCCCGCCGCGCGACGTGGCCTTGGCCTGGCGAGCAGCAGCAGCCCCAACCCGGACGCCATGACGGCAACGACCCAGGGGCGGCGGCCCGGGAGACCCCGCCCCGAAAGCAGGACGAGTTATGGTGGCCTTCACCAGGAGCGTCAACAGCGTGACGTTGAGCGCTCGAACCCCTCGATCCATGTCGGTCCATCCCGAAACCCGACGAATAGTGACTATTAGGCATGTTCACCACACCCGACGGTGTTCCGTATTCAGACTGTCACAGCGGGTGAGTTCCCATTTCGGACCGGTAAGCGAAATAAACCTCGGATGGGTCTGGTTGCCCGGCAATGTGAGCGCAATCAAAGGCGATACGTCGCAGTTCGGCCCGAATGCTCCCGGATACACATGGGTGCTGGCCGATGAGATCGAACCCGTCCAACTGTTTCCCGGTCTTACCGCCAAACGCGGCAGGGCGACCACGGGGCCATGCCGGTCACACGACAACGAACCCACCGCCATCGGGGCCAAGAAGACCATCACAGTCCGGGCCTGCAGAGGACTACGTGGACTCCGGCGTGCTCAATGACGGAGTGAACGACTACCCGGCCGGCACGTTTGCTGCATGCACCGGCCGGCTCATGGCACGTGCCGCAGTCGGCACAAGGCTGCGTGCTGTTCTACTTCTATCCCGAGGGGTAGAAGTAGGTATCCGGAACGGTAGAAGTAGTGCTCGCCGGCGATGTCCTGACGTAAGTTGCGGCATGCCGATAGCCGAGCCGCGGCCGGGGAGCTCGTTGAGCGCGCTTTGGCGAATCTGTTGTCGTCAGTGATTTGTTTGTCGAACCACTCGATCGGGAGTTCGGGGTGCACACCGAAGAAGTTGTAGCCGTCGAAGCGGCGGTCGGTGCCCTCGATCCAGTACAAGCTCTTCTCCGGGACCGGAATGGCGTTATAGATGTCCTGAACATCCTGGGGTCGGGTCATCGTGTCGTCGTGCACTTGCGCCACAGTGGCTATCTGTGACGCCGTCGAAACTGCGAGCTATCTTCTTGCAGTGGCGGGCGCGGCAACGCGAATTCTGACCCCCTGGTCCGGTGGCCTGGCTGATCAACCACCACCCAGGGGGTCAATTTTTACGTGCCGCCAGTGGGGCAGAACAGTTCGTCCAAGCCGCAATCTGCCGGTTACACCACCACGACATCTCCGACGCGAGCTTAGTTATTCCGGTGTCTCACGGCCCTTCCCGCCCGGGAATGTCTCACTGATGGTTTCATTTAGTGCAACCACAGTGTATGGCCGCCTGCTCGGAACCTCCCGCCAATGTGCGACCAGCGGAATGAGAGTAAACGCAAAATGATGATTCAAGCGCATTGGCTATCCATGGCAGAGATAGGACATCTGACAACGAGTGAACCTGGTCTCCTCCGGCAGCTTGGGCCTGGCCTGCCCTGGATGACCAACGCTCGGAACCCGCTGCACCGCTTGGCGAACACCTCGCGATCGGCGTGACCTAAGCGATGAAATCCGTAATGGACCACAAGCGACGATTGCACATCGTCGACACCGTTCAGGGCCAGCGATGTCATGCATGCGATGGACTCGATCAACACCGAGGTCGCGACCGCGACGGAGTTCAACGAGAAACTCGCCGATTACGCCATCGCGCGGCGATGGCCTCAGCGCCCGCAATCAGCGGTTCGCGGCGCCCTGGGCGAAGGGATCGCGTGATCGCCGGTGGACAACACCGCGACTGCATTCGCCTACTTCGCGCCAGCGCCTCGGAAATCCAATCGCGCCGGTGGGAAACCCATATGACGTTCGCGATTCGAACCCGCGCACGGGCAAATCCTACTTCGCCGATCGCCGGACGTCGCTATACTGGCCCTACCACGATCCAGGACGGGTATGGAGGCCGCCACTGGCAGTGACAAGCGAATTCAGGACGCCTACCACCGTTGGCACGTCGCATAAACCTCGGGCGAAAGGTTATGCACCCACGCTGGCCCGACAAATCTCGCAAACATGTCACATATGAGGACGGATGGCTCGGCCGATGAGAATTAGATTAGGAAGCACAGTGGGGAAGGTCTCGGGTGCTGTGACATTCGGCCACGCCGTGACCGGGGTTTCCCCATCGCGTCTTGTCGGCGCCGCGAAGAATGGCAGACGTGTCGTCGTGTTGAATCAGCGTGGTCACGGCCGACGAAGCCCTCGGATCGCCCAAATGCCCGACGCATCCCGCCAGTCGACGCGCTACCCGTACGTCGACGAATTGCCCGAGAACAGCCACGGCAAGGTACTCAAGCGGGAACGCGGGAAAGCTGAGCTGACTACTGTTCAGACCCACCGGAGATTCAGGTGAATTGGGCGCCTCCACGTGCCCCCACTCACGGGGCGGGATGAACTCCCGCTTACCGCTCGAGGTCACCGGAGTCTGGAGTCCTTGAATCCCTGCGCTCACGCGGGTGTGTCGTGCGGCGCCGGTGCGCGATCATGCGCTGGACCGCGCTGCCACCCAGTCGCCGATGCCCTAGTTCCGATGGCACCGGAACCTCGCGCTCGCGGAGCGCCCTCCCTCGATGCGATGGCGTAGAGCGATTGCGCGGCCTGCGGTACGTCACGCGCGGCGCCGGGTTTGGCAACGTCCTGGGTTAGGCGCGGCGCGTCGGGTTCGCGGACGTAGCGGCTCAGGTCGTCGAATTGCTTCCGGAAGGCGCCAGCCTGCGGCATGATCCCCTCCGCCGAATACCTGGCCTCGGCTCTCCGACCGAAGAGGCTCGTCCAAGGGACCTGACTCCCCCCGACGTTGATCGGTCGCACCGCTTCGTACGCCGGAGGCACGGTGCTGGATCTGTTGTCGGAGCGGCTAGCGACGTTGCCGGAGCCGCTGTCGACGTAGCCGGAGTCGCTGTGCGAGCTACCCCTGCCTTGCCACTCGTCATCGCCCGGTACGGGCTCGCGTCTCTGGCCTTCCGCCGTTCGGTGGCCGCGTCTGCTCTCGCCGGAGCCGTCGATTCCCCCACGATCGTCCGACGGCTGCGAGGTCGGCGGCTGCAGGAACGGCGGCTGAAGCAGTCCAGGCGCGGCGCCGGTCACCTGCTCGAGGTACTGCCGCCAGGCCTGAAGATAACCGAACAGCTGCTGCGTGTAGTCGGCCGGCGAGGGCGGCACGGGTGGCACGGGAGCGGCGGGCGGCATCGGCGGCATCGGCGGCATGAACGGCATCCCCGGCGGCACTGCGGGCATCGCGCTCGGGGCGACCGCGAATGGCGTTCCAGCCATGGTCATCGACTGCTCGAGCAACTGCCGCCAGGCCTGCAAATAGGCAAGCAACTGCTGGTTGTAGTCAAGCGGGGACGTCGTCATGGCCATACCTCCGGGAGACGAGGGGACGGGGACGTTGGGGGCACCGACCGGGGCGGGGGTGTCCAACGGATGGGGCAGTGACTTCTGGTAGTACTGCGAGTCGAGTACGCGCAGCGCGCGGGTGTCGGCCGGTTCCCGGTTCTCGATGTCGAAGACGTAGCAGTAGTCCCCGGCCGGTGTCGGCATCCGGATCGGACTCGACAAGCCCTGATCGAGAAATCCGTAGGGGAATTCCCAGCGCAGAGTGGTGTTTTCGCGACGATCGAGTCCGCCTGATGCGACCCACACGTAGTGGTCGAGGATCGCGTTCACGGCGTGGCGCGCCGACTCGCACGCCGCCTCCATCGACGTCATCCGGGTGAACGTCTTGGACCAAGTGCCTGCGAACACCACCGAGTTGTCGTGCACCTGGTAACCGCCGTGGCGGGCCTGCCAGACATTGCGCTGCTCGAGGTCTTCGAGCCACCAGTCCTCGGGTGGTCGGCTAGTCCAGGACGTACCGTGCGGGTTCCAGGGATCCTCGCCAGGCCGATTTACCCAGTCCCCGACGATCGGCACAAGGTACGGGGTCTCGTTGCGGACCACACGACCTCGGCCCTGGCCGGGACCGGTTTCCATCACCAGGCCGCGGTCGAGCGCGTACCACGCGGGCGACGGCAGCAGCTCCTCGGCGGCGTTGTCGACCTCGCTGGTGAGGGCAGCGACGATCTGTCGCCACACCTCCGCGGCGATCTCATCAGCCGTACAGTCGCGGGCCGCCTTGCCGCGCCCCAGTTCGTCCACCAGATGACGGGAGCGAGAGTTGAAATCGCCGATGTCGACCGAGAGCACCGAGACGTGGCCGTCGCGGGCCAGCGTCGGCCGGCTCTGCCACAGGCCGTGCTGGTTGATCGACGACAGCCCCCACTCCGTCCCGGCGTAGTACATGTGCCCTCGGAGCAGCTGGAACTCCGTGTCGAAGTAGTACTGGATGCCGCTCAACGTCTGGAACCGGTCCCAGGGCACCCGCCCCATCTCGTCCATGGCGTAGGGGTCCCGCCGGGCCCGCGGACGCGTCGACTCGGGCTGTAGCGGGCCGTCGGGCGGTGCGGCGGACGTGGTGAAACCGTCCAACCCCGCCACGGTGCCGCCGGTGCCGGCTGCGCGCAGCGCCGAGGTGATCCGTTCGGCCGCAGGTGCATCGACGGCGACCACCGTGTAGTCCGGAGCCAGCCGCGTACCGTCGGCCAGCGTGATCTGCACCCGGGGTCTGAGATGGGGCGGCTGAGTCGGGTCGAAGGCGGGAGGATCGAGGCACTTCACCGCACCGCGGACGAAGTGGACACCGAGTGCGACGAGGTGGCGGTACCAGTGGTCGAACCACGACTCGGTGGTGGGACCGTTGAGCACCCCGTCGGCCTTGTCGTCGCGGCGATCCATGTTCAGGTAGAGCTGAAGATAGGTGGTGATGTTGGTGCGCGCGTCTCCCCAGCGCGGGTCGAACGCAGCCAGGACCCTCGGCATTTCGCGCAGACAGCGCGTCGAAGTTCGGCGTGTAGGAGAACTGAGGGGTCCCGGTCTCGCCGTCGCGTCCGACGAAGAAGTCGTAGGAGGACACGTTCTGCAGTTCCCTTGCGCGGCGCAATGGACTGGTGACGAGGTACCGGAGCAGCCTGCTCTGGAAGGTCCCGACATCGCCACCGGTGAAACCCAATTGCGCGAGCTGGCCAATGATGCTGAAGAACTCAGCGGGGCTGCGTGGCGAGTTCGCGAGGGAAGACGAGGGAGGGCTTGCCATCCACCGTGGTGCCCTGGGTGATCACCCGCCTGACGTTGTCCATGATGGTGCGTGCGGTCGGTATCCAGCTGGCCTCGCCGCCCGCCGTCGCTACGCGCTGATAGACCGGGATGCGTTGGAACAGGTCCCAGACATGCAGGTAGTACGCCGGGAAGAAGCGGAAGCCGTGTTCACCCGCAACCGCTCGCCCGGGAAGCCGCGGATTGCCCCGCCGGCCCGGGAAGGGACGCAGCTCGGCCGGGCTTCCGTCGTGCGTGCCCACGGTCGAGTACTGGGACGCGGCGAGGCCGCCGAGCTTGACGGGCGGGTAGGAGCCGGACGGCACGCCGCCCAGCCCGTTGCGTTCGTCTTCGCGGGCTTCGAACACCGTGACGTCGAAACCCCGCTCGGCCAGTTCGTGCGCCGCCGTCAGACCTGCGATACCGGCTCCCAGCACCGCGACCGTGGGGCGCCGCGTGCACGAGGCCGGGGTCGGGATGGCCTCGCTCATGGCGGCCCCTCCCTGAGTGCGGCCAGCAGTCCCGGCTGCGACGGTGCCCGCACCGCGGCGTGGACGTAGGCGAGCAGAGTGTCGTGCGCACGCAGCACGTCGTCGACCGAGCCTCGGACGCGCACCGAGTCCGCCTCGACGGCCTCCCCGAGCCCGACGACGGCGTCGAGCACGTCGAGCATGGCGGCTCGGGAGGTGGTGATCCAGGCACCGGCCCCATCCGCAGCACCGTCCGACACCTCGAGCCGATGGCCACCCCGCAGTGAGAAGACCTCGTCGTCGACGTCGAGCTCGACCACCAGCGGCCCCATCTCGTCGAGTATCAGGCGATAGCTGTCGGGCACCTCCTGCGCGAGGTGCTCGACCGACCGGCGCAACAGCGCCGAAACTCGTTCAGCCATGGAGGAACTCGAATACACCAGCGCCGACGAAGTCGACGTCCTCGCCGTTGATCTTCCCACTCACCCGGGCGGTACCGCTCGTTTCACAGAGCACGGTCGATCGGTCCAGGCTGCGCTCACTCGGTTGAGCCAGGCGGGCATAGTTCCGCGGACGGAACTCGGCGTGCACCGTGTCGCCCGCCCGCGTCGCGGTGACCTCGATCCGCTCCGGTACGTCCGGCACCTCGCCGTCCAGCAGCAGCCGCATCGGGGGCGGCAGGGTGCAGTCCGCGGCGCGACCGAGCAGCCCGTCGGAGCTCGTCCTCACCGCGGCGTGCCGGAAGATCGCTGCGGGCTCGTCGTGGTGCCAGACGTAGAGCGCCTGGGACAGTGTGCGCAACCGTCGCTGGTCGGTCATTCGCAGGAACACCAGTGACCAGGGGTCCTCGGGTCCCGATGGGAGGATGGTGCCCCAGGTCCAGCCGAAGTCGTCGCCCCACCAGAACCGACCCCAGTTGTGGTCGTGGTAGGCGAGGTCGTTCTCGATGCGATACTCGTGGCCGCCGATGCGCAACCATCCGTCGGCGCGCAACCTGGGTACGAACAGCCAGCACATCCGGCCCTCCCCCACGGGCTGGTTGTTGACGACGAAGGGCCGACTCACCGGCGTGAAGTGGAGCTCTCCCCGGATGTCGTGCTCCGGCAGGTCGAGCACCACCTGGTAACCGTCGGGTAGCACGGTCATCCGGCTGCCGCCGATGGTGAGGTCACCGAGGTCGGCCGAGACGCCCAGCTCGGATTCGTCGAAGCGCTGGACGGCTCCAGTCCATCGCTGATCATGGCCGATGACGATCACGCGTGGCACGAGCCGGAGTTCACCGGCGTTGGACACCGCGCTGGTGAGGCTGAAGTTGATCAGGACGCGGCAGTCTTGCCCGTGCACCACGAAGTGGTGCCATTCCTTGAATCCCTCGGGCCGTGCGGTCGCAAGCAGCGGGGCGCGCAGGAAGTCGCTACCGGCGAGCACCGCGCTCATCGCAGCCACCGGGTCGTCGTCGCCGGGATGGGCGTCGCTGCCGCTGAATCCCCGCGCGCTGCCGTCGATTCCGCCAGTCGCTCGATCGCCTCGCCCACGCTCGCGAGGGCCAGCAGCACGTGCACGAAGTCGTCGGCCTCGCGGGGACCCCCAGCTCGGCGGTTACTGTCGCTGGCCAGCATGTGTACGACCCGGGCCAGACCGGCCAGGCCCACCAGGTAACCGACGAAATTGCTCTGATCGGCGAGTGCCTCGCGCGGATCGGTCAGCGTCATGCGAACCCCTCGGGACGGAGCCGGGAGAGTATCGAATCGTCGAGCCCGTGTCCGATGACCGCGTCGGCCAACAGCTCTGCCCACGCGGCCGGCGCCGCATTGGGTGACGCCGGGCCGTCGAGGACGTTCAGACTGACGGTCTCCCAGATGCGCCGGAGGTTCTCGACTGCTTCTGAGGCGATGAGCGCGTCGCGCAATTGCGCCCCGGCGGGCGTCTCCGCATAGCGGCACCCCTCGGCGACGAGCATGTCGTGCAGGCCTCGGGCAGCCGCGGGGTTGCCAAGCACCGCGCGGCGTGCGCCGAGCAGTAGGTCGAACACCGTCCGCTCGGCCCCGGCGGCCTCTTCCGGAGGGGCTGGCAGCAGCCGCGGGGCGCTGCGCTCGACGAGGTCGAGGGTAAGTTCCCGGATGCGCTCCATCTCAGCCAGCATGCCGATCAGGACTTCGGGGCTCATCGGGTTCGCCCGTGTACGTAGTCGACGAGGCCGGCCAGCGCGTCCCGATGTCGGCTGGGCGGCAACCAGTCGAGACCGGCCAGCACGGCAGCCGCCTCCCGAGCATGGTGGGCGGCGACCTCTCGGGCGTGCTTGAGCGATCCGACGCGGTGCATCAGGTCGTAGAGCCAGCGAATCTCGTCGAGCGTCTTCGACTCCGCGCGGTGGTCACGCAACCGAGCCGCGAGCTCGGCCCTCCCGGCCTGGGACAGGTCCCCGCGGGCGGTGAGCCGATCCAGCAGCGCGGTGAGCCCGAGCTCGCCGTCGGCGGTCGGGCGGCGCTTGGCCAGGATCTGCACGGCGCGAACTCGGTCCTCGGGTTCTGCAGATCGCAAGGCGTGCAACAGCATCAGCGTGCGCTTGCCCTCCCAGAGGTCGCCGCCGATCTCCTTGCCGTAATCCTCCGGGTCGGCGCGCAGGTTCAGCAGGTCGTCGGTGATCTGGAAGGCGGCTCCGAGGTGCCTGCCGAGGGACTCCAGTGGCGCCAGCCGCTCAGGTCCGGCGCCGGCGGCCAGACCGCCGGCCTGCAGCGGGGTGATGAACGAATACCAGCTCGTCTTGAGTTCCACCATCTCGAGGTAGTCGGCATCGTCGAGCTGCCAGGTGTTGGACCGCACCCACTCGAGCTCCAGCGCCTGGCCCTCGACGGTCAGCCGGGTCATCTTGGCGATGGCCCGCAGGATGCGCAGGGCCGGCCCAAGCCCGACGCGCTCGACGTTGTCGAGCAGGGGTTGCAGCGAAAGTGACAGCATCGCGTCGCCCACGTTGACGGCGATGGGCACGCCGTGGTCGATGTGCAGCGTGGGTTTGCCACGCCGCCACCACGATTCGTCCTCGATGTCGTCGTGGATGAGAAACGCGTTGTGGTAGAGCTCGAGCGTCGCCGCGGTCGGCAGAATCGCCTCGAGGTGGCCGCCGAGCCCGAGGCAGGTCGCGATGCTCAGCGCCGGCCGCAGCGCCTTCCCGCCGCGAAGCGGGTAGTCGAGGATCAGTTCGTGAAGGCTGCTCGACCCTCGCTGGTCGGGTCCATAGAGGCGGAGGATCTCGCCGTCGCAGGCGTCCTTGCACAAGGCGAGGTAGTCGTCGAGCACGTCCGACGCCGTCGGGGTCGCACACGTCTGGGGCAGGGTCGATGTCATGGGCGTCCGCGGCGCGTCGCTACACGCCGAGAACGACGAAGCCGGCCTTGTGTTTGATCCTCGTCGCGAAGCGGATGCGCACGGCCATCTCGATTTGGTTGCCGTTGATCGGATCTTCGCCAACGACCTCGAGGCTGGGGAGCACGCTGACGGCCAGGTCGACCGGTTCCTCACCGGGCGATGCCTCTGCAGCGGCTCCCTCGGCAATCCGCTGCCGTCTACCGATCATCAGCATGACGGCCGTCGCAACCGCAGCGGGAAGTGGAGGCACCGCCGGAATTGCAGGCGCAGCCGCAGGCGGAGGATACGGGGTCATGAGGTGCGTTACCCGATGCAACGCATTGACGTGGGCGGCCCCGAGAATCGCGTCGGTGACGGGGTCGCCAGTGACCAAATTGCTGAGCTTCACCAGTCCCGCCGTATTGGTCACCAGGCACGACGGGGCGCGGTAGCCGTTGTCCTCGACACTCACCCGGGCATTGATCAGCGATTCCAGCAGCTGGTCCAGAGTCGTAACGTCCAGCGGCGACTTCTGCTTGGCATAGATGAGCTGGTTCAGCACGATCGCGTCCACGTATGACGCCAGCAGCGCGGTATTCGCAATCACCTGGGCCAGCAGCGGATCGGGAGTCGGCGCAATGGCGTCCGCCAGCGTCGCCTTGAACGCAACCTGTTTGGCCTCGAGCGCCATGGATGCGACGGGCGGAGTATCGATGGAGTCGGAGCGGACCATCAGCTGACCGGGATCGCCCGTGTCCCAGTGCGGGATGGCCTGCCAGGCAATGCTGGTCTGCTCGAACGTTTCTTGAACTGCCTGGTTGGCGATGGCCATCCGCTCGGCGCTCAGGTACATATGCGACCCCCCGGCTTGTGGTTGAAATCATGGCAGACAAGATCAGATGTGGATGGCTGTTTGGCGCCACTACTTTTGGAGGAGCGCGACGTCCTGACCGGGGGACATCTCGCCTCGAGCCACGGCGTCGCAGTGCGCCAGGTGCAACGGGGCGACGGGGTCGTCGGGCAGCAACTGGCGGCACCGTTCGAAGGCGGCGCGCGCCTGGTCGGCGTCACCCGCGTCGAACAGCGCGAAGGCCTCGTCGAAGGCCGGCTGGGCGGAGCGCTTCGCGGCGCGGAGCGACGCTGGGTCCTCGTCGTAGACCTCGTAGATCGTCACCGGTCGACGCCGGTTGACCACCATGACCCGCTCCATCCGACGGATGTCGAACTGGCCCTGCGCTTCGAGGCGGGTACGGGTCGCGTCGGAGATGAGCAGCGAAGAGCCGTAGCGCTTGTTGGTGCTCTCTATGCGCGCGGCCAGGTTCACCACGTCGCCGATGATGGTCAGCACCATGCGGTTCACGCCACCGACGAGCCCGACCCCCACCGCGCCGGTATTGATGCCGATCCCCACCCGCAACTCCTCGGAGCCGAGGGCCATCCGCTCCCGATTGTGCTCGCGCAAGGAGCGCAGCATGGCGAGTCCGGCCCGGACGGCGTCAGGCTCCGACTCGAAGACGGCGACGATCTCGTCCCCGCGCACGTCCTGAATCATCCCGTTGCAGCTGATGATCGGCATCTCGACGGCCCGCAGGAACCCCATCGCCAGGTTGCTCGCCTCGGACACGTCCATGTCCTCGAGCATGGTCGTGTAGCCGCGAATGTCGCTGATGAGGACCGTCATCTCGCGCTCCACCCGGTAGCCGCTGCGGACGCGGCGAAGGTCGTCGATGTCGAGGATGCGGAGCAGTTCGTTGGGCACGAACCTCGATTGCACGTCCATGAGGGACCGCCGGTACTCGTCGGCGTCCCGCAACCGTGCCTCGAGCTGGAAGTTCCACAAGGGCGCGCCGGCTTGGTCGCACAGGAAGGCGACCGCCTCCTCGTGCTCGGCAGTGAAGTGCCTGCCCGGCTCGGCCTGCTCGGCGTAGACCACGCCGATCGTCTTGTCCTGCAACCGTATCGGAACGGCGAGGGTGGCCGCGACGATGAGCGGGGAGCCGCTGTCCACCACGCGACGGACGATGTTCCTGTCATAGGCCACCTCGGTCCACGGCCCATCGACGGTCGAAATGTCGCCGTGATCCTGGATGGCCTGGACCGCCAGATTCTCCGCTTCGCCGGTGAGGAGCAGGACGCGGCCCGCACCGGTCGTGTCCGCAACCGAGCCCAGAATGATGCTGGCCAAGCTGTCCGGGGTTCGCGCCCCCGACAGCGCGCGCAATAGCTGATGCGCACCGACCGGGTCGATCCCCGCCGAACCCGTCTGCAACGAGATCGCGGCTGAGCAGCCAGGGATGCTCCCGCGCGAGCCAGTCCGTGCGCACCGCCAAGCCCAGACTCAACCAGCGCTGGTACGCCGACCGCAGCATGTGATCGCGAAGCGTCGTCCGCCCGGTCTCGCCGTAGAGGGCGGCGGCCTCCTCGTGAGCACGCGCACCGATCATGGGGAGCTGGTTTTCCTCGGCGAGCTCGATCGCCCGTGAAGGTAGCGCTCCGCCTTGGCGTGTTGCCCGCGGGCTCGCGCCCACGCCCCCTCGATCAGCGCATACGATGCCGCATAGTTTTCCGGTGCACCCGCCGCGCATTTGCGGTGCAAGGCCAGAGTCCTCCGCACGAAACGTGCGGTCGAGCGGTCCCGCGGCGCGTACTGCATCATGCTCAGGGCGCCGATCATGTGGATGAGAAGCGACACCGCGGTGCCGGCCAGACCCGCCGATGTGCTCGATTGCCTCATCCGTGGCATCGACCGCGCCCGCGTAGTCGCCGGACCAGAAGTGCACGCCCTGCTTCATCGTCGCGGCGATGCTCAGGGCCACCACGTCGCCCTCGCGTCGGGCCGCGGGAACCACCTCCCGCTCGTCGTACCCGCTCTCGCCGGCCAGGAGGTACGGATCCTCGCGCGGCCCATCAAGTTGAGGCGAAAGCTGCTGCATGGCCTGGCAGAGCGCACTTGGCACGGGTTGGGAACGGATCTGCGGGGATGAGGGATTGGGCGAGGGGGTCGATCTCCGCCAGCGGGCGGCCCACCCAGAACGACTGGGAAATGCAGGGTCGCAGCGAGGAATCCGGCGTATTCCTGGTCGCCCTGGTCGAGTGCCTCCGCGACGGCGTCGCGCAGCAGGCCCAAGCCGTCGCGGAGGGGGTGGCGCCAGTGATGGATGAAGCTCAGGTGCATGAACACCGTCTGCGGTCGGGCCTCCCGGAATTCCGGCCGCTCCGCAAGCAGCATGCCGACCTCACCGAAGCGCTGGCTGCCTGCGCGATCGCCGAGCATCACGAGCAGCAGCCCGTAACTGGCAAGCACCAGCGGCGAGGACGATGTGTGGCCGTGGGCCAGCGTCAGCTCGAGTTGCTTTCGCACCAACAGGGGGAAGAGATTGGGGCGGACGATGTAGGACATGCTGCGCAACTCGGCGAGGATCCGCTGGATCTCGATGACGCGCTGGTCCTTGCAGTGCGGTAGCTGCAGCAGCCGCTCGGTGCTCCAGCGGCGCATCGTCAGCCTCATCCGGACCAGCGCGTTGCCCATCCGCGGCTTGCCCGCATCCGCCGGCAGCGGCTCGCCGAGCTCGTCGAGCGCCTCCAGCCCGGTCTCCAGCGCCTCCTGGAGGCGGTTCTGTGCCACCCGCCCCTTGAGTCTGAGGTAGGCGAGCCGCGCGCGGTCGGCCGGCTCGTGCAGGAACTCCTCGGCCTCGTCGAGCAGCTCATGGAGCGCCGCTACGTCGCCCACCAGCAGGGCGGCCTCCGCGGCGTCGAGGTGCAGCTCCCGGGTCAACTGGTAGTGAGTGGCCCAACGCTGTTCATCGAGCAGACCCAGACCGTTTCGGCAGTACTCGAGGGCCAGCGGGAACGATGCCTGCGCCCGAGCCTTGCGGGCCGCGCGCCGGAGCATCTCGACGAACCGGATGCGCTCGTCGTCGTCGGCCAGCCCATGGCCGCCGATGCCGACGTGGCGGGCGGCCTCGAACAGGCGGTCATCCCCTAGCGCGACCAGCCGCCGACCGATGCGCAGGTGCGTTTCGCGCTGGGCGTCAGCCGACAGGCCTTCTCGCGCAGCTTCGGCCACCCGGTCGTGGCTGTATCGGTACCGCGCTTCCCGGCTGATCGCGTTGGCGATCCGTTGGCCACGGCTGTCGAGCGCCTCGAGCAGACGAAGCTCGAGCCCGGACCAGAGCGCGTGGGCCACCACGTCGGGTGGGTGCGCCGCCGCCGCCGTGGCGTCGGCGAGGTCGAACTCGCCGCCGATACACGTCAGCGAACCCAACACCTCCCGGTCGATCGGGCGCAGCTGATCGAGGTAGCGGCCGAGGAACTCAGCGGCGGTGGCGGTGACCTCGATCGACGTGAGGACGCGCAAGTCCCAACTCGGATGCCCGCCCGCGCCCACCGGGGTGAGGGCGCCTTCTTGTTGCGCGCGGTAAAGCAGCTGACGGACCTGCAGGGGATTGCCTCCGGTCCGATGGTGGAACTCGGCGGCCACGTCGCCCAGCTCCACACCCCGGCCGCTCACCGCAACGAGCAGCTCCTCGACGTCCTCGAGGGACAGCGGGCTGAGCTCGATGCTGCGGAGGGTCGTGGAGGTGAGACCTGCTGCGCCCGGCTCGAACTCACCCACGCGATACGCACCCAGGACCAACACGTTGCGGAGCGATACCGTCAGCAGTTCCGACAACAGCAGCAGCGAGTCTTGATCGGCCCACTGCAGGTCATCGATTGCCAGCACCACCGGCCGATAGGACGCGGAGTCGGACACCAGCCGGATGGCGGCGCGGTGCAGCCGGCGGCGAGCATCCGCCGCATCGAGGTCAGCCACGGGTGAGGCCTCGCCCAGCACTTGGGCCAGGTCGGGCACGAGCTCCCCGAGGATGCCGGCCAGGGCCGACGTCCCGCTGACGAGGTTCGCACGCCAACGGTCACGCTCGGCCGGGCCGGTGGCCTCCATGGTGCGGACGATCGAGCTGAGCGCGTCTCCCAACGCCGCGTACGGTGCAGGCGCGCCGTCCTGACACCTCCCATAGGCAAATACGCAGTCGCGCCGGGAGACCTCGACGCCAAAGGCCTGCAAGAGCGTCGACTTGCCCACGCCAGGAGCCCCGCTGAGCAGGGCGCATCCGCCGCCGACGCGTCCGGCCGCTTCCACGGCGGCTCGGAGTTCGGTGATCTCCTGACGTCGGCCGACCACACGGCCGTCGAGGTCGAGCACCGGAGTCGTCACCGCGCGAAGCACACTGTCGTGCGCGCCGTCCGCCAGCCGGCGCGGCAAGGGGATCGGAAGGTGAAGCGCATGCCGGGTCCCTCTCCAACCGGAACTGTCCACCCATCATATTGACGGGACCGTTGGCCGTGCGCGGGATGATGAAGATCCGGTCGGCGGGTAGTGGAGGCTCGTCACTTCGGGGCGCTTGTCCGAACGGAGGACGACTCCTTGCCGAGCATCTAAACAACGACCCCTGACTTACCGACTACTCGTCATAGTGACGTGTCGCGCCGGGTTGGCTGCGTACGGCGGCCCGTAGGCTCTGAGCAGGGTGGCGCAATGCGATCAGCCAGTATTGGTCCGGTCACCGTCCCACACCACGCGGCCGTCCGGGCGTAGCCGCGCGCCTTCGGCCGCTCTGTGCATCAGCAGGCGTCGATCATGCATGAGGTGATAGACACTTGCTCCGAAACTCAATGTGGCCACGTCGGCGACGATCCGCCGGTGGCAACGCCACCACACGCTTTCGCTGCACATCATTGCGGTTCGTTGCCGACTAGCCTGGTCGAGAAGTTCGGTCATTGCGTCCAGGAACGGTCCCGTCCGGGTGTAGGCCGCGTACGCGGTGAACTGCTCGACCTGCCACCAGGTGTCCTCGCGGAGGACATCAGCGGGTGAGCGTCTTCGTCCACCGAGCCTGGGCTCGTTGCGATAGCCAATTCCGGCCTCCGGCACCCAGTTACTCAGTGCGGCACCCTCCACATCAGGGTTGTGCCGGCTGTGTGGAAAGCGCCGAATATCCACCAGCGCTTCGATATCCGCTGTGCGAAGCAGTCTCGTCAGCTCGTCTCTTCGTAGCGTCCCGTGGCCCACCGAAATCAACTCGATTGGCGATGACGCGTTGGATTGAGGTGGGCGGTGATTGCCGATATTGATCTACCTGACCTTCATGAGTTCGCCGGCCGCAGATCTCACTGCCCACAGATGGCAGCGTCACCTCGGGATTCTGAACCTAAACACAAGTGGGCATCCACGCTGCGAGGTCCCGAGTTTTCGACTGAGGTGATCGACAGATTCGTCGGGTTTCGGATCAGCGGCGGACCAACAGCAATGAGCGGTTGGCGTTGCCGAGAACCGGATGGTAGTCCGGCCAGACGAGTCGGGCGACGTGTTCGGCGTCGGCGCTACCAACGACGGCCAATTGGATTGAGTCACCATGGTTCTCAAGGGATCGCGTCCCTCCTTGGCGCGCGGCAACGGTTTGCACATGAACATCCGGATAGCGTCGCACCCAACTATCGAGTCGCCGATCGTCCGGACTGCCGGCCGGCCATACGGCAAAGAATGCACCGCCGCGTCGTCCGGTCGTACCGACCGGCGAGCGTCCGGGTGCCAGAAGTTCACCGATCGGTCCGATCCAGGCATCCCCATCACGGTGAGCGGAACCGTCGTGGTGATCACAATGGTCGGTGCTCGTTCAGTGGCCTGGTCCACGTCGTCGGCCCCGACCTATTTAGAGTAGTATATTCCTCTATATTAGCATGGTTGCCTCGGCGCCTTCGACCTCAAAAAAAAAAAAAAAAAAAAAAAAAAAAAAAAAAAAACGCGCTCAGCGACCCCGACATCGTCAAAGTGCCGTCGTAGTCTGCCGCCAACGCGAGATACCGCATTTCCGTGCTCCTTCTCGACCTGCCCGGTTGGCGGTGTTACCTGAACTGCCAACCCGGATTCTTGGCCTGTGCGACGAAAATTAGCGGCGGATCCCGTTGCCCACCACCGCCTCGAAGTCCCCGATTGCATCGTCCCCTTCCGATCCCACGCCCTGGCGGCGAAACAGCCGCAGCCGCTAGCGCAGCGCCACTGGGACGGTCATCGTCAGCACCACCAGCATCAGCATCATCAGGAACCAGCCGGCGCCCTGCCAGATCCACCAGCGACCCCGTGCCCGCCAGACCTGATACGTGCGGACGAACGCCCCGAGGCCACCGAGCAGCAGAATCAGCGGAGAGCCGATCCCCAGCACATTGCGCTGGACAACACCGCAGTGCGCGAGCGCTTCGTCACCGCTCCCCGACCGGCAGCCAATCACCCACAGCAGTCCCAACACCAGGACCAGCATTGCGACAGCCACCACCAGGCCGGCGTAGCGGACGGCGGCAGCGAACATCCGCCTCCCTTGCTCTCCACCGCCGGACGACATGGTTGGAGTGTCCATAGTTAGATGTTCCACCACTCCGCGCGAGGGTCGGTTCGGTGATGATTGCCGATTTCGGGCGCGGTGCGGGCAGCAACACATCGTGTCGGCACTCTCTGCCGAGAACCGGCATGCGCGGGCCGGCGGCGGCGCCGCATTCAAGTGCCGCGCAGTCGATACTGCCGAATATCGCCGTGCCGCCGTCTGCCCGCGTCATCGTGAATGCCTTATCGTCGTCGTTACTGCGGGTGTCGCAGGTCGCCATGTGGTCTCTCGCTTCACTTCCGGCCGGGTTCGTCGCTACCCGACAGGTAGCCGCGGCGGCCGGTCACGGGGCCGTCAGCTCCTGCGGGTCACCACTGTCGAAGGCGGCGGTGCTGGCCACTTCGGACGCTATTGGTTCAGCCGGAAGGGCTGGCCCGCGATGCCCTCGAATTGCAGACCGCGAGGGTCGGCGGGGATCGGTGGCGGGTCTATATGCGGCGTCTCGCCGTTGGGTGGCGGGGCCGGTGCCGCGGGCGTCGTGGCTGCCGTGTCTTGGGGCCCGGATGGTTGCGGTGTGGCTTTTTCCAGGAACCGGAGCAGTTCGACGGGGAAGGGAAGCACCAGGGTGGAGTTTTTCTCCGCGGCGACCTCGACGACGGTTTGCAAGAGCCGCAGTTGAAGAGCAGCCGGGTGTTCGGCCATCACCTCGGCTGCCTGGGCGAGCTTGTCCGATGCCTGCAGTTCGCCGTCGGCGGTGATGATCCGGGCCCGTCGCTCACGCTCGGCCTCGGCTTGCCGCGACATCGACCGCTTCATCGAATCCGGCAGGACCACATCCTTGATTTCGACGCGGTCGATGTGAACTCCCCAGCCGAGCGCGGGGCTGTCGATCATCAACTCCATGCCCTGATTGAGACCCTCGCGGTTGGAGAGCAGGTCGTCCAGGTCGCTTTTGCCAATGATTGATCGCAGCGATGTCTGTGCGACCTGGCCGATGGCGGACGTGTAGTCCTGCACGTCGACGGCCGCGCGCACTGGATCGGCAACGTTGAAGTAGATGACGGCATCCACGCGGACGGTCACGTTGTCGCGGGTGATGCCGTCTTGGGCAGGGATGGGCATCGTGATGATCTGCATGTTCACCTTCTCGAGGCGATCCGCGATCGGAATCAGCATCGTCAGTCCCGGTCCACGAACGCCCGCTTGCACACGGCCGAATCGGAAGACGACGCCTCGTTCGAATTGCTTGACGACGCGCAGGTTGGTTCCCAGCCAGAGCACCCCAAGGCCCATCGCGGCGGCCAGTGCGTAGAGGACGGTCATTTTCTCTCCAGTTCCGCCCGGGCCTCGGTTGTCGGTAGTCGTTGGTGAGCTCGGGCTCTAATTTGGTGAAACGTCAGGCCGCTCGACACAGCGGCGTCGCGACAATCGTTGACGGCGCGACGACTATCTCGACGCCCTCGACCGGGGCGGTCAGTGCGGCGGGACCCGAAACAGGGTCGGTCCGGCGGGCGGTGGTGGTGTCGAACGGCGCGGTTCGCGGCAGGGGCGCGCGCTGCTGGGTTCGGACTTCGGCTTCGGTGAGCATGCGTGGTCCTACAATGTCAATCCCGTGATCGCGGCCGCAGCCAGCAGCACTCTGGTCTTAGCCCGCTGACGGTGATTCGTCGCCGGCTGCAGCTCTCGCTGTTGAACAGCCGAACCAATTCCGGGCTCTCCCACCGCAGCCGGCGTTCGATCTCGCGCAGAGCTTGGAGTTCGTCATCACTGAGCACGCCGCACCTCCTGAACTTCCCCGACTACAGCGCTGTCACCGCGTGCCTGGCCCAGACGGCGTAATGCTCCGCCTTCGGACTCCCACCGCTGGTGCGCCAAGAGTGCGAGTCGGCGATCCTGCGCCTCCCGCGGCCCAATCCCCAACAGTTCGTCGGGGGTCGACACATCGTCGGGGTTCGACGCCCTCATCACAGCCGTGTACGCGCGGGTCGGGTTCGTGTAGGGGGGAACGACCAGCAGAACCAGCCTGCCGAACCCCTGGCCGATCAACGACAGGATGTTGGTCGATTTGTTGTGGGAGCCCTCGAGGATGATGCTGCGGCCCCTAAACTCCATACGCAATGATGCTGGCGCCCAACTGGTCTCGTCGTAGCTGACCCGGTCGACGGAACCCACCCGCGGCGACAGGGCTCCGAGCAGGCGCGGAAGTTCGGTGTGCAGTTGATCGGTCCGGGGCCACCAGGCCCCCTGCACAAACCCGCAGGACCGGTGGGCGGGCTTCAACCGCAATCGGAGATTGCCGATTCCCGATCGGCGCGCTTGCGCGGTCCCGAAGGACAGAATTGGTGCGGACATGTGCGGCCTCCCGCCTGGACTTGTGCGATGAATGGGGCAGATCGTGTTTCGACCGGCGCCTGGGTGGGCCTCGTGAGATCAACCGTGCCAGGATCGTGTGCAGGGTCCAACGCGGTCGGCCCCGACGTCGTGGCTGGCTGGCGTTGCCAGCACTTCCGGTGTAAACGTCACGCGCCCATCGGGTTCGGCAGACTGTTTGTGCGTCGTTGGGTTCGTACTCGACTGAAGGGGGACGGTCTTCACCGGGACGTGTTCGCGGACTTCCTCGATACCGCCACCGGTTACGACACCACACGAGGCGCTGTCTAACGTTTGGGTAGTCGATTCGCTCATAGATACCGTCCTGTGCCGGGCCGCCAATCGTCGATCGCGCTCGGCGGCAGCAGGTCCAGGTGAACATCGTGGGCGTCCTGCGCGGCGGTGAGGGCGGCAACTTCGTTGTGCAGCCGCTGCATCTTCATGTCGAGTCTGTGCGCGGCGTCGGCGGCGTCAATCAGTTCGTTGAGCAGTCGGCGCGGCATGGCGCGCTCGTACTTGTTGTAGATCTTGTGCTCCAGGCTGGCCCAGAAGTCCATCGCGATCGTTCTGATCTGAAGTTCGACTGGCACCCGTTCGACCCGGTCGCTCAAAAGGACAGGGATCTCGATGATCATGTGAAAGCTCTTGTAGCCGTTGGGCTTCGGGTGGGCGATGTAATCCTCGACCTCGATCACGGTGACGTCGGCCTGCTGGCTGAGCATCGTCGCGATCCGGTACGTGTCCGAAATGACGCCGCAGGTGACGCGGACCCCGGCAATATCGAGGATGTTGGTGCGGATGTCGTCGACGGTGAGCGGGCAGCGAATGCGCTGCGCCTTGCGCCGGATGCTGTCGAGGGTCTTGACCCGTGATGAGACCACCGCGATCGGACAGTAACCATCACGGTCGGTGAACTTCTCCTTGAGGATGCTGACCTTGGTGGTCAGCATCGAGATCGCGATCTGATACGGCAGTGCGAACCGCGCGAACTCAGTGTCCGAGCGCCCGACCTCCGCCGTCGCCGGCAATCCAGGGGCCAGATCGTAAACATCGCCGACCGTCACTCTTACCTACCTCTCTCCGTTGAGAAGCTGCTAATATAGAGGAAGTATATCCGTTAAATATAAGAAAAGGTAAGGGTGCGGGTGGACGAGGAAACAGACTCCAAGGCCGGGGGTAGGCGACGAGATCGCCTGCCGCGCAACCGGCAACGTGAACGAGTGCTTCAGATGGTGCGCGAGCACGGCGACGCGATTGACGCCGTCGAGCTCGCTTCGCGCATCGGAGTTGCACGTCACCACCGTGCGCTTCCACCTGGACGCGTTGTGCGACGAGGGAGCGATCGAGCGCACCCGGATATACCGGGACGGCGTTGGTCGTCCCCGCACCGGATACCGCGCCGTCGAGGAGCGCCTGGACTATCGGATACTCGCCGAGATCCTCGCGATGGAACTGGGAGAGACGGTGGAAACACGCGCTCGGCGTGCCCAGCGCGCCGGACAGCGATGGGCTGGCCGGATCGCGGGTTCGAAGGGCGAAGCCGTTGCGGCCCAAGACGTTACGGACACAGCGGAGGCGGGTGACCCGCTGGATCGAGGAGCGGTGCTCGCCACTGAGGTCTTCGACCGGATGGGGTTCGACCCCGAACTGGCTGCTGAATCCGAACCAATGGCCTCGCTGTCGGCTGACAGCAAGCAGATCGTCGGACGGGAACGGGTCATTCGGCTGCGCGCCTGCCCCGTACGGGATTTGGCCCGAGCTCACCCCGAGGTGGGTTGCGGCATACACCTGGGATTGCTGCAGGGCCTGCTCGACCACGCCGCGGCCGCCGGTGGACAACCCGACACACGAAACCAAGGACTGTCGGCCAGGCTCGACCCGTTCGTCGAACCAGAACTGTGCATCGCCAGGTTGAACGCCTCGCGACGATCCACGCGTGATTGAGGGCCGGCCGCAGCCAGACCGCGTGGGTGCACCTAGCCAGCCGCGCCCACGTTGAGACGTTGCCGCCACCGCCCAGCAGAGCTCGCCCACTTCCGGTGGTCGCCGATGGTGAGCCGTGCTCATCGGCCGACGGCGGCGGTGGCCATCGGAAGCGATTGCGTGGGCTCAGTAGTCGGCACCGTGTCGGGGGCGAATGGGCAGCGCGTCGACGAGTTCCCGGGTAGGAATCGATGTCGGCGGAGTCGACGAGTTCAGTCGGGACCGTTATGGCATCGTGCAGTGAGATGCCATGCTGGGCCTGGTATTTGGCCAAGGCCTTGATCCTCTCGGTTTCGGTCACCGCGCCGGCCTCATCAGCGATATAGGCCGCGCCCGCCAGCACCATCAGCGCCACGCCACCGATCCACGACACCCAGGCCGCGCCGTCGCCGGCGTATCCACCGATCCACGGTGCGATCGCCAAGACCAGGCCAACCACCGACATGGCCCAGTGGTCGCGGGTGGGATCACGCGCGATCAGCGACCACCCGCCGTACATCAACGTCATCGCCCCCAGGCCCAACGTGAAGCCCGCGCCAACCGCAGTGGTCTGCGCCCACGCCGGCGTCACCGCGATCACAAGGCCCAATGCCATCGACGCCCATCCCACGGTGGACTTGTTCATAGGTAACTCCCTCATTTCTTTAACCTCCTCGTATGTAATACGCAACGCGTAGCGTTTCGTTAGAATTCCGGTGCAGCCGGTGCTGTGACCAACTCGACAGCAGAAAGGCCAGGACGTGCCCGCCGACCCACATCAACGCGACGAAGCCATCACTGCGGCTGTCATCGAACTGCTGCGTACCAAAGGACCCAAAGCGGTCAACGTCGAGGCGGTCGCCGCGCAGGCCGGGGTCGCCAAGACCACGATCTACCGCCGCTACCGTGACCGCGAGGAGATGATCGCCGCCGCGTTGACATCGCTGGTCAGCCCGCCACCGCCGCCGGACACCTCGTCCCTGCAGCCGATGCTGCAGTGGGTCATCGAGCAGTCGTTCAACGCCATCGAATCCGGTATCGGGCTTGGTGGTGTGGCGGCGCTGCTGACCGACGAGGACTCCCGTTTCACCGCACTGATCCGCGCTCTTCTCGTCGAGCACCGCGCTGCGCTCGCCGCCGTCGTCGAGGACGCCGCAGCGGCAGGACAGTTGCGAGCTGACCTCGACGTCGACACCATGCTCGATTGCATCGTCGGCGCCTACCTGGCCGAGCGAGCACGCAGCGGGAACGTTCGATCCGGCTGGGCGCAACGAATCCTTCGCGCACTATGGCCGGCTGTTGCCGCCTCTCCCTAAACCGCAAACCACCCGGAAGCGGCCCGTCGGCTGGCCGCAAC
>CAWKOI010000033.1:0-54854 GCA_963851115.1 uncultured Actinomycetota bacterium
CGGAGACGATTGGGGGGACGACGATTCCGACGGTGACGACTGACACCGACGCGATCGTCAGGTCCGCCGGGCCCTAGGGAAGGATAGTGCTCACCCAGCAGCTATCCACAGGACGTCGATGACCCTAGCATGCGCAGATGCCACCGCGGCCGAGGTGGCGTCATGTGCTGCCGTCCACCGCCCGAACCCGCATCATCGGATGGGTCCTGCTGCTCGTGCTGGTCGCGCTGGCCGTCGTCACGCTCGTGACCTGGCGGCTGCTCGTCCAGGTCACCGACGAGCGGATGGACGAGGCGCTGCGCTTCGAGGTCGACGAGTTCGCCGAGCTGACCGCGCCGGGGGTCAACCCGCGCACCGGGCTGCCGTTCCGCACCGTCGACGAGGTGATCGGCGAGGCGATCGCCTACAACCTGGCCCGCCCGAACGAGAAGTTCCTCGGCTACGTCGACGGCGGCTACCGCACGCAGAGCCGCCAGGAGCCCGGCAGCCCGGAGGTGCTTTCCCGCGACCCGGCGTTCGCCGCGCTGGTGGCCACGGTCGACGGCCCGACGATCGGGGACCTACGAGAGCCCGGTCGTCGGCGAGGTGCGCTACCTCGCGATCCCGGTGACCCTGCAGGGCGACCCGGCCCGCGGCGTGATCGTGGCCGCCTACCTCGCCGACGCCGAGCGCGCCGCCGCGAACACCGCTGCCCAGCTCATGCTCGGTCGTCGGCGGCGTCACCGTGCTCGGCGCCGGCTGCGGCCGCGTGGCTGGTCGCCGGGCGGATCCTGCGGCCGCTGCGCGACGTCGCCGAGACCGCCCGCACGATCACCGACACCGACCTGTCCGGCCGCATCCCGGACGCGGGGGAGGCCGACGAGCTCGGCGACCTCGTCCGCACCGTCAACGCGATGCTGGACCGTGTCGAGTCCGGCGTCGCGGCGCAGCGCCGGTTCGTCGACGACGCCGGGCACGAGCTGCGCACCCCGATCACGATCGTGCGGGGCCACCTGGAGGTCCTCGACCCGGCCGATCCCGAGGACGTGCGGGCCACCGTCGCGCTCGTCGACGACGAGCTGGGCCGGATGAACCGGATGGTGTCGGACCTGCTGCTGCTCGCCCGTTCCGAGCAGCCGTCGTTCCTGCACGTCGAGCGGGTCGACGTCGCGCGCGCTGACCGCGGACGTCGTCGAGAAGGTCGAGCGGCTCGGCGACCGGGAGTGGGTGCTCGAGACCGCCGCCGCGTCGACGCCCTGCTCGATCCGCAGCGCATCACGCAGGCCGTCGTCGCGCTCGCCGACAACGCGTGCCGCCACACCGGTCCCGGCGACCGCATCGGGCTCGGCTCGCAGCTCGCGGGCGGCCGGCTGCGGTTCTGGGTGTCCGACACCGGCCCCGGCGTCGACGGCGGCCGACCGCGACCGGATCTTCGAGCGGTTCGCCCGCGGCAGCGCGGCGCCCCGGCGCTCGGACGGCGCCGGGCTCGGCCTGTCGATCGTGCGGGCCATCGCCGTCGCGCACGGCGGTCAGGTGCTGCTCGACAGCGTGCCCGGCCGCGGGGCCACGTTCACCGTCGATGATCCCGGTCAACCGGGGAGGCGCCGTGAGCTCGCATCCTGATCGCGGAGGACGAGCCGCGGATCGCCTCTTTCATCGAGAAGGGGCTGGCGGCGAACGGGTTCGCCGTCACCGTCGTCGGCTGACGGGCCGTCGGCCCGCGACTACGCGATGACCGGCGGGTTCGACCTGATGGTGCTCGACATCGGGCTGCCGGGCCTCGACGGGTTCGCGGTGCTGCGCACGCTGCGGGCCGAGCGCTGCCCGATCCCGGTGATCGTGCTGACCGCGCGTGACAGCGTCCAGGACACCGTCGCCGGCCTGGAGGGCGGCGCCGACGACTACATGCCCAAGCCGTTCCGGTTCGAGGAGCTGCTCGCCCGCGTCCGGCTGCGGCTCGCCTCCGCAGCGGGCGCCGAGCTCACGGTGCTCTCGCACGGCGGCCTGCACCTGGACCTGCGCACCCGCCGCGCCCACGTCGACGGCCGAACCGTCGACCTATCCGCGCGCGAGTTCGCCCTCGTCGAGACGTTCCTGCGCCACCCGGGCAGGTGCTCTCCCGCGAGCAGCTGCTCAGCCACGTGTGGGGCTACGACTTCGACCCCGGGTCGAACGTTGTCGACGTCTACGTCCGCTACCTGCGCCGCAAGCTCGGCGCGGAGCGGATCGTCACGGTGCGCGGCATGGGCTACCGGCTCGACGACGTTCCCTGAGCACGCAGACGGCCGCCACCGATCGGGTACCGGTGGCGGGCGCGGCGGAACGGGATCAGTCGTCGTACCAGTCGTCATCGAAACCGACGAAGTCCCGCGGGATTCCGTGCGGGAACTGCACCAGATCATGCGCTTAAGGCAGCGAAGGGCGCGGACACTGCGGCTGCGTGCGATGCAGCGTGGGCAGCGATGTCTGCGGCAGGCGCCGCCTACTTGCATCCGTTGGCCAACGCCAACCAGGTCAAGCATATTCTCGGGGCGGGCGCTTACGCGGCCAGAGCGGCCGAGCTTGTCGCCGGTGACGATCGGACCGTTGGTGCCGAACACGTTGAGCAAGCGGTGCAACGTGCGACCCCAGTCGTCGTTGACGTGCTCAAACGCTTTCCGGCGGCACCGGGAGGCGGCGGACGGGTTGGTGAGTTGATCCGCATGCTGGACGCTGACCTTCGACACTGACCGTCGCTAAGGCGGTGGGCGATCTGCTCATCGGGTGGCTGCTGCAACATGGCGAGACCGCGCTGGCCGCGCTCGAGGCTGGCCCGACAGGTCGCGACCGCGCCTTCTACAGTGGAAAGGTCGCCGCGGCACAGTTTTTCGCCAAGAACGTGCTGCCGCGGCTGACCGCTGAACGCAAGATCATCGAGGCCGTCGACCTTGCGACCATGGATCTGCGCGAGGAAGCTTTCTAGCTGCGAATACCGGAAAGGACTCTCAATGAGCCGCTCCATCGAACTGCACGACCGCGAAGAGTACAAGCGCTCGATGCGCGAGCTTCTCACGATCGACCCCACAAAGACCGTCGCCCTCACGGTTGACATGCAGCGCGACTACCTTGACCCGTCGATCGCGACGGCTCCCGTTCGCGATGACGTCGCGGAGAAGGTGGTAGCCGATACCGCGGCGATGCTCGACCTGTGCAGGGAGTCCGGCATCCCGGTCGTGCACTGCTACGTGAGCCGCCGCCCGGAAGAGGCGGCGCTGGGCGGGCACCAAGCGCCCTACACCGCTGCGGGCCAGCGGGCCGGGCTCTCACAGAACCTCATCGCGGCGGCGCGCACCCGGGTTGACCGCGTAGCCGGTTCCGGCAACGAGCAGGTCATGCCGGCACTCGTGAGAGATGGCGACTTCATGATGGGCAACAAGCGTGAGATGGACAGTTTCCACCTGACCGACCTCGAGATGATCCTGCGTCGCTACCTGAAGCCCGAGGTCGTGCTCATCGCAGGCATCAACACCGACACGTGCGTGTACGCAACCACCTTCGGTGCTTCGGTCCGCGGCTACCGCCCGGTGCTGATCGAGGAGTGCGTTGCGAGCATGCGCGGCGCCGATCACCACCAGATGGCGCTCGAACTCATCGCGGGCAGTGTGGCCTGGGTGTTGACCATGGACGAGCTGCGGGCCAAGCTCGCGGCCGCCGCAGCCGACCGATCTGAAACTCAGCTCTCCGGCGTGTAGCCGAACGGCAGCAGCACGCTCTTGTGCTCGACGTACTGCTCGATGCCCTCCGGCCCATTCTCGCGGCCGATGCCGGAGTTCTTGTATCCGCCGAACGGCGCGCCGGGATCGAACGCGTACATGTTGACCGCGTCGGTGCCGGTGCGGATCTTCGACGCGATCTCCAACGCCTTCTTGTTGGCCGACCGGGTCAACGATCTGCTTCTTCCGGTCGTGAAGGGCGTCGGCTACGAACGGGCCTATCAGTGTCTGACCGAATCGCTGCAGACTCTGGGCGGTTCGGGGTTTCTTCAGGACTATCCGATCGAGCAGTACATCCCCGACGCCAAGATCGATTCACTCTACGAAGGCACCACCGCGATCCAGGCGCAGGATTTCTTCTTCCGCAAGACCTGCGACCAGGGCATCGCTCTGCAGCACGTGGTCGGCCGGATCCAGCGCTTCCTCGACAGCGACACCGGTCGGCCAGAGCTGGCCGACGGGCGCCGGCTACTCGCCACCGCGCTCGCCGTGTTGCAGGCGATGGTTGCGGCGTTGACGGGATAACTCGTCGGCGCCCAGCAGAACGCTCGCGAGCTGTATCGCCTTGGGCTGGAGTCGGTTCCGTTCCTGCTCGCGGTGGGCGACCTGCTGATCGGTTGGCTATTGCTACACCAAGGCGAGATCGCGCTGGCCGCTCTCGATGGCGACCCGACAGAACGCGACCGTGCCTTCTACAACGGAAAGGTCGCCGCGGCAGAGTTTTTCGCCAAGAACGTGCTGCCTCGGCTGACCGCGGAACGCAAGATCATCGAGCCGTCGACCTGACGATCATGGACCTGCGCGAAGACGCCTTCTAGCCGGACGTCAAACCTGGGTGCCGGCTGTCCAGTGTGTCGCCGAACGGCAGACGAACCGGCGCCCGCCACCGGTTGGTGACGGGCGCCAGGCAGAACGACATTGCTAACGGACTAGTCGTCCCAGGTGTCCTCCCACCACGTGTCGTCCCATGAGTCGTCCATCGCGATGAACGAGTCATCGGGGCTGTCGTCGTCGAAGTCGACCCAGTCGACTAGCGGTGCCTCGATAGCGCTGTTGACCGCTATGGGGGCGGGCTCGGTGGCGGCGTTTGCGGCGCCAGCCGCGACGACGCCCAGCCCGGCCATTGCGACCCCCGCTGTGACGACTTTCCACTTGGCATTGCCTGCCATGTTGTTCACTCCTTATTTCTTAGGGTTGGTCTTTTCCCGACATCTCCACCATCTCGCCCCGAGATGAGGCCTCGGGGAACCAAAGATGAGCGATCTCTCATCTGGCTCCGACCGGCCAATTCCGGGCCAGTTCGAGGCGTTCGGCGGTGACCTCCGGCCAGCGGGGATGCTGGGTGCGGAACGGGCCGGTCGCCAGCCCCAGTACTACTGCCGCGACGCGGCGCCGCAGGTCAGCAGGGTCGACACCACCCCGGGCGTGGTCCAGCACCGCAGCGCAGTATCGCTGTGCGGCGGGAGCGGCCAATCCCGCCACCGACAGATGCCCGATGAACGTGGCCCAGTCGTCGGCGCGCTCGCCCGGCCCGGCGGTGTCCACGTCGAGCAGGCCGGTGACGCGGCCGTCGTCGGCGAACAGTTGCCCTTCGTAGAAGTCCCCATGCACCGGGACCGGCGCCTGGGGTTCCGGCCGCGACGACAGCAGCGGTTCGGCGACGCGGCTGAGAGCCGACAGCAGTTCCGGGTGGTCGGCGGCGGTGTGGCGCAGCACGGCTGCGCTGTCCGCCGCCCGTTCCAGTTGTGTGCGCTTGGGCGCCATGGTGGCCAGGTCGGCGGGCAGGTCGTCGAGCAGCGCCTCCAGGGTCTGCGGTGTGGGGACCGCCGCGTCGGCGCCGATCAGCGTCCGCACCGGCATGCCCGGCGCCTCCGGCAACACGATCACCCCGTCGGGAGTCGACAACAGAACCGGTGGCACGGGGACGTGCCGGCACAGCAGATCATGTCGGGCGCGCAGTCCTGCCGCTGCGGCGGGCCGCACCACCTTGACGAACCATCGCTGACGCCCGTCGTACACCTCGACGACGGCGCGGTTGCCGGGCCGGTAGGCGCGAACCTTCATACGCAGCGCACCGCCGCGCCCAGCCCGTGGTCGCCGAAGACGGCCGCAGTCCGCGCGGGATCGCTGACCGTCTGCAGACCGGGCAGCGCGGGATCGTGCGGCCAGCGCCAGATGCCGACCTCGACCGGTTCGTCGCGGTGCTCGCCGGCGACGATCGTCGCGCCCGGTGGGATCCGATCACCGGTGGTGGCGACAAGGATCTCGGGCGTGCGGCGGCCGTCGGCACGCTGTACCGCGGCGTGGTAGCGGACCACGGCGGCGCCGGTTGGCCGCACATGGACGTTGACCGGGTTGAGCCCGTCCAGCCGGCCGCCGTACTCGGCGAGGGCAGCGGCCAGTACCCCGGGAGCTTCCGGCCCGAGTAGCAGGTCAAGTGCGGGTGTCGCCACGCTCTTCAGAGTGGCCGAACGCCCGGAGACCCGGATGACATAGCGATGAGAACGTTCTCATCGCTCGTGGTTACTCGGGCGTATAGCCGAACGGTAGCAGCACGCTCTTGTGCTCGACGTACTGCTCGATGCCCTCCGGTCCGTTCTCGCGGCCGATGCCGGAGTTCTTGTAGCCGCCGAACGGCGCGCCGGGATCGAACGCGTACATGTTGACCGCGTACGTGCCGGTGCGGATCTTCGAAGCGATCTCCAACGCCTTCTTGTTGTCGGTGGTCCACACGCTGCCGGCCAGGCCGTACACGGAGTCGTTGGCGATCCGGATCGCGTCGTCCTCGGTGTCGTAGGGGATGATCGCCAGCACCGGGCCGA
This sequence comes from uncultured Actinomycetota bacterium, assembly GCA_963851115.1. Classification (GTDB taxonomy): domain Bacteria; phylum Actinomycetota; class Actinomycetes; order Mycobacteriales; family Mycobacteriaceae; genus Mycobacterium. Next base: position 6,554 of record CAWKOI010000033.1, read on the forward strand.
AGATCTCCTCCTGCGCGATGGTCATCGAGTTGTCCACGTCGGCGAATACCGTCGGCTGCACGAACCAGCCGCCGTCAAGACCCTCGGGCCGGCCGCCGCCGGTCACCAGCCGCGCGCCTTCCTCGACGCCTTTCTTGATGTAGCCCTCGACGCGCTCGCGCTGCTTCTCCGAAATCAGCGGGCCGATAGCGGCGTTGGGATCGTCGGGCAGGCCGACGGGCATCGCCGAGACGAAGCCGGCCACCTTCTCGACGATCTCGTCGTAGCGCGACCGCGGCGCCAGGATGCGGGTCTGGGCGACGCAGGCCTGTCCGGAGTTCATCACGCCGGAGAATGCCAGCATCGGCAGCGAGGCATCCAGATCGGCGTCCTCGAGCACGATGGCCGCCGACTTGCCGCCCAGTTCCAGCGTGCACGCCTTGAGCTTCTCGGCGGCCAGCTTGCCGATCTCCTTACCGACCGCAGAGCTGCCGGTGAAGGTGAACTTGTCCAGTTCCGGGTTGGCCGTCAGCGCACGCCCGGTCTCCGGGCCGCCGGGCACCACCGACAGCACACCCTCGGGCAGGCCGGCCTCGGCGAACACCTCGGCAAGGGCGTTGGTGGACAGCGGGGTCTCCGCGGCGGGCTTGAACACGACGGTGCAGCCGGCCAGCAGCGCGGGGCCGAGCTTGTTGGCCGCGAGGAACAGCGGCACGTTCCACGCCACGACGGCGCCGACGACGCCGATGGGTTCGCGGCGGACGAGTGTCTGGCCGTAGACGCCGTCGCGGATGTCGCTCCAGGTGAACTTGTCGGCGGCGCCTGCGTAGAACTGCAGCGTGGAGAGCGCGGCGCCGTACTGCACCATGTCGACGATGGTTCCGGGCTGGCCGGTCTCGAGCTTCAGCAGATGCTTGAACAGATCGGCGCGGTCCTCGAGCAGCTTCACCACCCGCCCGATCACCGCCGCGCGCTCGGCAGGCGGGGTGCTGGGCCAGGGACCCTCGTCGAAAGCCTTACGGGCGGCAGCGCAGGCGGCGTTGACATCGGCCTCGGCGGCCAGCGGCACCTGTCCCACCTTCTCGCCGGTCGCCGGCGAGAACACCTCGATCACGTCGGATGTCGACGGCTCCACCCACTTGCCGCCGATGAACAGCTTGTCGTACTCGGTCTTGTAGGCCGTCGCTTCGCCCGCACTGATGCCCTGCGTCATGTGCGCCACCCTACCTAGGAAGACGCAAAACGAGAACCTGTTTCAGTCAACGGACTCTGGCGGGCGCAAGACCAGCACCAGGTTGCTCACCAGGAACTCCCTGAGCACCGGCACACTCGTCATCCACCAGCCCCATCGCGGGTGGTAGCGGGGAAATGCGGCAACAAGTGCACCGGTGGCGGCGGCCCATTGCAGGCCGTCGACCGCCGACACCGCGAACAGTGACGAGCCGTAGTTGTTCTTGGCTGGATGGCCGTGCTTACGGGCATAGCGCTCGGCCGCCCGCGCACCGCCGAGATAGTGCGACAGGCCCATTTCGTGGCCGCCGAACGGCCCCAGCCACACCGTGTACGACAGCACCGCCAATCCGCCGGGCTTGGTGACGCGCAGCATCTCGTGGCCCAGCCACCATGGCTGTGGCACATGCTCGGCGACATTGGACGACAAGCAGATGTCGACGCTGGCGTCGGCGAACGGCAGCGCCGTGCCCGAGGCCCTGACATAGGTGGCCGCGCCGCCGGTCACGGCGGGCCCGGCATGCATCTCGGCGGCGTCGGGCTCCACCCCGATGTAATCGATGCCTGCGTCGGCGAAGGCTGTGGCGAAGTAGCCGGGCCCGCCGCCGACGTCCAGCAGGGTTCTGCCCTTCGAGGACGTGCCGTTCGCTCCGCGCCACAGATCGGTGACCATCGCGGCGGTGTCCTGCGCGAGCGCACCGTAGAACCGGGCGGGGTCGCGTTGCTCGAAGCGGAACTCGCTGAGCAGCCGCAGCGACCGGGAAAGCGTTGCCCGCCGGGCAAAGAGTTCTGTGGCCGCCACCACCGACGAGCGCTTGCGCGAGGAGCCGACCATCTGAGCGACCCTACGCAGCGGCTACTCTGGCACGGATGTCTGCCCGACCTGTTGGTTCCGTGTTGCTGCTGTGCTGGCGCGACACCGGCCACCCTCAGGGCGGCGGCAGCGAGGCGTACCTCCAGCGCATCGGCGCGCAGCTGGCCGAATCCGGCATGCGGGTCACGCTGCGCACCGCGCGGTATCCGGGCGCGCGCGCGTCGCGAGGTCATCGACGGCGTGCGGGTCAATCGCGCGGGCGGCTCCTATTCGGTCTACATCTGGGCGGGGTTGGCGATGGTGCTGGCCCGCATCGGGCTCGGCCCGCTGCGGAAGGTCCGGCCCGACGTGGTGATCGACACCCAGAACGGAATCCCGTTCTTGGCACGCCTCGCCTACGGCCGCCGCGTCGCTGTTCTTGTGCACCACTGCCACCGCGAGCAGTGGCCGGTGGCGGGCCCGGCGATGGGCCGCTTCGGTTGGTTCGTCGAGTCGCGGTTGTCACCATGGCTGCACCGTCGCAACCAGTACGTCACGGTGTCACTGCCGTCGGCGCGGGACCTGACCGGGCTTGGCGTGAAGCCCGATCACATCGCGGTGGTGCGCAACGGCCTCGACGAGGCGCCCGCGCAGACGCTGACCCTGCCGCGGTCGGTCACCCCGCGGGTGGCGGTGTTGTCACGGCTGGTGCCGCACAAGCAGATCGAGGACGCGCTCGACGCCATCGCCGCGCTACGGCCGCGGATACCGGACCTGCACCTGGACATCCTCGGCGGCGGCTGGTGGGAGCAGCGGCTTGTCGACCACGCCGCGCTGCTGGGCATCTCCGATGCGGTGACGTTTCACGGTCACGTCGACGACGACACCAAACACCGTGTGCTCCAACAGTGTTGGGTACATGTGCTGCCTTCGCGCAAGGAGGGCTGGGGGCTGGCGGTGACGGAGGCCGGGCAACATTGCGTGCCCACCATCGGCTACCGGTGCTCCGGTGGCCTGACGGACTCGATCGTTGACGGGGTGACCGGGTTGCTGGTCGACGACCGTGACGGACTTGTCGACGGCCTCGAGCGCCTGCTGTCCGATCAGGTGTTACGCGAACAGCTCGGCGCCAAGGCGCAGGCCCGCAGCGGCGAATTCTCTTGGCGGCAAAGCGCCGACGCGATGCGCACCGTCTTGGAGTCGATGCACGCCGGCCGGATCGTCAGCGGCGTCGTCTAGCACGCGGTTGTAGCGCCACGGCGGAAAATCGCTCGAAAACGCGCCACAGCGTTACACCCGCGGCGCCGATGAGCAGCGCCAGCCACACCCAGTGCGCCGCCAGCACGATCCCGCGACCCGAGGCCGGTGGGTGGTACCCGCCGATCCGGTACACCGCCAGGTCGTTATCCCGATAGGCCACGGGGAGCGCCAAAGGCATTGACTCACCCTCAGATTCGACGACCACCCAGCCGACGCCGGCGTTCGCCAACTTCTCCCGATCAGCGCCGGTCAACAACAGCTGCTGCACCTCGCGGGCGCGATCACCTTCGCCGGGCACCGTGCGACCGGCGACCGTCAGGTCACCGGTCGTCAGCACCTCCGCGCGCACCCAGCGGGGAAGCGGATCGAGCACCGGGGCATCGCCGGTCCACGCAAAGCGCCGAATGCTGTCGACCGGCAGCACCGCCACCGGTTGCGGGTCGTCATTGATCAGCGCAGCGGCCGCCGCCCATCCCGGCGGGTAGTGCACCGCGGACATCTTGCCGCCGACTCCCCATGCCAAGTCGGGCAAGGTGGCCACCAGTGCCGCGCAACAGATCGTCGCGGTCGCCGAGGCCGGAAGCCGGCCTCGCAGCGTGACGACCGCGGCCGCACCAGCCAGCGCGTAGCCCGGCACCGCCAGCGCCACCCACTTCTGCGCGTCACGCACCACGCCAAGTCCGGGCAGCGCCCGGACCGTCGTCTCGACGAACGCCAGCCCCGGGCCCGTCGCCATCGCCGCCGGTAACACCACAGCGACAGCCGCCAGCACCAGCAGCGGCACCGCGACCGGTCGGCGCAGCACCACCGGCAATCCCAGCGCGACGATGCCGAGCAGTACCACGGCCGCCACAACGGCGAAAAGCGTTGTCCGCGAGGCGGGTACGGCCTCAGCGTTCCAGATACCCCCCAAGCTGGCCAGACTCGCCAGCGTGCCGAGGCCCGGTTCGGCGCGTGCCGCGAACGCCGGCACCCCCTCGGCCTGCGTCGACGACAATGAATCGGCCACCGCCGCTGCGGTCAGCCACGGCAGCGCCACGAGCACCGCCGCGCCAAGGCCCACCGCCGCGCAAAACCACCGCGACCGCCCGGAGCCCGGCGCGAAGACGCACGTCAACGCGACGGTCGCCGCCAGCATCAACCCGGTCGGCGTCAGCCCGGCCAGCGCCATCCAGAACACCAGCGCGGCCACCCCGGCCCACCGCGCGGCCCGGCCCGGTGGCGTCGACGTGCGCAGCCGCAGCATCGCCGTCGCCACCCACGGCAAGCAGCCGTAACCCACCAGCAGGCTCCAGTGCCCCTGCAAGAGCCGTTCCGCGACATAGGGATTCCAGATCGCGATGGTGGCCGCCACGCACTGCCCGGCCACCCCCGCGTCGGGCAGCACCAGCGTCGCCAGTCGCGCGGCACCCCAGCCGGCCAACCACAGCCCGGCCACCAGCAGCACCTTGACCACCACGCCGCCGTCGAGCACCGCAGATGCGAGCACCACCGCGAAGTCCTGCGGCAGTGCCCGCGGCGCCGCCTCTGACAATCCGAGCGCCGAATCGGACAGGTGCGAGCGCGGCGTGGACACCGCGTCGCGCAGCAACAGGTAGCCGGGCGTGAGCAGCGGTGCCGTCACTAAAAGGGACAGCGCCAGCGCATACGCCGGCGCCGTCAAGCGGGCGAAGCGGGCGATCAGACCGGTCTGTCCGGAGGCAGATCAGACGGTCGCGAGGCGGGTAGCTTCTCGGTCTTGGCCTCGGCGCCCGGTACCTGTATGCCCGCGGCTGTCGAGAGAAGAACCGTGATCGGCCTCGTCCAGGCCGGGGTCGATCAGCGCGGACTCCGCGCGCAGGCTGAACGATCCCAGCAGCGCGCCACCGAGGAGCGTGACCAATCCGATTGCGGTGAACGTGATCGGCAGGATGCGACCCCACAGCGCCAGCCGGTCGCGTTCGTCCTGCGCGCTGGCGACCTGTGACTCGACGGTCTCCTCGTTGGAGGTGACCTTGTAGTCGACGAACGTCACCTCCGGTTTGAGGGGTTCGCGCGCGTAGAAGTGGTAGCCGTGCTCCTCTTTCTTGACGATGGTCCCCGACACCGGGTCCACCCAGAAGGTGCGCTGGGCGGCGTAATAGCGCGTCATGGTGATCGCTTCGTCCGGATTCCCGGGCAGGCCCCACAGCGATGCCCGCGCGGTGACCTGGCTGTCGGCGTCGTCCTCGTACAGGGACGCGTACTTGACCGGCTCGACTAGCTTGCCGTCGGCGTCGAAGCCGACATTCTGACTGAACCGGTAGGTGGTCAGGCCGTTGACGTCTTCCTCGCCGTCATAGTTCGCGTCGTAGGCCTTCTGCGCGATCGGATCGAAGACCGGGTAGGTCCTCTTCTCTGTGTCGAATGGGAACCGGTAGGTAAGCCCGTCGTGCGGTAGCGCGATGTTGGTCGGCGGCTGATCGTCCTCAATGGCGCGGGGCTTCTGTACCGCCCCGCCGGGGTTGCTTTCGCTGGAGACCGCCAGTGCGGTCCTGCGGTTGACCGCCACGGTGTCCACGAGCGCCAGGAGCAGCCCGCCGTCCTGCTGCTTGTCGGTGCGTCGCAACGTGGTGCCGACCTGCAGGGTGACGTAGTCCGCGTTCGACGGCGACTCGACGGTGATCTGCTCCTGCATGGCCATCGGTACGTTTCGGTCGATGACGAACTTGTCACCGTTGAGAGACGCAGGGTCGAATGCCGTTCCGGTGCCATCACTGACCAATGTGGTATCCACGTCGAGCGGAATCTTGGCGATCTTGCCCGTGGTGTAGGTGGACAGCAAAAGTGCGGCGATCAGCAGGGCGGCCCCCAGCCCCATGATTCCGCACGCCGCAATACGCAGCGCTACGGCGCGGTTCAAACCGTCCCTCCTTCACCTGCGGGCTACCCGCAAACCCGTTCGACCCTAACAGCAGTGTTTAAGGTCGTCGCTTACTACGAGTTCATCGGCCGGTGCCTGCCTGACGACCCTTTTCAGGGGCTTTTGGGCGCGCCCGGCACACTGGTCGTCGTGACCGAAACCCCGCGGACGAGGGGGCCGAACGGCCACTCGGCGGAATGCGTGACGTTCCTGCCCGCGGTCGAGGGGATGCGTGCCTGCGCCGCCGTCGGCGTCGTCGTCACCCATGTCGCATTTCAAACGGGGCATACGGGCGGGATATCGGGCCGGCTGTTCGGCCGGTTCGACCTCGCAGTCGCGGTGTTCTTCGCATTGTCGGGATTCCTGCTGTGGCGCGGACACGCCGCGGCGGCGCGCGGCCTGCGACCGATCCCGCCGACCGGGCACTACCTGCGATCACGCATCGTCCGCATCATGCCGGGTTATCTGGTGGCGGTCGTGGTGATTCTGACGTTGCTGCCCGACGCCAAGGCCGACCTCACGGTGTGGCTGGCGAACCTTTCACTGACTCAGATCTACGTACCGCTGACCCTGACCGCGGGTCTGACCCAGATGTGGAGCCTGTCGGTCGAGGTCACCTTCTACCTGGCGCTGCCGCTGTTGGCACTGCTGGTGCGACGGGTACCGGCGCACGCCCGGATCCCGGTGATCGCCGCCACTGCGGTGGCCAGCTTCGGATGGGCGCTGATCCCGTTCGACGCGCCCTACGGCGTCAATCCGATGAACTGGCCACCGGCGTTCTTCTCGTGGTTCGCGGCGGGCATGCTGCTGGCGGAGCTGACGGTCATGCCGATCGGATGGCCGCACCGGCTGGCGCGGCGGCGGGTGCTGATGGCGGTCATTGCGGCCCTCGCCTTCGTGGTGGCGGCCTCGCCCCTTGCCGGTCCAGAAGGGCTGACGCCGGGCACGGTCAGCCAGTTCACCGTGAAGACGGTGATGGGCGCCGTGGTGGCCGCGGCGCTGCTCGCCCCGCTGGTGCTGGACCGCCCGGACACCCCGCACCGGTTACTGGGCAACCGGACGATGGTGACGTTGGGCCGATGGTCATACGGGTTGTTCATCTGGCATCTCGCGGCGTTGGCGATGGTGTTCCCGATCATCGGTGAGTTTCCGTTCAACGGGCACATGCCTGTCGTACTGGTGTTGACGGTGGTCTTCGGTTTTGCGATCGCGGCGGTCAGCTATGCGCTGGTCGAGTCGCCGTGCCGAGTCGCGTTGCGGCGCTGGGAGTATCGGAGTCAGGCGCCAGTGCCGCCGTTGGATAGTGCCATCAGCAGCGTGCCCGAGCCCGTCGCGCGATGACCTCGTCGCGCACTGCCGAACGGCGTGCCTTGCCTGCGTCGTCCCGCAACGGGGTGTCGGTGAACTCGACGGTGCGGGGCACCTTGTATCGCTCGATCCGGTCGGCAAGGAATGCGATGACGGTGGCTTCGTCGAGACCGTCGGCCTGCACTATCGCGTGCGGTACCTGCCCCAAATCATCGTCGGGAACGCCAACCACCAAGCAGGACAACACATCCGGGTGCGCCGCCAGTGCACCCTCGATTTCGGCGGGGTAGACGTTCCGGCCCCCGACGGTGAACATGTCCACCCGGCGGTCGTTGAGATAAAGGTAGCCGTCCTCGTCGAAATAGCCGAGATCGCCGATCGAGTCCGAGCCGTCGCGGGACCTGGCCGTCGCACCGATGTAGCGGTAGGTGGGAGCGCTGCCCATTGGTGGCCGCATGAAGACCTCGCCGACCACGCCGGGTGCGCACTCTCGACCGTCGTCGTCGAGCACCTTCATCTCGCCGGAGACGACCCGGCCGACCGAGCCCGGGTGGGTCAGCCACTCGCCGCCGCTGATGACGGTGAACGCCTGAAGTTCGGTGCCGCCGTAGAACTCCCACAGTCGGTCCGGCCCGAGCAACTCGATCCATGCTTCCTTGACAGTGGGCGGGCAGGGCGCCCCGACGTGCCAAAAGCGCCGAATCGAGGACAGGTCGTAGGCGTCCGGGTCAGCGCGGTACACCGGCAGCAATCGATGCATGATCGTCGGCACGGTGGCCAGGAAGCTGATCCGGTGCTCGGTCACCAGTCGCAGGAACTCGGCCGGATCGAACCGCGGCATCACAACGAGATGCCCGAGCAGCAACCCGACGGTTGCCCCGATGATTCCGGTGTTGTGCGACATAGGCACCGAAACGAGCGTCGTGTCGCCCGGCCGGGCACCGAGCCCCTGCCCGAAACGGACAGCGTCATAACGACTGTCGCCGCCAGACTCGATCAGCTTGGGCCGTCCGGTGCTGCCGCCGGACGCCATCGCCTTCCAGGATGGCGACACCGCCTCCGGCAGAGCCGCATCCGACAATCCCGGATCCGGCGTGAAACCCGGTGGCACGCTCGGTATGTCGCCCCGGGGGTCGGACCGGCCCGACCAGCAGCGCCCGTGGTCGCAGGTCCAGCAGCCCCTCGAATTCAGCGTCGGGCAGTCGCGTCGGCAGCGGCTGGGGAACCGCGCCAAGTTTCCAGGCCGCGATCGCGGCCTGCAGAAATTCGATCGAGTTGGGCAGCACCATTGTCACGTAGTCGCCGACGCCGACACCGAGTTCGGCATACGCTCGAGCCAGCCGGTTGGTCGACGCGTCGAGTTCGCCGCGGGTGATGGTGCGACCCTCGCAGGTGATCGCCGCCTCGTCGGGGGCCAGCGCCGCCAGCCGGATACCTGGGTGCTGATCGGCGGGATCGTTTCCGTCATGCTAACCACTCTGCTTCCGAACTTGCGCGGGTTTTCGACGAATTGGCGTTTCTTCGTGCATAACCTCAGATTGGGCGACTACCGAGGCCGCCAACGTTCCTATCGAGATGAGCGCCAGTAGCTGAACCCCGGTGGAGTGCCCGACGTAGCCGTCGACCGAGCGCCACGGGTTCTGACTCAGTACCGCACCGGCGATGATCAGCCCTCCCGCAGTGGCACCGACTGTCACTGCATCGCACAGCTTTTCGCGGTTCCGTAGCAAGTAGCGCACACACAGCGCCGCCGCCACCACGACAATGCCGGCCACCCCGGAGATCACCGCCCCGGCCGCCAGCACCGCGACGCTCGCCGTCACTCGCCCGGGCTGCCACGGTCGTGCTGGCTCCGCAGGCGCCCGTGGCCGGCGCACCGGCAGGAAGGCCAGCAGTGCCAGCACAGGCAGCAGTGCCAACCCGCCGACCAGCCCGGCACGGTAGAGCGTGTTGGAGGAGAAGGCCAGCGTGACCGTGCCTGCGGTGCCCGGCGGGAGCACCCAGCCCTGTTGCCAGCCGTTGACCGTGACCGGGCTCAGCAAGGAGCCGTCACCAGTGCGTGCGGTCCAGCCGGGGTTGACGCTTTCGGGGACCACCAGCACCCGCGACGCCTGCGACGGCTCAACGTTCACCTCACGGTGGTCGGCACTCCATGCGCCAGTCTGCGCGGAAGCCGTTGCCGCCGTGCGCAATTGGTTAGCCAGCGGCCCGGCCAGCTGCACACCGTCCACCACGAACGCGGCACCGGGGCTGATCAGTAACTCCTGCTGGCCCGCGGGCAGTGTGATCGGCTCGGCCCGGCACGGCCGCGCCGGCGACGGGATCTCCGTTGACGAGCGCGCCGACGGTCGTCGCAACCGAGGTCTGCACGAACTGTCCAGCCACGCCGAGGATCGGGCCGCGCCCGCAGGGCAGGTTGATCGGCCGCTCGCGATTGCGCGCGGCGTCCGCGGCGGCGATCGGAACTCCGCGCGGGTCGAGGGCCGTGACTTCGGCGAGGCCGGGCGGCTTGAGCTGATCGAAGCCCAGCGCGGTGCGGTCGATGACGTCGTCCCAATCCAGGATCGACAGTTTGACGGTGTCGGTGACGCGCGGTTTGAGGTCGATCGTCTGTGCGTCGTCACCGGACAGTGCGCGCACCTGCGGGCCGTCGCCAAGGTCGACGGCGACCAGCGTCGGATGGGCGGGCAGTTCGGACGAACTCGGCGTCACGCGTAGCCCGGCGACCTCGGAGCGGGCAGGCAGTTTCAGCGTGAGAGTGGGTGCGGTCTTGTGCTGCACGACGCCTTGCGGTGCGGTCCATGCGGTGTCCGGATCACCGTCTGCGGCGGCGTAGGCCGAACCGAGCACGTCGATCGGGTCGGCGTCGCCGGTTGCCCTGGTGGTGCCGGGCTCGCTGACCAGGTCGGCCAGGTTGGGGCCCTGCCGGGCGCGCACCCACACCGTCGGCGTCACCGCCGTCCGCTCGGGCACCGTCAGTGTGCGGCTCAGGTTCACCGGCTCCTCCGGCGACAACGCCATCGCCGCCGCACACCGGATTCCGTTCGGGCTCTCGGCGCAGCCCGGCCGGCCCGACAACTCGGAGCCCAGATCCCATTGCGCGACAGCCGAATTCGGCGGTGGCCCGGGCACCAGCACGGTGTGGCGCAGGTTGACCGGGTGCGCGAAGCCGTTCGCGTCGTACTGGGTGATCGTGAAGTCGGTGATGCCGAACTGCACACCGGGCGAGCCGTCGTCGGTCGCGACGGCGGTGATCCGCACCCACGGTGTCTCGCCGTACGGCAGCGCCGCTGTCAACGGCTTGCCGGCCTCGTCGAACCGCAGCGTGCTGGTGCCGTTGACGGTCGACACCTCCATCCGGCGGATCTGCGCGCCGACAGCGGTAGCGCTCGGTGTGATGGTGATGGTGGCGTTGGTGACCGGATGGTCGAAATCGACCTGCAGCCATTGGCCGACGGCGGCCTGCAGCGCATTGGACACCCAGCTCGTCGACGAGTCACCGTCGATGGCCGCGGCCGGACCGGTCGCAGGTGCGACGTTGGGCAGCGAGGTCGAGTCCGACGCCGAACTCGACACCGAAACCCGACCATCTGTCCATTGCCCGTAGACCATGTCGGCGCCGCCGGCGGGGTAGTCGAGCACGCGGTTGAAGGTGTGCCGGGGATCGTCGGGGGTGCGGATCGCCGAGGAGTGGTCGTCGACGCGGCCGTAGTCGGTTTCACGCGCCAGCGGAGTGTCGGTCACGGTGACCACCGGAACCGGCAGTCCCGCTCGCTCGGCGTCGGAGGTCAGCAGCATCGGCCCCAGTGGCGGCTGACCCAGTAACCGGCGGCGCTCGTCGAGCCGCAGCAGCGCTTCCGGGCCGCCGTCGACGCGAGCCATCGCGTCGGTGTCGACCAGATACGGCGCCGACGGAGGGGTTTGAGTGTCTACCCGGTAGATCTCCACCGCCGGGTACCGCGGCCGCAACCCGCTGTCTGTGACGAAACCCGCAAGCGTGCCCGGGCCGACCGGCTCGCCGAACTGCGCGACCTTCGACGAGCCCCGGCGAACCGTCGATGGCCCGGTGCACCAGCACTGGCCGCGCTGAGCGCGACGTCTCCGGGTCGAGGTCGTTGCGCACCACCACATACGAAATGCCTTGGCGTGCCAGGGTATCCGCGAGGCCGGCCGACGGGCGGCCCGCCGCGAACAGTCGCTGCACCGAGTCGAGGGCCCTGATGGTCTGGGGCGGGGTCAGCGGAATCGAGTCGCGCACCCCCCACGCGCTGCTGCCGAGCACCTGCAGCGGCTCGTCGTGGCTGGCACCCCAGACCTGTGTGGCGAACGGTGCGCCGGGCACCACCAGCACCCGGCCGTCGGTGTTGTGTTCGTCGAGCCAGTCGGCGGTGTCGTGCCAGTACTGCGGGATAGCGCTGAAAGCCCCAGGCGGCGTGAGCCGCCCGGTCCAGGCCAGCGACGTCGCAGCGGCCAGCGCCATTAGCACGACTACGCCGACCGCGACCCGTTTGTCGTGTTCGGGGTGAGCCAACGCGTTGGTCCACACCCGCCGCGGCGCACTGCCCGGCAAGGGGATGCGGCCGAGCAGATGCGCCAACCCCAGCGCCAGCGGAAGACGCAGCAGCGGCTCGAGCTTGTGCATATTGCGCAGCGGGGTGCCGTCGGCGTCCAGGAAGGCCTGAACATGTTGCGCCACCGGCGATCCCAGCCCGCCGGAGTAGCCGACGGCAAGCAACACGATGCCGATCAGCAAGATGGTGATGAGCCGGCCGCGATAAGCGGGCTGGGGGCATGCGACCGCATCGCCAGCCCGGCCAGTCCGGCCGCCGCGACGAGCGTCGTCGCCAGCACCGCAACCGACCCCGTCACCAGCGAGGCCCCGGCGGTGGCGTTGGGCGCGACGAACGGTGTCCAGACGTCGGTGCCGCGCAACATCTCGGTCAGCGACATCCACCGGGTGGTGACGCCGGAGGACTCGATGAAGTCGAGGAACGGCGGGCTGATGCGGCCGAGCAGCACGAGCGCGACCACCCACCACGCGACGGCGAGCACCGCGCACGCCAGCCACCACGCGGTGAAACGCCACCACAACCGGTTCGGCCGATGACAGGCCAACCAGATCACCGCGGCCAGGCAGCCGGTCAGCGTGGCCACCGCGTTGACAGCACCCATCAGCGCAATCGCCAACGCCGACCGGGCGGCTAGTAGTCGTACCGAACCTTCTCCCCGCAGCGCGAGAATGACGGGTAGCAGCACCCACGGCGCCAGCATCATTGGCAGCGTCTCCGACGAGATCGCACCCAACGTGGTGAGCACCCGGGGGGACAGCGCGAATGCGACGGCGGCGATGATGCGCGATGTCGGGCTGCCGATGCCCAAGGCCTCGGCGACCCGCAGCAGACCCCAGAATCCGACGGTCAGCAGCAGCGCCCACCACAGCCGTTGCGTCACCCAGCCCGGCAGCCCGAGCACGTCGCCGATCAGGAAGAAGGTGCCGTGCGGAAAGAGGTAGCCGTAGGCCTGATTCTGCGCCTGGCCGAACGGCAGCTCGCTGTTCCACAGATTGAACGCGCGGGCCAAGAACCGCAGGGGATTCGCGGTGAGGTCGAGTTTGGTGTCGGGCGAGATCTGTCCGGGTGACTGGGCGAAGGTCAGGATCAGCGCCGCCGCAGCGACCACCCACAGCCAGCGCCGCGACAGCGGCGTGGTCACGCTAGGTGCGGTCGCCGTACTCGACCCTGTTGAGCACCGATGACGCCGGGTCGCCCGCCTGCAGCGGAGGCTTGGTGTCCTGCTGCACCATCAGCGTCACCCCGAAAATGGCGGCCGCGCCCAGCAGCAGGCCGACAACAATGCTGGCCGCAGCGGGCACGAGGAACCGATCCATGCGGTCAACGTAGCATGCGGCCCATGTCCGCAGATGAACGCGTTTTCTGGCGTTCGGACACGTGTTCAGTGTGGGTCGGATACGACGAGGCCGGCGCGCTGCTGTTCAACGGGATTGATCGCGAGCACTTCGACGGGTATGAGTACTCCATAACCGTCGCCCCTGATCAGTTCGAGAAATTGCGCCTCGCTTTCCGCGCAGATCCGGCCGCCGACGTCGTTGACCTGGTGTGCAAGCACGTCGACGACATCATGGCGCGTGGCGAACGCACCTGGCTCGACGACCGCGGCATAGAACGAAGCGTCAGCTCCTACTAGGGTCGAGGCCCATGCCCCTGCCTCGCGTCCTGTGCGCACTTGCGGCGATGTCCGGGCTCGTGCTGGCCTGCTCGCCCGCCGAACAAGCCGCAACGTCGTCGCCGGTCCCATCTCCGACCATGGCCGCGACCAACCCGGCGAAGGTCCCGGTGCCGCTCGCTCCTGGCGCGCCGGCGTGCGGCGAGGGGCAGGCGCTGCTGGCGGGCATGTCGACCCGCGACAAGCTCGCGCAGCTTCTGATGGTCGGGGTGACCGGCGCGGCGGATGCACGCGCCGTCGTCGACACCCATCACGTCGGCGGAATCATGGTCGGCAGCTGGACCGACCTGTCGTTGCTGTCTGACGGGTCGGTCGCCGGCATCGCCGCATCCGCGGGTCCACTGCCGCTGGCGGTCAGCGTGGACGAGGAGGGCGGCCGGGTGTCGCGGCTGGCCGGGCTGATCGGTAGTCAGCCGTCGCCGCGGGTGCTGGCCCAGACTCACACGCCCGAAGAGGTGTACGGCATCGCGCTGCAACGTGGGCAGGCGATGAGGAGCCTGGGCATCACCGTCGACTTCGCCCCGGTCGTCGACGTGACGAGCGCCCCCGACGACAGCGTGATCGGCGACCGGTCGTTCGGCTCCGATCCCACCACGGTCACCGACTACGCCGGCGCATATGCCAGAGGGTTGCGCGACGCGGGCGTGCTGCCGGTGCTCAAACACTTCCCCGGACACGGCCATGGCTCGGGTGATTCGCACGCAGGCAGTGTCGTCACCCCGCCGGTCGCTGATCTGCAGAACAACGACCTGATCCCGTACCGCACGCTCGATGCGCAAGCACCGGTCGGCGTCATGGTGGGGCACATGGAGGTGCCGGGGCTGACCGGCAGCGACCCGGCGAGCCTGAGCCCTGCGGCGTACGCGCTGCTGCGGTCCGGCGACTACGGCGGTCCGGCGTTCAACGGGCCGGTGTTCACCGACGACCTGTCCAGCATGCGCGCGATCACCGATCGCTTCGGTGTCGCCGACGCCGCGCTGCGCGCCCTGCAGGCGGGCGCCGACACCGCGTTGTGGGTGACCACCGGCGAGGTGCCCGCGGTGCTGGACCGGCTGGATAATGCGCTGGCGGCAGGTGAGTTGACGATGCCAGGGGTGGACGCTTCGGTGCTGCGGATGGCCGCCGTGAAGGGCCCGAATCCCAAGTGTGGGGGCTGATTCGTCACCTGTTGCTTACTCTTGAGTAATGGCAGGTGGAACGAAGCGGTTGCCGCGCGCGGTGCGTGAGCAGCAAATGCTCGACGCCGCCGTGCAGATTTTCTCGGTCAACGGCTATCACGAGACCTCGATGGACGCCATCGCCGCCGAGGCCCAGATCTCCAAGCCGATGCTGTACCTCTACTACGGCTCCAAGGAGGAGTTGTTCGGCGCGTGCCTGGACCGTGAGCTGTCCCGGTTCGTCGAAGAGGTGCGCAAGAAGATCGACTTCACGCAGAGTCCAAAAGACTTGCTGCGCAACGCCGTTCTGGCGTTCCTGAACTACATCGACGCCAACCGGGCGTCGTGGATGGTGCTGTACAACCAGGCCACCAGCTCGCAAGCGTTCGCCCACACGGTGCGGGAAGGCCGCGAGCGGATCATCGACCTTGTCGGCAGGCTGCTGACGTCGGGCACCCGCAACCCTGAGCCCGACACCGACTTCGACATGATGGCGGTCGCGCTGGTGGGCGCGGGTGAGGCGGTGGCCACCAGGGTCAGCACCGGGGATGCCGACGTCGACGAGGCCGCCGAGCTGATGATCAACCTGTTCTGGCGTGGTTTGAAGGGCAAGCCGTCCGACAAAGACGCGCCTGTGGTCGCGTCTAACTGACCTGGGCGAGCAGACGCAAAGGTCCCTTATTTTCGGCGTGTCGGGGTACTTACGTCTGCTCGCGCTTCTAGAGCGCTGTGACGGTGCCCTTCAAGTGGGGGTCGCCCTTGGACAGGTGGCGAAGCGTGAGCCCCCAGCCTTCGGAGACGCGGTCGACGTAGAGCCCGGCGCGGGCCGGCAACACCACCGGCTTTGCGAAGCGCACCGAGTACTTCACGGCGTCGGGCAGCTGCCCCTCGATGTTCGCTAAAACCGCTGCGGCGGTGAACATCCCGTGCGCGATGACGGTCGGGAAGCCGAACAGCTTGGCCGCGATCGGGTTGGTGTGGATCGGGTTGTGGTCCCCGCCGACGGAGGCGTAGTGCCGGATCTGCCCGGGCGTGATGCGCAAGACCGCGTTCGGCGGACCCAGCTTCGGCTGCTTCTGCGGCGGTGGCTTCGGCTCGTCGGACAGGCTGGTCTTCTGCTGATGCAGGAACGTCGTGACCTGATGCCAGGCCGTCTGGTTGCCGACGTTGACGTCCGTGACGATGTCGACCAGCAGCCCCCGCCGATGCTCGCGCAGATTCTCCGCGTGAACCTGCACGCCGACGATGTCGGTCACCAGGATCGGCCGGTACTGCTCGATGTGGTTCTCGATGTGCACCGAACCCATTGCGGCGAAGGGGAAATCGAAGCCGGTGACCAACGACATCACCGTCGGGAACGTCAAGGCGAACGGATAGGTCAGCGGGACCGCGTCACCGAACCGCAACCCGGTGACGTTCGCGTACGCGGCGACGTTGGCCGGGTCGATCGTCAGGTCCTCGACCGTCAGTGTGCGATCGGGCAGCGAGTCACCGCGCGGCACGAACGGCAGCGCGCCAGCCGCCGCGCGCAGCAGATTCCCAAGCCCACTCGGCTGGCTCATCAGTGCTCACGCCCCCAGCATCGCCTGGCCGCACACCCGGATCGTGTTCGCGGTGACGGCGTTTGACGCCGGGCCGGCGAAGTAGGCGATCGTCTCGGCGACGTCGACCGGCAGCCCGCCCTGGTACAGCGAGTTGAGCCGTCGGCCCACCTCGCGGGTGGCCAGCGGGATCGCCTCGGTCATCTTCGTCTCGATGAACCCGGGCGCGACCGCGTTGACGGTGATGCCCTTGTCGGCGTAGGCCGCCGCAAGTGCGTCGGTCAGCCCGATCATGCCCGCCTTGGTGGCTGCGTAGTTGGTCTGCCCGCGGTTGCCCGCGATGCCCGCCATCGACGACAGCCCGACGATGCGGCCGCCCTCGCCGATCGTGCCGTTGTCCACCAGGCCCTCGCTAAGCCGAAGCGGCGCAAGCAGATTGACGGCGATCACGGCGTCCCACCGCGCCTCGTCCATATTGGCCAACAGCTTGTCGCGGGTGATGCCTGCGTTGTTGACCAGGATGTCGGCCCGTCCGTCATGGACATCACGCAGATGCTCGGTGAGCCTGGCGACGGCATCATCGGCGGTCACATCGAGGGTCAGCGCGGTGCCGCCGACCTTGGACGCGGTCTGGCCCGAGCGCCTCGGCTGGCGCCTTCGATGTCGATGCACACCACCTTGGCGCCGTCGCGGGCGAACACCTCGGCGATCGTCGCGCCGATACCTCGGGCGGCACCGGTCACCACAGCCACCTTGCCGTCCAGCGGCTTGTCCCAGTCCGCCGGCGGCGCCGAGTCGGCCGCGCCGACGCGGAACACCTGCCCGTCGACGTAGGCGGACTTGCCCGACAGGATGAACCGCACCGTCGACTCCAGCCCGGTGGCGGCCGGCTTGGCGTCGGCCGACAGGTACACCAGGTTCACGGTGGCGCCGCGGCGCATCTCCTTGCCGAGCGAGCGGGTGAACCCCTCGAGCGCCCGCTGCGCGATCCGTTCATGCACGCTGCCCGTTTCCTCCGGTGTCGTGCCGACGACGACGATCCGTCCGGACGGCCCGAGGTTGCGCAGCAGCGGGGTGAAGTACTTGTACAGCCCCTTCAAATCGGCGGGCTCGGTGATGCCGGTGGCGTCGAACACCAGGCCGCCGAACGAGTCCGCCCAGCGGCCGCCGAGGTTGTTCGACACCACGTCGTAGTCCTCGGCCAGCGCGGTGCGCAGCGGCTCGACGACGCGGCCCTCACCGCCGATCAGCAGCGTGCCTGCCAGCGGCGGATCGCCGGGCTTGTAGCGGCGCAGCGTCTCGGGCTGCGGGATGCCGAGCTGCTTGGCGAGGAACGATCCGGGCGCCGAGTGGACGATTTGTGAGTACAGGTCGGTAGCCATGAGGACCTAACTTACTCCAGAGTAAGAACCGTGAGTAGGATGGCCCCCATGGCCAATAGCAATTCTCGACGGGTCGCCATCCTCGGGGGCAACAGGATTCCGTTCGCACGGTCGGATGGCGCCTACGCAAATGCTTCCAACCAGGACATGTTCACCGCCGCACTGGGCGGGTTGATCGACCGCTTCAACCTGTCCGGCGAGAAGCTCGGCGCGGTGATCGGCGGCGCGGTGCTCAAGCACAGCCGCGACTTCAACCTGATGCGCGAATGCGTGCTGGGCAGCTCGTTGTCGTCGTACACGCCGGCGTTCGATCTGCAGCAGGCCTGCGGCACCGGTCTGCAGGCCACCATCGCCGCCGCCGACGGCATCGCCGCAGGCCGGTACGAGGTCGCCGCCGCTGGCGGAGTGGACACCGCCTCCGATGCGCCGATCGCGTTCGGCGACGACCTGCGCCGGGTGCTGCTCGGGTTGCGCCGGTCGAAGTCCAACGTCGACCGGCTCAAGCTGGTGGGCAAGCTGCCCGCCGCGCTGGGAGTGGAGATTCCGGTCAACAGTGAGCCGCGGACCGGGCTGTCGATGGGCGAGCACGCGGCGATCACCGCCAAGGCGATGGGCATCAAGCGCACCGACCAGGATGAGCTCGCCGCCGCGAGCCACCGCAATATGGCGGCCGCCTACGACCGGGGATTCTTCGACGACCTCGTCACGCCGTTCCTCGGGCTCTACCGCGACAACAACCTGCGGCCCGATTCGTCGCCCGAGAAGCTGGCCACCCTCAAGCCGGTGTTCGGCGTCGAAGGCCGGTGACGCGACGATGACGGCGGGCAACTCGACACCGCTGACCGACGGCGCGTCGGTGTCGCTGCTCGCCACCGGCGAATGGGCGGCCGCGCACTCGATCGAACCGCTGGCCTACTTCGTCGACGGCGAGACCGCCGCGGTCGACTACGTCAACGGCAAGGACGGCCTGCTGATGGCGCCCACCTATGCCGTGCCGCGACTGCTGGCCCGAAACGGCTTGAGCCTGCAGGACTTCGACTTCTACGAGATCCACGAGGCGTTCGCATCGGTGGTGCTGGCGACGCTGGCGGCGTGGGAGTCCGAGGAGTACTGCAAGGAGCGGCTCGGCTTGGATAAGGCACTGGGCCGCATCGATAAATCGAAGCTGAACGTCAACGGCTCGTCGCTCGCGGCAGGCCACCCCTTCGCTGCCACCGGCGGGCGGATCGTCGCGCAGCTCGCCAAGCAGCTGGCCGAGAAGAAAAAGGAGACCGGTCAGCCGGTCCGCGGCCTGATTTCGATCTGCGCCGCCGGTGGGCAGGGCGTCGCGGCCATCCTCGAGGCGTAGCCGAAAAATTCCCCGAAGAAAGTTGTAACGGCTGCGCGGGGGCATTCGATACACGGGATAGCTCCGTGTTGGCGTCTGACCCCCCGACCCGACGTCAACACGGGGCTCTTAATTTCGGCTGTCGGATGCTTCGATGGTGAGCATGCAGATAAGCCTCAGCCTCGTCGGATTACTCAATGAAACCAGCGGCCGCTCGCCGGTCGACGCCTTCGTGCAGACCCTGGCCGGGTTGCGCGACGAGGGCTTCCGCAGAGTCTGGCTGGCCCAGCTGCCCTACGACCCCGACCTGACGACGCTGCTCGCCGCCGCGCTGCGCGAGGTCGACACGATCGAGGTGGGCTCGGGTGTGATTCCGATCCAGGTTCAGCATCCAACGCAGCTGGCGCAGCGTGCTCTGACCCTCAACGTGATCAGTGGTGGCCGGTTCACCCTCGGCATCGGCATGAGCCATCGCATGGTGACCGAACAGATGTGGGGCGTCTCCTGGGACAAACCCGTGCGGCAGATGCGCGAGTACCTCGACGGCCTGCTCCCGCTGCTGGCCGGGCAGCCCGCCGAGGCGGAAGGCGAGTTCTGGACGACGCGCGGCTCGCTGCAGATCCCCGGCGCGCCGACGCCGGATGTCTACATCGCAGCATTGGGCCCGCAGATGCTGCGGCTCGCGGGCAGGCGCACCGCCGGGACGCTGACGTGGATGACCGGACCCAAGACGCTGGCCGAACACGTCGGTCCGTCGCTGCGTGAAGCGGCGGCCGAGGCCGGCCGGCCCGAGTCCGCGGTGCGCGTCGCTGCTTCGCTTCCGGTGAGCGTCACCGACGACGTCGCGGGGGCACGCGCCAGGGCGGCCGAAGAGTTCGCGATCTACGGTCAGCTGCCGTCCTACCGCGCCATGCTGGACCGCGAGGGCTACTCCGGACCCGAGGACGCCGCCATCATCGGCGACGAGAAGACGGTGTCCGAGCGTCTGGACGAACTGAGCGGGGCCGGTGTCGACGAGTTCGCCGCAGTCGTCTTCGATGCGTCCCCTGAGGTGCGCGAACGCACCCGCGCGCTGCTGCGCAGCAAGGACTCCTGACGGCAGAAATTGCCTCTGGTGCCGACGGTGCACCGGGCGTACGATCGATCGCACGACGGGTTCGGGAGTGACAGTTCCAAAGAGCCGGCAAAAGGGATGAAAGCCGGACGCGCGAGACTAATGAGACGCACCCAAGTGTCCTCCCGAACCCGCCCTTTTTTGTGCGTGAGTGGGAGTCGACACCCGTCTGACACGCAAAGGCCCCCGGTCTCCCGAGGGCCTCTGCGTACGAAGCGGTCTAGAAGGCTTAGAAGGCCGCCTCGTCCAGTTCCATCACCTCGTTGTCGAGGGTGTCGATCACCTGGCGGGTGCTGGTGAGCAGCGGCAGGAAGTTCTTCGCGAAGAACGACGCCACCGCGACCTTGCCCTCGTAGAAGGCGCGGTCGTCACCGCTGGCCCCGGCGTCGAGCGCCTCGATGGCCACGGCGGCCTGCTGCTGCAGCAGCCAACCGATGACCAGGTCACCAACGCTCATCAGGAAGCGCACCGAACCCAGGCCGACCTTGTAGAGGTTGGCAGGATTCTCCTGCGCGGCCATCAGGTAGCCGGTCAGCGTGGCGGCCATCGCCTGCACGTCGGTCAGCGCGTTCGCCAGCAGCGCCCGCTCCGCCTTCAGCCGGCCGTTGCCGGACTCGTTCTTGACGAACTGCTCGATCTGCCCGGCCACATGCGCCAGCGCCACACCCTTGTCGCGGACGATCTTGCGGAAGAAGAAGTCCTGCGCCTGGATGGCCGTGGTGCCCTCGTAGAGCGAGTCGATCTTGGCGTCGCGGATGTACTGCTCGATCGGGTAGTCCTGAAGGAAGCCGGAACCACCGTAGGTCTGCAGGCTCTCGGTCAGCTTGGCGTAGGCCTGCTCCGAGCCGACACCCTTCACGATCGGCAGCAGCAGGTCGTTGACCTTGACCGCCAGCTCGGGATCGATGTCGTGGATGGCCTTGGCCACCGCGGCGTCCTGGTAGGTGGCGGTGTAGATGTACAGCGCGCGCAGACCCTCGGCGTAGGCCTTCTGGGTCATCAGGGACCGACGCACGTCGGGGTGATGCGTGATGGTCACGCGCGGCGCGGTCTTGTCGGTCATCTGCGTCATGTCGGCGCCCTGCACGCGGTTCTTGGCGTAATCCAGCGCGTTCAGGTAACCGGTCGACAGGGTCGCGATGGCCTTGGTGCCGACCATCATGCGGGCCTGCTCGATGACGTCGAACATCTGCGCAATACCTTCGTGGGTCTCACCGACCAGCCAGCCCTTGGCGGGAACGCCGTGCTGGCCAAGCGACAGCTCGCAGGTGGCCGAGACCTTCAGGCCCATCTTGTGCTCGACGTTGGTGACGAACACGCCGTTGCGCTCGCCGATCTCGCCGGTCTCGAAGTCGAAGAGGAACTTGGGCACGAAGAACAGCGACAGGCCCTTGGTGCCGGGGCCTGCGCCCTCGGGGCGGGCCAGCACCAGGTGGAAGATGTTCTCGACGAGGTCGCCCGAGTCACCCGAGGTGATGAAGCGCTTCACACCGTCGATGTGCCAGGAGCCGTCCTCCTGTTTGACGGCCTTGGTCCGGCCGGCGCCGACGTCAGAGCCGGCATCGGGCTCGGTCAGCACCATCGTGGAGCCCCAGCCGCGCTCGGCGGCCAGCACGGCCCACTTCTTCTGCTCTTCGGTGCCCAGGCGGTAGAGGATGTTGGCGAATCCGGCGCCGCCGCCGTACATCCACACGGCGGGGTTGGCGCCCAGGATGTGCTCGTGCAGCGCCCACATCAGCGCCTTGGGCATCGGCATGCCGCCGAGCGCCTCATCGAGGCCGGCGCGGTCCCAGCCGGCGTCCTGCACGGCGCGCACCGACTTCTTGAACGACTCGGGCAGCGTCACCGAGAACGTCTTGGGATCGAAAGTCGGGGGGTTGCGGTCGCCTTCGGCGAACGATTCGGCGATCGGGCCCTCGGCCAGCCGGGCCATCTCGCCCAGCATCTCGCGGGCGGTGTCGACGTCAAGGTCGCTGTACTCGCCCTCGCCAAGTGCCTTCTCAACGCCGAAGACCTCGAACAGGTTGAATACCTGGTCACGAACGTTGCTCTTGTAGTGGCTCACGTTTCCTCCTCGTCGAGAATGCCACTTGTGGTTGGGTACTTCGGATAAGTTACCCACCAGTAACTGCCCCGAACTATACCGTCCAGTAACTTCAACACAAAGCTCATCTGAGCAATTTCCACCGGCTAACCAACCCAATGGTTGGCCGGAGCCCCAAATCCGCCAGTCTGAACGTGCCGGTTTGCGGATGTGATCTGTGAGCCTCCTCACTTTCGGCGCCCGTTAGGGTGTTCAGGTGCTTCGTGTCGCGGTGTGGGGAACAGGAAATATGGGGGGTACAGCAATCCGGTCGGCGGTCGCCTTTCCCGGGTTGCAGTTGTCCGGCGTCATCACGTCGTCGCCGGACAAAGAGGGCAAGGACGCGGCGACGTTCGCGCTGCTGGACTCGCCGACCGGGGTCGCGGCGACGACCGACGTCGACGCGGCCTTGGCTGTCTGCGATGCCGTGGCCTACATGGCCTCCGGCGACATCCGTCCGGACGATGCCGTGGCCGACATCGAAAAGTGCCTGCGCGCCGGCGCGCATGTGGTGACGCCCTCGCTGTACTCGCTCTACGACCCCCGTTCGGCACCGCCGGAGTGGGTCGAGCGCCTCAGCCAGGCCGCCGAGGAGGGCGGCGCGGCACTACTCGTCAGCGGGGTCGACCCTGGCTGGGGCAACGACGCGCTCGCGGTGATCGCCGCAGGACTATGCACCAGGATCAAGTCCATTCACTGCCAGGAGATCTTCGACTACTCCTCCTACAACCAGCCGTACGCGGTCAAGGTGTCGTGCGGATTCGGCGGGTCGATGGACGAGAAGCCCGTGCCGATGCTGCTGTTGCCGTCGATTCCGACGATGGTGTGGGGCGGCAACATACGGCTCATCGGCCGCGGGCTCGGCCTCGAGATCGACGAAATCACCGAGGAAGTCGAACGGCGGCCGCTCGAAGACTCGGTCGATACCGTCATGGGTCGGTTCGAGAAGGGCACGCAGGGTGCGTTCTGGCTCAAGGTCATCGGCTGGTCCGGCGGACGCGAGCGAATCGTCATCGACCACATCACCCGCATTCATTCGTCCTGTGCGCCAGAGTGGCCGCAACCCGACGAAGGGGTTGGCGATCACCGAGTGATCGTCGACGGCGACCCGCAGCTGACCATCGTCAGCCGCGCCGACGTGCCCGGCGGCAGCCGCGCCGACGGCGGCAATACGACCGCGGCCAATCGGCTGCTCGGCGCCATCGACTGGCTGTCCACCCAGAAGCCCGGCATCTATGACGGTCTCGAGGTGCCGCTGCATCCGCCGCTGCCCGCAGAGGTGGAAGCGACAGCGCTGGGCCGACTAGGGATTCGACTCACGCCGATCGAATTTCGCCCAGACTCGCCCAGATCGCGATTGCGTCCGATTTCACGATCTGGCCGCAGACTCGGCGAATCCGCACGTGGCCGCAGCTCACGGACACGTGTGAAGATGGAATCAATGAGCCCCACCGATCTGAGCCCCACCACGCTGCGGGAAGCGTTCGGGCATTTCCCTTCCGGCGTGATCGCTATCGCCGCAGAGATCGACGGCAAGCGCGTGGGGCTGGCGGCCACCACATTCGTACCCGTCTCGCTGGAACCGCCGCTGGTGTCGTTCTGCGTACAGAACACGTCAGCGACATGGCCCAAACTCAAGGATCTGCCCTACCTGGGCATCAGTGTCCTTGGCGAGTCGCACGACGAGGCCGCGCGCACGCTGGCCGCAAAAACCGGCGACCGGTTCGCGGGTCTGCAGACGGTGTCCACTGAAACGGGTGCGGTGTTCGTCGAAGGCACCAGCGTGTGGTTGGAGAGTTCGATCGAGCAGCTGATCCCCGCCGGTGATCACACCATTGTGATCCTGCGGATCAGCGACATTACGGTTCATCCAGATGTGCCGCCGATTGTGTTCCACCGCAGCACGTTTCGACGGCTGGGTGCCTAACCCAGCCGTCGATCGTTCACCAATTACGGCCGCGCGCCGAGTTCTTCGCGGTAGCCCTGGATCCGCTGCTCGATCTCGGCTGCATCATCGGGCCGGCCTTCCTTGCGGGCCAGTTCGGCGCGGGCGGTGAGCTCACGAATCGCCGTGCGAATGTCGTCGATGCTATGGGGCTCTCGCATGTTCACAAGACTACCCGCGAGAGCGCCGCACCAACGCCGTCTGCAGTGCTGGTCTGTTCCGGCTCCTACCGTCGCCGGAAGAGCTTGTTCCCCAGCCACACCACCGGGTCGTACTTGTGGTCGACCACGCGTTCCTTCATCGGGATCAGTGCGTTGTCAGTGATCTTGATGTGCTCGGGGCACACCTCGGTGCAGCACTTGGTGATGTTGCACAGCCCGAGGCCGTGTTCATGCTGCGCGGAGACCGGGCGGTCGAGTGTGTCCAGCGGATGCATGTCGAGTTCAGCGATGCGCATCAGGTACCGCGGGCCGGCGAACGCCTTCGTGTTCTCCTCGTGATCACGCACCACGTGGCAGGTGTTCTGACACAGGAAGCACTCAATGCACTTGCGGAACTCCTGTGAACGGCTCACGTCCTCCTGTGCCATCCGGTACTCGCCCGGCTGCAGGTCCTTCGGCGGCGTGAACGACGGGATCTCCCTGGCCTTTTCGTAGTTGAACGACACGTCGGTGACCAAGTCGCGGATCACCGGGAAGGCCCGCAGCGGTGTGACGGTGATGGTCTCGTTCACGTCGAACGTCGACATCCGCGTCATGCAGAGCAGCCCGGGGCGGCCGTTGATCTCCGCCGAGCACGATCCGCACTTGCCCGCCTTGCAGTTCCACCGCACGGCGAGGTCACCGGCCTGCGTCTGCTGCAGCCGGTGGATGATGTCGAGCACCACCTCGCCCTCGTTGGCCTCGACGGCGAAGTCCTGCAGCCCACCCCCGCCATCGTCACCGCGCCACACCCGCAGCTTCGCTTGATAACCCATCAGCTTCTCCTTGCCGGGTGGTTGGCGAGTTCTTCAGGGGTGAAGTACTTCTCCAGCTCTTCGATGTCGATCAACTCGAGCAGATCCTCGCGCATCGGGGCCTGGTTCTCGCGGGAGATGCTGACCTCGGGGACGACCGTGTCGCCCTCGACCCGGCACACCAGCAGGGTCTTGCGCCAGTTGGCGTCCATCGACGGGTAATCGTCGCGGGTGTGGCCGCCGCGGCTCTCGGTGCGCTCCAGCGCGGCCTTGGCCACACACTCGCTGACCAACAGCATGTTGCGCAGGTCGATGGCCAGGTGCCAGCCGGGGTTGAACTGCCGATGGCCTTCCACCTGCATTTTCTTGAACCGCTCGCGCAGCTCACTCAGCTTGCCCAACGCCTCGGACACCTCGCCGGCGTTTCGGATGATCCCGACCAGGGTGTTCATGGTGTCCTGCAGGTCGAGCTGCAGGGTGTAGGGGTTCTCGGGGGCGTCACCGTTGCTCGGCCCTTCGAACGGGGCCAGCGCCAGCTTGGCGGCGGCGTTGGCGGCGTCCTCCGATACCGCGGGCCGCTCGGACAGTGCGCGCACGTAGTCGGCGGCGCCCAGCCCGGCACGACGGCCGAACACCAGTAGGTCCGACAGCGAGTTGCCGCCGAGCCGGTTGGAGCCGTGCATGCCGCCAGAGCACTCGCCCGCTGCGAAGAGCCCCGGCGTCCGCGCGGCGCCGGTGTCGGGGTCGACCTCGATGCCGCCCATGACGTAGTGGCAGGTGGGTCCGACTTCCATCGGCTCCCTGGTGATGTCGACCTCGGCCAGCTCCATGAACTGGTGATACATCGACGGCAGCCGGCGTTTGATCTCCTCGGCGGGCAGCCGCGACGCGATGTCGAGGAAGACGCCGCCGTGCGGCGAGTTACGGCCGGCCTTGACCTCGGAGTTGATTGCGCGGGCCACCTCGTCGCGGGGCAGCAGATCTGGCGTGCGGCGCGCCGAGTCGTTGTCCTTGAGCCACTGGTCGGCTTCGTCGATCGATTCGGCGTACTGGCCCTTGAACACCGGCGGGATGTAATCGAACATGAACCGCTTGCCATCGGAATTCTTCAGCACCCCGCCGTCGCCGCGCACACCCTCGGTGACCAAGATGCCCTTCACGCTGGGCGGCCACACCATGCCGGTCGGGTGGAACTGGACGAACTCCATGTTGATCAGCGTCGCGCCGGCCCGCAGCGCGAGTGCATGCCCGTCGCCGGTGTACTCCCACGAATTCGATGTCACCTTGTACGACTTGCCGATGCCGCCGGTGGCCATCACCACGGCGGGCGCCTCGAACAGGATGAAACTGCCCGTTTCGCGCCAGTAGCCGAACGCACCGGCGATGCGGTCGCCGTCCTTGATCAGGTCGGTGATGGTGCATTCGTGGAACACCTTGATCCGGGCCTCGTAATCACCGAGCTCGGCCTTGTCCTCCTGCTGCAGCGAGACAATCTTCTGCTGCAGGGTGCGAATGATCTCCAGGCCGGTGCGGTCGCCGACGTGCGCCAGCCGGGGATAGGTATGCCCGCCGAAGTTGCGCTGGCTGATACGCCCGTCCTTGGTGCGGTCGAACAGCGCCCCATACGATTCCAGCTCCCACACGCGGTCGGGGGCTTCGAGTGCATGCAGCTCGGCCATGCGCCAGTTGTTCAGAAACTTCCCACCGCGCATGGTGTCTTTGAAGTGCGTCTGCCAGTTGTCCTTCGGGTTCGTGTTGCCCATCGCGGCGGCGCAGCCACCCTCAGCCATCACGGTGTGGGCCTTGCCGAACAACGACTTACAGACCACCGCCACCCGCAGACCGCGTTCACGCGCCTCGATGACCGCGCGCAAACCCGCGCCGCCGGCACCGATCACGACCACGTCGTATTGGTGCCGCTCGACCTCAGCCATAAACCCTCACTATTCGGTGATAATTAGACGAATAACCGTTGTCAGCCAATGAATCTGAGATCAGAGATGGTGCCACTGGCGACCAGCATGATGTAGAAGTCGGTGACCATGAGTGTACCCAGCGTGATCCACGCGTACTGCATGTGCCGAGTGTTCAGCTTGCTGATCTGCGTCCAAATCCAGTAGCGGACTGGGTGTTTCGAGAAATGCTTCAACCGGCCACCGGTGATGTGGCGGCACGAGTGGCACGATACCGTGTACACCCACAATAGGGTCACGTTGCCCACCAGAATGACGTTGCCCAAGCCGAATCCGAAGCCGGACGGTGAGTGGAACGCGAGGATGGCGTCATAGGTGTTGATGATCGAGATGATCAAGGCCGCGTAGAAGAAGTAGCGATGAGAGTTCTGGACGATCAGCGGGAGCCGGGTCTCACCGGTGTATGCCGAATGTGGTTCGGCCACAGCGCACGCCGGTGGTGACTGCCAGACCGATCGGTAATAGGCCTTGCGGTAGTAGTAGCAGGTCAGCCGGAAGCCCAGCAGGAACGGCAATGAAAGA
The DNA here is from genome assembly GCA_963851115.1 of uncultured Actinomycetota bacterium. GTDB lineage: Bacteria > Actinomycetota > Actinomycetes > Mycobacteriales > Mycobacteriaceae > Mycobacterium. Next base: position 34,247 of record CAWKOI010000033.1, read on the forward strand.
GCGGCGTAGGGCAGCCACCACACGTCGGGCAGGAATTGTCCGAAGTGGCTGGCCTCGGGGATGCAGCCCGTGCTGATGCACGGCGAATAGAACGGCGTCAGGTAGTGGTAGTCCTCGACCCAGTAGGCTGTGCCCAAGAACGAGCGGATGGTCGCATAGATGACGAACGCGGCGAACCCGAGGTTGGTGAGTACCGTTGGCACCCACCACCGGTCGGTGCGCAGGGTGCGCTGCGGTATCTGGGCACGGCTCGGCGAGAAGACGCCGGTCGCCTTGCGGTCGGCGGTGGGTGCGCTCACGGTTCCCTTTCGGTGTGGTTAGGTCCCGATCAGACAGCCGCGGCGCTAGCCGGCGACTCCTCGGTCGTCCTCATCGCCCCAGAAGGCGGCGTCGTACGGGGTGTCCGGGATCGGGATCTTCTCCGCGCCGTGATGGTGTTGGCTCACGCCACGGGCGAGCTCCAGCTCCTCGGCGTCAATGTCGAGCCGGTCGATGTCGTTGAGGATGCGCTCGGCATCGTTGACGATGCGACGCGTGGCGGGGCTGTCCCCGTATTTCGACGCCAACGATGTCACGCACCGTCGTAGGCTGCCGATTAGCTGGTGCAGCTCGGTGAGTTCATTAGTGGCGGACAATTGACCTCCTTGGGCTGAAGGGTGTCAGCAATCACAGTACGACACCCGATGCTAGCCACATCATGCTGTTCAGGGTGAGACAGATCACGTCGTTGAAGTGGAGGTAGACCAATGTCCAACCAGGTTCTCAAAGAGCGGGCCGATGCCTTGCTGGCTTTGCACCAACCCGGAAACCCGGTGGTGCTGCCGACGGTTTGGGACGCCTGGTCGGCGAGGCTGGCGGTCGATGCGGGGTTCTCTGCGCTCACCATCGGCAGCCATCCGGTGGCGGACTCCATCGGCAAGGCCGATAACGAGGGCATGACGTTCGACGACCTGCTCACCCGCGTCACACAGATCACCGCGGCCGTCGACGTGCCTGTGTCGGTCGACATCGAATCGGGTTATGGCCAGGCGCCCACCCGGCTGGTCGACGGCTTACTGGACGCCGGCGGCGTCGGGCTCAACATCGAGGACACCGTGCACAGCGAGGGTGGTCGGCTCCGGTCAGCCAGCGAACACGCGGAACTAGTCGGCGCGCTGCGCTCGGCCGCGGACGCCGCGGGTGTGCACGTGGTGGTCAACGCGCGTACAGACCTGCTTTTCCGCCAGGACGGCGACGAATCCGACCGCGTCGACCGGGCCATCGCGCGGCTGACCGAAGCGGCTCAGGCCGGCGCCGACGTGCTGTACCCGATCGGACGTCATGACCCGGATACGTTGCGGCGCTTGGCTTCCGAGCTGCCGCTGCCGATCAACGCGATCGCGCTGCCCGACCAGGACGACCCGGCGTCTTTCGGGCCGCTCGGGGTGGCGCGCATCAGCTTCGGCCCCTTCCTGCAGTACGCGCTGGCAGCGAGGGCCAGAGAGATATTGGAGCGATGGTCATGACCGAGGACATGTGGGGAACGGGCGACTACAAGTCCGTCGCCGACAAGGTGGCCTCCATCGGCGAGGTGCTGGTGCAGCGGGCAGACATCGGGCCGGGAATGGAGGTGCTCGACGTCGCCTGTGGTGCCGGCAATGCCACCATCCCGGCGGCCAAGCGCGGGGCGCGCGTCACGGGCCTCGACTTCTCACCGGGTCTGCTCCAGATCGCCCGCCAGTGCGGCGCGGCCGCGAACGTCGAGGTGGAGTGGATCGAGGGCGATGCCCAGGCCATGCCGTTTGGCGACAACAGCTTCGACCGCGTCATCTCGGCCATCGGGCACATGTTCGCTCCGGACCACAGGCGGACGGCGAACGAACTGCGTCGCCTGTGCCGGCCGGGCGGACGCATCGCGATCGCGTGCTGGACGCCCGAGGGCAACATCGGCGAGATGTTCCGGCGGCTCGGCGGCATCTCGCCTCCACCGCCCGAAGGCTTCGAGTCGCCACTGCTGTGGGGGACCGAGGATCACGTGCGCGAGCTACTTGGCGACGATCCGGAATTCGAGCGTCACGAGGTCGAGTGGAACGAACCCTCGCCCGAGAGCTATGCGGAGTTCATGGAGACGCGTTTTCCTCCGCTGATCGCCGCGCGGGCCGAACTCGGAGACGAGCTGGTACACGAGACGTTCCTGGGCTGGGTCAACGACGCGAACGAAGCCGACGACGGGACGTTGCGCTACCGCGGCGAGTATCTGGTGGCAGTCGTCGGACCTTAGTTCGGATACGACGAATCCGGTGGAACCGACAAGGGCCCACCGAATCGTAGCCGAACATTTATCGACTTCGTCAATTAGGATTGGGGGCGATGTATCACGCGAAATGCCTTGTCAGCGCGGCGGCGGTGCTCGTCGCGGCCGCGAACGTGGTGGCCATTAACGCGGCCGGTGTCGCCGCGGCATCGAGCGGCCCCACATTGGTGCCGCTGACCAGCAAGTTCAGGAACTGCAGCTTCCAGCAGACCCGCTGGGTGTCGGCTACGGGCTTCGGCAGCGGCGATGCGCTCATCGGCACGAACGGATCCAACCGGGTTACCGCGGACGTGCGTCTTGCGACCGCGGCGCCCAACACTCGCTACACAGTGAGGCTGATCCAGGTGCCCCGGGCGGCCGACCGAACCTGCGCGGTCGGCGACCCCGGCGTCGCCGGCGCCGAACTCTTCACCGATGGAGTTGGGTCGGCGACGGTGAGCATCCAGGACGCCATGATGCCGGGGGCCACGGGCGCCTGGGTATCGATCGACGGACCGCCACCCGGCGGCCGGGTCATCGGCGAGTTCTACACGTCAGAGGTGCTGGCCTCCCTGGCCTGATACGACGATCCGGTGGAACCACAGGGCCCCACCGGATCCGGTGTCGTGATTGTTACTTGCTCTCGATGGCGATGCGCTGCGCCTCGGCGCCCTTGTGCGCACCGGCAACCCGCACGGTGAGCACGCCGGCGTCATACGACGCGGAGATCGCCTCGCTGGTGACGTGCGCCGGCAGCTTGAACGACCGGCGGAAGGACCCGTAGCGGACCTCGCGCAGCGTGCGGCCCTCTTTCTCTTCGGCGCGTTCGTCGCGACGCTCGCCGTGGATCACCAGATGACCGCGATCCACCTCGACATTGACATCCTTGGCGACATCAACGCCGGGCAGCTCGAGGCGGACCACCGCGTCCTCGCCGTCCTTGACGATCTCGGCGGCCGGGGTGAAGCCGTTGAACCACGCCCTCCTTTACCCAGCGGTCGATCTCCCAGGTGGGCCGCGCCCACAACGTCAGTGTGCTCATCGTTGAATCTCCTTCGTTCGTGGCCGGCACCACACCGGCTCGCTACCGATATAACTTGAGTCGAAGACGCTCATGTTCCAGCTGCGCGTTCGCCGAAAGTGAACGCGTCGCCCCGGCTCACACCTGCGTAGAGGCGACGGTGAGCAGACCGTGATGGGCGCTTCACACGAGGCGACATTGCGGCAATATCGGCTGCTTAGCCTCTGCGCATGCGGTCAGCAAGAAACGTCGTGGTGGTCGGCCACGGCATGGTCGGTCACCGGTTCGTCGAGGCGTTGCGTTCCCGGGATGCCGACGGTGGCTGGCGGGTGACCGTGCTCGCCGAGGAGGCCGACGCGGCCTACGACAGGGTCGGGCTCACCGGCTACACCGAGCACTGGGACCGCGATTTGCTCGCCCTGCCGGGCAACGACTATCGCGGCGACGACCTCGTCGAGCTGCGGCTTGGCAGCCGGGTCGCCGAGATCGACCGGGACGCGAAGTCGGTGCTGACCGCCGACGGTGAGCGCGTCGATTACGACGCACTGGTGTTGGCCACCGGCTCATACGCGTTCGTCCCGCCGGTGCCTGGACATGACCTTTCGTCCTGCCACGTCTACCGCACCCTCGACGATCTCGACGCGATCCGCGCCGACGCGTTGCGTGCCCTTGACGCCGGCCATGCCCCCGCCGGCGTGGTGATCGGTGGCGGCCTGCTGGGTCTCGAGGCCGCCAACGCGCTGCGCCAGTTCGGGCTGCAAACCCACGTCGTGGAGATGGCGCCCCGGCTGATGGCCCAGCAGCTGGACGAGGCCGGCGGCGCGCTGCTGGGCCGGATGATCGGCGAGCTGGGCATCGCGGTCCACGTCGGCGTCGGCACCGACGCGATCGAATCTGTGCAGCACGCCGACGGCACCACGTCGGTGCGGGTGTGCCTGTCCGACGGAGACATCATCGACGCCGGCCTGGTGGTCTTCGCCGCGGGGGTGCGTCCGCGCGACGAGCTGGCCCGCGCCGCTGGCCTGGACGTCGCCGAGCGCGGCGGTGTGCTCACCGATCTGTCTTGTGCGACAAGGGATTCCAACATCTACGCGGTTGGCGAGGTGGCCGCGATCGAGGGCCGCTGCTACGGCCTGGTCGCCCCCGGCTACACCAGCGCCGAGGTCGTTGCGGACCGTCTGCTGGGCGGTGCCGCGGAGTTCCCCGAGGCCGACATGTCGACCAAGCTCAAGCTGCTCGGCGTCGATGTGGCCAGCTTCGGTGATGCGTTCGGCAGTACGCCGGACTGCCTGGAGGTGGTCGTCAACGACGCGGTCAACCAGACCTACGCCAAGCTGGTGCTTTCCGACGATGCGAAGACGCTGCTCGGCGGGATCCTGGTTGGCGACGCCTCGTCGTACGGCGTGCTGCGCCCGATGGTCGGCGAGCAGCTGCCGGGTGACCCGCTGGCGCTGATCTCGCCGGCCGGATCCGACGGCGGCGGCTTGGGTGTCGGCGCATTGCCGGCAGCCGCGCAGATCTGCTCGTGCAACAACGTCACCAAGGGCGATCTGTGCGACGCCATCGCCGGCGGCTGCACCGACGTTCCGGGACTGAAGAAGTGCACGCTGGCCGGCACGTCCTGCGGCTCATGCGTGCCGCTGCTCAAGCAGCTGCTGGAAGCCGAGGGCGTCGAACAGTCGAAGGCGTTGTGCGAGCACTTCAGCCACTCACGCGCCGAGCTGTTCGAGATCATCTCGGCGACCTCGATCAGGACCTTCTCGGGGTTGATCGAACGGTTCGGCACCGGAAAGGGTTGCGACATCTGCAAACCCGCGGTCGCGTCGATCCTGGCGTCCACCAGCTCCGAGCACATCCTCGACGGTGAGCAGGCATCGCTGCAGGACTCCAACGACCACTTCCTGGCCAACATCCAGAAGAACGGCAGCTACTCGATCGTGCCGCGGGTGCCCGGCGGAGACATCACGCCCGAGCAGCTGATCCTGATCGGCGAGATCGCCCGCGATTTCAACCTTTACACCAAGATCACCGGCGGTCAGCGCATCGACATGTTCGGCGCGCGGGTGGATCAGCTACCCGAGATCTGGCGCCGGCTGGTCGACGGTGGCATGGAATCGGGCCACGCGTACGGCAAGGCGCTGCGCACGGTGAAGAGCTGTGTCGGCAGCGACTGGTGCCGCTACGGCCAGCAGGATTCGGTGCAGATGGCCATCAACCTGGAGCTGCGCTACCGCGGACTGCGCGCGCCGCACAAGATCAAGATGGGCGTCTCGGGCTGCGCCCGCGAATGCGCGGAGGCCCGCAGCAAGGACGTCGGCGTCATCGCCACGGAGACGGGCTGGAACCTCTATGTCGGTGGCAACGGCGGCATGACGCCCAAGCACGCGCAGCTGCTGGCGGGCGATCTGGACGACGAGACGCTGGTGCGCTACATCGACCGGTTCCTGATGTTCTACATCCGCACCGCCGACCGGCTGCAGCGCACCGCGCCGTGGGTGGAGGGCCTCGAGGGCGGACTGGACCACCTGCGCGACGTCATCTGCAACGACTCGCTCGGCGTTGGCCGCGGAGTTCGAGGAGGCCATTGCCCGCCACGTCGACGGCTATGCGTGTGAATGGAAGGGCGTGCTCGAGGACCCGGACAAGCTGTCGCGGTTCGTGTCGTTCGTCAACGCGCCCGACGTCGCCGATCCGACCGTTGAGTTCACCGAGCGATCCGGTCGCAAAGTTCCCATCGGTATGCCGAAGGTACGGGGGTAGTCGAAACATGACTCTGCTCAACGACATCCAGGTTTGGACGGCCGCGTGCGCGTACGACTTCCTGATTCCGTGCCGCGGGGTGGGCGTGCTGTTGGCCGACGGGACGCAGGTGGCGTTGTTCCGGCTGGACGACGGCTCCTTGCACGCGGTCGGCAACATCGACCCGTTCTCGGGGGCGGCGGTGATGTCGCGCGGGATCGTCGGCGACCGCGGTGGTCGGGCGACCGTTCAGTCGCCGATCAAGAAGCAGGCCTTCGCCCTAGACGACGGCAGCTGCCTCGACGACCCCGGCCAGGCGTTGCCGGTGTACGCGACGCGCATCACCGCCGACGGCCACGTCGAAGTCGGCGCCTAACTTTCAGCGCGAGCAGACGCAAAGGCCCCCGACACGCCGAAGTTTCGGGACACTTCTGCGTCTGCTCGCGCGAACTCAAGCCGCCAGCGGCATCCGGGCGCGGCGGAACCGGTTCGCGATCAGCCGCACCAGGCCGGCGTGCAGGCCCAGCGGTTCGGTCACCACGTCGGCGCCGCTGGCCCGCAGCCGGTCCTGAAACAGGCCCTCCGACAACAGGTATGACGCCACCACCACCCGTCGCGCGCCACGCCGCCGCAGCGCGGCCACCGCGTCGGCCACCCGCGGCGTACCGGTGGCGGCGAACGCCAACTCCACGCGCGAGCCGGTGGTCGCCGACAGCCAGGTGGCCATCATGTGCAAGTCGCGTTGCGCCGACGGATCCGACGTGCCCGCCGCGGCCAGGATCACCGAATCATCGCGGCGCCAACCGGATTCGATGAGCCGGTCCGCCAGCACCCGTACCAGCTGCGGGCCGGGGCCCAGGGCCTCGGTGACCGTGACGTCGGGATGCCCGCTGGCGGCGACGTGCGCGGGAATGTCGCTGCTGACGTGATATCCCCGAGACAGGAACGCCGGCACCACCACCGCGGGCTCGTCGAGCGACGCCAGCACCTCGGATGGCGTCGGGCCGAGCACGTCGACGAACGCGACGTGCACTTGCTGTCCCAGAACCGACGACACCTGCTGTGCGAGATCGCCGACCATCGCCACGCCGCGCTGCTTGCGGGTGCCGTGTGCCACCGAGCGAGCAGCGAACTCATCAGACGCGTGTGCCAAATCCTCGTCGACGGCGAGCCGGTAGCCGCGCTTCACCACCGTCGACACAATGTTCTTGTCGCCCAACGCTGTTCGAAGCCGCAGTACCGCGGTCTCCACCGCGTGGGTGTCGGTGCCGCTGCCCGGCAGCGCGCCGAGCAGATCGCCGCGGGAGACCACCGTACCGGGATGATGCGCCAGCGCGCGGATCGTCGCCATCCCGGCCGGCGACAGCGCCTTGACCACGCCGTCGACCAGCACGCAGGTGCCGCGGATCTCCAGCACATGACCCGCCACCCGCACGGTGCGTGCCTGCAGCAGCGGTAGCTCGTCGGTGATGTGGCGGGCCAACGCGCCCAACCGCATTCGTTCCGGCGCCGACGTCGGCACCCCGAGCCGCACCAACGGCCGCGCAGTTACAGGGCCCACGCACATCGCATGCACTGAGGTGCGCAGCGCCGAGAGCACCAGGTCCTCGATGCCCATCTCGGTTGCGCGCATCAGCACCGACGCGACCGCGGGCGCCGACGTGAAACTCACCGCGTCGAACTTCTCCTCCGCGATGCCCGCCACCAGTTGGTCGAAGTCGCCGTTGCGCGGCGCAGGATGCCAGCGGTACACCCGGATCGGCACCACTTCGGCGCCGGCCGCCCGCAGCTCATCGAGGAACTCCGGGAACGGATCCCAGTCATCCGTCGCGCCGTGCAGTTGGACGGCGATGCGTTGGCCGGCGATGCCGCCCTCGACGCAGATAGTGCAGCAGCTCGCGCGACGACTCGGACTCCGGCGACCATTCCTCCGGCAGCCCCGCCGCGCGCAGCGCGCCCGTCGCCTTCGGCCCGCGCGAGACGATGCGCGCCTTGCCCAAAGCGATGATCAGGTCGTTGGCCAGCCCCCATCCGTCGGCGGCCGCGACCCAGCCGCGGAATCCGATGCCAGTGGTGGCGATCACAATGTCGGGCGGCACGTCGATCAGCGCCTCGGTGTGCGCGCGCAACTCGTCGTCATCGGGCAGCGGCACCATGGTGATCGCCGCCGCGCTGGTCACGGTGGCGCCGCGGCGTTGCAACAGCGCGCTCAGTTCGTCGGCGCGTCGGGCGGAGGTCACCGCCACCCGAAATCCGGTGAGCGGTGCCCAGTCGGGCTCACTCATGTCCCATGTGTATTCAGCTCATGTTTCCAAGCGATTACCCGGCCATTGCCGAGCGTGTCGCTCTGCAGTGGCCGTGCTCGCGTCGGTCGACACCGGCCGCCGCACATACATCACCCAGGTCACCGCGGATGCCAGCACGTAGAACGCCAGGAAGATCCAGAACGCCGACGTCGCCGATCCGCTGCTCAGATAGGACTGGCGCAACGCCAGGTTGATGCCCACCCCGCCGAGCGCTCCGACCGCGCCGGCGAAACCGATCAGCGCCCCCGACATGGCGCGCGACCAGTGCGCACGCTCCGCCTCGCTGACGTCAAGCGAGCGACTGCGGGCGTCGAAGATCGACGGGATCATCTTGTACACCGAGCCGTTGCCGATACCGGAGAGCATGCGCGGAACAGCGCGATGAATATCGCCGACCACGATACCGGTCATCGTCGCGGCGTGTCGCGGCGCCGGCGCTGCGATCGTCAAGTCGACTGCCGATGGCCACCAGGAGTCCCGCGGCCAGGATCATTGCCGGCGAACACCGCGAGCGTTACTCGCTTGCCGGCCTCCCAGGCGACGGTGTCTTCGGGATCCCAGTCGGTGATGCGATGCGACATGGCGCCAACGCTAGGAAGGCTTTATTGCCCGAAAGTGCCCGCGATAACCCCGCCGTGAACTTCCGCTCACCAAGCGGCGGGGCCGATGTGAGGTCGGCGGTTAATCGACGCGGTGCGCGTGCACGACCGTGAACGGCAGGTATACCCGGTCGTCGTCGAGCAGTTCGGCGATCTTGGTGAACCGCTCGGCCACCGCGCGCATCTGTTCCAGCGCTTCCGGCGGCATCTGCTCGGCCATCACTTTCGGGAACTCGTCGTCGCCGCGTTAGAAGCCGACGGCGTTGCCCAGATACGTGGTGGGGCCGAGGAAGTCGATGCGCCAGCCGTTGGCCGTCAGGGTGTCGCGAAGGTTGGACTCCGGCATTGCGCCCATCGGCGCGATGACGCCGTTGACGTTGCCGTCGGAGAAGCACGACAGGTGCAGCCGCGCACCGGGCCGCGTCGCGCGATAGAGGCCCGCGATGTAGGCGTGCCGGCCGTCCTCGTCGAGGCAGTGATACAGGGCGCTGTCGATGACCGTGTCGAACCGGCCGTCATATCCGGTCAGGTTGGTGGCATCGGCGACCTCGAACGTCACCGAGCCGAGAGTTCAGGACCCCGCGTCGGCGGCGCGACGTCGCGCTTCCTCGACCGCGGCGGGCGAGCCGTCCAGTGCGGTCACCGAATACCCGCGCGACGCAAGGTAGATCGCGTTGTCGCCGAGGCCGCAGCCGATGTCGAGAACCTCACCCGAAATGCCGCCCAGCGCTTCGAGTTCCATCAGTCGGGGCTGTGCCTGATGAACGTCCCACGGAATGCCGGTGGGCGCCGGGGCACCCTCGAAGGTGGGTTCGCCGCGATAGAGCTTGTCGAAGGTTTCGGGGCTCGGCTGAAAGGCCTGACGAGATTGAGGCGTGGTCACCTCACCAAACGTACGCCGATCACCAGACGTCGCCGTCGCGCCAATCGCAGGTGATCTCGGCGGTGGTATCCAGCATCGACTGTTCTCGGCAGGTCGACCGGCAGCACGAACAATCCGTTGTCGTCGTCGGGCGTGCGGGTCAGCCCGGCCGGGGCCAGCACCGACGTCGGCCCCTGCCACGGCAACCAGCCGCGGGAGGTGTAGATGCGGCGGCCCGCCTCCGACGCGCTCAGTGCGCCGAGTTGATAGGCGCCGCGCAACACCTGCTCCGCGGCATCCATCACCACACCCGCGAGCCCCTGACCGCGCCAGTCCTCGCGCACCGCGACGCCTTCGACGTAGCCGCAGCGCAGCGCGGTGTTGCGGTACAGCAGACGGCGCTGGACGACCGCGGCGTGCGCGATCAGTGCGCCGTGGTGGGAGATCATGGCGTGCATGCCGCCGAGCGCGTGCTCCCAGTCGGCGTCGGTGAAGTCCCCACCGAAGGCCTCGATGACCATCCGGCGGGCATCCTCGCGGGTCTCGTTGTCGAGATCGGAGGTGTGGACCAGGCGGGCGGTGTGGACCTGGGGTGCACACTCCCGTTCTACCAGGCGATGCCCACGGCCGTTCGGCGACGTGCACTGCCGCTGAGTTGACGGATCCTTCGAGCTTCGGACGTCTGATCCAGCCGTCGGAACGGGCGTCGCGGACGCGACCAGTGCAGCCGCACGGTCTGGCCCGGGTCGGGCCTGGGCGATCTTGTCGATATCGTCGTCGGTCACCACGCCGATCACCGGGTAGCCGCCGGTGACCGGATGATCGGGGCCGAGGATCACCGGAAAACCGTTCGGCGGCACCTGAATTGCGCCGCGAGTCGCGCCCTCGCTGGGCAGTTGCCGGTCCGGCCAGCGGTACTCCAGCGGCATGCCGACCAGTCGCATGCCGACCCGGTCGCTGCGGTTGGTGACCTGCCAGTTCGTGCGGATCAACACGTCGGGGTCGACGAACCAGTCGTCGCGCGGACCGGGCACGACCATCAGCTCGAGCACGTCGTCCTCGATGGCGGCCACCGGCGCTTGGTCCAGTTCCGGGAACTCGTCGGTGTGCTCGCCGACCGGCAACACATCGCCCGGCTGCAGGGGCAGCGGCCCGATCGCCGACATCACGTCGAGAGCGCTGGAGCCGAGCACAGGGGCGACGTCGATCCCGCCGCGCACCGCCAGATAGATCGCAGCCCCGAGTGCGGCGCCCCCAGCGAGATCACCTCGCCGTCGCGGGCGTAGTGAATGCTGTTGGTGCCGAACGGGACTTCCCGTTGACGGCCGGATCGGTGTCGGCGCCGGTCACCGCGATCGCCACGTCGCCGCCGCGCACCCGCGCGGTGAACCCGCCGAACGTCACCTCGACGGTGGCGCGGTCGCCGGGGTTGGCCACCAGCCGGTTGGCCAACGTGTGCGACCGGCGGTCGGCGGCACCCGAGCGGGTGACCCCCATGTGGGCCATGCCCGGCCTGCCGAGGTCCTCGATCAGTGCCAGCGGCCCGGTGCGCAGGACCTCCAGCGTCGTGCCGCTCATGATTGCGACCGCCCGGAACTGGACCCACATGCCCGGCATCAGCAGCGCCGGGTTGTCACGGTCGACGTCCCACAGCTCGGCGGCGGTGCGGCCGATCAACTGCCAGCCGCCGGGCGATTCCCGCGGGTAGATGCCGCTGAATTCGCCGGCCAGCCCGACGGACCCGGCGGGCACCTTGGTGCGCGGCTCGGAGCGCCGCGGGACCTCGAGCCGCGAGTCTCCGCCGACCAGGTACGCGAAACCCGGTGCGAATCCACCGAATCCGACCCGCCACAGCGCTGCCGGTGTGCGCCTCGACCACCTGTCGGGCTCAGCCCGGTGAGCCGGGCCACCTCGTCGAGATCCTCACCGTCGTAGACCACATCGATGACGACATCGGCGCGGCCGTCGGCCGGGGCGGTCGGCTCCGACAAGCGCATCGGGTGCTACCTGCAGCTCGGCCAGCCGCTGCCGGGTAGGCGCCTGGTAACGCGGGCCCGGCCAGCTTGATCAGCATCGTGCGCGACGCGGGAACGATGTCCAGCACGCCGAGCAGGTCGGCCTCCCGCACGGCATCGGTCCACGCCAGTACTTCGGCCGTGCTGTCGAACTCAAGCAGCAGCGCCTGGTCCCCGTAATCGTGGCACTGGTGCCCGGATGCTCCGGTCGCGTCCATCAAATCCGCTGTCACGCTCATGTCCCGAACCTACCCGCCGAGTAGCAATCGAAATCGCTTCGCAAGCTCTGCTGAGCCTTGCCAGAGGAGCCCTTATCGAAGCCTCAGACGGCGCCGGCTGATATGTCGGTTCGCGGCGCTTGATGAACGCGATCACGCGGTAGGTGACCGGCAGCACGACGACCTCGACGGCGGTCTTGTACACCCAGCCCAGCGCCACGTAGGTGACGAAGTCGCGCAAAGTGGTGATGCCGATCGACCCGGCGGCGATGGCGCAGAACACCATGGTGTCGGCGAACTCCCGACGACCGTCGACCCGATCAGCCGGGCCCACAGGTGCTTCTCCTCGGTGCGCTCCTTGATCCGCACCAACGACCCAGGCGTTGAGCGTCTGCCCGACGATGAAGCCGGCGAGCCCGGCGATGATCAGCTGGTGAAGGGTTCACGACGGTTCTCGAAGTGCTGCCTGGTTGGTGTAGAAGTCCGCGGCGGGCAGGTAGGTCGTCAACCAGAAGGTGAGCGCCGCAAGGCCTCCATCGACGAAGCCGATGAAGATGGCGCGCCGGGCGGCCTCGAAGCCGTACACCTCGGACAGCACGTCGCCGATCACGTAGGTCAGCGGGAAGACGATGAACCCGCCGTCGGTGATGAGTGACCAGTCGCCGATGATCGGCCCGAACGCGACGCCCTTGGTGGCGGTCACATTGGAGATGATCACCAGCCCGGTGAAGACCGCGACGAGCGATCGGATAGTAGGCCGAGCCCACGCGGGCGAACGAGACGTGCGGGTCGGGGTCGGCGGTCTGGTCGGTCACCGGCACATTACGTCAGGCCAGCGCCGTCGCGAGCTCTGCGGCAGCTGGTCGGCGACCACGGGTAGGACAGCGTCGAGGCGAACGCGATCGCGCCTGCGAGCTCCTTGCCCGTGAAGACGTTGCGCTTCTGCGGTCGTGGCCTTCAGGCTCGCGACGGTGGGGTCGGCCAGCAGCGCGGCCTGTTCCTCGTCGCTCTCGGTGGTCCAGATCAGCACGTCGGCGGCGTCGAGCACGTCGGCCATCTGGTCCGCGGGATCAGCGCCTCGCCGGTCGACGACGGTAAAGCCCATCTGAGTGAGGAAATCGGTGCGCCAGCCGGGCGTCGATCACTTGCACGCTGTCCTCGGCCCAGCGTGCCTTGCAGCAGCAGCACCTTCTTGCCGGCGAACTGCGGGTTGTTCGTGCCCGCGGTGGTGAACTTCTCGTCGACGCCGGCGATCAGCTTCTGCATGTCGTCGTGCTTGAACACGGCCTGCCCGATGGTGGCGGCCTGGTCCTTCCACGGCTCGAAGAACGCGTCCTGGCCGGACTGCGCGATCGTCGGCGCGATGGCCGACAGCCGTCGTAGGTGTCCTGGTCGAGGCCGGCGTTGGTGGCGACGATCAGGTCGGGCTTCAGCGCCGCGATCTGATCGACCTGGATGCCGTCGGCGAGGCTGAGCACCGACCGGCTGCGCGCCGCCGAGTCGGGGCTGCGCCCACGGCCACACGCCGAACGGCTCGCCGCCGAACCAGTCGGTGACCGCGATCGGGCACGACGCCGAGGGCCAGCAGGTCGTCCTGCTCGGTGAGGCCCGCGCTCACCACCCGGTTGGGCGGCGCCGGGATCTTGGTTTCGCCGAATACGTGCTTGACGGTGACCGAGCCGTCCTCGGCGACGGTCGCCGGGCTTCTCGGACCCGCAGCGCGGCGACGCAGCGCCGCGCCCGGCGCGTCATCGCGAGGAAACTGTCGCCGGGACCACGTCGTGGCGCACGCGGCCGAGCGTAACCGCTAACTGACCTCGAAGCTGCCGAACAACACGAGCGGCGAGGCCGAGCGCGACGACGATGTTGACGACGGTCGCCGAGGCGAACACCGCGATCGGCCGCCAGCCCGCCTCGCGCAGACCCTTCAGCGAGAACTCGAGCCCGATCGCGACGAACGCGAAGATCAGGAACCAGGTGCGCAGGTCATTGACGGTGGTGATGGTCGGCCTTGTCGTCCGCCCCACTGCAGGTACAGCGTGCCGATGATCGACGCGGCGATGAAGCCGAGCACGAACTTGGGGAAGCGCTCCCAGAACTGCCCGAAGGTCGGGCGGGCGTCGGCCTTGTCGCGACTTGCGCTCGACCTTCAGCGCGAAGTAGGCGGTCAGCGCGATCGCGACGACGCCGATCAGCGCGTTCTGGGTGGTCTTGACGATGGTGGCGATCTGCAGCGCGTCCTCGCCGGCGATCGCGCCGGCCGCGGCGACGGCGGCGGTGGTGTCGATGTTGCCGCCGATCCAGGCGCCGGCGACGGCGTCGGAGCAGCCCGAGCAGGCCCGCCAGCCACGGCAGCAGGAAGATCGACGGCAGCGCGAAGATGATCACCAGAGAGGCGGCGTAGGCCAGCTGTTCGCGTTTGGCCTGCACGGCACCGGCGGCCGCGATGGCCGCGCTGACGCCGCAGATCGACACGGCCGAGGCGAGCAGGGCCCGCAGCTTGTCCTCGATGCCCAGCTGTCCGCCGAGCCACCAGGTGAAGCCGAAGACGATGGTGATCAACAGCAGCGCCTGGATGATCGCGGGCCCGCCGCGGTGACGAGCACCTTGAGGTTGATCGACGCGCCGAGCAGCACCAGGCCGGTCTTGATGAAGAACTCGGTGCGGAAGCCCGGCGACAACGCGTCGCGCAGCGCGAGCTTGGACAGCACGAAGTTGCCGAGCAGACCCAAAGCGATGGCGTAGACCGGGAATTCGATCGACTTGGCGACTTGCTCGAACGGGGTGCCGTCCGCCCACTGCGGCACCTGCTGCTCCAGGAAGCGGGTGGCGGCGCCCAGCGCGAGGACGACGAGCACACCGGCGACGGCGATATCCGATGCCCGACCGAGCGGTGCTCCTGTCGGTGTGCTGCGTGTTTCGGTGGTCTGCTCGGTCACGGGATCACGCTGCCCGGGATGGCGCCGACGAGACGAGGGCGAGCAGGGCACAGGCCGACGATGACGGCGAGCCAGTCCTCGTTCATGGCCGGACCGTATGCCGAGCGGCTCGCGGGTCGCCGGTTGTGCTCAGCGCGAACCGAACGTCACACGATGACGTTCGTGCCTTCGATGGGAGGCGCTTCGCCCGACGACGTGAGCACGGCTCCCCGGTCGATCTGGCTCTTGTCGATGCCCTTGAACAGCACGCCGATGTTGTCGCCGGCGTTCGCCTGGTCGATCGACTTGCGGAAGACCTCGATCGCGTCGACCTGCACACCGGGACCGCCGTTGATGCTCACGGTGTCGCCGACGCGCAGGGTGCCGCTTTCGACTCGGCCGGTGGCGACGACGCCGCGGTTGCGGATGACGAATACGTCCTCGACGGTCAGCTTGAACATCTCAGGAGTGTGCCAGCCGCTTGTTGACCAGCCGGGTCAGCCACGCGGGGGAGAACCGGGAGCCGGCCGCCATGACCTTGGTCTGCGAGCCGACCGGGAAGTGCACCTGGTGGATGGCGCGGCGCAGCCACGACGGTTCGGTCGCTTTCACGATCGCGTCGGCGACGTCCTGAGCGGTCAGGCGGATGCCGAGCGATTCCGTTGTGCCGGTCTTGATGTGGTCGGTCATCGCGGTCTGCACATAGAGCGGCCACATCGCGATCACGCGGATGCCGTAGCGGTTCCATTCGATGTCGAGCGCCTCGGTGATGCCGCGGACGAAGAATTTGGTCGCGCTGTAGTTGGCGAGCTCGGCCTGACCGTAGATCGCCGACGCGGAGGCGAGATTGACGACGACGGAGTTCGGGCGTCTCGCGCAGGTAGGGGAATGCGGCGTGCAGGCCGTTGACGACACCCTTGGCGTTGATGTCGATCTCCTTGAGATGGGCGCGGGCGTCGAGGTCCTCGAAGCGGCCGGCCAGCAGGATCCCGGCGTTGTTGACCATCACGTCGAGCCGATCACCGGCGGCCTTGGCGAATTCGCCCACCCGCTGCGCCATTTCGTCGGTGTCGGTGACGTCGAGGTGTCCGGTGATCGCCCTGCCGCCGATTTGATCGATGTCGTCGGCGAGCGTCTTGAGTCCGACTTCGTCGATGTCGTAGCCGCCGACGGTGAACCCGTTGCGCGCGAAGGTCAGCGCGGTGGCACGACCGATCCCCGCTGCGGCGCCGGTGATGAAAACGGCTCTGCTGTTGCCCACACGTCATGCTTACTTCATCGTGGCGAGGTTGTGCCACAGGTTCCTCAGGCTGTCCGTGCCCCCGAACAGCGTGGTGAAGTGGGTCGAGTCGATGAGCACGATGTCGCCTGCGCGCTGTCCGCTCGGCGGCATCCAGATCAGTGCGTTGAACTCGGTGTTGCCCTCCGCGGTGAACGGATGCGGTCTGTTCGGGTCGACGCGCTGTTTCCCGAGGACCCGTAGTGCGTCGCTTTCAGGAGCGGTGAGTTCGTAGTGCGGCAGGTGCGGATGGAAGTTGAACGTGGTGACGTTGTCGAGCAGCCGCGGGGTGTCGAGGTCGCGAATGGCATTGAGTGGTGCGATTTCCTTGGTGCCTTCGACGACGGCGGGCCGCAGCCCCCAGATGTTGTGCACGGGCACGTCGAGCGCCGTCATCAGTGAGCGGGTGTACTGGCTGAAACGTTGCTGGCGCGGGCACGAGTCGGTCGCCGTGGTGTACGTACTCGACCTGGCGCTGGTCGAAGTCGTCGGTGAACCCCACATCGTGATGGGGTGCCAGAAGCAGGCAGGTGCCTTCCCGCCTGCAGCCACTCGGTGATCGCGGCGATCTCCTCGGGTGCGGCCTCCTGTTCGGAGAGCAGATGGTCGAGCCCGAACACCATGAGCGTGTCGGTGTCGGCCAGGATCCGTTCGTCGATCGGCAGCTTGTAGCCGGCCTGGTCGATGCGCTGGAAGACCGCGACCGGGTGTCCGGTGGCCTCCTCGGCGAGCTCTTGGAACGCCAGGGCCGACCGGTGGAACAGCTCGAGTGTGCCTGCGATGCCCTGCAGGAAGTTCGCCGCGTCGTACTCCGGCGTCTCGTACGAGGGCCACAGCACGTTGCGAACCTCGGTAATCGTGGAGAAGCGGTTCTCGATGATGGCTGGATCGCGTTGGGCTTCCCACGGGTAGCTCCACGTCCAGTAGATGCTGATACGTCGCCCGCCGGAATGCGGTCGCGGAGTGTGGCTCTGGTTGTATGTGCGTGGTCGCGGCAGGGTGCTCATGATTGTTCCTTAGGTGCCCAGCGTCGCGAGATACCGCATGGCGTTGATGCCGGGCATGAAGAAGTAGGCTCCACCCGTCAGGGTGGTGAACGCAGGCAGGCCCTTGTGAACCTTGCGAATCGGCCTCTTGGGGACCGTGAAGTCCAGTGTGCCGTCTTGAGTTCCGCAGATCGGGTCGTGTTCGTTGCCGAGCTCGTGGAACGCACGGTCGTTGATCCACACGTTCTGAGCGAACTCGAACTGCCGAACCAGGTCTGCGCAGATGATGAAGGCGGCGATGCCGCGATCCACCCCGTCGTCTGGAGCGCCATCCGGAAGCGCGGGTCCATAAGTGGCGCCGCGTCGGATCATTCTGCGGCGGTTCATGTTGTGGGCGGTGTCCCGCGGGTTGAGACGTCGTGCATGTGACCCGAGCGGACAAGCATACCCGTGCGGATCCATCTCTTTGTAGTTGTAGTCGTTGTTGCGCATGGGATCAGCGCCAAGCTCCGGGTCGTCGCGCTCCGGTGCGAGCACGAGTGGGGCGCCGCTGCGCCAGCGGCCCATGAACTTCGCGGCCAGCAGCTCCTCCTCATCCGGTCGTCTCCGCATTCTCGCGCAGGTAGTCACGAAACAGCGCCACATGCTCCTGCAGTCGTCGATATGCCGCGTACGTTCCATTGCGAGACAACACTTCCGGCTGCGGCAGATTCGCTGTCGGACCCCACTCATCCGGATAGCCCAGGAGAAACTCGCCCGGCTTCAGCGCCGCGCCCGAGCCAGGCGTCGGTTCCTCGCCCGATCCCTCGATCACCGGCTGCGACAGCCGATCCCGGAACCCGAAGTGATCGTGCGCGAAGTTGAACGGCGGCGTCGCGTTCAGATCCAGATACGACAGCCGGCGCACACCGTCGCACCGGGCGACCAATTCGTCGTGCACAGAGGTCGCCCGGGCGTGTTCGGCATCGTCGCGCGCGAACAAGATCGCGATAGCATGCAAGTCGTCGCCGGCCAATCCTCCCTCCCAGTTGTCCGGGTGGTTGCGTCCGGTGTCTCCGAGAATGTCGGCGCGGGCGGCCATGCCCTCGCGGAACGCGTCGGGAAAAGTCGCCAGTGAATCCTCGGGCACGCCGAGCGCGCGAAGCCCATTCCACGTGAACCCCAGCGTGACCCAGCGCTTGGTCTCATCCATCGATTCCCGCACTGACGCCGCGGATTCGACGACGTCGGTCAGCTCCGACAGCCAGGCACGTCCGCCCGCCGGAGAGTCGAAAGACAGGAACTCGTAGCGCCCGGTCATCGAGGGCGTGCGCGTCAACAGGATGTGTTGAATGTCGTCGAGCTCAAGCATCGCCGCACACCTCGGGACGACTCATTGCATCTGATCCAGCATCGTTGAGAAGGCGGCCTTCAGCCGCAGCGCCTTCTTGATCTCATCGGCGGTCACGAACGGATATTCGCCGTACTCCAGGAAGCTGGGATAGTGGTGCTCGCGGACGAACTTCACGAACGCCTCGGGATTTTCCTTCCAGTCTTCCGGGAACCCCTCGAGATTGGTGAATACCGTCGTGATGCCGGTTGCGCTGAACAGGGCGACCGCATCCTCGGTGTACTTGTCGAAATCGGTGTCGAAAATGCCTTGGTACTGAAAGTGCAATCCGGACCCGACATCGAACAACACCCAGCGCAGATAGTGCAGCCGAAGCGGCGCGAGAACGTCCGGACTCCCGGCTATGGCCTCCTCGATCTGTTTGCCGTAGGCCCGTACCGCCTCCTCGCGGCCTTCTTTCACTTTCGCGATGATCGAGAAGCCGTAACAGGCTGGTGTCCGGGGGTAAATCGCGCCGTAGCGCCCACGCTCGAGCTCGTGATAACCCTCTGGGGGGATGGCCATCGCGGCCGGTTTTGTCCAGTCATGATCGGTTGTCGCCATGGCGGCCCCTTTTCTCGAAACCTTATGCAGCGCACCGTACACCGGCGTGTTCAAGGTCATGGCCGTTTGATGCGGAACGCGAAGCGGGATTTATCCGCATCGCGAAAAGGTGGCGCCGGTAGTTACCGTAGTGGAGCAAAATTGTTTGCCCGCTTTTCAAGTACTTAGAAATGTGTCCGGACAAACCAAGGAAAAAAGGCCTCCAAAAAGTGAATCGGCAGACTCGCCGAGGTCAGCAGACTTATGCTCCGGCGTAGGGGCCCTGAGCCCTTCCAAACTGGAGAGAGGGAGCAGCCGTGAGATTCAGACAGCGCTGCCTGATTTTGGGATTGGCATTGACGGCGGCCGCCCCCATCGGGATCGTCGTCACGGCGGCCCCGGCGAGGGCCGATTGCAACTACGCGGCTGGAGCCACCGTATGTGCGCAGGGCACGGTCCGCGGTGCGGACGGGGTGCCAAGGGCCGCGACTCCGGTCGTCCCCTACCCGTGCGAGAACGACTGGTATTGCGGCACCGACGACTGGGATGTCGACATCGGTTGGGATCCGGGCCGTCCCGGTGGAGGCGGCGGGGGCATCGATATCGGTCGACCGGGCGGACCACGACGTTGAGCGAGTACACCATGACCCGACAACCACACGATGAAGGAGCCAACATGTTGCCCTCAGCACGCCCCGCGCGCCGCGCGGTAAAGGGAGTGATCGGCGCCGGCGCATTCGCCGGTGTAATGCTTTTCGGCGCCGCCGCGATCGCGACGGCCCAGCCGCTGCCTCCACCGGGGCCACCGCCAGTTCCGCCGCCGTGCACGGCCGCCGAACTGGCGCGCGTGATGTCAGGCGTCACGTTCGACACGTCGAACTACCTGGCCACCCACCCGAACGTGAACGATTTCTTCACGAGCCTCAAAGGCCAGCCCAAGGATCAGATCAGCGCGCAGGTACAGACATATCTGGACGCCAATCCACAAGTCAGGACGGACCTTCAGGGCATCCGACAACCATCGGTCGCCTTCCGCGACCGCTGTGGGCTTCCGCCAACCCCCTGACGGAAAGACACGGAACGACGCGGACGTACGCCGACGCCAAGCCGGCTACTTCCAAACTTCCCGAACGGGCCGTTCTACCAGTGCATCGCGGTCTCCAGCACGTCTGATTCCGACGGGGAAGTCGCGCGGCTACCAGTTCGAGGTCAGCGCAAACAAGCTCAACGACTATCCGAAGATGGCCGTCTGGCCGGCCCAGAACGCGTACATGATGACCGCGGTCATGTTCCCGGCTGGTGGCGGGGCTACGAGCTCGGCCGTCTTCGGGTTCGAGCGCGACCGGATGATCGCCTGTCAGCCGGCCCGCATGGTCGGCCAGGACATGGTCACGATCGACCCGAACCTCGGGAGGCTCCTTCCGGCCGACGCAGACGGGGCGCTGGCGCCCCCGGCCGGGGCCCCCAACCCAGTCGTGTCG